>CAXXEX010000001.1:0-271515 GCA_963666915.2 Acidobacteriota bacterium
GTATTATCGATAATCGGGGTCACCATAATAGATGTATTGATCTCATTCGGGTTCATAGGGGTAGTCCCCTGGCGGGAAGGCATGAAATCGGAATCGATAGGTTCCGCCTTCATGTCCGCCTCTTATGGAGACTGGGCCGGATATCTCCTGGCGGGAATGATTGTCGTTACCGCGTTCGCCTCCATCTTTGCCCTGCTGCTCGGGTACTCCAGGGTTCCCTATGCCGCGGCCCAGGACGGAGTGTTTTTCGGATGGCTTGGAAAGCTTCATCCAACCAAGGAATTCCCCCACAGGTCACTGCTCCTTATCGGAACCGGCGCCATAATCGCCAGCTTTTTTGACCTGGTGGATGTCATCTCGGCTCTCATGGCGGCCAGGATACTGATTCAATTCGTGGCCCAGGCTATCGCGGTTCTTCTCATCCGCAAGAACAGGCCCGATATTAAGAGGCCCTTTAAAATGTGGCTTTTCCCCTTACCGGTAATCATCTCCCTGACCGGATACCTATATGTATTCAGTTCCCTGGGGCTGGTTTTTATCGGATTCGGACTTATTACTCTCCTGGCCGGTTTGGCTGTTTACCTGGTAATGGCCAAAATCCAGAATGAATGGCCCTTCAATGGATAAGGTGAGCAGGCACTGAACTGCTGCCACAGGAAATAACAACAGGCAGCCGGGGCGATCCCGGCTCGGCTGCCTGCTTTCAAACCGGATTGCCGAATCCGTTATTTAATCCGCAGCTAATTAAATGTCGTCACAAGAGGCAAAAAGATACGATCGCGCCCTCTGGTTTCTTGAAGCCCTGGTCTTCAGGAAATTACGCGGACTTCTTCTCGGCGATGTCACTGGTGATATTCTTGAAATCGGGATAGGGACCGGGGCAAATCTTCCTTTTTACCCGGAATCAGCAACAGTGACCGGAATTGATCCCCGCCCCGCTCTTCTGTCCGGCATACCTGGAAAATCCAAACCGGAAACCAGGCTCTGCTGTGCCGACGCGGTTTCGCTGCCTTTTAATGATTCCTGTTTTGAAAAAATCGTGTGCACCCTGGTTCTCTGTTCCGTCCCTGATGTGAGGGCCGGGCTGGAAGAAATCAAGCGGGTTCTCAAACCGGGTGGAACTCTAATGATGATGGAACATGTGCGCGGCCGCGGCCCTTTTACCCGGCGACTGACTGACCTGCTTAATCCCGCCTGGTTCCGTCTCCAGAGGGAATGCCACCTAAACCGGGAAACAGAGGAGAGCGTCCGCGAAGCAGGATTTGAAATAACCCATACCAGCTTACGAGGCCACGGAATGCTGCTGCTGCTGGAGGCCACGACTGGGAAGTAACAAACAAACTCCGATAAAAAAAAAGCCAGGGGCTGCTTCTTCGCCGCCCCTGGCTTATTTTTCGTCAATCGTCGATTATCTCGATTTTTTCTCCTGAACTCCCGGCACCGGAATCTCTGCCTTAATTCCGACTTTACCCAGCTTGTATTCACTGGTGGGACCGTCAGGCCCCAGGTGCATGCCGGATTTGAGGAGTTCCTCCTTGGTCACTTCCAGCCCGGTATAGGCTGATTCCCTGCCCATGATTGCGGCCAGGGTTGATTCGGCGGTAATGGGAGCCCAGTTCACACGGTTCCCGGTCCTGATAGCTGTAACCAGGTCGGTATGTTCCTGGACAATGGCCGGTTTATCGTCCGTGGAATAATCTTCACCATTATTCAAATCGGATCCGGGAGGAGCCTTATATTTCCAGATCACATTTCCATCAAGGTCAAAGATCTGGTGAGAGCAGTCGGTGTAGCCCTTGGTTCCCATGATCCAGCGGCTGATATTGTTGGTACAGCCGTCAATCTGTCTACAGGTTGTGTTTATGTGGATTCCGCTTTCGGTTTCATAGTCAACCGCGAAGAAATCGTACTGGTCGCCGGTAACCCTGCGGGCCCTGCCGCCGGTAGCCACGGCTTTCACCGGATGCTCGCCGATAAACCAGAACATCACGTCAAGGCCGTGAATATGCTGTTCGACAATGTGGTCTCCTGACAGCCAGTTCCAGTTTACCCAGTCACGGATCATGGCTTCCATTTCGTTCCATTCCCGCCTGGGTTCCTTGAACCAGAGCTGTCCCCTGAGGCTGTATCCCCTGGCCGAGACGACATCTCCAATAGCGCCCTGTGCTACCTGGTTGTAAGTTTCGATTACACTTTTCCAATGCCTGAACTGGGTTCCGGTCACAACACATAATCCCAGGGCGTCGGCCTTTTCAGAGGAGGCAATAATTGACTGGTAACCCGCGGGATCCACAGCCAGGGGTTTTTCCATAAAAACATGTTTACGGGCTTCCACTGCTGCCGCGAAATGTTCAGGGCGAAAATGTGGAGGAGTCGCCTGGATGATGATATCGACATCCGTTTCCATCATCTTCTTATAGGCATCAAAACCGGTGAAGCACATGCTCTTATCCACCTCGACGCCCTTCTCTTTTTTTATCCTCTCCCGGCTCATTTCCAGGCGGTCTTCAAACAGGTCGGCCATTGCCGCCAATTCCAGGTTGGGACCTGAATCCAGAAAATTCAAGGCAGCGCCAGTGCCTCTGCCTCCGCAGCCGATCAGGCCGGCCTTCAGTACCGGTCCATCCGGCGCGGTATCCGGTCCCGGCTCTATGGTTGGCCGGGTTGTCACGGCCGGACCATCTTCCTTGGGGGCGGCGCACGCGGCCAATGTTCCGGCCAGGGCAACCGTACCTACAAAAGCACGACGGGAAAAATTCCCGTTTTCTTCCTGTACATTTTCTTTTTCTTCCATGGTTTCAGTTAATCCTCCAAGCTTATCGTTAAATGTATAAAATCCTTGGGTAAGCAATTTCAACGAGTTTTAATTAATTTTAAAGATATTAAATTTCCTTAATACGTGTCTGCTAAAGTCTATACTGGCTTACAAACTCCCGCAAGGATTTTTTAACTATCCCGGGAAAACACTTTTTTGCCTGGCCAGTTCATATTTCCCCGCCCTGTTTTTCTATTGCCAAAACCAGGTCACCATCTATTTCTTATCTATAAACAACCCTATCTTCCCCCTTTATAGGGGTGAATAAAAAACGGGTTCGCCAATGTGCATATAATGCCCGGGAGGTGTCCTCCCTCACCCGGGATTTCTCCTGTATTAAGAAAGACTTATTCAGGATATATCGGAGAATATAAACTCTTGACAACATGAATAATTATCCAGTATTTCGAATAACCGAATCACAGTCTGTTCATTTTTTTGGATAGCGCGGGTTACCATATGAGAAAACAATGTTTCTCCTGTAACAATTCTGATACACCTAAATACAATAATTAAGGGAAGTTCACGCTTTATTAAGATTCGAATCAGGAAGGCAATGGATCATAAATTGCATAAAAATAAGTGATATCTAGATTATTTTGAAGATATTTTATAATTTTTGTTGGATAATTTAGGCATATACCCGAATTTTCCACAAAGCATCCTGAAGGGGACGCGGGGAAAATTCGGCAGATTTAGAAAATTCAGGAATTAATTTCTAAAACTATGGGACGTCTTTTTCGGAGCATTTGTTTGTTTTTCAAAAAAGTGCAATGAGGTAAACCGGGAAACAGGCATCCCAACAACGGAGGACAATTAGTATGAATAGACCACAGGCAGTTTTTAAAGCCGCGCTGTTCCTGTTCACGCTGGTACTTATGGGCTCTCTTGTGATGGCCCAGTCCAGTGGACTGGTTGGAGCAGTTAAGGACACTACCGGCGCGGTCATTCCTGGTGTTGATGTAACCCTGTTAAATCAGGCCAACAACCAGGAAAGAAATGCTGTAACGAATGACACGGGAGAATACCTATTCTTCCAGGTCAGTCCGGGTTTTTACACGCTGACAGTTGAATTGGAAGGTTTTAAATCTTTTGTAATTAACGACTTGAGGCTTTTGGTAGACAACACCTTAACCCAGGATATCACCCTTGAAACCGGTCAGATCACAGAAGTTATCACTGTCACAGGATCAGCTCAAATCCTGAACAGGACTGATGCTACCATTGGTAACACATTCAATGAGATCCAGATTCAGGAATTACCGATGGAATCCCGTAACGTTGTTGGACTGCTGACACTGCAGCCCGGTGTTACTGAAGACGGTGAGGTATCCGGAGCCAGAAGTGACCAGAGCAACATGACCCTTGATGGAATTGACGTCAATGATCAGCAGACTGGTGCGGCTTTCGGATCAGTACTTCGTGTTACACCTGACTCTGTACAGGAATTCCGTGTAACCACCGCTTCAGCCAATGCCAGCCAGGGCCGTTCTTCAGGTGCCCAGGTATCATTGGTCACCCGCAGCGGCACCAACGAGTTCCATGGGGCTCTTTACGAGTACCACAGGAACACCGTAACCACCGCGAATGATTTCTTCAACAACAGATCCGGTGTTGAAACACCTGCACTGCTCAGAAATCTCTTTGGCGGAAGGATCGGCGGACCGGTCATCAAGGACAAACTGTATTTTTTCTACAACTATGAAGGAAGAACCGACCGCAAAGCCCAGAGTGAACTGCGTGATGTTCCCCTGGCCCACATGGGACAGGGTGAAATGGTTTACCAGAACACAGCCGGCGAATGGATTCAGATGACCAACGATGAATTCAACGCGGCCTATCCTTCAACAGGCTCCAATCCCCTGGCCATGGCAGAACTTGCCGCGGCGGCAAGCAGATATCCTGCCAATGACAACTCGGGTGGTGATGGAGTAAACACGGGAGGCCACCGTTTCAACGCGTCAATGCCTCTCAATTTCCATACCCATACAGCCAAGTTCGATCTCAACCTGTCTGAAAATCACCAGATTAACGTGAGGGGCAACTACCAGTGGGATACCTATGCTTTTGACGCTTCCCAGTTCGTGGACACCCCGGGAATCGACATGTGGAGCCACCCAACTGGTGTTGCTGCAAACTACACCTGGACAGCCAGCCCGACGCTGGTAAATACCTTCAGGTATGGGTTCACACGCCTGGCATACACAAGGCTCGGTGATTCAGCCGATCCCAATATCAGCTTCAGGTTTGTGTTCAGCCCCAGGCAGTATTACCGTACCCTGAGCAGGGTTACTCCGGTTCACAATTTCGTGGACGACGTAAGCTGGATCAAAGGCAACCATACCTTCCAGTTCGGTGCCAATGTCCGCTTCATCGACAACGAGCGTTCATCATTGAGCGGTTCACTCGATTCAGCGGTAACCAATCCGTCATTCTATGAATTATCAGGAGCCTCGGTTTCCAACCAGGTACCCGATGTTTCTGCTGGCACAACCACAACTGTCCAGAATGCTGCTACCGCCATTATCGGCCGTTATTCCCAGTATTCCGGTAACTACATCTACGGCGTGAATGGTGACATTCTTGCTCCTGGAACCTTTGTTGACAGGGCTTTTGCCACCGAAGAGTACGAACTCTACGCCCAGGACACCTGGAAAATAAGCCAGAACCTGACCATGACCTACGGCCTGCGCTGGTCCACCAGTAAACCTGTTTATGAGAAAAACGGATACCAGGTCAAACCCAATATTCCTCTAGGAGAATATCTCTCCAGCAGGGCTTCCTATGCCGAACGGGGCATGCCCTATAACGAGTTGATCGAAGTTAACCTCTCAGGTCCATATTGGGATAAAGACGGTTGGTACGAACAGGACTGGAACAACCTTTCACCCAGAATCGCTGTCGCTTACAGCCCTCAGTTTGAAAGCGGTTTCCTGAACACCATTTTTGGTGATCCGGGAAAATCAGTTCTGCGTGCCGGTTTCTCCAGGATCTATGACAGGATCGGTAATGCCATGGCAGTTAACTTTGACTTGAGCAACCCCATGGGTTTCTCCTCAAGCCAGACTATTGCCGCGAATACCTTTAATGTAACAACCAACGTGGCGCCTGTTTTCACTGGATTCGACCAGAACATCAGGGGTTTGCAGGGGTTGAACCCACCAGACTCCATTTCATTCCCCCTCACAGTTCCGGCTGACGAAGCCCAGAGGATTGAAACCTCGCTGGATGACACCCTTATTACACCTTCCAACTATTCCTGGAACGTGTCATGGGGCCGTGAACTTCCCGCAGGTCTCTATTTCGAGGCTTCCTATGTAGGACGTTCCGGCCGCAACCTCATGGCTCAGCAGGACGCTGTAGCCATGCCTAACCTGGTTGATCCAAAATCAGGGATGGACTGGTATGGAGCAGCCCTGGACCTGGCCAAACAGCGTGACGCCAATGTCCCCTGGGACCAGGTAGAAACCATTCCTTATTTTGAGAATATGTTCCCGTACTTCACCTGGCTGGCAGGCGGAACAGTTACTCAGAATGCGGCCCTGTTCACCTTCAGGGACGGTTATGACATCAAGGACTGGACCTACCTGCAGTTGTACCTGGATGATGACGGAATCTACCCCAACATGTTCTTCCAGCCGCAGTTTGCTGCCCTGAACATGTGGAGTACCGCTTCCTGGTCTGATTACCATGCCGCGCAGTTCACCTTGAGGGAACGTTTCAGTGACTCCCTGTCACTCGACATAAACTATACGTTCGCCAAATCAATGGACAACGCGTCAGGTTCCCAGGATGCCGGCAACTTCGACGGAGCTTCCTTCATCCTGAATCCTTACAGGCCGGAAGACGCCTACTCTCGTTCAGATTTCGACATGCACCACATGGTGAATGCCAACTGGATGTGGGCACTGCCTTTCGGACAGGGCAAAACCTACCTGGCTGACATCTCCGGCGTCGCGGACGCGATTCTTGGCGGATGGCAGTTGCATGGTATTTTCAGGTTCAACTCCGGTATGCCGGAATGGAACGTTTTTGACGCTGCCCAGTGGGCCACCAACTGGAACGCCCAGAGTAACGCGGTTCGCCTGCGCAACCCGGGTGCCAACCCCCGCAAGGGCGGCGACGCGCCTAATTTCTGGTCTGATCCCCAGTACGCTTTCCAGAGCTACAGGAACGCTTATGCTGGTGAAACAGGTGACAGGAACGTTCTGAACATGTCTGAATACATGACTCTTGACTTTGGATTAAGCAAAGTCTTCAAGATGCCTGTTGAAGGACACCGTCTCCAGTTCCGCTGGGAAGTATTCAATGCTTTGAACCAGCAGTATCTTGGACACATCTACGGATCAAGATCATCCCTCGGTGTTTCCCAGGATCCCCATATCGGAACGGCCCCCGCGGATTTCGGTAATATTACCAGTATCCAGGGAAGCCCCAGAGTTATGCAGTTCGCACTCAGGTACGACTTCTAAACTCAGGTTAACCGTTAAACACAAAAAGGCCCTCCGCCGCTGGCGGGGGGCCTTTTTTTTTACCCGTACTGCGGGGCTACCGTACCGCGGGCAGCTTTGCCTGCAGCTGCCTTTCTACTCCCTAAGCTGGAAGCTCACAGTACTGCGGGCAGCTTGCCTGCAGCGGCCTTTCTACACCCTAAGCTGGAAGCTCAGGGGACAAGCTATAGGCTGGAAGCCTACAGTACGCTGGAAGCCTACAGTACAGTACTGCGGACATCCTGCCTGCAGCTTGTACCGCGGGCAGCTTTGCCTGCAGCGGCGCGAGTCCTAACTATTCCTCAAGCGGTCTATATCTCTCCGCTCCCGCTTGGTTGGCCTGCCCTTCCCTTTTTCCCGGAACTCAGTTCCCTGTTTCATTATCCGGTCTATCGGATCAAATTTGGGACGGGGAGGGCTGATGTCTTCAAAAAGAGTGGCGGCCATCGCCTTGGTAACTGATTTATCCCGGAGCTCCTTTACTATTATTATCCTGCTCCAGTCACCATGCTTGATTTCAATCCGGTCATCAACAACCGGATTCCTGTGAGGCTTGACCGGACAGCCATTCACCAGCACCCTGCCCCGGTTGCAGGCATCCGTAGCCTTTGATCTGGTTTTAAAAATTCTGGCTATTTGCAGCCATTTATCCAGTCGTACATTCATGGTAATTTTTCAAGGTCGAATAACAAATTGCACAATCAGCCAGGCCAGGACCAGGGCCAGGGGCACCGCCCGGTACAGAGGAAGTTTCTGTCCAGGAGGTTTAATTCCAGTTACAGTATTATTGCCGGGATTGCGGTGTTCCCTGCTCTCACGGTAATACCAGATTATATTACCCAGGATCGACCAGGCCAATATCAAAAGGACCGACAACATCAGAGCCAGGAAAACGGTCATACCAGCGTACATTTGCCATGACATGATTTCTTGTTAAATCCTCCCCGGAATCCTATGAACTGTTTTCTTGTTCCTACTCGATAATCACAGGAGGAACAGCTGAAAGATAATCCAGGACTCTATTGCCGAATAACTGCTGCGCTACCACCGGCGCACTGCTCTCAATTATCACAAATCCGCCTGCCATGCCGTCGGTCTCAGGTATCATCTCGGTAAGTGTCAGCGAAAACCTGCCCCCCGGTTCCAGGTTCGATAAGAACTCCCCGGCTTTGACACCATCGCGGTCGTAGGCGGTAATCTCCAGTGCCGAATCAAGGGCACCAGGATTAAAGACAGCCACTCCGGTAAAGGCATCCCGTGTTGAATCACCGGGATATTCCCCATTTGATATATGGCTGTATACAGCCCGTTTAAACAGACTGTCCTGGAACGAAAGCGCCGACGCATATGAGGCAGCCAATGGATCTCCGAATATCACATCTCCGGCGAGTCCCGCTTTATCGGCGATTACCTGGATGGAACCCACAATAATCCGGTCCGGATCCTCCGGAAGGTCAAATATATCACCCGCGTTCTGCTGGAACGACTGGTTCGGAGAAAGGATAATCCTGGCTGATGTAACTTCATCAGTTCCAGATGATTCACTCACCAGATATGCCTTCAGAAGAAATCCTATTTCTTCATCAGTGGTATTTACTATCTTAACGTTTGTATAAATTGTTTGATGGTGAGCCAGCTGGGCTGAGTAAAGTATCCTGTCCCGGGAAGGAGTTCCGGCATTCAATCCTATATAAGTATCCCCGATTTCGATGAATTCGAATCCCGCGATTCCCGATCCTGAAGCTTCGGCCTTCAGATATCCATCGGAAATGTCCAGTCCGGAAATATCAAAAAGCTCATCCAGGGTCACCCGCAAAACACCGAGAGCGGCTATGTCCGCGGTCACCTCAGAAACGGCAAGGTCCCCGTCCGGCCCGTAAAGGCCAAATACGACTTCGATCTCCCTGTCTTCCGGATTCACTATGGATAATTTGGTGACAGCCGGGACAGCTGACATTCCGGACTGCACCGGATAGGCGGAATCCCCGTTGTAAAGGCGGGTAAAATAGAGCTCCGTGGAGGGACTGGTTACGCCAATCGCTCCATCCATGCGGCTCTGCCTGGCTCCAGGCCCGATTCCATCGCCCACCTGGAAAAGGCTTCCCATTTCGGGATTAAGCGAAATGAACCTGAGCCATGACTGGGAAAGTTCGTCCAGGCTTTCAGCAGGAGCCTGGAATATCTCCCTACCCAGCAGGGCGAACTGGACACCGCTGCCAAGATCATATTGGGCAGGATTAAAACTCAGTTCATCCGTGAGAACACCTTCCGAATCTCTTGCTTCAACATCAAAAGCAGCGGTATCTTCTCCAAAATTGAACAGCGCGAATCCCGTGAAATCCTGATCCGTGCTTTTTACGTAGGGGAAAATAATCTGCGACCAGGCGGCGTTGAATCTTAAAGAAGAGTTGTCCAGGTCAAAACTATATCCAGGAAATGCCTCATATATCGGCTTGCCGTTTTCAGTCTCGTAATAATTGTCGCCGGAAAGATCCAGGGGAGTTGCTGATTCCAGGCCTCCCGGGGAGATTCCCACAATCGCGTTCAGGCCTTCTTCATATACGCTGCTGGAATCAGGAGTAATGTTTATGTCACCATAACTGATATCGATATCGCCGTTGCGGAAAAGAGTTACTGAAAAAGTATTCCCTTCAACTGCTTCGGGAACGGAGAATTCCGGAACCTGATCCCAGTGAAAAGTGATGTTTTCACCGGAATAGCCTTCTTCGATCCTGATTTCAGCAGAAACCGCGCCAGGATCCAGGTCGCAGTACAAAGGCGCAATCCTGGGAGACTCGCCCAGGAACCTGGATTCAGTACGGCGGGATCCGTCAGGCCGGTCTCCGGTCGTAAAGGAAAGAATTCCGTCACTGGACAGGTAAACTGACCTGTATGTTTTCCCATAGAACGGAAACGAAAAACCCTCAGGAAATGAATAGAGAATTTCATCATCATCACCCAGCGAATCCGGTTCCCTGGGGTATTCATTGGCGATTATCAACAGGCCGTCTTTGGTCTCCCCCGCGGCAACTGTTATTATTTCCATCCCGTACGGATCTTCACTCGATGATTCGTCGGCGTCATAATAGTCCCGGGGGAAATCCGCCGGCCTGACATCGTAAGGCCCTACGCCGCTGCCTCCCGTGAAGAGAGCCTTCAAGGGTTCAATACATACAACATAATCTCCGGGAACCAGTCCGGGAAGTTCAAACTCCCCCCTCTCAAACATTAGAAATCCGGAAGCCACAGATGTAACACCAGAACGGGAGAGTTCACCATCTGCAATCCCGCGGGCGATCACATTCGCCCCAAGCAGCGGTTCCCCGGTCGGCCTGAGGACCCTGCCGCGAATGGTTCCGGTTTCGTCCTGATTGGCAAATTCGGCGGTCGGATATAACCAGGACGCCCAGGCAGCATCATCATGAGTCGGCCCTTTAGGGCCTTCCAGGGTCGTAATTGGGTACATAAGGGGCATCTGGCTCTGCCACTCTGTCTCGTTAAAATTTTCGGGCAATCCCTGGGAATGATCCAGCCCGATCAAGTGTCCCAGTTCGTGGGATACAATGCCCCCAATCACGGAGTAGCCCAAGTAATTTGTGGCATAGTTGGATCCATTTAAAACCACCCACCCGGAGAGGAACTCCCGATTGTTATGATCCATCTTCCTGATCCCGGCAAATCCCATAACATAATCACTGGATCCTACACCGAGAAAGTCCTCGATAATCTCTCCGCCGTCATCAAAAATTACCGGGTTTCCAGGCCTTACCTCCATTTCCTGATCTTCGCCAAATCCAAAAAAATCCCTGTAATTATCAACTGTTATGTTCTGATCGAGGCGCGCCCCCTCCTGGAACTCGATCGCTGCGGTGGAAATCTCCGCCCATTTATCAAATGATTCCCTCACAAGCGCAAGTGACTCCTCTTCAGTAAAAACTCCCAGAAATCCCTGGTCAACCGCGAAGGGAACAGGCCGGCTCACGTCCCAGCTATACACCTTGCCGTTTTTCTCCAGCACATTTGGCCCTCCTGCCTGGAGAAAACCAAACAACAGGCTCAGGATAAACAAAAACCAAACATGGTATTTACACCTTGTCGAGATCATTTCCTGCCTCTTCCCTTTTGACGGGCTTCTTCGATGCAGCCTTTCAGGGTTTCAAGGCTTACCGGGACATAACCTTCTGGTAATTCACTGACAGATTCACCAAAAACCCGCGGCGCGGACCTGAATTTCTTATATTGTTCCAGATCAAGATTCCTGTTACCAACGGCGTTCAGGTAACCTTTGCTTCCATCCTTGGAGAGAATCGTATGAAACACCCCCTGAGAAAGCCCAACCGGACTGGTAAGGCCAAGCCTGGAATTACCATGGAGAAATAGAATCACCTCTTCTCCCTTGCTGTAAACCGGGAGGCCTATTACCGGGGAGGGACCCCCATCAGGGCTTCCAACCTGCCTGATTTGAAATGAATCTCCGTTAACCACTCCCTTGATACCATCAAGGATCACCAATGTATAAATTGTAACGCCGGCATTGATTCTGGAGTCGTACCCGCTGGAAGAGTCAACGATCCGGCCCAGAAAAATCCTGTCTGCCGAAAACACCATCTCTTCAAGGTTAAGCGGCATAACCGATATTGCGGCGGAATTGCCTGTTGTCAAGATCATCAACAGGAAAAATGTCCCTGCTATCTTAATTTTGCTGTATTTCATAAAGGCCAATCATCCCGGGAACTGCTTCATAAACCTTGCTTAAGGTATTCCCTGATAGTATTAGATGACCAAAGTCGGAGGATTGCTTCAAAAATTTGGAGCAATTTGGGATATCTGGACCTTAAAAAGAGAACCTCACATAATCCATCCCCGATAAACTGCTTCAGCCGATCCTCAATTCGGATCACTAATACAGGAACACAAGGTCTGGCGAATATGCCATAATTACCAAAAAAATCGAGATCCGTTTAAATATATCAAAAACAGGCAAACGCAAGTGAACAGGGAAAAAATCGATTCAACCGCCAGCCAGATATTCGGGCCCGGGGATTCTGAGGAAAAATCCCGGTGGATCAGGTACTGGCAGGAGGGGAGAAGCCGCTACAATTATTATTTTGAGCGCCTGCAGGAAATCATGCTGACAGATTTCACCCGGGCCAGGATACTTGATCTCGGGTGCGGTTCAGGAGGATTGGAATCACTTCTGGAGAACCAATGCCGCCTCCTCGTCGGGCTTGATTACAAAATGCACATCCTGCGGTTGACCAGTGCTTCCGGGAAACCCAGTTATGTACAGGGAAACGGAATCCGCCTGCCATTTCCTGACGCCTGCTTCGACTTCATCTTCGCCTTTGACGTCCTGGAGCACCTGAATGGAGGTTCAGACTGGCAGAATCAATTTTTAGCTGAAGTCAGAAGGGTAATGGCCCCCCTGGGAATGGCCATGATTTCCACTCCTAATTTCTGGTATCCCTATGACGCCCATTCCAGGACATACTTCTCCCAGTTCATGCCGACATCCATCGCGGACAGGCATATAGGAAAGAAAAATCCCGAGTTCATCAAGGAACACGAATCCTTTAAAAACATAAGGCTGCTCCGGCCCGGAAAGCTGAAAAGGCTGATAAGCTCGGCCGATCTCGTTTCGCTTCACAGCCTGCCCTGCTGCCTGGACAAGGGAGAGTATTCCAGGCTTCATCCAGTGCGGGGTATTTTGTCCTATCTGGGTATGGGATGGCTGTTTCATGCTGAATTCTGGATGCTGCTGACCAGGAAATCAGACAGGCGCCAGTTGAGAACAAGGCTCAAGAAAAACATTCACTTTAAAAAAGAGATTGAAGAAACCAAAAATGCGATTCGATTCGAGCCCGAAATCGACTTTGCCAGGGGTTCTTTTTATCACCAGATTGGAAAAGGATGGCACTGGCCTGAATCAGAAAATGATGATTTCAGGTGGATAAAACGCCATGCCCTATGTTTCCTTGAGACATCATCAAATGCCGCATTGGTAAAAATATCCGGCTACACCCCCATCAACACCAGACTGTCAATTTATTGCGACGATCAATTAATAGGAATCCATCCTGCCGGAGAAGGCCAGCTGTTCAAGCTCGCTTATCCGCTTCCCTGGGGCAAGGAAGGAAAACGCATTTTCACAATCGGAATCAAAAGCACTAAAAAAGTAATCATGGATAGGAAAATTGATGCCAGGGAGCTTAGTGTACAGATCTTTTCAATTGGAATAACGGAATGATTAGACTGCTTCTTTTGATAATCTTCCTGCCTCTGCAGCTGGCTCTGCTGGTTCTTATCGGGATTTCAGAATGCTTAAAGCTTGCCTGCTCTCCATTCAGAAAGAAGCAACCGGATCCCGGCACCTTCTCTACTGATTCCTGCTCCCTGGTGATGCTCAACTGGAATGGGATTCACCTTCTTCAAGAAAGCATTCCCGCTCTCCTGGAAGCTGTCCAGGCTGATGGGGCGGATCACCAGGTCATTGTTGTGGATAATGGGAGCACCGACAATAGTGTCGAGTGGCTGGAAGAACGATATCCGGAAATTGAAATCCTGAAACTCGAAAAAAACCGGGGATTCGGAAAGGGAAACAACCTCGGAGTAGAGGTCGCCAGGCATGACATAGTAGTACTCCTGAACAACGATATGATTGTCAGGAAAGATTTTTTACGGCCTTTGCTGGACGGGTTTTCAAATCAGGATATATTCGCGGTTACCAGCCAGGTACATTTCCCCGCCGAAAAAAGGAGAGAGGAAACCGGCGCAACTTCAGCATACGTTTCCCGGGGTTGGCTGCATTTCACCCACCTTCCTGTTAAGGATCACCATCTCAGCAGGAAGCACCTGCCGGTTTTATGGGCCGGAGGCGGATCATCGGCTTTCAGGAAATCCATGTTCCTCGAACTGGGGGGCTTCTCTGACATATACAGCCCCTGCTACCAGGAGGATGTTGATCTCAGCTTCAGGGCCTGGAAAATGGGGTGGCACAGCATCCTGGCTCCAGAAAGCAATGTCCTGCACAAACACCGCGGCACTTCCTCCAGGCTGTTCGACGAAAAACATCTTAAAGCAATGGTTGAAGAAAGAAAGCTCTGGTTTGCGTGGATTAATTTCCAACTGCACAACCTTGTTCCCCACTTACTTCTTCTGCCGTTTGGATTAACTAAATGGATGCCTGTTTCATCCTACCTGAAATCCCTCAGGAAACTGCCCGGGATTATGGCTTCCCGTATCCATATGCCCGCGCGGCGCTTCAGTGACAAAGAAATATTAAACTGGTCCGCCCATCCGCTGGCATATCTCAACCGATTCCGGAGCGAGCGGTTCCAGGATAGTTCGGAAAATGAAAAGCTGAAAATTCTTATCGTCAGCTGCTATCTTCCACACCTGGGCACCCACGGGGGAGCCGGACGGGTCTTTCAGCTGATGAAAAGAGTAGCTGCGCGACATGAAGTAACTCTCATTACCTACCTCGAAAGTGAAGCCGACCAGCATTTCCTGGATCAATCCCGGGCATGCTGCCACAAGGTGGTGACCGTACCCAGGGGACGTTACCGCACCAGGTCCTGGTACCCCTACGAACCATTCGAAGAATTCAACTGTGATGTCTTCCGTGAATCACTGGAAGACCTGGCCTGTGCAACCGACTATGATCTTGTCCATTTCGAATGGACTCAAATGGCTGAATTCAGTGATCTTTTCCCCTTCACACCTAAATTCATTACGGAGGTTGAGGTCAACTGGGCAGCCCATAGAACCCTGGTGAAAGTGGAATCCAATCCATTAAAAAAGGCCAAAAAATACTACAACACCCTGCAGACACTCTACAGGGAAGCTGAACTGTGCAAAAAGGCTGACAGGATTGTCTGTGTAACCGAAGATGACAAGAACTACATGCGCGGGTATGTGCCGGATGACAAGCTCCTGGTTGTAAAAACCGGGGTTGATCTTGACTATTTCAGCTATTCTGAAAAGGATAGAGACGTCAACTCCATCGTTTTTGTGGGGGCTTTCCGTCACTCACCCAACCTGGATGCCATGCACTATTTTCACAGGGAAATATTTCCTGAAGTTATCAAGGCCTGTCCTGAAACACACCTGTATATCGTAGGGTCAGCGCCGCCTGATGACATCCTGGCTCTTGGAAACCAGGAAAATATAACAGTTACCGGATTCGTGGAGGATATTCGGGATTATTATTGGAAGGCCCAGGTTGTGATAGTACCGCTCCGGACCGGTGTGGGAATAAGGGGTAAAGTGCTGGAAGGTTGGGCGGCAGGATCCGCCATGGTGGCCACACCCCTGGCCTGCCAGGGACTGGAAGCAAGGCATAACAGCAATATAATGATCGCTGATAATCCATCAGAATTCGCGGAGAGTACCGTGCGGCTCCTGAAGGATCCGGAGAAATGCCTCGCCCTGGCTCGCCGTGGAAGAATCGATGTGGAAGAGCTTTACGGCTGGGATGCCATGGGGAAAGAGATGATTGATGAATATGAATCTTTCCTTAAGAATCGCCGGGATCTTCGGCTGGAGAAAAACAGTTGATCATGGACAGACAGCAGCAATCCGCGTCCGGCGGCAAAAAAAACAGCAGAACCCCCGGCAGGGAATTGATTGAGAAAACGGGGAGAAAAGTGGGACGGTCGGTATTTGTGGTGGAGACTGAACGGTTGTCCACCATGAGAAAAGTGATAGCTGAAACCGCCGCCGGTGAATATGCCCGGGATTCACGGATAACCGTAATATGCAACAACCGCCGGGGAAAATACTATCAATCCCTGCCCAGTGTCAGTGAGGTTGTGACCTATCCCGCCAGGGGCATCTTCGCAAAAATAGCAGCCGCCGCAAAGCTGCTTCTTCTCACCGGCAAACCTGATTTGATTGTTTCCGTGCTGAATGGTGAAAGACATTTTCGAAAATCCAAACTCCTGTTCTGGCTGCTGAAAGCCCGCCGGCGGCTGATATTTGACGGCCATCTCGATTCTTTCCTACTGGACAGTTCCAACCGGAAGCGGCTTTTCAGTAAGAGCCGGAAGAATATGACACCGCCTCGCCGAATTGATGTCCTGATCTTTGAAACGGACGCGATTGAAATAGTCCGGGAGGTAATCCGGAAAACCCAGGATAGTCATGTCATCCCGAGCGCCCAGATAACAGTTTTCTGCCGTGAATCCAGTGTTGAGGCCTTGAAGTCCTGTCCTCGCGTAAAAAAAATAGCCGCCTATGCTGATCATTCCCCTGTCAGCTGGTTTAAGCAGGCCTTAAGGACAATATCCCGTAAAAACACAGTTATCGTCGGAGTACTCAACGGAAGGAAAAGATTCTTCCTGTCCAAGCTCCTGTTCTGCCTGTGCCGGAACCGTCACAGGCTGGTTTTCAATGGATCCCTGGACTGCTGTTTCTGGAACAGGCACACCTATGGACAGATCATTTCTCAAGGATTAAAAACAGGAGTAAACAGCCCCTTTGCCGATAACCCCAGGAAGGTCCTGGTTCTGGAAACCGCGGAACCGGAAACAATGAAAAAGTTAATCAGCAGGGCCGCTGAACCAAAAGTGAATCCCAATGCCCGGATAACATTATTCTGCGGTGAAACCAGGCTGGGGGATTTTGATAATCTGCCTGGGATCGAAAAAATAGTAACTTACAGTGACAACTCACTTAAAGCGAAACTATCTGTTACGGCAAGGATCATCTTCAGCTATCCAGACTCGGTAGCAGCCAGATTCAACGGAGGAAAAGATTTCAGGCCGATGAAAATGCTCTTCTGGCTGGTCAGGACTCCCAACAGGATTGTGTTCAACGAGACGCTTGACTGCTTCTACCTCAACCGAAAAACCGCAGCCATGTTCATCTTCGGGAACAACAGAAATCTCGTTGACAGTCTCCTTGTAACCCTGATAAGAAAGCTTGTTAAGCTAATTCTGTTCCTTCCCAGGTTTGCCTACCTGCTGATCTGGAGAGGAACCACCCTGTTACACTTCAAGCTAAAACACTAGCCCGCATTTCTCACCAGACTCAGGATAGTTGAGATTTAATGATGTTGAGACATCAAATCTGTAGATTTGTTTGATCATTTGAAGATCGAAGCAAGCTTTCACCCCATCCGGCATCCGGACCAGGCGTTGAAGGGGGCAAAATAGCAAAAAGAGGAGACACCTCTCCCCTTGAGAAGTAAAATCGCAGGTTTTTCAGCAGAGATTTTTGCTACTCACAGTAACAAGGGTCTCGCAATGAGAAGGTTGTTATATGCAGCATTGAAGATATTCTCATAAGGGTAACCTGAGGCCATGGAAACCATAATCCTTCTTGTGCTGACTTTAACCAGAGCGCCAATCTTAAACAGTTTGTTTCGGATCGTATGGCATTGAGCCTTGGCCATCTTGGAGCCCTTGAGGCCAAAGACTCTTATTACATTCATCAGCACATAGGCTATGGAAGAAAAATAAAGCCTCAGCTGATTTGATCTCAGATGAGCCGTGCTGGTCCTGTCGGCAAAAAGATAAAGTTGCTGTTCCTTAATCCTGTTTTCCATTTCACCCCTGGCACAGTACTGCTCTTCATACAGAGTCTTCGCGCTGACGTGTTCTTTCTTCAGAGAGGTGACCACAAAGCGGGGATTGGCGCCCTTATCAAGATATTCGGCTTTGCCGACCACTCGGCGTTCCCGCGACCAACTCTTAAGGGTCTGATACCTGAAATCTCTGTATACTCTTGAAGCCGAGCCGGTTTCCTGGTGCATTTCTCTTGCCTCAAGCATCTGGAGCTCAATTTCTGCTTTTAGTCGTTCATTTTTGGCAAGTCCCAGACAATAATCGACCCGATTAGCTTCACACCAGCTCATGATTTCTTCCCGACAGAATCCGCTGTCACCACGAAGGATGATCTGCACTTCAGGCCAGGCTTTGCGAATGATCGGAACAATACGCTTCAGTTCATCAATCGTGCCGTCTGAGGCATCAATATTGGACGGCCTCAAACGAGCTGACAGAATAAAATCTCCACAGAAAATATAAAGAGGAAGGTAACAGTATGCTTTGTAGTAGCCATGGAAAAATTTTCCTTCCTGATCACCATGCAGGGGATCGTCCGTAGCATCAGCGTCGAGGAAAATTCTTTTGGGAACCTCCCTCTGTTGCTCTATGAAAAATTTCACCAGAAGATTGTCTGCAGCCTCTTCATCTAGGACAATTTTTTTGTATCTATGTGAGGAATCCGCATCTGCTGGAGTAAGCTCCATTCGATTCAGCGTACTTTTCCCGGCCAGAGGAATGCTCTGTTCTCTTTTCCTGGAACGATCATTCCCGGTAGGATCATGTTTCCCAACCAGTGCTGCCAGAAGAACATCCTTGCGCAGCTCATCATGATCCGCCAAATCTTCGTAACCCATCATTAAGGCAAGAATTCGCTGGGAAACAAGATGATGAACCGAGTGTTCAACCCTTTCCGGATTTCGATGATCAGTGAAACACTCGGCAAAACGGGATATAACCTGAAATTTCTCTTCCGCTTCCCCTGCCAGCAATGCTCCCGAATCAGAGGTGATCCTTCCTCCATCAAAAGATCCTTCTACTTTTCTCTTGCCGCAGGGTTGAAATCTGAACTTGGTTGGTCTACACTTTGTTTTCATGGAGTTGTTCCTTTGTGTTGATTTAAATGCTTGGTAACACTTATTTTACCAAAGGATGCAACTCCATTCCATTCTTTTTTCGTGAGAAATGCGGGCTAGCCCGCATTTCTCACCGGGTTTCGCGGCGAGGCGGTGGAGAAGCTGACCTGACAAGGCTTGCGGCCGTTAACGAAATCCCCGCAGGCGTAAACCTGGCCCGATAAACCAGCCCATACCGATACTGACCCCCTGAATACCAGAACAGGCAGGCGACTGGTTTGAATTCAACCTCCAGGAAATATCCAAATGAAATCCCTACCTGGCGGTCGGGCTTCCAATTCTCTCCAGGACCTTTTCGCTCATTTCACTGCATGAGATTACCTTCTCGCCAGGCGCGGCAATGTCCCTGGTGCGAAATCCGTCCCTGAGGACCTGCCTGATAGCCGATTCTATGTTCAGAGCGATATCATCTCTCTGCAGGGAATAGCGGAACAGCAAGGCGGCTGAACCTATGGTCGCGAGGGGATTGGCCATATCCTGTCCGGCAATGTCCGGGGCGGAGCCATGAGCGGGTTCATAAATACCGGGCCTGCCGGAATCCTTTTCTTCACCCAGGCTGGCCGTGGAAAGCATTCCTATTGATCCGGACAGCATTGAGGCCTCATCACTCAGGATGTCCCCAAACATGTTATTGGTCAGGAGGACATCAAAATCCTTGGGGCGAGCCAGCAACTGCATGGCGCAATTGTCTATGAGCACATGTTCAAGCTCGACAGATTCGTACTCTTTATGAACCTCTTCAACGACTGACCTCCAAATCTGGGAACTTTCAAGCACGTTGGATTTATCAACACTTGAAACTTTACCGCTTCTAAGGCCGGCTGAGGCAAAAGCAACCCTGGCTATCCGCTCTATTTCGTAATCAAAATAAACCTCGGTGTTATAACCGGACCTTCCCTCTTCACTTTCTGCGAAACCCCGCGGTTCCCCGAAATAGATCCCTCCGGTAAGTTCTCTCACTATCAGGATATTCACCCCTTCAACCAGTTCTCTTTTGACCGGAGAGGCATCAAGTAATTCGTCAAAGGTCAGGATTGGACGGAGATTGGCAAAAACGCCCATGGCCTTGCGCAAACCCATCAAGGCTTTCTCAGGCCTCAGGTGGGTAGGATTGTTGTCATGTTTGGGGTCTCCCACCGCGCCAAGCATTACGGCATCGGCATCAAGGCAGCTTTCAACAACCTTCTCAGGAAGGGGCTGGCCGTATTCGTCAATCGCGGCGCCGCCTACCTTGAATTCTTCAAATTCCAAATCGAGCGAATATATGGAAGCACATTCCTCCAGGACTGATACCGCGCCTTTTATTACTTCAGGCCCGATACCATCACCAGGCAAGACTACTATTTTTTTTGCCATTTTCTATAAATCTCCAGTCAGGCGGAGCAATTTCCAGGCTGATGATCTGCTCCATCCTCTTTATTTCTTTTCGTAAATCTCAGTCGTTATCCAGGACATTGAAGTTAGATTTGGAAATCTCAGCTGCCAGGATGCGGGCAATATTCCGAAATGCTTCAGCGGACGGGCTGTCCGGTGATTCCACAACAATCGGGGTGCCCTTGTCGCCACATTGCCTGATACCGGTTTCCAGGGGAACATTACCCAGGAAAGGCACATTAAAATGCCTGCTCGTCTCTTCTCCGCCGCCGTGATCGAATATCTCGCTTTTTTCTCCGCAGGCGGGGCAGACAAAATAACTCATATTTTCAACTATGCCGAGCACATCAACCTTCACCTGCTGCAGCATTACCACACCTTTGCGGGCATCTGAGAGGGCCACATCCTGCGGCGTGGTGACAACAACCCCTCCGGAAAGGGGAACCGACTGGGTCATTGTGATCTGCACATCCCCGGTACCCGGAGGCAGGTCAGCGATCAGGTAATCCAGTTCACCCCACTCCACCTGGTACAGCAGCTGCTGCAAAACTCCGTGGAGCATGGGACCTCTCCAGATAAGCGGAGTGTCATCACGGGCCAGCAGGCCCATGGACATGAATTTAACTCCATGGGCTTCAAGCGGCACAATCATCTGCCCATTTCCTACAGGAGGCCTGTCGTTCCCCATCATTATCGGAATATTGGGGCCATATATGTCACAGTCAATAAGGCCCACCCTGGCTCCATCAGCGGCCAGGGAACATGCCAGATTGACAGACACGGTAGATTTCCCTACACCGCCTTTACCGGAGGTCACGGCAATAATGTTGGACACACCGTCAATTGCTTTTCGTTCGGGTACACTCTTCTGCCTGGATACTTCTGAATCCATTTTAATGTCTACGCTTTTTACCCCGTCAAGACCGGCAACGATCCGACGGGCTTCCTCTTCAAATTTATCCTTGACCGGACAGGCTGGTGTAGTCAAAACAAATTTGAAGGACACGTTTCCGTCCTTGATTTCAATGTCCCTGATCATGCCAAGGCTGACTACATCCTTTTTAAGATCCGGGTCAACTATAGCTGAAAGGGCTTTAAGAACAACCTCTTCACTAACACTGTGTTTACCTAAGAAACCCATAAATAAAACTCTCTACTTTCTTATAATAAGAGAAATCCTTTAAACAAACCGGCAGGATTCCGGTTTCAAGGGAAAGCCCTAAGATATTACCTAAAAGACAGTCACCTTGCCAAATTTCAGGCAAGATAATATTAATTATGAAAAATTCCAGGGATGGGCTTCAAATTCCTGATGCCGAAAACAGGGTTAAAGCGGCGACCATACAGCCTAGTCCCGGCGAAAAACAATATTAAGCTTTACTTCGGCCTCGGCGACTTCTCCACCCTGGACCGCGGGCAAAAACTGCCACGAACCCCGAACCGTTTCCATGGCCATATCATCCAGAACCGGATCAAGTCCCTTGGCAACCTCCATATCCTTAATTCCTCCGAACCTGCTTATAACACCGGATACCCTGACCACAACCGGATCCGGCAGATTCCTGAAAGCGGAAGGCAGCAGAGGTTTAGGGTCAGCTATGGCAACAGGCCCAAACACCGGGTCTTCCTGAAAATACTGTTTGTATTCTTCAGCAGCTTCAGACCCTTCAAAAATCATCTTTCCGAAGCCTCTTTGAAATCCGGCCCGCTGAATGGCGTTCTTACGGTTTCTTCGGTCCATATCGATATTACTGATCCGGGAGATCGCCACTTCCAGATCCCTCTTCAGCAGCTTTTCAAAAAGCAGGATTCTTCCGTCTATCCTGAGACATGCGGCATCCACATCCCCATCAATCCGCAGATCACCCTGTATTTCGGCCCCATACACATCCCCGGGTTTTATCAGGTGCGAAGCAAAAAAACGGTTGTCCTGGTCAGAAAGGTCTTCATTCTTGATAACCTGGGTTCTCTTCCATTGTCCCTGTTTGCCAAACACTATGAAATCCGAAGGCATAAAAACGGTATATGATTCGCTTAAATTCAGGTAATTAACCACGGCACGGTTACTGTCAATAACCTCCAGGGTCACAATTCTTTGATTGGACAGGTAGAGAAACCCCGATCCCGGTTGCCCCATACCGGTCGAGGTTAAAACAGTAAGCAGTACGGCAAACAAAGACAGCACGGCTATCTGACTGAAATTAATTCCGGATTTGTTAATCATTATTCAGGCCTCATAAAAACCAGCGCTCTAGAATGCTTTCAAGTTTCTGTTCAAGTATAATTCTATTATAATTCTTAATTAACTATTGCTTAAACTATTAAGGCAGCTGCCAGGCGGACCATTTAAGAATTCGAGCATTCACTGGATTCTTGAAAAATATGGTGCGAATCCTGATTTAATTGTTTAATCCAGGCAACTGGCTGATAATTTGGCAAATATTGAAACAGCTCAGTAGTATTCCGGGCTTATCCTTTCAATTATAGGAAGGCACTGCTTTGACAAAAAAAACCGCACTAAATGATCTTCACAGAAAATACGGGGGCAAAATGGTCGACTTCGCCGGATGGGAACTTCCTGTACAGTATTCAAGTGCCCTCAAAGAGCATTTGGCTGTAAGGGAATCCGCCGGGGTATTTGACGTCAGCCATATGGCCAGGTAGAAATCCAGGGCCCTGATGCTCTCGCCTTTGTACAGAATGTGACCTGTAATGATGCCGGAAGGCTTTCGGACTACCAGGCCCAGTATTCCGCGCTCCTTACCCCTGAGGGTACAATTATTGACGATATAGTTGTCTACCGTTTCAGCGCTGAACACTATTTCTTATGCATTAATTCAGCTACCAGGGAAAAAGACGTCTCCTGGCTGAAGTCCAGGGCATTCGGAAACATACAGATGGCCGACGTAAGTGACCAGTATGTCCAGATTGCCCTCCAGGGGCCCAAGTCAGAATCAATCCTGCAGAAAATGGTGGATATTGATTTGTCATCCCTGAGATTTTACTGGTTTACTACCGGAACTGTTGTCGGAACCGACGCGATTATTTCCAGAACAGGGTATACCGGCGAAGACGGCTTTGAGATCTACCTTCCCCCCGAAAAAGGCGAGGCCCTCTGGGAAGAATTGTTCAAGGCGGGTGAAACTGAAGGCATATCTCCAGCCGGACTGGCGGCACGGAACACCCTGCGGATGGAAATGAAATATCCGCTCTACGGCAATGATATCACTGAAGAAACTACCCCTCTTGAAGCCGGACTGGGTTGGATTGTGAAGTTCGGGACCGGGTTCATTGGAGAAAACAGGCTCCGGGAAATAAAGGCTGAGGGGATAAAAAGAAAACTCATTGGATTCGAAATGGTTGATGCCGGGATTGCCAGGGAAGGATATCCGGTTGTTGTCGGCGGGGAGAAATCAGGCAGTGTCACCAGCGGAGGATATGCTCCCAGCCTCGATAAAAGTATCGGGCTGGCCTATGTGCCTGTTGAATTCTCTGATATCGGCGGTTCCTTATCTATTGAAATACGGGGTCGAAGGAGAGAAGCAAAAATAGTGTCAACACCTTTTTACAAAAAGAGGCAAAAATAAAATAACCAGCCGCGGCCGGCTGCAGAGAAACGAAAAATTTGCCCGGCAAATAAGGCTGGTCACTTGAAATATTTGTAATCCATGATAAATAATCAGGGATAATAGTTATCGTGAAAGGATTTCCGGAAATGAACATACCAGAGGATCTTTTATTTACTAGTGATCATGAATGGGTCAGGGTTCAGGAAGATGTAATTACCATCGGCATAACCGAATTCGCCCAGGAGCAATTGGGGGATGTCGTCTATGTTGAACTGCCTGACGAAGGAGACGAAATTGAAGCGGAGGACGCCTTCGGATCTGTGGAATCCGTAAAAGCCGTTTCAGAGATATACTCCCCGATCAGCGGAACCGTTATTGAAACAAACGACCTGCTGGAGGATTCTCCTGAAAAGGTCAATACCGATCCGTATGGAGACGGGTGGATGGTACAGCTTGAAGCAAGTGACACTTCAGCCCTCGAAGGTCTTATGTCACCTGAGGCCTACCAGGAATACCTGGCTGAAGAAGAAGAAGAATAAAGCCGGGCGACAAATCTTTGATTTGTTCCCGTTTGCCATAAAACAACTCAGCCCGGCTGAAAAGCCGGGCTTTTTTTTGCACTGCGGGCAGCTTTGCCTGCAGCGGCTGTCTACTGTTTACGCCCTAAGCTGGTAGCTTAGGGGACAAGCTATAGGCTGGAAGCCTACAGTACAGTACTGCGGACATCCTGTCTGCAGCTCGTACCGCGGGCAGCTTTGCCTGCAACGGTTCTCTACTCTCCTAAGCTGGAAGCTTAGGGGACAAGCTATAGGCTGGAAGCCTACAGTACACTGGGAAGCCTACAGTACACTCGGAAGCCTACAGTACGCCGGTAGCCTACAGTACGCCGGCTGCCTGCCTGATTCCAAATTTTTTTCGTTATCTCCTGTTTACAGTCGTTATCTCTAACTAAAGAAACTGGTAAAACCCGCAATCCGTTTCATTAAAGGAGGTAACAATATCATGATCCTACCTGACTGGAGCTCCCTTCAAAAAGCCAAGGGAGGGAAATTGCCCCATTGGACCTGTAATTATGCCATCTACCATGTATGTTTCAGATTAGCTGACTCTATTCCTCCGGAAATTCAGAAAAGATGGAACGAGGAAAAGAAACTTTACTGGAACAGTGATGGGACCCTAAAAAGATTCATGGATCCGGACGGGTACAAACGGCTTAAATTTCTTTTCTCAGAAAAAATCAATGCCTGCCTGGACGCAGGGTACGGTGAATGCCTCCTGAAAAACCCGAAAGCTGCCGGAATCGTAAAAGAGGCCCTTGGTTTCTTCGATGGTAAAAGGTACAGGCTTCATGCATGGAGTATTATGCCCAACCATGTCCATGTAATCGCGGAACCTCTTGCTGGATTTGAACTGTCAAAGATAATCCACTCATGGAAATCATTTACCGCCAATCAAATTAATCGTGAGTTGAATCGTAAGGGAACATTATGGCAGCGAGAAACCTATGATCACATTATCAGAACGGAAGCTGAATATCGGGACCAGATTGATTATGTCTGGAACAATCCGGTCAAAGCAGGCTTGCGCAACTGCCTTAGGTGGAGAATTGAAAACTAACCTCGCTTTACTGCGGACATCTTGTCTGTAGCTCGTACCGCGGGCAGCTTTGCCTGCAGCGGTTCTCTACTCCCTAAGCTGGAAGCTTACAGTACTGCGGACATCTTGTCTGCAGCTCGTACCGCGGGCAGCTTTGCCTGCAACGGCTGTCTGCTCTCCTAAGCTGGAAGCTTACAGTACTGCGGACATCCTGTCTGCAGCTCGTACCGCGGGCAGCTTGCCTGCAGCGGCTGTCTACTGTTTACGCCCTAAGCTGGTAGCTTAGGGGACAAGCTATAGGCTGGAAGCCTACAGTACAGTACTGCGGACATCCTGTCTGCAGCTCGTACCGCGGGCAGCTTGCCTGCAGCGGTTCTCTGCTCCCTAAGCTGGAAGCTTACAGTACTGCGGACATCCTGTCTGCAGCTCGTACCGCGGGCAGCTTGCCTGCAACGGTTCTCTGCTCCCTAAGCTGGAAGCTTACAGTACTGCGGACATCCTGTCTGCAGCTCGTACCGCGGGCAGCTTGCCTGCAGCGGCTGTCTAATCCAGATCAAAAACTGTCCAGCCCCACATTTTCACTGATATTGATTCCGTAACCGCTCAGCCCCACGAAAACCCTGGGATGGTTTGTCAGCAGCCTGGCATTAGAAATACCCAGGTCCGCTACTATCTGCGCCCCCAGCCCAAAATCCTTTATGTCATCAGACTCCTCGAATTCCGCCTTATCATTCCCCGCCAGCTTTTCAAGCTTATTCATAAGGGATTCCTCACTCTGCTTCAGGCGAAGGTAAACCAGGGCTCCCCTGCCCTCCTTTTCTATGATTCCCAGGCTTTTTTTCAGCGAACCGCCCTTGCAGGTTTCATCCCCCATCTCAAACAGGTCTTCAAAAATATCTGCCGCCTGGACCCGCAACAAAACTGGTTCGCCTGAATTCAAATCACCCTTTGTAAAGGCCAGATGCAGCCTCTTATCCAGGAGGTTCTCATATATATGCAGGTTGAAGGCGCCTAATTCAGACTGGTAGGGGATGACCTTTACTTTCCGAACAAATTTTTCATTCTTCATCCGGTACTTGATCAGGTCAACTACTGTAACAATCTTCAGGTTATGTTCAGCAGCGAATACCTTCAATTCCGGCATGCGGGCCATCGACCCATCCGGATTCATTATTTCGCAGATTACTCCGGCAGGATAAAGCCCGGCCAGGCGGGCCAGATCAATTGATGCTTCAGTCTGTCCGGATCTCGCCAGCACGCCCCCTTCGGCACCGCATATTGGAAAAATATGGCCGGGACGGGCAAGATCCTCCGGCTGCGATTCAGGATCCACCGCGGTAAGGATGGTCTGGGCCCGGTCAGAAGCGGAAATACCCGTAGAAACGTTTTTGCGGCCTTCAATGCTCACGCAGAAGGCTGTTCCGAAAAGGGATTCATTCCTGCTGACCATTGCGGGAATCCGAAGCTTTTCAAGCCGTTCGGCCACCATGGGAAGGCAAATCAAACCGCGGCCCCAGGTTGCCATGAAATTTATTGCCTCAGGAGTTACTTTTTCAGCAGCCATGGTCAGGTCACCTTCATTTTCGCGGTCTTCCTCATCCACTACGATGACCATCTTGCCTTCACGAATATCTTCAATTGCCTCTTCTATCGTTGCAATATTCATTTTCTTTTTTCCCCGGGATTGGTAGATTAAACTTCAAGGCTTTCCCAGCCTTTTCGGCCGGACAGCGGTTTCAGTGCACGGGCGGAAGAGTTTTGATCCAGCGCAACTGGTTGGAATCAGAATTGGATACTCTCTTCAGTTCTTCCCGGAAGTAAGGAGAAACATAACTGAGAAGAAGAGGATTTTCAGGATCATCCTGGAAAAGCCAGATTCCTTTTCGGCTGTCTTTGATCCTGAGTGCTGAAAGCTCCCGTTCCTCACCATCAATCTTTAGCTTAAACTTCTCCCTGCCGTCCAGAACGAATTCTGCCCGTAAATTATTAAGCTTGTATTTAACCGGACGCCCTTCCAGCAATTCGCTGTACATCTTTCCGGAGAGCCATTTTGTGACGGTATCAGACGATTCATAGCCGACTCCGGCCTGAAACAGCCTTCCGTAGGTAAGGCATTCCGCAGCAGCGACAGCGGAACTATAGAGATGCACGGTGCCCTGGAAAGCTGTAGTCTCCCACTCAAAAACCCGGTCCGGCTGAAATCGGGCGATCCGGATTACAAATTGTTTGCTTTCGCCCCCGATGATGCTGCTATATACCAGGATGCTTTTTTCCTGGAGATCCAGCTTCGCCTCATCACTTTGAGCGGATGCTGTCCCAGTCATTACCAGAACCAGCAATACCAAGACTGTTTTTTGTATGTTTTTCCACATATTTACTAATTACATCCACTTCAAGATTAACTTTATCCCCGGGTTTCAGCTCTGACATATTGGTTACTTCCATGGTGTGGGGAATTATTGCAACCTCCATAAAATCATCCCCCAGGCCGGAAATTGTCAGGCTGGTTCCATCCAGGGTGATACTGCCCTTCATGACGCAATAACGAGCCACTTCTTCAGGCAGGGAAATCCGGAAAATAAAGGAATTTCCCTCCTCGACAATAGACAGCACTTCTCCCGTGGCATCCACATGCCCCTGGACCAGGTGTCCACCCAGGACGTCATTGAGCTTCAGGGGAGGCTCCAGGTTAATCGGATCACCTATTTTGGTGTCCCCCAGGTTTGATCTCCTCAGGGTTTCAGGAGAAGCATCCACTTCAATACATCCCTGGTCCATCTTAATAACAGTCATGCAAACACCATTCACACTGATACTGTGGCCAATATCCAGGTCGCGGTACAACTCACCTACCCGGAACCTGAAGGTTATGCCGTCAGGAGATTCCTTCTTGGCAACAATCTCGCCGGTTTCCCTTACTATTCCTGTAAACACTTTTCTGTTTATCCTCTCTCAATTAATCAATAAGCCGCCAATCCGGCCGATATATATCCAGGGCGCAATCAGGCTGATGCTATTTTTTCCTGCTCCTGGATGTATCCCTGCTTTTCCTGCTGATCGCCCATCCTTCGGGCTTTGGTCCGGATTTTGACTGTTTACCGGGCTTGATTTTCTTCTCTTTAAGGGATTCGATTTCCCTGGGCCTTAATTTACGGAATTCCCCGGATTTGAGCCCTTCCAGTGTTACCGGTCCTATGGCCACTCTCTTCAATTTCATCACGTAATGACCAACATCCTCGAACATTCTTCTCACCTGGCGGTTTTTCCCCTGTATCAAGGTTACCTCCAGCCAGGGATTACGGGAAAACTTAAGGATTTTTATATGGCAGGGCGCGAGACGGGTTCCGTCTTTAAGCCTGGCTCCCTTCCTCAGGATGTCAAGGCTCCTTTTGTCCGGGAGGTCCTGGACCTTGGCCCGGTAAACCTTGGGAATTGATCCGGCAGTCATAATGCTTTTTGCCAGGGCTCCGTCATTGGTCATTATCACCAGGCCTTCACTGTTAAAGTCCAGCCTTCCGGCAGGATAAAGCCTTCTCCGGGACGTGAAATAATCAGAAACCACCGGTCTCCCCTCGGGATCACTTACAGATGTGACCACTCCCTGGGGTTTGTAAAACGCGAAATACTCCAGTGGGTCAGGGTGAATAAGCTTGCCTTCAACCTTTACATGATCTTTCTCAATATCGGCCTTAGAGCCCAGAATACGCACAACTTCCCCGTTTACCGATACCTTCCCCGCCCGGATAAGCTCTTCAGCCTTCCGGCGGGAAGTCACTCCAGACATTGAAATTATTTTTTGTAACCGTTCTTCCATAATCAGTTTCATCCGGGGAAATAAAGACAGGAGAAACCAAGCTTGTCTCAACTGTAAATTTTGATAGTAATGACGGTTAGAATTGTAACACTAATTCAGCTCCAGGGTCAGTAACTGGAACAGCTGTAAAAGGGGATACTGCCGGGCAAGGAAAATGAAATTCCGGGTTACCGGCCCTGTATGACGGCAAATCCTCCGGTTTTTGAGCAGCCGGGGTCACTGCATTATCAGGAGACGGAGCACCCGGGTATTATAGTCTTATACGTCCTGGTTTTTCACTTCCCGGAGTACTTCACGGGAAGGTCTTCCGGAAGAGGATTCCGGGCCGGATCCGGGCTGGAGCAGATCTCCCTCGGAAACTATCTCTTCAAACTCTTCCAGGGATGGAAGCTCGGAAAGGTCATTCAGGCCGAAATGAATCAGGAATTCCTGGGAAGTACCGTAAAGTATCGGCCTGCCTATAACCTTTTTCCTCCCCCTGATTTCAATTAATTTCTTTTCCAGCAGGGTCTTTAGAGTACTTGATCCCTTGATCCCCCGGATTTCCGATATCTCTGGAGATGTAACCGGCTGCTTGTAAGCTATAACCGCCAGGGTTTCAAGCGCTGCCTGGGTCAGCCGGGCGGAGGGCTTGGACTTGAGGTAGTCCATAAGAACCTCATGCTGTTCGGGCAGGGTGGACAGCCGGTATCCCCCGGCAATCTTCCGGATTTCCACGGCCCTCTGCATTGAGTTAAAAGCAGTGATCAATTCTTCCAGGGCGGATTTCAAATCGTCTGGTTCCGTATCGGGGAAAATAGCTTCAAACTGGGAAAGCCTCACGGGTTCACTGGCGGAAAAAAGGATTGCCAGCAGCTGATTTTGCAGGGTTCCGCTCAGCATACGGCTATCCTGATGTCCCGGCGCTCTGGATCCTGAAACAAGCTGACTTCATTCAGACGGGCCAGTTCAAGCAGGGCAATAAAAGTCACAATAAGATGAAGCCTGGGCAAACCCTGGGAAACGAACGCGGAAAAAAGCATTTCCCTGTGAATCGTGAACATGTCCCGAAGTTCCAGGAGCTTGTCTTCAAGGGTAACGCTTTCAGGCACTACACGAAGAGCAATCCTGTCACGAGCCCGTTCGACAATGTCATGGAAGGCCTGGACAAGATCATAGACCGTAGCATCCACGGCATCCTGCTCTTCCTCCTCGAACTCATTCTGCCCTCTGACCCAGACTGAATCTTCAATGACCTGGCGGTCATGGAGCATCCCTGCAGCTTTCTTAAACTGTTCATATTCAAGAAGCTGGGTTACCAGTTCAAACCGGGGATCCTCTTCCTGGTCTTCTTCGGCCGAAGGATCAACAGGCAGCAGCATCCTCGACTTAATGTAGATCAGGGTCGCGGCCATTACCAGGTATTCCCCGGCAATTGAAACGTTCGTTTCCTTCATCAGGTCCAGAAAAGACAGATACTGTGCCGTTATCCTCTCAATCGGGATATCGTAGATGTCTATTTCCTGTTTGCGGATCAGCTGGAGCAGAACCCCCAAAGGCCCTTCGAATATGTCCAGTTCAAATATAACCGGAAAGCCCTGGGATTTCGCTGTGTTTGCTGCCTGTGTCTGCACTTGTACCTATCTCCGGCCGCGTCAGTTTCAGCGGCTGTAAAAACCTCAGTTCAATCTGAACGTAATCCTTATTCTCGCGATCTTAATTATAGTCCTCCCTGCTGACATCTTTATTGATTCCGGAAGAAATCCCGTTCCCTGTCGGCCCCAGGGACAAACAAAAAATAACGTAATAATTATCTGCTTTAAATTTAATAACTTAAATCCCCCTCCCCCGATAAACTCCGCCTTTGAATTCACTGATGGTGCAGTCAGTATAAGTGTTCAAAAATCATTAAGAATGGGGATGGACCGAAGTGTCCATGGAACAGGGGAGATGAATCGAAAGTCAAAATCCGGCAGGGATTAAAGGGCTGACGGAGAAAGGCCAGGCAGGAGCCGGAAGCTTTTGAAAGCCCCGGCTCTTCAAAAAACAAAATCAATAATCAAGATTCAGCGCGGAGCGGACATCTTCCATGGTTTCACAGGCTCTTTCCCTGGCTTTTTTGCTTCCCTCAACCAGGACATCCTTGACGTAATCCAGGTTATTTTCCAGTTCAATCCTTTTCTGGTGAAGGGGCTCAATAACCGGGAGCATCTGCTCAAGCAGTTTCTTCTTGCAGTCCACGCATCCTATACCCGCTGAAGTACAGCCTTCGGTTACCCAGGAAAGGTCCTCTGCTTCGGTAAATGTCTTGTGGAAGTCAAATACCGGGCATTTTTCAGGATTCCCCGGATCGGACCGGCGCATACGGGCCGGATCAGTCATCATCGGCATGACCTTTTTGCGAATACTCTCGGGGCTTTCAGTCATCTGGATATCATTCCCATAGCTCTTGCTCATTTTTCGTCCATCGGTCCCGGGAAGCCGGGCGGAACGGGTCAGTTTGGGCTGGGGTTCAGGGAACACCTCTCCGTAGTAATTATTGAATCTGCGGGCAATTTCCCTGGAGAGCTCTATGTGGCAAACCTGATCTTCTCCAACCGGAACCGCGTTGGCCTTGTAGATCAGTATGTCAGCTGCCTGCAGCACGGGATAACCCAGAAAGCCATAGGTTGACAGGTCTTTTTCATTCAGCTGTTTAATCTGCTCCTTGTAGGTGGGGACCCTTTCCAGCCAGGGAATTGGAATAATCATCGAAAACAGCAGATGCAGCTCGGAATGCTCGGGAACCATGGACTGGAGCATCAGCATAGACTTCTCCGGATCCAGCCCGGCGGCCAGCCAGTCTATGGCAATATCTGTTATATTCTGCTTAACTTCAGACACATCCTGATACTCCGAAGTCAAAGCGTGCCAGTCAACAATCCCGAATACACAATCATATGAATCCTGCATCGGAACCCAATTCTCGAGGGCTCCTACCAAGTGCCCTATGTGTAATCTTCCAGTAGGCCTCATTCCGCTGAATACTCTTTGTTTCATTCTTCTAAACCGTCTTTTTCAATCTAAAATTGTTGTTGCGTCAATATACTTCAATAAAAAAAACAAGGCTGCAATTCGGCCCTGTTCATATCAACTGACAGAAAGGACCTGGGTCAACCCTTAACCCGGACCAGGTTCAGATATCCTTTATCATGCCCTGCTTCCAGCCAGCGTATATTTTACCTTATTAGGAACATCACTGAATTCAACACCGGATTCAGTATATATCCCAGCCCGCCGGTCAGGAGGAGCAGCAATAATATACCAAACCCATAAGGCCTTATTTTTTCGACATATACTGCCATTCGGGGCGGAAGCAAACCTATCAGGACCCAACTTCCATCCAGGGGAGGAATGGGCATCAGGTTGAACACGGCAAGGATAATGTTCAGCAGCACTCCCACCTGGCACAGCATCAGAAACGGGACCAGCACAATTCCGGGAACCAGTTCAAAAAGGAATCCTGACAAAGTTATAATCTTGTACACAGCCAGGAATACCGCGGCTGCCAGAAGGTTGCTTACCGGGCCGGCGGCGGCAATGAACAACTGGTCTCTGCGGAAATCCCTCAGGTTGGCCGGATTGACCGGGACCGGTTTTGCCCATCCGAACACAGGGGCACTGGTAAAAATCCCGATCATGGGCACCAGGAAAGAACCAACCAGGTCCATGTGGCGGATCGGATTGAGGGTGATTCGGCCCAGGAACCTTCCGGTGGGATCTCCTCGCCTTTCGGCCATCCAGGCATGGGCGGACTCATGCAGGCTCACTGAAAACAGGAGAACAATGAGATTTATCCCTATAGTGACCAGGTTGAATCCTTCCATCATGGCTAGGGATAATACAACGTTATTGGAACAAAGAACAAACCAAATCGGCCCCGGGGATGAAATAAACCGTTATCAGTCACCGCGTTTGAGCGAGGCTACCCGATTCAATTCCAGGCGGATCTCCTTGATATAGCCTTCCATTCTCGTCATTTCTCTCTGGAAGGAATCGCTCTTCTTTTTCAAATCTCCCTGCAGCTCGACTATTCTGATGTGATCTTCTTCCAGCTGCTTGTAGGTGTCTTTCTCAGGCCTCAAATTCGCGACCACCTGGTCCAGGTTGGATTTGAGCTTGGCGTGCAAGGTTCTCATGTTTTCCATGGAAGCGGACAGCTGCTTCAATTCTTCAGTTTTCTTTTCCAGCTCACCCTTCAATATTTCCGCGTCAGCCGTTAAGCTCCTGATCCTGGCCTGATTTTGTTCTTCCAGGCCGGAAATTTTCTGCTGAAATTCTTCCAGAGCATTCTGCATCCGGGAAAGGGTGTCTTCTTTTTCTTTTATCAACTGCTCATTTCTGCGCAGGCCGGCCCTTAGTGAGCTGCTGAATTCCTTATTGGCGGTGGACATCAGGGATTCCACAGCTTCGGCGGTTCTTGATACTTCGGTGTATCCTGACCGAAGCTTATCAAACTCGGACTTCAACTCGTCATGCGCTTCATGGAACCGTGCCTGTTGGAGCGTCACCTCCTCCATGCGGCCCTCCAGGTCCTTAAACCTTGAATATCCGGTTATTGTTAATCCCAGAGCCACCACAACAGCGACTGCCAGTACCCACATTACAACTGAATTAATTCGGCCTGATTTCATATAATTTTCTCCCACGTTGTCTTATTCTATATGTACCGGCTCCTTTTTACCAGAAAGCGGCCCTGTTTTAGTACCGGCAATCAACCTGTGATATGAAGATAACAATAATTGCGCTTATTTCAATCCTGGCCTTAATCTCCCCCCGGGCGGGATTTCTCAAACACCTTTCATTTGCCCTGTGGGTTACCCTGTTTGTAGTAATCTCAGTCAGCTATCCGTTCCTTTTCAGTTCCTGGTTTGGACTGGATCTCCAGGCGCTGATTGTGCCCCTGATCCAGGTAATTATGTTTGGTATGGGGACCACACTTAGTATCAACGATTTCAAAAGGGTGCTGAGGATGCCGGTTCCGGTTTTAATCGGAATGATCCTCCAGTACTCCATAATGCCCCTGGTAGGATTCGGCCTTGCCTCCGCCTTCCAGTTCAGCCCTCCTCTCGCCGCCGGGATAATTCTGGTTGGATGCTGTCCAGGAGGGGTGGCCTCAAACCTGATGACCTACATTGCCCGGGGAAATGTGGCCCTGTCAGTGACGATGACAGCCTGTTCAACGCTAATATCTCCCCTGATGACGCCGTACTTGATGGAAAAGCTGGCAGGAGAGCTGATACCCATCCCATTCCTGGCCATGATGCTTTCAATATTGAACATGGTCATAATCCCGGTTCTGGGGGGAATAGCCGCCCACGGAATCCTTTACGGAAAAGCTTCCTATAACCGGAATACCAGCCTCCTTCTGATCCTGGCCTGTTCAGGATTTGCCGCCGCGGCAGGAGCCTTCCTTATATTCCGAGGGGAAACCGGTCAGCTGCTGCAGCCTCTGCGGGGAGGACTGATCCTGGGGCCGCTTCTTTTCAGCTTCACCTGCCTGCTGAGGACTGTTTCCAATCAATGGATCAAGGATTCAGCCAGTTGGCTGGACAAGGCGCTTCCCTTCATATCCATGTCCGGAATATGCCTGATTATCGCCATTATTTCCTCCCGTTCGGTTGACCAGCTTCGCACAGCCGGAATTCTGCTGGTGACCGCTTCAGCCCTCCATTGTTTCCTGGGATTCTCTTCGGGTTACTGGCTGGGAAGACTGGCCGGGCTGAACAGAAACGACTGCAGGACCATCGCTTTCGAAGTGGGCATGCAGAATTCCGGAATGGCTTCCGGACTGGCAATATCGGTGCTTAAGAACGTAATTACGGCCCTGCCCCCGGCCATATTCGGCCCTCTCATGAACATAGCCGGGTCAATAGCCGCCTACCAGTGGGGCAAGAATCCGGGCCCCGATACGACGGCCGGGCTTCATCAGAAACCAAAAAATTGAAGATGCAGTGACTTTCATCTTATATCATGCGGCCTATTCCATTAATATATAATCTAAATTTAAAATGTTAAGCATAACTTTCTTCACAGCGTTGGCCCTATACCTGGTTGCGGCTTTCTATAATTGCCTGGCATTCATTAAGCACGCCAATTCGCTTTTTCGGGCCGCCCTGATTTTCACATCAGCCGGCATATGTTTTCATGCGGCCCACATCATAATGACGGGAATGAAAAGGGGCATTTTCCCTCTTTCCGGCCGACAGGAATCCCTGGTGTTCCTGGCATTGACCCTGGCTGTTTCCTTTCTTTTCCTTGCTATCAGGTACAGGCTTATATCCCTGGGAGTTTTCCTGCTTCCCCTGGTTCTCATATCAATGCTGGGCAGCCTCATCTCCCAGTCATCTCCAGTGCAGGATATTCTAAACAGCAGGCTTTTCTATTTTCATACCACCTTCCTGTTCCTGGCTTATACCGCTTTTTTGGCCGGCACCCTTTTTGCCGTTCTCTACCTTCTCCAGGAAAAAGAGCTTAAGGCAAAAAGGCTTAGGGCCTTTTACCGCAGGCTCCCTTCCCTCGACATACTGGATCAGCTGTTTGCCAATTCGATGCTCAGTGGGATTGTCCTGATGACCGCCGGACTGGCCTCAGGAATCTACTGGGCACACCGGGAATGGGACCAGGGCTGGCAAAGTGACCCGAAAGTAATTTCAGCCATCTGCACCTGGCTTATTTATCTGGCTCTCACCTCCATAAGGACCCTGACCGGCTGGAGAGGCAAAAGAATGGCAGTAATCGCGCTGGCCGGATTCGTATCCATGCTTCTAACCTTCTGGATTGCAGCACTCGCCGGAGGCCGTCACGTATTTTAGACTGGATTATATATGCGGCTGATAATAATAGGCTTGAGTCACAAGACGGCACCGATAGAGGTCAGGGAACAGGTCACCATTCCTGAAGAACTGCTGCCTGAAGCCAACCGCAGGTTTCATGAAGAATCAGGATCCGGAGAAACCATGATTCTCTCTACCTGCAACCGGATTGAAGCCTATCTTTTCGGAGCAGACAAGGAAGGGGCCAGGGACAAAACGATCAAGTTTTTACTTGATTTCAGCCACTCAGGATTAACAGATCTCGACCGCTACACCTATTCCCTGGATGGCGAAGAAGCCGTTGAACACCTATTCAAAGTGGCATCCGGACTGGATTCAATGGTCATCGGGGAAGCCCAGGTCACGGGCCAGCTCAAGGCTGCCTATGCGATTGCCCGCCAGGAGGAAACAACCGGCCGGGATTTGAACCGCTTGATGTCGTACGCCTTGTTTACGGCAAAAAAAATACGGAGTGACACGAAAATTTCAGAACTTCCGGTTTCAGTCAGCTCCGTCGCGGTTGAACTGGCAAAAAAAATCTTTGAAGACCTCTCCCAGAGAAAAGTTCTCCTGATAGGGGCTGGAAAGATGAGCCGGCTGGCCGCCCGGGGATTCCTTTCTTCCGGAATCCAGAAACTTCACATCATCAACAGGACCTATGAAAAAGCATGCCTGATGTCCGAAGAACTGGGGGGGCAGGTATACAGTTATGATCAAATGGAAAATTGCCTGGTCTCCTCTGATATCGTTATAGTTTCAACCGGGGCAAGGGAATTCATTCTCGGTCCGGAACTCCTGGGGAGGGTCATAAAACAAAGAAAAAACCAGCCTCTTTTCATCATAGACATAACTGTTCCCCGCAATGTTGATCCGGCAGTCAACCAGGTTGACAATATTTTTCTTTACGACATCGATAATTTATCCTCCGTTATCGGCAGTCACATGGAAACCAGGCTCACCGAATCGGAAGCAGCCCACCGGATCATCAGTGAGGAAGTGAATGGATACCTTCATTTCAGCCGGCAGCGGGAACTGGGGCCCCTGGTGAGGTCGCTGAGAGAAAAAGTGGAGGAAATCTGCCGCGAGGAACTGCAGTGCACCAGGGATAACATGTCTGAGGAAGAGTACGAAAAAATGAGGAAAATCATGTTCAGGACCGTAAACAGGCTTTCCCATCCCCTGATCCAGCAGATAAAATCATCGGCAGATGAATACCCTGAACTGCTTAACAGCCGGGATTTCCTTGAAAACCTGGTAAAAGACGCCTTTGAACTCGAGGAGAAGGAATGAAATCCCTGACTATTGGATCACGGGGAAGCAGGCTTGCCCTGACCCAGACTAATATGATCAAAGAACAACTGGAAAGGCTCAGTCCGGGACTTGATGTTTCAGTTAAAATCATTAAAACCACTGGAGACCGTTTCCTGGAAGCCTCAACAAAGGAGCTGGCCGCAATGTCGAAGGGGGTTTTCGTAAAAGAAATAGAGGAAGCCCTGCTCAGTAAAAATATTGATCTGGCGGTGCACAGCCTCAAGGATATGCCGGTAGAGGCTCCGCGAGGCCTTAAAATAGCGGCAATGCCTCCCAGGGAAGATCCAAGGGATGTTCTCATTTCCTCCCGCCCCATAGCCAGCTGGAAGGATCTTCCTGAAAAAGCCAGGATTGCTACCGGATCACCTCGCCGGGCAGTACAGTTAAGGCAGCTCCGCGCGGATTTTGAAATACTCCCCCTCCGCGGAAACGTTGACACAAGAATCAAGAAACTGGAGACCCAGGGCCTGGATGCCATAGTCCTGGCCGCTTCGGGCTTGAAAAGAATGGGACTCGAGCAGAAAATCAGCTGTTACCTTGAGCCGGAGGACCTCGTTCCCGCCCCGGGACAGGGCTGCCTGGCCATTGAGACGCTTTCTGACGCCAGGGCTGAACTAAGGGATATCCTGTCCGGGATTGACCACCCGGAAACCAGGGCCGCGGTTAAAGCTGAAAGAAAGTATCAGGCCACGGTGGGAACAGGCTGCAGCTTTCCGCTTGGCGCCTACGCCAGGATCAGCGGGAAATCGGTTTCATTTCACTACTTCACCGGCTACCCTGAACAGAACAGGTTTATTTCAGGAATAATTTCAGGCAAACTGGAGAAAATTGAAGAAATGACCGATGCCGCAATAGGAAAAACCCTGGAACCAGGGAACTGATCATCCTTAACCATGAACCGGGAAAAGCTGGGAAAATGGCTGAAAAACCGCTAAAAGACCTTACGATAGTCATAACAAGGGCCGCTTCGCAGGCTGATGAATTCGCTTCCCTTCTCGAGGGGCTGGGCGCCAGGACAGTTGCCATCCCTGTTATAGAGATTTCCCCTCTGGACAGCCCTGAACTGCGGGAATCCCTGCGGAGTGTCAACAGTTATGACTGGATTATTTTCACAAGCGTCAATGGAGCGGAAATATTCCTGGAAAGGTTGAAAAACAGTATAGGACCGGGGGAGCTCAAACCTCTTATCTGCGCAATTGGGCCGGGAACGGCCGGTCGGATTGAAGAAATGGGATTTTCCGTCAGCCTGCTCCCCAGCCTCTTCCAGGCTGAAGGAGTAACTGAAGAATTTCGATCCAGGCTGCCGGATATGCCGACCGGCCAGTCCATACTGATTCCAAGGGCACTGCAAGCCCGGGAGATCCTCCCACAATCCCTGAGGGAAATGGGCTATTCCGTGGATGTGGTGCCGGTATACCGCACGGACTTCCCGGAAACCAGGGAAGCCGAACTGCGGGAACTCCTGAGCAAGGCCTCTCCCGACATGATCACTTTCACCAGTTCTTCCACTGTGACCAACTTCCTGCTGCTTGCGGGAGGGCATATTAATTTGGACAGCTACAGGTTTGCTTCCATTGGGCCGATCACCTCGGAAACCGCGGCTAAAGCCGGCCTGAAAATAACCGTTACGGCCAGGGAATCAACCCTTCCGGCCCTGGCAGCGGCCATAGCGGAATATTTCACCGAAAACAGGCCGGAAAAATAACGGCCCGGATTATGGTATCAACGCATTCCGGCAGCCGGGAAGGCAGCCAGAGAACAGGATCTTATCATGAATAAAAAGCAATTATTAATATCCGCCCTCCTGATAACTGTTTTGGTGTTGGCAGTCAGCTGCTCAACTTCCGGCAAACCGGACCCCGCTTCCCTGGTAATCATGGATGCCAGGATCGCGACAATGTCCCCGGAACAGCCTTTTGCCCAGGCCCTGGCAGTATCGGGCGAACGGATCCTGCTTGTTGGAAGCAATGAGGATGTTGAACCATATATAGGGGATAAAACCCGGATCATGTCACTGGAAGGGAAATTTGTAATCCCGGGATTCATCGATGGACACGCCCATCTGACCGGGATCGGCCAGGCCCTTCTGCAGCTTGACCTCACCAAGGCAGAAAACTGGGATGAAATCGTGAACCTTGCCGAAAAAGCAGCCGCTGATGCTGAACCGGGGCAATGGATACTGGGACGGGGCTGGCACCAGGCTAAGTGGGATACTACTCCTTCCCCGGCGGTTGAAGGATTGCCTCTCCACACAGAACTGAGCAAGGTAACCCCTGATAATCCGGTACTTTTCACCCATGCCAGCGGACATTCCAGCCTGGCAAATGCCAAAGCCATGGAACTGGCCGGCATTACAAAATCCACAAATAATCCTGAAGGCGGAGAGATTCTGAGGGATAAAAACGGATCTCCAACCGGGGCTTTCAGGGAAACAGCCCAGGGCCTGATTCGCGCCAGCCTTAACAAGTCACTGGCATCCAGAACCCCTGAGCAGGTTGAAAAGGACCATAGAAAGACTGTCGAACTGGCTGCCGCCGAATGCCTGTCCAAGGGGATCACCAGCTTGCATGATGCCGGCTCCTCCTTCGCGCTTGTCGATATCCTGAAAAAAATGGCTGATGAAGGCACCCTGCCAATCAGGCTGAATGTAATGCTGTCCGAATCAAATTCCAATCTTGAAAAACGTGTTTCTGAATACCGCTTGACTGGCTACGGGGCTAACAGGTTGACTGTGAGGTCGCTGAAAAGACTGATCGACGGGGCCCTGGGCTCCCACGGCGCATGGTTCCTGGAACCATACTCGGATCTGCCCGAGACTACCGGACTCCAGACCTGCAGCAGTGAAGAGCTTAAGAAAACAGCAGAGATCGCCCTGGCCAATGACATGCAGGTTTGTGTGCACGCAATCGGGGACAGGGCCAATCGGGAGGTACTGGACATATACGAACAGGCCCTGGACGGAAACCGTGACTCCAGGTGGAGGATTGAGCATGCCCAGCATCTTGCCCTTTCTGATATCCCCAGGTTCTCCGAGTTGGGAATCCTGGCGGCAATGCAAGGGATTCACTGTACATCTGACGGGCCCTGGGTGATTGAAAAACTCGGCGAAGAGCGGGCTGAAGAGGGCGCTTATGTATGGAGAAAACTGCTGGACAATGGAACAGTAATAGGAAACGGGACCGACGCCCCGGTGGAAGACGTTGATCCGATCCAGTGCTATTATGCCACGGTTTCCCGCAGGATGAATAACGGGGAGCAATTCTATCCGGGTCAGGTCATGACCAGGGAGGAAGCCCTGGAGTCCTACACCATAAATAACGCCTACCTGGCTTTCGAAGAAAAAGAAAAAGGCTCGCTTGAACCTGGAAAGCTGGCTGACATCACAGTACTCTCCCAGGACATACTAACTGTTCCGGAAGATGAAATCCTAAACACAGAGGTTCTCTATACAATCGTCGGAGGCGAAGTCCTTTACAGCAAAAACTGAATATGAATTTTTTCCGGGCAGTTCACTGCCGCGGATTCCTCCGAGGAGGAAAAACCAGGTCCACACCGGGAAAGAGCTGGATCGATATAAACCTGTCCTTTCCCGGGATTACTTGCGGTTAATTCCCGGATTCCGGCTCAAGCACAATCTCCTTCAGGTACATGAGATGCTCCCTGACCGGTCCTTCAGGCCTGATTTCAATGGCCGAGTCTTCTCCTCCCGCCAGGCTGACGGTACCCAGTTCGAAATCAGCGTAATCGTACCAGTCACCGGTCCCCAGGGTTTCAGCATCCAGCGAAACACCGTCAACTGACACTGTGAATCTCTGCCCGGCCCAGGAAGGCAGCACGGCGTATTTAATCCTTAAGCTATACATTCCCGGGGCGGCAACCCGTAGATTCCACTTAACAGAATCATCCTCGTTCTGCCATCCTGAAACATGGTAGCGGCCTTTCCTGTTGAAACGCTTTACAGCCTTCCCTTCAGTAATGGCTGATTCATAGTCGAGTAATATGGGTTTATCACTGGCTTGCAGGACAACCGGGGGCGTCACCCTGGGTTCCCCGTCCAGCTCCAGCTTAATGACGGTAACATGTTTGTCCCTGGCGGCCTTCCTGATATCAATCAGGGGATAGTTCCCTTCAACCGACACATCCAATTCCTTATCCGGTTCAGCCAGGGGACTGGCGGTTTCAATTCGGTTAAGCAGACCGGTTACTTCAACCTGGCCGCTATCAGGCCAGTCAGTTATATGCAGATAGAGTATCCTGCCCTTCCTGGTACAGAATCCCCAATCAGCAGCTTCCAGGGGACTGGCGCTAGTTCCATAAATACTTTCGCCGTACACCTTCATCCAGCTTCCGGTTTCCCGCAGAACCTTCCGGGAGGGCTCCGGGATCCGACCCAGGCCGTCCGGCCCGATATTCAGAAGATAGTTACCGCCTTTGCTGACTATCTCTACCAGCCGCCGGATTACCTCACTGGAACTCTTCCAGTTATGGTCATACCTGCTGTAGCCCCAGGTATCGTTCAGGGTCTGGGGAGTCTCCCAATACTCTTCGATACCGCTGGAGGGCATTCCATTGTCATCCAGTTCCTGGAAATCTCCCATCAGCTCAGAATTGTAATTACCAATACGGCCATTGACCAGGCAATCCGGCTGAAGCCCCCTGACCAGCTCTCTCAAGCCGGCAGCCTGCTCCTGGGTGTAAAGCCCCCGGTCAAACCAGATAAGATCCACCGGCCCATATTCTGTCAGCAACTCTCTCAGCTGGGGTTCAGCCTTGGTTTTCAGGTAATGTTCTTCAAACTTATCCAGGTTTTCCTCAGGGGTAAATTCAAAATCCCAGGTATTACCGTAGGCATAAGGTTCATCCCAGTCTTCCCTCTGTGAATAATAGAATCCAAATCGGATGTCATTTTCACGGCAGGCAGAGGAAAGTTCCTTAATGGGATCCTTTTCAAACGGGGTCCAGTCCACAATATTGTAACCGGAGACCTTCGAATCATACATGGCAAAACCGTCATGATGCTTTGCCGTGATAACCAGGTATTTCATTCCCGCGTCCCTGGCCAGACTGACCCATTCCCCGGCATTGAAATCGACCGGATTAAATTCCCTGGCCAGTTCCCTGTATTCGTCCCTGGGGATTTCCAGAAAATTCATTATCCATTCAGAATTCCTGTCATTCCCAACCTTTTTCCCGTTCCACTCTCCAGCCAGGTTGGAATAAGGGCCCCAGTGAATGAACAAACCGAATTTCACATTACTGAACCATTCCATGCGATCCTGCACCTTCCCATTCGGGCCGCCGGCCACATCACCAGCTGAAACAGCCGCGGACTCTTCCTGATCCCCGCATCCTGCTGAGGGCAGCAGCAAGCAAAAAATCAGTGCCGAAATCGATAAAATATAAAACCCTTTTCCTGGTCCATGCATATGCAGGCTCCCCTGTTATTTACTTCAAGATAATATTCATTCCGTATTTTTACTGTTCAACAACAAGCATCAGGATCACGTAAATCAAGCTGGCAGCCACCAGCAGCGGAGATACCGACCTGGCCTTTCCCACAAAAACCTTTATTATGCTCCAGCTTATGAAACCCCATACTATTCCATGGGCGATTGAGTAGGTCAACGGAATGAGGATCATAGCCAGGAAAGAAGGTATGGCATCGTCCAGTCGGTGCCAGTTGATTTTCAAAATTGGTTTCATCATAAACACCCCGACCAGGCAAAGGGTCGGGGCCGTGGCAACCGCGGGGACGAAAGACAGCAATGGTGAAAGAAAAAGAAACGGCAGAAACAACAAACCGGAGACCACCGAAGCAAGACCGGTTCTTCCCCCTTCTTCAACACCGGCGGCAGATTCGATGTAGCTGGTTCCGGAACTTGTCCCAAACAGCCCGGATATCATTGTTGAAGCGCCGTCAACTATCAAGGATTCCTTTATGTTCCTGGGCTCTCCGTGCTCGTCAGTCAGATCAGCCGCTTCAGCAACCCCTATAAATGTGGACAGGCTGTCAAACATGTCCGTAAAAAGAAACGCGAATATCACCGGGAGAAAAGAAAGCTTGAGAGAGCCGATAAGATCCATCTGGAAAAGCAGGCTGAAATCCGGAGGAGACCACAATCCCTGCCAGGATACCAGGGGATCCCCTCCCCCGAACCAGCGCCCGATCGGATAGGACAGGAGTGAAGTAAAAACGATACCAAGAATCAATGCTCCCGGGACCTTCTTGATCATCAGGTAAGCTGTAACGCAAAAACCCAGCAGGAAGACAAGCACAACTGAATCAATTTCACCGAGCCTGACAAGCGTGGCGGGATCAGCCTCCACCAGTCCGGCATTTACGAATCCCAGAAAAGATATGAATATCCCTATACCGCAGGTTATGGCATACCGGATCTGCCGGGGGATCGCGTTGACTATTGCCACCCGCACATTGAAAACAGAGAGGATAAGAAAAACAACTCCCGACCAGAAAACCGCGCCCAGGGCGACCTGCCAGGGCACCTTCATCCCTATCACAACTGAATAGGCGAAAAAGGCATTTAGACCCATGCCGGGGGCCACCACTATAGGATTATTGGCATAAAGCCCCATGGCAATTGAACTGAATGCCGAGACCATAACCGTGGCTGTAAGCACACCGCTGAAAGGAAGTCCGGCCTCACTAATGATGACCGGATTAACAACAATGATATACATGGTTGCCAAAAATGAAGTTATACCGGCAAGCACCTCAATTTTTACCGTGCTTCCGTTTTCTTCCAGCCTGAATATATCTCGCATGAATCCTCTCTTTTTTGCAGGTATTTTCCGTACTACCGCCGTCAACAATTAATTAATTAAATACTCATGTAATTCCGAAGCCAACCAATTCAGTAAGGGTTCACCAATTTGATTTTATATCCCGTGTTATCATCGTGCAATGAGAAAAACCAGGCTTTTCACACCGGGACCCACTCCTCTAATCCCCTCTGCCCAGCAGGCCATGGCCATGCCTATGCCTCATCATCGCACCAGGGAATTCAGCAGCATTATGCTGGAATGTCGGGCGATGCTGCAGGAGATCTTCAGGACAGAAAATGAACTGCTGATTCTCTCAACTACCGGCACCGGAGCTATGGAAGCGGCGGTCTGCAACCTGCATTCCCCGGGGGACCGGGTGCTGATCGTGTCTGCCGGAAAATTCGGTGAGCGTTGGGTGGAACTGGCCGAAACCCACGAGTTGGATTACAGTATCCTGAAAAAACCCTACGGTGAATGCGCTGATCCCGAAGAAATATTGTCGGCCCTGGCGGTAAAACCGGGATTCAAGTCACTCCTGTTGCAGGGATGCGAAACTTCAACCGGAACCAGCCATGATCTGGAGTCAATTTCCCGAGCAGCCAGGGAGAATTTTCCCGATATTCTTATCATAGTAGACGGCATCACTGCGGTAGGCTGCCAGGCAGTTGAAACAGACCTCTGGGACCTGGATGTAGTCATCAGCGGATCCCAGAAATCCTTCGGTATTCCTCCGGGGCTTTCCTTCATATCCCTGGGAAGCAGGGCGCTGCAGGCAATCGAGTCCGGGCCGGAGAAGAGGGTTTACCATCATTGCTTCCGCAGGGAAATGGCGGGACAGAAAATGGGATCCCCGGCCTTCACCCCTTCGATAGCCCTGATCGTGGCCCTGAGAGAGGCCTGCAGGCGGATATTGGATTATGGCCTCGATCAAACTGTCAGGGATGCCGGCTTGATGGCTGAATGCACCAGGGCCGGGCTTAAAGCCCTGGGATTCAGAATGCTGTCCCGGGCTCCGGCCAACGCGCTGACAGCGGCCTTCCCCCCGGAAGCGATCAGCGCTTCCGAACTCAAGGAAAAACTGGATACCTACTACGGGATCAAGGTGGCGGCCGGACAGGGAGAGGTTGCCGGGAAAATTATTCGCGTCGCCCACCTGGGATACTTTGATCTCCTGGATGTTTTCACTATCCTTTCCGCTATCGAACTGACCCTTTCGAGAATGGGCCGGGAGGTAGAACCGGGATCGGGCCTGTCGGCCGCGATGAAGTGTATGAGGCACTCTGGAGAAAAGCGGGCTGAAAGCCCAGCATTTAACAGCCTGGGGTGATCTCCCGAAACTCGAAGAGTGAGGGAGTGAACCCCAGGTCAAGATGCCCCCACATGACAGCGCGAGCGCTGTAAGTGCGAGCGTAACGAACCATACCCTTCTTGTGAATGGATAAACCCACAGCCCCAACGGGGGCGGGGCCGGAAAACTGGAAGTTTCCAACCACTGCTACCCTATCCGCTTCCCCACTTCCAGCAAGGTCTCCCTGTCTACCGGATCTATCGAACCATCCCAGAGGGGCCCGGTATTAAGCAAGAGGTTGGCGTTTACTGAATCGGCATGCTCCAGCATCTTCATTACGTAATCGGAATCACGGTGTTCATCAGCATTTCTCATGTCATAACCCCAGACACGTGGCTGCAGGGTGTCACAGATTTCAATGGGTTTCCCCTGGTTCTTCTCCCAGGCTATCCGGGCCACTTCCCCGCCCTGCTGGTGAACCCGGGGATTCCTCTCGGGAGCGGTGAAATCCTCGTCTCCGTTGGCTCCCTGCTTGAAAGAAATCAAGGTATACGGCTGATAGGATCGGATAATCCTGTAGGTTTCTTCAATGGGGAAAAGATCCGGCCTGGAATAATATCCCATAATCGGGTCCAGCCACACTCCGGCCAGGGGCTGGTACTGGGTCATGATTTCCCTCAACTGGGCGTGGGCAAAGTCTATGTAATGCTTAAAATCCGCATCCTCCTTAAACAGGTATTCAGGCTGGGGATGAGCATACTCAGGCCTGGCCGCGGACCACTGCACCGGACCCTTCATGCTGGCTTCCCGCGAGAAGAAATAGGGATGTTTCCAATCCAGCCCGTAGGAATAATATAGAAATACCCCGAGTCCTCGTTTATCGCAGGCCTCAACCAGTTCCCCGGCCAGGTCGCGGCTGGAGGGAGCGCTGAGGCTGTTGAAATCTGTTTGTTTTGTTTTAAAGAGGCAAAAGCTGTCATGGTGCCTGGCTGTCATGTTTATATATTTCATGCCCGCTTCCACTGCCATGTCCGCTATCTCATCGGCGTTAAAGCGCTCTGCCCTGAAGCGTGTTTTCAGCTTGGCATATTCAGCGACCGGGATTTTCTGGGTAAGCTGGACCCATTCTCCCATGCCCACAATACTGTACACACCGAAGTGCATGAAAAGGCCGAATCTGGCCTCACGGAACCACTGTAGAGCAGCTTTGCCCGGATCCTGTATATACAGATCTTCGTACTTTTTAAGATAATTGGGGACTTCATTGTCAGCCGCGATGATCCTGCTGTCTACGGCTAAACCTGATACTGCCGCGGCAGCAGCGCACGACCCTATAAAATCACGTCTATTCATAAGCTCAAACCTCCGTTATTCACAATACTCTGAATATAGCAGAGGATACAGCCATAATGAAGTTGAGGCAAGACAACCCGCGGAATCCCTTTAAAGGATAGTTTCAGCCCCTTAAGTTGGCGGGAAAGACAATTGAGGCCTTGCGGCTGAGGAGAATTCGATTCAGGAAATCCGCTGTTGCAGCATCTGGCTGACAATCGCCCTGGAAGCAGGAGCCCCCGGTCAGCTCTAAAACGCGTCCCTTGAGGATGATGTCCCCTAGTCTCCACTTTCGAAGATACTGTCCAGGTAGGACTCAGGATCAAATTCCAGCAGGTCTTCCACTTTTTCCCCGACACCTATATAGCGAACCGGGATAGAGAGTTCCTTAACGATACTGACAAGGATTCCGCCCTTAGCGGTACCGTCCAGCTTGGTGACAATAACACCGCTGAGCCCGGTCACCCGGGAGAATTCCCTGGCCTGCTGCAACCCGTTCTGCCCGGTGGTGGCATCCAGGACAAGAAAAATCTCATGGGGGGCTCCCGGAACCTCCCTGCCGGCGATCCTGCACATCTTTTCAAGTTCCTGCATAAGGTTTTCCTTGTTGTGCAGCCTCCCGGCGGTATCGGCTATCAGGCAGTCTGTTCCCCGGGATTTGGCGGCAGAAAGAGCGTCAAACAGAACCGCGGCGGGATCAGATCCTTCAGCCTGCTTCACTATCTCAGATCCTGTGCGGTCAGCCCAGATGTCGATTTGTTCAACCGCGGCCGCCCGGAAAGTGTCGGAGGCACACATTAAAACTTTTTTCCCCTGGTTTTTATAAATGTGCGCGAGTTTTCCTATAGTGGTAGTCTTGCCGACGCCATTAACCCCCACAACCAGGATTACTTTTGGACCGGGACCGGAGGTGCTGTCCTCCTCAAGGGTTGACGCTTTTGGGGACATGAGTATTTCATGAAGCTTCTGCCTGATGACCCGGCGACACTGCGTCAGGGTAATATACCTGTTAGCCCGGGTCGCCTCTTTCAGCAGGTCAATTATCTCAGACGCGGTCAGCACCCCTATATCCGCGCCGATCAGGATCTCCTCAATGTCTTCCAGCTGATCTTCACTTATTCGGCTCTCCTGTTTACCGGAGACTTGCTGAAGCTTCCATGCAAAATCATCTTTGGTACCTTTAAGAGCCTCTCCCAGCCTGGAAAAATAACCTTTATTCCTATTTTTGTCGTAGTTAAAATACTCATATTTAATAATTATAAATTTCCTGTGATTGAATAAACGAACCGCCTGTCCAGGCGCTGGATACAATTCAATTTCCTTGAGGTTTTCCGGGGAAAACTCAAAGTTTAATGCCCACTATAGCCTGTATTACACAGACAATTCCAACACTGTTGCTACTGCTGCTGGAATAGAAACGAAGTTTACCGGCTGTTTATGGGGCATTGGTCAGGGAAAGGCCTGGATCACTCCACCTTTTCCCGGCGCTTTTCACTTATCAGCTCATCAACAGCTTCAGGGATGATCGATTTCAGCTTACCTGTAAGCTTTTCCAGGGTCAGGTTAACAACCTTTGAATAATCCTCTTCCGTGAGCCTGTTTTCCGGCACTTCCTCACAAGGCTCATCTTCCCCTACGAATGCTCGGGGCATGGTCCTGGTTCCGGCCCGAAGCTGCTCGGGGCTCAACCCGCTCATGTTCAGGTTTTTCCCGGCGGATTCGGGATCTATGGAATTCAGAACAATCCGGAAAGGGATTCATTCAAAAACGAGGAACCCGAAACAACTGAAGGATGAGAGGATTCCCGGGCGGTTTCCGGGAGAAGGCTTTCAACAAGCTTTTCAAGATGAATGGTTTCAAAAGGTTTTTCCAGTTTTGCTGAATAGTTCAGACCCCTGGCTTTCTCCTCATCCACCGGACACCTGATGCTTCCCATGAGTACAATCGGCAGATCGGAGGTTTGTTTATCCTGATGGAGAATTTCGCAAAGCTGATATCCGTCTATCCCGGGAAGGTCAACGTCAATCAGCATGATATCTACTGGGGAATGGCTTATATAATCCAGGACATCCACACCGTTGGCGAGACAGATAACCTGGCAACTGCTTTCCTTGAAAGCCAGGGTAACAATTTGCTGTGTGGCTTCACTGTCATCAGCTAGCATCAACCTGTACATATTCGCGCCTTCAATAATTCGGACTGTACCGTGACGAAATCTTTAACTTCCCGTAGTGCCCTGCTGGGTGGACTGGTCGGCCCTTTCCCGTGCCTTTTTATAGATATCTTCTCGTCCGGTAACAGTTTCCCAAATGCTTTTTATTGGATCAGTTACAGAAAATCCCTTGTCTTCACGACGATTAGCTCTTCTCTGACTGGCCAGCACCTCATCAACTTCAGGGACATCCTGTTCAAGCATAATCAGGTGTTCCTTGGCTTCGGAGAAAAACTCACTAAAGGGGAACTCACTGGCGACTCTCTTATAATAAACCGAAGCTTCCACAACCTGTCCGTTTTCTTCCAGGCATCTCCCCAGGTGAAAAAGAGTTTCATCCAGATCGCTGAAGTCGGGATATTTCTCCAGTACTTCCTTATACCTGTCTTCAGCCGCCCGGTATGAAGTTCTCTTGAAATAGAAATTACCTATGGAGTGGTCCCTCATGGCCATGGACTCTTCAACTTCCTTGAGTGCTTCTTTAGCGGTTGGGGCCAGTTCACTGTCAGGAAAATTCCGCAAGAACCGTTTTATCTCACTGGCGGCTTTTCGCATATGAGTAGGATCACGGTCATACGGTCCCATCAACTTATAATTGATGGCGGCTATTTTGAGCTGGGCGTCATCCGCCATTTCATGGGTAGGATAAAAAATCATGAAATCTTTATACTGGGCTTCGGCCTGGAGAAGATTTTCCATGCCCCCCTGTTCGTAAAAAGAGTCGGCGATTGCCAGAAAAGAAGATGGAGTAAACTCACTTTCCGGATAAGTATTTATCAGCGTTTGAAATGAAAGCCTGGCTTTTATGAACTGGCTCTTACTAAGATAATCCATTCCGTTTTCAAACAGCTGGGTATCAGGTGCGGCTGCCCCTTCCTGGAGCCCGGCGCTTTTCTGTCCGCATCCTATAAACAGAAGGGAAACAAGGACAAAAGCAACTATCGAAAATAACCTTTTCATAAACATCTCACAATTTCGCTGTTATCATTCTATAAGGAAACAACCAGCCGGTTTGCCAGGGCACTGGTTCTTTCCCTTATCTTTCAACCTGTTCCAGAACAGAACTGATCCGTTTGAACTCTTCACCCGGATCATCACAGCCAAATACAGCCGAGCCTGCTACCAGGACATCTGCCCCGGCACCGGCGACTTCAGCTATATTATTGATATTAATTCCCCCATCTACTTCAATCAGCCCCCCGGAACGGGAACTGTCCAGCAGCTGCCTGGCTTTCTTTATTTTCTCCAGGCTGGAGGCAATAAACGCCTGCCCCCCGAAACCGGGGTTGACAGACATGACAAGAATCATATCACAGTAAGGGGCAACTTCCTCCAGCAGGTGTACAGGGGAATGAGGATTAATCGCGACTCCGGCTTTTACACCATTTTTCCTTATCTCACTCAAAGTCCTGTGCAGGTGGCAGGAAGCCTCATACTGAACGGTAATTATATCAGCTCCGGCCTCAACATAGCTGGAAACCATTTCATCAGGATTTGAAATCATAAGGTGAACATCAAGGGTCAGGCCGGTTACTTTCCTTATAGATTTCAATACGGGAGGGCCGATGGTCAGATTGGGCACAAAATGTCCATCCATCACATCCACATGGAGTATTTCAGCTCCGGCTGCTTCAACCAGCCCTATATCCCTGGAAAGATTAGAAAAATCAGCAGAAAGAATTGAAGGAGCCAGTTTAGACATAACCATTTTATCTTGCCACCTCTAAATCAATTGCCAGATCCGGTCCCAACCGGTAGCCCGCCTGGGGAAATTGCCTGACAACCGAACCTCTGGGAACCCCCTGGTATTTCCGGTATCTTATCTGGCCGACGTCGAATCCATTCGCCCTTAACATCCGCAGGGTACGGGAAAGGTTCATTCCAACCAGGTCAGGCATTATAAATTCCCTGGGCTTCTTCCTGGTAACCAGCACATCAATATTATCGCTGACGCTTTCATCAGATTCCGGGACAGGAAACTGGGAAATCACGTGGTCTTCCTTGTCGCCAAGTGAAATCTCGCTTATTCGCCCCAGAGAATAACGGCTTTGTTCAGCGAGGACCCTTGCCGCTCGCAGGGAAGATCCCGACAGGTTCGGAACCGGATTGCTCTTCCGGCCCAGGCTGGCAATTACCATGACCTTTCCATTGGATTTGATGCCCATCCCGGCATTCGGAGCCTGGGAAACAATATATCCGGAAGGTATGTTCCGATCATACCTGCGCCCGCCTATGACAAGCTCCAGTTCCGTCCTGGAAAATATGTCTTCAGCATTCTCCAGGGACATCCCCACAACGGAAGGGGTTTCCATGACATGGCCCCGGACGGCAAACCTCATCCCGATAAGGCCGCTGAATAAAAACAGGGCCACCAGAACTCCAGCCAGGATAAAGACCTTGCCCAGGAAAACCGACTTCTCCTGCAAGGTCATCTTGTCAAAACCAATTCTGGAAACTATCTTTTTTTTCACAACTTCAGTCCTGCGGGTATTCTATCATCCCACCGTGATTTATGAATCCTCAGCTCAACCAGAAAGACTTCCGAATGGCCCGGTTAAATCCTCAGCAGGCCCGCCATAAAAAAACCTTCACCTTCATCCTGATCAGACAAGGTGCGCAAAGGTTCATCCTCAAGCGATGCCCCCGGTTCCGATTGAAGAAAATCCCTGATAACCAGCTCATTTTCCTCAGGTTCTGTTGAACAGCTTGTATAAAACAATTTTTTCCCTTTTTCAAGAATTTTAAATCCATTCTGCAGGATAGTGAACTGTCTCTCCTTATGCCTCAGGAGATCCTCTTCTTTGAAAAGCCACCTGATATCGGGATTTGAGCGAATTGTCCCAAGCCCTGAACAGGGCACATCCAGAAGAATCCTGTCCAGGCCCCGGGCCGGAGGAACAGACAATTCCATGTCAGCGCATATCAGCGAACAGTTATCTATCCTGTAGTGCCTCATCCTGCGCTGCATCTGGCGCAGCCTGGGCCGGCTTCTGTCCGCGGCCAGAACCAGTCCCGCCGCTCCGGTCCGGTCAGAAAAAATAAAGCTTTTACCTCCCGGGGCCGCGCAAAAATCACCTACTTTCATCCCGGGCTCCACCCCTACCCTATCAGCCACCATCTGGCTTCCGTAATCCATGTAAAAACAGAACCCTTCCAGGTAAAGTCTATGCCGGTTAAATCCCCTCTGGCGGATCTTCAAACATCCCCGCAGATCAGGGAACAAATCAAAGGGGACACCTTCGGATTCAAGGCGGCGGCAGAAATCTTCAACACCAATTCTCCCTGTATTGATCCGGACAAATGAATCGGGAACCTGGTTATTCCGCTTCATAATTTTTTTTGAAGCTTTAGCTCCGTACCTGGTTACATAACGTTTGACCAGCCACTGGGGATGGCTATACCTGGTACTCAGGGCGGAGATTGAATTGCCGGTCGGCAGGGGATGCCTGTTCCTCAGAAAACCTCTCAGTATCCCGTTGACAAAGCCTGATGCCGAGGATTTACCGAAAGACCGGGCCAGCCTGACCGCATCATCCACTATGGCATATTCCGGAACGGACATGAAATCCAGCTGATAAACCGAAATCCGCAGAATCCAGAGGATTTCTGGATCCAGGCGGTCAAGGGAGGTTTTCGAATGGCTGTTGATAAGGTAATCGCAGCGAAGCAGGTTTCTAAGCGTGCCGTAAATAATCTCTGAAGCAAGGGCCCGATCGGCAATGCTCAAATTCTTCATAACCCTGTTATCAGGAAGGTTATAAAGAGGCCTGCCCTGGTCGATGCAGTTCATTAAAACCTCAACTGCAGCGGCCCTGGACTGAGGCGATCTGGAATTATCAGGCATATTTTAGTCCCCGGGAAATATATCTAAGAAAACTCCGACATTATACAAGGTAGGCAGACAAAAATCTGCAAGTATTCCGCCAGCCCGGATTCCTCACCTGGTTTTGCAGCGAGGTGCTGCAGACTCCGGCCTGACGAGGCTTGCGGCCGTTAACGAAATCCCGGAAGTCGTACTTGGCGGCACGTGGAGGAGACCGAAAGAGCATAACTTATTCAGGAAGGGTGTATACTCCGCCGCAGCGGTCAACTGGTGGGAAATCCGGGCCAGGACTTTATTTCCCCAGGATCTCTCCGCTGGTGACCCCGTGCCCGTTGATAAAGTCCCGTCCGGATATCCGGGAACGCCCTCTCAACTGCACTTCAAGGATTCTAAGGGCGGTTTTGCCTCCGCAGGCGATCAGCGGGCCCTCATCATCCCAGGACATCAAGGTGCCCGGGCTTCCGCCGTCAGTCACATGCCCTTCGGGTAAAGCGCTTTTCCAGATTTTAAAATTCGTGTCTTCTTCCCTGAAGGAGGTCACGGCACCTGGACGGGGATTCATGGCCCTGATCTGGTTATGGATGGCCTGGGCGGAATTATTCCAGTTTATAATCCCATCCGCTTTGACCAGTTTCGGGGCATACGATGCTTTATCATGATCCTGTTCAACCGGGATGATCTCTCCCCTGGAATAGCTGACCAGGGTGTCCACAAGCAGTTTGGCGCCTTCTCCAGACAGGATATCTTCCATTTCCCCGGCTGTGTCATCAGGATGAACTGGTATTTCCCTTATGCTGAGAATATCTCCGGTATCCATTCCCTGATCAATCTTCATTATTGTGACCCCGGTGGATTCATCTCCATTCAGAACAGCCCTGACGATCGGGGAGGCACCCCGGTAGGAAGGGAGCACAGAGGCATGCACATTTACCGTCCCCAGGCGGGGCACTGAAAAAAACTCCTCCGGGAGGATCTGGCCGTAGGCTACCACAACCGCGACATCGGGATTCAGCCTACGCATAATTTCCAGGGCTTGGCTGTTCCCCCTGATACGTTCAGGCTGAAAAACCTCAATCCCCTTTTCTTCGGCCAGAATCTTAACCGGGGGAGAGCGGAATTTCTTACCTCTTCCGGCTCGCCTGTCAGGTTGTGTAAAAACGGCAGTTACATTGAAGCAGCTGGAATCAATCAAGGCCTGGAGCGTGGGAACGGCGAACTGCGGGGTTCCCAGGAAAACTGTTTTCATTACCAGTCACCAGCCTTAATCAGTTTCTTTATCTTTCTCTTCATCAAATCCTTCTTGATAAAGGATAGCCTGTCTATATAAAGAACCCCTCTCAAGTGGTCAATCTCATGACTCAGGGCCCTGGCCAGCAAATCGCTACCATCAATCTCGAATGAATTTCCATCCAGGTCCTGGGCAGACACCTTGACCCTCGTGGGCCGCTCCACGACAGCCTGCAGTCCGGGCAGGCTCAGGCACCCTTCTTCTTCCCTCTGGGTTCCGTCTTCCTCGGTAATTACGGGATTGATCAGGACAATCTGGTTCCCTTCTTCTTCCCCTGCTGTCAGGTCGATGACCACTATTTTTTTATTAACACCGACCTGGGGCCCTGCCAGGCCAATTCCGGGTGCGGCATAGAGGGTTTCGAACATGTCATTTGCCAGCGATTTCAAATCATCTCCGAAATCGGTTATGGCCGATGACTGTTCCATCAGACCAGGCTCGGGGTACTTTACTATTTCTCTTATCATGGCTTTCACGTATCTTTTTTATTTTATTTACCGTTCAATAATAGAATAAACCTTCCATCTTTCACAAATCACCTATTAATTTCACTAGTTAATACGCACCGGATATCCTCAAAGGATTCAGTATTGGCTATCTTTTATTATGCACTCGTCCAGCTTCTGTTAAAATTAAACATCTGAAACTGATAAATAAATCTCCAAGGGCATATTGAGATAATACACAGTTTATTATGAAAGCATCTGACCTGATCAACACGAGTGTCATTTTCAGGGTTCTGCAGGGAACCCAGGATCTGACCCTTCTGGCCATAAAAGTTATCTCCAGCCTGTTCAGCAGACCAAGGTATATTGCTGACACATACATGCAAATGGACATAGTCGGGGTTTCATCAATTCCCATTGTCCTTATGACCGGATTTTTCACCGGGGCGGTCCTGGCGCTGCAAACGGCCTCGTCCCTGAAAGCCTTCGGAGCGGTCAACATGACCGGAGCGCTTGTGGCATTAACCCTGGTAAAGGAACTGGGGCCTGTACTGGTGGCTTTAATGGTTGCGGGAAGGATAGGGTCAGGCATTTCATCCCAGCTGGGTTCAATGGTGGTCACTGAACAGATTGATGCCATGAGAGCTCTCGGCACAGATCCTGTCAGGAAACTGGTCACACCACGAGTTGTCGCCACTACCACCATGCTTCCGCTGCTGACCATAGCGGGTGATTTTCTTGGATTAATCGGCGGATGGATTATTTCACTGAATGTGCTGAAGCTGAATACAAGCCTGTACTGGAGCAACGCCCTGCGGATATTGACATACATCGATGCCCTGGAAGGCCTGATAAAACCTTTTGTTTTTGGTTTTATCATCGGATTGATAGGATGTTACAAAGGACTTAATACGAAAGGGGGCACCAAGGGTGTTGGTGAAGCCACTACAGCCTCTGTCGTAACGGCTTCTATCCTGATAATCGTAGCGGATTTCTTCATCAGCAAACTGATTTTGGAGATTCAGCCATGAGCGGCGTTGTTTTCGAGAACGTAAGCAAATCCTTTGGAGAACAGGTCGTACTTGAAGATTTCAGTATGAAAGTTGAATCAGGCAGGGGCAAGGTTATACTTGGTGCCGGGGGATCAGGAAAATCAACCGTCCTGAAAATGGTCCCGGGACTGATTATTCCCGATTCAGGATCTGTTTTCATTGAAGACAGGGAGATATCCTCCCTCAAGGAAGATGAAATGATGCCTTACAGGAGCCGCATAGGAATGGTATTCCAGGAAGGCGCGCTTTTTGATTCGCTTTCAGTAGCCGAAAACGTGGCCTACAGGCTTCGGGAGCATACGACTCTTTCCGAAAAGTCCATTGAAGAGACAGTATTAGAGGCTCTGGGCTTTGTAGGGCTGGAAAAAACAGCTCTCCAAATGCCTTCGGACCTGTCAGGCGGGATGCGAAGGAGGGTTGCCATAGCCAGGGCGATGGTGGGAAACCCCAAGATAATTCTTTATGATGAACCGACCGCCGGCCTGGATCCAATTACCGGCAGATCAATATGTAATCTGGTCATGAGGCTGCGTGATCTAAGAGGGATCACTTCACTGCTGGTAACCAATGACCTGGATACAGCCAGGATCCTGGGATCTTGAAAAAATCATCATAGACAGTGAAGGAAGAGAAAAATTTATTGAACAAAAAATCCCGGAGGGCGTAAACACTGATTATGTAGTTCTATTCGAGGGAAAAATACGCCTGGAAGGCAACAGGGAAGACCTTCTGACCTCCGGCGATTCTTATATTCGGGAATTTCTCGACTGAGGGTGAAATAAAATGAGTGCCACTCAAAGACCAAGGCTTGCAGAATTAAAAGTTGGTATTTTTGTAATAGCATCCTGCGCTATCCTGGCGGCGGCAATCTTTGCTATCGGCTCCCAGGTAGGACTGTTGCAGGATAAATTCTGGGCCATGACCTATCTCAACAACGTTTCAGGCCTTAAACCCGGCGACATTGTCCTGCTGAATGGAATAGAAGTAGGAAATGTAATAAGTGTAGGTATCGGAGAATCCGGACAGATGCCGGAAACCGCGCACAACCAGAGAGTAAAACGAGAACTCGAAGAGTTGGAATTAATTGCCGCCAGGAACAAGAAAGCGGCTGGTGAATCAGCCAGCAAGGGTTGCTGATCTGGAACAACAGCTGAACACCATGTCCGGGAGGCCAGATGCTGATCCTTCAGCCCAGAAACGGCTGGAAGACTCCTTGCAGGAAGCAAAAAACAGGGTTGCCTCCTGGGATGACCAGATTGTCAGAGACGAAAGAAACCTGGAACGGACCTACTCAAGATTTCAAAATATTGAAGTCCTCATGCAGATCAACTCTGAATACCGGGAGTGGGTAAGTGCTGACAGCAAGATTTCACTGGGTTCTATCGGGCTTCTCGGAGACAAATATATTGAAGTCTCTCTGGGCCGCAGCGCGGCTCTATCCCAGATAATCCAGAGAAGAGAACAGCACTGGTGGGGTACAGAAACCAAGGATATTGTCCTGATTACCGGGACTCCCCTGGCTTCATTTGGAGAAATCATCACCGGTGCCAATGATATCCTGGTCAACGTCGAAAACCTCTCGGGGAAACTGGACAACATGATGAGTTCCTTCAGGGCTGACTGAACAGGGAACCCTCGGCAAACTGGTCAATGATCCTGATGTGTACAACAGCCTTGATGCTGCCATAGATGAAGCCGAGAACACCTTATCGGGAATTACCAATCTGGTACAGAAAATAGAAAACAGTGACGGCACCGTGGCCAGCCTGATCAATGACCCTGAGATGTATTCCCGCCTTACTGCTTCTATTGATTCCCTTGAAAAACTGCTCTCGGATCTCAGGGGTGGAAAAGGAAGCTTTGCCCAGTTCGTCAACAATCCTTCCGTCCATGAAAAAACTGAAGAGCTTCTGGAGAGAATCAACTTGATTACTGAAGATATAAGGTCCGGCAAAGGAACCCTCGGCCAACTGGCAACTGATGATCAGCTTTACACTTCAGCCCGAGATACCTTCACCAGGCTGGACCGGGTTCTAAGTGAAATTGAGCAGGGACACGGGACACTGGGCCAACTGGCGCAGAATGATGAATTATATGTTAACCTGAACACATTAACCTCAGAGATGGTTAAATTCATGTACGATTTCAGGCAGGACCCCAAAAAGTTTTTGACAATAAAGTTTGAATTATTTTAGGTTGGATAAGAAATGATATCAGGTAAAATCGGAGACGGAGCCCAGTTTATCCTCAAGGGTATTATCGCAGTACTGATTTTTTTCAAAATAAGGCCCAATCACCTTACGTTTTTCGGATTCCTAATGAGTATTGTGGTGGCCTATTTCTTCGCGGTAGGTGATTTCATCACCGGAGGTATTACCCTCATATTCGCTGGTCTTTTTGACATGGTAGGACGGCATGGTCGCCCGCAAACTGGGAGACGTCACCCAATTCGGTGCTTTCTTTGACTCGATAATGGACCGTTATTCAGACCTGGTCATGTACCTGGGCCTGCTCATATATTATGGGAGCGAGGGGCGCGATAATTACGTTATCCTGGTGGGTATCGTGATGATGGGCTCTGTACTGACAAGCTATGCCAGGGCCAGGGCTGAATGCATAATACCCAGCTGCAAAGTAGGATTCCTGGAAAGGCCGGAAAGAATAGTGCTCCTGCTGATAGGGGCCTTTTACTACATGGATCCCTGCCTCTGGGTTATTGCCTTCTTTTCAAACTGGACTGTTGTCCACAGGATCCTTTTCACGCGTGCTGAGATGAAGGGGATCAAAAGCCTGGTAAACCAGCCGGCTCCTGAAAAATAAACCCGGCAAGGCGTCGTGAAAAATTCACCGTGAATTACAGCAGAGCTCCACTGCTGTAATTTCGCGGGGAAATATCCTGGAAAACTCCCCTGCCCCAACGTTCCAGAACCAGGAGAACAACCTGATCCTTATTTAATTACTTTCACATCTTTGGGGAGCTTTAAGTTAAATTCCGACTCTTTAATCTTGGCATTCAACCTGATATCGTCGAAGGTTATCAGCAGGAAATCCTGGGTGGGTTCAACAAGTTTCTGCTGGATTGGCACCCACATCTCGGTATCGATCCATAAAACAATACGCACAAAAAAAGCGGAAACCTTTTCAGACTTGGGATCCATCTGAATCATGTATGTCTCTCGGCCATCCAGATCCTCTATTCCCAGAAGCTGCAGGTCATAAACCTCTTTAATTGCTTCTTTGTCGCTCCCGAATCCTAACAGGAGATACTCCGCCTTATCTTTGTTGTCTCCCAGCTGGTACTGCTGGGCCTGTTTGATCCCGGGCTGGTAGAACATGACTTCCCCGCCCTTGATAACCAGAGAATTATTGGACGGTGAGGTAATATCCTTCCGGAAAAAAAGATCTTCTCCCTCGCGAAGAAACATGAGGTCCCCGGTTTCACCCGCATCAAACTCAGCCAGGATATCAGTCCATTTTTTCTGGACAATATCAGCTCTCATTGAATTCAGTGACTTTCCGGATTCATCAATCCGGTCCAGTACTTCGTCCAGGGTAAGATCTTTTCCGCAAACCGGGTTCGCGAAAATTAAACAACTTAGGAATAAGACTATCCTGTAATAATTTCCCATGCTAATACACCTTGATGTCTCCCGGGAGCGGATGGTTCAATGGACAGGGAGGTATCTTCCCTGATCACTCGGAGGCGGGATCTTGATTTTCTTGAGGGGCCGCTGTCTCGGGAACAGGCTGCCCACTGGAAGCTGTTGACCCCTTGGTTTCGGCTACTGAACTGGAATCCGTCTTATCAAAGTAGGAGCCGTCCAGAACTGAACTGGGCACAAGAAATATAAACAGGAGAATCAGGATGCAAAGGATGTCATATTGCCATCCTCCCCTGCGGTAACGCCAGAAAATGACTCTGCTGATTTTCTTAATAATTCCGTCTGACATATCAAATTCTCTGCGGTTCAACCGCGTAATAAACATTCTTTCTTCTGTTCAGTATCTTCCCGTCCTTCATGTCCAGGATTCTGCCGGCAATGCTCGCTGCCGATGACTCATGGGTAATCATAACAATAGTCTGGTTATACTTCTCATTGAGTCCCTGCAGCATGTCCAGCACCATCTGAGAATTCTCGGAGTCCAGGTTGCCGGTAGGTTCGTCTGCCAGCAAAATCGCGGGATTGTTGACAACCGCCCTGGCGATTGCCACTCTCTGCTGTTCACCGCCTGAAAGCTCTGAAGGTTTATGAGACAACTTGGTTTCCAGCCCGAGGAGTCCCAGAATTTCCCTGATTCTACCGTCTTCCTTGATACTCTTCCCATGGATCTGACGTGCCAGATCAATGTTCCCTTCGGCTGTAAGGGTAGGAAGAAGATTGAACCGCTGAAAAACAAATCCTATTTTCCGCCGCCGAATATCGGTTCGCATGGCATCAGATACTTTAGCCAGATTTGTCCCGTCTATGATGACGTTGCCGGAAGATGGGGTCAAAAGGCCGCCCAGCAAATGGAGCAGCGTGGATTTGCCGCAACCGCTGGGGCCCATTACTGCAACGAATTCCCCCTCTTTGACTGTCATATCGACACCCTGGAGAGCAGGAACCGTCACTTTTCCAACCTTGTACATCATCCTGACGTTTTCAGTAGCGACGATGTCCTTGTGCTGGCACATTCCTATTGTTTTATTCATAACCTAGCGCTCTTACCGGATCCAGTTGAGCGGCTTTGGCCGAAGGATAGGCAGCGCCTAAAACACCCCCGGTTACAGCCATTAATATTGACGCAAAATACCAGTACACAGGTATATGTACCGGCATGGTTGGAAAAGTAAAAATAATAAGCCGTATTGTAGCAAAAGTCAAAATATATCCAAGTATTATACCAAGAATACAGATCAGGATTGACTCTTTTAGGATCATTTGAATTATGTAACCCTTTGATGCTCCAAGCGATTTAAGGATCCCTATCTCCCTGGTTCTTTCCATGATTGTACTATACATGGCAAGTAAAATGATCAAAAAACTGATTACTACAGATAGGAAGACAATCGCGGAGAGAAATTCATGAAAAACCGGCGTGCTTGACGCCATCATATCGCTTAACTCGGCCGTCTTTGTGATTTTATAAAACTTCATGCGGTCTTTGAGACGTTCAAAAACTGCATCCATATCATATCCGTCTTTGACCCGGGCAAAAAACATGGAGGCCTTGCCTATAGTTCCATTCATCTCCTGGAGCTTTTCCAGGGGTATCAGGACCCGGGCGGCAGTTCCCTGCTGAAAAATACCGCTGATTGTAAATGTATTTCCGAGGATCTCGACTTCATCACCGACCCCTACATTCCTGGAACTGGCGTACATTGTATCAACGATCAGTTCGTCATTACTCTCAAAAAACCTGCCCCGGACAATCTTTAAAGACCTGTTAACCCTGGCAAAGCTCTCCAGGTCAATTCCAAAAATAAGATGGAATTCCTCGGTAAGAAACTTAACAAGTACCGGGGTGGCGGAATCAATACCTTCAATTTCCTCAACCGGCTTTCTTATGCCTACCGGCATGGTGCCGCTGCTGAGGGCCAGCAAAAGTGATGAGTCAGGGGGTTGGATCATGAAATCCCCACCCACATTCCGGGTTCTCTCAGCTGAAGAATTAAGCTGGCCGTAGGTCAGCCCAACACTGACAAGAATCAGTACCACACCTACTGAAATCGCCATAATACTGACGATTGTTCGGGTTGGTCTCTGTAACAGACTTGAATATGTATGCTTTAACATTACTTAAACTGTTCCCCTAATTATCCGCTTCAGGTTCTTCATCTTCAATCCTGATCAGCTCGGCACCCCGGGGCATTGGAACCTGGAACACCCTGGCCTGCAGTTCCCTGTTCAGCCGCACACTTTCGGTTTCTATCTCGAAATCTATAGCGTATCTCTCCAGGGGACGTTCTATTTTAACAGTTGTTGGCACAAGCCTGCCCGCGACTTCCACAGCAGGCCCGTAGGTTATATCGCTAACAACCCTGGAATCAATAAAATAGCGCTGCCTGCGCACCTGCATCGCGCTTCTTTCAATCCAGATCTTGCGAAGAAGGCTGAGCTTTGACGACTCAGCATCCCTTCCCAGAATCACTAACACGTAATATCGAAAAACCCCATTATCCTCTTCTTCTATGTAAAAATTCAGCTCAGGATCATTAAGATCAACACTTTCCATCATTATGCCCTGAATAAAATGGGAAGGACGGGCGTTATATACCGGATTCTCCTCTTCCCTTTCGATATCAGTAGGCCCGGTGACAAACTGGTTCTTGGACGGAATCCATATCTGGAAACTTTTCTCGCTGGAGGCCATTGTCAGGACCGAAGATTTTGTCAGCGGATTCAGGATATTCACAAATATCGAATCCGGGCGCATGGCTACCAGGTAGCCATTGGCCTGTCTGTATTTCTCGAAATATCCATCCTCCAGGGACCCGCCGGTAAACTCCACGTTGAAACGGGACACAGAGATTGAATCTATCCCGGCATAACTGGTATTGACCAGCTCAATTATCTCTTCTGTTGTCGCAGTTTTTGCCTGCATGTAGGAAGAGGGAGCCTGGACTATTTCAGTTTCCCTGACTGCTCCGCAGCCGGCCAAAAAAAACAGCATCAGGATTACAAGACCGGCAAACCATAAATGTCGCAAAATATTTTTCATGCTTTTTTTCCAGCAAAATTCCTGAATCCGACGTAAGAAACCAGACAGGCAGCCAGTACAGCAATAAGTATAACACCCACCTGCTGAATGTTATCTTCCATGAACTTCCGGACCGGTTCTCCATACATCACAGCCAGGGATCCCCAGATCAGATACCTGACCAGTCTCCCGACAGCGACTGCAAAAACAAACCTGCCAAACGGAATCTTAAAAAGCCCGGCAGAAAACACAAAAACCTTGAACGGTGTGGGAGGAGGAAGAAGGGCAGGAACAATAACCGACCAGAGCCCCCATCGGTGGTAGGCATCCCTGAATCGATCGGCTTTCCCGCCATTAAAACGCTTGCTGAAAAACCCACTGCCCTGCCTGCCGGCAACATATATCAGTATGCATCCGGCAACAGATCCCAGGACCGTCATGCTCACGAAATAAAACATCCTGGTCCAGGTGTTCCCCGTGGACAGGATGATTATCAGGATATCGTTTCCCTGGGGGATTGAGAAAAAGGATGAGTCCAGCAAGGCAATCAATGCCAGGCCCGGACCGCCCATCTGCATACCTACAGAATGGAGCCAGCCGGTTATAGTTGCTAAAAATCCCCAGATTCCTTTTTCCGCTGCAAATAACATAAATAAATGGCCTCTAATTGTACCAGATACAGCTTAGTTGCATATTCAAGCCGGAACACCACTGGCTGCACTGGCGCACAGGAATCTTTCCGGGACTTCATGTCAGACCGCGAAGGATGCCTCACACTGGAATCCTCCTGCGCCTCTGGCATATACTGTTGCCTATGACAAAGGTCAATACAGACATGGAAACGGCTGAAGCAAAGGCGCTCGAATCGATTGACCGGTTTGTCTCTTTTTACCAGGAAAACGCGTTGACGCTCCCCTGTCGAAAGGTAGAACTCACGGGAAGGAAATCAACCAACCCAAAGATCATCAGGACCCTGCTGGGATATGAACTTCAAATCGGGGGTAAAAGGTTCAGCTGTCCGGATGTTCCTACCGCGCTTTTCCTGAAGGTTTTCGCCCTTATTGGAATCAAAGAGGTATCGGTACCTCTTGATCCCACCAAAACCGCTGATATGGTCCCGGAGCTTGAAAAGAGGCTGAATGAAATATTCCAGTTCAGAAGTCAGCTGGAGTCAGGCAACTCAAATAAGGCAGGGCTCAAGATGCAAAGCCTCCTGAAATCGAGGATCAAAAAACTGGGCGGACGTTGACTTAATCCGCGTTTCTCGCCAGTTGGCTGCTGCGAAACCCGGTGAGAAATCCGGTTTAATTAAGGCGTGGTCCGTCATCTTCAAACGTTGGATGAAACAGGAAACCCTGCCAGTCAAAGCTGAAAAAGCCGGGCCCGGCAAATGCGGACCCGGCTTTTTTTTGCCTGTCTCCAGTAATTCAATCCAATTCAGGATTTACTTTTTCTCCTCATCTGATTCAACGAATTCCGCATCGATAACGTTATCTTCCGGTTCCGATGAAGGGCCTGAAGAGGCCTGGGCATCAGCTGCCGGCTCTTCAGCCCCGGCTCCGGCTTGCTGCGCTGTCTGATACATTACCTCGGCCAGCTTGTGTGAAGCCTGGGTCAGTTCCTCGACAGCTTTGTTCATCTCATCCACGCTTCCGTCTTTCGAAGCAGCTTTAGCTTTCTCTATAGCGGCTTCGATATTTTTAGCGTCATCTTCAGAGATCTTGTCCCTGTTTTCACTCAGCACCTTCTCGCTGCTGTAGACCAGATTCTCAACTTTGTTGCGGGTCTCTATCTTCTCTTTGATTTCCTTGTCCTCTTCCGCATGAGATTCCGCGCTCTTGACCATATCTTCGATTTCGCTGTCCGACAGGCCGCTGGATCCGGTAATTGTGATCTTCTGTTCCTTCCCGGTGCCCAGGTCCTTGGCATTCACATTCAGGATTCCATTGGCATCGATATCAAAGGTCACCTCAATCTGGGGAATTCCCCTGGGAGCGGAAGGAATGCCTACAAGGGTAAACCGTCCAAGTGATTTATTATCCTTGGACATGGGCCTTTCCCCCTGCATTACATTGATTTCCACCGAAGTCTGGTTATCGGCCGCAGTGGAAAATACTTCACTCTTCCTTGTAGGGATCGTGGTATTCCTCTGGATCAGAACCGTATTCACTCCGCCAAGGGTTTCAATCCCCAGGGATAGAGGAGTCACATCCAACAGCAGCACATCCTTGACGTCGCCGCCCAGAACTCCAGCCTGGATCGCGGCCCCGATGGCAACAACTTCGTCAGGATTAACCCCGCGATGAGGTTCCTTTCCGAAAAACTCAGTTACCAGTTCCTGCACTTTAGGAATCCTGGTTGATCCGCCCACCAGAACGACTTCGTCTATATCCGAAGAGTTCAGGCCGGCATCCTTCAGGGCCTTTTCACACGGTGCCAGGGTCCTGCGCAGGAGGCTGTCGACAAGCTGTTCAAACTTCGCCCTGGTCAACTTCATATCAAGATGTTTCGGGCCGCTTGAATCAGCAGTTATGAACGGAAGGTTAATATCAGTTTCCTGGGCGGTTGAAAGCTCCATCTTGGCTTTTTCAGCAGCTTCGCGGAGACGCTGCAGGGCCATCTTATCCTTGGACAGGTCAATGCCCTGGTCCTTCAGGAACTCATCCACCATCCAGTCAATAACCTGGTGGTCAATATTATCTCCACCCAGATGGGTGTCGCCATTGGTTGACTTAACCTCGACAACACCTTCCCCTACTTCCAGGATCGAAATATCAAAAGTACCTCCGCCGAAATCAAATACCGCGATGGTTTCATCGGCCTTCTTGTCAAGACCGTAGGCAAGAGCGGCGGCAGTAGGTTCATTTACGAGCCTCTTAACTTCCAGTCCGGCAATGCGTCCGGCATCCTTGGTGGCCTGGCGCTGAGTATCGTTGAAGTATGCCGGAACCGTGATTACTGCTTCAGTGATGGTCTCACCCAGATAGCTTTCCGCGGCTTCTTTCAGTTTCTGCAGGATTCGGGCCGAGATTTCCGGGGGAGAGTAATCCGTACCGGATATGGAAACAACGGCATCGCCATTCGCGGCTGCCTTGACATTATAGGGAACCATCTGGATTTCTTCTGAAACCTCTGCGAAACGGCGCCCCATGAACCGTTTAATCGAATACACCGTATTTTCAGGATTGGTAACAGACTGGCGTTTAGCCACCTGCCCCACCAGCCGTTCATTATTCTTGGTTATGGCAACCACCGAAGGAGTTGTCCTTCCTCCTTCAGGATTGGTAATAACGACGGGATCTCCGCCTTCCATAACCGCGACAACAGAATTTGTTGTCCCCAGGTCAATTCCTATGATCTTACCCATTTACGAGCCTCCTTAAACTGTATGTCCTTATCTATAAATATTTTTTTTATAACTTCCCTGTTAAAAATTTCAGACACCTTTCATATAAGATTGCCGGAAGGAAGTGTCAAGGAAATAGGATAAAAAGAATAAGGCCTTCAGGAAATTAAGCCTGCACCTGCTCAGGAAGAGGGCGCGCTGGCTCCAACTGCCCATGACCAGCCGGGATGACAGCAGCCAGGGATGGCTTGCAGGAAAAAAATAATCCAGGAATCTTCAATGGTCCCGCTTCAGGAGGGTTGTCACCTCAGCAGCCAGCTTTCGCTGGCCATTGAACAGAAACAGCACGAAACAGAAAAGGGCAATCCAGACAACTGAAAAACCAAAAAACAAGTATAAATTCATAATCAGTATTCTCCACCTGGATCGTCCCCAAGGTTAAAGACAACTTCCTTGAGAAGAAGGAAGCCGGTCCTGAAAAGAACCAGCACAGCAAGAAGCGCCAGGCAGGCGGCCAATGCCAAAAACAGTGCCGTTTTCATACGGCCGTCCAGGGAAATCCCTTCACTGCTGATCAGCACCGGATGAATAGTCCGCCACCACCTGATCGACATAAAAACAATCGGAACATCAAGAAACCCTATAATTCCATAAACCGCGCAAATTCGATACTTTTTATCTCCATCCGCCAGGCTGGACCGAAGCAGCAGGTAGGCCAGGAAAATCAGCCACAACACCAAAGTTGTCATTACCCTCGGGTCGCCAAGGGGCAGCCAGGTATTCCAGACCGGACGGGCCCATATTGGGCCGGTAACCAGCACAATAGTCGTAAACAGCACTCCGCATTCAACTCCGGACAGGGCCAGGCGATCCCAAACCAGGTCCCTTTTCCACAAATAGAGGCATCCGGAAATAAAGACAAGGAAAAAAGAAACAAACGCGGCAACGGCTGATCCCATGTGAAAATAAAAAAGCCTCTGCACCTCTCCCATAATCCGTTCAGTGGGAGCGTGCACAAACGTGGCATAAATTGCCGCCAGCATCAGCGGAAGCAGCATCCAGAGGATTATTCTGCCAACAGCCATAAGCTTGCGGGAAGCTTCCATTCGGCTTGCGTTATTGTTACTGTCTTCCATATTCATCCTGAAACCTTACATCAAACTCTAGATTTCCCACCATTATCCCAGAAACAAAATTCTAATCCATCCCTCCAGGCTGAACGGATCATATTATGCAGTCGTTCCGGGAAGCAAAAACTCACGCCCGGCCAATCCTATCCGGAAAATCAATCTTCAACGATATACTCAAACAACAGGTAACCAGCCCCGCAAAAAAGCAGCCCTGAAGCGGTCGACATCTTCAGCCAGCTGAACAGGGTGTCCCCCGCAGGCCCGGCAAATATCTCCCCTGTAGCGTTAACCGCGATAATCAGGACCGGGGTTATAACCGGAAATAAAATCACCGGCAGAAGCACTTCCCTGGAGGGAAGCCGGCTTACCATTCCGGCCAGTATCGTTCCAGCTGAGGAAAACGCCAGGTTAACGGGAAGAAACAGCAGCAACAGCCAGATGTAACCAGCATCAACCGGAGCATTAAAAATCAGGGCAAAGGCCGCAAACACAAGCAGATCAGTAAGAAACAGAAGGATAAAATTAGCCGCGCATTTACCCAAAAACAACACGCCCCGGTCAACAGGGGTCAGGAGCACTCCCCCGAACACATCATTTTCCTGTTCTGTCCTGAAAGAATTATTCAACTGGATAACACCCGGGAAAAGCAATGCCGCCCAGAGGATGCCAGGCAGCGCGGACCTGATACCGGGATCTCCCGGATCAAAAGCGAAGCTGAACATAACCAGGGTTGTGACGGCAAAAAAACCAGTGGTCAAAAATGCCCTGGGCGATCGAAACTCCAGCTTTAAATCCTTGATTATCAAAGCCACGGTTATTCCGGCTGCTTTTCTCATCGTCCAGAGACCTCCTCGAAACTGGAAACAAAGCCGGAAAACTCCAGATCCCTGGTTGAAAAGTCCATGGATATCCTGCCCCGGGTCATAACAAGAATCCTGTCAGACAGGTCATACCCGCTCCTCAAATCATGGGTAGCCATAAGTATTGTCTTACCGCCGCTGTGGCCCTGGTTTAAGATTTCTGCCAGAAATTCCGCCCCCTGCCGGTCAAGCCCGGTAAAGGGTTCATCAAGGAAAAGAATCTCAGGATCATTAATCAGTGCCCGGCCCAGGGAAAGCCTCTGCAGCATACCGCGGGAATAGTTCCTAACATAACGGGAAGCATCAGAATCCAGATTTATTCTCTTTATCATCCTGTTGGCGGCATCCGCGGGATTGGGAACACTGTGAAGGCGGGCATAAAACTCAAGATTCTCAAAACCGGTAAGGTCGGGGTAAAGCATAACCTGGTGCGAAATAAAACCGGTCAGCGACCTCTTCAATGTCCCGGAACGGCTGTCTATCCAGCCATTATCCACCCCCAACTGGCCCGACATGATCCTGAGCAGGGTTGTTTTCCCGGCCCCGTTCGGCCCGAACAGGGAAATGAATTGTCCGGGATAAACATCCAGGCAGAGTTCATCTATTACCTTTTTCCTCCCGAATCTTTTTTCAACGTCCTGCAGGGATATTACTGGATCCCCTTGAGTCCGGTTCATGAGTGCTACTCCCGGCCGCCCGATTCCGAGAACAGAGGCCATGCAACGTAGAGTACGACAATTATCAATATTACAGGAGTTAACAATAATCCCATAACCTGTTTTCCAGTTCCCTTCCCCGCCCGGTGCGGTCTACCTGCCTTTGGCAAAAATTAAAAAAAGCACTCTCCATGCAGCAGCCAGGGACATCAAGGCCACGCCCCACCAAATAAACCTTACCAATGGATTAATAATAATCCTGAAACTGAAATTACCCTCTCCATCCCATCCATACAGGATTGTATACAGGTCCCTGAAAAAAGTCTGGTACAGGGCGATTTCAGTCATCGGCTGTTCATAGTTGTGGTGAAAATGCTTCTGGGGCTCAAGCAGTCCAATCACACTTCCGTTCCTGATTACTTCAAGTTCCGCGGTCACAACATCTTTGATGGGATCATGATCCTGTTTGACCCCGTTGAAGGTCAAGGTGTAATCCTCCATTTGAAAAACCTCCCCCTCCCGAACCATGAAGGTTTCTTCACGAGTATAAAGCGAACTTCCGATGATGCCCACGACTACTATTACAAATCCGGCGTGTACCAGTGTTGAACAGATCAATCGATTGGAGAGAGAAATCGTCCGCAAGAACGCGGCAGCTGGGTTAATTCCCTCTTTCCTGCTCACCGAAACAACTTTCCTGAAAACTTTCAAAACCAGGGCGGCCAATACAAAAGCCGAGACAGAGTAAAAAGCAAGGGAAATTCCTTCCCTGACACCATACAACAGGGAAATAATACAGGTAATTAATCCAGCGGCCAGTGATATGCCCAACGGTATCCGGATCTCCCTGGCATATGCTTTCTTCCAGGTCAAAATTGTGCAGATGCCTGTTATAAAAAGCAAGGTCAGGCCCAGGGGCCAGCTCACCTGGTTGTAAAAGGAATTATCGACAGATACCTTTCTGCCGGTAACTATTTCAGAAACCGCCGGCAGAACCGTGCCGCTGAATACAGCAAGAGTAAAAATTGCCAGAATCCAGTTATTCAGGACAAACACGGCTTCTCTTGAAGCCAGTGATTCCAGGCGTGCTTCAGGCTTGAATTTCCTGTAACGGTAAAAAATCCAGCCGAGGCTGAACAATCCTGTCAGGATCATAAACCACATCAGGAAGGCCCCAATACTTGAATTACCGAAGGCGTGAACAGAAGAAAGCACCCCGGAACGGGTGATAAATGTGCCGAAAATCGTCAGCTCAAAACTAACCACCAGCAGGATAAAGCTCCAGAGCTTCAACTGCCCTCTCTGTTTCCATAGAATGATGGAATGGATAAAGGCTGTCAGTGTCAGCCATGGGAGGAAAGAAGCATTCTCGACCGGGTCCCAGGCCCAGTATCCTCCCCATCCCAGCTCTTCGTAAGCCCATCTTCCTCCGAGAGTTATTCCGATTGTCAGGAAAATCCAACTGAACAGAGCCCAATTCCCCGCACCCTGGATCCAGGTTTTGTCCCTGAAATTATCGGCCAGGGCCGCCATGGCGAAGGCAAAGGGCACCGCGAGGCCGGCAAATCCCCAAAAAAGGGTAGGCGGATGGATTACCATATACCAGTTCTGGAGAAGAGGATTAAGTCCTTGTCCATCAAGCACCTGGCGGTCCATAAGGGTAAAAGGATTCCCGGTAAAAAATATCAACAACGCGAAAAAGGCCATTATGCCCAAAAGGAACGCTGATAAATAGGAAACCAGTGCAGGTGTATGCCTTTTGCTGAATACTACAGCAATAAAGGAAACCATCGAAATCGACAGGGCCCAGAATAGAAGGCTGCCTTCCTGCCCCCCCCAGAAAACGGAAAGCTTGTAAAGGAACGGTAAATTTCGCGAACTGTAAGAGGCAATATAGCGCACGGAAAACTGATCAGTAAAAATCAGCCCGGAAAGGCTGCATGAAGTTATGAGGAGAAGGAAAAAATTGGCGTGTACGCTCCTTACAGCGCTGCGCTGCATTGCAAGGCTGCCATTCCTGCCCCCGATAATTCCGGCAACAAACCCCCAGGAGCAGATTAAAAGGGATGCTAACAGGGTATAATGGCCTAGTTCAATCATTCTGCCGGGCTATCCTTCCCGGTAGACAGGCCTTCGGGATGGGCGTCCCCCCTGCTTTCATATTTAGATGGACACTTGGCCAGCAACACCGAAGCCGTGAACTCCTGTTGGTCACGGTCCCACAAACCCTCCACAACAACCTCACTGTCTTCTTTGAAAGTATCGGGAACGATTCCGCTGTATTTAATCTGCATGGACGATCCGGAATCCTTGTTGAAAGCCTCGAAGAGTACACCCCTACCATCATCAGCAAGGCTGACAGACCCGGGTTTAACCCAACCGTTGATCCGTACCCCGCGCCCGGAGAAATCATCACTGCCCTGGAGAACTTCATCAACCGTGTAGTAGTACACCATCGATGAATTCATGCTGCTGAACAATAGGTAACCGGCACCCGCAAGGATCAGGCCTCCGACAATAATAAATCTGGCGAAAGATTTTTTCATAACACATTTCCAGAGCATTTCAGATCTTCCAACAAGTAGTCGTTACATTCTACCTCATGCCGGGAGTCGCTTTGGAAAAATTAACCGCAAAAATTTCGGTAAAATCAGGACTTTGTAACTATCTTCAAGAATTTATTAAATAAGCCGGACCAGTTCCAAAAACATGCCTCAAAAGGACCGGCTTAATATCCAGTCAGGGAGTTGCTCCAGTAATTTCCTGTCCTTTTCGGCAAGAGGCAGGCCGGAAAGGGCCGCGCGGGCCTGGGCGGAATAACTTCGGGCCTTCTCCGCGCCCCGTTCCAAACACCCATATTTCCCGATCAACTCCAGAATGTTCTCCTTCGCTTGCCGGTCAGGATTCCCGGCCTTAATCACCTTCTTGATATATTTACGTTCAGGCTCATCAGCCTCTTCGATAAGGTAAATGATGGGAAGGGTGATATTGCCTTCTTCCAGATCCTGCAAAACCGGTTTCCCCAAATCTTCAGACCTGGAGGAATAGTCAAGCAAATCATCCACAAGCTGAAAAGACATCCCGAGGGCTTCTCCGTACCTGGTAAAGCCATCTATGGTGTCGACTCCGGCCCGGGATGAAAGTGCCCCAAGGCGGCAGCAGCATCCAAAAAGGCCGGCGGTTTTACAGAAGGTTATCTCCTCCCTGATCTCGGATGTCACGTCCGGGCGGGATGCCATCTGCATCTGTAAAAGCTCCCCTTCAACCATCTGCCTGGTAGCCTGGATTAAAGTCTGAAGAAACCTGAAATCCTTTAACTCCAGCGCTTTCCAGAAAGAAGTCATATGCAGCCAGTCACCGAAAAGCACGGCCTCCTTGTTGCGGCGGAGCGCGTTTAAGGACTCTCTGCCCCGTCTCATCTCAGATGCGTCAATCACGTCATCATGTACTAAAGTGGCGGCATGAATATATTCAATGACTATGGCCAGCTGCCTGGCGGTTTCCATGTCCCCCTCGAGGATTCCGGCAATATAGAGAAGAAGGGTTGGACGCAGTCTTTTCCCTCCGCTGTTATGAACATAATGATTCATGAATTTGATGGAACTCAGGACCGGGTCTACCTCAGACAGCAGGCCCTCTTCCACCTTTTCAAGGTCTCTGGAGATAGTGCCGGTCAAATCCTCAAGGGTGAATTTCTGTTCATTACTCATCATGAATCCATGACTCGATTTTGCTCAAAAAGATCGTTAAAATTCCGGGTTGTGATTTCAGCAACCTCTTCTACCGGGACCTGTTTAACGGCCGCGATCTGCTCTGCAATGATCCTGATATAGGAGGGTTCATTTCTCTTTCCCCTCCAGGGCACAGGTGCCAGAAAGGGAGAATCGGTTTCAAGCAGAATCCTCTCCAGCGGCACATTTTTCACCACATCCCTCATTTCAGCCGATTTTTTAAAGGTGACGATTCCGCCAAACGAAAGGTAGAAACCCAGTTCCAGTATCCTTCCGGCTGTTTCCAGGCCGCCGGTATAGCAGTGAACAACCCCGGGCCTGCGATCGCTGGCATCTTTGTAAAATTCATCCAGTATCTTCAAAGTATCTTTATCGGCATCCCTGGAATGGACAATCACCGGCAGGTCAAGCTCCCCGGCCAGTTCAATCTGATCGCGGAAAGCCCGCGACTGAATCTCCGCGGGAGAATGGTTATAAAAATAATCAAGTCCGATCTCCCCTAGAGCGGCATTATGGCCGAACGAGCACAACTGGATTATCTTTTCACGGATTGCTTCATTCCAGGTCACGGCATCATGCGGATGGACTCCGAAGGCGGACAAAATCGTTACCGGCCCTTTAGAAAACCGATTGGCAATAGCTATAAGTTCACTTCCGTCATTTTCGCCATTAACACAGCTGACTGAAAGGATAGTTCTGACAAAATTCTCATAGGCCCTGCTGAGGACCTGATCCATGTCATCTTTGTAATCATCGAAATCCAGGTGGGCATGAGAATCGACAAAAATCATATCAGCCCAGCCTGGATCCAGGTTTAGCATCCCTGTCATATACCACCAGGGAAGGCTTTCCATTATCCGAAGCCGCTACAATCATTCCACGTGATACTTCCCCCATCAGCTTGGCGGGTTTCAGGTTAGCCACTATTGCCACAATTTTACCCGGCAGCTCCGAGGGATCGTATTCCTCTCCGATGCCTGCCACAACCTGCCGTTTCTCGAAACCCAGGTCTACTTGCAGCTTTAGAAGCTTTTTGGATTTGGCCACCCGCTCAGCTGCAATAATCCTTGCCACCCTCATGTCTATTTTCGCGAAATCTTCGATTGACACCTCCGGGGCAAGTGCCGCATACACCTCACCTCCGGCCGCATCATCCGGGTCCATGGCTCCGGAATTAACCTTGGCCAGAAGTTTTTTGACGTTAAGGGCCGGAAACACTATCTCGCCATTGACAATTGAATCACCTGTCTTCAATCCTCCCCAGTTGAGACTTTGTGTGCTTATGGCGGCTGCTTCGCCGGAGGCCCCCAACTGTGTAAGCATCTTAAAAGATGAAGACGGCAGAACGGGATTAAGCAGGATACAAATAATCCGCAAGGCTTCAGCCAGATTATAAAGAATTGCTCCCAGCCTATCCCTCTTGGTTGCATCCCTGACCATTTTCCAGGGCTCGGTTGCCACCAGGTAGCGATTCACAACAGAAATCAGCTCCCAGATATTGTCCAGGGCCTTGGCAATATTCAGACCGGCAAAATTCTCCTGGTACAGCTTAACCGTTTCCTGGCAATACCTGATCAATTCCTTGTCCGCGGCGACGGCGAGGCCCTTCTCCGGGATCTTCCCATCAAAAAAATTATCAATCATCTTGGAAACACGGGCGATCTGTCCGGCTAATCCCTTGGAGAGATCATTGTTGACTACATCCTGAACATCCTGAAGGGTAATCACTGATTCTTCTTCAAGGTCCACTTTGCGGAGAAGAACATATCTCAGGACATCTTCAGGCAGGATCTTCATCACCGGCGACAGGTCGGATGTACCTTCGTCCTCGGACTGGATCTTAAATGAAAGCCTGCGGTTGACTATGATATGCCGGGGAGGTTCAATCCCGGCAGCCATCAGTATACTGGGCCAGAATAAAGCCTGGGAGGTAATGGCATATTCCCCGACCAGCTGAACTTCAGCTGGCCACAAATCTGAGAAGCGATTATCGTCACTTCCAAATCCGATTCCTGAAAGGTAGCCGACAAGAGCGGCGAACCAGCGGCTGCATCTTATACTGCTGTTTTCCGGAGTGTCGCCGATTTCTCCCTGAAACACGCAAATATCCTTAAGATTCCGGCGGCTCAGTTCGATGATTCTGGTTCGGCTGGAGTGGGGAACCACAAAAGTAGGATTGTCTTCATAAAACTCTTCCAGCTGTCCCTTAAGTTCCGATAATTTGAAGAAATAAAGCAAATCCGATCCCTTATCAATCGGTTCATCAGCAGACCACTGGTGTTTCTCCTCCTCAAACTTCGCCTGGTATATAAATCCCTTGTCCATGAGAATGCTGAGAAACTTGAAAGCCGCGACATTATGGGCCTCGTCCTGGGAAGTCACTATGTAGTCATAACCAAGGTTCAACGCAGACCAGGTGTCCTGAAAATCCCTGGTATAGTCCGGCCTGCTCTCGCTTCCGGCATCCTCATAAGGGGAAACAGCTCCGGTCAGGAAAAAAACCTGGTCATTGCACATCTTCCGGTAACGGGTGATGGCATCAGCTGAAACCGAGCTGTATAGCTGCCCGATTCGAGGCGGCTTTGCCGCATTGAATATGGGGGTAGTTATGTAAAAATGCTTACTGGAAGTCTTCATCAGATACTCTCTTCATTATTTTCATCCTGACCTCATCAAGGCCCAGATCATGTTTTCTGGCAATGGTCTTCAGATCTTCGTATTCAGGTGAAATCACCAGGATTTCACCATTCATGGATGCCTTTTTGATCCTGACCTTACCCAGTTCGGAATCAATCTCTACAATTTCACGTTCAAGGATATATCTCCCTGTAACAGATCTTCTTATTCCCAAGCTGGTTGTATTCCTGAAAAGGAGTCGCACAAGCCGGTCTTCTTTTTCAAGCGTCGATATAACTGTAATTTGGGTCGCGGGCCGGTTTTTTTTCATAAAAACCGGGGTGAAAAACACATCAAGGGCCCCCTCTTCCATCGCCCTTTCCATTAAAAATCCCGCATTTTCAGGAAGCATATCATCGATATTGGTCTCCAGGACAACCACCTCATCTTTCAGCAGGCCGGCCGCCTCCCCGGGAACCGTTTCATAACCGGATTCAGGCACAACTTTCCCGAAAAGCAATCTTAACATATTGGGAATTCCCGCAATGCTCCTATCTCCGGCTCCAAGGCCCGTGGATTCTATCTGAAAAGCATCCGGAATTCCCTTGATATCAGCCAGGGTTGTGATGATGGCGGCCCCTGTTGGAGTAGTCAGCTCAGCGTCAGCCCCTCCGATTCGGACCGGAAAGCCTTTCACAATTTCCGCGGTTGCCGGGGCGGGTACCGGCCAGGTCCCATGCGAAAACGTAACAGTACCCCCTCCAAGTTCCAGGGCGGATGAAGCAAACCTGTCTATTTTGAAATACCTAAAACCAATACAGGCACCAACAATATCAACTATGGAATCAATAGCTCCGACTTCATGGAAATGCACCTTCTCGACAGTTGAGCCGTGAACTTTGGCTTCCGCTTCGGCCAGCCGGGTGAAAATTCGGATAGAATTTTCTTTAACCCATTCATCAAGGGCGCTCGCCTCGATCAGGTCCCTTATTTCTCCGAAATGGTGATGTCCGGAATGGGAATGCCCATGTCCTCCATGGCTGCCGTGATCAACAGCGGGACAGACCACTTTAAGGTCAACCGCGGACAACCCTTCCCGGCTGATCCTTTCCGCTTTGATTTCAAAGGGTGAGAGGGGCAGTTTAGCCAACTCCGCTGATAGGTACTCCAGCGGCATCCCCATATCAACCAGGGCGCCGAGGATCATGTCGCCTCCGGCCCCGTTGAAAGCGTCAAAATAAAGCACTTTTTCCATAATCACTTATCCTTCCAGCTTCCGCTGCTTATATTCTAACCAAATCCAGTGGCTTTATAACCCATACTGGAGCTTATAACATTGCCAAGTCTGTTTTCAGGACACCCCCTTACAGGGACTGAATACATCCTGCAGCACATTCGAATTTCGGATATTATAAACCTCTATGCTAAACAGACGTAATTTGATTGTACAAGATCACCTGAAAAAATTCGTGTCTTCTGAATATGGGATTCAGCTTTCATCCATGACCATGGAGACTCCTCCCCGCAGGGAAATGGGAGACCTGGCCTTTCCCTTCCCCTTCCAGTTGGCAAAATCTTTGCGCAAACCACCCAGGGCTATTGCCCAGGAGATCGCTGAAGGTGCCGGCAGAATCCCCGGTGTGGGAAAAATGGAGGCAGCCGGGGCCGGATTTTTAAACGTGTTCTTCGAACGTTCAGAATTTCTTGGAGACCTGGACAAATGGCTGATTCAGGGAGATCCTCATCCTGACGGTGAAAAATACATTGTTGAGCATACCAACATCAATCCCAACAAGGCCGCCCATATAGGGCACCTGAGAAATGCTGTACTGGGAGATACCTTCGTACGCCTTCTCAAAGCCGCGGGTAAAATAGTTGAGACCCAAAATTATATAGACAACACCGGAGTGCAGGTAGCCGACGTGATTGTGGGTTTTCTGTACCTGAGAAATAAAACCATTGAAGACGTCGCGGCTATTAAGGATCCCTTTGATTATTACTGCTGGGACCTCTACGCTGAAGTATCAGAGTGGTATGATGACGACCCGGAAAAAATCAAGCTGCGCCAGCAGACACTGGCTGAAATTGAAGAAGGGCATAATGAAACCGCCCGCCTGGGAGAATTTATCGTTGACAGGATTGTCCGGGCTCACCTCGCGACAATGAGTCGAATTGGTGTGCAATACGATATTCTGCCCAGGGAAAGTGAAATTCTCCATCTTCATTTCTGGGAAACAGCCTTCGAAAAACTTAAAAAGACCGACAGCGTGTATTTTGCCGAAGACGGTCCCCATGAAGGATGCTGGGTAATGAATCTCTCCGGTGAAACTGATTCCCCGGACGAAGATAAAATTCTTGTAAGGAGTAACGGCACTGTAACTTATGTAGGCAAGGATATCGCTTATCAGTTATGGAAATTCGGACTGCTGGGCCAGACTTTCAGTTACAGAAAATTTTCAGAATATGAAAACGGCCATGTTCTTTGGGTCACAGCCTGCGAAAGCGAAGAACCTGATCAGCCCGCATTCGGTACTGGAAACCAGGTCTACAATGTTATTGATGTTCGGCAGTCTTACCTTCAGAGGGTAGTAGCCCAGGGACTTCGGAGCCTGGGATATAAGGATGAAGCTGAAAAATCTGTGCATTTCTTTTATGAAATGGTGGCCTTGTCACCTCTCTGCTGCCAGGACCTGGGAATAGAACTTTCAGATGAAGACAGGAAGAAATCCTATATAGAGGTTTCCGGCCGAAAAGGATTGGGTGTCAAGGCTGATGACCTGTTGGATACACTGATAGAAAAGGCGTTGAAAGAGGTTACTGAACGCAGGCAGGAGCTGCCCGAGGAAAAAAGAAGGGATGTAGCTGAACAGATTGCTGTCGGCGCCCTGAGATATTTCATGCTCAAATACACCCGGAACGCTGTCATCGCTTTCGACCTCAATGAAGCCCTCAGCTTCGAGGGAGAAACCGGACCTTACCTGCAATACTCAGTGGTTCGTTCCAACAATATCTTCCGCAAACTGAAGGAACGCGAAGAAGAATGGGACAGTGTTTACTGGAACACCCGCAGGGAAGATCTACAGAAGAGCGGCCGGCTCAGTGAATTGCTCAGTGACAATGATTCCTGGAGCCTGATATTGGATACTGCACGGATTGAAGAAGCTGTTTTCCAGGCTGTGGACACTCTCGAAATCTCAACCGTCGCCCGCCACGCATTCACCCTGGCGCAACAATTCAATCTTTTTTATCACAAACATCATATATTATCTGAAGAGGACGAAATCAAAAAAACCTTTTATCTTACGGTCGCCGACACTGCCCGAAAGGGACTGACAAGAATAGTAAACCTTTTGGGGATTGAGGTGCCCGAGAGGATGTAATGTCACAGACTAAACCAGTCTTGATGCTGTTTCTGTTATTTATTGCATTGACCTCAACCGGATTTGGGGAATCGGGGCAGACCGGCCTTGAAGAAATCATCCCCCCGACAACCTATCGTAATTATCTGCGCGCGAATTATCCCGACCGGCTGAAAATCCTCCGTACAACCATACAAAATATCTGCACCCACCTGAAGATCCAGGTGGGAAGGAACGAACAGGAAGAATTCCTTCAAAGACTTGCGGAGTTGAAAATCCTTGCTGACGAGGCATGGGAAAGGAATGAAGCAACAACCTCCCTGAAGCTGCTCCGTCACAAAGAGGTAAAACGGATGGAGATTTTCCTGCGCCAGAAGATTGATTTACTTGAAGATCTCAAACTGGAAGTCGGATATGAGATCAGGGGGAACTTCTATCCTCCGCTTGAATCAATGGACCGGTTGAGGAAAAAACTTTTTCTACAGCTTTTCGAAGGCGCCAGGGAATTTGAAAACGATCTTGGCACCAACGCGCTTGGTTTCAGCGGACGCAACCTGATCAGGACCTCGGTTGTCTCTCCCTCGCCAGTTCAGGGCTTGCATGATATTGACCGCTTCACCGAAGATGAATTCAGGAGGATTCAGGTTGCCAGGGAACTGAAAAAACGCATTGAAGTACTTCTTGAAATAGCTGAATCCCGGCTGGCTGAAATTGATCGCAGGAAAGCCTCCCTGGAATGGACCGAAGAAGAACCGAATCCTCTCGAATTTTATACTTATGATGATCTCCTGCATGCATATAACCGGGCCCTGGAAGCCACTATGCACTCAATTGATGAACATCACGAGCGAGGACTCTCCCAGCTGAACGAAATTGAAAATGCCCTGGAAGAACTGAAAGACGGATGTGAAATATTCCAGCCTAGATTAAAAGGACTGGAACAGCTTATTAGAGAAATAGGCTCCCTGGAACTGGCCATGAAACTAAGCCGGGCCCAGGATTTCACAACCAAAGCCCTGGAGGGGACCGAAGCGGGGCTGGAATCCTTAAAGAAAAGAAGGGAATAATCCAGAACTGGGGTAAAAGCAGAACGTATTCTTCCCTGTTGAGATTTCAGAGCCGGCCAGAATAAATGCGGAAATACCGGTCAGTCACATAAAGTTTTCTGGCGGATTCCGCTCTCAGAAGGAGTATAAAAACGGGGAAGCCGCTAATTTAAGGCTGACGACGATATAATCTCATCCGCCACCCAGGTAATCCCGGCAATCCCGGCGGCTCCCGCGGCAATGACAACTTCCATCCTGGAGAGATCCAGCCCACCCAGGGCAAAGACCGGTATAGACAAGACCTGTGCCGCGTTTCTCAAGGCAGTGAGTCCCAGCAGATCGTGCCCCGCTTCCTTCGAATAAGGCTCGTAAACCGGGCTTAAAGTCACATAATCAGCTCCTTCAGCTTCGGCCGCCACAGCAGCCTCAACCGAATGGGCCGATTTTCCGATAATGAATCCGCCCTTCTCGCCCCCCAGGGGGTCCAGAGCGGCGGCCAGATCCTGATCTGACCTGAGGTGAACTCCGTCGGTGCCCTCCTCCAGGGCAAGCTCAACATCAGAATTCACAATAAACAGGCAGGATGATTCCTTTGATAATCGAACTCCCGCCCTGACGGATTCAAGGTAGCGGCGATAGCCCAGTTCCCTTTCACGCCACTGTATTATGTCAGCTGAGGAATTAAAAAGACCTTCAAGGTAATGTTCCGGATCAGTGCCCGGAAAGGAATTAAAGTCGGATATCGCATACCTGACAGGCTGTTTCAGCTTAACTTTTCCCAGTTCTATTTCTGCTGAAAAATCTTCCAATTTCAAAAATCCCTAAAGCAATATCGGCCAAACCAAGGCCCGTTACAGCTCCCCTTATAAAATAGCTTACAAAAAACTCCCGGAGAAATGGGAAATGAGAGATTACCAGATTATGATCCCACAGGTCCATCCACGGAAAAAGCAGAAGAAATACTCCCACCTCGAAATATACTATTGAAATTAATATTGGGAAAAACCTGTTGTGATTCACTGCTCTGCTGATTCCAAAGCGGATATCCTGTTTTCAACATCCCTGAAATCCGGATTAATGGACTGAATTCTACGATAACTCTTCAGGCTTTCGCTGAAATTCCCCAGAGCTTCAAGTGCGACAGCACTCTCATATTCAAAATTCACTATCTCATTTTCGGTTATGGCCTGATAATCCAGACCGCGGGTTACCCACCCAATCGTCTCTTCAAAACGTTCAAGGCCATTGCATCCTTCCGCCAGGAGCTGGCAGCACCGCACGCACTGGTCTTTATTTCCCATAGCCTCAAACATGGCCAAGGCGTTTTCATACTTCCCTATGGCATCTTCAAGCAGGGCCATGTCACGATAAGCGATTCCCAGTTCCAGCTGGACTTCCGGATCATCTTCCGATTCAGCCGGGGTTTCAGCCCCCGCACCAGCGTCACTGCGGCTGGTTCCTATATACTCCTTCTCGGGAACACCCTCAGGAACAGCAGCTGAAAAGGAGCCTTCATCTACGTCACCAGAAACGAATATGCTCTCCAAGGCTGATTCGATGGCATTTCCACCGGGCTCTTTCCCTGGTTCAATATCGATTTCCTCACTTGAATCCGATATTTCAATATCCATCTCTTCCGGAAGCAGTTCCTCCGGGATGTCGTCCTCTTCAGAAATATCAAGTGCCAGTTCGTCCTCACCAAGTTTTTCCAGGTCCCCCAAGTCTTCCAGGTCCAGGGCCTCGAATTCACTCGGGGGAAATTCCTCCTCTGCTATTTCTTCCTCACCTGCAATCTCTTCCTCTCCAGGAATCTCCTCGCCTGGTTCCTCTTCAAGAGGCAGGTCATATTCTGTTATCGCCTCTTCAACTGAACCGGTGATTCCAGATAACCCGGAAGCCTCTCCTGCCGTTGTGTCTGTTTCAAGAAGCTCAAGTAATTCTTCGGCACTTTCAGCCAGGTCCTCTTCATCCAGGTTTATTTCAAATTCATGATCATCCGAAACTGCCTGTTCCAGAGCCTCAGGGTCAGCGGGGGAATCATCCCTGAATTTTTGGGCATGCACCCCGGTATCTTCAGTCTCCGGGACTTCTTCCGTATCAGGTGGGACAAGGGCTGGGGATTCGACGGTTTCCTGCGGTTGAAAATCAAAGGAAGCTTCATCCCCGGTTCCCGCTTCCTCGTCCTCATCCGAATCTTCCTCAGTTCCCAGTGATCCTTCTACCTCGAAAAATTCCGGGGAGACCAGGGACTCGTCCTGAACAGGCCTTGGGAAGGTCTCCTCGGGAACTTGATCCTCAGCAAGCTCAGCAGCTTCAGGCAAATCAGGAACGGGAACATCCATTTGTGAGGGATCATAACCATCTCTCAGACCCTGAACAAACTGCTGAAAATCTTCGGGGCCTTCAATGGCGGTGATAAATTCACTGATCCGGTCCCATCCCTCAGGAACTGATTTCCCCTTGGCGGCCAGATCCAGGGCATTATAAAGTGCCGCAGAGGCTCCATCTCTCTGCTCATTGCGAAATCTGAGTTCAGCCAGCTGAAAATGCGCGGCGGCATTACTACTGTCCATTTCAACAAGTTTTTCCTGGAGAATCACAGCCCTGCTGAAATCCAGTTTCTCCCGGTAATCCCTGACCAAATCCTTTATAAGGCCAATTGAATCAAAAACAGCATCTCTTTTTTTATTCAAATCCAGGAAAAGATCTAAAGTCGAATCATCGGAGGGATCAATCCTTAAAATCTTGCGGCACAAACCTACAGACTTTATTGCATCTCCGCTTTCAGAATACCTGCTGGCAGCCTTGAAATAACTGGCCAAAGCCGATTTGATATCCCCGTCGCGATACTGGAGGTCACCCAGGCTGTTAATTACGGAAGGATCTTTTTCACCGGAATCAATCAAGGATTGATATACCTTAATTGCCTTTTTATACTGCCTTTGTTCAATGTACCGGTCGGCAGATCTAATTATGCTGTATTTTTCTTTCATTGGAGCCTACGCTGACCGCACTTAATCTAAATGCAATCAATAACATTTTATTGGTAACTCATTCTCCAAGCAACAAAAAAATCGGCTATATCCAGTTTCCTGATTTAATTACGCAATTAAATCAGGTTCTTCCCGAATCCATGACATTTCCAGGGTTCATTGCGCACAGCAGGTTTTCGGCACCTTTCCCTCAAAAAGCTTAATTGAACAGTGAATGATGGGAGTATACTGTTTAAGCCTGAAAATATCTCCCATAAAACAATTCAGCCCGCGAATAAGGATAGAAGCCTGATATTCTCAGGATCCCTCTTCGCAGGCTGAATAAAACCTTTGAGAACTTGATTAACAGGCCTGATCAATAGGCCCGTCAGCTTATCTGATTTCCTTGATACGGGCGGCCTTGCCTTTTCTTTCCCTGAGGTAATAAAGCTTGGCTCTTCTGACTCTTCCCCGGCGGAGACGGGTAATGTCTTCAATCATGGGAGAGTAAAGCATAAAAATTCTTTCCACACCATAACCTGAAGTTACTTTTCTAACGGTAAAAGTTGACTGCAGCCCACGATTTTTCTTGCCTATGACATTTCCTTCAAAGGCCTGGATCCGAAATTTTTCACCTTCCTTGATCTTCACATTAACCCGAACAGTATCTCCGGGTGCGAACTCAGGAATGGTTTTGTCCATATATTTTTTTTCAACGAGTTCTACGGGATTCATTTTCCTTACTCCTCAACTGACTGATATATAAAATCAATTAATCTACATCTTTACCAGGACTATCCAAAAGGTCTGGTCTTTTGCACCTGGTCTTCTGCGCAGCCTCGGCTGAGCGCCAATCTTCTATCTCCTGGTGGTTACCCGAAAGCAGAACTTCCGGAACCTTCATACCTCTTAAATCAGCGGGCCTTGTGTACTGGGGATGATCCAGCATCCCATCCATAAAGGACTCAAACAGGACCGATTCACCTTCACCCAATACACCGGGGATAAGGCGGGACACCGCGTCGGTAATCAACATGGCGGCAAATTCACCGCCCGTGAGAACAAAATCCCCTACAGATACCTCTTCATCTGTAAAAAAATCAGCTATTCGCTGATCAATCCCTTCATATCGACCGCAGATCAGGGTCAAATGAGCCATTAAGGATAACTCTTTTGCCTTGCTTTGATCAAATTTTCTCCCCTGCGGGGACATTAAAAGCACATAAAGCTTCTCTTCAGCTTCCTCTGCCAGGTCCTCCAAGGCCCTTATTATGGGTTCAGCCTTCAGGACCATTCCGGCTCCACCCCCGAAAGGGCGTCCGTCAACTACCCTGTGCCTTCCGGTTCCATAGTCCCGCAGATCAACAATATTTATCTCCAGCAAACCCTTTTTTACGGCTTGCCGGATCATTCCCGATTTAAAAACCTCACCAAACAGTTCGGGGAAAATGGTGATGATGTCTACCTTCATTTTTGATCGAATTAATTCAGCTTTTACTTACGGGTTTTTTCAGGTATAGCCAGGTCCATAATCCCGGGAGGAAGATCAACTTTAATCTCCCCCTTTTCCAGATCTACTTCCAGGCAAAAATCAGAAATCAGGGGCACCATGAATTCCAGGCCCTCATCATTGACAATCACCAGGTTGGAGACATCCCCTCCGGGCCTGAATACTTCTTTCACAACACCGAGAACAGCGTCCCTTTCAATAACTCGGCAGCCCACCAGATCAGAATCATAAAAATAATCTTCCGGGAGAGAAAACCTTTCCTCTTCGGGAATCCTCACCTCATATCCAACCAGTTTGCGGGCGGACTCAGGATCATTAACACCCTGAAATTTGAGGATAATTCTTCCCTTTTGAAACCAAAAGGATTCAAGGTCATGCCAGGTTTGAGACCCGGGTTTCTCAAGACAGACCGATTCCAGGCCTTCAAATCTTTCAGGAAAATCAGTATGGAGATCGGCTACAACCTCTCCCCGAAGTCCCCTTACTTTGACAATACAGGCTAAAGTCAGCAAGTCACTCAACTATTCAAGAATTTCCAGCACGAACCGCTTCCGAATCTTCATGCCTGCTGCGCTGAGAATTGTCCGGAGAGCCCGGGCAGTGCGCCCCTGCTTTCCAATTACTTTTCCCAGATCGCCCTGAGCAACTCGTAATTCGATAACGGTTGTCTGTTCTCCTTCAACTTCTGAGACTTTTACTTCGTCAGGATTGTCAACCAGGGCCTTAATAATGTTCTCCACCAGTTCTCTCATGCTGCCTCCTCAATTAGAACAACTTGTTATATTACTGGCACTACCAGAACTGTTAATCGGTGTCTAACTATTTTTCCGGGGCGTCAGATTCAGCAGCTTCAGGTTTTTCAGCTTTTTCAGCTTTTTCTTCTGCTGCGGGTTCAGGCTCTTCTATAGGTGCACTCTCCTGGGCTTTGACCTTTCTAATAAGAGATCTAACTGTTTCGGAAGGCTGGGCGCCTTTGCCAATCCAATAATCCACCCGTTCAAGATCCAGTTTCAGACGGATCGGATTCAGGGCCGGATTATAAAATCCGACGATTTCTACGAACCGGCCATCTCTGGGACCACGTTTTTCAGCAACAACTACCCGGTAATGAGGGTCCTTTTTTCCACCCATACGGGTCATTCGAATCCTTAACAATTAAAACCTCCTGTTAAACTATAAAATTGTATCAAATCAGTTAAATTTCTCAAACAAAAATCTTTAAGCGCCTTTTATAAAGTCACCAGTTCAAACCGGGCAGCTTATTACCCTTTGATCCTTTAGTCAGCCGCTGCATCATTTTCCGGGTCTGCATATACTGCTTAATAAGCCTGTTCACCTCTGACACCGGGCGCCCGCTGCCCAAGGCTATTCTCTTGCGCCTGGACCCGTTAATTATCTTGTAATTAAGCCTTTCCCGCACTGTCATGGAATTAATGATTGCTTCCAGATGAGCAAACTGCTTCTCATCTATATTAACATCACCCAGGCCTTTCAACGGTCCCATCTTCGGAAGCAGCCCGATAATCTGATCCAGAGGACCAAGTCTTCTTATCTGTTTCAGCTGATCACGGAAATCCTCCAGGGAGAACTGGTTTTTCCGGATCTTCTTGAGCATTTCCCTGGCTTGCTCTTCATCAGCAACCTCCTCGGCTTTTTCAATGAGGGTTAGAACATCCCCCATTCCAAGGATTCTCCCGGCCAATCTCTCAGGATGAAAAACCTCCAGGGCATCATACTTCTCACCGGTTCCCACAAATTTTATAGGGGTGCCGGTTACAGACCTTATCGACAGCGCGGCACCGCCCCGGGCGTCACCGTCCAGCTTGGTCATAATGATGCCTGTCAATTCCATTCTCCGGTTGAATTCAGAAGCGGAATTAACCGCGTCCTGACCGGTCATTGCATCGGAAACAAGCAGGATCTCGCTGGGATCAGCCAACTTCCTGATCATCTCAAGCTCAGTCATCAGGTCATCATCTATGTGCAGCCTTCCGGCTGTATCTATCAACAGGGTGTCATACCCGGTATTACGGCAATGAGTCAGGGCTTGCTTAACTCTTTCAGCCGGTTTCATCTCACTGCTTTCAAATACCGGGAGCTCCAAGGCCTTCCCGATAACCTCCAGCTGTTTTATGGCTGCCGGCCGGTATACGTCAACTGAAACCATCAAAGGACGCTTGCCGTTCTTCGAAAGCCAGGACCCAAGCTTACCGGTAGTAGTGGTTTTACCGCTCCCCTGCAAACCTATCATCATCAGGCTGGAAGGAGACTGCTTGGAAAATAAAAGCTTTTCCGGCTCATCCCCCAGCAAGTGTACCAGCTCGTCCTTGACGATCTTAACCACCTGCTGCCCCGGAGACAGGCTTTTCAGGACCTCTTCACCCAGTGCCTTATCCCGAACCTCTGAAACAAAATCCCGTACCACCTTGAAATTCACATCAGCTTCAAGCAAGGCCATACGGATTTCACGCATAACGTCCTGGACGTGGCGTTCAGAAATCCGGCCTTCCCCCTTTAAATCCTTGAGGGTTTTTTGAAGTCTGGTTGATAAATTCTCAAACATTTTCCGCTGCTCTGTAAAAAATTGATCCCGGGATTATTCCCGGAAGCAAAGGTCGGCACATCTAGTTTCGCGCGTATTCTACAATTGACAAGCCTATAAGTTCAAAAAAAATGACCAAAAAGATCAAGGTTAAAACTTAAAAAATCCCTGAAATCCCGAGTATATGGCAATGATAATTGAATTCCTTGTGATAGATTACAATCAATCACATCCGCGCTTTAATTTCCTGTAAAATCATTGATCATGACTGACATCACAATCGGTACAGCCGGACATATTGATCATGGCAAGACTGCCCTGGTCAGAGCCCTCACAGGAATCAACACTGACCGCCTGTCAGAGGAGAAGCAGAGGGGAATAACTATTGATATCGGGTTTGCCCATATGAACCTGGGCAGCTTTCGAGTTGGATTTGTGGACGTTCCGGGGCATGAGCGCTTTGTGAAAAATATGTTGTCCGGGATAGGAGGAATAAGGCTGCTGCTGCTGGTGATAGCCGCTGATGAATCAATCATGCCCCAAACCGTGGAGCATCTTCAGATATGCAATCTACTTGGAATACCCGGGGGAATCATAGTGATAACCCGCACCAGCCTGGCTGAAAAGGAAATCGTGGAACTGGTGAAGGAGGAAGCCCTGGACACCTGCCGGGGGACCTTCCTTGAAAATGCTCCGATAGTATGTGTTGACAGTATTTCAGGTGAGGGAATCGAGGAGTTGAAATCTGAAATCAGCCGGCAGATTACCAGGCTGGCCAGCGAAGACCTTTCCCTGGAATTCAGATCCCGGCAGATTACCAGGCTCCCGATTGACCGGGTTTTTTCTCTAAAAGGATTCGGGACCATCGTAACCGGCACCCTGCTTTCCGGCCTCTTGAATCAGGATGACACCGTGTCGCCATATCCTGCAGACAGGGACAGTGATGTTTACAAGGTAAGATCCATTGAAGTATTTAATGAGAAAGAAAAAACAGCCATAACCGGGCAGCGGACAGCGGTGAACCTGGCAGGTGCTTCCGTGGAAAAGCTGAGGCGGGGAATGATACTTTCAGTTCCCGGAAAAAATGGAAGCCGCCTTCAATATTGACGCGGTGGTTAACATTCATCCCGAATCACCTTCATCCCTGCAGCACCGCATGCCTGTAAGGCTGCATCACGGCAGCGGAGAGTGTATAGCCAGGACCTACCTGCTCGAAAACAACATAATCAATCCTGGTGAAAAAGGGCTGGTTCAGTTCAGGCTGGAAACATCGATCCTGGGTTTCCTGGGAGACCGCTTCATTCTGCGCCGCTATTCCCCGGCTACAACTATCGGAGGAGGGATAATCCTTCACAACAACCCTCCCAGGCACCGGCGAAAGAATCTGGACGCCCTTCGCCCCCGGCTTGAAGCGCTCTCCGGGGCACTGGCTCAACCCGAAGAAAAAAACCTGGAAGTACTGCTGCCCTACCTTCTTGAAGAAAAAGACGCGGCAGGGACAACGCTCCGGGAACTGGCCGCCAGGACCGGGGCCACCGAAAAAACCCTGCTTGAATATCTGAAAAAACTCTCTTCATCAATAACGCACACAGAGGATCACCTGCATTTCGCGTGGAAAGACAGCCTGGACAGAAAAGCCGCGCAAATCCTGGAATTCATCGAATCCTTCCACTCCGAAAATCCCCTCTCCCAGGGAGTTTCAAGGCAGGAGGTCTACGAACGTTTTCTGCCGGAACTGGCCCCGCCGCTCTTCCAGAAACTCCTTGCGGAAATGGGGGGAGAAAAAAAGATTAAAACCAGCGGTTCGGTCATATCAGCCTTCCGATTCAGCCCGGAGATGGATGGCGGACAGCAGGCTATAAGAGCGGAAATCATGTCGCTTTTCCTGGACGCGTTTCCCGGGAAAGAAAGCCCCGGGATAAAAACAGTAGTAAGCCTTCCGGGCTTGGGGAAACAAGGAAAGGATGTCTTTTACCATATGCTGAATTCCGGAGAACTGGTCCGCATAAATGAGGATTTCCTCGCGACCCCCCAGCAGATAAAAAATGTCATAGAAACCGCCCGGACCGCGTTCCCCCCTTCCACTCCGTTCCAGGTTCCGGATTTTAAAAACCTTTTTGATCTTTCCAGGAAACATGCCATCCCTCTCCTTGAACACCTGGACCGAACAGGAATCACAAAAAGAAACGGTAATGACAGGACCATCACGGAAAAAGAAATATGAAACAGATTTTCGGCGTTTTAACCCTGCTTCTGGTGACCATAACCTTCTCAGGATGCGGACAGAAAAATACCGGTCCGCGGGAACCGGAGAAGCAATTCATGACCATGCAGGAAAAAGCCCTGCTGGATTCCGCCGGCGAAATCCAGCAATTTGTGGCCGAATACCGGGGATTGAATTTCCTTGAGCCTGTAGCAAAGAGAGTCCAGACTAAGCAGCAAACGGAAAATTTCCTGATAAAGCGAATAGATGAAGAGTTTTCCCGGGAAGAGATTTCCGGAGCAGAAAGGCTGCTGAAAAGGCTGGCCCTGCTTCCTGATGACTATGATTACTATAGCTCCATGGTTGAACTGATGACCGAACAGCTGGCTGGAATGTACGACTATAAAGAACGTTTTCTGGCTATTGCCGAATGGCTCCCCCTGGAAATGCAGCAGCCGATTCTGGCCCATGAACTGGCCCATGCCCTTCAGGACCAGCATTATGGCCTGGAAAACTATCTTTCCCCGGAAACAGATAATGATGACAGGGCCCTTGCCCTATCCTCCCTGGTCGAGGGCGATGCCACCCTGGTTGGATTCGCCTACACCATGCGGCCCATGGGCCGGGAAGTGACAGCTGTTCCGGATTATGTGGAATTCCTTGAACAGCAGTCCGCTTTTATGGAAGCAACCCTGCCCCTCTTTGCCTCTTCTCCCAGGTATATAAAGCAGACCCTTATGTTCTCCTATGCCTACGGGACGGAATTCGTGAAAGATTTTCTCCTTGAAAATGGATGGGACGGAATCGAAGAAGCCTACAATAATCCTCCGGTTACATCCGAACAAATAATGCATCCCGAAAAATACCTTTATAAGCCCGATCTTCCCCAGGATGCTGAGCATGAAGCAGAAAAATACTTTAAAAGTACTGTCCCCTATGGGAAATTGATTTGCACCAATGTCCTGGGGGAATTCACAACTTACCTGATGCTCAGGGAATTCCTGGATGAAGAAACAGCGCGGAAAGGGGCGGAGGGATGGGATGGAGACCTGGTGACACTTACCGAATCCCTCCCCGGATCCGGAAAGGAAACCCTGCGGATGACTTTCTGCTGGGACAACGAGGAAGAAGCCAGGGAATTCCTGCTTGCGTATGAAGAATACCTGGTGAACAGATACGCGGCCGATCACCCGGAACATGCCGACAGGACCAACCTGCTTTCCCGGGTGAAAAATGAAAACCGGACCTCAATAATCAGGGAAAAATCGACAACTTTCATCGAAACGATCTTTCTAAACTAATATAAACTGCCGGATTATACAGGTCCGCAGGAGGGCAAGATAACAGCTGGAATATTCAGGATTTTTCAGTACTGGAGTTCCCAATAACCGCCATTTTTTGACTCATGTTGCCGGTTTGACATACCGAAAGCATTAATCGTATTATTACTGCTCAGATTGGAAGGTGCTACTATGATGGGATTAGGTGTTACAGAACTCGTTATTATTTTGGTCATTATTATTGTGCTCTTCGGCGCCAGCAGGCTTCCCCAGATTGGACGAGGACTTGGTGAGGGCATCAGCAACTTCAAAAAATCAGTGAAGACTGCTCAGAAATCCGAAGACAATAAAGACGATTCTGAATAATATAAATTTACAATTTTATCCGTCGCCTCAGGAGTAGGGGAATTTTTCAAAATTTTTCCTCCCTTGTTCAAGGTTGAATCTCCTGAGGGGTCTTATTCCCTTTCTCCAATCGCTGTTAATTCCCGTAAAAAACACTTCCCCTCCAGGCTTTATATATTTCCAGATAACCGGAAGGCTCCGGTGGAAAGCGAACAGGGGAGAAATAAACCCAAGGACCGGTACAGCTTCCGCCAGCTTAACCTGCCGGAAATATCCCATTTTTTGAAAATCTCCTGCTCCCAGGTGGCGGGAGACCCTGGACCGGTATCCCAGCCCCTGGAAAATATCCTCGATACGGCATTCGGCCTTAACCTCAAGTACCACAAGTATTCCATTACCATCAACAGCCAGGATATCCACAACTTTCTTTTCATCATCAAGCCGCGAAGGGACCTGGCAGTAAAAATGTCTGCCCAGTCCGGGCCTGACCAGGGAAAGATCCCTTACCAGCATACTTTCCAGCCACCTTTCAGGGCCGAACATGTAACTGTATGATCTTCGGTCACCGGATGTCCCGGCCCGCAGTTCCAGCACCGCCCTTACGTGTGAGGCGCACTCCGCCGGATAATTCCTGACAAGCCTGGGCATGCCAAAATCAAACCAGCAGTCTCCGCTATGTTCAATCCATATAACCGGAAGCCCAAAATGAGACAGTTCCCAGCGGTTCCTCCTGTAGATAAGGTCCAGCTCCGGAAACCTGGTCTTCAAATCCCGGAGAATTCCTGGAGGAGCAAAACCCGGATAGATAATGTAAGGACTGGACAGATCCGGATTCCCCTGGAAATCCGGGAAAATTTCCCTTACCCTGGCCGTTGAGGATTCATACTCATAACACCTTAGAGGGATTCTTAAAAAAGAAAGCATATTCAGGATCTTCCGGCTCCATGAAACAGGAATGAAGGCCATAATCCCCCTCAAATCAGGTTTACCTGAAATCCTGTCCCACCATATCACCAGATCAGCGAGGAACCTTTCTGTCATGGAGGGGGGCAGATCTTCGGAAGCCCCTATAAAAGCGCTCTGCGTCCATCCTGAGCTGATTAAAGCCCGGTCAAAGGCCCCGCTTTGATGATTCCTCCTGTCCGTGGAATCAGAAAAACTAAGTATCCTTTCATAGCCGGGCCTGATCCGGGCACATTCCAGCGATCGGGGAATACGTTTTTTCTCCATCTGTCTTTCAAATAACGTATTAAATCCAATTAAAACGAAATTCGAAACCATTGCAGGCTTCCAGTGTACTGTAGGCTTCCAGTGTACTGTAGGCTTCCAAGCCTATAGCTTGTCCCCTGAGCTTCAAGCTCAGGTGTAGAAAGCAGAGGTTTTTGATATGCTAATAACAACTCCGGTTTCCGGCTTAAAGAGATAATTGCTGCTCAGACCGGCCAGCTTCCGGTCTTAAATAAAAATTAGTATGGAATCTAGAAAAACTAGATTGTTCCCAAGGAATAGCCGTTTATGAAAAAAATAGTCCTCTCCTTTTCCTTTCTTTTCCTTGTATCCTGTGGAGGAACCGGCCAGAGCGAAGCCAACCCAGCAGAAAAAACCTCACAGCAAGAGAGCGCTTCGGTGGCGGAAAGTCCCCAGGTTTCTTCTGTTCTCGCAAAAAACCAGCCTCCGGCTATACCCGATGTCCCAACCCAGGAGGCAGACCTGTCTAAAATGATTGAAATACCCGGAGGAGAATTCACATTCGGCATGGAAGAAGACCACCTGAGACACTGGGTCAGTTCGGGAAATATCTACTTCCAGGGGATTGAAGAACAGTACAGGAAAGAGTTGATCATCCCGGAGCGACAGGTAACCGTCGAAACATTTTACATGGACAGGTTTGAAACCACCAACAAGGAGTATAAGGAATTCCTGGACGCAACAGGATATAAACCTGCCAACACTGATAATTACCTCAAGGAATGGACCGAAAACGGAAGCTATCCTGACTGGACTGAAAATTTCCCGGTAGTCTGGGTATCAAAGGATGATGCCATGGCCTACAGCAGATGGAGGGGCAAAAGGCTCCCCACAGAACAGGAATGGGAAAAAGCGGCCAGGGGAACCGAGGGGCTCTATTATCCCTGGGGAAATCTACACCCCAAAAGAGAAACTACAAATATTTCCTCAAAAAAACTGGAGCTTGTGGGCAACAGGCCCCTGGATATTTCTCCGTACGGTGTTTATGATCTGGGCGGAAACGTGTCTGAATTAACCTCATCTGTTACAGAAGCAGGAAGGGTAATAACCAAAGGCGGGTCTATCACCTCTATCTCCAGAAACTGCAGAACCTACGGGCGATCCATGGTCAGGGACTCCTCTTTTCGAAGCGAATCCCTGGGTTTCAGGTGCGTGGCTGATCCCCGTTAAAAAAGACAGCCCAGGTCAAGCATCCGGTTTTCAGGTGAATTATATACCTCCTGGTTTTGGCTGCCTGGCCCTATACGGCTATCCCGGTTTCAGCCCTGATCCATTCCAGGTAGGGTCCATATCCATCCTCAATATTCAAGACGATGGCTTCAGGAAGCTCGTAGGGATGAATCTCGACCAGCCGCTTAATGACTTCATCCGTTTTATCAGAGCGGGTTTTTATAATTAGTAAAAACTCCTGGTCATTGTGGATCTCCTGCTTCCACCTGTAAACGGACTGCAGGCCAGGCAGGATATTCACACAGCTGGCAAGTCGGGTGCCGACCAGATTCTGGGCGATGGTTTCAGCCGAGGGCCGGGAATCAACGGTTGATATTACAATTCTGGCATCGGTCATTATTAATCTGTCCTTTTCGGGATCTATAGATATAGAATAAAAATTATGCTGAGCAATACCGCAAAGAAACATCTATTTTATCTCTCCTGCCTGCTGCTTGTGATTTTTTATTCCTATCTCCTGATATTCGGTGACGGCGGGATGCTTAAGCTGCAGATGGAAGAACAGAAACTAATGGAGGCATCAAAGCAGCGCGCTGAAGAACAAGCCAAGAGCAGGGATCTGCAGGAAAAAATAGATAAAATCAAAAATGACGATAGAGAGGTGGAACGCATAGCCAGGGAACACTACAAAATGGCCCAGCCCGGGGAAATCATAGTAACTATCGATGAATAGAACTGAAAAAACCGGATCCAGAATTAATGACAGGCCCGGCCATTTCTATCCCGCCGCTTCAAGGCTCTCTTCCAGGAAATTGATAAACTGCTCAGGATTCCTCGTCAATCCCGGAAAGGTTCCGATAACCTTGTCATCCTTTCTGAGAACCACATAATAAGGCAGGGCTATGGTACCAAACCTGTCGCTTTCCAGGTTCCGGTTCGCCTCATGTTCCTCACCCGCCCCGTCAGTGTAGAGCCTGACAAGCACAAATTGCTCAAACAGTTCCCGCACCTCGGACCTTGGGAAAATATTGGCCTCCATCCAACGGCAATTGGTACAGGTGTACCCGGTAAAATCCAGGAACACAGGCTTGTCCAGCCGGCTGGCCTCCCTAAGTCCGTCTTCCAGGCTGGTCAGCCATTGTTCTCCCGATGCCACATCATCCTTATCACCCTGGAATTCCATTACCGCGGCTTTTCCGTAATCCCTGGGGGGAAGGAACGCGTCAATTTCTCCCAAAGGAAAACCTATAAGCCCACGGAAGAGGAAAGCGGTTACCGAAAGAAAAAATATGGCGAACACTACCCTCATAGCCCCGGCAGATTCAATAACGGCTTCATGGGGAAACTTAAAAAATCCAATCAGGTAGAGCGCTGTAACCAGGGAAATCGCCAGCCATACTGATATGAAAACCGGCCGGGTCAGGATTCCCCACTGATATACAAGATCCACATTACTTATAAATTTCAGGGCGGCGGCCAGCTCCAAAAATCCCATCACCACCTTGACTGAATTCATCCAGTTTCCGCTGCGCGGAAGTGACTGCAGCCAGGAAGGAAACAGTGCCAGGAGGAAAAAAGGCAGGGAAAACACCAGTGCAAACGAAACCACTCCCAGCAGCGCCCACAGAACATTCCCCTGCAGGGCGGCTACCATTACCGTACCTATAAAAGGCACCGTGCAGGTAAAAGAAGTTAGGGTAAACGTAAGGGCCATCAGGATTATTCCTGTCAACCCTTTGGAGGAGGAGGATTTCCGGTTAACCGCGTTAAGCCATTTTTCAGGGAGAGCCAAATCAATGACCCCGAAAAGGCTGAGAGCAAAAAGAATGAAGACCAGCGCTATCAGGGAGTTGATCCAGGGACTTGAGGCCAGTTTATTGATCCCTCCCGCGCCAAAAATAAAAGTCAGGAGAAATCCGATAACAGTAAAAGTGGCAATTATTCCAACTGAATACACCCCCGCTTCAAATACTGAACGGCCCCGGCTTCCCGTGTCTCTTTTTGTGAAATAGGAAACGGTAATCGGGATCATTGGAAAAACGCAGGGTGTAAGCAGCGCCAGGGCTCCCATGGTCATGGCCAGCCAGATATAGGCAAATGTGCCGGAAGGAAGGGCCCCCGAAGACACTGCCGTGGCATCGTCCTCTTTTTCCTCTTCTCCCCAATTCTCTTCAAAAACCCCTGACCCCTCGATCACACTCACTGTGGCAGCAAGCTCTTCTGTCTGGGGCGGCAGGCAGGTTGAATCATTACACAGCATGAATTCAACCTTGATAATCAGCTCGTAATCCCCTGGAACCGCCGACTCCGCTACCCTTACCGGAACAGTGAATTCAGCTGATCCCTGGAAATAATTGGTTTCCATGTCAAAATTTTCATCAAACCAGGAAACCGGTTCTGACTGCAGGGCTTCCCCTCCCGGGGAAAAAACTTCATTCTCAACTACCTTGAAGGAGGTGGGGATCGGACCGCCGGGAGGAATGTCCATGGCATACAAATGCCAGCCCGGAGCTATATCGGCATCGATCCTGAGGCCGGCAATGCTGCCGGCCGGAACGGCTTGTTCAGGAGAGATAATCGAAAAACTGACCTCTCCCTGCGCTGACATCAAACCCATCAGAGGTATAAACAGGATAAAAATGAACAGTAATTTCTTCATGATCCCAATCTTTCCAGTTGAGTATACTGGAGAAGGTTAACCGGCTTTACTTTTCAGAGCACAACGCCTTTGCTTCACGGTCAGCCTGAAATCGACGGAGACTGCCAGGCTATCCTGCCGTCAATTATGGTCAGGACAGGCCAGCCTTTAAGTTTCCACCCTGCAAACGGACAGTTTCGCGCCTTGGATTCGAATTTTTCAGGATCTACTACTGATTCCATCTCGGGATCAATCACTGTAATATCAGCAACGCTCCCAGGTTCCAGACTTCCCCGGTCCAGTCCCAGGATTCGGGCTGGATTGGAGCTCATCAGTTCAGCCATGCGCAGGGGAGTAATCACGCCCTTATGCATCAGGCGGTCACACACCAGGGGCACAGATGTTTCCAGTCCCACTATCCCGTTGGCTGAAACATCAAATGTCTCCTGCTTGTCCATTTTAAGATGGGGAGCGTGATCAGTAGCAATACAGTCCACGGTGCCGTCGGCCAGTCCTTCAAGCAACGCATCCACATCCTTCTGGGAGCGCAGCGGAGGATTCATCTTGAAATTGGGATCGAAAGTCCTGACATTGTCTTCAGTTAAAATGAAATGGTGGGGAGCAGCCTCGCAGGTAATATTAATTCCTTCAGCTTTGGCTCTTTTCACATGATTCAGGGATTCAGCCGCGGATATGTGGCAGATATGAACCCTGCCTCCCGTCAACCGGCTGAGGATCACATCCCTGGCCACCTGCAATTCCTCAGCGGCGCTGTTAATCCCCCTCAGGCCGAGTTCAGTGGATACAAAACTCTCATTCATGAACCCTCCGGCCGCCAGCTGGATGTCTTCGCAATGGTCGAGGACAGGAATGTCAAAAATTTTCGAGTACTCCATGGCTCGGCGCATTACCTGGTTGTCCTGAACCGGCATGCCGTCATCGCTGACGGCTACGATCCCGGCCTTGCGCATTTCTCCAATTTCAGCCAGTTCCTTTCCAGCGGAACGTTTTGTTACTGCTCCGACCGGGTAGACATTGGCTTTTCCGGCAACCTCGGCTTTCTCTTTAATAAAACGGGTGACAGTTTCACAGTCATTAACCGGATCAGTATTGGGCATGCAGGCTATACCGGTGAATCCTCCTGCCACCGCGGCATTGCTGCCGGTTTGGATGGTCTCCTTATCTTCCCGGCCGGGTTCCCGAAGATGCACATGCATATCTATGAATCCCGGGAAAACCATTTTCCCCGTAACATCAACAACCGTACAGTCTTTCCCGGGAGAAATACTGCCGGTTTCAACAATTTTCCCATCCTTCACCAGGAGATCTGTAACTTCGTCCATTTTGCGGCCCGGATCAATCACCCTTCCGCCTTTAAGCAACAGACTCATTTAGCACCTTCCTCTCCAGCACCTAAAATAAGATATAAAACCGCCATCCGTACCGCCACTCCATTGGTAACCTGGTCGAGGATAACAGACCTGTTTCCATCCGCTATTTCCGGATCAATTTCCACACCCCGGTTCATCGGCCCCGGATGCATTACAATCGCGTCCTCTTTAGCCAGTTTCAGCTTTTCCCGGCTCAGGCCATACAGGGAAAAGAACTCCTTGACTGAAGGATAGAAGACTTCTTTCTGCCTTTCCCTCTGGGTTCGGAGCATCATCACCACATCAGCTCCTTCAAGCGCCTCTTCCATATTGAAGGTGACATTCACTCCATACTGGTCAAAACCCATGGGAAGCAGCGTTGGCGGGCCGGAAATCCAAACATCCGCCTGCATTTTTTTAAGCAGTAAAACATTGGATCTGGCGACCCTGCTATGGGCGATATCGCCGGCAATGGCAATTTTAAGTCCTTCCAGGGAACCCTTTTCATCCTCCATGGTAAGGGCATCCAGCAGCGCCTGGGTGGGATGTTCGTGCATACCGTCTCCGGCATTAACCAGGGAGCATCCCGGACAATACTTCGTCATCAACTGCTGGGCTCCCGATGAGGAGTGGCGCATGACAATAACATCAGGATTCATGGCGCTGAGATTCATGGCAGTATCTGTCAGGCTCTCTCCCTTGGCCACACTGCTGGTGGATACGCTGAAATTCAAGGAATCAGCGCTAAGTCTTTTTTCAGCGATTTCAAAAGAAGCTCTTGTCCTTGTCGAATTCTCGTAAAAAAGATTGATGACTGTACGTCCTCGGAGGGTGGGCACTTTCTTGATGGACCTTGTGGAAATCTCCCGGAAACTCTTGGCTGTATTTAAAATCAGCCTGATGTCTGATACCGAAAGATCAGCAATACCTAATAGGTGTTTTCCTGTAAGAGGCATAAACTTGATTCTCTCCGATTTTTCTTGCAGGCCGATGGCTCCGGCAAAGACGCTCACGGCTCCACAGGTTATATGTTTTTTCTGAAACTAAGTTTCAGACTGAAGATCCTGGAGAAGTTCCCTGGTGGTAAGGAAAACGCCTTCTTCCCCGTCGATACTGTTGACCCGAACTTCGATCAGTTCCTCTTCAGCAGTCTCCACGCTACGGCCTATATAATCAGCCTGGATCGGAAGTTCCCGGTGTCCCCGGTCTACCAGTACCACAAGCTCAACCCGCCGGGGCCTTCCGTAATCCATCACCGAATCAAGGGCAGCCCTGGTGGTGCGGCCGGTATTAAGCACATCATCAACCAGCAGCACAATTTTACCGGTAATATCAAAATCAAGATGAGATGTGCCGACCACGGGCTGGCTGGCCACCATGGATAAATCATCCCGGTAAAAGGTAATGTCCATTTTCCCCATTGGAAGTTTCACACCGGAAGTTGATTCAATCTTGTCCCTGAGAAACCGGGCCAGGGGGACTCCCCGCCTGTGAATTCCAACTAATACAACGTTGGAAAGATCGGGATGGTGCTCCAGGATCTCCGCAGAAATCCTGGTCAGACTCAGGTCAATGTCCTGGTCTCCCATTACCTTGCGTAAATATTTGATTCCCATAGTTCCTAACGTCCTCCCGGCAGCTTTGCACTGCTTGAATCAGCTTAATTTCCGTTGGTACGGATGATACCTTAAAAGCCCTTTTCTTGAAAGATGAAACAATCATTTTTTTACGCAGAAATGGAGATGAAATAATTATCCCATATGGAATCCTGATGGTCAGATGACGGGATTCAACTAAACCTGTACGGCGGACAGACAAGCTAATATAATCAATATCGATTATTTAAAATGAATCAAAAGCAGATTAAAAACACATCATCTCCATCCGGAACTGGAAGGAAGATCTGGAAATCCTTCCGCTCCCGGCTTCGCATGCTGGCTGTAGTTACCATCTGTCTTCTGATCTCCCTTTCCGTATGCCTGGGAGGACCGGCTTACAGCACAGACAAAAGTGCAGGGTCCACAAAACAAAAAAAGTTTGTTGCCTTCTCGACCGACGCTGAGGCCTACTTCATACCAAGAGATTTCGAAAACTTCCAGGGTGAATTCACCCGGCAGATCATGGAAGTCTGCCGAGAATCGAATATCCCATTCACCTGGCTCATTGTTGCCGACAGTGAGCACAAGGAAGTGAGCACATTCGGCAAAAAACTTTTTCCCTTTCGCCAAGATGCGGATGAGTTTTCCCTACATGCCCATTTCAAGTGGTTCATTATGGATAGTGATGACGATTTCACATCCTTTATGATCGTCGACAGGCGCTTGAAATGGCTGAAGGAGGCGAAGGCTGAAATCGAGAAGGCCGGCCTGCCCCAACCCCGCAGTTTCCGTTACGGAGGAGGTGACTCACAGGAAAAACATTATTGCATCGAGGACCTCATCTATCTCCATGACGAACTGGGGATTCGTAACTACCTTTTCAATCCCGACAGGCTGCCGGGAGTAATAGGTATCAGTCGGCATGAACAGAAAGGGAATGGAGTCTGGATCATTGATGGGGATCGGGAGTTAACACTCCTGGATACCTGTATTTATCTTGATGAAGATATCAAAAGTATAATCACCGCCATTGATCAAAGGTTAGCCTCAGCTGACTATGCCATCATTGGCAGCCACGACTACCGTGAAGTTGTGCCGGAGCATTTACAGGAATCCATCGAATATCTCAATGCCGCTTTTGATACCGAATACGTCACCATTGACAGGATTGGCGAATTGGTTCGTAGTGGAAAAATAGGGAATCTGTCATGGACCAAATGAATTACCCCGTAAGTTTCCCGGGTTAAAACACAAAATCAAACTGCAGCTGTAAAAAATCTTCTGCCTGTTTATCAGACCTGAAAATCTTTTTAACCGCCGCGGATGGAGGTCAATTGAAAATCATAAAAATTTTACTTATTTTGTCTTTATCACTGCTCTTGGAGGCTTGTGGAGAAAAGGAAACAACACGAACCCCTGATGAAGTACCGGGGAACACCGCTCAAAATAAGGCCGATCCGACAGTGGAGGCTGTATCGCTGCTTGGAAAATCCCTGTACGCCCCAGACAACATACCAGATATCCTGATCAAGAAGCATGGCAAAGCTCATGAGAATTGGAATAATGACAAGGAAGATGTCCTGAACTGGATCTGGTACGGTCGTCACCTTGCCTACATAGGTCAATACAGGAAAGCCATTGAAATATTCACCCAGGGCATTGAAAAATTCCCAAATGAGCCTCGACTTTACCGGCACCGGGGGCATCGCTACATTACGATCCGCAAGTTCCAGAAAGCCATTGCTGATTTCAATAGATCGGCAGCGTTATTTGAAGGGCAAAAAGATATGACTGAACCTGATGGTTTACCGAATTCCAGGAACATACCCCTGAGCACCCTTCAGGGAAATGTCTGGTATCACCTGGGCCTGGCCCACTATCTTGAGAATAATATGGACCTGGCTTTCAAGGCCTACAGCAAGAGCCTGGCAACTTCGAACAATGATGATATGAAGGTGGCCTGTATCTACTGGTTGTACATGATAAAGATGCGGATGGGTGACGAGCAGGAAGCTGCTGAAATCCTGCAGCCGGTTCACGCCGGAATGGATATCATTGAAAATATGGTCTACCAAAAACTCTGTCTTTTTTATAAGAAGGAGATTTCAAAAGAGGCCCTGGCGGAAGGCAGCGACGAATCTGCTGAATACATGAATGATGCCATTGGGTACGGTCTCGGGAACTGGCATTACTGGAGAGGAAATAAGGTTGAAGCCGAGAAACAGTGGAAGCACGTTCTGGATCACTCGGACTGGGCCAGTTTTGCCTCAATTGCAGCTGAAGCTGACTATTTCAGGTTTTTTAAAAACCCTGACAGCTGAGTGGTTACAAATTTCGGTTGGGTCGGATAAAAGCCCCGGGAATATTCAGGGGGGTGAGCAACTTGGAACGCGGCCGCCTACCCCCTTCAGCAGGCAGAGGTTAAAAGACCGGAATCCCCTATATCATTACAATTTAAAGGGTCAACATTCCCTTTTCTGTGAAATCTCTCCTCCGGCAGCGATCAATTCGCTCTATGGCAACGTCGAAAAATCAATATCCGGGTGGTTTCCGGTGGCTTTTCTGGTAAACCGGGTATTCATTTCAGTCTTCTCGTTAAAAAATCCGCAGTTTTTCAGAAAAAACCTGTCTCCTTCCACACCTCCGGCGTAGTCAAGCCGTGACTCTTTCCGGGCCGTGGCGTCAGCCGTAAATTGCGCCTCGACAATTTCATACCATTTTCCCCGGGTGTCATGGATCCACTGGTTTCCATAAAATCCCTGGCGTGGGAACTGCCCCATGGAAGGAATAAAGTTTTCAAGAAACGAGTAGAGCCGGGTCAGATAGGTATCGGTTTTCGGTCGCCGAAAGCTGGCAATCAATTCCCACTTCCCAATTTCCGGGGCAAAAAACCAGGCAGTAAAATCTGTAAAGTCATTACCGGCAGGTTCACCCTTCAAGAGAAATCTGTAGGTCGTATCGGCCTTCCACATGTATTTGCGGTAACTCTGCCCGCCTGATCCTTCACCGCCAAACTTCCCGGCGTTAACCCCCTCTCCTTTTTTAAGCAGCTTGATGCGCTGATCATCCGGAATCTCTTTCGGGTTATCTGTCTTATAGGGGCTCCACACCGAAAACAGGATTCTCCGCTCATCAGGGGAATTAACCTGGATGCCAAAATACCCCTGTCCAAAACCATTGGCCATGAAATAGGAGCCTTGCACATCTTCACCTTTGGGAATAGTCAGTTCATTGTAAAAATAGAGAATGTCCGAGGCTCCTTCCGGTTTATCAAACCTCAGATGCACCGAGGGACCACGCTGGCCGAAATAAAAATCTTCCTTCACGAAATAGACTTTTCCCCGAGTCGCCTCGCCGCTTATCAGGATATCCGTGACTTCGGCAAAAATCTCAGCCGTTTTCTTCAGCCCCTGCATGTCAAGAAAATGATATCCGCTGCCGGTTATTTTGAATTTCCCTATAGGAACTGTTTCGTACTTCGTATTGGTGAGGGTAATTTCTTTTGTTTCCTCACCAAAACTAATCTTCAAGATCGATTGCCCCGAATCTATTTTCGCCCGCATGGCGATATCTATTGTCCCGGTTTCCTCCAATCGAAAAAAAGTACGGATTATGGAATCATCGTCCATCCAGTTCTCGATTCCATTACTTCGGGAAATAACCCTCGCATCGCCGCCATGGCTGCCTGTAAGCCAGCTATTTCCCGAGACCGGTATTGAGAGTACCCGCCCGCCCTCTCCAGGCTTTCCGGCAAAGCATAAAGAACTGAAAATAAAGACAACACAGATCAACTGAACCATCCTGGACTTATTCATATATAATCCTCCTAAATCTAAATTCAAGCGCACTCTTTTTCCGACCTTTCATGCCAAAAGAAGCAAAACATGATTTTCATTTTCAACAAAAACAGACTATTTTATATCCTCTATAATGACCTGGGCCAATCCTGTAAACCGGTCTCACTTCCGACAGCACCAAGGGCCGGAACCGATACCGGGGAAAACTGAATATTCAGGTTACCTGAAAAACTGTCAAAGGACATTGAGCTTGAGGCTGACCGGTTTATCATCAGCAAAATTGAAGGGGGAGAGAAGTTAAATCAAGGTCATTACAACACCATGGTAATCGGCGAGTTTTCGACTGAAAAAATCCGGTTTCACGGGGTTCCTATCTTGTAAAAACAGGCCAGAAACCGGGCAACATGGCAGCTCACCTCTTGGAATTCCAGGCTGATGACGGATTGTTGAACTGGAATTTTTTCGACAAATACCTGGCTCCTCAATGGAGAACTTCATACCTCCCCTGCCCTGTTTCTGTACTCATGACAAAAATGGAACTACCCTCAGTCGAAGCCGGTTGGGGGAACAACTGAATCCCCCTGGACTTATTGAGGGAACAATGCCCTTTACCGTGGATCCTCAATTCGAATTGCCACGCAGGTAAGATCATCGGCAAATCGATCCAATACATTGAAAGAACTCAAATCATCCCTAATGCTCTCTATCAGGTTTCCAGGAGAAAGCTGAGAACACTCCTCAACCTTTCGGACCAGTCTATCGAGACCGTAAAGCTCCCCGGAAGCATCCTGAGTTTCGATAATTCCATCTGAATAAAATAGAATAATATCCCCCGGATCCAAATCGGAGGTGACAACCTGATAATCCTGGTTTTTTATCAGCCCCAGAGGCAGATTTCTGCTTTTTAAATATTTACATGCACCTGCCTTTTTCTGGAAATGAATAACCGGCGTATGGCCGCAGTCCACGAGACTTATCCGGCTGGCCTCAAGGTCGATCCTGGCATAGTCCAGGGTCGCAAATATCTCAAGGTCCAGCAGGCTGTCTATACACATATTGTGAACACAGGAAACAACCTGGGACAAATCCATCATGCCTTCAGCGGGAACGCTGGGATTATGCACTATGGATTTGGAATAAGAATTCCAAATTGCCAGAGATTTGGCGAACTGGTGCTTGATGCTGGCGGCAACCAGGGCGGACTGGATTCCTTTTCCCATAACATCGCCTACAAGAATATCCAGTTTCTGGTCATTGTAGTAGAAATAGTCAGTAAAATCTCCACTCAGATCACCCGCGGGTATCATCAGGGAAGAAATAGTGGTCCCATCGAGATTTCCAGGAGGAGAGTCCTCCAGCAGGCGTTTCTCGATTTCCGTTGTCATCTCCTGGTGCCCTATTATGAGCAGGTGGTAGTTAACAACATCCTGGAGAGTCTGCTTGAGTTGAGCGGGGTTCATGGGCTTGGAAATAAACCTGTAGACTTCTCCGGTATTTATGGCCTCAATTGTTTGTTCCACTTCCCTCGTAGCACTGAGAATAATTCGGATAATTTCAGGATATGCCTGTTTAACCCTGGCTAACAGGGTTAAACCGTCCATTTCAGGCATACGCAGATCACTGACAATTATGTCCACTGGCTGATCGCCCAGTACCTGCAGGGCTTCCCTGCCGCTATTGGCGAACAGCATCTTATAGGGTTCCCGGCGCAGAAAACGACGAAGCGAGCTTAGCAGGTCGGGTTCATCATCGACAAAGAGGACTGTAACATCAGATTCTGTTTTCATTCTATTTCTTAATTGGTGCTCCGTATTCATCATTTTTCTCCATGGAACTTAGGAATCTTGATCGTAAAAATACTGCCCCCGCCCTCCGGGCATTCACATGTCAGTTCTCCATTGTGCTTATTGACAATGATGTCATAGGAGATACTGAGGCCAAGGCCTGTACCCTTGCCGGGGTTTTTTGTAGTTAAAAAGGGCTCAAATATCCGGGAGCGGATATCCACAGGTATACCCGGCCCGGTATCAGCAACTTCACAGAAGGCATGATCATTTTCATACCAGGTTCGAATTGCAATAAGCCCTTTTGAGTCCCCGCAGGTCTCTTCAATCGCGTGGGCACTGTTTACAATCAGGTTCAGGAATACCTGGTTCAGCTGCTCGGGGATACACTGGACATCCGGCATTTCACCCAGCTCAGTTCTGACTTCAGCGTGATATTTATATATATTCCGGGCAATTATCAGGGTATCTTCAATACCTTTATTGATGTTGAAGAAAACAAAATTTTCTACGTTTCTTGGATAGGAAAAATCCCTGATACTCTGAATAATCTGGACCACCCTCTCGAATCCACGCTCTGATTCCAGAAAAAGTTCCGGAATATCAGACAGGATGTAATCAATCGCCAGGGATTCCTCCTTCTCACGAAGGGCGCTCAAATCAGGATTCGAATCACATTCCGGATCACATCTGTCAGCAATGCTTCGATATTCATTCAATATATCCAACAAGTCGGTAAAATTGTCAGTCAGGGTGGAAAAATTAGTCCTTACAAAATTAACTGGATTGCTCAGTTCATGGGCCATACCGGCAGCAAGTTGACCGACGGATGCCATTTTTTCCTGGATCAGCATTTGGGCATGCATTTCTTCCAGCTCACGGGTCCGTTCGACTACTCGTTCCTCAAGTGTTTCTTTGGAACTTCGCAGTTCACCCTCAACCTCTTTCATTTCCTGCATGATATGAAACAGCGTCAATCTCGATTCATGCAACGCGCCTGTCTTTTCAATCAACTCCTTGGTAAGCCTTTGTTCATCCCGGTGCATTTTTTCTATCTTTTCATTCCTCAAGCAGTTATTGAATGAAATGGCCAGCTTGGAGAGTATCGAATCAAGTGACATAATTACGAAAGGCTCGAAATCGTCTTCTCTTTTCTTTAACAGGAGAAGTCCGAATCCAGGCAATTCCAGAATATGAAGAAAGCTGTCATATCCTTCTTCGATGCGCATTGGTAACTGCGCCCTGAGAGTCGCCCACTCATCCGGAGTGAAGGCCTCGGGAATTCCCTGGAGTTCTTTCGCGAAAATGCTGCGCTTTCCCCGGCTTCTTGGTATTGAGATTATCGGCTCAAGATGATAACCGCCTTCCGGCGTTTCTTTTCGAATCAAAATTTCCCCGGCAGCACAATTAAGCTTCCTGAGAAAAATCGAAAGGCTTTTCTTGGAGTTTTCGGTAATATCCAGGCTGGTACCTATTGCCACAGATATCTCATACAGTATCTGGATTAGTTCAAGCTGCTTAGTCATCAGTTTCCCATTGACCCCACAACGGCGGTCTTATTGTAGAACTCCAGGTAACTCTTCCTGCTGTTGGCAATTTCTCCAATTGTGAGAGCCCCGATTAATTCAGTCCCAGGATCTACCACTGCCTTGAGTTCCTGTTGAAAATCCTCCTTAAGAAAAAGGACCCTGGATATGCAGTCGATAAAAAGGGTCGTATCCGGTTTATGCCCTTCAGTGAAGGACGCTCTGCTTATGGCCGCGGCTTTGGAGGCTGATTTAACCAAAGAGGACATGTCTCCATTCAGGATGTAAATAAAAGATTCCTGTGGCACCTCGCCCACACAGGTCAAGCTTCCGTCTGCTTCAAGCTTGAATGGATCGCGGACAATGCAGTCTGCGGCCAAACGACTTAATCCAAATGGATACTTCTTTGCCATATCGAAGAAATTATCCTCGGTTATATCCTGACCTGAATGTTTCTTTACTACCTTCTGATAGACTTCAAATGCCGGGCTCCAGTCAAGGGTTTTGATAGTATTCCTGTCGGATTCAGTTACCCTGAACGGGCCTTTGATTTTTTTCCATCCGTGGGAAATACCTATACCGCTTTCCATATTTACTGTTGCCACTAAACCAGAATCCTGGAGCATACCTTCATTGGTCAGCAGGCATGGTTTCTGCTGCATGCTCAATGATCCGGCCCCTCCGCCTATGTAGTTGACTTCCAGGCCGAATATATTAAACAGACTCTCAATAAAAGCGTTTATTCTTTTGGCGAAACCGTCCACAAAGACAAAGACAGTCTTAATGGATTCGGAATCAGGTATTTTTTCGTCCAGTTCCCTGTCATAGTCAATATTAATGTCGCTCAGAGAATTGATAATCCTGACTTCCGGGCGCTTTGTCAGGCCCGCGACAATTGTTCCCGCTGATAGTTTTTCAGTGCCGCAAATAATCTCAGGAAACACTCCCCCGAACAATGGAATATCACAATCCCGCAAAACCCCATTAACACTATCCGGGGCAAACCCGTTGGCATCACATGACAGTATCATCAGCCCTTCAACAGCTTCATGGCTCTTGGTAATGCTAACTATTTTTTCCAGGCTCTCAACGGTACCGGACCTGTCAATATTTACTATCATTTAATATCACCTCTACTTGTTTCTCGAATTACCGTTTTCTACTGGAATAACCTGTAATTTCATGAATCAGTGATGCCTTTTCGTACGCTTTCGTTCCGGCTGTTCGCTGGAGATCCCGCTTCCTGATGCTACTCGGAATTCCTGGACGTTCTTGACCACCTGGTGGAACTGCGCCCAAGCAGCATTTTCAAATAGATGGGGAGTTTCCAACATAGATATAATGGGGCTGTGAGCAGGTACATCCATGTTGATAAGGGGGCCCTGCGCTGAACCTGCCCGGACAGTACGTATAAGACTAAAACCAGCCACTGAAGAATGGACAGCCAGACCAACTTTTGAACAATAAATATGCTGAGACCTGCCGACAGCAGTGCCCACAGAACCATCAAGGCCAACGGCGGAACTACCAGTTCAAAAAATGACAGGAGAAATTTGGATTCAAATCTCCGAAGCCATAACCTGAGCAGCATTGGAGACATTTGCCTGGCCAGGCTGAATCCCCCGCCTTCCCAGCGTGATCTCTGGCTTGAAGCTTGATTACCGGTAATAACCATCTCACTTCTGACCACCGCGTCCGGATTATAATGAACATGGATATCGTCTTTCAGGAGTATCAGTGTAAACTCCCGATCTTCAACAATTGAATGGGCAGGCCAGCCATATTCACTAAGGATTTCAGTCCTGAATCCCATCCCCAGACCTTTCAAGACAGCTGTCCCGGAAAGGCGTTCTAGCCCTGCAACCCGCAAATGATTGAAAACATTAAAAGCAGCGTCACACAGTCCAGGCCGCCAGCCATCACGGGGATTACTGACACCATTGTAGCCCTGCACAACCTGCACACCGGTGCAGCTCAGGCTGTTACTGATTTCCCGCAGGCATTGGGCGTCAATCTTCACGTCAGCATCAATTATCGTAATTGCTTCCAGAAGCCGGTATTGGTCCTTGTTCTCTGACAAAAACCAGTCCAGGGCCTGTCCCTTTCCGGGGTGCTCAGGATTATTCCTTTCGAATACCAGAGCTCCCGCTCTCCGGGCCTCCTCAGCGGTTGCATCTGTGCAATTATCGGCAATAACCATAACCTGCAGATAATCAGCCGGATAGTTACCGGACAGGATAGACTTCACTGTATTGCGAATCCCGGCTTCTTCGTTGTGGGCTGGAACAAGGACTCCCATTTTCAGGGGAGGACTATTTGCCCCTGGCGTATTCTTTCTAAACACGTACGAAGCGATAGTAACTGCCAGAATATAGCCCAGGGGAAGGCACAGCCCTAAAATAATCAGTGCGGCCCCGAATTCCAGAAAGATCATAATAGTAGCTCCCTTTAACTGAAAAGACTGGCCATTTTCTTGTTATTATTGTGCAAATGATAACGCGCCATTACCTGGTTACGTCCGGCCGCCCCAAGTTCCGCTCGTAAAAGCGGATCTGATATCAACCTTTTCAAATTCAGGGCCAGGCTTTCAACATCTCCGGCATCTGCTAACAGGCCGGTTTGATTATGTTTTATCAATTCAGGAATTCCGGCTATATAGGTGGATATCACCGGGAGTTCCTTGGACATCGCCTCCATAAGGACCACAGGTACCCCCTCGGCAAAACTGGGAAGGGCAAATATATCCGCGCTGTTATAATAATTCTGGATCTTGTCCTGACCCTGGGCGCCCGCAAAGAAAACCTGGTCAGTTAATCCCTCTTCCCGGGAATATTTTTCCAGGGAATCCCGGTCTTCTCCCTCACCAACAAAAGTCATTGTGAAAGGGATATTTTCATTTTTCAACTGCCTGCAGGCCTGGAGCAGTATATGTTGACCCTTGGCAGGAACCAGCCGTCCCACGCAGAGAATCCCGGGTACGGCGTTATTTCTTTCTGGTGCCGGACTATAGTTATCAGGATCTACGCCGCATCGAACGATATGCAAATTCTTCCAGTGTTCATGAGGCGTAATCCGCATCAGCTGGCTGCGGCAGAAATGACTGATACATCGTATAAATTTGGCTGATATGACTTTTTCCCTGAGAAGCCCGGCATCCTGTGTAAAAAACACATCCGGTCCGTGAATCGAAAGGCTGTAATCTATTTTCCCATACCTGCCGGCAAGCATGGCAACCAATGCCGTGGGCGCCCCAAAATGCTCATGAACGTGACTGATCTTTTTTTTCCGCATCCAGCGGACCAGAATACCTGCTTCGGTGAAGTAAGCCAGGGCCTTAAAAGGACTTTTAGGACCCCTGATAAGAAGGGATAACGCTCCTGCAATCATTCGGAAGTATCCTGCCGGTGAACTGAGCATTATCCCCAGATGAGATGCCAGGATTGAAAATACTGAAAGGCTGGTCATGACCAGGGTGCCGGAGGCTTCCTTCCTCTCATCTTCAGTCATGACATCCAGGTGGGACTGGGAATGTACTGAAAATGCCGTCACTTCATGTCCCGCAGCCCTTAAGGATTTGATTTCCCGAAAAATAAATGTCTGGGAAATAGCTGGGTATTCACTGCATAGATAGGCTACTTTTTTCATAAATTAATTCCTTACTTGCCGGTAACGGCTGTAGCTAACTGCCTGCGTCGATTTAATAACGGACGGTTTAGATATCTTCCAATGTGATAACGAAGAACACCTAGAAACTGGGGAATTACGACAATCGAGCAATGCCAGGCGTATACCCGGCCCTGCTTGCGAGTGAGATCATGCTGCTTCATAAACTTATGGACCAAAAACAGCCGGGGCCTGAACAGCCCTCCGAATCCCGCAATTAAACAAAGTATCCCCGCAATCTTCGATCCGGGAAAATCAAATGAAAGAAGGCCCGCCCCAAGCAGATTTAATCCAATGAACCCTCCTCCCCGGAATACAATTTTCAATATTTGATGGCGCCAGAAAATGCTGTCCTGGCGAGCTTCACGATATCTAACCGCAGCAAATCCATATCCTGACCTATAGGCCCTTTTCAAGTACTGGCTGATCTTCGTCATTGCCAGATCGTGGAGAGTCATTGTTTCGCCCAACTGAAGGATTATCCATCCTTCCCTGGTGACTCGGCGGCTCAGTTCAGGGTCTTCCCCCCCAACAAGGATCTCATCGTAGCCTCCGGTTTTTTCCAGCACATCCCGGCGAATCATCACATCACCGCCAAAACTGTCAGCCTGCCCTTCGGGGCCGTTCCATTCCAGGCTTCCAATCCAGTTAAAAACCGATCTTTCCGGGTGCATCTCCAGGCGCCTGCCCTGTACCGCCCCGGTTTCAGATGCATCCATTGCCTTCACACCCCTGGACAGCCAATCAGGATCAAGGATCGTATCCGAATCCAGAAACTGGACCAAGGGGGAGGAGCCCATCCTGAAACCCTGGTTTCGTCCTATCCCCGGCGTTGGATATTCCAGGTCCAGAACTTTTGATTCAACACCATCGAAACTCTCTGCAATCTCAAGGCTTTTATCTGAAGAACCCCCATCAACATAAAAAATATGTATCTTTTCCCCCGGGTAATTGGATTCCTGCACCGATGTCAGGCATCTTGAGAGGGTTTGCTGGCAATTGACCCCTATGATTACACAGTCAATTTCTGGCAGGCCCGCTTCTTCTGATGAGTACAACTTATCTTCATTCATGGTGTCTTTTCCACAGTTACGCAACCAGTTTCATGCCCGGACCGGGATGGGAGAATACCGGTTCTTCCGGACTGTTTCCCGGACAGATAACTCTTGATCCATCATTTCCAGAAAGGCTATAAGCAAACCGGTGCATGAATGTTTTATCCATATATCTTTATCCTGTATTGGATCCCGTTTCTTTGTCAGGATTCCCATCTAAGGCAACCTGTTTCCTCCGTAGGTAGCAAGTTCGATTCCAAAAAATAGCATCACCCTCAAATCATTAAAAATAAAGATCTTAATATCCAAATACAGTCAACAAGAAACCTGTCATAAAGGCCCTGATCATCACGATTATTCTGAGAGACTCTCTCTAATTGAGAGATCTGCATTCTTTTGGCGTTCATACTTATTCTTGAATCGAAGAATGGTGCCGACAACCAGTCCGAAAAGAACGCCTGCGTTGTTGGCCAGCAGGTCCAAAGCGCTGAATTCCCTTCCGACGATGAGCGTTTGACCAAGTTCCAGCAGGTAACCCAGGGGGGCCATTGATATTCCAAGCAAAAACGCTCTTTTCCTGTCCCGCACAAGGATGAGGGGAAGGCAGGCCAGCACCCCGTAGAGAATGAAGTGCAGAGGTGTATCCAATCCGAAACCGCTGTTATTCAGTCCCATAGAAGGGATAAGGCTGCCGACGATTACGAGCGCCATCAATCCCAGCCAGAATCTGAGTACTTTCCGGGAGAGGCCCGGTGTCGAATCAGGCCCCTTTATGAGCATTCGGGTTATTGTTTTTATTTTCATCTGAAAACTCCGCTAAAAGCTTGATCTATTGGCTCCGCAGGCTGTAAGCAGCCCTATCAATCCACCAGGATTTTCAAGTGAACGGCGGAAATCCGAAATCGATTTCGGGTAAACGGCCATGTCATTCACTGTTGATTTTTTCATTAAATCTCTATGTGTTTTGATTAACAAATTTCTAATAAACAACTAAAAAAATCCGGCTTCTTCTGCATGGCCAGGGGTTTTCTCCGACAAGGCTTAACTATCTTTTTTTGTGATGAATCTTGTGCCTTTTCTTGTTATTTCTGTTATAAATCGGGTTCCCTGCTGTTCCATCCCTTCCTCCCGGGGCAGGCTTGCTGCCTCAGGTTCTCCATCACTGTACTCCGGCCTGATAAGCAGCCCAACCAGGCCGCCCGTAAATAGCATAAAAATGGGGTTAACCATGGCATTCAAGAGGTTGTCAATCATGTATATGGCCAGCAGGACTGCCAGCATTGAAACCGGGGCATATAATTGAGTCCCCCATTTCCCTGGGGGGACACGGAAAAGCAGGAGAAGCATCGGGAGCTGAATGGTCAGGAGAAGTAAAGTAATTCCATAAATCCCGCGGGTTCCGAGAACGATAATCCAAAGGCCGTCAGTAACGCTGATATCGCGGCCCTTCTCATCATAAACCCGGGATCTACCCCATCCCCCCCAGCCAAAAAAAGTGCCTTCCATGGCCTTGTCTATCAGTATTTTTTCATTATCGAACCTGAACTGGAGGGACTGTCCGCGTTCAGGACTAAACTTCTCCGAGACCATGGTGGAAAGGTTTTCCCCGCTCCATATACCGGTAGTACGGGACACTATATATCCGGGAGGAATCAGGAGGAGCAGCCATATGAGAAGTGTGTGCTTCATTTTAAAGGTTAGAAACAGGAAGGAGATCCCAACCAGGAACAGGAAAATGGCGCCTGTTGATTTCATCATAAAAGTAGTAGCCAGAAGCACGACTATCAGGATATTGGTGGGAATAGACAGTATCCTGGATGGAAGCATTTTTGAGTAGGAAAGCCAAATACCCAGTGAGGTCGCTGAAGTCATCCAGATAGCAGCCATGAGCCCGTGTTCCATGTACACCATAGGACGGAACCCGCCAGCCCTTATGGTCTGGAGAAAACTATGCTGATGGTAGCCATAGGTCAGGCGATGTATCTGGGGACTCATGATCATTTCAAACATGCAAAACGGAATATAAACCAACCCCCCTATGAACACGGCCTTGGCCAGAATTGTTATTCCCTTGTGATCTGTGAAATAAATCCTCCCGATAAAATATGGCAGTCCCCAGGAGATGGTCTGGTACATTGTTTCTGAAAGCCCGTCATAAACACCGCTCCCCTGGATCTGGTTGGCTACTGATGAAAAAAAAGGAGCCGTGCACCACAAAAGCATGGGAATGTCCACGGCCTTTGGCCGGAAGTTAAACAGAGTGCGGCGGTCGTATACCAGCGCTCCGAGGAGAATTCCCAGGCATGTAGCAGTCATCTTTGTATAATCGGGCAGTCCCTGAAACTGGTAAGCGATTACAGGAAGGAACATCCAGCCGGCTACAAATGCCGCCGCCGCCGCCTTTTTGGGGCTCAGCAAATAGAACAGGAGCAGTACAGCCGGAATCCACCCGAACATGACCACAGGCACCAGTATGTTCCCCTGGGCACTAGCTGTCATCAGAACGCCTTTCAACAGCATTAAGCAAGGCCTGCCCCCATGATTTTCCAAGGGAGTAAAACTGGTCTCGCAGGGCCAGGCTTGCTTGTTGCTTGTTATCGTACAGGATCCTGTCGGACGCCAAACGCTCTACAGCCATACGGTAGGCCGCCTGGTCGTCAGGAGGGACTTCAACAACAGCTTCCCGCAGCATTTCAATCGCGGGACAGGCCTCTGATGTAACCACTGGCCTTCCCGAAAGGATTCCCTCAATTACAACCTTGTTAAAACCTTCCCCGAATGCTGTGGTCGTTGGAACTATCAAGGCGTGACTTTGTGAGATCTGGTTCAGCATTTCCTTTTGACGGCAATATCCATGGATAAAAAATATATCTTCGACCTCCTTCTCAGACGCCTTAAGTCTCAATATTTCCTCACTGGAACCGTCTCCGCATAAATGTATATGTATGTCGGAACGACCCGCCTTTTTAAAATCAACAGCCATCTGCAGCAAATCAAAAATACCCTTCTCTTCTTCCATGCGTCCCGCAAAAAGCAGGTTGAAAGGACTATTCTGGGAAGGCTCAGCAAGCTTGTCGAAAATCCCTCGTCGATATATCGGCAGGAACGGCATTATAGGACGGTGTTCTGAACCTGCTATCTCCTGGATCTGACGTTGAATGTCCTTTGAAAGACACAGAATGGCCGTGGCCTGCCGGCGGAACACACTCCGGTTGAGACGATTGATAAGTGACTGCACCCTTGAAGGCGCACTAAATTTCGACCAAAGGGTGCAGTGAATGGAGGGCACGAAGGACATATTTGAGGGGGCGAACCACTTAAAAGGGAAAAAATGTCCGGTAGCGTCAGACATTATAAGCAGATCCGCGCCCCGGGATTCAGCTATTTTGATCACTTTTCTCAGATATCTGATCTGTTCCAGATGAAACCAGGCGCCTTTCCTTTCCTTACCCTTGGGAAGATTTTCAACATAGAACCGTCCTGAAAAAATGTGGTCCGCGCGCGGGCAGGAGGAAATTGCAACCCCTCGAGCGCCCAGGTTGCGGCACACATCAAAAAACTGTCCGCTGTAGGTGATTGCAAGCTGATGAGGATCATCCTCTCCCCGCTGCCAATGGGAAAATGTACTGACCACATCTCCAGGGCCAGCCGCATACGCCAGGCAGAGTTCTTCTTTTCCGTGATCACTCATTTTTAAAATCCTTTCGGATACTGGTAATGCGGGCGGGTATTCCCGCGACTGTCGCTCCATACGGCACATCCTTAACGACTACAGCGTTAGCCCCTATACGGGAATGATCGCCAATTCGAATTCCCCCGAGAATTTTCGCGCCGGCCCCTATATCTACATGTCCTCCGATTTCAGGGACGCCAGGTAAAGGTCCGGTTCCAATTGTGACCTGTTGAAAAATAAGGCAGTTTGGGCCTATGACAGCATCAGGATGGATCACGATCCCAGTGGGATGAGGCATAATAAGGCCTCCTCCCAACTGGGAGTTAATCGGAATATCAGCCCCACAAACAGCGCTCCAGAATCGATGTTTCATGACATTCTTCCGTGCCAGAAGCCGAAAGAAAAATCCTCCCTTTTCCTCGAGCTTCTGATACCTGCGGATTGAAATCAAAAGGTTTTTCCATGGTTCATACCGACCGGAAAGCGGTTTTTCTCTACTCCAGTCGGCCTGATTTGATGATATCTGGGTTTGTTTAGTCATTTGCTGTAGCTTTCGGGTGTATAAACCTCTCGCGCCGCGGATTATCCCTGCAGCCCTTTCTTATTTGGTTATCGGGACTATTGATTCCACAAAAACGGATATTTTCCTTTCAACAAACCAGCCCGCTGGGCAGCCACTTTCCGCCAGGTGAACTGATTGGCCCTCTCCCGGGCCTTTTCCCCGATGTCTATTCTGACATCAGGATTTCCAGCAATAAGAGCAATAGCTTCGGCCCAGGCATCAGGATCATTATCAGGAAGAACTCTGGCATTGATCCCATCCTGGGCTATAGCACCGGCACCCATTTCACTAACCAGCGCGGTCTTGCCGTGGGCCATGGATTCATAGGTCACCATCGGCCCGCCTTCTTCAAGAGTCGGAAAAACAAAAACATCGGCCTGCCTGTAGAGCATCCCGACATCCCGGGTGTAGGGGATATGTCTGACATTTGGAAACTTCGATAAATCGAAATTATTACTTATTTCAGGGTCAATACCTCCGCAAAGCACCAGTTCACCATCAATATTCGCCCTGCGCCAGGCTTCCAGGAGAAGAGGGATTCCTTTACGCAGGCACAAAGTGCCCACAAACAGGAACACCGGTCGGGTATTCTTCGGATTCGGCAGATTCAGCGAGGCGAAGCGCTCCGGGGCCCATCCGTAACTTGTTGCCATTAATTTTTCTTCAGGGAATCCTTGTTCCAGCATGGACCGCCTCACCATAGGGCTGGGACAAAAAATCGAATCAGCAATACTAAGCTTTTCATTTTCTTCAGCAATCCGTTCATCCGAAATCTGGTTTTTCCAGGGAATATTCCACTGGTCATAAGCTGCCGACTGGATTCTCCTGGAGGTGGCCTGGTGGCAGTTAATTCTTTCTATGACGACACGGGTGCCGGTTTTCTTGATTTTCCTGAATACATCCAGGGACAATCCCGCCCATAGATAGGCGACCGGACTTCCGGCCTCCAGCTTAAGGAAAGCGTCCTCTGTTATCTTTCTTGGCAGGGAAGGATTCCCCAGGCGATAGACCAGTTTCCTCTTTATTTTCCCCATGGTGACATTCATCCATGGAGTTATCAGGTGATCATCGGCACTGGGCACGGTAAGCCGGACCTTCTGTCCCTCAGAATGCCAGTGGCTGCATAAAGAAAGTGCGACGTGACTGTTGCCCAGGTTCGATGCGTGGTAACCAAAAAGTACCGGCAGCTTACTGCAATTATTCTGAACCATTATTTTTTCCCTTACTGTATATAATCCCGTAACGTCTTCCAGCTTTCTCCAGGAAATTGGACAGGAAGGCTAAAACCTGGTCAATCGTGTCATTTTTCTTTTCCCCTCCCCAGTTCAGAACCGGGGCGATCGCGGGGACGCCAAGTCTTACTAAAATTTCTGTGGCCCGTCGGAGATCCCGGTAAAAGGTACTGTCTCCCTGGCTGATCAGGACAATCGCGTCAGCCTGGATCGCAAGGTATTCGGTAAGGTCGCATTTGAGTACAGGGTTGGTATCAATACATATGGCATCGTACTGGGCCCTTACAAGATTTATGAAAGCGGGCAGCTTCCGCCGGGAGGCCTTGTCCAGGCCCCGGGTTCCGGCAGGCATATAATCCAGGCCGCTCTCATGATCCTTAACAATACATTCTTCCAGGGGTTTCTGATCCACAAGGAAATCGCTCAATCCGGCCCGGGCCGTCTCACGGTCCTCAACCGGCACAGGCCTGGAACTGTCAAGGCTTCCGTCCAGAAGAAGGATCCTGGGCGCCAGATCCGATAGAGCCCGGGCACAGTTTATTGTTATGCCTGAGCAGCCGGTACCCCTCTCAACTCCTGTGAACAGAAACACCTGTGACTGGGTCTCTTCCCTTTCCCGATTCAGTCGTATAGCCAGGCTTCGTATGGCCATCGCGGGTTGTGAATTCGGAGCCGTACCCAGCAATTGATCAAACTGAACATCAGCCGGAGCCTTTGATATCGGCCAGGTAGGAGGATAGCCAACGGCCTCGGTAATATTCTTGGGATTCCGGATACGGTTGTCGAAGAAATCGTATGCCAGCAATCCGGTTCCTGCCAGTCCGAAAGCACCCACCAGGCAGACAAGGAGGAGCTTCTTGGTATTGGATCCCGTGGGACTGATAGGTCTGCGCGCTTTTGACTCAATGGAAATACGAAGGGGAGCTTTGCCTTCCGCCTTGAGTTCATGAATTCTTGTATCGATTCGGAAAAGCAGTTCTCTGGTATGCTTTAGCTGCTGGCTGAGAGACTCACCTTCTATTAAACCCTGGCTGATAAGACCGGCATCCTGCTGATTTTTAGCGACAGCTTCTACGATTGATGCCTCTGCCTGGAGAGCGGCTTGAAGCTTCTTATATGATTCAATTGATTCTGTTTCCAGTTCAAGGTCCCGCTTCCCGTGAAGAATCTTGCTGGCTGCGGCCTGAACTTCCCCCCGCAGCTCATCCTCATAATCACGCATCGCCTGCATTCTCTGCTCAACCAGGATGCGATCGGGATTCTGCTTGGTGGCCCCGTCAATGGAACCGCGCATCTGCTGCAGCTGTTGATAGGTCCAGGAGCTTGTGAAGTCAATAGACTGGTCATCCATAACTATTTCTTCGACCATGGGATCGAGGTTCAAGGCCTTCACTTTATCAGCCTTAATTAAGGTCTGGTTATAATCTTCTTCTGCTATTACCCTGGCCCCGAAAGCCTGTACTGCCAGTTTCTGGAGTTCCTGCGACTTTTGCTGTAAAACATTAAAATCTTCAGAAAAGGATGCGGTATGAATCGTTTCAGCAAGGCTTTTCAGGCGAAATTCCATATCACTGATTGCTGATGACAGGTCCTTTCGTTTCTGATTAAGGTAATCCAGCCTTTCCTTATCCTTCATTTCCGCTTCCGAACGGACTTTTTCAAGAAATACATCCATCAACCGGTTCAGCAATTCAGCCAGACCTTCAGCATTTTTCCCGGAAATCCGGAGTTCAAGCAGGTGCGTGAACGAAAGGGTGTTGATCCTGATCATTCTTTCCAGAATCGCTACAGAGTTTTCAATTCCTATCCCCGGGGGCAAGATCGCTTCCCTTTCCTCAGGGGTAAGCCGGTTTATTGTTTCGGCCAGGATTTCGAAATCCTTGAGACGCATTGCCTGGGTGCGGGCATAGTCATGAAAATAATTGATTATGGAAGGATCTTCAGATTTAGTCATTAATGAAGGAACCACAGGATCTATCTTGAGCCTGGCGCTGGCTTCATAGTCTGGTTTCCCGATCAACAGGACAACAGGCACCATCGTGCTGAAAAGAAAGGATCCGATAATCAGGGCAAGCAGCCCATATCGAGTAACAAAGCCTATGATATCGAGGGGTTTACTTGCTTTTCCATTCAGGCATGAATTTTGACCTTTCTGCTGATTCAACATGTTTCACCTCCCCTCTTGAAAAAAGGGATCAGATCCAGGGCGTGACCTTTTTCTTCCCTGGTCAACACCAGCTTCCAGGTTAGAGGAACAAGGAAAATCATGTATAAAACTCCATACAGGACCACCTGCAGTGCGGCAGTCCCACGATTTTGGAATGGAATCAACAAGGTCAGCGTGTATATACCGACGGCAATGGTCAAAGGTATGATCAATGGAACCAGGGTCTGGAGGGCATATTCTTTAAAGCTTACCCTGAAGGTATAGTTGCTTCTCCAAAACAAAAATCCAGCCGCCGCAACCGCTGTAACAGCGATTGCCCCGGCGGTTCCTTTCAGCCCGAACATGATCGTTCCCGCTGGAATCCAGATTAACGCAAGTACCAGTTGTATGAGCTGGTATTCCAGTTCTCGACCGCATCGGTTGATTCCCCGAAAAATCAAAGTCACCGGCCCGGTGCTCTGTTGAACCATGTATCCCGCGGCCAGAAAAACCGTTACCAGAACAGCATCGCCATAACCCTCGCCCACCCAGGCCTTTATCAGCGGCCTGGCAACCGCAGCCAGAAAGGCGAAAAGAGTGACATTGATCAAATTAATGTGCCTTATTCCGCCAATATAGAGTCGGCTGGAAATATCTTCTGCTATCCGGTCATTGCCAGCGAAATTATTCTTTAGCTTCAGAAGGAAGAAGACCGCGGATCCCCCGGCAATAAGGGCTGTGATCCAGGGCAACGAGGGCCATGCAATTCGGGCTTCCGATGTCCATCCCATGGGAATCAAGGCGGTACACAATGCCAGCATCACAATCCGGAAGTAAGATCCGCTTCGATCCATTATTGAAGGAGGGGAATCCTGGACCAGGGAACCTTCCAGATCAGCAGCGGCGGGTAAAAAAGGAGCAATGGCGGCTCCGGAAACACTTTTGGATGTGAATGGGAATTTACGCCCCACCTCAAACATCCCGGCCGCTGAAAGGCCGATTACGGCTGATATGACCATGCGGTCGAAAGCAGACAGAAATATGGCAATCGCTCCAAGCACCTGGACTTTTCCTCCGAATATAAAAAGAACCCTGATGTGTTCCCGGTTGATCAGTTTTAATGAAAAGCGAAGAGTCGGGATCAGCTTCCTGGCGAATACAATGCAAATTCCTGTATCAAGGACAATCCTTACAATATAGGCGTAGAGCATCCCCACTACCCCTGACCCCTGGGAAATGAAAATCACTATGGCAGCGATTTCCACGAGGGCGGCCGCGGTGTAGATTTTTTTGACCAGGGCAATTTCCTGCAGCCCTTCAACCACGGATCGAAATCCTCCCAGGGTAAGGTCAAGGCTGAATATGGCTGTAGTTCCCAGGATCATGATCGTCGCGGTTGAAGCCATATCCTCACCGACGTTGAAACTCCTGAGAATCAGGGGCATGAATAAATAAAGTGCAATAAAAAACACGGCGCAGAAGATAAGCATTCCAGTTATCCCGGTGGATAACAGCTTACTGATCTCGATATCCCTTTTTTCAGCCCGGAATCTGGCTGTATACCGTATGTAGGTATTGTTGACCCCAAAAGCTCCCATGGAAATGTAGGAGAGGACCACGAAGCACATGGACCAGAGTCCAAATTCCGCCAGTGTCAGGTAATTCAAGACAAATGGGGTAAGGAGCAGTCTGCTGACCAGGTAAATGATTGTGGCCGCCATTCCCACCACTGCGTTTGTCAGTAATTTGTTTGGTAAGCTTTTTTGTTGATTCATATATCCCAGCTGATTGAATATCCGGACTTATAAATTAATTCCATACCTGTTGTCTTAGTTCCTGGGTATACGCGTAGGATTGATTAACCATTGTCGCGAGGTTTAACACCCGCAGCGCCGGCAGCAGCTGTTCCACAGCGTAATTGAACTTCTTGATGCCCCGGGGACATATATAGACAATGTCATCGGGAAGCAGTCGATAATTCTGGCTGAAATCGCCGTTTTCAAGAATGTGTTTCAGGTCCACCTGGCGGACATTGCCTTTTTCTTCGGTTTGGCGAAGAATAAATACCATCTCCGGATTGGCGTCAGAGGTGAGTCCTCCTGCCAGCATTACAGCCTTTACCAGGCTTAATCCGCGTTTCAGCTGGACAGCTCCGGGATTAGCAACCTCCCCCATAACAAACGCCGTCTCATCCTCAGCCTCGGGGATGAAGATCACGTCGTTGTTTCGGACATGGGCGTTCAATGCCATATTTCCATTGTCCAGCAGATCCTGCAGATCTATCCAGATAACGATATCCCTCCCCCGGATAATTGCGCATTTGGTTAAAAATGTTTCCTTGCCGTGGTAGGGAAGCCCCCCGGCAAGAGCCAGGGCTTCAAGCAGGGTCCCCCTCCCCGGGAAATTAACAACACCGGGCTTGCTGACCTGACCGAGCACAAAAGCCTTATTGTTATGGAATTCCTGAATAGAAATGGTCATTTCAGGATTTTCGTAATAAAAGGCCAGTTTGCTGGTGATCTCTTCCTGTACCTGCGCCAGGTTTCGATTCAGGACGTTCACAATCCCCACCCGCGGCAAGGCAATTTCTCCGTCCGGGCTGACAATGATGTTGATCCTGGATAATTCGGGTCGATTCCAGACATTGATATCAACAACATCTCCCGGCCCCAGGCGATAGGTGTACTCCTCGGTGGGGGTAACTGCCGCAATGGTTTCAGGGGAAGAAAATTCATGAGTTTTGGCGGGCTGGGACATCTCAAAATCCTTATTCGGCACCTTGAGTTCCGTCTGTTTCGGGGAAATCCCGGTACATGCTGAAAGGGGCAGGATGCAAACCAAAACACCCAAACACGCCCGCTTTATTCTGATTTCTCTCAAATATGGCAACTGCTTCATTTATATATTCTCCGAGTTGGCTGCGGTTCATTAACGTCCATTTTTTCTCCGATAGGTATCCTCAAATACCCCTCCTCTGTTACTGGTGTATAACAATAACCGTGCCAATCGGATAAATTTTCTTAAACAACTGAAAACAAATGTTTTTTACAAAGATATTATTTGCAGTGAAAACGATTAGCAACTATCAAGCGGAAAGACGCCCCTGAAATTACAGTCAATTTGAGAGACTGATCGGCAACTCCATACCCTGACGAAAGTGATATTTTCCGGCAAGGGTGAATGTTTCCACATGCAGACTCATTGCGCCTTAGGTCAAGGAATAAACGGGGAATGCCTTACCCCGGGGAAAAAAATCCTTCCTGGGGATCAGAGTCTGCCCTGAAGATCTGATTTCAATGAGTTCTATTTTGGGATGATCCTGGCGGGTATTCCAACCGCGATACTGTTGGAAGGCACATCGCTGATAACCACGGCATTGGCTCCTATATCCACGTTGTCCCCTATTTTCAGAGGTCCCAGCAGTTTGGCGCCGGCCCCAATATTTACATTGTTTCCAATGTTGGGAGCCGTCTTATTTTCAATATTCTTCAGCCCTACAGTGACCCCGTTGCGCAAAACACAATTGTCGCCAAAACTGGCGTAGCCGCTGACTACAATGCCTCCAAAATGATCAATGCGAAAATTCCTTCCCACATTAACCTCGCAGGGCAATTCAATCCCGCAGATAATCTGGACAAGCTTATACAGGATTTTGTAGATAATGGAAAAAGGTTTGCGAAAAATGCCCGGCCGTATCCTGTAACGCCATCTGCCGAATCTGTAGACAATCATGGCCCAGAATCCCTGGGCACCCCAGTCGCCCTGGTAGGTTGAGAGATCGGATCGGATATTACTAAATAACTGCATAATCTTTACCAGGGCACAGCCGGACTGATGCTTCCCCATTTTGTGTCGCGAAGTGATTTGATTATTACCCTTACTGTGGATGCGGAATAGGCCCTTTTTTCCCTTGCATATGATCGGCCCGGCAGGAAGTTGACGACCAATCGAAGCAGATGCCATCCCATCTCAATACCGGCATTTGCCATTACCTGCAGCAGTCCCTCGTTTTTTCGATAGTAGAGCCATTCACTCCTCATCCTGAAACTTTGAACCTGGGAGGCGTTCGGATCATAGGATTCATCCTTGCGGGTTTGGCTGGAAGCCCCTCCTATATGTATGACCTCAGGCTCAGGAGTAAAATAAATTTTCCAGCCGGCCTTTTTAGCGCGAAGGCACAAGTCGGTTTCTTCATAGTAGATATAAAACCTTTCGTCAAAATATCCTATCTGGGAAAGCATGTCCTTTCGAAGGATAGTGAAGGTTCCGGGAACCCAGTCGACTTCGATTGGCCTGTCGTGGGCAAATCCCCCGAAATCATGACGGTTAAAAAAAGGTGAAGCCGGGAAACGGCTGCTAATTCCAGTTAAGGTAAAAAACTTGGACAACCATGTTGGAAAGCGCCTTGCCGAGGGATCAAGCGAGCCGTCTGGAGATTCAAGCCTCCCGCCGCAAATCCCGCATCCCGAATTCTGGTCCATGAAAGCCACAGCTTTCTCGACAGCATGGGGCTTAACAAACGCGTCGGGATTCAAAAGGATAATATATTTTCCTGTAGCTTCCCTGAAGGCCTGATTGTTAGCCGCCGCGAAGCCAAGATTTTTATCATTGGCCAGGAGATTAACGACGGGGAACTCCTCCTGTACCATATTCGCTGATCCATCCCGAGAATCATTGTCTACAACAAAAACCTCCAGACCTCCCCCGGGGGAGTTGTCAAAAAGAGCCTTCAGGCATTCCCGCAGAATGTTACATGTATTGAAGCTGACAATAATGATCGATAACACTGATCACACTCCCGGTCTTTTTTTGGTCATTATTAAAATGTTCCACCCGTTTTCCCTGCGGGATTCAACCCTGTCCATAATTTTTCTCATTATATAAATCCCATATCCGTTCTCTGGATGGGCATCAAGCTCCGGAGCCGGGATTTGCGTAATATCAAAATGCGGATTGCTGTCCATTACCGCGACTGTCATTTCCGTTCTACTGATTTCGATTTCGACAACAATTTTTGAGGATCTTGAAAGGGAACGCTGATGCTTTACTGAATTTGTGACTGCTTCACTGATTGCCAGCTCAAAAGCATGGGCAAATTCCAATAGTTCCTCTGGATCAGATTCGGAGTCAATGAACTGAGCTGCCTGCACCCCTAATACCGAGGCTATCCTTACATACTTAAAATGTGCAGGAAATCCCAGGGTCAGCTTATCTACCATTATGCTTTCCCCCTGGGAAAGCTTTTCGCGGCGACTTCGCAGTCATCGTATATATCAAACATTCGATCGGCCCGGGTCAGTTCAAAAACCCTGCGGATTTTATCGGCAGGGCAGACCAGCTTCATATCCCCGTCATTCTTTTTAACCCTTCGAAGCAGTGAAATTATAGCGCCCAGCCCACTGCTGTCCAGAAACTCAAGTGAAGACAGGTCCATGACCACCCTCCCCTCCTTTTCAGCCTCTTCACTAAGGCTTTTCTGAATATAGTGCGTATTTGACGCATCCAGGCGGCCGTGGGGGATTATGATACAAACATCTTCCAATATCTTCTGGTAAATCTTCATGAAGCTTTCTCCTAGTTAAAACTATTCAGAACCGCCTTGAGAGCCATTAAATAATCGCGAAGAAGACTTCGCCTGGCCAAGTGAAATCTTTCGACAATTTCCCAGTCCGAATCCTCGGCAGGCCAGCTTTCCGCCTCAGCATAGCTAAATGCCGCTGGCCGGTAGGCTTGGTATTCGTCCAGGACCTTTCGGTTCTCCTCGTCTGCCGGTAACGCCCTGGAACCTATTAATGCCAGCTTGCCCTGCATAACCCGAATGAGAACAGGAAACCGCTCTAGCGACAGGGACCTTGCAATCCTGCCGACCAACCCGTCATCTTTTATGGTGACCCGGACCAATTCGACAGTCCTTCCGCTGCTGTTTATGAATACAGTTTCTTTTTCATTCAACCAGCGTTTTTGAAGCTTCAGGATCAACGCGAAGGCCGCATACGGCAAAGCCATTATGATAACTGCCAGTAAAGCTGTAATCTGGTGGAAAATCCTGTGTATTAATGGCAGGCTTTTCTTTGAGGATTTAACCTGTGACAGCAAATGAGGATCTTCCAGGTGAACCTGCGTGCCGGTATCAGGATCCACAATCAAGTTACCTCCGAGAAGCTTGTTTTTCAATTCGAGATGCTCCCCGACATAGGTCTTGTCGAAGATAACGCTGTCCTGTACGCTGCTGTGGGCGTCAATGATCACATCACTTCCAATAATTGCTCCCGGCCCAACCACTGTTTCCCCATAAATCTGCACATGGTTGCCGATCATTACCGGTGGAATTATCTTTGCTTTCTTGGCGATGGTTACATTGTGCCCGATATATATATGGTCTTCGTTATTGTAACCAGGAAGCACATATTGATCTGAATGATCCATCAGGATTTCCATTGATAGCCGATGGATATCACCAACATTTGAAACCGGGGACAGTGAAAGGGTGGGAGAGTCAGAAGCCGGCACAGTACCTGACTGGGATAAATCATCCATAACCCGCACGCTTCCGGTTTCACAGGATGACAGCTCCCCCGGCTCAACATTATGCATGAAATATTTGTAATCAATATTTTTATCGTAATGAAGAAAGCAGAAGCCTTTAACTACCAGAAGCCGGGAATCTTTACAGTAGAGACTATTTTTCTGAATTATTTCATCGAGTTCATCCGTTTCCCTGACAGGAGAATAATCCAGTGAAATTCCCCATCGACTGCCCTGGCCAAATTGGTCAACCAGCTCCTCAGTCGGGGCATCGGTTGCCAGGCGAATATCATTAATGCCGCAGAGTATTGAAAAATCGATAAAATATTCCAGAAGAGGTTTCTTGCAAATCTGGGTAGCAAGAGGATGGCAGTTCTGGAAAGTCGAACCGAGCCAGCTGAACTCTTTTTCCTTAACAATCAGCAGAGTTTTCATTGGGATAATTCCTCTGATGTTTTTCTGTTAGCGAAAGATGACAGGGCGGATTCCATATCAGTGAAGATAGGGAAGAGCTTGTCCGCCTGGGTGAGCTCGAAGATAATTTTCACCTTGGGATTTATGCCAAAAAGGCAAAGCTCCCCTTGGGCGGAATTCGCCTTATTAAGGCATGAAACCAAGGCACCCAGTCCCGTGCTGTCCAGAAAATCCAGTTTTCGGCAATCAAAGATGAACTGGTTGGTTTTCTTAAGCGCCAGATCGAAATGTCTTCGCAGCGCTCTGCTGTTTACAGCGTCTATTCTATCCTTGGGCGCTGCAATGCCGATTGTTCCATGTTGAGTGGCTGTGATCTGTATGTCCATAAGATGAGCTCCTTTAGTAGGCCCCTTTGCCGGTTAATACTGCAGGAATTGTCTTTAACAGAAGCACTAAGTCTGTAATAAATCCAGAAGCCTGTATGTATTTGAGATCAAGTTGTACCTGGTCATTAAATGGGATATCACTTCTGCCGCTCACCTGCCAGGAGCAGGTAATTCCCGGACGGATATGAAGGCGCTTACGTTGTTCCAGGGTATACTGGGAGACCTCCTTCGGCAGTGGGGGCCGGGGGCCAACCAGGCTCATATCACCCTTGAGAACATTAACCAGCTGAGGCAGTTCATCGATGCTGAATTTGCGGATAATTCGCCCGCTCCGCGTGATCCGCGGATCATCTTTCATCTTGAATATGACCCCATCACTTGACTCGTTTTGGTCGCTGAGGTCTTCCTTAATCTTACTTGCCCCGATTATCATCGAGCGAAACTTGAAAAAACGGAAATGACGGCCGTCTTTACCAACCCTTATCTGGGTGTAGAAAACAGGTCCCGGGTCCTCAATGTAAATGAAAAAAGCCGTTAGAATGAACAAAGGAGACAGTGCCACCAAGGCCGCTGTGGAAACCCCTAAATCCAGAGCCCTCTTCAACCCATAGGTCAGCTTGATTGTAGATCTCCATATCCAGATTTTCATCCTATACTGGAAATTGACCTTCCAACTGCCCTTGAATATAAGTACTGGGACCTGTTTATCGCGTCCCCTGGTATCATTGGGTACCATTATTCTTCCTCTCCTTGCTTCGGTAATTCTTTTCCCCCAACTCGGTTCCCTCCTCATTATCTGGATACAAATTTCCACCGGATGACCCTTGAAATGAACAGGGGATTGCCGATCACATAACGCCGCCACATGCGGCCCGGCTCCTGTAGAATCCTATATATCCATTCCAGGCCGATCTCTCTCATCCAGACCGGTGCCCGCTTTATGTTTCCGGAATAGAAATCAAAAAGGCCGCCGACACCCATCAGGATATTGGGCTTGAGTTGTTCACAATGGGTCGCGATCCATTTTTCCTGCCGCGGGGCCCCGAACGCCACCAGAAGTATGTCAGCCCCTGACTGGTTTACGCTTTCAACCATCGCGTTGCTTTCCGAGTCATGGTCGAAGTACCCATGAGCCGTTCCAGCGATTTTAACCTTGTATTTCCCCTCAATAACCCTGGCAGTTTCTGCGGCTATGCCCGGTTTACCCCCCAGGAGAAACAGCGAATATCCCCGCTCGGCGGCCAAACGGCATATATAAGGAAACATGTCGGTGCCGTTTATATTTTCCTTAAGGGGAGTATTGAGAAGCTTCCCTGCCACGGTCAGCCCTATGCCGTCCGGAAAAATAAGGCTGCCATTTTTCAACACCTGGAAATAATCTTTATCAGTACTCATTTTATTCAGGCAGTCCGGATTTACAAAATACACACTTTTATGTTCGGCATTGGTTATGGTCTGATCCAATTGATTCATTGCCGTTTGCATATCTATATTGGCTATATCAAGTCCGAAAAGATTAAGGATTTCAGGATGGTTCTGGCTGGATTCCCTGTACAGCATGGCCGGAATAAACCGAAGCAGGAGGAGGAAATCGTAAACCGGGCGTTTTTTAAAAATATACTCCCAGTCAATAGCCTCCTGCCCTTCGTGGGAAATCCGGCTCGCCTGCCTTACCTGCCACAGGGAAACTATGCCTGGTTTAAGAGTACGAATATATCCTTCAGCAGGGACAGCGGAACGGAGCTCCCAATCAGTTATTGCCGGTCCCACCAAGGCAAGCTTACCAGTCAGCAATTCAAAATAGAGGGGAATATTCTGGAGGAATGAAACAGTCCGGTTAAAACGCCTGATGGTCACAAAATGCCCCCCGGCCCCGATAATTTTCTGGGCAGAAAAGACCGGTATACCCCAGGTGAGTTTTCTAAGGAAAAGAAAAAAAATAAGGGGGGGCACAAAAAACAGACAGACCAACAGTCCTACCACAAGTTCGAGTAATCGGTTCAGGATATCACAGGAAAAGGATACCGACCTGAATGTGCCTTTCCTAACCAGGCTGCCAAGCCTGTGTTTCCTGCCTGACAGACGGACTTCCACCTGCCGGGCGAGTTCGCTCCTTGAACATTTGTTCACTTCCTGGTTGTTCACCTTTTGCGCAGGCAATTTGACCTTGTGGAATCGGTAGGGCTTTTGATTTAGAATTCCTTCTGAAAAGGCAAAAAATGTTTTATAGTTCCCCAGGAAAACCAGCCCTGCGGAGCGTAGTTCGATTTCCTGCTTGCGGGTAAAATAATCTGCGAGGCAGACTGTGGCCCGGGGATTTATCCGTTCCTTGATACCCTTCAACTGATCTTTATTGAGTTCGTTATGGGGACCATCAGCTATAAGCAGCAAATCCGCGGAGTATCCGGGAGGCAGATTGTCAATCTCCCCGCAGCTGCCGGCAACGCGGACTTCATTATATTTGAGCTCCAGGAGGTGCAGCAGTTTCCGCATCCTGCTTCCCTGTCCAAGGATTAAACAGTCATGCTTTCCTGTGGACGTCTCTCTTAATCCAGTCATTTCCATGTTCATGATCCTATTGAAACTATGTTCTTCTGGACGATAAGCAAGATCAGTTCCAAAGCATTATCTGCCGTATTTCCGGTATTCCAGGGAGTCCAGCGGAGTGAAAAGAACAGAGAAATTCCTGAATCTCTCTCAAAATGCGGGATAGTATTGAAATAGTCTCTCAGTTGGATAGACCAGGCAACAGCCAGGGATAGCCTTATTGACAAAAGTCGAAAGCCTAAATATTGTATTCCTTTATCCTGCGGTACAGTGTTGCTTCACTGATGCCAAGGATTTCAGCAGCCTTGCGGCGATTACCGCCGGTTTGTTCCAGCGTGCTGCGGATGGCTTTGGCCTCATAATCAGAAAGAGTTGCTGCGGATGAAGGATTGGGGGAAGAAACCTCCGTGGCAGTTTCGGAAATGGATTCAAGATCTTTAGGGCTGATGGTATCAGTGACAGCAAAGGCCATGGCTCTCCTGATTACATTTTCAAGTTCCCTTACATTTCCCGGCCAATTATAGTTGCTCAGGAGAGTCAAGGCCTCTTTCGAAAAACGCTTGGGCGGGAGACCTTCATTTTTCAACTTCCCGGCAATATGCCGGGCCAGCATAGGAATATCTTCATATCGTTCGTGCAATGGAGGGACCACCAAGGTGATGGCGCTTAAACGATAGTACAGGTCCAATCTGAAAGATCCGTCTTCCGTAGCTTTCATCAGATCGCGGTTAGTCGCTGCAACTATTCGGATATCCACCGGTTTCAGGTTCATTGAGCCAACAGGGCGCACTGTTCTTTCCTGGATAGTCCGGAGAAGCTTCGCCTGCATGTTCATTGACAGTTCACCGACTTCATCCAAAAAAAGTGTCCCCCTGTCAGCCGAACGGATCAGCCCAAGAGAAGCCTGGTTAGCTCCGGTAAAAGCTCCTTTGGCATGGCCGAAAAGCTCACTCTCCATCACGCTCTCGGTTATTGCCGCGCAATCCACCGGCATAAAAACTTCTGACTCACGATTACTGTGATAGTGAATGGCCCGAGCGACAAGTTCTTTCCCTGTACCACTTTCACCCTGGATTAAAATCGAAGAATCGGTTGGGGCGATCCTCGAAATCATATCCTTGAGCTTCAACATTGATGGAGATTCGCCGACCAATTCATCGAACTGAAACTGACCTGCTATACGGGATCGAAGCATCTGGTTTTCCTGCTTCAGCTGCCATATGGAATAAATCTGGGATATCCTTTGACGCAGGACCTTGGGAGAAATCGGCTTTTCAAAAAAATCAACCGCTCCCATGGTTAATGCTTTTACCGCTTCCTGCACACCTCCGTGACCGGTCAGGATTATCACTTTGAGATCCGGCTGCTTTTCCAGGGCGGCTTTCAGCACCGTAAAACCATCCATGCCGGGCATTTTCAAATCAAGAAGGACCAGTGATACCGATTCTTTCGATAGAATATCAAGGGCTTTGGAACCATTGTCAGAAAATATCAGCTTGTAGTCGGTTCGTGCCAGAAATCGTCCCATAGCTTTGAGAGCATCCGGCTCATCATCAACCACCAATAATTTAAATTCGTTCTCGATATTCATTTTAAAACATAATTTGATTATTTATAGGAACAAAAATTCGTCCTGATAATAAATGTCCAAGCCATGTTGACAAAACTCATAGTACATGTCAAAAGTTTTTCTAAAGACGCTATTCTTTGACTTTATAATTTAAGCAATCCGCATTTTTTCTCCGGATTAAAATATCCGGATTGTCACCTGCGCCTCGTTTCAGAATACATTTTTACCCAGACAGGAATTCCTGCTGGAATATGGTTTGATCCGCCCTTGCCACATGGGCCGAAAATCAAAAATCGAGGCGGCTGAATTCAAGAAACTCGCTAAAAGAGTTTGAATTAAAGTCCATTAGCAGAGAGCTGCCTTTTTCCAGAACATGCTATTGAGTAAATCTCCCGTCAGTAGTAGAATAAAATTTAATGCAGGGCGCTGATTTTCTTCCTCGCCTGCGTGAAGTTCACAATGAACAGGGTTTCTATCACGGCCCCGAAATTCAGCCCAAAGCAATAATATAAAAGTCCTGTGACTTGGGACTGCACAATATGAAATGAACGGGGAGTTGTTTAATGACCCAGCAAAAAAATGATGTTGAAAAAATAATCGTACATGGTGATCCTGATCTCGAAGACCTTATTCCAGGCTTTCTTGAACATCGACTCATGGAAGCCAAACAAATCCTGGATTTTCTGGAATCAAAAGATTTTGAGAGTATTGGGCAGCGAGGTCATTCACTTAAAGGCCTGGGAGGCGGTTACGGATTTGATGAGATCACAAGAATCGGGAGCCTCATTGAACAGGCCGCGAATAGACAGGACGTTGATGAAGTTCGTAACCAGGTTGCGCAGCTGCAAAAATACATTAACTGCGTTGAAGTCGTATATGACGAATGATCTCCCGGTCATTGGCCGCCATTAAATAGAAATAAACATAATCAGGAATTAGTATAAAAATTCCTGCGGGAATGTGTTCTATGATCAGCCCCGAAAAGCCAATATCTTCCCATAGATCTCTCGGATATTTACCTGCAATCCTTTTTTATTTTAAAAACCGGCTGTAAGTCTTCCTGTACAAGTCCGTGTATTCCTTCAAATTCGCCAGGTAATCCTCCAGGCCCAGTTTCTGCTCGTCACAGATCAGGTAGCTCATATCGGGCCGGCGAAAGGCAAAATGACGGGCGCGGTCCTGTTGAAAAAAGAACTTCTTCTCCGGCGTGTCCATCCCCTTAGGCAGTCTTACCTTCTCCCAGACCTTTACCAGGTTATCGAATATCATTTTTCGTTCAGCCAGGTTGGACTCCACAATCCCGGCGGCCTGCTCCAACTTACTAACCACCAGAGAGTTACTGACAAAATGCGCCCGGTGGGCTTCTCTAATAGTATCTTCCAGTTCAGCCAGTGTGACGTAGGTACGGGCGGTATGGGAAACCAGGTCGATCATGGTCAGGAAAACCTCAAAATCATACTGGTGGCGCACACCCGCTTCCATGTTAGAGCGGCAGATCAGCCGGGCGCGCTCCATGGCAGTCAGCTGTTTGCGGCTGCAGGAGACCATGTCCGCGTACTCCCTGTTCCAGAACGGATCGTACTCCACGGCATCACCACGGGGAAGGTCCGGAAGGTGGGTTTTCCCGACATCACCATGGTGCCACACCTTGTGTTCAAAGGCATCCATGTAGTAGTAACCGCCGTCATTGAAAAGCATGAACAGCTCACGCATATCCCGGACATCAGGCCCGTAATAACTGACGAAATATTTATCTATGAACTCGTCCAGGCCGGGCGAGGCTCCGCTCCAGGAAAATTCGGCACTGTTGATCCAGCTCATCATCCACACCTGGTTGTGAAGCCCGCTGTCGTCCCAGCTGGTATTCACCATCCCTTCGAAGAGACCGCTTTTGGCGGCGACACTCAGCCGGCGGTAAGAGTTTTCCAGGGCCCCGATGGTTTTCTCACCTCTCCTGATCCGGTAGAAATAAGGCAGGAAAAGGTGCTCGATGCCCGGATTGGGATCGTACACCCAGGCCGGATAACCGGCGTCGCGGGAAGCCCTGGCAATATCCAGGTCCTCGGAGAACTCGGCGACAATCAAGCCCTCGGGCGGTTTGACACTTTCTCCGGGCCGGTACTCACCGCCCCAGCTGATCACCCGGCGGCCCTGCTTGCTGATATGTTCATGGCAGCGCTCAAGAAAGATCTGCATCAGTCCGTACCGGCCAATCTCATCGGCTTTGGCCCGGCAGCCGCATTCCTCACCCAGCCCCAGTTCATAGGTCTCATCCGTTCCCAGGTGCATGAATTCTGATCCCGGAGTGGCGGCTATAGCCTCGTCCCAGAGGTCAAAGAGGAGTTCGTAGGAGCCGTCTTTCAACGGACAGAATTCCCAGTTGGAGGCTTCAATTTCTCGCAGGTGTTTGTACCGGGGCCACTTGAGAATGAAACTCACATGCCCCAGGCCCTGCACAAGGGGAACAATCTGCACATGATACTGCTGCGCGTAGCGGGTGAACTCCCTCATTTCGTCAGGGGTGAACGCCCCCGGGGCACCGATTTCCGGGTGACTCTGGTAGGCAAATTTATCCTCCCACTCCCAGAGCAGGATATTCATCTTGTATTCAGCCAGTTCACGGATAAACCGGCGGACATATTCGGCCTTGTCCTGGTGGTGCTTGGTGTCGTAGTGGGCAACCCGGTACCTTATGTCAGGCCAGTCAACGATTTTCATCCCGCGCACGATCCAGCCGGCGCGGCCTTTCTGTATCAGCTGGACCAGGCTGCGGGTTCCGTAGTAGAGTCCCGCGCCCCGACCGCGAACTGTAATCCGGCCAGGTTCGGCAGTGAGGATGTACCCCTGGCCGAATCCCTTCTCAGGGGCACCTTCACCGGTCATGGCAATAATACTTCCAGATGAATTACCGCCGACAGCCGTCTTAATTCCAAATAGGTCCTCCAGGCTCTGGGAAAGCTCTTCAGCAGCGAATATGTCTTCCGCAGAGGCATCATTATCCAGCAGGATGTTTACCACGCTATCGAATCTAAAAGAGTCCCCATCAAGATACACTTCCTGCGGGTAAGGTATCAGGCTGATCCCCTGCTGCCAGAGATCAGTTTCCGCTGCCGCCGAAATTGCTGGAACCGACAGGAATCCACATATCATTACATTCAAGAAACTCAACACGTACTTTTTCATTTGATTTATCCTCCGGAAGTTGATTTCTGTCCTGGATGACAATCTTATTACTTTTTCCGGCGGTAGTAACTCCCCTGATTGACATTTTCGTTTCACACATTTTTTCCACCGCGACCAGTCAGGAAATGTCTAACCGCAGCAAGTCAGGGAACAGGGCAAGGTTCGCTTCCATATTAGCTGCCCCAAAAAATCTGAAGCCACCCTAAAACGGGCTGAAAGCCCTGAAATCGAATAGACCAGGGTGACGCCGGACCGAAGGTTCGGTGGAGCCCTGGGTCAATAAAATCCCATTATGTAGAGCGAGCACTGAAAGCGCGAGCTTAAAACCAGTAAAACCTCGGCATTTTTAGATTCGTACGTTATGGACATCGAATTGAAACGCGGCCTGAAATGTGAGGAACAATATCTATAGAATTAATTATTTGTGTCACCCCTACAGGGCTCCGACATGATTATGAAAATTTTTACCCAGGGCTCCCTTCGGTCGCCCTAGGCTATTCAGTTTCAGGGACTTACGGCCCGTCCCTGAGTGCCAGCAATCTGGTTCCCAATTAAACATTACATTGACGGGAGTTAACTAAATCCCCCTTTATCGTTGTCCTCCGTATCCTGAACATCCACCATCTGGTATATTTTTTAAACCAAACCAATAATCAATCGACGAACGCTCATGAAAACTCTAATTATCAACTGCTTACTGTTCTCGTTCTTCAATCTTGCTCTATGGGGGCAGCAGCTTCCTCTAACCGTCGCCGAAAAATCAGGCTACAAAAGTACATCCACCTATTCCGAAGTGATGGATTTCATTAAGGAAGTCACTACTCGGGAATCTGCCGCAGCCGTGGAATACCTCGCCTCTACTGCTTTCGGCAAAAAGCTTCCCCTGGTCATAGTCGCCGACCCGATGCCCGGGAATCCGGAAGAGCTTAAAAATGACAACCGGGTAGTGGTCTATATACAGGCCAACATACACGCCGGTGAAGTGGAAGGTAAAGAAGCTTCTTTGATGCTTCTCCGTGACCTGCTCCATACCAAATACTCAAGAATCCTCAAAGATGCGGTTGTACTCATTACACCGATTCTCAACGCTGACGGAAATGACTGGATAAGCACGGAAAACCGTCCCCGACAGAACGGCCCGGAAAACGGAGTCGGCACCAGGCACAACGGGCAGAACCTGGACCTGAACCGGGATTCAATGAAACTCGAATCCCCTGAAATAAGGGGTGTTGTTCAAAACATCCTGAATCGCTGGGACCCTGCCGTGTTTGTCGACTGCCACACAACCAACGGCTCCTACCATGAAGAACCGGTTACCTTTTCCTGGAGCATAAATCCGAACAGTGATGCCGTGCTCAGACATTTCATGAGAGATGAAATGATGCCGGACATCCAGGAACGGATGCTGAAGACCTATCAAACCGAAAACTGTTTCTACGGAAATTTCGTCGACAACATGAAACCTGAAAAAGGCTGGATCTTCCACGCGGCCTCTCCGCGCTACATCACCAATTACATCGGCCTGAGAAACCGGCTGGCAATACTCAACGAAAACTATGTTTACGCGGATTACAAGTCGAGAGTCCTGGGGGCCTATCATCTCTTGAAATCCATCCTGGATTATTCAGCTGAAAACAGGGATCTGATAAAGGCAGCGGTTGGAGCTGCCGACCTGAGAACCATCGAGAAGGGGAATAATCCCGCAGGACACAAAATCGCCCTGGATTACATGCCCGCGCCAACTCCCCAAAAAGTCACGATAAAGTCTTTTGTGGTAGAAGAATATACAGATCAGAACGGTCGCAATAGATACCGGCCTACTGACCAGAAAAGAACCGTTACCGTCCCTTATTTAGCGGATTCCGTCGCTACATCCGAAACTGATCTGCCGTTTGCCTACATTCTTTCTCACCCGGATGAAGGCGTGTTAGAAAATTTGAATATGCATGGGATAATCATTGAAAAACTGCGTGAGAAAACTGATCTTGAAGTCGAACAATTCAAAATCAATAAAATCATCGGGGAGGCCATGCTGAACCAGGGTCATCGCAATACCTCAATCGAAGGTGAATTTGAAACTGTCAAAAAATCGTTCCCCAAGGGAACCTTTTTTGTGAGAACCGGACAGGCCCTGGGAAACCTGGCTGCTTACCTGCTTGAACCGGAAACCGATGACGGGCTGCTGAAATGGAATTTCTTCGATAAATACCTGGCCCCGCAATGGGGCGGCGATTACCACCCATACCCGGTCTATAAACTGATGAAGAAAATAGAGCTGACTGTCGAGGAAAACGACTGAAACAATGATACAGGTTCGCTCAATATGTTTTTCGAACCCGGATCAGCACCTGCTATGCGGACTATCAATTTCTGTTAAATTACTGTTTTTACCTGAAAATTCAAACCTTCTGCGCCGTACCGGAAAGTTTAAATCGAACTGATCTCTTCTGAAAAACTCTATGCGATATTTATATTTTTTTCATTGCATCGATTTTCACATCAATGAAATTTCCCGCCGCGTTATGTCCTGAGACAATCTGCGGAATACCGTTTTTTATATCCAGCGACTGGCGATGGGTATGACCAGCCAGCACCATTAACAGGTTATCCGCCGCAAAAACCTCTTTGAGGAATGTCATCGTTACTTCGGAATGTCCGGTTTCCGGCCATTTTTCACGCCGTTCAATGATGAAATTTTTGTCCGATTTCGCTCCCCATTCCGGATGTCCGCAGCCAAATCCCATGCTCCTGCCCGGCATATAAAGCGGGATGTGCATCATTAAAAGAAACGGGATTCCTTTTTGCACCTGTGTCCTGAAAAAGTCGAGTTGTTCGGGTAATATTTCATATGTCGAATTATCGATACATACAATCTTGATTGCGCCAATTTCATAGTCCGCGTAAAGGGCATGATTACCCTGGTACATTGGTTTCAATCGTTTATCAGTCCAGGTTTCGCGGATTTTCCGGGAGCTTCCTTTCATCCCTTCGTAGTGCCAGTCGTGATTCCCGGCGATGTAGGCAAAAGGAATGCCTGTTTCATTCAAACGATCCAAAGCCCATTCCACTGCAGCCTCGGAAGGAAAACTGAAAATATCTCCGGCAAGGGCCAGGAAATCTGCGCCCTGCTCTTTGGCCGTCAGTAATGTTTGCTGGAAGGAATCTTCCGCTGTGATCACCTCACCGGTCTGGAAATGAATATTCTTTCTGTAACCACCAGCCATTCGGCCACTGAATTCCCTGAACGCCAGCCCCCTTTCATCATCCATTGAAAGGTGGGTGTCGGCAATCTGGATTATTCGGACAGGTTCTATCGGAGCGTTAATGTAGGTTGAAGCCTTGTTTTCATCCAGGGAGAAAGTGCCCCTGATGCCCTTTTCCTTTACTGCAGAAGCAGAAACATAACGGGATCCGAATGAGAGCCCGAAGCCCGACAAAACAGCTGTGTCAATAAATTTTCGTCGATCCATTGCCAAATCTTAGCATAGCAATACCCCCTATCTTTCTCCTTACCCTCTTCACAGGAGACTATTTTTCCTTATCTGTCTGCCTGGTTCCGGGTTCAAGCAGTTCTATCGATGAATCATAAAACTTCATAATTTGTAAAACTGTAAGATATCTTTACAGGTAAAAAATGCATTTCTTCAGGGACTTAAATTAATGGTTAAATTCAGCCAAACCCTGTGTTATCAACAGCTAAAAGAACAGAGTTGGACCGGACAAATACACAGCCGCTTCCAAAACCAGTAAATACTGCTATAAATATTTACATATTTTTCTTTATTAACAGGATTTTTAATACCTTAAGAGATCGCCAAGTCAACGGCCACCGGCACTGGCATGATAATTGCATGTTAACGACAAGGTATCAACAAAAAATCCTTAACAGACAACGCGATAAATTAAACTTAAAACCAAACAATTCCAAATCTTTCAAAATGGTGATTTAAAAAGGTTTGCAGGAGTCTGACTTGCAGCATCCTGTAAGCGACGAAAAATTCAATCCGGAGGGAAATTATCAAATGAACAGAAACTACTATGTCATTCTCCTTATCTGTTTCTTAACCTTTCTAAGCTGCGGCAGCGCTTTTGCGACTGTTATTGAATCTGATCCGACGGCTCCTTACGGTGGTATCAGTTTTACTGATGTGAACACCACTCTGGGCCAGTCTTTCTATGTTGACACCCCGGAATCCACCAACATCCTGGAAAGCATCACCACCTGGATTGCTACCGAATACGATGGCACTACCTTTGACTTCAACATTTATAATGCCTCAGACACCACCACATCCCTGTTTAATACCCAGTTAACACTGGGCTACGAATTCGCCACCCAGGAAGTAGCCATAACCGGCATAAATCTGCTGCTCGATAATCAAACCGATTACATATTTACCTATACCCTGACATCCTCTTACCTCCCCTACTACTATGCCGGGATGGCGGGCACCTTTGGCTCTGACGCGTATGCTGACGGTGAATATTATGTCGGATTCTCTACAGCGCCAGGCATGTTATTTCCCGCTTCCATGATGGGGATGACAGCTGACCTACAGTTCCAGGCTGAACTATCCCACGATTCAGCCCCGGTTCCAGAACCGGCAACACTATTTCTGCTGGGTGCCGGCATTCTGGGAATTGCGGGAATAACCAGGAAGAAAAACAGAATTTAGGAGCAACATTTCATTGGGTCTACGGGCACGGCCGAAGGAGAGTCGTGCCTGTCCGCTGACAGGTAGAACAGGCTGAATCCGCCTGTGCAATCCGAGAGAATATTTACCAGGTGAGTTCACTTGGCGGGGTTGTATTCCAGCAGTCTTTCGACAACCTCTTTCATTTCATTGAACTCTTCAACCTTAAACAGCCTGGTCATAAAGACTATCTTCCCCGCACGGTCCAGGATCACATTTCTGGTGACTCCCGCGCCCTGGGCGGCAAAGCTGTAAAAAATCTCACCATCCGGATCCAGGGCGAGAGGATAGGTGATGCCCATCTGCTTTCGGAATCCGATGACAGTTTCTTCAGGTTCTTTCAAGTCAATGCCGTAAAGGGCAAAGTCTGGATTATCTTTATGTTTCTGCCAGATTTCACTTTCAATATGCGGCATTTCCCGGCGGCAGACTCCGCACCAACTGGCCGTAAACTGCAGCATTACCACCCTGCCCCGCAGGGCTGTGGTGTTTATTGTCTCTCCGCCAGGAAGAACGAGATCAAAATCAGGAACAGCCTGACCCGGTTTCACGATATAGCCGTATTCAGCGGGTATTTCCTTCTGAACAATTTGAGCGTAACTAGTGGAAACCAATAAAAAAATAACTGCCGCAGCCGGGAAGCTTATTAATTTTCGCAAAATTGTCTACTTTCTTCTTTGAAAAAACCTTTTTCTTTCTGAGGATGATGAAGTAGTTTCTCACATTCCAGGGATGGGTTAGAACCTTAATCGATCAAGGATTCAATATCCTTTTTTTTCGAATATTTGCGAATTCAGATTATTTTCTTCATGTTTTCCATCTCTATTTAATAAAAAACTGCTTGCTCATTTTCATTGGGGATCCGGTTTTCGGTGACACAGGGCATATCCAGAAAGTGTAGGAATACTCCCGGGCGGGCAATGTATACTTTTTTTGGATAACGGCTCCCCAACTGGTATCACCACCGAGGCCCATCTGCCCGTAGTCCAGATTCAGGAAAACAAGGTCCCGCTTTTCCAGGTCAATAGTGTGACGGTTTGATTTATTGTCGCCCTCATCAAGATCATCAATTGAATAATGAAGCGCGCTTACCGACAGGAGGGGCATCCCGACAGCAAGCAGGCCCACCCCTTCACTATTGGTCAGGGCCACATACCTGACATCAGTTTTATTTCCGTTTTCCTGCGGCCTGATATAAGGGTAATACTGGTCCGTTACCCTGCCCCGATAGACATCAACGGCGGCGCTTGTTTTCCGGTCCCAATAGCTTTCGTGCGGCCCCCTTCCGTACCACTCCATATTCTCAAATTCGCCCGGCAGGACCATTGTCATGCCCAACCTGGGCAAATCCGGAATATCGACGGCCCCGGGCACGAATCTGTTCTTAACAAGGATTTCGCCGCTTCCGTATATTTCATAGGTAGTAAACCACCTGGAATCTCCGGCCGGAATATCATAGGTAATATCCACCACGACGTCACGGTCTGAATTCTGCCGCATCCTCAATGAAGAAACATTCCTGTTCTTCCCGGCTTTCCGCCACACACCCTGGCGGGAGACCATATCATTCCCATAATCATTATCAGTCGGCGCCCGCCAGAAATTTGGTTCCGGGCCGCTTCTGACCAGCTCGGTTCCTTCATACACGTAAGAAACAATCTGGCCTGTTCCCCCGTCAATCGCAACCTGGAAATCCTCTCCCTCAACCCGGGCAAAATTCTCATCCTGCCGGAATACTGTCTTTGCCACCCTCTGGAGATTCACATCCTCAACCGGAGCGCAAAACGGCAATTTGAACTGTTCCCAGGCGGCGATATGATTTCCGGGAACCAGGCCCGAGTCCTTCCTGGTTTTAAACTCCAGGTTCAGGAAATATTCCATACCGGGTTCCGGATCTATTTCAGGAATCGGCAGGGTTAGTACTTTTGATGAACGCGGTTCGATATCCAGGGACAAAGAACCACTGGTAATCACTTCATCATCCCCTTTAAGTGTCCATGTCGCGGCGTATTCAGACAAATTGGTAAAATCATGCCAGTTTGTGATCCTGATTTTTCCGTTGCCAAGATCGACTTCCTGGGTCTTGATATTCTGGTAGACCTTTTTCACTTCCCATATATGCGGATTCGGTTTCCGGTCAGGCGAGACCAGCCCGTTAATGCAGAAATTTGCCCCGCTGGGCACATCCCGCGGCCCGTAGTCTCCTCCATAGGTGAAATAATTCTCCTCGTTTTCGGATTCTTCCAGGAATCCCTGGTCGACCCAGTCCCAGATAAATCCCCCTTGCAGCTGGTCATATCTTTCTATCAGGTCCCAGTATTCTTTCAGGTTTCCCACGCTGTTGCCCATGGCATGGGCATATTCACAAAGTATCAGGGGTTTATTTCGTTTTTGCCGGGCGTAATATTCGAGAATATATACCCGAGCGTACATGGGCGCGAATATGTCGGTGTGATCGCGTAAGTCAGCCATCTCATACTGGACCGGCCTGGAATCATCCCGTTCCTTTATCCAGTTGTATATATTCACAAAATTCTCGCCATCGCCCGCTTCATTACCGATTGACCAGGTAATGATGGAAGGATGGTTTTTATCCCGCTCAACCATCCTGACAGCTCGTTCCATATGCGCTTTTTCCCACTCAGGCTTTCCCGCCAGCGTAATCCCCTCCTCATATCCCATACCATGCGATTCAATATTCGCCTCGTCGACAACATATAAACCGTATCTGTCGCATAGGTCGTACCATCTGGGATCATTCGGATAATGGCTGGCTCTAACGGCATTGATATTGAACTGTTTCATCAGTTGTATATCTTCGATCATTGATTCGACACTGATGGAATGCCCTGTAACCGGGTGATGTTCATGCCTGTTCACCCCCTTGATCAGGATGGGAACGCCGTTGACCATTAATCGGCCGTCTTTAATCTCGACCTTTCGGAAGCCTGTTTTACGGCTGACAGCCTCAACTATTTCCCCCGATTCATTTAAGAGTGAAATCACCACCGTGTAGAGAGCCGGTGTTTCGGCGCTCCATTTCCGGGGATTTGTAACAGTTTCTGAAAAAACAATCCTCTCCTCCCCGTTTAACCTGACTGACGCAGTCTTTTCAAGAGGTTCAGGCAGCATCGAATCACCTATATCATCCAGCAGGTCAACCCGTACACTTATATTTCCGGGGTCATCCGGGGAATAGTTTTTTATATCAACGTCAATTTCAAGAATCCCGTCCCGGCAATCGCTGTCCAGTCCGGCCTTTATGAAAAAGTCTCTTAAGCAGACCTCCGGCACGGAATACATGAACACGCCCCGGTCAATGCCGCTTAACCGCCAGAAATCCTGGTCCTCAAGATAGCTTCCGTCACTCCAGCGATACACCTCCGCCGCAAGGATATTTTCCCCGTCCCTGACAAATTCAGTCACATTAAATTCCGCCGGAAGTTTACTCCCCTGGCTGTAGCCGACCTGCCTGCCGTTAATCCACACATAAAATGCTGAACTAACAGCCCCGAAATGAACAAACACCTGCCTGCCCTTCCAGTTTTCAGGGACAGTAAAAATTCTTCGGTATGATCCGACGGGATTATAATCGTGGGAAACCTTCGGCGGATTTTTTTCAAAAAGGTATCCTTCATCAATATAGATCGGCACGCCGTATCCCTGCATTTCCCAGTTGCCCGGAACTTCAATATCCCCCCATCCGCCGGTGTCGTAATCTGCCCTGTAAAAACCTTTCGGCCTGTCGGCCGGTTTCCGCACCCAGTTGAATTCCCAAATTCCGTTCAGGGACTGATAATAAGGAGACCTTTCCGGATCCCCTTCAAGGGCTGTTTTGATATCCCCGTAAGGGATGAAGGTACTGTGAGCAGGTTCCTTGTTAATTCCGATAACATCCTGGTTTTCCCAGTCTTGCGAACCCTGCCCAACCGCCATCGAGATACTCAATGAATATGAGGCCAAAATCATCAGTGTCACTATGCATATCTTTATCAGGCGCTGAAACATATGTTTACCCTTTTTTATCTATAAAAATTCCCAAGTCTCTTCCCTGGCGGGATATAGCTTAAGAAGGCACAAACTGTTGTATTTATTCCCCATAAACTAATTTCAGGGCTGAGTTCACTTCAGAAATCCAGCCTCGCACCTTTATAACCGGATCGCCGGCACCTAAGGTTTCAATAGGAATGTAGCCGCGGTAGCCCGATGCTTTTATCATTTTCATCAGGCGGTCCAGGTCAGGTTTTTCACTTTCTCCATTCATATAAATTTGTTCCTTGATCTGCCAGCTGACCGCGTAGGGAATGGCCTTTTCTACCTGGCTGTAAGCGTCCCCCTCCCGGAAACTGCCAATATCAAGGATCAGCCCGAACCACTCATCATCAACCTTTTCCATGATCTCAACTACCTGGTCGGCATTCACAAAAAAATCGTTATGATTCTGGACGGCCACCACAACACCATGTTTTTTCCCGAATTCAACGCATTCTCTCACGTCGTTCACCAGCCATTCCGTCAGCTGGCCGCGGGAATACCCTTCATGTTCCCCTTTTCCAGCGAAGATCCGGATCACGGGAGCTCCTATCTTTTCGGCCGCGACAATCCAGTTTTTCACCAACTGGACACTTTCCCGGCGTTTCCCGGCGTCAGGATCAGTAAAATCATTACGCACCCCGGTACCGCTTATTTCCAGCCCTGACAGAAAAGCCTTCTGCTTGATGTGGTAGAGGTATGCATCGGAAGGGACCTCCGGATAACCCGGGAAATAATAGGCGGTTATGTCAACAGCGTCAAAACCTTCCCGGGCGCAAAACTCAAGCAAATCGTCCAGGTCCATGGAACCATCCGATAAAGGGGTGTTAAAGGAATAGGCATTCAGGCTGGTTTTGAGCTTCGAAGGTATTTTCCCAACAGATTTCGCCCTTGCCGGCAGAGGCTGGGTACTGAAAAACACAACTATTAAAAACACAAACAAGACAAATCTTTTGACGGGATCAAGACAGTATGCATAATTCATTATTGTTCCCCTGGTCTTAAGTTCAAGCTGCGAATACGAGAAGCTCAAGATTAACCCGCCTCGGCAACCACTATCAAGAGAATCAGACTCATCTCTATATGTTCAACAACTCAAAATAGAACTCTCTCCCAATTTCATCTTAACGAGTACCCTGCCGCGCCGATCAATGTTATCCTTTTAGGCGTAATTTAAACTACTAAAGCAAAGATGTTTGATCATTAGGAACTGCCCCCGGGAACCTGGCAGGTGCGGCTGGGAAACCCCAGGATTATCGATGAAGCCAGGCCCGGGCAGTCTGACATGTCCGAGTTTGAATCCGGAGGCGAAATCCCGGCCATGATCCTCCAGACATATCGACCGTAACTTGTAAAGAACAGGAACTTTGCAAAGCAACTAATGACTTAGATGAGTCACTATTCAAAACCGCACCGCAATAATTGAGGGGAATGAAATCATGAGGAATAAAGTCTGCTTTATTTTGGGTTGCGGCGGTTCTCTTTTGAATTTGACAGAAGAAGAAATTGAATATGTCAACAATAGCGAATGTGTACTGGCATTTAATAAATATATGATTTTCCATGAGATGGTTGGAATAAAACCAACCCATTACCTTCTGGGAGATACCGGAGTTAAAGCTGACCTGATGTTTAATAAAACACTCAGGAAATGTATCAACTTCTATGAAAAACCAATCCAGTTTATCCTGGATAAATCTTATAAAAATCGGTTTAAACACTACAAATCAGACGAAAATAGAGTAATAAAGAGTATCTGCGGTGAAAAGTTTTCAGAAAGTAAATTTTCGAAGATTGTCGACGAAGCCATATATATTGAACGCACCGACTGGCTGAAAGGGGGAGACTGGGCAAATTCCCTGCAAGATAAAATTTTTCATTTTAGGGGGAGTCTTTCCGGAGCGATCAATATATGCAATATCCTTCACCCCTCCTATGACATCAAACTGCTTGGGGTTGATCTGAATAATCACGCCTATTTCTTCCAGAAAACCATTGAAGCTCATCCTGAAAAATGGGGAGTGTTTTTAAACAGGCTAACCCCTGAGAGTAAGGAGCACGAGACCATAGTCAATTTTAAAGGAGTAGCGGGAATTCAAGACATGTTTCCATTTATTATGGAATGTCTTTCCCAAAACGGCAGCCATCTTTATTGCTGTAATCCTGAAAGCTATTTAGTTAAACAGAACATTGTCCCCTATTCGCCAATCACCCCTCCCGGATTTCGACCCCAAAAGGTGTTAAAAAGGGCAGCTCGTTTTTTACGTCGTATTTTAAAATGAAATTGTGGATATTCAGCTGGGTGCACAAATAAAAATCGTTTTCAGGAGCCCATTTCAGTTGGGGATTGAAAAACTTGGCCGCGTCCCGGGATTCCGACAGTATCGATCTAATGTGATCCTGTGTAAACGCAGAACCCATTAATGCGCTTTTTATATATTCCGCGCAGAGTGTGTCTTCATCGGATGGCCGTTCATTGCGATGCCCCATGCAGACAAGAGAAACCTGATCAGGTGACTTCTGCTTAATATAGGCCACTATAGCCGCGGCATTGCAGAAACTTCCGGAAATCAATTCAGATGCTTCGAGAGCGCGGGAAAACCCCTGGGTTCCCGCACTTGTAGAGAAAATAATCTTACGTTTTGTCAGATCCATGGTGCTGACTTCTGAAGGGGAATTCCCATAGTCCGCTCCCTGGATCTTGATTCCTTTTCTTTCACCGAAGAAAAGATAATCCGGATTCCTCTTTTTATATTCTGTTGCAACGTTAATATCGGCGAACGGTATTATAAATTCCGCCCCTTTCTCTATCATCCAACATGCTGTTGTAAATGCTCTAAACACATCGATGATGACAGTCAGGCCTCGCGCCTTCGACGCTCCATTAAGCAGTTGTAATACTTTAATTTCAGGCATTAATTAATTGCTTCAATCCAGGAGCGGTTCTTCGAATCATTTCCGTGACACAAACAAGCTGCTTAACTCTTTCCTTCAGCTCCTGTTCACTGGGCAGGTGGTTCTGATGAGCTTGAGAGACGGCTCCACATTTAAGATACACCGGGGCACAGATACGAATGATCTCCGGGACACGATATGTCTGAATGAAACCACCGGCATCAGCAGAAGTATCGGGGAAAATATCCAGCGGGCATGCGACTGCCTGCCTGACACTTGATAACATAGGCAGATCAAGATCCGGAATTAAATTAATACTGCCGGCACCAATGCTTTCAAACAGGGACGCTGAAACCGGATTCGCGCAACCGCAATGCACGGAAAGCTTGAAAAATATATTTTCCGGGAGATCGCCTTTTTTTCTGAGTTTATTCAATAGAAAAAGAATTCCTTCATCATAAATCAAAAAACTGCCGGCACCCAATTCAATACCGCGAATGACTTCATCCAGGGCAAAACGAATATTGTCCATCCCCCTTAATCTATAACCCGTCCGCGCGCCATTCTTTGATCGAACAAATCCACCATTATCATATGTTGCCCGGGGTCCCACAGATAAAACAATGTCAATTTTTTCTCACGACACAGGCTGATCATTTCCGCAAGTTCTGTATTGGGCAACCGGAAAATTCCGCGGCATTCATCTACCCGGTTAATTGTTATCCCTTCAGTTAGTGTCAATGCTAAAACTGTTTCCAAAGATTTCAGACTGTTGATACTTGATAATTCAATTCCATAATGCGAACCATCAGAAAATGCCAGGGGAGAAGTTGGAAGCGAAAAATTATCCCCAACCGGACAGGAAAGAGATTCAATCATTTTCGAACTGTTCATTTTCATACCTTTTCTTCCCATCCCATTGTTTTGAGCAAATGTTCTGTAAGGAAGATATCCTCCATGCAATGAACATCACCTCCCGATACGTTTTCGATATACTGAATTTTTTTACCAAGATATGTAAAAGGAGGCTGGCCATCAGGGGGAAAACACCTGTCATACCTCATGACGCGAACTGCTCCGTCCAGTATAAAACATGGTTCGAGGTTTTGTCGGTTTGTTGATGTGTTTTCAGGGATATCCAGCCAGGTTTCCAAAAAACCGTCAGAAGTAACCCTTTTCGTTCTAAAGGGATGAATGGAAAAGTCGATATGCCCGCTGACGCATGAATCCGCATCAGGATTCCGGTTCAGCTTTTCAATGGCGTCGTCGACGAGATTAGGCCGGTGCACGCCGCAATTGCAATGCATGGTTATCAAATAATTGATATCCTCTCCGATAACCTCGACCGCATGATTTATGGCTTCAACAAGTTCCGATTTATCCTGTGACAGGGATTTGGGCCGATCAATGACATGAATACCTTCGTCCCGTGCTATGGCTTGTATGTCCTCACAGTCTGTAGAGACATAGATATCATCAACTAGCGCGGATTGCTTTGCCGCGTTTATGGGGTAGTATGCGAGCGGCCTCCCAAGTATGGGATATACATTCTTGCCTTTTACCGATTTGCTTCCCGCTCTACCCGTTAACAGAGCTATATTCTTTTTCATTGTTCCCCTCTGCGAAAATTTATTCCATTTGAATTATCTGCTCATTAAAATGAAACTAGGCCGAAACCTCATTGAAATAGGTATCTTGAATCAACTCTCGGTCCAATAAACGAATCTTCGCATTATAACCCATCATCAACATAGCCAGACAGGGATAATCTCGAGCTGAAGTTCGATCTCGCCAGACCCTGCACTTACTATGGAATTCCTGTTGAAGCTTTCTCCTGTTCTCCATTCAGTGGTATCCTTTTAACCGTGATTTATACTACCAAAGCAAAGATACTTGATCATGAAGAATTGGCCCCGGGAACCTGGCGGCTGAGGCTGAAAAATCCCCGGATTTCCTGCGAAGTGAGGCCGGGACAGTTTGTCATGGTCTCAGTGGGATCTGGAGAAGAAATCCCTTCCCCGATCCTCAAGCGAGCCCTGGCTGTCTACCAGGCAGACGAATCTTCCTTGAGCCTTATTATCCGGATAGAAGGAGACGGAACCAGGAAGATCTGCCAGCTTGCCCCCGGCAACAGCCTGAACCTGGTTGGCCCGCTGGGAAACGGATTCGACCTGGACCGAGCCGCCGGCAAGTACTCTGTCATTACGGCCGGAGGCTCTGGAATTGCTTCGGTTTATCTCCTGGCCAGGGAACTGCGGCAGCGCGGGGAAAAAGCCTGCCTGGTTTACGGGGGGCGGTCAGCTTCGGACCTGGCCGGGCTGGAGGATTTCAAAGAACTGGACATCCCGGTTTTCACGGCCACCGAGGATGGGAGTTCCGGCTTCAAGGGACTGGTAACCGGGGCGCTTGAGCAGGTCCTGGCCGGCCTGGAGGGAGAATCTCCCAGCCTATACACCTGCGGGCCCAATCCCATGATGAAGGCGGTCACTAAACTGGCGGCTGAAAAATCAATTCCCTGCCAGCTTTCCGTTGAAATCAAGATGGCCTGCGGCTTCGGGGTCTGCCTTGGATGCGCGGTAAAAACTACCAGGGGGAACCGGTTGGCCTGCACCCATGGCCCGGTCTTTGATGCTTCTGAATTTATATGGGAGGATTTTGAAGGCAGAGGGGAGACGGATGATGAATAAGAAACCTGGCCTATCTGTAGAGATCTCCGGCCTGAAATTCAAAAATCCGGTCATGACCGCTTCAGGCACATTTGGTTACGGAGTGGAGTTCTCCCCTTTCTATGATCTCTCGCTTCTGGGAGGAATCTGCACCAAGGGACTTTCGCTGGAGCCTCGTCCTGGTAACAATCCGGGAAGGATCATTGAAACACCTGCCGGAATGCTCAATGCCATCGGCCTTGAAAACGTCGGGATTGATTCCTTTATCACCGAAAAACTGCCGCAACTGGAACCTTACGAAACCCATGTCATCGCCAATATTCTGGGTAAAAGCATTGATGAATTCGTGGCCATGACCGAGAAACTTAATCCCTGCGACAAGGTCAGCGCCTACGAGATTAATATCTCATGCCCCAATGTGGCCAGCGGCGGAATACAGTTCAGCCAGGACCCCAAAATGGCGGCAAAGGTTACAGAAGCTGTAAAAACAGCCTCTGATAAACCGGTCTGGATCAAGCTTTCACCCAATGTCACCGACATTACCCAGTTCGCCCGGGCCTGTGAAGATGCCGGAGCCGACGCCTTGACCCTCGTAAATACCTTCGTGGGCATGTCCATTGACGTATACAAACGGCGCCCCATGCTCTCCAACGTCATCGGCGGATTGTCAGGTCCGGCCATCCGGCCACTGGCTGTCCGCCTGGTTCACCAGGCCTCCCAGGCTGTCTCCATCCCGGTTGTCGGAATCGGGGGAATTGTCAGCGCCAGGGACGCCCTGGAATTCATGATCGCCGGAGCCGCCGCCGTCCAGGTCGGGACTGCCAACTTTATCGATCCGATGGCCGCCGTGAACATTATTAACGGCCTGGAAAAATTCTGCGTGGAACAGGGAATCACTGATATAAAAGAACTGATCGGCTCCCTGGAACTTCCGGGACCGGGAGGTTTCCTCTATTATTAGGCTCTGAATCCCCGCGGGGTCCCGGCTATGCCGGCAAAAAAACCGGACGCGATTTTTTTTGACAGGATAATTAGCATATGAAAACCCAGAAAAAAGATCCCAGAGATTACCTGATAGTTGCCATGGATGTCCCCGGCCGTGAAGAAGCCCTGCGCCTGGCTGAGCAAATTGCCGATAAAGTCGGATACTTCAAGATCGGCCTGCAGCTGTTCACCGCCTGCGGCCCCGATATTGTCCGGGACATAACCGGACTGGGAGGCAGGGTTTTCCTTGACCTCAAGCTTCATGATATCCCCAATACTGTGGCCAAGGCCGTTATCGAAGCAGCCCGGATGGAAGTGAGCCTGCTGACCCTGCACACCCTGGGGGGGGGGAAAAATGATGAGTGCCGCGGCAGCGGCCGCTAAAGAAGCTGCAAATACCCTTGGGGTTACACCTCCCCGACTGCTGGGAGTGACTATTCTTACCAGCATGGACCAGGAACAAGCCGAAGGAGTCGGCCTCTCCGGCCAGATCGAAAAGATGGTCCTCAAGCTGGCCCGCCTGGCTGATAGTTCAGGGCTGGACGGAATCGTCTGCTCACCCCTGGAACTGGATGCCCTGGCCGCCAACCGGCCCGGAGACCTGTTTTTCGTAACCCCGGGAATAAGGCCGGCCGGAGCCGATGTCAATGACCAGAGCCGGATCACCACCCCGGCCCAGGCTGTAGCCAAGGGAGCCCGCCACCTGGTGGTAGGCCGCCCCATCACCCAGGCTGATAATCCCGCGGAGGCCGCCCACAGGATCGTTGAAGAGATTGCGGGAGAGCTGTAGGCTTGTCTTTCTCCATCGTACTGTAGGCATCCCTGCCTATAGCTTGTACTGTAGCCTTCCAGGCTGCAGGTTGCAGCTGGAGCCGCCTGCTCCAGCATAGTTGCGAGCTGCCTGCAGATTCCCATGCGCTGGAAGCGCGGTGGACGAGCTATAAGCTTGAAGCTTACAGTACGATGTACTGTAGTCGATGTACTGTAGTCGATGTACTGTAGACGATGTACTGTAGGCATCCTTGCCTATAGCTTGTACTGTAGCCTTCCAGGCTGCAGGTTGCAGCTGGAGCCGCCGGCTCCAGCATAGTTGCGAGCTGCCTGCAGATTCCCATACGCTGGAAGCGCAGGGGACGAGCTATAAGCTTGAAGCTTACAGTACGATGTACTGTAGTCGATGTACTGTAGACGATGTACTGTAGTCGATGTACTGTAGGCATCCTTGCCTATAGCTTGTACTGCAGCCTTCCAGGCTGCAGGTTGTAGCTGGAGCCGCCGGCTCCAGCATAGTTGCGAGCTGCCTGCAGATTCCCATACGCTGGAAGCGCAGGGGACGAGCTATAAGCTGGAAGCTTACAGTACGATGTACTGTAGTCGATGTACTGTAGGCATCCCTGCCTATAGCTTGTACTGTAGCCTTCCAGGCTGCAGGTTGTAGCTGGAGCCGCCGGCTCCAGCATAGTTGCGAGCCGCAGGTACCATACAGGGGTCATGCCCGTCCCGGGCAGGGCCTTAAACCGGATTGCGGACACCTCTGCCTGCAGATTCCCATGCACTGGAAGCGCAGGGGACGAGCTATAAGCTGGAAGCTTACAGTACGATGTACTGTAGACGATGTACTGTAGGCATCCCTGCCTATAGCTTGTACTGTAGCCTTCCAGGCTGCAGGTTGCAGCTGGAGCCGCCGGCTCCAGCATAGTTGCGAGCTGCAGGTACCAGACAGGGGTCATGCCATCGCATCGTAATAGCACTTCACCAGGCCATATAATTCGGATGTTGAATCAATAAACCCGGTTCAGCACTTCCTTTTCCCCGATGGGGAAAATTCCCAGCACCTGGAAGTCTTCGCGGATATCGGGGCTGTCCACGTTTACCTGGTTGATCTTGGCTACCAGGGATTCAAAGGCCGCGGGATGTACCGGGGCCAGCCTGAACAGGTTGCTGCCCAGTTCTATCCGTACCTCGCTAAGTTCCCTGAATTCCTCCAGGTCCCCGGTAAGGTCAACTCCAATAAAGCTGTTCCCCAGGACCTTCAGGTAATTGGTGAGGTAAGGATTACCTTCCTCTCCGGTATCCATTGAAAAACGTTCTATATCGGCAACGCGCCCGGATGGATTCACCAGGCTGACCTGGATCGGCCTGAAGTCCCATTCACCCCTGGTAAGCGTGATAACATTCAGGATTGGAATCGGCCTGTCGTAAGGATTAAGGACTATCTCAAGGGTCCATATGTACTGGGTGTCTATGAAAACGAAGCTTGTCGCGGCCAGGGTTGATTTCGAGTCCCGGGCACCAGCCGCAAAACTGCTGAACAGGAAAAGCAACAAACCTGATGCCAGGAGCTTTCGAACTAAAACCATGTAACAATTTTACCCCAGAAAAGCTTCGGGCATAAGACCTTGTTGCTATTCGGGAAAATCCGGATCCTCACTTTCCAGGGCGATAATTTCTCTCAAATCGGCGATAACAGTCCCTCCATGCTCAGGGGAATATTCATAGCCGCCCTGGAGAAAATACTTCCTTTCGATGCCTGCCGCGTCGGCGGCCGCCATATCTGAACTTTTGTCTCCGACCATGATGGATCGACGCAAGTCAATCCCATGTTTCTCCGCTGCTTCCAGGAACATCCCCGGTTCCGGTTTCCGGCAGCCGCACGGGCCGGAAACGGGAGGATAATGAGGACAGTAGAATATATCGGTTATGTTCACCTTGTGAAACCCGAATTTCTCGCGGATAAAAGCATGCAACTTATCGACATCTTCGTGGCCGTAGTATCCCCTGGCTATTCCTGATTGGTTGGAGACAATCACTATTTTCCAGCCCCTGGCTGTAAAATAGCGTCCCAGTTCCAGAATTCCCTTCTGAAATATCACATCCTCAACCCGGTGCACAAAACCATGGTCTTCATTTACCACTCCGTCCCGGTCCAGGAAAAGGGCTCGATTACTCATTTTGATGACTCTTCCACTAATCTCTTATAGGCGTTAACTGCCAGTTGATCACAGCGTTCATTTTCAGGGTGGCCGCTGTGTCCTTTAACATGCTTGAACACGGTTTCATGGTTTTCCAGCAGGGCGTCCAGTTCCTGCCACAGGTCCACATTTTTCACCGGCTTAAGTCCGTTTGAAGTTTTCCGCATCCAGTTCCGGGATTTCCAGCCGTCCATCCAGCTCTCAATTCCATTTTTGACATAGGAACTGTCTGTCACAACCTTCACCCTCGCGGGTCGTTTCAGGGCCTTCAGCCCCTCAATAACCGCCTGCAGTTCCATGCGGTTATTTGTGGTTTCCATCTCAGCCCCGGAATCTTCTTTCTCCCGGCCGGTGGGGACATGGCGCATAACGTATCCCCATCCTCCGGGACCCGGATTTCCGCTGCAGCCGCCGTCAGTGTATAAAATTACTTCAATATTTTTCATGTTGAATAGTCGTGAGTCGCATGTAACAGGTTGCAGGGTACCCCTGAATCAACACCTCATTACTGGAGCCGGCGGCTCCGGTACACAAGCGTCAATCATCAATCGTCAATTGTTCCAGGCATTCCGGTGAATCGTTCCTCACATTATTGACGATAGTACTGACAGGCCGGGCATCCAACTTCCCGCCGGAGCCGGCCTCGATCAACTCCCGGGCGGTCCTGGCCCCGGCATCACCGGAAAGCCATATCCCGAAATCATCGGGATTTATTATCACGGGCATCCGGCTATGAAAGCCTGACATCCATCGGTCCGCCGCCCTGGTAATGATTGAATAAGTATAGAGGATGGTGTCCCCGTCCGTATATTCATCCCAGATGCCGGCCAGGCCCATTAACGGATTTTCCCGGGCGGAAAAATAGTAAGGCTGTTTTCCCGAAGGCGTCTGTTTCCATTCATAGAATCCACTGGCCGGAACCAGGCAGCGGTGGTGGCGGAAAGGTCCGCGGAATGAGGGTTTGGAAGCTACTGTTTCAGCCCTGGCGTTGATCATCCTGCTCCCGATTGAGACATCTTTGCTCCAGGATGGGACCAGTCCCCATTTCATGAAGTCCACAATCCGTTTTCCGGCTTCCGGATCAGTGAACACAACCGGGGCAAACTGGGTAGGGGCAACGTTGAAGCGCACGGGAATCCTCAGATCCTCAACTTCAAAAAAGCCCGGGATCAATTCAGTATGGGTTATAGCGTATCTTCCGCACATTTAACTCAACCACAGCCTTCGGGACAATTCCGGACCAGGACCAGAAAAGGGCCGCCCGGATCAAAAATCCGGGCGGCTTCCTGTATTAATTATCCAGGGGAAGAAATGAATAGTTTTCAGAGTAATAAAGCATCTGTCCAGCAAAATCCGCCGGATACTCAATGTTCACAGCCGCCAGTTCTCCGTCAGAACTCTCTTCGGCTGTAAGCAGCGGATTAATAAATCCCGAGTATGGAGCCCGGTTAAGCCTGGCATACCTTTCCCTGACTTCCATATGCAGTTCAGGATCAAGTTGTACCCCGAAACCTTCCACCAGGGCCTTGCCGGCTTCGAAATCACCCTCGGACTTTATCCTCTGCACTTCCTTCAGAAGGTCTCCAAAAATCACTCTCAATGCCTGGTAATCATTAATTACAAAGTAAGTTTTATCATCTTTCCGGACCTGCTCAATCACGTTATCCGCACTGCCCTGCTCCAGCGCCCATTTGGCAATCAGCTGCCGGTTACGCATGTGTGCTTCCTCCAGGTTCTGGCCCGGATCTATCCGGGCCATCTGGACCAGCAGTCCGTTTCGGATGTAGTCATCATAGCTGGCCTTACCGGTTTCCAGTGAGGGCATCACGCCCAGCTCCACAAGCTTGGGATCCATCATGTAATACAGGGCAACCAGGTCGGCCCTGGATTCCTCCAGGGTGTTGGCGTAGCCCTTAAGCGTCTCCTTGGGCGTGGCTACTCCCGGAGCGAGCTGTCCTGAACCATGTCCAATCACCTCGTGCAGGTCCGTATGGAGATTATCCCCCAGGGTGCCGAATTCCTTGCTGCGGGCGATCTCCTCTTCACTGTAGGCAAATTCCTCCAGGACGCCGCCGCTCTTGGAGGCTTCAGCATAGGCGCTTACAATATTGCCGAGGTTAACCGACTTTGAACCATGCTCCTTCCTGATCCAGTTGGCATTGGGCAGGTTAATCCCGATCGGAGTACTCGGAGACGCGTCTCCTGCTTCCCCGGCCACGTTGATAACCTTTCCGGAAACCCCGGTAACCTCGGCCTTCTTGAAACTGTCGTCGAAGGGAGCATTGTCTTCAAACCACTGGGCATTATCACTTAAGGCCGAAATTCTCTTTGAAGCTTCAAAATCCTTGAATGACACCAGTGATTCATAGCTTCCCCGGTATCCCAAGGGATCTTCATAAACCTCTATAAAACCGTTTGTAAGGTCCACTACTGAATCGGTATCCTGCACCCAGAGGATATTGTATTCATCAAAAACCCGAAGGTCACCGCTCTGGTAATACTCGACCAGTTTTCGCAATGCCGCTTTCTGCTTATCATTCTCAGCAACTTCGACGGCTTTGTTCAGCCAGAACACTATTTTTTCAATAGCTCCTGAATACATCCCTCCGGCCTTCCAAACCTTCTCACTAATCTTCCCATTTTCCTTGACAAGCTTGGAGTTAAGGCCGTAGGAGACAGGCCGGGGATCATCCCGATCAATCATCTTCGCGTAGAATGCTTCCACTTCCGCCTGGGTAAGATCTTCTCCATAGTAGTTAGTGGCGGAAGCCGAAATCTGGTCAACACCTGAGTCCAGGACCACCTTTTTCCCGTCAATTTCGGGGTCAAAAATCAGGGGAACCAGAAAATCCAGGTATTCATCAAGGGATTCCCCTTCCCTCAGGCCGAATCCTTCCGGATCAGAAGCGGCCGCCAGGCCCCTGAAATATTCCTCTGAAAATCCAGGAATAATCTTAACCTTGGAATAGTGGTGATGGATGCCGTTTGAAAACCAGACCCTCTTGATATAGACCTGGAAAGCTTCCCATTCAGCACCGCCCTGGTCTGCCGAGACACCCTTATAAATATTCTCCAGGGCCTTTCTTATCCTCAGGTTATAACGGTAATTCTGGTCCCAGATAATGTCCCTGCCGCTCAATCCGGCTTCATATAAATAATAAACAAGCTCCTGCTGCCGGGCTGTCAGCTCATCAAAACCAGGTATCTTGTAGCGCAGTACCCTGATGTCGCCAAACTGTTCAGCCTGATATTCAAATTCTTCACCCTCGCCGCCTTTTGCGGCTGAATCATCAGCCTTTCGGCATGCTCCGAAAAACATGGATAAAAGCATTAACAAAACTCCGATTTTGATTATGTTCTTCAATATAATATCCTCCTGTAGACAGCATTATAAACCTGTAAAAGGATGGATGGTAGGCGGGACCTGGATTTACGATTTACGATTGAAGATTGACCAGACCGCGGATTATCCAGGCAGCCATGAAAGAGTGGACTTCATGGATTTTATGGACTGGATGATCTTCATGGACAGAGTGGACTGGGTGGACTGGACGGACTGGATGGACTGCGAATGGCATTTTAAGGACAGCAGTTCAATCATCAGTTAATTTCAATTCCAAAATCGTCAATCGTCAATCGTCAATCGTCAATTGGTTGATCCCTTCACCTCGAACCATTACAATTTACTCCATATTATGAAATTAAGACATTATTACCGTTATCCCGGCCTGTCTGAAGAGCAGGTTGACACCTTGTTAAGAACCGTTCAACGACAGATCAGCCCGGATATTACGGCTATCAATACAGAGTATTGTTTCAATATCGACTCCGGTCCTCTGGACGAAAGCCAGGAAAGCAAGCTGACCTGGCTTCTGTGTGAGACTTTTATTCCCGAGGGATTCGGGCCGCTTTCTTTCCTGGAAGGCAGGTCTGATTCCCGGGTGCTTGAGGTCGGCCCCCGCCTGACATTTAACACCGCCTGGTGTACCAATGCCGTGTCGGTATGCCGTTCCTGCGGGCTGGACCAGGTCAACAAAATTGAACGGTCCCGTCGATACCAGCTGGATTCCGCGGTTCCTCTCAGCCCTAATGAAATCTCGGCATTCCTGGAACTGGTACATGACCGCATGACGGAATGCGTTTACCAGGAACCTCTGCAAACCTTCGAAACCGGTCTTAAACCCAAACCTGTCTTCACCATTCCGGTACTTGAAGAAGGCCGGACGGCCCTGGAAAAAATTAACAGGGAAGCGGGGCTGGCTTTTGATGAATGGGACCTGGATTACTACACCGACCTGTTCAGTAGAATCATCAAGCGAAATCCCACCAACGTGGAATGCTTCGATATTGCCCAGTCCAACAGTGAGCATTCCCGCCACTGGTTCTTCAAGGGCTTGATGGTTATTGACGGTGAAGAGCAGTCTAAAACCCTCATGGACCTGGTACAGGAACCGCTTCTGAAAAACCCGGGAAACAGCACTGTGGCTTTCAAGGACAACTCCAGCGCCATCGAGGGATTTGAGGTCGACACAATCTTCCCGGAGAAACCGGGCCATTGTTCCCCGCTGCGCCCTGGAAGAAAAAATTACGACCTGACCTTCACTGCTGAAACCCACAACTTCCCCTCCGGAGTGGCTCCTTTTCCAGGAGCGGAAACCGGAACCGGAGGACGCATCCGGGACGGCCAGGCTACCGGACGCGGTTCCCTGGTTGTAGCCGGAACCGCGGCTTACTGTGTGGGGAACCTCCGCATACCCGGTTACCAGCTCCCCTGGGAGGATCCGGAATTCAGGTATCCCGACAACCTGGCTTCACCCCTGGACATTGAAATCCAGGCCAGTAACGGGGCGTCCGATTACGGGAACAAGTTCGGTGAGCCGATGATCCAGGGATATACCCGTTCCTTCGGTACCAGGCTTCCCAACGGGGAACGCAGGGAGTGGCTGAAACCGATCATGTTCTCCGGGGGTGTGGGGCAGCTTGAAGCCGGTCACAGGGATAAGTATCCGCCTGAAAAAGAGATGTGGGTTGTTAAGGTCGGAGGCCCGGCCTACAGGATCGGAATGGGCGGGGGCGCAGCCTCCAGCATGGTGCAGGGGGAAAACGCCGCGGAACTGGACTTTAACGCGGTCCAGAGAGGTGATGCCGAAATGGAGCAGAAGCTGAACCGGGTTATCCGGGCCTGCTCCGAGATGGGCCCTGACAATCCGATCGTCAGCATTCACGACCAGGGCGCCGGAGGCAACTGCAACGTACTCAAGGAAATCGTTGAGCCTGAAGGGGCTCAAATCAACATCAGGGAAATACCGGTTGGAGATGAAACCCTTTCCGTAATGGAAATATGGGGGGCGGAATACCAGGAGAATGATGCCCTGCTGCTGAAGCCGGAACACGCTGAGGCCTTTCGCGCAATCTGCACCAGGGAAAAGGTCCAGGCATCCTTTGTGGGCCGCATAACCGGAGACGGCAGGATCGTACTCTTCGATGAAATCGACAATTCAACACCGGTCAACCTGGAACTCGACCATGTCCTGGGGAAAATGCCCCAGAAGACCTTCACCAGCCAGAGAGCCAGGTTCGAAGGAGAAGAACTGTCCTTACCCAAAGGCCTTACCGTGCGCAGTGCCCTGGACCGGGTATTGAGGCTTCTTTCAGTCGGCTCAAAACGTTTCCTGACCAACAAGGTCGACAGGAGTGTTACCGGTCTGATTGCCCGCCAGCAGTGCGCCGGACCGCTCCAGCTGACTGTCTCCGACGTTTCCGCGATTGCTCAAAGTCATTTCGCTAAAACCGGCGCGGCCATTTCCATAGGTGAACAGCCGGTCATAGGCCTGCTGGATCCCGGAGCCATGGCCCGGATGACAGCAGGTGAAACCCTTACCAACCTGGTATGGGCCCGGATAACTTCAATTGAGGACATCAGGTGTTCAGGAAACTGGATGTGGGCCGCCAAGCTTCCGGGAGAGGGAGCCGCCATGTATGACGCGGCCTGCGCCCTCAGCGAAACCCTGATAGAACTGGGGGTCGCCATAGACGGAGGAAAAGACAGTTTGTCCATGGCCGCCGTGGTTCCCGGAGCAGGTGGAGATGGCAGCGGCGAGACAGTAAAAGCCCCCGGGTCACTGGTTCTTTCGGCTTACGCCCCCTGCCCGGATATCAACAAAATTGTCACCCCGGATATCAAGTATCCCGGGCAAAGCGAGCTGCTTTTCGTAGACCTGGGAGAAGGGAAGAACAGGCTGGGAGGATCATCCCTGGCCCATGTTTACCAACAGGCCGGCACAACACCACCGGACCTCGACGATCCAGCCCTGCTGAAACGGGCCTTTCACGCGGTCCAGGGCCTGATCGAAAGAAGCCTGGTAAGTGCCGGGCATGACCGGAGCGACGGAGGCCTGATTACCGCGCTGCTGGAAATGGCTTTTGCCGGCAACTGCGGATTCGAGCTGGATATTTCCCGCCTGCACGGAAGCGGTTCTGAAATCTCTGACCTTCAAGTGCTCTTTTCCGAAGAACTGGGACTGATCATGGAAGTCCGCGGGGAAAACGCGGGACGAGTCGTCGAAACCCTAAGGGAAGCCGAAATCCCCTGCTGCTGCCTGGGCCGAACCATAGCAGAAAAGAGCATTACAATAACTTCAGGAAGCCGGGCCATACTGGCTGAAGAGATGCCTGTACTCAGGGACATCTGGGAAGAAACCAGCCATGAACTGGAAAAACTGCAGGCCAACCCGTCCTGCGCCAAACAGGAAAGAAATACCCTGAAAGAACGGACCTCCCCGCCCTTCAGCCTATCTTTCACTCCCCAGCCCACCGCCCCGGAAATCCTGAACAATTCGGCGAAACCCCCGGTCGCGATCCTCAGAGAAGAGGGAAGCAACGGAGACCGGGAAATGCATTCGGCCTTCCACTCGGCTGGATTTGAAACCTGGGATATCACCATGAGCGACCTGGTTTCCGGGGAGATAAGCCTGGACCGTTTCCGGGGAATGGTATTCGTGGGAGGCTTCAGCTACGCCGACGTGCTTGATTCAGCCAAGGGCTGGGCCGGTGTAATCAGGTTCAACCAGAGGGTCTGGGACCAGTTTGAAGAATTCTACAACCGCCCTGACACCTTCAGCCTCGGGATCTGCAACGGATGCCAGCTGGAAGCCCTGTTAGGATGGGTCCCCTGGAAAGACCTTGAAGATATTTCCCGTCCCCGCTTCATCCATAACAGTTCCGGGAGGTTCGAATCCCGATTCTCCACCTTGAGGATTGATGACAGCCCATCAATTATGCTGGACGGCATGGCCGGGTCCACCCTGGGGGTATGGGTGGCCCACGGTGAGGGACGGGCCTACTTTCCCGAAGAGGGAATGCTGGACCGGGTGCTGAAAGAGAAACTGGCCCCGGTGCGCTACGTGGATGATGCCAACCAGGCTACCGAGGTCTATCCCTTCAATCCGAACGGGTCACCGGAAGGTATCGCCGGATTGTGCTCAACCGACGGAAGGCACCTGGCCATGATGCCCCACCCGGAAAGGGTTTTCCTGAAATGGCAATGGGGATGGATGCCTGAAGACTGGAAGAAAGACTTGCAGGCTTCTCCCTGGCTGCGCATGTTCCAGAACGCCCGAAAGTGGTGTGGAGAGTAAGCCGATTGCGAATTCCCCCCCTACGAGGGATGTTTCCGCCTGACGGAGGAGTTGATTAAAGGGCACTTCTACATTCTACGTTCGCAATTTACCCTTCGGAGTTCGACGTTCGCCTTTGGTGAAAATCGGATTCCCTCTAAGTATCGGGATCGATATTCAATCATTCCTCGTCGGACGATCCAGGCTTACGTTTACGTTTACACGGCTGGTCTGCAATCCTTCCCCCGTAACCATTAAACTAAAATAGTCATTCCCAAAAGGGATAATTTTCTTTTGATTGGTTGTCAACCGGTACCTGGCCCGCATTTCTGACCAGCTTAGGCCGCGAGGCGATGGAAACGCCCCCTTTGCTCTTCGAGCCGCGGAGGACAGGGCCTTGCCTGGCAAGGCTTACGACTGTGGGCCGTACAGCAAACAAGGCTCTTTCTGTGGCCTGGAGCGAATCTGAAGAGGAGTACAAGAAAATGTTCAAAAATATTCCATGGAAATTTTTCATTTCATCCCTGTTGCTCAGTTCGATCCTTTTGACATGCCTGACGGCGGCTGGTTTAAGCCAGACCCTATTTCCTAAAAAACACCTTATTTTCACCCAGGTCATTGCCGCTGACTACTTTATGAGCAGCATCAACGTCACCAACCGGGGCCCGGCCACCTATAATGGGACCCTCTATTTCATTACCGGCGCGGAGGGAAACGCGTGGAGTCCTGAAGTCAATGGTTCCCAGACAACCTTTGGAACTGTGGATGTTGTCATACCAGCTGACTCCAGCACTGTTTTTAACGTTAAGGATTCGGTTTTCACCGTCGGATATGCCTATTTCATCAGTGACGATTTCTCTCTTGACAACCAGATCGAAGGAAATCTGTCCTATTTCTATTTCAGCGGATCCACCCTCCTGGACGCGGTAGGTGTCCCGGAATCCAGGGAATTCCGAAATGTCACCCTTCCCTTCGACTCCTTCAACAATGTCGGCCTTTCCCTGGCCCATCCGGTCTTCATTGGACAACCCGCGGCTAATGTCAATTTGATTCTATATGACGAGGACGGGAATGCGGCAGCCAGCCACGACTTCCAGCTGTCGCCCGGAGAACATTTCTCGCGATACCTGTTCCAGCTTGACTGGAACGGTGCAGGGGTACCGGACGGTTTTGGACCGATTGGAAAAGTCGAAATTTACAGCGACAGCTTCATCTCCGGCATCTGCATGCTTGTAACCCCGGGAGGCGCGGCGGGAGCCCAGATCTCAACCCTGCCCCTTGGCGGAGCGCCCCTGACTTACCAGGTTCAATTCAACGGCAGCGGAGACATCGCCGGGGATGTTTACCTCGGGGACCTGACAATCTGGATTGAAGGCTATTACGTCAACGGGTATTTAACACTCGCTTCGATTAACGGGGAACCCGTTACCGATCCCCAGCCTTCCCAGCCGATCCTGGTAACAGGACACCTTGTCGATAATGAACTGAACCTCAGCTTCTTTACTGGTTTCGGGCGTGACCCCAACAGCAACCTGGCCTGGCCTGGTGTCGACAATTACGGGGCAGTGGTATACATGTACGTCGGGGGCTTCAGGCCGACTGCCAATATTAACCAGGGTTATCTCCCCTGGATGGCCTACAACATCTGGGACAGTACCGACAAGGCAGTGGTCGGGGGCACGCTGACCCTTAACAACACCCAGATCCCGGACTAAAGAACCCCGAATTCCAGGTATCGCGGGGGTGACGGATCCAGCCGGGCATTAGTGTATCGGCCAGCGATTTCTTCACCTCCCTGCTTACAGAAAATATGGCGAAAATCACCTCATTTCGGGCGCCAAGGGCATTGCGGACTCTGCTCCCCTGACGGCCGGCACCTGGCCATGATGCCCCACCCGGAAAGGGTTTTCCTGAAATGGCAATGGGGATGGATGCCTGAAGACTGGAAGAAAGACTTGCAGGCTTCTCCCTGGCTGCGCATGTTCCAGAACGCCCGAAAATGGTGTGATAAATAGCCGCGCGAACCAACAAGGAGGCGTCATGCCTCCTTTTTTCACTTGCCTTTTCTTTCTTTAATGGTAATCTAGTCTTACCTTTCAGGTTTATGAATTTTAAGAAACCGTTATCCATAGCAAACCAGACAATCAAGAGGAGAACTGTCATGTTTTCAAGCAATCCGAAAAAAATTCTTTTACCGTCCATTTTTCTCATTGCGATCCTGCTGGTAGTATCCACCGCCACCGGATTAAGCCAGTCCCTGTTTGACAAGAAGGACCTGATGTTCACCCAGGTATTTGCCGGACCCGCTGGAAGCAGTGTTTACATGTCCAGCATCTCGGTGACCAACCGGGGAACCCTCCCCTATAACGGAACACTCTATTTTGTGACCGGCCAGAACAACATCTGGAATCCGCTTGTCAATGGAGCCCAGATATCCGGGGGATCCGTGGACGTGGTAATTTCGCCTGATGCCACCGAGGTTTTCGCGGTCACAACAAATACCTTCACCGTAGGTTATGCCCTGGTGGTCAGTGATGATTTCTCCCTGGACAACTACATTGAAGGCAATCTTTCGTATTTCTCCTTCAACGGCTCAACCCTTATGGATGCCGTGGGAGTCCCGGAGTCAAAGGAATTCATGATTGCCTCCCTGCCCTTTGACATGTATGCAGATGTGGGGCTATCGCTGGTTAATCCCGACACCGTTCCCGCCGATGTCTCTGTACTGCTCTTCGATGAAGATGGTGGTTTGCCGGTAGCCAACTGCAATTTCACCCTGGAGGCAGGAGAACACTACGCAAAATACCTGACTGAACTGCCCTGGTTGGCAGCCCCCGTCGGTTTCGGAACGGTGGGTAAAGTTGAAATTTTCGTGACCAACGGCGTGCCGATATCCGGGATAGCCATGCTGGTGACACCGGGCAGTGCCGCCGGCACACAGATCTCCACCCTGCCCCTCGGCGGGACACCCATAACCTACGAGGCCACCTTTGATAACGCCGGAGTGACATACATCGGCGAACTGTCATTGTGGATTGAAGGCTTCAGGGTAAAGGCCTACCTGCAGATGATCTCGGTTGGCGGAGTGTCAGTTGTCGACAACGACGTGATCCCGATCCTGCTAAACGGACAGCTGGTGGGAACCGAACTGGAACTGGCCAGCACCACTTGGCCGGCCAACACCTGGCCCGGCATCGAAAGTGAGTTTGGAGGCCTTCTCTACATCTATATCGGAGACTATGACCCAACGGCGGATGTCCTGGATCACGTTGCCAACACCTGGGCTTCCTACGGAGTCTGGGACGGCGACCAGGCGGTGGAACGGGGAGATGTTGTCCTCGACAACACGCTCTTCTAGCCGGATTCCATCACTTCCGGGGCATTTGCCGGAATGTGTATAAAATAGGAATCGGTACCCGGAGCCTGACAGGGCTCCGGGTACCGGGATCCCGCGAGATTTAAAAACGGTCATTAACAAAGGAGATGTGTCATCATGTCTATCCTGAAGTCCGTTGCCCGAGTTCTCCTTTTGTTTTCTTTCCCTGCATACCTGGCCGCGGTTCTGCCATTCGCGCCCCTTTCGGCCCAGCATATCTATCCCAAGAAAGAACTGGTGTTCACCCAGGTTATAGCCGGCCCCGGATTCACCAGCACCATCACCCTGAGCAACCGGGGAACCGAACCTTTCAGCGGGGCACTTTTCCTCAGTGTCGGGGGAGAATCCGCTCCATGGAATCCAATGGTCAACTTTACCCCGGTGATCAACGGTACGGTACAGGTTGATATCCAGCCTGATGAAACCAGGGTTTTCCACATACAGGATTCAACTTTCACGGTGGGACTGGTTTTCATTGGAAGCTATGATTTTTTCCTGGACAACCACGTGGAGGGAAACCTGACTTACTACTCCTACAGCGGAAGCCTCACTTTCGACGCGGTTGGGGTTCCGGCTTCCTCGGAGTTCTTCAATGCCGTCCTGCCCTTTAATCATTTTGAAGATATCGGCCTGTCACTGGGCAACTTCTCCCCCGATCATGCATCAGTTGATGTCACCCTCTTCGACGTTAACGGCACTCGGATTTCGACCTGCAGGTTCACTGTGCTTTCGGGCGGTCATTTCGCCATGTACCTGAAGGAACTTCCCTGGGAAACAGCGGTTGGGGTTTTCGGCCCCTACGGCAAGGTTGAAATTGAAACCGACGTGAGCCTCAGCGGAATCGCCATGACCGTCACCCCTGACGGGTCAGGAGGCGCCCAGATTTCCACCCTGCCGATCAGCGGATCACCTCTCCAGTACACCCTGGGAATGACTTCCGATTCCAGCCAGGATATCTATATGGCCAGGCTGGAACTCTGGATTGAAGGATATTTCGTGAAGGGATACATGACACTCACCCAGGTAAACGGTGAATTTGTCGATCATGGACCCTTCGGTTCTGTGCCCTTCATGGTTACCGGACGGCTGAAGGACAACTCTCTGGACCTGGCTTTTGTAACCGACAGCTGGCCTACCGCCGGACAGGGCTTCGGGGTATCGCTTTACCTGCACATCTCAGGCTTCTCCCCCCAGACCGACGAGATGTATGGCGACTGGAGGGCTGACCATATCTTCAATCCTGAAACGGGAGTCCTGACCGGGGAGGCGATTATCAACAACATGAAAATTGAATGAGGGCGCGGCATGCCCATCCCGGGCATAATTCGTGGCTGGAGTTGTCGGAGTACCACGGGCATCCTGCCCTTGGTCTTTGACACGCACGACCCGGGACAACTGGCTTTTAGACGATATCACGGTTTACGGCCAAGTCCAGGATGGGCCTGGCACTTCGTGCCCGTGGTTTTCATAACCGGCAATACGGGACTTTCGACTATTCATTGCTGCCGCCGGCGGCGGCGTTAATAAGAGTGCCGATCTGGAGATCGGCGATCCACATATTTTGTTTCCCTGGAGGTAACCCCCTACCAATGACTCACGACTTTCCAAGGGCAGGATGCCCATGGCACGCCTTTCCAAGGGCAGGATGCCCATGGCACACCTTTACAAGGGCAGGATGCCCATGGCACACCTTTCCAAGGGCAGGATGCCCATGACACGCCTTTCCAAGGGCAGGATGCCCATGGCACACCTTTACAAGGGCAGGATGCCCATGGCACACCTTTCCAAGGGCAGGATGCCCATGACACGCCTTTCCAAGGGCAGGATGCCCATGGCACGCAAATTGAACCATTTCCCCGAGCCCGCAATCCTTACCAGTGTAAAATGTGCTGTTGCTAAAGAACACTGGAGAAAAACAATGGATATCCGAAATATAAACAAAATTATTTTAAATTTACTGCTGCTTGCGGCGTTATTCCTGTTGTTGTTTACTTCCCTGGGCTCCGCCCAGAACATCTATCCCAAGAAGGACCTGGTTTTCACCCAGGTTGTCACCGGGGAAGGCTTTGACAGCAGTATAGCCGTAACCAACCGCGGCACTTACACCTATGAAGGCTGGCTGCTTTTCACCACCGGGGAAGACGGGGCTGAATGGAATCCCATAGTCAATGGTTTACTGGTAACCGGAGGGAGCGTGGATGTGGTAATTGAACCTGACCAGACCAAAATCTTTTATGTCAGGGGAACATCGCTGAAAGTGGGCTACGCGGTTTTTCTAAGTATTGACTGGTCAGTGGACAATCACCTGGAAGGAAACCTGACCTATTTCAACAGTTCCAGCGGGGAAGTAGTCGACGCTGTGGGAGTTCCGGAATCCAAGGAGTTCTATGTTAGCTCGCTGCCTTACAGCAATTTCTACGATGTGGGTCTCTCCCTTGCCAATCCAGACCTCTACGGCTCGGGTCCGGCTGATATCCGCATATACCTGTTTTATGATTCCGGAGAAATCGCTACCCAGTGCACCCTGCAGATGGCTTCCAACGCCCACATGTCCAGGTTCCTGAGTGAACTCCCCTGGGAGAATTCCCTGGCCACCCTGGACCCGGTCACCATAGGCAAAGTGGAAATCGAATCCAGCGTGGCGATTTCAGGGATAGCCATGACCGTGACCGACGGTGCCTCCTCACAGGCTGAACTCTCGACCCTGTCCCTGGATGCCGCGCCCCAGCTTTACACCGTAACCATGGATGCGGACAACGGGGATGTCTATGAAGGAGAGCTTTCGCTCTGGATAGAGGGGTTTTTCGTCAAGGGATACATGCATATCACGGGAGTCAACGGAGAATATTATGACGACGCCTATTCCTACCAGCCTTACCTGGTTTCCGGGCAGCTGATAGGGATGGACATGGACCTGTCATTCTACTGCAGCTGGTGGCCGACGACCCAGGATACCGGGGTTTCCCTGTATATCTACCTTCCCCAGTATTTTAACGGATCCAACGAGATGACCGGCTACTGGAGCGCCGATTACGCCTGGGACCAGGGTGTCGATCCCCTGAGGGGAGATATCACCATAAACAACACCATGCTCGGGGACTGATTCAATTGACGGTTGTGGCGGAAGCATCCCTGCTTTCCTGTCCCCGACAGCGTCGGGGACCGCGGCCAACCTCACCTCTTCCGCAATTGCCTTAACAACCCCCTGCGGGAGCGAAAAACTGGAAGTTTCCAACCACCTGCTAATCGCTTGATATGGCTATTGCTTTCGGAATCGAAAAAAAAGGGGCGCGATGCTCGCAGCACAACCGCAAAAAAAGCTTTCCCTGCCAGCCCTTTCAATGTTATGCTGAAATGTAAGTACGCTAAAAGCTTACTTTTCTCCTTTTATATCAAAAAATTAAAACCGGAGGAAAGCCATGTTCAGATTCAGTTTTAGCCAAATCAAAATTCCGACTCCTTTCAATTTCCTGGTTTTTACTGTGGTTGTCTTCATCCTTCTATCCCTGACTAATCCACTACCGGGCCAAAACTTCTACCCCAAGAAGGACCTGGTTTTCACCCAGGTGATCGCCGCCAATGGTTTTGACACCATCATCGCTGTTACCAACCGGGGCTACCAGGACTATCACGGTGACCTGTATTTCTACAGCGGACAGAACGGAGCTGTATGGAATCCGGTGGTAGACGGAGACCAGGTTTCCGGCGGCAGCATCCCGGTGGATATTCCTTTTGGAAAAAGCCGGGTTTTCAGGATCACCAGTGCTTCCCTGACTGTGGGTTACGCCTATTTTTTCGCCGATGACCTGGATCTAGGCAACACACTGGAAGGAAACCTGACCTATTATTCCCATAATACCGGCACAGTGCTTGATGCAGTCGGTGTTCCGGCTTCCCGGGAATTCTTCGTTTCTTCCCTTCCCTTCAGTGAATTCTATGATGTCGGCCTTTCTCTGGCTGTCCCCTGGGAAGGAGCAAATAGAGATGCCGATGTCACTATCCTGTTGTTCGACGAAGACGGTATCAAGGTTTCCCAGTGCCAGATTACGATTCCATTCGGTGGACATTACGCCAAATACCTGAGTGAACTCCCTTGGGCAACTCCCTTAACCGGCTTCGGGCCTGTAGGCAGGGTCGAGCTTCATTCCAACCGGCTACTGGCGGGAATTGGAATGACAATAACTTCGGGAGACCAGGGCGGAGCCCAGATCTCCACCCTGCCGCTTACCGGAACCCCGCTCTTCTATACCCTGGCAGCTGAAGATGAGGATGAAAACACTTACGAAGGAGTGGTTACCTTCTGGATCGAGGGTTTCTACGTCGAAGGGTACATGGTTATCGAAAGGGTAAATGAAGAAGACAATCCCGAGCCCTACAACTGGAAAGTGACCGGCCAGCTAATCAACGGAGAGATGAAACTGGCTTATCCCTGCTACCTGGGGAGCACGGCAGTCACACCTGAGGTATCGCTCTTCGTACATTTCCCGGTCTACAGCCCGTCAATGTCCGAGATTTCGGGAAACTGGAGTGCGGATATTCTGGCCTGGGGCTCTGTTCCGGAAAGGGGAACCGTAACCTTTACCCAAGCGGGAGTGTTATAAAAACGGCCGGGGTGCCCGGGAGTCAGGAATTGAAGTTTCCCTCACTGGAGCCGCCGGCTCCAGCTACCCCAGGGCTTGCTTCGGGCCGATTTACGCGGCCGTAATTACCCTTTTCATTTTATTTATTCAATGCTATTCTGAAATCTAATCTATTGTTATCTTTTTGTTTTCTTTTAAACCATGACCATTGATTTAAATAATTGGAGAAAAAGATGCGCACAAAAACCTCTCCGCTCACAGGAACACAGTTATCTTCATCCGTGATTGTTTTCATTGCGATGACTATTCTGTTTTTCGGTTCTCAGAATTCGGCTTTTTCCCAGGTTTTTTCGCCCCGCAAGGACCTGGTGTTCACCCAGGTTATAGGATCCACAGGATTTAGAAGCGTTATTACGGTAACCAACCGGGGATCAGAAATGTGGACTGGGTATATCAATTACTATACCGGAGAAAACGGTACTGTATGGAATCCCCTTGTCAATACCCAGCGGGTTACTGAAGGTAAGACCCGTGTAATCCTTTTGCCTCAGCAGACCAGAGCCTACTCCGTCTCTGACACTGAGTTCCTGGTTGGCTATGCCTTTATCGAATCAGATAACTACGATCCTGACAATCATCTGGAAGGAAACCTCACCTACTATTCCAAAGATTCCGAAATCACACTCGACGCGGTAGGGGTTCCTGCTTCCAGGGAATTTCTGGCCGCCACCCTGCCTTTTTATGCTTTCAATGACGTAGGTCTTTCCCTGGCAGTGCCGAAATTGGGTGACGGCGGGGACGCCGAAGTGAGCATTCTTCTTTACAACGACTCGGGAAATCAGATCACCCAATGCACGGTAGACATATTGTACGGAGCCCATTACGCCAAGTACCTGAAAGAAATGCCCTGGGAAGGTTCTCTGGATCAAATGGGAAACGTCGGCAAAGTTGAAATATTCGGGGACAGATATCTGTCAGGGATTGCCATGACTGTAACTCCGGACAATGCCGGCGGGGCACAACTGTCTACTTTGCCATTGGAAGGAACTCCTCTTCAGTACACGTTTACGGGTGCAGATACGGAGGATGGAAGTTTTGAGGGAGAGCTTTCTTTCTGGATCGAAGGTTTTTTCGTGACCGGGTATATGAAGATGACTTCTATTGATGAAGAAACAATATCTAATCCGGAAACATATCGGGTAACCGGCCAGTTCGACGGCCAGAATTTGGAACTGACTTTTACCCTATACGCGGGAGATGAGGAAGAAGACTCCAAGATATCCCTCTATATCGGCGTACCGGGTTATTCCCCGACCGATACCGAGTTTTCCGGGATCTTCAGTGCAGATGAAATCAACATCGAATCCATCCCAGGAAAGGGGGAGATAAACTTCTCCCAGGTGACACCCGGAAGCTAGATCTCACCGCAGTTCGGACGGCAGGGAGAAGCGGGTTTTTTCTTCGCAGGTAACCAGTTCTTCCACTGCCGCCCCCTGGCCCGCGAACCAGGAGACTACCTCGGCGACCAACCTTTCCGGGGCGGAAGCGCCGGAAGTTAGACCTACCGCGGAAACTCCTTCCAGCCATTCAGGCCTGATGCTGTTCACATCGCCAATCAGCCAGGCGGAAACCCCGCGCCGGCGGGCCTCTTCCACCAGACGCTGGGAATTACTGCTGTTTTCAGCGCCGACAACCAGGATCAGCTCCACCTGCTCTGCCAGCTCCCTGACAGCTTCCTGCCGGTTCTGGGTGGCGTAGCATATATCTTCGGCCGAGGGCCCTTCAAGGGATGGAAATCGTTCCTTCAAGCCTTCGATCATCTCCCTGGTGTCGGCCACACTCAGGGTTGTCTGGGTCAGGTAGGACACTTTTTCCGGATTTTTCACTTCAAGCCCGGCAATCTCACCCTCGCTGCTGATCATTTCAATATGCTCAGGAGCTTCTCCCATGGTCCCGACCACTTCTTCATGGCCTTCGTGGCCGATAAGTATTATGGAATAGTCTTTAGCGGCAAACTTTTTCGCTTCCCGATGGACTTTGGTAACCAGGGGGCAGGTGGCATCCAACACCTTGAGGTTTCTCTTTTCGGCGGCTTCCCGAACCGCCGGGGATACCCCGTGAGCGCTGAAAATAACCCGGGAGCCTTCCGGGACCTGGTCCAGCTCGCCGACAAAAATAACGCCTTTTTCCTGCAGGGACCTGACCACGTGGGGATTATGCACAATCTCACCCCTTACATAGATAGGGCTTCCCCACTTTTCGACCGCCAGTTCCACGATGTTTACCGCCCTGACAACACCCGCGCAAAAACCGCGGGGGCTGGCCAGTACCAATTTTGAAATCATGATTTACTCTTTGTCCGTGTCAAAACCTCATTTAATTCCCGCAATTGAGGCTCCTGAAGGAGGAAAGCGGCGCGAAAAACCATACCTGCATGCCCCTGCAGCAACTAAAAGTCATCCCTTACGATAACTAGAGACTTGGATTTGAATCTGGTTTAACTCTCCAGCTGACTATGGGCATTTTCCCATTCTTCCATAAAACCTGTCAGTTCTTCCTCTATCCTGTTAAATCTCTCGCCCATCTCAGCCAGTTCCCTGTGGTCCGGGGAACCCTGCTGCATTTTCAGGCTGAGTTCCATTTTCTCAGATTCCAGTCTTTCGATCTCCTTCTCAGCATTCTGCACTCTTTTTTCCAGCTTAGCCACCTGATTTTTGGACAGGACCGGCTTTTCTTTCCAGTCCCTTGTATTACCGTTCTTATTGCCTTTATCCGAAGTCTCATCAAGGATTTCCACCAGCGCATCCAGCTCCTTGATTTCAACCAGCCCGTTTTCCCTGATCATAAAAAAGCGGTCCACGGTCTGTTTCATGAAATAGAGGTCATGGGAAACCACAAGCAGGGTTCCGTTATAACCTTTCAGTGACTGTTCCAGGGCTTCCCGGCTTTCAATGTCCAGGTGATTGGTAGGTTCATCCAGGAGCATGACATTTGCCGGGCTTGAAAACAGGCGGGCAAATCGAAGCCTGCTTCTCTCACCCCCGCTGAGAAAGCTGATCTTTTTCTCAGTATCCTGCTGGCTGAAATGGAACAGCGCAGCAAAGGAAAAAATATCGTACAGGTCCCAGGCAGGATTAAGGGATCCGATCCAGTCCATTACCGTCATTTCCGGGGAGGTAAAATCAGCCTCCTGGGCAAAATAGGAGATCACGTTATTGGCTCCCCACTCCAGGCCTCCCGACAGGAGGGGCAATTCTCCAGCCACTGTTTTAAGCAGCGTGGATTTACCGCAGCCATTTCCTCCCAGCAGGCCTATCCGTTCTCCCCGGTACAAGTTCAAATTCAAATCTTTTACCAGGGACACGTCCGGGAATCCAATTTCAGCCTCCTGGAGGCTGAACGCCAATGCTCCTCCCCGGGGAGCCGGAGGAATTCTCATCACCGGGCTCCGGTCTTCAACGTGATGCTTCTCGACCCACACGGTTTTCTTAAGCTGTTTCAAACGGGACTGGGCCTGCTTTGTTTTCTGTCCGGCCATATTCCGCCGGATATAATCTTCAGTGCGGGCTTTCCATTCCTGCTGCCTGCTGTATTCCTTTTCCTGCTGCTGCAGGCGAAGCAGCCTTATTTCCCGGGAACGGGAATATGAAACGGAATACTCATAGATCCTTCCGGATTCCATTTCCCAGGTTTTATTTGTAACGCTGTCCAGGAAGCTTCTATCATGGGATATCACAACAAAACTGCGGACAGATTCTTTCAAAAAACGGGTAAGCCAGAAGATCCCTTTCAGGTCCAGGTGATTGGTAGGCTCATCCAGCAGCATAACATCAGAAGGCTCCAGGAGGGCCTTGGCCAGGGCCAGCCGGTTTTTCTGGCCGCCACTCAGCTGCCCGGTGGAAAGCAAAATATTATCGCGGTTAAATCCCAGGCCAAGAAGCATCTTTTCAGTCCTGGATTTATAATCGTATCCGCCGAACATCTCAAACCTGCTGCTAAGCTCATCATATTCCGCAGCAACCTGTTCATGGCCGGCGAAACCTTTTTGCGCCATACGGGCTTCAAGTTCCCGGAGCCGTTGATTCATTTCGCGAAGTGATTCGAAGGAGGTCAGGGCTTCGGCGAGAACTGTTTTATTTTCATCGAAATCATAAAGCTGGCTGACCCTTGAAAAAGCCAGCCTTGATATCCGGTGAACCCTGCCATTGTCAGGCTGAAGGGATCCATCGATAATATCAAGCAGGGTAGTCTTTCCAGATCCGTTGCGTCCCACCAGACCGATCCGTTCAGAAGGATTGCATGATACCGATATTTCGCTGAACAGTGGCCTTCCCGAAAATTCCTTGCTTACTTTATCCAGTCTGAAATTCATAATCTGCTGCCATTTTCACCTGGGTCCGAAAATCCGTTTTCGCCATCTCCGGGCTCTGCTTCCCCGTTTTCATACCCCGATTCAGGGTTCCCCTCTTCCCAGGATTTGCCCATTTTCTCAACTACCAGTTTAAGGAGATCGGGCAGTCCTTTCCTGCTAAGGGTACTGACCGGGACACCATTGTACATTTTGCAGATATTTTCTGTCTCTTCAGAATCCACCAGGTCGGTTTTGTTCAGCACCAAAACCCTTGGTATGTGATTCATTCCGAGGTCAGAAAGAATACGGTCGACCGAATCTATTTTCATTTCCAGGAGTTCATCGCTGATGTCAGCTACGTGCAGGAGGAGATCGGATTCTCCAGCTTCTTCGAGAGTCGCCTTGAAGGCTTTAAGCAGGTCCGCCGGAAGATCCCTGATAAATCCCACGGTATCGGTCAGCAGGACATCCCGGTCTCCGGGAAATCGCACTCGCCTGGTCGTCGGATCCAGGGTTACAAATAATTTATTGGCGGTCTTAACCTTACTCTTTGTAATTACGTTCAGGAGGCTGGTCTTGCCGGCATTTGTATATCCCACCAGGGCCACGACCGGGACTGAATGGCGGCGGCGGTTTACCCGGCGAAGTGAACGCTGCTTCGAAATTCCGGCCACCTGTTTTTCAAGTTTCCTGATACGATCAAAAATCCTGCGCCGGCCGATTTCCATGGCAGTCTCTCCCGGCCCCCTGGTTCCTATTCCCCCGGTATGCCTGGACAGCCGGGTCTCTTTCTCGGAAAGCCTGGGCAGGGAGTATTTCAACTGGGCCAGTTCCACCATGATCTTCCCATCCCTGCTGGCGGCCCTCTGGGCGAATATATCCAGGATCAGCTGGGTACGGTCCACGGCTTTCATGCCGGTCAAATCTTCAAAAGCCCGGGCCTGTGCGGGTTTCAAATCCACGTCAAAAATGGCTACTTCAGCCTGCTTGCGCATGCTTTCCAGGATCACATCCCCGATTTTCCCCCTTCCCACTACTGTTTTGGGATGAAGCTGATTGCGTTTCTGGCGAAGCGTACCGGCGATAACCACCCCGGCTGATTCGACCAGTTCAATGGTTTCCCTGAACTGGTAATCATCAGCACCCGCACCGATAACCAGGGTCCTCTCCTGCCCGGTGTCCGCGACTGAATTCCTCAAAAAACTGGAAAACTCCTCTTCAACAGCAGTGATAGAGGAGGCAAAATCCAGTACAAGTGAAGAAGGATCAGGAGCTTTATAAAAACGGAAGGGTTCACTATCCTCTCCGTCAGGTGACGGAGGCAGCACGTGGGCGACTTCAATGCGGCCCGCCCTTCCGTCATCCAGCGGATGCAGCACAGCCACCGCGTCCAGTCGAAGCAGGGCCAGGTCATTAAGGTCATCCCTGCTGACCGGCTCCCCTTTGAGATGGGTGTGGACCAGCCTGAGTCCGCGCAAACGTCCGGGACCGGCCCGCAAACGCCCAATCTCAGGAATTTCCACCTGGTTGGCGTCTCCGACAATGACATTCTGGACCCGACCGTCCCGGCTCAGTAAAACTCCTACCTGGCGCCCGGTTTCCAGGGAAATACCAACCAGGTGGTTGGCCAGTTCCTGGGAGACCGCCTGCTCAGGACTGACCCTCCTGCGAAAAGTGCGCTCCAGGGATTTAAGCTGGGCAGGACGAAGGCCCTCTGTGAAACCGCTGATGTTTCCTTTGATAATTCTCTCCTCACTGTTTCAGGTATTTGTAATTGACATGGCTATTTTATAGCAAAAACTCCCGGCCATGACGGATGGAGGCTAAGAGCAGGAATACCAATTTCCCCAAACCGAATCATAACCAACAACTTCCTATTTTCCTTGCATTCTCATTTGCAAAGACTTATAAATCAGTTAAAGAGTACAACCTTTCCAGAAAATTAACGTCCTAATTAGTGAACATTATTGAAACCAAAAAAATCATCTCTATATATTTAGTTTTTGGAGTTAAATAAAATATTATGATATTCGATCCAGTATATTTTTTGTTTCTTGCACCTGCTCTGCTCCTGTCCTTCTGGGCAAGCATGAAGGTTAAATCCAACTTCAAACGCTATTCCAGGGTAGCTACATCACGCGGCTTTACCGGCGCCGAGGCAGCTGCTGAAATCCTGAGGCGGGAAGGCATAAACGATGTCAAAATTGTGTCCACCAGGGGCATGCTTTCGGATCATTACAATCCTGTATCCAAAACACTGGCCCTTTCAGAGAGTGTTTACGCTTCCAGGTCGGTAGCCGCTGTCGGGGTGGCCGCCCATGAAGTCGGGCATGCCATACAACACGCCAGGGGATACGCTCCCTTATGGCTGCGTTCAGTGTTAGTCCCCACTGCCGGCATCGGTTCCAGCGTAGGCTATATAATGATGTTCCTGGGCCTGATTATTGCTTCACAGGGCCTAGTGATCCTGGGTGCCCTCCTTTTTTCAATGGTTTTCCTGTTTCAACTGGTAACCCTGCCCGTGGAATTCAATGCATCGAGCCGGGCCAAAGCGATCCTGGTAGACCAGGGCATTATTAACCAGAATGAAAAAAAAGGCGTCGATAAAGTACTGAATGCCGCGGCCATGACCTATGTGGCTGCCGCTGTAAGCACCCTGATGACCCTTCTTTATTTCCTGCTCAGGGCCGGTCTCCTGGGAGGAAGAAGCGACTGATCGTTTACTGAATACAGATTAATCAAAATAATTACCAAATAAATAACAATATTTCACCGGAGCAAATTCCATGAACCTAAAAAAGGCAATCTGGATAACAGTCTTATTTTCAATTTCTCTGCTGCTGCTCTCGTTTTCATCCTGTACCAGTCAAAGCACCTTCAAGGATGAAACAATAACAGCTGAGAACAAAACAGAAATACAGGGTAAAGCCTCAACTGAACTGACGGTTGAAGAAGCCCGGCTTCTCGGACAATACCTGGAAAGGTCCTATCCTGATCTGGCCGAAAACGACCTGCCGACAGGAAGGAACCTTAAACAGATGATTGAGGAGCAAAGAGCCGTTGAAGCCACCTCGGCCGGTATTAACACACCGGCAGCCCAGGCTGAGGCGGAGACAGAAGCACCAGCGGCGGTTCCTGTAAAAACCGCGCCGGCAGCTCCTCCCAAGGCGAAACCTGCCGATCCTCCAGCCCAGAAAACCCGCCAGGCCGAAGCTGCTCCTGCTGTACAAACATCAGACAGCCAGCCTGAAGCCGCGGCTGTGGCATCCGCGGGAACCTCAGCTCCTGACGTTATGGAATCTGAACCGGAAACAACTGCTGCTGTACCTGACAACACGCGGCAGGCTGATGCCGCTGAAGTCATGGCTGAAGAAGCCGTGCCGGCTCTTCCCCGTACTTCAACATTTGAGGTTGAGTCCGGAACCAACTTAAATGTCAGGCTGATTGAAAGAATAAGCACCGAAACGGCGGTGGCCGGCGACTGGTTTGATCTGGAACTGGCTGATGACCTGCTTGTTGGGAACCAGTTGATAGCTCCCAAGGGAACAAGAGCCCGGGGACGTGTAATGGAAGCCCAGGGAGCCGGAAAAGTAAAAGGACTGGCTACAATTTCACTAACGCTTACCGATCTCTTTATTGATGACGAGCAGTTCCGGCTCAAGGCGGAAACTCTCACTTTCCAGGCTGAAAAGACCACCGGAAAGGACGCCGCCAAGGTCGGAGTCGCGTCTGGCATAGGTGCGGTGCTGGGTGCCATAATCGGCGGTAAAAAAGGTGCTGTTATCGGCGCGGGTGTAGGAGCCGGTGCCGGCACAACTACCGTCCTTGCCACCAAAGGCGACCAGCTTGTTTTTGATGTGGAGCAGATATTTCGTTTCCGCCTCACTGAAGGATTCTCAGTCGAAATAGTGGAAGAGCAGTAAAACAGACCGCTCGTTCCATCTGGAAACAAAACCGGTTAAGGAATGGGGATTCGGGATCATTGATTTCGAATCCCGAATCCCTGCGCAAAGCCTCATCTGAAAATATTTTTTTTAAAAAAAACAGCAGGGGTGGTTCAACAAATCCCACCCCTGCTTTAGATCCCGCCGATTAACCTATCAATCCCTGCTTCAGGAGCAGTTCAGCGTTATAAATTGAGCCTCCGGCAGCTCCCCTGATTGTATTATGGGACAGGACCAGCAGCCTCAGATCCAGTACCGGATCGCGCCGTATTCGCCCGGCCACGGTACTCATTCCATTGCCCGTCATCCGATCCAGCCTGGGCTGGGGACGATTATCCTCTTCCATAACCCTGATTACCGGTGAAGGGGTTGACGGCAGACCTGAAGATATTTCAGGAGTATGGAAGGACCTCAACGCCTCTTTAACCTCGTCTATCGACCCGGGTTTATTCTTCAGCTCCAGGGTCAGGCACACCAGGTGACCGTCGGTGACCGGAACCCGGTTGGTATGGGTAGACATCTTGAAATCCGCCAGCTTGACCCCCTTGTCAGTCAGCTTTCCCATCATCTTCCGCGGTTCCCATTCAAACTTCTCTTCTTCACCTGAGATAAACGGAATAACATTATCAATGATATCCATCGAAGGTACTCCGGGATAACCGGCTCCAGACAAAGCCTGCAGGGAAACAGCAAAAACCCTGTCAAGACCAAAACTCAGGTCCAAGGCATTGAGGGCAATAGTTGTGCCCGTGCTTGTGCAGTTAGGATTGGTTACTATGAATCCGCTCCATCCTCTTTCAGCCTGTTGTCTTTTAACCAGGCTGGTATGATCAGGATTCACCTCTGGAAGCAGCACAGGAACATCATCTTCCTGCCTGAATGCTCCGGCATTAGTGCATACAGCAATGCCGGCCTTGGCAAATTCCGGTTCCTGGTCAATGGCAACCGATTTCGGGAGGGCCGAAAATACAAGGGGCACATCCAGGGCTTCAGGCGTAGACGGAAGCATCACCATATCTCTTACATTCTCAGGGATATCCCCGGGGAGCAGCCATTTGCATGTATCTCCGTACTTTTCCCCTTCCCTCTTCTCTGAACCTGAAACCGCGGCCAGCTCAAACCAGGGATGATTGGCCAGCAACTGTACAAACCTCTGCCCCACACTTCCTGTGGAAGCCAGTACTCCAACTTTTATTCTCTTATTCAACATTGATTTCCCCTTTATTAATCGATTGTCCCGGCAACCGCGCTGAATCGCGAAGCCGGGATTGAATTGATATCTTCGCAACCGGGATTAATCCTCAGACAACCAGGGAGTGAAGACTCCTGACAGCCAGTTCAGCATCCTTGGCGTTTACCACAAGGCTCACGGAAACTGAGGAAGAACCCTGGGCAATAGCCTTGACATTCAGGTCACTTTCACCGAGTGAGCCGAAAATATTACCAAAAACTTCAGGACGGCTGCACATTCCGCACCCCACAGCGGTAATTATCGCGCTGTCTTCAGAGGCTGAAATCCTGTCTATGTCCCGGGTACTCAATTCAAGAGCGAAGGTTGCCGTCAATGCTTCAATAACCTTATCTGCGTTACGGCTGGGAACCGCGAAGGATATGCTTTGTTCTGAAGATGCCTGGATAATAAGGATTACATTTGTACCGGTAGCGGCTACGGCGCTGAAGGTCCTGGCTGCCACACCCGGAACACCCAGCATCCCCCGGCCCTCAACGGTCACCAGCTTCTGCCCCTTGAAAGATGTTACGGCCTTCATGATGCCGCTAACACTTATTTCCGAATCAGAAATAAGCCTGGTACCGGGATGAGCTGGATCAAAGGTATTCTTGATCAACAGGTTAATCCCGGTTTCAACGACCGGTCGAACCGTCATAGGGTGAACAACCTTGGCTCCGAAAAAGGCCAGCTCCGCCAGTTCCAGGTAACTCAATTCCGGGATGGTTCTTGCGTCTGGAACAATCCGCGGATCTGCTGACATCACACCATTAACATCAGTGCAGATCCAGACTTCATCAGCTTCCAGCACCGCGGCCAGAATGGCGGCGGAATAATCACTGCCTCCCCTTCCCAGGGTGGTTGTAATCCCTTCCTTATTACTGCCGATAAAACCGGTTACCACCGGGATGATTCCATTCTCCAGCAGCGGCATCAGTGCCGCCCTGGTTTTCTCCCTGGTAACCGACATGTCCGGATGGGCCGATTGAAAATTGCTGTCGGTTTCAAAAAATTCAGTAGAAACCTGGCAGCATGATTTCAGGCCCGAAGCATCCAGGACCAGGGCCACCAGGTGAGCGCTGAGTTTTTCTCCAATAGACGATACAGCATCCAGGGCCCTGGGCGTGGTTTCGCCCAATTCCCGAATGGCATTGCACAGGCTTTCCCAGCGATCCAGCAATTTTTCACAGTAGAACCTGGCCTGCTCCTGGATCTTGTCATCATCCAGGAGCTCTTCAATTACCGTAAAATGCCGCTTCCTCAGCTCATTTTTAATCGACGCCGTCGTCTTGTTGCACCCGTCAGCCGACGTTCGGGCGGCTTCCAGCAGAAGATCCGTCACCCCGCCTAAAGCAGAGACTACAACCACAACGTTATCCCACTCCTTCCGGCCAAGCCGAACCATCTCCACAGCTTTGGAGATCGCTTCGGTATTGCCGATAGAAGTCCCGCCGAATTTCATGACCAGGAGCCTTGGCTCCCTTGAGCTAAGCATAAACGAAACATCCTTTCTTGCAGAAAAATAAAGTCAATATGTATATTTTGTTAATAAATATTAGAGATAATACTACAAGAGTTCACTTTTCAGGAAATGCCGCTCCCAGGCATACCCCATCTATTCCCGGATCCGGGCTTAGTAAGAAATTCCCGTCCCACTGATAACCGGCGTATCCTTCAGGAAGCTGAATCCCTCCAGCCAGAAGACCTCACTGGTCTTTGAAAACCTCCTGAGGTAATCCCCGGAAGCGATGCACTGGGAGAAGTAGAGATTGATCACGCTCTCCTTGCCGGCGGCAGTAATTGAAGACTCTGTTAGGGGAATCTGCAAGTCCCAGGGGGCGTGGCCGCTGGGCCTGGCATAGTCTTCACTGTCTTGCGGCCAGCCCTGCTCATTGGCTTCCCAGTGCACCAGGTAACCGTAATGGGCGGTCCAGGTGCGGAATTCCCTGAGTTCGGTCAGGGCCTGGGTTACAAAACGACCGGTAGCCCAGTGATCCTGGTGATGATCAGTGTCGCGGGGTGAATACAAAAGGGTCGGACGAAACTCCCTTATAACACCCTTTACATCTGACAGGATTGACTCGCGGGTGTAGGGATTACCCACGCTTCGGGCAAAATCATAAGACTCAGGCACTTCTGATGCCCCGGTGTGCGGGCTGGTGTAGATTCCAATATCTCTCCACAAATCATCAATCCCGGCATCCGGATAGCCAAGGAATACAACATCAGACTCATCAAGCCCCAGGGATTTCATTGCCGAGATAGTTTCTCCGTGCCGCACAATCCCATAATCCAGCATGTCAAAATCGCCATCTCCGTCCCGGTCGAAAGCCCGGTATGAATATTCACTTTCAAGCTTGTTTTTCGCGCTGGTATAAGCGTCTCCGCAGGTAACGAGAACAACGCGGACCTCGTCTCCCCTGAGCAGGGCCCGGCTGATGATCCCGGCACAGGCCAGTGCTTCATCATCGGGATGGGGGGCAAATATCATCAGTCTTTCCGGATTCTCGCCCTTCAGGGTATGCGACAGGGGAGCAACCGGATAAATGGTAAGCGTGGGGATGGACAGCGGAAATGGTTCAGGAGCATATCTCTGCCGGGAACTGATTGCCACTAACGGCAGGGAATCACTTGACACGGTAACACTGCCTTCCATTTCGCCGGCATCTGCCGCACCGGCAAAAATTTCATAAATATACTTTGATGTCTTCTGCGCGGCAGCAACGGTAATTGTTTCCTCCGTGACAATCTCACCGGAAGAATCATGAAGGGTAAGGGTGAGTTCAGCTTCTTCCACACTTGCGGCAGACCCGCCACCGGGAACCACCGGAATCAGGGCCAGGCCGGTATCCAGATCACCGGAGGAATCAAGCATCACCGTGAATTCATAAGCAGGGAAAACCGATGGAACCGCGGTTTCATACATTATTACGCGAGATGCAGAATCTATCCCGATAAAAGCAGCTGTCCCGTCAACAAAAGGAGAAGATGTGAACCGGGCGAAACCAGTCACAAAATCGCCGGTGCCGATCGTACGAAAAGAAGCAGTTTCCCCTCGTTTCAGCAGAAACTGCAGCGACTCCGGCTCCCCATCGATTCCCTGGAAAGGCATTCCCGCGGGATCACCCCCGTTATCAAAAAACTCAAGTGTCACCGAGGTATCATCTCCGGTATTAACAAACCTGAAAGTGGTCTGGTACTCAGCATCCCCGAATACACCATCCATCACCTGGGGAAAATAGCGGGAATCCTCGGCCAGCCCCTGGAAGGTCATCAACAGAAAGAAAACCAGAACGAAGAAACATGAACAAACCCGGCTCCTGCCACTCAAAAGACTATTGAAATTTTTTCCCATAATAATTTTAAACTCCTAATTTTTGATTGCCACTAATCGCATGGGAGTATAGAAATAGATTATGAACAGGAGATGAACAGGGAATACTTTTTATCTATATTTATTTAATCTACTGTAATGCCTTGAGGAAAAACCTTACCCAGTTCTGGTGCATAACCGCTTCTATTTCGTCGTCAGAATATTCCCGGTCAGCCAGGATATCCCCGAGCCGGTTGATATCGGCAATGGTATCCACATCCGCGGGACACTGTTCAGTGCCGAATCCGCCATCCAGGTCGGACCCGATTCCAACATGTTCAGATGACCCGGCCACCTGGCAGATATGATCTATATGATCTGCCACAGTTTCCAGGGTGGCGGATGGAGTTGTCACTCCTTTTTCCCAGTCGGGCTGCAGCATCCACGCATCCATGGCCACCCCTATTACCGCATCCCTTTCAGTCAGCCGCCTGATCTGGCTATCAGTGAGCTGCCTTTCTCCGGGAACCAGGGAGCGGCAGTTGTGGTGGCTGGCCAGGACAGGACCATCATAGAATCCAAGAGCTTCATCTATGCCTTTGTCTGAAAGATGGGTTACATCCAGGACAATTCCAGCATCCTGCATCTCCCGCAGTAGTTCCTTTCCCAACGGCTTAAATCCCTTGTCAAAACCGGTTCCGAAACCGTATTGGTTTTCTCCGTAGTGCACCGGCCCCAGCACTCTCAGGCCCATATCCTTCCATTTAGGTATCGCGGCCGGTTCCAGGATTGCTTCAGCGCCTTCCATCCCCAGTATATAGCCTACAGGGGGGAACTCTCCCTGGGTGTTTTCCAGCCAGAGTCGGCTATGGTTGACCAAATCCTCTCGGCTCCTGATATTCTTAAGGATCCCCAACAGCTCCATTTCCTGGTAATGTTCCAACTGTTCCAAACCCTTGAAATAATTCTCCTCAGGGGTTTCAAAGGGAATGAAGGGAGGGAACGAATCAACAATTTTCCGGGTCAGTACCGTAGCTATGCAAAGCCCTATGCCCCCCCTTTGCATTTCATAATAGGATACGGTGTTAGCGCCCCGGGCCACACCCTCTGAATCCCTCTCGGAATCACGAATTCCGGCCACTGAGTCCACCAGGTCCCGTCCCCATTCAACTGCATTCCACGCCAGGTCAAGATGTGAATCAAATATCAGCATTGAGAAAATGTATCACAGTTTCCGCTAAAAGTTCAGTCCCTTCAAGACAGTTAAGCACCGGGTGTTCCGAAGGAAGGATTTTTGCCAATTTGATTTGACAACTCCTCTCCTTATCAGTTAAATTACATATCGGTTAGGTTATTGATTATGCACATAGCGAATATTCTTGTAGTTGTAGGTGTACTCCTTATTAGCCCGCAGGTTTGCCGGGAGCAGGAGGCGTGCGTAACAGCATAACCCGCCAAACCTTTTAAAAAAGCCAGCCTCCAGGAAACTGGGGGCTTTTTTTTTGGGGAAAAATGGAAAGAAATAAGGATTAACTTTTATAATTTTGTATATCAACTGACTGGAAAGGAATGCAATGCGCTCTGACACGATAAAAAAAGGATTCGAAAGAGCTCCCCACAGGTCGCTTTTAAAGGCTACCGGGGGTAACAGATGATGACATGAAGAAGCCTTTCATTGCCATCTGTAACAGCTATATAGACATTATTCCCGGACATGTGCACCTGCAGGGTTTCGGGAAGGCAGTCAAGGAAGCGGTACGTAAAGCCGGGGGTGTTCCTTTTGAATTCAATACCATAGGTGTTGATGATGGAATAGCCATGGGACATGAAGGCATGAACTACTCCCTTCCAAGCCGTGAACTGATCGCGGATTCCGTGGAAACCGTTGTTAAAGCTCATGCCTTTGATGCCATGGTCTGCATTCCCAACTGTGACAAAATCGTTCCCGGCATGCTTATGGGAGCTCTGCGCGTTGACATCCCGACCATATTCATCAGCGGCGGGCCAATGGCAGCCGGCAAAACACCCGATGGCCGCACGGTTGATTTGATAAGTGTATTCGAAGGAGTAGGTTCCTATAAAGCCGGAAAAATAACAGATCGGGAGTTGAAAGTTCTTGAGGATTACGGATGCCCTTCCTGCGGGTCTTGTTCGGGTATGTTCACAGCCAACAGCATGAACTGCCTGATGGAAGCTATCGGGTTGGCTCTTCCTTATAACGGTTCAGCACTTGCTGAGACCCCTGAGAGGTATGAACTTGCCGAGAAAGCCGCTCACCAGGTCATACATTTACTTGAAAATGATATTACTCCCCGGAAAATTGTGACGACCCAGGCTATCGACGATGCCTTCGCCCTGGATATGGCCATGGGCGGCAGCACAAACACTGTCCTGCATACCCTGGCCGCCGCTTTTGAAGCAGAAGTTGATTATGACCTCAACAGGATCAATGACGTCGCCCAGCGGGTTCCGCATTTATGCAAGGTCAGCCCTTCAGGCAAATGGCACATGGAAGATATTCACCGGGCTGGAGGGATTCCGGCTATCCTGAATGAAATCAGCCGCACGCCGGGAACCCTCAATCTTGACAGGATAACAGTTACAGGGAAGACCCTGGGTGAGAATATTGCGGGCAAGCGGATCATGGATCCTGAAGTAATCATGACTCGTGAAAAGGCTTACTCCTCCAAGGGAGGACTGGCTATCCTGTTCGGAAGCCTGGCTCCTGAGGGCGCGGTAATTAAAACAGCCGGGGTTAAGGGCTCAATGCAGCACCGCGGTCCTGCTGTTGTTTTTGAAAGTGAAGAAAGCGCGTCACAGGGAATCCTGAACCGCGAAGTCAAACCCGGAAATGTTGTAATAATCCGCTATGAAGGGCCCAGGGGAGGACCGGGAATGCAGGAAATGCTTGGCCCGACAGCCCAGATACAGGGTATGGGCCTGGGCGCTTCGGTTGCCCTGATAACAGACGGCCGCTTCTCAGGCGGAAGCCACGGGATGTCAATAGGGCATGTAAGCCCCGAAGCTGCCGCGAGAGGACCCATAGCCGCGATTGAAAACGGAGACATAATTAATATAGACCTGGAAGCCAGAACTCTCGATGTTGAGCTTTCAGAGGAAGAGATAGAAGCAAGGCTGGACAAGCTGCCTGAATTCAAGGTACAGACCAGCAGCCGCTGGCTTAAAAGATATTCCAGGCTTGTCAGCAGCGCCGGAACCGGAGCTGTACTTCCTGACTAGCCGAAAATGATACTGCCGCAGATCCGGAATTCAACCTGGAAACAGACTGTCAAAACCACGGTCTGTTGAATTTCAAGGGTTTTGATTACTTAAGAATATTCCGGAATTACTGTTTTTTTATATATATGGAGAATAAACCAATGAAGTTGACAGGAGCTGAAATAGTCTGGGAATGTGTGCTCAAGGAGGGTACCGACCTGGTGTTCGGATACCCGGGAGGAGCCGTTCTCCCTCTCTATGACGCGTTAACCAAATATCCTAAAATGAAACACGTGCTGGTAAGGCACGAACAGGGAGCATCTCACATGGCCGATGGTTTTGCCCGCGCGTCGGGCAAGGTCGGAGTGGCTATCGCGACCAGCGGACCCGGAGCTACCAACCTGGTCACCGGAATAGCTACAGCCATGCTGGATTCCTCCCCAACCGTGTTCATCACCGGACAGGTGCCCAGCACCCTTATCGGGTCAGATGCTTTCCAGGAAGTTGATATCACGGGTATTACCCTGCCGATCACAAAGCACAATTACCTGGTTACGTCCGCCGATGAACTGGCCCCGACCATCCGCGAGGCTTTCTACCTGGCGCGGACCGGAAGGCCCGGTCCGGTGCTGATAGACATACCCAAGGATGTCCAGACCGAGGTAACTGAATTTATATATCCTGAAACACCCATAGTACTGCCCAACAGGCCCAGGGAAAACGGCAGCCTGAAGGCCGCGGTAGATGAGATGATTTCCATGATCGCGGCTTCCCGAAAGCCTTTAATCCTGGCTGGACAGGGCATCCTGCTTTCTGAATCAGAAAAAGAATTAAAGGAATTCGTTGAAAAAGGATCCATTCCGGTGACTACAACCCTGCTGGGAAAAGGGGTCCTGCCCGACAGCCATCAACTGAACCTGGGAATGATGGGAATGCATGGGGAACCCCAGGCAAACCTGGCAATCCAGAAAGCGGACCTTCTGATTTCTCTGGGCATGCGGTTTGATGACCGGGTTACCGGCAACCTGAATGAATATGCCACTGAAGCCAAAAAAATCCACATTGATATTGACGCTTCTGAAATCAATAAAAATGTAAAGGTTGAACTTGGTATTGTTGGAGACCTCAAAAAGGTATTGTCAATGGCCATTGAAGGCATGGCTGAAAAGGATAATCTCCCCTGGCTCGAAACGCTTGGGGAATGGCGAAGCGAATCGATAAAAAGGGACATAAACCACATGGATCCCAAGGGTAAGCTCTACGCGGCCCATGTTATCCGCGATATATGGGAACATACCGGGGGGGATGTGATTCTCGCTACTGATGTAGGCCAGCACCAGATGTGGTCAGCCCAGTACTTTGACCGTGAAACACCCCGCACCCTGATCACCAGCGGCGGACTGGGCACCATGGGATTCGGACTTCCGGCAGCTATCGGCGCCAAAATGGGCTGTCCCGACCGCCAGGTATGGGCCATTGTCGGTGACGGCGGATTCCAGATGACCATGACGGAAATGGGAACGGCCGTTGAGCAGAAAACCAATGTGGTTATTGCCATTATCAATAATGGTTTTCTGGGAATGGTCAGGCAATGGCAGGAAATGTTCTATGAAGAACGTTACCATATGACCCCCATGCACAGCCCTGATTTCTGCGGTCTTGCCGCCGCTTACGGAGTGCCTTCCAGAAAAGTCACCCTTCCCGAGGAAGTAAAGGACGCGATTGATTTTGCCCGCGGCGTTGAAGAGGGGCCGGTTCTCCTCGAATTTGTTGTGCAAAGGGAAGATATGGTTTACCCCATGGTTTCACCGGGACAGGCTCTTCATAAAATGGTGCAGCGCCCGATTAATTCAGACGAAGAAGGAGGAGAGTGATTAATCATGAGATACACAATGAGTGCGCTTGTTGAGAATAAACCGGGTGTATTGAACAGGGTGGTCAGCCTCCTCAGGCGTCGCAGTTTTAACATTGACAGCCTGACTGTGGGAAGAACGGAGAATGAAGAACTCTCCAGGATGACTATCATTATCATTGGAACTGAAGCTGAGGCAATCAAGGCAGAAAAATGCCTCTACAAGCTTCCCAATGTAGTGCGGATTGAGCATCTTCAAAATAAACCTACAGTAGCTATCGACCTGGCCCTGATCAAGGTCAGCCTGACCAGGGAGACCATCAGTGAAGTTAAACAGATCTGTGAAATGTGTAAAGCCAGGATCGTGGACATTTCACCGGCCTCCGCTGTTGTTGAAATAACAGGGGAAGAAGACAGCATTGAAAACTTCATTAACATGATAAAACCGATGGGTATTATCGAGATGGTAAGGACGGGTATCGTGGCCATGAGCCGTGGAATTCACAAGGTGACACCTGGTGAAGATTACCAGGTAACCGCGGCGCGAGGCGGTAAAAACGCGTTTTAATCAACCCGGAGGACGCGCTTTGAAAAAACGCGGCCCCAGAACCGGCAGGAGAGCTGGCCTATTACAATTGCGGCAGGCTCTCTTGTTTCTCCTTCCCCTGGTCAGAGGAATTTATTCCTTGAAATGATTCCAGCCCGAAGCCCTGAGCGGAACACTCTCCCCGTCATCGGTTACCAGTTCCATCTCACCGGTATCAGTCATTGACCCAATATTGTGCGGGGCGGTTCCAAAGGCATCCCGAAAAGCGCTTTCAAGCTCATCAATCCTCTCAGAAGATACCGTGAACAGAAGGGTATAGTCCTCCCCTCCCGCCAGGGCGAAATCAACAGGATCATATCCAAATTCACTGCAGAAATTCGCCAGTTCAGGAGATACCGGAATCCGTTCCGAAAATATTCTCGCGCCTGTCCCGCTCTGTTCACATAGGTGATTCAGGTCTGAACTCAACCCGTCACTCACATCTATGGCAGATGTAACCCCACGATTCGAGGCGAGGAAGCGGCCTTCCGCAAGGCAGGGCCTGGGAAGGACATGGGATTGAAAAAGCTTTTTCCGATCAGCTGAATCAGCATCGATGCCGTTAAGGATCAGGTCAAGCCCGGCCCGGCTGTCCCCCAGGAATCCGGCAGTACAAATAACGTCCCCCGACCCGGCACCGTCACGACACAGCATCTCCTCCTCAGCAACCGATCCATTAACCGCAATGTTGATTACCAGGTCCTGCTTTGAACCGGTGGTATCCCCGCCCAGTATGTTTACGTTGCTCCGCCTGGCCAGATCCCGCATGCCCCGGTATAGATCATCAAGGTATTCAAGGCTGCAGTCCTCCGGGATGGCAATACTGACAAAGGCTTCCGCCGGAGTGCCCCCCATGGCGGCAATATCACTGAGATTTACGGCAAGGGCCTTATATCCCAGGTTGTAGCCGCTGGTCGCGTCACGAAGAAAATGCACCCTCTCCACAAGAAGATCAGTTGTCACCAGGTTAAGCTGTCCCGGTGGGGAATAAAACGCGGCGGCATCATCACCGATGGCTTTAACAACCCGGTCCTTCCGGAGCAGGCACCCAGGAGTTATGCGATTTATGAAACCAAATTCACCGATATCCTTCAGTCTCCTGTTTTCTTCCTTCATTTCATACCCGCATCCCTGATCTGGCGGAGAAGCGCCCTCGCGGCTTCTCCCGGATCAGGGGCTGACACTATGGCTGATACAACAGCTATCCCATCAGCTCCGCTCCTGATAACTTCAGCGGCATTATCAGCGTTCAGACCTCCAATACCCACTATCGGAATCCCCACAGCCTTCCTCATTTTACGGACCCCCTCCAGGCCCTGGGGCTGACCGGTATCGGTCTTTGTAGGGGTATTGTAAACAGGGCTGATGCCTATATAGTCAGCTCCACCTGATTCCGCCTTTACGGCTTCTTCCACGGATCCCGCTGAAATACCAATAATCAGCCGATCTCCTGAAATTTCCCTGGCCAGGTCAAGCGGAATGTCACTCTGCCCCAGGTGAACCCCATCGGCTCCGGCCGCAAGGGCCACATCAAGGCGGTCGTTGATTATAAGCGGTACGGACGCGCTTCTCAGTAGAGGTTTGATTCGAAGGGCCAGCTCAATAAATTCTCCGGCCGGACACTCTTTTTCCCTCAGCTGCACGCAGGTTACCCCCCCGAGCACCGCTGCCTCAACCACCTCTTCAATCGGCCTGCCCAGTGACAGCGCCCTATCTGTTACCAGGTAGAGAGAATAGTCCGGTATAAAACCCTTTCTCATTTCCCATCCTCCAATCGGATGCCCGCGGCCAGATCCTCCGGAGTTACTGTGTAGAGGGCATCAACGAATGCGGCCTGGAAACTGCCAGGCGCTGAAGCCGATTCTCCAGCCCTTTCTCCGGCCAGTCCCATAAATCCGAGTGCTGAAACCACCGCAATAACCGGATCAGGTTCAATCGCCAGAAAGGCCCCGATTACGGCAGTAGCGGTACAGCCGGTTCCAGTAACCTGCCCCATCAGGTAGTGGCCGTTGCTTACCTTTACAATCCTGGATCCATCAGTCACCAGGTCAACAGGCCCGGTAATGGCCAGGGTGCTCCCCAGTTCGGAAGCCAGAATGCCGGCAGCCTCGGCAGCGTCATCCACGGAATGGACAGAATCCACTCCTTTTGTCTTTGAATCATCACCAGCCAGGGAGAGTATTTCAGAAGCATTTCCCCTGATCGCGGATAAATTCGTTTGCCTGATGATCTCCCGGGAAGTATTTGTGCGGAGCCTGGTGGCACCCGACCCTACCGGATCCAGAATAATAGGGGTTCCCAGTTCAGAAGCTTTCCTGCCTGCCTTCAGCATCGACTCTATCCACCCATCGCTGAGAGTGCCGATATTCAGTACCAGGGCCCCGGCCAGTGACACCATTTCTTCAACTTCTTCCCCGGCATGCGCCATGACAGGCGATGCCCCCATTGCCAGCAACGCGTTAGCAGTAAAATTCATCACAACATAATTGGTAATGTTATGGATAAGTGGTTTCTTTTCCCTGATCAAGGCCAGGTTGCGCCCCGCTTTTTCAGCCAGAATATTCATTTTCGTGTCCTGTTCTCAATAAAAAAAGACCGCCTCCGGGAAGACGGTCCTGGTTTTCTTACATGATTAAATGCTCGTTTCTCCCTGCGCCAGAATTACCTGGGTCAGGTTCAACGGGTATCCTCTCAGGCTCCTTGCCACCCCGGAAAACAAAATATATATCAACCCGGAGTTTAAAAGACACCTTTGAATAATGTCAAGCATTTCAGGGATATTTACCGGGACAAGTGAAGCGCGTTTCCAACCTGCTTTCGCGAGGAGGAGGAAAAGGGGCATACCCTTCAGGGCTTGGCAAGGAAGCCTCCGCTGCGGTGCCGCCAAGGACTTCCGGGAAGCTCAAGGAGCCTTCAGCCGGAACCTCAGCAGCATGTCGGAAAGAAACGCGGAATGGGATAACCTGGCTACCTGCCGGTAACCTGCCTCCTTAAAATGGTGACCAGTTCCCTTCCGCCGAAAGCGGTATTTCCCAGCGTCAATCCTGTAACTTCAAAACCATCCGCCGCGGCGTCTGCCAGTTCTTTCTGCATCGTGGAGGTTTTGTTGGTTCCCAGGAGCAGGTATTCCCAAATAATCGCGGTCTCGACTGTCTTGTCCTTCTCCAGTATGACCACAATTTCCTCCCCCCCGAAGGTAGAGTTGAAAATTGTCTGCCCGCAATAATGGAAGCCTTCATCAGCGGCCGACTGGAGTTCTTTCTGCATTGTGGAGGTTTTACTCGTCGCCAGAAGCATGTATTGAAAGCGTCCGGGCTGGATGTTGTCATACTCCCTTTCCATGATTACAGTCACCTCGGAACCCCCGAAAGAGGTCTCCCCCCCCATTACATTTTTAAACCTGTAACCATGGCTGGCAGATTCGGTCATCTCCTTCTGCATCGTAGAAGTACGGTTGGTGGCAAGCAAATGATATTCGTAAACATTGTCAGCCTTGGCACATGTGAAAGAAGGACTGCAGAGGATCCATGCTAAAGCTGCCGTAAGTCCCAATCCTGTCTTGTTCATTAGAATACTTCCTTATTCAGATTTCAGATCGATAATAACCAATTCCAGGGAAATCGAGTCGAGAAGCCAGTTTGCCATTGAAAAACCGGAAAAGCAATAAGGAAACAGGGCCATACAGGACAAAGAAGAAAACTAGAGAGGTTAATCGAAACCCCGGGAATTTATCAGGGGCCGGGATTAAGTATTTGAATAAAAAGCGGTAAAAAGCAGACAGGGAATGCTGAAAACATCCAGGCCAAAGCAGGGAATCCTCCCCGGGAAATCCCCGCTTTTTCGGCAAACTATTAATATGCTGGAGCAGAAGACAGCTGAACTTCAGAGAAGCCTTCTTCTAATTAACCCGATACCTATCAGTCCGCTTCCCAGAAGCAGCAGCGTGGCGGGTTCAGGCACTGAATATTCGAAATTATCCATCATCCAGTAGGAGCCATCGCCAACATTCGTCAGTCCCTGGGATGTGTAATCATAACTTCCCTGGGTGGCAGTAAAAACAAGGGTATCAATAGCAAACAGGTTAATTTCATTGTACTGAAATCCAATATTCAGCGGGCTGAAAGCAACCGAATTCACCAGGTTTCCGTTAGCATATCCTTCAATCAAAAGCTCCGTAGCAGCATACCAGGCGACAGAAGTGTTATAGGTAAACCCACCGAAGTACGCTCCAATAAAATTGAATAGAGATCCATCGATTGTGCTTATTGTCACTACGTCAAAAGGATTATTGGCAGAAGACGCGTCATTGGCGTAAACAGCTATTTCCGGAGAAGGGAAACTTGAAGCATTCGCATAATCATTCTGGTACGCGCTTTGACTCATTAAGGCCATATCAAATTGAAAGCCGCCGGTCTGAAAACCAACCGGACTCGTTTCATTATAATAATACCCGCCACTTAACAGTCCCCCAAGGTCATCAAAATCAATAACTTCGGCATGAATTGTTCCAATTAAGAATACAATCATAATTCCAGCGAATAATGACTTCTTCATCATATTTATTCCTCCTGATATATAAAATTAAAGGAGCTTATAATAATCTAATTGAATATCTATTTAATAATTATACACAATAACCAATTATCACACTCCTGCCTAAGTTAAAAGCAATATTTATTCCAATCACCAGAAAACAAACTAAAATTAAAATCTTTATTTCTCAATTATTTAAATTAATTATAATTTTTTCCCACAAGCGGTAAATACATTGCTTTATTTAGGAAGTAATGTTATCAGGGGTTACTATGACTTTTTTTGTTTATCTGAACAGAAATTTAACAAAACAAATGATCGTTAGATAACTGTAATAATCATTGACACAATTCGGCAAGAACACAGTTCACCTCCCCTAAACAGTTACAGTGATGCTAATTAGAGATATTGATAAAACTGTAAAGAAGGCTTACATGTTTACAAATGTAGAATATGCAGAAGCGGAGGGGGAGAGGGATTCCAGGCAAAGACCTCCCCGGGCAGCGGGAAAAAGAGGTTTAATGCCGCTGAGAGAAGGGCAAAAAATCCAGGCAGTAAATACTATAAATTTCAGGATTCAGGAAGCTCTTCCAGTACAGCCTCAATCCTTTGGTGTTCCCCGGCCCTGAAATCCATTTCATCCAGGACAAAATCCGCATATCCAGGACAGGAAATTCGGACATTCCAGCTCCCGGGAGGAATAAGGGTTCTAACAAAAATGCCTTCCCGGTTGCTGCGTCCATCCGGCATCGCGGGGTCATCTCCGGAAACCCCTGCCAGGCTGATTCTGGCATTTCCAACTGGCCTGCCCTTAATATCTGAAATAAATCCCGTAAAAATTGCCTTTTCTGGAAAAGTGGGATCATCGCTTCCGACAATTTTTATTCGAAAAGAAAAAGGAAACTCGCAGGCACTCTCCATTCCTGTTACATGCCATCCTTCCATGGCTTTTACGAGGGCCCCGGCAAACGCCGGACTGCCGGTCTCATTTTCAACCACGAGGCAGGATACCAACCTTCCATCCCGCCAGGTCAGATCAAAACTTATCAGTCCGTTAAGCGCGGGGTCCTGGTGATGGAAGCGCATTGAGACATCATGAATATCATCAAAATTGCCGCGCAGATAATCCACAAAAACCGGCCGGCAGCGCTCCGGTTCCGGCTGAATCGATTGGCCCCTTACGGAATCGAAGACAAATGAGATAAGCAAAATAACAGCCAGAAAAAATCGTTCATGCATGATTGAACCCTATTCAATCCGTGGAACAGGATTAGATACTATCCGGCCCGGGTCCCATTGGGGACGGGATTCTCAGGCATTGCCAGTACCGGGAGGATTCCGTCCTGGTAACCGATGTCAAAAAGCATTCCCTGCGAAACTTCTCCGGCCATTTCCCTTTCCGCAAGATTAACGACAAACAAGGCCTGGAGACCGGCTAGATCTTCAGCATTCTCCCGCTCCTGCTTGATTCCGGCCAGGATCTGGCGAGTATGATCTCCGAAATCAACAATAAGCTTCATGAGTCTTCTCGAGTCGGGAACTTCGGACACTGAGACTATAGTGCCAACCCGGATATCGACCTTGTCAAAATCCTCATAGTTAATTATTTCCTTTATTTTGGCTGGTTCCATTCTATCCTCCTTTCCGAATTATTCTCAAAATAAGGTCAGGGGAATCCTGGTCAATCCAGGCCTGCTGCCTGCCTGCTGCAGAATTCCAACAGTTTGATGCCCTGTTTTGATACCGCATTTTGGATTTTCGGGTCCTTTAACAAACCCTTATCATCAAAGGCCTCAGAGGCATTAGGTACCACTACCTGGTCAGGAAGAACCAACACTCCAAGGTTATTCAGGAGCAGGCGCAGATAAACCAGCCCTCTCATTCCGCCGTAACCTCCGGGAGACGCTGCCATAAGCGCTGCTGATTTACCTTTAAATGCGGACAGGGGATACTCGTCATCCGGTTCAGCCCTGGAGGCCCAATCCAGTGCATTCTTCAGCAGGGGGCTGAAAAACCCATTGTATTCAGGGGAGGCAATCAGGAATCCCGAATGCTCTATCAGCAGGGTTTTGAATTCCCTGGCCTTTTCCGGCATACCTTCAGATGCCTCCAGGTCCTGGTTAAACAAAGGCATAGGGTAGTCACTCAAATCAATATAAGTGACCTGGCTGGCTGAATCCTCCATATTGGAAACGGCAATTCCAACCAGCTTTTTATTAAAAGAATCTATTCTGCCGCTACCCGCGAAAGCCAGGATCTTAACCATGATTCCATCTCTTTCCATAAAGGATTCTGTAGTTCCGAACCCTGAATTGATGCAAAACCCAATTTCAGAAATCCCGCATATAAATCCGGACTTCGATCTTCATCCAGTGATCAATCTTTTCAACTGATTCAATCTTCCCGAAGATCAGTTTACCCGCATCCATCAGCCGGGCCAGAATTTCGTTATTCTTCCGCGGCACGTAACCCAGGCTGCGGTCTTCCTGGTCGAAAATCTCTATAGCCAATTTATCATGGGCATTATCCGGCTCTCTTTTGAAAGTCAGGATATTTTCCGCTGCAAGACTTGATTCAATATCAGCCAGTTTCCGGAACATTGTTCCTGCCACATGACATTCCAGAAGAAAAATCTCCTGGACAAATGGCATAAGCATTCCATCTTTGCCAAATGAACCTTTTATCAGGGCTTTCTGTACATCCCCGGTCAAGGCTACTTTACCCATGGCAATGTTCCCTTGTCATCTGCTCGGCCAGTATCTTGAATTTACTGTTTTGAACGGCAAGTTCAGAAATCTCCTCTTTCAATTTCCGCCTTTGCTCTTCCACCCAGGCTGTATCCATAAGATTGTCCTTCAGGATATAAGGATGCCCTGAGGTTATTTCAGCAATTATCTCCCTGACTTCCCGGATACTCTTCTTCAGGGAGCTTTCTTTCTCCATCAACCGCTCCATGACCGGCATCTCTTCAGGAGGTTGTCCCATGTCCTGCACGATCAGCCATAATGCTTCCAGGCTGCTGACATCCGCGTTTTTGTAAGCCTCCTGGATCTGGCTCCAAAGGCCCAGGTTCCTGGAATACAGTTCGGGATTGATATCAGGATGCAGTATCTTTACCAGGTTACGATAGATTTCGCAGATCATCCGGCTTTCCTCCCCAGACAATCTAGACTTCTCTCTTTGCCTGGCATCCTTGATCATCTGCAGATGCTCTTTAAGTCTATTCTCCCACTCATTGAATTCAAGTTTGATTCTTTTTTCTATATCCAGGGCGGAAATTGTATCGTTATGATTAATTGCTGTCTGGATAATCTCCATTATCCGCTTTGCCTTGTTTATCTCGGTTTGAAGACAAAACCTTTCAAAGGCCAGAAAGCCTATCTTTAACTGGTACTCCGTTTCAATATTGGGAATAATCGTGGTTACGAGTTCTTCCTTTTCCAGGATCAGTTCCAGAAGGTTTGCCTGTAACAAATCACAGTATTCTTTAAGGGCAAGATAATCAGGGTGTTGAATGATGTCCATATCGCCTGGCTTCCAGTTTGGAGTTACAGTTTCAGCATTACCATTCAGTTCAATAGGGAGTGTGACACCCCTATCTAAAAAAATCAATACCTTCAGTTATTAAGTGGAAGGAAATGTCCAAACCCGGCATCGAACCATCAGCAGAATGACAGGATATGTCCTGAATATGGATTCGCGAAAAGATAAAAATTTTTCCTGAAAAAGCCAAAATGGTTCATAATGGATCCTATGCCCCGAAAGACATTCATTATTGGAAAAGACGCTTCCCTGGAAGACACAATTTCCAGAACTGCCGCCCTGATTGAGGCCAGCGGTTTCCAGGTTCACCTGGACAGCTGGTTGAATCCTGCCCCCAACTGCTGGTCGGTTCATATGCGTTCAAATGAATGCCCCTGGATATCCTCAAATGGGAAAGGCTCCAGCAAGAAAGCCTGCCTGGCCAGTGCCCAGGCTGAATTCCTTGAGAGGCTTTCAACTGATTTCTTCTTCTCCGATTTTTACCTGGGGGAAAAAACCGCTTCGTCAGACTTTGTTTTTTCCCCCGACGAAAAATGGTTCCCGGTCACAGATGATGACCGGATACCCCGCAGTCATCCGGACGGCACTGAACTGCTGACCGAATCGCTGCTCAAATTCTACAACCCGGATAATGAACTGACTTCCGATCTCCTTCATGACATCAACAGTGAAAACACGAACCGGGGCATCTGCGCGCTTCCTTTCAAGGCACTTGACACCAGCGAGTCGGTCTTCTTCCCGGTGAATATCCTCCACAACCTGTACGCCAGCAACGGAATGTCCGCGGGCAACACTCCTGATGAAAGCAGGTCCCAGGCACTGGGAGAAATCCTGGAAAGATACGTCAAAAACATAATCATTTCAAAGGGGATATGTCTCCCTGATGTGCCCCGGAAAATTCTTGCCGGCTATCCTGCTATCATGAAAGCCCTGGACGCCCTCCGGAAACAGGGCCTTTACGTGATTGTGAAAGATGCTTCCCTGGGAGGAAAATTCCCTGTAATAAGCATGCTGCTGCTCAATCCGGAGGATGGGGGATGCTACGCCGCGTTTGGCGCCAGCTGTCGATTTGAGGTGGCTCTGGAACGAACAGTCACTGAACTTCTCCAGGGGCGAAACATCAACCGGCTTACCGGCTTCCAGCCTCCTTCTCACGATATAGAACCAGTGGCCGATGAACTCAATCTGGAAAGCCACTTTATAAATTCAGACGGATTGCTGGCCTGGAGCATGTTCAAGGACAAACCCGAATACAGTTTCAGTCTATGGGATTTCTCGGGTTCCACCAAGGAAGAATTTCAGCACCTTAACGACATAATCAAGGCCGAGGGCTTTCAGCCTTACTGCGCGGAATACCTTCATTGCGGTATGTATACCTGCCGGATCATTGTCCCCGGAATGTCGGAAATCTACCCGGTTTCGGACCTGGTGTGGAACAACCCTATAACCGGCGCATCGCTGAGAACCCATCTCCTTAATTTACCGAAGATGTCGGTTAAGGAATTACGAGAATTCTATACAATCCTTGAAGATCTCCAGTTTAATGAAGACCAGCTCATTTCTGACGCGATAGGGGTTTTGTTCAGCGAGGAAACGGCCTGGCACACGCTTCGCATCGGCGAACTGAAAGCCCTGATAACCCTGGCGGCAGGTCATCCAGAGGAGGCCTACACCTGGTGCGGATGGAGCATCAATTTCGGACACCTTCCCCCTGAAAGATCTGATCTGCTCAAGATCATCTTCAACCTGATCAGTTTTAAGATGAAGGCCGAAAATCCGGAAGACTACAGGACCGCTCTTGAAAAGCTGTATAGTGCTGAAGCTGTAAACAGGGCTGAACTCACCCTGGCCGGAAAAATCACCTTTCCCGGCCTCAATTTCGCTTCAACCTGGGAGGAGATCTCACCTCTCCATACTACCCTTATAGAAAGCTATCAACGGCTGGTTAAAATCAAGCTGAATCCAATCAAACAGCTGTAAGAATTAAAACAGTCTCCGCTGATTCAACTTTTCCGGAGACTGTATGCGGCCCGGAATCGATGGTTCCTGCAATATTTTTATCAGGAACGCTTAACAAAAACCGGAAGCAGCCCTTTTTTCCTGCCTGCTATCCAGAGCCCCGCGATTCCCAATCCCAGTAAGGCCAGGGAGCCCGGTTCCGGTGTGCGAATAATGAAATCCTGGTAACCTTCGGCATAGTGCTCCCCGGATCCAGGGCTTACAGCCAGGGACAAGCCTTCAGTTGAATTCCATCCGTTCTCTACCGCTTCAATCGCGGCACTGATCATCATCTGGGCTTCGGCACTCAATCCGTCAGGAAAAGAAAAATTCCCGATAACACTCCAGATTGCCGACTGGGCATCAGCAGCCGCCTGGGCTACCGTTGCTTCTCCCCAGCGCGAAAAAATGTATGCCGCCTGAAGATAATTCTCCTCGTGCGGAATATCAATTATGTTGTACTCGCTGGGAGTTGTAGAAGCAAACGCTGGATCAATACAGTGCGCACTGAAGGTTTCGTAATTACCATCCCCATTGAAATCAATAGCCACATTGTATACCCCGGTGGGCATGCTTCCGTAGTAATTGCCATTCGCCTCCACTGGCATATTGAGACCAGGAGATACATTTATCCAATAAAGCATCACCGGCTCCGCCAGCAAAGATCCGGCCGCCAAAAATATTACAAGAACCATTAGGATTGCTGCTGATCTCTTCATCATCTGAATTCTTCCTCTATCTCTATTTTTTTTATTAAAATTTTTGAATTGTATATCCTGCCGAATTACAAATACTCAGAAACTGGTGAATGCAGGAATCATTCCAAACGCTTCCGGATCTCATGACAGAAAAATATCAGGCGGGATAAATCACTGGTCTGGCTTGGGTTACAGGTTCAAAATTTCCCAGCTTCAAATCACTGAATTCTAAGAACCAGGGACGGAGAACGAATCTGGTTGTAATTCAATTCCCCAATTAGATACTTTTGTATACATATGCCGACAATATTATTTTATTATCAACATTTAAAAAAAACGCTCCATAGCATGCGAAGGAAAACACATGCCCATGGAGCGCTTGATTAACGCGCAGGCGAATTGCTATTCACTTGCGATTGAACAAATCTCTCGGATATCTATATGGTCAGGCCCTGGTCCACTCAACCTCCAGTTCATCCCCATCACCAAAACCCTTTTCGAGAAGTATGGCCAATGCTTGGCTGGCACCCCTCACTTTCAAAATCTCAAGCTCGTCACGGTTGAGATAGTAATCAACATCCTCTTCAGTTTCCTCTACCAGCTGATCTTTCAAAAACTGGAGATCTTCCTCCGAAATAGCACCCAATACCTCACCGGTTCCCTTATTCCTCAACAGAATCATTGTTACCTCCTTATAAGAATATCCTACCATTACAACCGGAAAGGAATTAACAATAACCGGGATATCCCAGTAAAATTTATGATTATCCATTCCGGACCCGGGGCCTTGCTGCTGAAACGCATCGAACCAGGCTGTCAAGCCAATTCACCGGGGCATAAGGCGGATCGCCTGCCCTCCGTTTTTTTTCAGTTTCACCTGCATCACAGTTTCTGAATTAACTTCCAGCCGTTCAATCCTGACTCGCGTCCTGGTTTCAACAGATTCATCATCGGAGTAGACCCTGGCCTGGTAGGCCTTGCCGGTTTCAAGAAAATCAAGCGTCAGCCTCAAGTCCCGGGACTTCTCTCCGTTCATCAAACCCACGAACCACTCCGCCCCGGAACGCCTGGCTACCGCGGCGTATTCCCCTATTTCCCCGTGTAGAACCCTGGTTTCATCCCAGACGGTCGGGACAGAATCAAAAAATTCCAGTTCAGGTTCTTCGCCGATCACATTCTGGACACCACCGGCACCGCCTTTTTTACCCGGGGAGTCAGCCGGCCGGTCATACCAGTACAAGAACTGCCAGGGGCTGTAAAAACAGACAGCCTTGGCCAGCTGGTAGGCATGGGTTGCCTTCTCATCCACCCGGGGGCTGTAGTAGCAGATCGTGTTATCAGCGGCACCGGCAAGCATACGGGTAAAAAGCAGCATGAGGCTCTGGGTGTTTTCAGGACTGGTTTCATCTCCCCCTATGCCCTCCTGGGTCATAAGGTTCGGATAAGTGCGGCTGTAACCTGTAGGTCGGTATTCATCATGCACATCAACCATCAAATGATGATCCGCCGCCTTCCGGACCGCCTCATGCAGCCATGAAGTCCATTCCTGGCTACCTACCTGCACGAATCCGTACTTCACCCCTTTAATTCCCCAGCTTTCGTATAAAGGCAGCAATTCATCAATCTGCTTTTCCAGGGCCAGGCGGTTCACATACAAAATAATCCCTATCCCTTTTGCTTCGGCGTAGCTGATCACTGCCTCCAGATCGAGAGGTCCGGGTGACCTATCAGGATCAACTGAAACAGTACGGGCGTCTGAATCCGGGGAATATTCAGGTCCGTACCAACCTGCATCAAATTCCACATACTGGAGGTTGTGTTCTGCGGCAAAGTCCACACAGGCCTTGCCTCCCCTGGTAGTCAGCGTCACCTCACGTATCACCTTGCCCGGCTTGATCCAGGAAGTGTCAGGAATGGCACACGGGCTCATTAAGATTGAGGATTATGTCGTTATTTTCCAGCAATTCCCCGGGGCTTTCGGCAAGCATCACCACTCGCCAGGGAGTTTTAAGCGGAAGGGTCGAAACAACGTCTCCGCTCAATTCGCTAACCATACAATTGGAGTCATCTTCAGATCGACAAAGCTTCATGCGGGCGTAATCCACCAATCCTGCTTCCGCTATGGCGGCGTAACGGTTCTCCTCAATCTTTACAGTCAGGGGACGTTCAACGCCGGAACCCATATTTTTAATCTTCTTTTTTTCATATTCTCCCTGGGCTGAATAGACACACCAGGTTTCATGGTTGTCCAGAAACCTGAAGTGGGTTTCTTCGCTGATGATACTCACTTCACCACGGGTGTCCTTTCCGGGGAATTCATATCGAAAGGCTACTCCTTCGTCATAGCATCGGAAATAAAGGTTCAGCATGTATACAGGTGACCGGGTGTGCACAAGCTTGAAGGACATACTGTTGAAGTTGTTCCTGACCGAAGCCCTCTCACCATATACCGGCTTCCAGGTATCGTCATTTGAAGACTTATCAGATCCGAGAATATCAAACTGATCAGCAAGGCTTTCACCATCCTTCAATTCGAAACCCAGCCTTGATTCGGATAATACCGGTTTACCTTTCCAGGAAACTCCGTAAACCGGGCAGTTTTTGAACTTCCCAAGGTCTTTGAGATCAAAATCCAATACAATCTCCCCGTTGGGAGAACTGATGGATTCAGCTGTGGCGGAGCCGTAAATCAAAACAAATAAAACCAGGGGCGTGAAAATGTTTTTAAGTGTGAGGATCCTCATAACAGGGTATTCTACAACCCTCATGGGACAGCAATTAACCTTGATTGAAAACAATGGGGCGAGGTAAGGCCCAGTGGAAGTGAGATGTGAGTCTAGCCCGCATTTCTCACCAGCTGACTGCTGCGGTGGTTCATACAGGTTAGTCCGGCCACCGGCCAAGCTGGCTCATACAGGGGAGAAACTATGGGGAGTGAAAAGTCCGGACCAGGGATATTTACGCGGCCAGGGACCGATTTTGACTATCTTCATCATTTGGATTTCGGACCCGGCATATAACGCCGGAGGCGTGTCCGCTAATAGCCCCAGTTGACGACGAACCGAAGGTTCGGAGGAGCCTGGGGTATGGAGATCCCTCCCAACCTTTTCCAGCTCTGGAAGAGCGACATGATTCTCCGAAATATCGTTATTTCCTCACCTCATAAAGGGCTGATATTGCTGGCTCTTCTGCCGCCCTTATGATTCCAGGGCTTGGGTTGTGTTGTTATGAATCTAAACCCCAGGTTCTCCCCCCGCACTCTTCGAGTTGCGGGAGAATTCACCTGGGGCTGATTAGAGGCCACGCCTCCGGCGTTTGAATAGAGGTTCCAACAATCTCAACCCTTTGTTTTACAGTAACTTGATTATTTGAATGAATCTTGGGTGCGAAGTCAGGAACCCTGCTGGAAGGATCTAATCATCCTGTAAAACTCGCCCGCTTTATAGGTATGGAAACTGACCTCAATTCTTCCTTTCATTTCCGGGTTAAAAACTGAGGCTTCAAAAGCAATAACCAGTTTTCCCGGTTTCACCAATTCAAGCTCAAGCTCCGAGATCCCTGGATGATCAAAATCTATATTAATAATCGGTCTCCAGTAGGTATAGGCGATTACCCTCTTTCGGGTAACAGCCAGGAAACCCGAAAAACCAGCTCTGCGATACTTGAACCATTTTCCCGGGGCCCTGAAATCCTTCATGAATATCCAACCCCTGAGCCCTTCGTCACAGGCCACAATACCTTCGGATTCCAGGACAGGTCGTACTTTTTTTGGAATTCTCCCAATTTTAAACAGCTTGTATAATATTGATTTTCTCATGTTACCTTTCCCTGCTCCCGGGCCTTTTCAGTGAGCCTTCCCAACATACGTCCCATAAAACCCGGAAAATGACGAATCAAAAACAAACTTGCTCCGGTTTTGAAATCCGGGGTGATTACCCTCTTTTTTGATCCGATTTTTTTGCCAGCCGTTTACCAACACGTTCAGGTGTGTCCATGGCCTCCTCCGGTATCCCAGGGGTGAGGAGGACCTGGTCCTTGTCAATGGCGGATGAATCAGATTGACCGTAATCCCGCAAGGAGACAGCTCAATTGCCAGGGTGCGGCTCAATGATTCAATAGCTCCTTTCGTGGAGGCATAGCCATATATCCCGGGAAACCCGGAAATCCCTACACCTGAGCTTATATTGTGAATAACACCCTGCCCAGCCGCTTTCATATAAGGCAATACAGACCTTATCATGTTGATCGCCCCAAAATAATTTACTTCAAATTCCTTACGGGTATCGGATACCCTCTTCACCTCAAACTTCCCAAACAGGGCGAGGCAGGCGTTGTTAACAAGGACATCAACCTTCCCCCATTCAGCAGCTATGGCACCCACGGCTTCGCCAACACCTGCTTCATCAGTAACATCACAGATATGGAAGCGCAGGCATTCAGGATATTCAGACTGGAGGCCTGAAAGCTCCCCGGAACTTAAATCAAGGGCGCCAACCAGGTATAGCCCGGAGCTGAGAAGCTCCCTGGTAATGGCCAGGCCTATACCGTTATCAGCTCCTGTTATAACTACGACTTCCCTGCTCATGATCAGATTCCCCCACTTTTAAAAATGTCTAATCAATCCAATTATTTTATATCCCTCTCCTGAAGGCAACCCGCCATTAACATGAAATATTCTCCTTAGGCTCCGCGCACATTCCTGGCATGGAAATCGAATGTCACCAGATCCCCCCCTTCAATAAATTTTTAGAATAAAATATACTTACAACCTCATGATGAAAGGCAAACCGGCCATCTGGCTGATATTATTTTTATTGTCCTCAACCGGGCCGGGCCCAATGGTCCTGGGCTGCAATGTCCCGGTATTCAGGTACGCCCTGGAACGATGGGTGCCTTCCGAATACATACTTGAGGTATACCAGGACTCCCCGTTTACAGAGCCGGAGAAGAAGCTGATTAAAAACTTGAATAATCTTGCTGTGTCGGGCGGAGGATTCCTCAATATAGAAATCAACATCAATAATACTGATGCCGCCCATTACGATCAGGAACTTCTCTCCCGGCTTCCGGGAATGGTTCTATATTTCCCGGATGACACATCTCACAGCAATCCGATCTGGGCTGGAGGCCTGCTCGAAGAAAATGTTAAAAAACTGGTTGACAGCCCGGCCCGCAGAAAAATCAAGGAAGAGCTGCGAAATGACAGAACCGCGGTTTTCCTGATCCTCTCCTCAAGCAGGGGGGAGTCAGACCAGGAAAGGAATAGATTCGCGGAGAAGATTCTCAGCCAGGCTGAAAAGGAAATATACATAACTGCTCCCGGCACTGATATCCATGGGAATCCCATTAAAAATCCGGATTTCAGCCATACTGAACTCAGTTTCACATCAATTTTCGTGGACCGCATGAATCCGGAAGAGGAGATCCTGGCCCGGATACTGCTGGGGACAGAGCGAGACCTTTGGGATTACGATGTCCCAATTGCCTTTCCCTTGTTCGGCCGGGGGCGGATACTCTATGCCCTGGTTGGAGACGGGATAAATAAATCGATGCTGTTCAAGGCCTGCAGCGCTGTAACGGGCTGGTGCTCCTGTATAGTCAAAGATGACAATCCCGGCACAGATCTTCTGCTCGCGGCTGACTGGAACTCAGGTTTAGGTGATTCCTGGATCGAACCCGAGGAACTGCCCGAACTGGAGGGGATCAGCAGTTTTGCTGGACCTGATGTGGCGGATGATCCCCAGGTAGCCGAGTTTTTCAGCAGTGAAGCACCTGAGCCGGACCAGATTATTCCAGAGACTCCCCTGCCCGAGAAGAAAACTGCCTCAACAGGCACATTCTTTATACTGCTGATGGCGTCCCTGTTTATTTCCATAGTAGTTCTTTCCATGATTATTTTCAGGAAACGGGACAAATAAGCTTATGAGTATTTTCAAACTGGCATGCCAGGAAATAATCCGCAGAAAAATGAATTTCTTGCTGGGCCTGCTCAGCATCACCCTGGCAGCTGCCATTATCTCCCACTCCCTGGTTTCACTGGCCACCCATGACCTTCGAACTGAGGAAATTATCAGCGACAAGGAGGAAGAAACCCGGATTCGCATGGCAAAGCTGGAAGATGATTACCGTATCATCATGAAAAAAATGGGATTCAACCTGCTTATAGTTCCTGAAGACCAAAACCTGGCTGATCTCTATGCCGATGATTTTGCATCCAGCTTCATGCCTGAGTCTTATGTGGAAACCCTGGCCACCTGCGGCCAGGTGTCTATTCGCCACCTTCTTCCCAGCATACAGAAAAAAATGGAATGGCCTGAATACAGGAGAACCGTAATCCTTACCGGAACCCGGGGAGAGGTTCCCCTTGCCCATGCTGATCCCAAGGAGCCTATGCAGAATCCAGTGGCTCCCGGTGAAATTATTCTTGGATATGAGCTTCACCGCAGCCTGAACCTGAAGGTCGGGGACAGCATTAAATTCAATGGAAGTAATTTCACGATATCTGAATGTTACAGCGAGCGGGGCAACAAGGATGACATCACGGTATGGATCGAACTGGCCGCGGCCCAGAAAATGTTAAATAAACCCGGGGAAATAAATGCCATCCTGGCCCTCAAGTGCATGTGCGCCCCTGACCAGCTGGCCGATCTTCGCCAGGAGATCGGGAGCATTCTGCCCGGCACAACCCTGATTGAAAAAGGAAGCCGGATAATCACCCGGGCTGAAGCCCGCCGACGCGCCAAGGCTGAAGCCCTGGCAGCCATTGCTTCAGAAAAAAACACGCGGCTCCAGCTGCGCTCGGAAATGGAACAGTTCAATGCTGTCCTGCTTCCCGTGGTACTCGCCGGATGCGGCCTGCTTATCGCATTCCTGTTCTGGACCAATGTCAGGGAGCGAAAAAGTGAAATCGGCATTTTACGGGCCATCGGAGTAGACACAAAAAAAATCATGTCTTTATTTGTTTTCAGGGCCCTCATCATGGGTTTGATTGGAGGGATTGCCGGTCTTGCCGCGGGAGCGCTGGCAGGCTCCGGCTTCTTTATGCCCGGACACATCCTTTTCCTGCAGGTTGTGGGAACAGCTGTATTCCTGGCACTGGCTGGAGCCTGGATCCCTTCCTATGCTGGAATTTCCCGGGATCCCGCCCAGGTACTAGTGGAAGACTAACAGGAGTTAAATGAGTAATTCTGAGGTACTGGTTCTTGACCGGCTCTATAAAAGTTATGTGAAAGAAAACCAGAGAATAAAGGCTGTTGAAAATTTTTCCATCAAACTTAACCCTGGCGAAATCACGGCCGTCTGCGGGCCCAGCGGATGCGGAAAAACATCCCTGTTGCTCCTGGCCGGGGGACTCCTGACCCCTGACAGTGGAAGGGTCCTGGCCGACGGGACCAACATAGTGGAACTTAATCCTAACGGCAAGGCCCGCTGGCGCTCCACATATTGCGGGTTTGTTTTCCAGCAGTATCACCTGGTGCCCTACCTGACTGTGTATGAAAATATGCTGGCTTCAGAACTGGCCCTGGGACATGATAAAAACAGGCGGAAAAAGGCTGACGATTTGTGTGATTTACTGGGTCTTAATGACAGGAAAAAACACTTTCCGGGCGAACTGAGCGCCGGGGAGAAACAGCGTGTCGCCCTGGCAAGGGCGCTCTTTACGACACCTGCAGTTCTCCTGGCTGACGAAATAACCGGTAACCTGGACGATCCCAATACCGACCTGGTGCTTAAGCTGTTGAGAGATTACTCCGGCAGAGGAGGTTCCGTCCTGCTTGTCACTCACGACAGCAAGGCTGCAGATGCCGCGGACAGGATTGTTTTCATGGAAAAAGGTAAAATGATCAGCGGCTGATAAATCCAATTAATTAAAGGTTTATCTACTTTTTGGATATTTATAAAACTCGGAATATTAGAGAATAGAAATATGTTTCAAAAAATTCTGGCGGCTCTATTAATTTCATTTATCGCAACCGTTGGTGCTTCGGCAGGAGACTGGCCGATGTGGCGTCATGATCAGGGCCGCAGCGCAGCTGCCCCTGACGCCCTGCCCTCTCCAGAAAACCTGTCCCTGTCCTGGGAAAGAGAATTCTCACCCCGGAAAACAGTCTGGGACGATCCTCTTAATAATGACCTGATGCAGTTCGACCAGGTGTTTGAACCGATAGTGCACCAGGGAATAATGGTTTTAGGATTTAACGACGCTGATAAAGTAATGGGCCTGGACGCGATTGATGGATCAGAAAAATGGACATTCTATACGGACGGCCCGGTAAGACTGGCTCCTGCGGCTTCAGACGGCCGGGTCTACTTCACCTCTGATGACGGGTATCTCTACTGCCTGGATATCAACAACGGAAATCTTCTCTGGAAAAAACAGGGCGGCCCGGATGACCGCAGGCTCCTTGGCAACAAAAGACTGATCTCCGCCTGGCCGGCCAGGGGAGGAGTAGTTATCAAGGACGAAACAGTATACTGGGCAGCCGGCATCTGGCCATTTATGGGAACATATATCTATGCCACTGACGCCAAAACCGGGAACACAGTCTGGCTGAATGACGGAAGCGGCTCCACCTATATACTCCAACCCCATAATTCTCCGGCTTTCGCCGGAGTGGCTCCCCAGGGAAACCTGGCTGTCAGCGGCGACAAGCTTCTTGTGGCCGGAGGCAGAACTGTTCCTGCAGCCTTTGATCTCGCCACCGGAGCACTTCTCTATTACCGGCTTGCCGAAAACGGAAAAAACGGCGGTGCTTTTGTCTGCGCTGACGACACCCTCTTTTTCAACCATAACCGTGACAGGCAGGTCCATGTTTTCACCTCCGACGACGGGGTATTGGCAACCAAAGATCCCGGTAGGTATCCAGTATTGGCTGAAAACAGGATTTATTATTCCGGCTCCAATATAAAGGCCGCTGAAAAATCATCCCCGGGCGTGTTCGACTATGAAGTGGAAGCGGATTCCACCGGAGATCTGATCATGGCAGGCGGCAGGTTGTATGCCGCCGGGAAAAAAGGTATCACTGTCATAGATCCCCGTCCTGGAGATAACCCGGAAAAAATCGGATTTATAGCTGTTCGCAAGGGAGTTGACAGGCTGCTGGCAGCAGAAAACCGCCTCTACGCTGTTTCCCGGGATGGGACCATACGGGCTTACGCGGACACAGCTGGTGAGACCTCCAGATATTCTAATCATCCTGATCATCCCGATCCTCTAAATATTTCCCCGGGAATCCATGAATTAGCCGACCAGGTACTGAATACTACCGGGGTAACCGCTGGATGGGCCCTTGTGTACGGGGCGGGAAATGGAGAACTCCCCGCCGCCCTGTCGGAAAAATCAGACCTTGGCATAATAGTTATCGAACCTGACCCGGAAATAATTTCTTCACTGAGGATAAAATATGACCGGGCAGGAATCCCGGCGGAAAAAGTATCCTTCGTTGACGAACCAATCCGCGACAACCTGCTGCCCCCTTACCTGGCATCATTAAGCATCGTTTTTGATGATGGAGTCGTGGATCGGATGGGAGCAAATGACACCATCAGGTTAATCCACAAATCGATGAGGCCGTTCGGCGGGGCACTCTGGATTATGAATTCGGCGGTAAAAACCGCGGAGGGTTTCTCGACTGCCGAGCTTTCAGCATATGAAGGCCTGAAATCCGTAGGCTCCGGCAACCTCGAAAAATGCTTCTACCAGCGTTCGGGGGCTCCCAGGGGCTCGGCCAACTGGACCCAGCAGTATGGATCAATGGCCAATACCGTCAAATCTGACGATGCCCTGGTTCAGCTTCCCCTGGGGGTACTCTGGTTTGGCGGCAACTCCAACATGGATGTCCTGCCCCGTCACGGCCACGGACCTCCCGAACAGGTGGTGGATGGCAACCTGATCATTGAAGGCATGGATTCCATCTCCTGCAGGGACGTCTACACCGGAAGGGTTATATGGAAAACAGAATTTTCTACGCTCAACACCCTAAATCAGTATTATGATGAATCCTATGCGGACCTTCCCCTGGGTAATTACTACTACAACCAGGAACACCTTCCCGGAGCCAATTCCAGGGGGACAAACTTCGTTGTAACACCCGATAAAGTCTTTGTAGCCCAGGGAACCCATGTCCATGTCCTGGATATGGCAGACGGAAGCATCCTCGAATCCATAAAAAACGAATCGAATGCCCAGGTGGGTTTTATTGGCGTTCACGAGGACAGGCTCATAACCGGGACAGGCTTCGCCAGCTATTCCGGAATGATTGATCAGCCGGCCACCAACCCAGCTGGACTGGAGCCGCTGAAACCCAGCGATGAACGTAGAGAAAAAAGATTTACCGACTACGATATCACCGCCAGCGCCGGGCTGGCTGTCTACGATACCAGCGGGAACCTGCTCTGGAAGAAGCAGGCTGAATTCGGCTTCATTCACAACGCGATCACGGCAGGCAACAACCGGATCTTCCTGATAGACGCCGTGGCTCCCGCCATGCAGAACACCCTGGGCCGGCGTGGAATCAACATTTATCAAAAACCGTCTTTAATGGCTCTTGATCCCGGAACCGGTGAGCTTCTCTGGAGTACACAAAAGGATGTTTTCGGTTCCTGGCTTGGCTATTCAGAAGAATATGACCTGCTGCTGCAGGCCACCCGGCCTTCCCGCGATATGATCTCCGGGGAAGAAGGCACCCGGATGACTGTTTATGAAGCTGGATCAGGAAAAATACTCTGGGACAGAGAACTGAAATATGCCAATCCTCCAATTATTCATGGGGACCGGATCATCGTGGAAAACGGCGGATTTGACCTCAAAACCGGATCACCCCTGCTGCGTTCAGATCCCATTACCGGGGAGCAGCTGCAGTGGACTTACACCAGGGAATACGGCTGCAATTATAATATCGCCAGTGAACACCTGCTCTCTTTCCGCTCAGCCGCGGCTGGATTTTATGACCTGGACAACAAGGGCGGCACTGGAAACTTCGGCGGATTCAAGTCCAGCTGCACATCCAACCTGATCGCGGCCAATGGGGTCCTGAACGCGCCGGACTATACCCGCACCTGTTCCTGCAGCTATCAGAACCAGACTTCGTTGGCCCTGATCCACATGCCGGAACTGGAGTACTGGACTACAAATGATTTTGAGTGGTCCGGAGCTCCGGTAAAAAAAATGGGGCTGAACCTGGGGGCACCGGGTGACCGCATGGCAGAAAACGGGACCCTGTGGCTGGAATATCCCACTGTGGGCGGCGCCTCTCCTGAGATACCGGTAACCATAGCTTACCCGGAGGAAACTGCAACTGTTACCCATAATGCCCTGAGGGTAAAGGAAGGTTCCCTTCCCTGGGTAGCGGCCTCAGGCCTTGAGGGGCTGACAGACATGGAAATCCAGCTGGCTGCTGAAAACCATTCCGAATCTTCCTACTCAGTGACTCTGTATTTCGCGGAACTGGATGAAAATGTTGAACCAGGTGATCGTGTGTTTGATATCGAGGTCCAGGGTGAGATGGTTCGCGAAAAAATGGATATAGTCAGGGAAACCGGCGGCTGCATGTTGGAAACCTCCATCCAGATCCCCGCCGTGCGTATCAGTGATAATGTCCTCAGGATATCGCTGAAAGCCCAGAAAGGGAGCAGGAAGGCCCTTCTCAACGGCATCCATGTGGCACAAAATCCCCAGCAGTATATGAGCGCGGATCTGTACTCTCCGAAATGAATCCCGGATGCCCAAAACAGCCGGGCAGATAATCCTCCCCGGCTGTCCGGGAAAGGTTTGATTTCAAGTTAACCTATCCGCCTATTTGCGAACCCTGATTATGAACAGCTCCTGCCTGGCCTCGCCTGAAATAAATAATCCGGCAATGGTTTTTTTTTAAAGTCCATTCAAATATCATTAAATCATTGACTCGCTTCTTCCGGGACAAATTTTTGATTCCCGTTGATTCCTTAACCTGGTTATATTTTTATTTCCCAAATGCAAAGAGGGTTATATGCGCCGTAGAAAATTTATAAAAAATGTTTTATTCACTTCCGGAGCAGGTGTACTGGGAAGCCAGTTAGGCTGTTCACCCCAGATCATTCAGGACGAGAATGCCCTCCAGGTAGAGAGTACCGGGATAGTATCTGAACCCGCCCGGGATATCCCGGTCATTGCTGAAACCGATGTCCTGGTTATTGGCGGTGGGCCCGCCGGAATAGCCGCCGCAGTGTCAGCCAGCCGCGCCGGTGCCTCCACAATCCTGGTCGAAAGATACAACCATCTCGGCGGGCTATGGACCGGAGGCCTGGTACTTCCGCTGCTCTCAACTCATGCGGTGGATCAAAGCAGAACACGGCGCAAGGTTATCTATGGAATTGGCGATGAGATCGCCCAGCGCCTTAAAAACATGGATATGGCAATTCATGAAATAAACCCGATAGTAGATCCCGAGGCAGCCAAATATGTGCTTGAAGTGATGATCAGGGATTCCGGAGTGGATATGCTATATCACTGCTGGGCGTCAAACGTTTTAGTAGAAAACAAAAAAATCAAGGCCGTATTTCTGGAATCCAAATCCGGCCGGGTTGCGATTCTCCCCAAAATGGTAATCGACTGCACCGGGGACGGGGACATCCTCCACCTGGCCGGCGAAAACTTCACAAACCTTAAATACCATATTGGCCTGGTACACCGGCTGGGCAACATAGACAGGGTCGATGAGACAAAACCAGGCTTCGAAAAACGTAATATTGGTGAGCCTACTCCGATTCCCAGTGTCAACTGGGTGAATATGTATGGTGAAGAAGACCAGGACGGGATTGATTTGCGCACCCTTTCCCGCCTGCAGCAAAAATATAGAATTGACATTTGGGAGAGAACGGAAAAAATAAAATCCACTCCCGGCTATGAACAGGTTTACCTCCTTGATACTGCTTCACAGCTGGGCGTGCGCGCCTCCAGGATCCTGGATGGAGAATACACCCTTACACTCGAAGATTCAATGACTTACAAAAAATTTGAAGACTGCATAGGCATAAGCGGGGCGTGGACCTCGATGCTTTACCAAGGGAAAAAAATCCCCCCTGAAAAACGTCCGCTCTGGCAGATTCCCTACCGCTCACTGCTGCCCAGAAAAACTGACAACCTCCTGGTCGCGGGCCGCTGTTTCAGCTTCGAAGAAAAACTGGTTGAAGATACCAGGATCATAGGAACATGCCTGGTTACCGGGCATGGAGCGGGAGCAGCGGCAGCGGTTGCGGCCGCATCGAAAACAACCGCCGGAAATGTCGACATAAACAGGGTTCAGGCACTCCTGAAAAAACAAAAAGCATGGCTCGGATGAAATTACAGCCTCGGCATATACGTTATTTCTCTCTGGGCGCGGCGGTGTTGACAGCCCTGCCGGTTTCCGCCGGGGTATTCACCGGGTTACACCTGTGGCTGAGTCCATTCATTCTTTTGAATTCAGCACTGGCCTTAAAAACTCTGGTTTTATTTAATATATTTGGAATAGCCGTTCTGATAGCGGCATTGGTTAAGGATCGCTGGTTCTGCAGATACTTATGCCCCACCGGCATTCTGTGCGATATAACCTCAAAGCTTGCCGGGAAAAATCCAGCCAGGATAACCTTACCCCGCGTGAATAAATCCCTGGCTGCTGTTTCACTCCTCCTCAGCCTGTTCGGGATCCCCATACTGGCTATACTGGATCCGGTTAACGCTTTTTATAATTTTTTAAGGATCCTGTCCCCCGCTCTTCCCGCAGTACTCCTGATCAATGTATCCGGATTGATACTCATACTGTTTCTGAATGTCATATCACCGGGATCCTGGTGCGGCAGGGTCTGCCCTTTGGGAGGGCTGCAGCTGCTGCTTACAAGTGCCAGGCAAGCCCTGAAACAGAGAAAAGAATCAGGTGCGGTTTACACTCCAGGCCGCCGGCACCTGCTTACCGGTCTTTTGGGTGGCGGAGTTGGACTGTCTTATATGTTTTTTGCCCGCCGGTTACAGGCAGCCCCATTGTTCCGCCCTCCCGGTTCACTGCCTGAAGACCAGCTAAAAAGCACTTGCATCCGTTGTGGAAACTGCCTCAAGGCCTGCCCAACCGAAATAATAAAATCCGCATTTGATCCAGGAGACCCAGCTGGAATCCTGGCTCCCGAGCTGGATTTCAGCCTGTCTTACTGCCTGCCTGAATGTACATCATGCGGAGATGTCTGCCCCAGTGGAGCAATCACTGCCTTTACTGAGCAGCAGAAAAAACAGTTATTTGTAGGCACCGTGGAAATTAACCTGGCTAAATGCCTGTTAACCCACAACCGGGAGTGCAATCAATGCAAGCTTTCTTGTGCATATGATGCCATTGAAATAGCGAGCTCGGACATGGAATCCACAGCAATTCCTGAAGTGAAAGCCAGCAGGTGCGTCGGATGCGCGGCCTGTAAAATTGTCTGCCCGCCAGGTGCCATAGAGATTAAACCGCTCCCCGGTAATTCTTCCCGGTCCGGCATCAGCTGAAATTATTTCTGTTGACATCCCCTGCAACAATCCCTATCCTAACTTGCTGAGTTATTTGAAATTAACCGTCTGTGTTATTAATAAAAATCAGGGAGAAATTAAAGTGACTGACTGTGCTCCGTGGATTACTTTCCGGCCTGAAATCAAGGTCCTTGACTGTTCGATAAGGGACGGCGGACTCATGAATGATTCCAGGTTTAATGATGATATCGTTAAAGCCGCCTATGAAACCTGCCTTAAAGCGGGCATTGATTATATGGAGATCGGATATAAAAACTCAAAAAGGGTGTTCCCCCAAAGCCAGTATGGCCCATGGCGCCACTGTGACGAGGAGGACATCAGGAGAATTGTCGGGGACAATAAAACCTCGCTTAAACTGTCAGCCATGGCGGATGCCGGAGGCAAAAGCGATTGGAAAACCGAGATTCTCCCTAAAAAAAGACAGCGTGCTGGATATGATCCGGGTGGCAACCTACGTGCACCAGATGCCGGAAGCGATGGAAATGATCTGGGATGCCCATGAAAAGGGTTATGAAGTCACATGTAACATCATGGCGATTTCAGTAGCCAAGGATGCTGAAATAGAGCAGGCCCTGCGAATGGTCAAGGATTCACCGGTATCAACAGTAGTTATTGTGGGACAGTTTTCGGATCCCTCTATTCCGAGCAGATCGGCGCGCTTGTTGATAAATACCAGACCGCCCTGGAAGGCACGGGCAAGGAAGTCGGAATTCACGCCCACAACAACCAGCAGCTGGCCTTTGCCAATACAATCGAAGCCATTGTCAGGGGAGTTAACAGGGTGGATTCCACCTTCGCCGGGCTGGGCAGGGGCGGGGGAAACTGTCCCACTGAACTGCTTCTCGGCTTCCTGAGAAATCCTAAATACCGTATCCGTCCGGTTTGGGAAATGCTCGAGGATCACATTCTCGAACTGCAGAAGACCCTGGGATGGGGCCCTCTTCCTCACTACATAATGACCGGGCAGATGAACCAGCATCCCCGTACCGCAATCCGGGCCAGGGAAAAGGAAGATGTGAACCGGATTGTAGATTTCTACGACCGCTGCGTCAGTGACGTGTAGAAATAGTTTAGATTCACGGGCAATTCGTGAATTGCCCCTGCATCCGACTGGGGACGGGAAACGGCATCATATTCCTAGATGATATCAGCATGCCGAAGCAGATCTCTTACTCGCTCTTCATCCTGGACGCGAAAACGTTATAGAGCCAGGCAAAAATCGCGCCGCCTACCGCCCCGTCGACAAGCGCCCAGGCCAGGCCGATAAAACTGCCAAATGGGGAAATGGTGTATCCGCGGTAAACCCGGCTGATAAAAACAGCTTCACCTGAAGCGCCGTCAAACAGGATAATCCACCAGGTGATCAAGAAGAGGCCCAGGCCCCACAAAAGTGCGCAGGTAATCGCGAAGGCTTTTACATTTAATCTCATGACAACCTCCTTAAGTCAGCATGTTTTAATAACCTTCACATATACCGATTCAACAGGTTATCCCCACATGCCTCATCTGCGTAATATCATATCCATCAACAAGATGCAACGAAAATCACCTGCCGGCACCGGATACGCAACAGGAAGCAAAAATCAGCATCTCTCAATTCTTAACCAGCGGTCTTTTTTGAAGCGATCATGAACAGGTAATTTTCTTCAATCTCCCCGTCTTCCAGAAGGATTTCCTCCAGGTCTATGAGCACCCGCAACATTTTTCTTGTTGTATCGTTTTTCTCAAAGTTACCGGCAATTCCGCTCAGAAGCGGGTGGAGTATAGTGCCTCCGCAACTGCGCGATTCCAGGATTCTCAAACTGCTCTCGGCAATCGAGAGGATCTCCCCGCTCCTGACCGCTTCTGAGGGATCTTCCCTGACCACCTCTTCAACGGACGGCCTTGAAACCTTCGTCTTCACCTGTCCGAAACAGTCTTTCTTCAAGTCATCCGGAATGATCCGCAAAAGGGAATTACAGATTTCCAGCTGTTTATCGGTGAACTGCAGGTAGGAGGGTCCCACATATTCCTTCATGCAGAAAATCCCGTCCGGGGCCAGGGATTCATTGATCTCTGAGAATAAGCCTTCAAGCCTCCTAATATGGTGGATTGTCCCGTTAGCCCAGATCAGGTCGTACATTTCACTTCCGGTTATGGAGCCGGTATTCAGATCAATCCTTTCATATTTCAGGATATGATTAAGTCCAAGCTCGGCGGTTAGTTCCTGCTGTTTTCCAAGGAGGTTCCCGGCAATATCTGTTACGGTAAATGTCTCAAAAACGCCAGTTCCGGCAATCGCTATTGCCGGGCTGTCCTTGCCGTAAACGCATCCGATCATCAGGCCGTTGAGCCCGGATAATTTCTTCCCGGATGGGTAGAGGCTGTAAAACATATTCCAGGATATCCCTGCCGTCAGCCATCCTGTTAAACTGGTGAAGCCGGACTTCTTCAAGAAGCTCCCAGTACTGCTTAAATCCCTCCCGGGCATAGGCTGATTCGGATTTGTCCCATTTTTCAATTGTCTTATTTCTACCGGTTATGGAAAGGGCCTTTTTCAAAATCCTTCTCTTAAGGATACTCATTCCGGCTTTTGAGAAGATCTTCCGCAGAATTTTAAACATGCTTTACCTGGGCAAATATTTGTGGACCCGGGATAAAAAGATGGCTGAATCAAGTCGATTATATGTGATAATTTGCGGCAAACCAATAGTTTTCGTTGATTACCGGCAGCGGGCAGCGCCATTCCGTTGTTGTTGTCAGCGAAGCGGCTATCGTTGTCGTAATCGTATCCGTATTTCGTGAATTCAACTCCGGGGTTCACCTCCCCCAATGTTTTCTAGATGAACCGCGGCTTTACAGGCATCGGCTGAATGCTGACTACTGCTCAGCATCAGCGGGGTTCACGGCGATTTCTTCCTGGTTCTCAGGAGGATAAGGAGCATTCATCTGCAGGACAATCTTCCAGTCTTCACCCCTTTTTTCAAGAATCCTGTGTTCCCATCCCTCAATTGTTTCAGTGAAGCCCTGTTCATTCTCCACGTGCAGAACCTGGTGATACACTGTCCAGGCAACATCATCCTTAATGTGTATGAAATGCCGGGAGTGCTCCGACAGGTAGGGCGGAGGGCCTGAAGGACTGTCAAACGCTTCCTGGTAGAGCTTACTTAGGTTTTCCCAGCCGATCACAGGGTCGATTGAGAATCCCCGGTAGACATAGGGTTCATGAGCCCAGACTTCATATTCCCCCTCCATGCTCCTGTTGTAAAAGGAATCTGTCTGCTTTTTCAGTACCGCTTTGATTGCCTCTTCCTCCGCGGCAATATCCACTTCCTGACAGGCTGCTGATCCGAGGGCAATAAGGAAGAAAATTACTACAATTCTCTTAAACATGGCTATGTCCTCCTTTTCCGTATTCAATTTCATTATAAATCAAATCCACAGTAAGCCTGATGAAATCGGCCCAATGTTTGATTTATTCCCTACGAGCCTTAATTCCCCGGCAAAATTATTGATGGAAATGCAACCCGTTACCATTTATTTTAAAAAGACTGCGAATTAAATCCTGTATACTGATTTTTAAAGCTCATCTATGATTGATGCGTTTGCCGATCAGGGCCGCGACATCCGGAACCCCCTGGAATTTGCCCTGAAACAAAACCTCAGCATGGAGATAACTAGATGATTACTGAGTATGATGAACTGGAGATTTACTGCCGCATGCTCGGCCATCCGCTTCATTTTTCCTATTGCCGCACGACCGACGGAGACAAACCCTGCTCCAAGATCCTGGATTGCTGGTTTAAGCGCATCCCGATTCTGGAATTCGCGGAAAAGCATTTTTCAGAAGAAACTCTGCGGCAGATCAGCGGGCCTCCCAAAAACAGGCTCCATTCAATCCTGGAATTGATTGAACAGGCCGAAAAAACAAAAATCGACAGTGGAGAAAAACCTGACTGACTCCATATTCCAGTTCCTCAGTACTGATGAAACAACATTTCCATTATTTTTTACTTGCATGACGCTTGCGATCCATTTAATTTTAGAACCCGGCAATTAATGTAAACAATCTTCACCTCCCATAGAACAAATGGCGGCAAATCAATGAAAAAATCAATCCTGGCCTTTCTTATCCTTTTTACCTTTACCCAGTGCCATACCCGGGAAGCCCATGTGCCAAAATACGACATAGTCATTTACGGGGGCACCTCCGCCGGAATTGCCGCTGCTGTTCAGGCCGCCCGTATGGATAAAACCGTCATCCTGATTGAATCCGGCAGCCACCTGGGAGGACTGACAAGCGGAGGATTGGGCAAAACCGACAGCGGAGACAAATCTGTAATAGGAGGAATATCCCGCGAGTTTTACCAGAGACTTAAAACCCACTATGACGACACCTCTTCCTGGCGGCAGGAAACCCAGTCCGATTATGAGGGTTATTCCGCGGAAGAAGATTCAATCTGGGGATTCGAACCGCATGTAGCCGAGCAGATCTATAACCAGATGCTTGCGGAGGCCGGAATAGAGGTTATAAAAAATGAACGGCTTGACCTTCAACGCGGCGCGGTAGTAGAGGAGGGGAAGATCCTTTCAGTTACCATGGAGAGCGGACTGAACATAACCGGTGAAATTTTCATAGATGCTACCTATGAAGGAGACCTGATGGCTGTTTCAGGTGTCAGCTTCACAGTCGGCCGCGAATCAAACCAGGCCTATGGAGAAACCTTGAACGGAGTGCAGAAAGCCCAGGCTGTTTATCACCAGTTCAGGGACGGCGTGGATCCCTATGCAGTACCCGGGGATCCATCCAGCGGCCTGCTGCCCGGCGTCCATGATGAAGATCCGGGAGAAGACGGCCAGGCGGATACTCATGTGCAGGCTTACTGCTTCCGTATGTGCCTTACTGATGTAGAAGAAAACATGATTCCCTACCCGAAACCTGAAGGATACGACGAAAAGCAGTATGAGCTGCTGCTGCGTAATTTCGAAGCGGGTGAAAATGGAATGCCCTGGCTCCCGGGAATGATGCCCAACCGGAAAACCGACACTAACAACCGTACCGGATTTTCAACGGATTATATCGGCATGAGCGATGCCTTTCCTGAAGCCGATTACCAGACCCGGGCCAAAATCATACAGGAGCACGAGACCTATCAAAAAGGACTGATGTGGACCCTGGCTAACCATCCCCGGGTTCCTGAAAATATCCGCACTGAAATTGCCCGCTGGGGACTGGCCAAGGATGAATTCACAGATAACGGCAACTGGCCCCACCAGCTATATATCCGGGAAGCCCGGCGAATGACCGGTGAGTACGTGGTAACCGAAAACGACTGCCGGCGACTGGTGATTGTTGAGGACCCGATAGGCCTGGGCTCATATACCATGGATTCCCACAACTGCCAGCGCTATGTGACTCCGGAAGGATGGGTTAAAAATGAAGGGGATGTTGAAGTTTCACCGGGCGGAGCCTACCTGATCAGCTATCGGGCAATTGTCCCCAAAAAACAGGAGATCCAAAACCTGCTTGTACCGGTATGCCTTTCAGCTTCCCATATAGCTTACGGCTCTATACGCATGGAGCCCGTATTCATGATCCTGGGCCAGTCTGCTGCTACAGCCGCTTCCCTGGCTATTGATGAGGGAACAGCTGTCCAGGATGTGGATTACGATCTGCTGGAGAAACGGCTGCTTGAAGACAAGCAGGTCCTGGACCTCCCGGAAAAAAGGTAATGCCCGGATATTCAGCGGGAATCAAAATTTTCCAATAATCTGTTCAATCCCCGCGCGGTAAGACTCGAAAGCTGTACGCCCGGCCGCAGTCAGGGAGAGCATGGTATGCGGGCGGTTATTGAGGATCTCCTTTTCGACTTTTATGTATCCCGCCTTCTCCAGCTTGCTCATGTGTGCCGAAAGATTGCCCATGGTCAGCCCGGTCCGGCTTATTAAAAAAACAAAATCTGCACCCTCAACAAGATACAGATATGACATAAGCTTTAATCGGGCCGGCTCATGGACAAGGCGATCCAGTTCAACAGCAAGATCTGGCTGCTTTTTATCTTCGGACTTCATGAACAGGCCTCTCCCTTGACTACCGGATATCTTTTAAGGAACCGGAACATAACCCCGGATCCGGACAAGAGGATGATAATCCCGGCTGCCATAACCGCTAAAACATAGGTGTCCAGGTCTCCGGCAGCACCGTTGAACAGGGCCCCGACAGACATGCAGAAAAACAAAATAACCGCGTAATAGTATAGTCGGTTGACCCTCAACACCAGCCCAAGCGCGCTGATGGCAACAGCCAGAAGCAATGCAAACAACAACAAGGCACTGTAGCCTGATGACTGTCCGCCGGCGCTCATTAAAAAGAACAGAGGAAGAACGCCGGCTCCGACTATTAACATCGTTACCAGGAAACCTTTAAGTTTGCTTTTTTACTTCATGTCCGGGGCGGATGATACCGATACGCGGAACCGTTATAAAACGTTTTCCCATATACCATAATCCCAGCGGGACCACCCCCAGGATTCCGGTGAATGCCGGAAGATCCAGATAAAGCAATCCTCCAAAACCGAAGATAACCAGGCCAATGGCCAGGTCAATTAAGCCATCTTCAGTGAAAAAGGTATAAATCCGCCTTTCAATCTCGCTCAATGCCATTTTTTCAGACATAAGCCCTCCTTAATTGATACAAACAACTTTGCAGCGCAAACATATTTACAATAATAGAATTACTTGCAGGTTTTGTCAATACTTTTTTAAAAAGACGGGCGGCAACGAATCCGTCCGGTTACATCGGAGCGTGAACATTGTCCATCCCGCCGGGCGCGGGAACCTTTTACCGGGTCTCCCCCCGGAAAACAAGTGAACCGATTACCAGGGCCAGAGGGGCCAGCGCAAAACTCATCAAGCCGGCGCTGGTCGTATCAAAAGCGGGAACAAACAGAGCAATTATCGGGGGTACAGCACTGGCCGCAAAAGCACAATATGCTCCCCTGGTGTTGGCCCGCTTCCAGTATAATCCTCCTACCAGTCCACAAAGGATCCCCGCATAGGAAAGGGATCCGGTCAGCACAATCAGCCTGAAGACTGTTTCAGTGAATGAAAAATAAATTCCAAAAAAGTAGATAATCACCGCGATAATGACAATTGCCATCCTGGTATAAAACATCCTCTGCTCATCACTGATTTTCCTTTTCACCAGCGGGGTCCAGATATCCTGCACGAAAATGGAACTGAAGGATAAGAGGTAGCTGTCATAAGTGGACATTGATGCGGCCAGAAACCCAAGAAGAATAAACCCGATCAGCCCCGAGGGCAGCACAGTCACAAGCATTCGGGGTAGAGCTGTTTGCGAATCCTCAATCAGGCCCAGTATTGCAAGGGCGGCAATGCCCCAAAGCATCGGCATGCAGGCCCTGAAAAACATGAAAATACTGCTGATACGGTAAAGTTTCAGGGCGGTTGAAACATCTTTCATGCTCAAGGTTCTTTGGACAACAGGCTGCCAGCCGGTCCATCCGCTGGTGTAATAGAGCGCTGTCCAGACCAGGAAAAGCAACCCATACTTCGGGGCGGAGCGGAGGTCAAATCCGGCAGGGCCGAACTGCTCACTTACAGCCGCGGCCATCCCTTCCAGCCCTCCGGCATGGGTAAAGGCAAACCAGGAAGTGAACACGATTCCGGCCAATATCAATACAAATTGAAAAACATCGGTCACCACTACTGAAAACATCCCTCCCAGCATGGTGTAGACAACAACAAAGATCAGCAGAACTCCCATGATCAAAGGCAGAGTTTCCGCTGGCAATCCGGTCACAATCACGAGAAAACGGCCTTCCACCTGCAGGAAAATACCGAGGTTAAGGACACCGGTCAGGAAGGTTAGCAATCCAGCGATCCAACGTACACCAGGTGTGAACCGCTTTTCAAAATACTCAGGAACGGTTCGCAGTTCCAGGGAGCGGAGCTTCCGGACAATAAAACCGGTTCTCCCGATAAACCACATGGTGAATCCGGCGATTACCCCGGCCACGATGGCGACAAAGCCGTTGGCATAGGCCTCCTGGGAAAAATAGATTATCGTCACCAGGCCCATTTCAGTGCTGGCCAGGGTGGCCACTCCCCAGAACGAATGGAGCCTCCGTCCAGCAACCAGGAAATCATCCAGATCCGTCACCCTGCGCCGGGCCAGGATGCCAATCACAACACTGGCTAGTAGAAAACCGCCAACCAGAATCCAGTCAATGTATGAAAAAGAATTATTCAGGGTATTACCTTTCCGGGGATTTTAATTAACAGAAATCATGAAGGACTCACATTCTCATAAAGGCTCTTTGCCTATTCAGGAACGATCCGTACCTTGTAGAGCTTAAGTCCAGGTAAGCTTATTACCTTATCGGGATTTCGCAGGTATATATTCTCAGTCCACCAGGATTCCTCGGCCTTGGTATAGATCAGCCTTCCGCTTTTTTCATCGTAGTTGACCGACTTGACATTTTCAACTCCGGCCAGGGGTTCAAAGGCTGAAAATGATTCCGTCTCAATATCGAAATTCCAGACTCCGTCAACCGTTGTCAGCACCAGCCTCTTTTCTGACACAGCCGCCAGATCGTGCCCGCCTTCCCCGGGGATTGCCCAACTCTTCTTCAGTTGAAGCTCCGGATTCGGGCTGTCCCAATCCTCCAGCGAATACGCCCTCAGCTCGCTTCCGCCCAGGGCAAAAAGGGTTTCAGTTTCCCCGATCCATACCAGTCCGTGCCCTGAATATAAAATGTCCCTGAAAAGAACCTTCCCCGGCCGGCCGATATCATAAAGTTCGATACAGTTACCCTTCTCTGCCGTGGAAAGGGCAACCGCGATTCTGCCTCCGGGAAGGTACTCGGCCGAATGAGCATTGGGCACCTGGGCATGAAAAAGGCTTTCCTTTGTTTCCCGGTCTATAAGGACCACTCCTCCGCTTGAAGAAGTCACAAGGATTTTACTGTTCCCGTCTACAGGTTTACAGTCATCATTGGAGCGCATATAACCCTGGTAAACTTCTGGTAATCCCGCGGAGTCAGAAGCTTTCCACTCCCAGACAATCCTTGTATCCGCGCCCTGTGAAGCATAACTATCTATGATAAGTACCTTATCGTCTCCGCAGGCTGCCAGCAGTTCCTTCCCCATAACATCTCCCGGGAAACAATTGGCAAAAACCGGCAGCAGCAGTAATTTCAGAAGCATCATTCTCATTGCTTTAATCCTCTATTAATTGTTGGAACACTTAATCATAATTCCCCCGCGGAAAATTATCCAGGATAGAAAAACGCGAACAATCCAGATCCATAACCCGGAGACCTGCATCCTTGATTGATCCCTGACAGGAAGCCGCAATGTCAGGTAAAAACCGGTTCCTGACGGACAATCAACTCAGAAAGTGTAAACCATGTCCTGAGCCTATAATGTAAACCATGTCCTGAGCGCGCCCTTGCCACTTGCCACTTGCAACTTGCAACCTGCAACTATTTTTAATTGACTCTCCCAATCCCAGTAGCTAGCATATTCCTATGAATCAATCAAAACTCACAAATCGTCGTTCTTTTTTAAAGACTACTGCTTTTGCTGCGGTTGCAGCTCCTGCTGTAATACCGAATATGAAAGCAGCCCCACCATCAGACCGGATTCTTCATGCAAGCTTCGGTGCCAATGGAATGGCTCGGGCCGACTACACGCAAATCTGCAAATGCAACAATGTTGAACTTGTTGCCGTAGCTGAAATTGACCTGAACCGTGCCAAGGTTCTCAAGGAAACATTTCCCAAAGCCCGCGTTTACCAGGATTGGAGAGAACTGCTTGAACAGGAGAAGGATCTGGATTCTGTAAATGTCTCAACCCCGGATCATATGCACGCGCCCATCGCCATGAGCGCAATGCACAAAGGCCTTCCGGTTTACGGCCAGAAGCCTTTGACCCATGACATTTTCGAGACAAGACAGCTCACCAGGATGGCCAGGAAGAAAAACCTGGTCACGCAGATGGGCATCCAGATTCATTCCAGCGCGGAATACCGTATGGCCGTGGAACTGGTCCAGACCGGGGCTATAGGAAAAATCAAGGAAGTCCACACCTGGAGCAACAAAAAATGGGGCGATTCCGCGCCAATGCCGGACAGGATTGATCCTATTCCCGCAAACATGTCCTGGAACCTCTGGCTCGGCGTCTGTGCTGAGCGGCCCTACATAGGTGAAGGCTGGTATCATCCCGGAAACTGGAGGAGGAGGCTGGATTTCGGAACCGGCACATTCGGGGATATGGGTTGCCATATATACGACCCGGTTTTCAAGGCCCTGGCCCTGACAGCCCCAATCAGGGTACGAAGTGAAGGCGCGGCGCCCAATGATCATTCCTGGGCCACGGACGCGGTAGTGGAATACGTATTCCCTGGAAACAAATATTCAGCAGAAAAAACAGTCAAAGTCACCTGGTATGACGGAGACAAGAAACCGCCTGCTGAAATCGTTAGTCTGGCGGGCGGGGAAATACCGAACCAGGGATCTGTTTTCCTGGGGACGGAAGGGATCATGGTATTGCCTCATGTCGGACAGCCAAAACTCCTTCCCGATGAAAAATTCGCGGATTTCGCCAGGCCTGAGGTTGAAAAAGCCAATCACTGGTGCCAGTTTGTCGAAGCTGTAAGAGGCAATGATAAGACTACAGCAAATTTCGACTATGCCGGCCCGCTGACTGAAGCGGTTCTGCTGGGAAGCGTGGCTTCCCGCTTCCCGAACACGACCCTGGAATGGGATGCCGAGAATCTTCGTTTCACAAATGAAGACTCCGCCAACAAATTCCTTCGCCGTACTTATCGACGCGGATGGGAAGTTGAAGGCTTGTAAGCTGGAATCCTCTTGAATATAAGCGGGGATCCAAAACCGGATCTCCGCTTTCTAAACATCGCCGGAGAGCAGTACTTCCAGTGCCTTATCTTATTGGCGGTCCCTGGAGTTGAAGGAACCAGCCCTCCTCAGCGCTCCCGGATCAAAATTCTGAAGCCTATGCGCAAAACAGCATTTTCCCTAATAATTCTCACCCTCCTGCTCCCGGGATGCACTTTCCCAGAAAGCAGGAAACCCTCCCAACCCAACATCATCCTTGTCATAACCGATGACCAGGGCTATGGAGATCTTTCCTGCCACGGAAATCCCTGGATAGCAACGCCAAACCTGGACAGGCTTCACCAGCAGAGTATCCGGCTGACTGATTTCCATGTAAGCCCAACCTGCGCGCCGACCCGGGCCGCCCTGCTTACCGGGCACTACACCAACCGCACCGGGGCCTGGCATACTATCGGAGGACGCTCCCTGCTGCGCGAATCAGAAATAACCATGGCCGATATCCTCTCATCCAACGGTTACCGGACCGGCATCTTCGGGAAATGGCACCTGGGAGACAACTACCCTTTTCGTCCCCAGGACCGCGGATTCCAGGAAGTCCTCATACATAAGGGCGGCGGCGTGGGACAGGCACCGGATTACATGGATAATAACTACTTTGATGATACCTATTTCCACAACGGCATCGCGGAAAGACATTCCGGTTACTGCACTGACATCTGGTTTGACGGCGCCCTGGATTTCATTAAAAGCAGCGGGGACAAACCTTTCTTCTGTTACCTTTCAACCAATGCTCCCCACAGCCCCTATTTTGTCGATGACAGATACGCCGACCCTTACAGGAGCAATCCGGATATTCCCAGTCCTGAATTCTACGGGATGATTGCCAATTTTGACGAAAACCTGGGAAGGCTGCTGGCTGCCGTCAGGGATCTGGGAATCGAAGACAATACCATCCTGGTATTCATGACTGATAACGGTACCAGTTCCGGCGCGGACACCGGAGGCCAGGATGGTTTTATTGAATCCGGGTACAACGCGGGCATGAGGGGGAAGAAGGGCAGCATGTATGAAGGCGGCCACCGTGTGCCATGCTTTATCAGGTGGCCGGGCGGAAGCCTCGCGGGCGGGTTCGACATCGATGAACTCACCTCCCACATAGACCTCCTTCCCACCTTGGTTGACCTCCTGGGACTGGAAGACCTCCCGGAAACGAACTTTGACGGCACCAGCCTGAAACCGCTGCTCCTTGGGGACACCCCCCGGCTGGAACGCGCCATTGTAACTGATTCCCAGCGCATACAGTACCCGGAAAAATGGAGAAGGTCGGCTGTCATGCGTGGAAAGTGGCGACTGATCAATGGAAAGGAACTTTACAACCTTTCCGATGATCCTGAACAGCGGCAGGATGTGGCTGAAAAGTATCCGGAAAAGACCTCCGAACTACGCCTGAGTTATGAAAAATGGTGGGATGATATCAGCCCGGTCTTTGACGAATACCCCAGGATAATAATCGGTTCAGAAAAGGAAAAAACCACTGTGCTCTCAAGTCACGATCTTCACACTGACGGGCCGGTTGCCTGGAATCACCGGCAAGTTCGTTCAGGCCAGGTCAGCAATGGCTGGTGGGCGATGCGAGCTGCCGCGGCCGGAAAATACAGGATCAGCCTGCGCCGCTGGCCGATGGAGGCGGAAATCCCGATCCGTTCCGGAATGGATCCCGAACCTGGGATCATAAAAACCAGCGTGCCGGCTTCGGTAGAAGGAAAGGCCCTCCCCATCAGGCGGGGCCACCTCCAGGCGGGAAATTTTTCAGGGGTAAAGGATGTCGGCTCGTCGGATACGGAGGTCAGCTTCACGGTTGAACTCCCGGAAGGTAATTTCCGCCTGCAGGCATGGTTTTCCGGTGAGGAAGACCTTAACCTCTGCGCCTATTACGTTTGCGTAGAAAAGATGTGACCGCGGAACGGTGGAGATATCAGGATGTTTAATTCCTGATATCGATACCCCGTTCAACCTCTCCGTCTTTCCGAAGTTCTCTCTTCAATATCTTACCTGTCGAACTCTTGGGCAGCTTGTCAGTTATCACAACCGTGCGAGGCACCTCGAAATTACCCAGGTGCTGCAGGCAGAACTTTCGGATTTCCGCTCCTGTTGCCTCTTCCCCGGGCTTCAGTACCACATAAGCCTTCACCGTTTCTCCGGAACGCCGGTGCGGCACACCTATCACCGCGGCTTCAGCCACTGCCGGATGGGTATATATAACCTCCTCCACATGGCGGGGATAGACATTAATTCCATTCACGATAATCATGTCCTTTATCCGGTCCACAATATAAAAATAGCCATCCTCATCCTTCATGCCCATATCACCGGTACGGAACCATTCGCCAAAAAAGGATTCCTCGGTATCCTTCGGAAGGTTAAAGTATCCTTTCATTACGTTAGGTCCGCGGACAACAATTTCCCCGATTTGATTTTCCGGTAATTCCCCTCCATGGAGATCGACAATTTTCATTTCCACGTCCCTGATGGGCAGGCCTATGGAGCCTGGCTTCCGGATTCCCCCTATGGGATTTACTGAAGTAACAGGAGAACACTCTGTGGGGCCGTCCCCCTCATAAACAGCAAAGCCAAACCGCTCTTCAAACCGGGCCATGACTTCCTGCGGCATGGCCGCACCGCCGGAAAGGGCGTATTTCAGCGACTTCAAATGCCCGGTTTTTTCTTCAGGCAGCTGGAGAAGGACGATGTACATACTGGGAACACCAAAAAACAGGGTCGACTGGGTCGCTTTTACAGTGTCCGCAACCAGAACCGGGTCGAACTTGGGCAGGGCCACAATCTGTGAGCCCTGGCGAATCGGGGTAATCAGGCAGCAAGTCATGGCAAAAGAATGAAACATGGGGAGAACTGTCAACAGGATTTCATTCGGTCCAATTCCGAGGCTGTAAGCGACTGAACCAGAATTACTGAGCAGGTTCCGATGAGTCAACATCGCTCCTTTGGGATTACCTGTCGTCCCTGAAGTATAGAGGATAGCAGCCACATCTTCAGCGGGATCCACTTCAACTTCCACCGGATCCCCCGGCATGGCCTTCATTATTTCAGCGTAGGAAACCGCCTCAACCTGGTCAGTATGTCCGACTACAATCAATTCCCGCAAATCAGGAAGATTATCCCGGATAGCGGCCATATTCGGGGCGAACATTTCATAAAAAATCACCGCACTGGCCCCCGAATCCTTCAAAACATACTCCACCTCAGAATAGTGCAGAAGCAGATTTACGGTTACCACGGTAGCTCCGGCTTTAAGAATCCCAAAATACGCCGCGGCAAAAAATGGAGAATTAATGCAGTAGACGGCTACCCGGTCTCCTTTGCCTATTCCCATGCCCCGCAATTTATTGGCAATCTTGTTGGCCGCCGTATCCAGCTCAAGATACGATGTATTTTCTCCCGCGAAACTGATTGCGGTAAGATCAGGGTATCTGGAAGCTGATTCTCTAAGCACTCCTGCCAGGTTATTCATAGTTTTCCTTCCCCGCATATATTTTCAATCCAGTAACTTCCTGTCTTGAATGTTGCGAAACCATCAGGTAACCGACGTCAACGGCGACCCTGATTATGTTCCCGAAAGAAAAAAACTATATTCGACGGGATCTGATATTACAAGAGCGGGAAGCAAAACATTCCAATTAAAATCCGTTATTCGCCGGGGTTCTGGACAAACAGATTCTTCTCGAACATGCTTCGCCCGAAAAAGTCGCCAGAAAAAAAATATCTTTCTTCTGGAACCCGGTCAAAGATGGTTTCCCCGTAATACTGATTTACTTCCGACTTCTCATACCCAAAAAAATAAAGCAGGGTGGGGAATACCTGGAAATGACTTAATTTGTCCTTGTTTTCCCGAAGTCTACTGATTGCTTCCCCGTCCAGACTGTCAGCATCTGGACCTGTCAAATATATAAACATAGGTGTGTTAGCCTGTTCTCCAGGGGGATTATGCGGCGTGTTGTGTGTAGAAATCCGAATTAAATCCTTCCCGTGACCTAAACTCTGTCCGTGATCTGAAATATAAAAGATCAAACAACTTTCGTTTTGAATTTCGGGAAGCAGTTTTTTGAAAAACTCATCAACGTTCCAGCGGATGGCATTGGTATATTCAAGAAAAATCTCATCAGTAAATGATCCCGGCACAGGCTGGCTTCCTGATGAATAGCTCGCGGGACTCGACAACACCTCATCACCAGGATACGTATCCCTGTAGGGGAAATGAACTCCGCTTTTCAGCACAAACGTAAAGGTTTCCTCGTCTGATTCAAGAATCCCCCTGATACAGTCCGCGGCAACATGATCTCTCATCCATTTGGGTTTTTCCGGGAAATCCTCAGGAATAAAAACATACTGGTCAATATCGGAAAAATCCTCCCCGGTCATATAGTTCTCAAATCTCGATTTCTGGGCGTTAATGAAGAAAGTCTTACGGCCGCACCGGGCAGCATACTGGAAAAGGGTCGGGTTTTTTAAGGACAGCTGATTCTTGTCAGGAATCTGGTAGGGGGACAACCCGGTGCGCACTACCAGGTTTGATCCTGAACTCTGGTTCCCGGCGGAACAGGCAATACCCAGGTTGATCAACCGGTCTTCAAGGCTGTCCAGGTACGGGGTGGTCCTCAGTAACGGATTATTGAGACCCAGGCAGTCGCCCCGAACACTTTCATCCATTATCAGAATAATGTGCTGCGCCTTTCCACCGACACCGGCTTCCAGGAAGGGTTCCTCCCGGGGGCCTGAATACATATGGTTCGAAAAAGCGGCAAAAGTAATGGCCGGAACATTAAAAACCACGGGAAAATCTTCGATTACCAGGTCAGGATTCCGCTGAACAATGTAACCCATACATGCAATAAAAAAGAAAACTGCTGCCAGGTAGCGTTTCCTGAAAACCTTTACCCTGGTTTCACTGATCCAGGCAATTGCAGCAATTATCAGAAAGGCTAATATCGCCCCCAGGAACGCGGACTTTGAATACTCAACCAGTGCCTCACCTGCGAGTTCAAATTCATTGACGGTAAGAAGCGCTTCATTATAGCCGTAACCGCTTCCGTTCAATGACTTGAACCCGATAAAAATCCCAACTGTAAAAAAACTGAATAAATAAGAAAAAATCCTGATGATTGCGCTGTCTGACGAAAAAATAATCTGCAGGGAAAATATCAGGCCCGTCCAGATGAAGGCATAAAATACAAGGGGGATCAAGCCTCCTCGAATCTCATATATATCCCTTACCCTGTCAATAAGATCCTGCCCGTCCAGGGCCAAAAAAAGAACAAACAGGACGCTAAAAAACAAAACTCGCCAGCCGAGTCCCTCTTTATTCTCACCTGCCAGGGGGATTCTCCTGCTGAAAAATGCAATTAGGCTTTTACTCATCTTTTTCCCGCGCATTGATTCAGGCAGTTGCCTCCTGCTTTTCCATGGCAAATATTATGGCAAAATCAGAGGGGATCTCTCCCATCTCCATCATCAGATCCTCTATCTCAAAAAACAGCTTCATGTATCTCATATCTTCAGGGCTGTCATAATCAAAATTCCCGGTAATGCCTTCTAAAAGCAGCTGGAGCACCGCGCCGCCCAGGTTCCTGAATTCAACAATGTCAAAAAAATCATGGAGCAACTTCACTATCTCGCCAGAACGCACTGCTTCAGACGGGTCCATGGAAATCATTTCCTGTATGGAAGGCCTCCCTGCCGGCCTGATGAAAGTTCCTGGTTCTTTCCTGTTTCTGAGGTACTTATCAGGCAAAAATCCAATAATTCCGTTAACTATTTCCAGCTGCCGGTCAGACCATTGGAAGCGAGTCGGTCCAATAAATTCATGAAGGACAAAGACGCCGCCCGGTTTCAGTGTTTTCCTGACCTCCGAAAAAACATGCTCTAATTCCTTAAAATGATGTACGGACTGAATTCCGAAAACCAGGTCATAGTAATCTGGGGGAAGCGTGATCGTATCTATATCCCTTACCTCGTAAGATAATTCAGCCAGGCCCTCATCCGCGGCTCTATTGCGGGCCATTTTAATGGACTCGGCAGAGATGTCATAGCCAAGATGGCTGCCGCATATATTGTAGCCGGCCAACCTTCTCTGAAATTCGCCCGCACCGCAACCCAGCGTCAGGGCTCTTTCCAGGGGGAGCAAACGACCCTGTTTTTCAAGAAATTCAGACAAGAAAACAAACAGGTCCCGATGAATATGTCCGCCTGTTTTCAGGTTGAACCGTTCCTGGACCGCCAAATGCTCTGTCCAGTGTATACCCCGCCCTTGCTCCCAGGTCCCAGCTTCCCTGTCCCAGAATTCGGAGGTGCGTGATTTATCAGGCTTTCCAGTGATGAGGGGAGATATGGGAATTGAACGAATAATATACCTGCGAAGGAAGTCTTTCAGAGGCTCAGGCAACATTTTTCCGTATTTATAAAAAACTTCCCGCAACTGTCTATTACCTTCCCGTTTGAAAACTCCGTCAAGCAAATCAAACCAATTATATCCGGTTAATCCTGAATAGAGTACTGCTGATTAAAGACAGGGATTGAGCTTATTGTAGACACATTGATAACACATTCAAGGAGTCTATTGAATGAATCGACCTGCAAACCGAATTCTAATACTTACTGCTTTAATTGTATTACCGCTTCTTCTTCCGGGAACAGGTTTAGCTGAATCAAGGCCGAATATCATCCTGATCATGGCCGATGATCTTGGATACGGGGACCTGAGCTGCTACGGAAACCAGGAGTTTTCCACGCCTAACCTGGACAGGCTTGCTTCGGAAGGAATGCGCTTTACTGACTTTCATTCCAGCGGTCCCGTCTGCAGCCCTACCAGGGCCGGGCTGATGACCGGAAGATACCAGCAGAGAGCCGGGATTCCGGGAGTGATAATGGCCAGATTTGACGCAAATCGCCACCACGGCCTGCAGATCGAGGAGATCACTTTAGCAGAACAGCTTAAATCAGCAGGTTACACAACGGCCATATTCGGCAAATGGCATCTTGGATATTCTGAACGTTTTAATCCCCTCCACCATGGGTTTGACCATTTTGAAGGTTATGTATCAGGCAATATAGATTACAAATCGCATTTCGACCAGGTTGAAGTATTTGACTGGTGGAAAGGACTGGTTAAGTCCGAAGAACCTGGTTACACGACCCACCTGATTACGAGAAACGCCGTAAGTTTTATTGAGCAGCATCAGGACAGGCCTTTCTTCCTTTATGTGGCCCACGAATCACCCCATTACCCTTTCCAGGGCCCCGGTGATCCGCCGATTCGGGGACCGAAAAAGACCGATCTGGATGATTCCCTGGAATTCAAGCAGAGAGCCTACCGGGAAATGATCCAGGAAATGGATCTTGGAATTGGAGAAATCATTAATACCCTGGAGAGGCTGGAACTCTCCTCCAACACCCTTGTTTTCTTTCTCTCGGACAACGGGGCGAGTTTTGGATCCAACGGAATCCTTCGAGGCCAAAAAGGCCAGCTGTGGGAAGGCGGGCACAGGGTACCGGCCATTGCCAGCTGGCCCGGCCGGATAAAACCGGGTACTGTCTGCCGTGATACAGCCATAAGTCTTGATCTTGCCCCGACGATATGGGAGATTGCCGGAACCGCCCCCCCCATCCGGACATAAAATTGACGGGATAAGCCTGCTTCCAATCTTCAAGGGAGGGAAAATACCTCTTAAGGAACGTCAACTCTTCTGGAGTTACGGGGACAAGGGTGCAGCCAGGGACGGCAACTGGAAACTGCTGATCAATGCCGGGGGGAAAAATAAAAACCTTCTATTCAACCTGGATAAAGATCCCTCTGAGCGGCAAAACCTTGCAGATGAATATCCGGATAAAGCTGAAATGCTTTACCAGTTCTACATTGACTGGAAAACAGATGTTGAGACCGGGGCAACAGCTCAGCCGGAAGAACTCCTTAAGAGGAATGCAGTCCGCCAATAATCCAGTGATGGCAATTCGAGTTTTGTCTTTAAGATCCAGACCCGCCTACTCAAACTGCTTAACATACTCAAGGAATTTTCTGGCTGTGGAATCCAGGTTTTCGATCGACCCTCCTCCTTCCAGCACTTCGCACATTTCGTATACGAGATAGCCCTGGTAGCCAATTTCCTTGAGAGTTTCAATATAGGTTCGATAGTCAATGATCCCCTCCCCCATAGGGACGGCTCGCATCACGGGTTTCTCCGCTATGTAATTGGTCAGGTGATGCTCATAGCGAAATCTGGGCAACGTTACATAATCAGCGGCAATAGTGTTGACTATGTAGGGTTTCATTTTCAGTATGGACTGCCGAATCTCTTCCGGGGACAGTTTTTCCAGGGTCGGAGACCAGGCATCCCATCCGGCCTTCACATTGGGTTCATTGATTTCCTCGAGCAGCCAGTACATGGCATCATGGTGCAGGGCGATATCATGGTGATTCTGGACAACCAGGGTGACTCCGTATTTTGCCGCCTCCCTGGCGGCAAGCTTAATGCCTTCCACAACGATAGCGTACTGTTTGTCATATGGAATCCCGGGCCGCTCATAGCCGGTGAAAATTCTTATCATATCGGTTCCCAGGTCCCTGGCCAGTTCGGCCACCTGTCCTATATAGGCTGCCTGGATTTCAGTATGGGGAATGCCTGGCTTATCAATTCCGGCGGTAAAATCGGAATATCCGGCCAATCCGGTGAGTACCAGCCCGGCGTCTTCAATCTTCCGCCTGAGCGCTTTCCGGGCCTCTTTATCGTAATCAAGGGGAGAAAGATGGGGCCTCTTGGCCATAAGCATGATCCCGTCGTAACCCAGTTCACTGGCCTTGTCTATAAACTCATCAACCGTCAGCCGCTCCTGCCCCCTCCATAATCCTGAATAGCCTATAGAATGCAGTGAGGTTTTCACCTTGAAATCAGCAGGGGACCCTGAAGGGATTTCCTGGCTGATGCCAGTCGATGCGAAGATTACGGAAAAAACGATAGATAATATTAATTTCTTCATAATGCAGTTATCTCTCAATAAGGATTGTTGGATTATGATTGTATATAAACGCGAAAAGCCCGATTATTCCGGCTACACGCAGGGAACTCCCCGGGGATTGGGCAAGCATTAATCATGCAGCCAGGGGATATAAAAACAATTTTGAAAAATCGATTTATCAGTTCAGGAGGTATTAGGATTCTACCAGTTGCGGAGACCGGGACACCGCCAGCCCCTGTTAAATCCGACTCCACTGTTGAATCCCATGCCGCGGTTAAATCCCATGCCGCGGTTCATTCCCCAGCCTCGACCCGCGCCGTAACCGCGGCCCATTCCGAGTCCGGCTCCGCCTCCGCGGCCGAATCCCCGACCGTATCCTGCGGCATAGCCATAACCCATGCTGTTGGAAACTCCGAAACCCAAACCTCCCCAGCGCCCGAACAGCTCTCTCTGTTCTTCAGTCAGGATAGCCTTGACAGCATCCTGGTGATCCCGGTATATGGCCTCAAGCTCTTCCTGAAGGATATCTATTTCATTTTCAGCGGCATCAACCAGGTCCCGGCTGGAACCTTTATATAAAAGGTTCCTGATCTCCAGGTAACGAGTTTGCAGTTTCGTTCTCAACGAAATAGTATCTTTCTGAAACTGCATTCTCAAATCATATACTTTATCCAACTGTTCAGAACTGAGATCCATCCCGGGCAAATATCCTCTGGATGCCCGGTTCCATTGGGCCATAAGGGGTGAAACGGAAAGCAGTGATAAGGTAACTAAAAAACAAAAAGCCAAGCAGATTTTTCTCATGACAGCATCTCCAATGCAGCTGCTGCAGCCTACATAATATGTTAATTGTAATGCGTTTAAATTATATCACCGGCTCCAGATAATTACTGCTCTCACGCGAAAATCAGGCAAAATATTGCCGTCACAAGAAAACCTCCAGAGCATGAACCCCCACAATATCCGAGAGGGAGAAAGGGATTTCAACGGCAAGGAAAAGCTGAGAGATCAAAAATCAGAGATTGGCGGGCGTAAAAAAACCGGAGAACCACGGGCTGGAGCCTACAGTTCTCCGGTTTGAAATGAACTTCAAAAAATTGCTTTTCAGCTGATAATCAACGCCTAACGGTATTTTTTGCCTACCAGACCAACTCCGAAGAGACCTAAACCAAGCAGCAGAATTGAAGCAGGTTCAGGGGTCCGGATGATGAAGTCCTGGTTATCCACACCGTAAAAATCGGTCTCGTTGGGACTAACAACCAGCGCATAACCATCAAGGGAGGAAAGAAGATTGTTTTGCGCCAAGGCAACCATAGTTTGAACAGCTGCAGTGTTGCTATTTGCCATTCCCATAGCATTCCAAATAGCATTCTGGACGTCAGCAGCTGCCTGATCACCCGCGGGTGTCCCATTCATTTCAAAAATGGTGGCGGCAAGCAGATAATTGGGAGCCAAAGCACCTGTTGTGGGTACCGGGATCAAATAGTAATTATCATAGGTACCCCAATCAACATGACCGGGATCAACACAATAACCCAGTGTTGGAACCCCATTAACAACCAAATTGTTCACTCCGGCATTACCGATCCCTGGATTTACGCCATTAAAGGAAAACGTAACCGGATCTGCCAGGAGGAAACTCCCACAACAAAAAATAACCAGAACTGCGAAAATAGCTACTGATTTTTTCATGATATTCACCTTCTAACCCTCATTTATATTAAGGTTATAAATTATTAACGATAGATTAAAACTCCACCCTAATTTCATGCAATAATCATGCCTATTCCAAAAAAAATAACATATCACTTCATAATTACAGGTATATTCCCCGCATTGACAGACCTTTACGATTCAAATAATACTCATGAAAAAAATTGAAGACCCTCAGAAGAGTCAGCATTACTTTTGATTTACTTGTAAACCATTTTGACATCCCCTATATCATCATTCACCTTCCACCGAATCCCCTATCGTATAAATCTATATAAATCAGTTGCTTATAGAGATGGCCACGAGAGCTGTCGCTGTGTAAAAACTTCTTACAAGAAATACTTTAAAAGCCTTGTTTCGGGAGTCCAACATATCGTAATTTCAACTCTCATTCCTTTTCAGATGATGATTTTTGATACCCTGAAAAAACAATACCGAAAATCTAAAGATTAATAATTCTCAAGAATAATCACTGCTAATACTCACCCAGGAGCGGTTTATTTTCGGCATATGTTTTATAGGCTTTTTCCCAGCTCCCGCTAATTGATCCGGGCGGGTAAACCTTATCGCCGATTTTCCTGCTGACGGTTTGCATTCGTAATTCTCCTCCAGCCACGGCCCGGTTAAAATACAGAAACATTCCACAATATCGGCACAGTGAAGAAAAATGTTCTTCAAGCTTATCATCGGGCCGGGGGAGCGATTTACGTCCTATATCAAAGCCGAAAACCCTGTCTATTGAACCGCAGTTGGGGTGGGGGTAATATCCGTACCTGTTCAGCCCAAGGCCATAAAACGCCGGCAGATAACATCCCTGGGAATAGTCCGGTCCGAAAGGCAGGTCAAGGTCTTTCGGCGCGAGATTAAATAACAGGTGTGAGTCCTGAACAGGTCTTTTTTTAGCGGAGGAGTAGACGTTGACGCCTGGTGGAATTCTGCCGATAATCCGCCGGCTGGTTTCTGAGAATCCATTGGTATTGACCTGCAGAACCGTCCGGGGAGATTCCTTTTTCAGATAACCGGAAAGGGTGTGTACGATATCAAGGAACTCCGGATGGAGGGTTGGTTCTCCTCCTTCGATAAGGATAATCTCCCACTTTCTTCCCTGCCGGTAGCTCTCATCAATAAAACGCTGGATCTGCTGCAATGTCATATGCGATTCAGAAGGAGCCTGGTAATTGGCGCAGGACCGGCTGCAGTCGACACACCCCAGGTCACAGGCCTCGGTAATGTCAATGATAATACTCCTGTGGGAAGGCCTGTAGGGAGGGCCTGACTCAAAGGTCCGTTCCAGCTTCCGGGCATACTGCCGGGTGAAAAAAGAAACAGGAATCTTATCAATAATTTTACGCCATCCAGGAGGAAGTTTCTGGAATAACCTGTACAGTTTCATGGCATCATCCTTATTTCGCGGGGGGAGAAACATTCATCAATTATTCCAAGGTATCTTTTAACATGACTGCCTTCCACCCATGAATCCGGCAGGGGACTTTTGGCGAATTTCTCCTCATCCCGGCAATCCTGTTCTCCTCCCAGCCTACGGATAACTGCCAACAGATCCTCCTCATTCTCATACAACACTCCCCCGGAGGAAGCCTCGATCAACTCGGGCAATGATCCCGATCTCCTGGCAATCACTGGAACATTCAATGCGATAGCCTCGGCGGCCACCAACCCAAAGGTTTCGGGAAACAGGGACGGAACCAGGACCGCCCGGGCCCCCTGAAACAAGTTTTTCACCTCCCGGCTGGATATAAGACCGCTTAAGAAGCAATTATCCAGACCACGGGATAATTGCGTAAGTTCTTTCCTCATCGGACCGTCTCCGGCAATCACCAGATTCAAATCAGGAACATTCTTCATCAGGGGGATCAAGGTCTGGAATCCTTTTTCCCTCACCAGGCGACCTGCTGCGGCCAGGTAAGGTTTTTCTCCGTACGGATAATTCCCCAATCTTCTCACTCCCTGCCCCCCGTCAACCCAGTCTTCAGGCAGGATACCGGGAAGAACCCTGATTCCAGGATGATCAAGACCTTGAGACCTGTGAATATCCAATGCTGAACAACTCGGGAAAAGCAATAAATCCGCTTGAGAAAGCACCTTATTAAACCAGTCTTTTAAACGCCACAACTGCGGAGGGACTCTACGCCGCAAACTGCATCTGATACAGGCCCTGGAGTCACAGACACGACGGCCATATTTCCAGTACAGGCTCTGGGGGCATATCCACCAGTAATCATGAATTGTTATGATTATCCTGGCCCGGCTTCGACTCAGGTTTCGGGCCAGTTGAAGCAAATCCGCTGCGCCAAGCAGTGATATATTATGAAAATGAATCACGTCAAAATGATTTTCCCGGAAAAGATCACTGAATTTTCGGCGGAGCCTTCCGGAAAGACAAGTCTGGTGACTCCAAACCGCATCCAGAATCCCCCTCTTCCCCTGGTTGAGCTCATGAACCGTCAGGCCCTCATCAGCCTGATATTTTCGATAAGGAGTTCTTCCTCTCACACTTTCGAAAGCTCCGGGACTGTGGACAACGTGAACCTCATGCCCCTTCCTCAGCAAAGCACGGGCCAGCCGTTCAATGTAGACCGAATCACCTCCAAAGCTTTGAGACCCGAAAAAGGAGGAAATCATGCAGAACTTCATTCACTGCTCCCTCGAATTGACCTGGATCCCAGAAGATGCAGTGCCGCTCCAACGCTCTCTCCCAAAGCCCAGGAAAAATGTCCGGTTATCTGGACCGGTAAAGTACACCAAAACGTTTTACCCCAACCGGCAATTACGGCATTTCTCCCTGCCCTCAACAACACAAGGCCGAGGGAACCCCAACTAAATGCCAACGACAACCAGGTTAACAAGGTTGGTTTCCCCATCAAACCCACGCGGACCCCGGCATACTCCCGGCCCCGGAAAAATCGCTGCCTGCAGAAACTGCCCCAGGTTTCCTTGTGAATGTGTCTCACCACTGCTTCAGGAACAAAGAAAGGAGCATGGTCCAGTTGGGATGCCTTCCAGCTGAGTATCCCATCGCCGGCAAAAACTTCACTTGAAAACGGGCCGATTTCTTCCCAGATGTCCCTACTGTATAGGGCATTCGCTGTAGGGGCGCATGTTTTTACAGCTGGTCCCAACCCGGGTAACAGCCAGTGGAATTTGCAGAGATGAATCCCTTTCTCCAGCCAGCCGTCACCGGAGAGGCCCATTGAACCGACTAGAACCTTTTTCCCCCCGTTAAACGCGGCAGCCAGGATTTCAAGCCAGTCTGGATCAGCTATGCAATCAGGATCGGTAAAAACAAGCAAATTCCCTCGGGAGGCATCAACTCCAACGTTGCGGGCGGCATGAGGAAGCAGCCTCCCGGAACTCTGTATGAATTTCACTCCCGGAAATTTCTCCCGGACAATCCGGCCCGTATTTTTTTCAGGAGATGAATTAACAACAATAACCTCAAACTCCCTATAGGTCTGGCGCATCAGTGCCTCCAGGGACTTCTCTATGGTTGTGTAGGAATAATAGGCCGGGATCACAACAGAAATGGAATGTTCAGGCTCATTGCTCATCGCAGCTTCCTGGGCGCCTCCAGTTCAAGCCAGATGACCTGTTTGGCCGAAACCTCTCCACCCAGGAGCAGCCCTACAGCTTCACCCAGGGAGCATGAGATGTAGAGCAGCAATATTACCGGGAGGCCCAATACCGCGTCGCGGGTAAGCGAGCGGCCTCGTATAGCGGCAAACAACCTGATTAAACGCAGTATCGGCACCAGGAAGGGTACACTGATAACACCCAATATTCTTTTAGGAATACTCCATCCCTCATGCCGCACCCTGCGATTGGCAAACAGCTGGGCATATTTAAAATGGCCCACGACAAGATCTCTCAAACCCGTATTTGTCTGGTGAGCAACAACAGCCCGGGGCGCGGAAACTGCCTTGAAGCCTTCACCTAAAAACCGCTGCAAGAAAAAGTCCATCTCCAACAGGTCACCCAGCCTATCTCCCAGTGAGAGGAGCATTTCACGTCGGTAGGCAATATTGTTGGCGGTGGTGCTCGGCGGTTCTCCCTCCGGAAGCGGATGGGCCAGGGCGCCATACTCAACCATGAATACAGAACGGTAAAAATAGGTATCCGGGCTCCCGTTAGTAAAAGAGTAGCAGAGGGAATTCACATCTTTACCGCTTCGATCAAAAGCCTTCCTGACTTCCAAAGCCCAGTTCCGATCAGGAACTGTGTGGTCCTCCAGAAAGGCTACTAACGGGGTTGTGGCAGCGTGCACCGCCGCGGCCCGGGCAGCGCCCCAGTCAAAGCTTCCCGGATGACGCAACACCCTTGGCATAAGACCGGGAGGCGGAATCAGTTCAGGCGCGTCGGCTGGAGCGATGTCCACCAGAATAATTTCCATTTCATCGAGTATTGTCTGTTCAGCCAAAGACTTCAAAAGAAGAACTGAACGTGCACGATCTGCTCCTACTACCACCAGAACCGATATAGTGGGTGTTTTCAATTGCTGCCGCTTCCTTTCCAGGTTTTATCAATAAAAATGCAGTTACAGGTATTTGAGTATATATCTTCTCTCTCGGTTTTCAAATGGCCTCCGCAACTCCAGTTCAGCGGGGTGCGAATCTCCTGCTGTTATCATTGTGCTGTTTTTTCGATTTCCACCGTGATTCAACTTCCTCCTATCTTTGCCCTCTGAAGAAACATATCAATAAACGAAACGTACCTTCCCATAAAACATTAGGACTGCTAGTATTGTTCAGGGTATGGGATACAAGTCCCTCAAGGAGATAGAGACTAACTCCCCAGGAAAAATCCTGCACCTCTTAACGGACAGTCCGTGATATTGTTCCATCAGATATAAAAAAGGATCCATTCTTGAAAAGCACGCCAAACCTATTGTTGAATTTTCTGGTTGTTGTTTTGACCCTGGCAGCCCCGACCCTGTCAGCCGGTACCGAGACATCTCCTCCCGTGCGGCCGACAATCACTATTCCCAAGGTTGACAGCTCTCCCGTACTTGAGGATTTCCTTGAAATGAAACCCAGCCGGGAGCTGGAGGGAAAGCTGCTGAAGGTTACAGGCTTCACCCAGACGCTGGCCCGGGACGGCGAACCGGTCAGCCAGGCCACTGACACCTATCTCGGTTATGACGACGAAAATATTTACATAATAACCGTGGCTTTTGACGAGCACCCGGAACTGGTCCGGGCCCGCATGACACCCAGGGAGAATTTTCGCGGTGACGACAAAATAGACGTATTCCTCGATACCTTCCACGACGAACGCCGCGCCTACGGTTTCACCTGCAACCCACTGGGCGTGCAGATGGACGGACGCTGGAGCGAAGGAGGCAACTTTGATTCTTCATTCAACGCGCTCTGGCACTCAAAAGGAACCCTGACTGATCAAGGTTACGTAGTCTGGATGGCAATCCCTTTCAAAAGCCTGCGTTTTCCGGCAACCAAAAACCAGGAGTGGGGACTGGTCCTGATCCGCTGGATTCCCCGTAACAACGAACAGTCCACCTGGCCCTGGGTTACAAGCAAAATCGACGGGCGCCTCAACCAGGGGGCCACAATGCTCGGGATTGAAGACATTTCACCAGGACGGGACATCCAGCTCATTCCCTATGGTTTTGTACGTTCCTTCCGGGCCCTCGATACCAGGGATCCCGAGCGGATTCAGTTCAATACCGATACCTTTGAGCCTGACGGGGGCCTGGATGCCAAATTTGTCATTCGTAACCGCTTCGCCCTGGACGTTGCCATAAATCCGGACTTCAGCCAGGTGGAATCCGACGAACCGCAAATCACGGTCAACCGCCGCTTTGAAGTATTCTTCAGGGAAAGGCGGCCTTTTTTCCTGGAAAATGCCGATTTTTTCTCCACCCCTATCAACCTTTTCTTCAGCAGGCGGATAGCCGATCCCCAGTTCGGCTTGCGTTTCACCGGAAAACAGGGGCCTTATACCATTGGAACACTTATTTCCGATGACGAATCTCCCGGCAAATCACGACTGCCCGATGATCCTCTTTACGGCTCCCGCGCCAGGTTCGGAGTCGTGAGGATCAACCGTGATCTCTTCAAGGAAGCAACGGCAGGCGTACTCCTGACTTCCCGGGAATATGAAGGCGGACACAACCGGGTGGGCAGCTTCGACACCCGCTTCAAGCTGAATCCCAACTGGGTGGCCTCCATGCAGGCTGCGGTCAGCAATACGGAATCCCTCAGCGGCACAACCCTGACCGGACCGGCCTACTCCGCTGAACTCCGGCGCGAGGGAAAGCATTACACCCAGAGCACCGAATACCTCGATATCAGTCCGGAATTCCGCACCCAGACAGGATTCGTGCGCCGGACCAATATCCGGAGCATCAGCCAGGAATTCCAATACAACTTTCGTCCTGAGGGAAAAACCCTCCTGTCCTGGGGCCCATCCGTGGAAGGAACGGGAATCTGGGATCACAGCGGAACCCGACTGGACTGGGAAATTGATGCCCAGATGGCCTGGGAACTCATCCGCAAAACCAATTTGGAATTGTTCTTCAAACCGGGACGTGAACGGCTGAGACCGGAGGATTTCAGCGGTCTGACAGAAAGCCTGGATTTCTCAACACGAAGCCAGGGTTTTGGTTTCAGTACCGAGTACTTATCACAGGTCAACCTTAATGCCTCCTACTCTTTCGGGAAACAGATCAACCTGGTACCCCTGGAGGGTAAAAATCCTGCTCTTGCTGATTCAACCGAAGCGGATGTCAGCGTCACCCTCAGGCCCAACCGATACCTTAGAAATGACAACACCTACGTCCTGGCCCGTCTAACCAGTATTGGAACGGGTGACAGTATCTTCACCAACCATATCCTGAGATCCAGGTGGAACTGGCAGTTCAACCCCGAAATCTCCCTGCGTGTAATCCTGCAGTACGATCTCCTGCTGGCAAACTCAGCCCTGACAAGGCTGGAAGACCAGAAAAATTTCAATGCCGACTTCCTCTTTACCTACCTGCTCAATCCCTGGACCGCCCTCCATGTCGGCTACAACGGAAACATGCAGAATATACTGCTGCACCCTACTGATATCGGAAGCCAGATCATCCGCACGGATGACCTGTTTCATGACACTCGCCAGTTCTTTATTAAATTCTCCTACCTGTTCCAGTTCTAGCACTGATTTCTCACCAACTTACAGTTGCGGTGACATATACATCAGCTCTGACTGCCTAACCCGGTGAGAAATCCGGGCCAGGTCATTGGTGATTTCTGGCGATGGCCTCTACCTTTCAAAAATGTATTTCACATCAGTTCAGAAACACAACTTATCTCAACCCCTTCAATCTGGTGCAGGTCCAAAACCACTATTTCATTCCTTCCTGTCCTCAGGAATGAAGCAGGGCAATACAGGCTGTGCTGGGGACCTATGTTCCAGTATCTTCCCAGGTTGTTTCCGTTGACCCAGACAATCCCCTTGGTGTATTCCGTCATATCCAGGTAGGTATCGGCTTTCTCCCTCAACTCAAAAAATCCTTTGAAAAAGATTCCGGGCTTGGATGAGTCCCGGCTGACTTCTGCCAAACCTTCTATATAGGCACTATCCATGGGAAGCAAAAAAACATCCCAGTTCATGAGGGTCATCCCGCTAAGCGACACCCTCTCGGTTATCCCTTTCCGGTCTATAAGCTCCTGGGCAAAATTTATGCGCCCCATTCCTTCCACCAGGATTTCAAGAACCGGATAATCACTCTGAGCTGAGGGGATCTCCAGGCTGTTTTGCCCTTCCCTGCGGTCAATTTTCCCCACGTATTCGCCGTCCATAAAAATTGTAGCGTAATCATGAAGATCAGTTATCTTGAGTGTACCGCTCTTGCGCCCCGTCAGCTTGGTGCGGTAAAGGGCAAATCCCTCATAGAGCCCGTAGGATTCGAACGGTTTGGGCTGAACCGACGGGACTGGATCAGGAAGGTTATCCCATACCGAGGAATAGGCGTTCATATTGATTGAGGGAATTTCAATAACCGGAATCGGGTCAGGGACAGCAGGCAGCACAGTATCCCCGGAGCGGTATGCACCCAGCAGTTCCCTCAGGGCGAAATATTTTTCCGTAGGCCTGCCCTGTTCATTGATCGGGGCATCATAGTCATAACTGGTCAGGTCCGGCTGGTAGCCGTTGCCGCCTGAATTAGCACCCGCGGTGAAGCCGAAATTGGTTCCGCCATGCAGCATGTAAAAATTGACGGAGATCCTGTTTTCCATCAGGAACCTGACCTGCTCATACAAGTTGTTCGGATCAGGCCTGGCCCATTCTTCTCCCCAGTGGGTAAGCCATCCGGGATAGGTTTCACTGCTGAACACCGGGACACCGGGATTCATTTCCCTGGCCAGGTTGTAACCCTTGATGTTTGAGCATGGGTCCAGTCCCACCGCGCAACCCGGAAGTGAACCGGCTTCCAGCATGTGAGGAGTGGCCCCGTCCGAAGTGTAAAAAGGCACATCTATTCCATTCTCCAGCCAGATCTCCCGCAGCTTTTCCATATAATTCCGGTCATTACCGTAACTGCCGTATTCATTCTCAATCTGCACCATCAGGATGGGCCCATTCCGGGTGATAAGGAAGGGCTTAATGATCTCAGAGATCTCACCTATATACCGGGATACAGCTTCCATATACCTTTCATCCATACAGCGCAATTTTATATCCGGGATCGAAAGAAGATAGGGAGGGATGCCCCCCAGATCCCATTCTCCGCAGGAATAAGGTCCGGGCCTAAACAGCACCCACATACCTTCGTCCCGGGCGATTTGCAGGAATTCGGCGATATCACGGGTTCCGGTCGTAAAATCAAAATCACCCCGAGATTTTTCGTGGTGATTCCAGAAAACATAGGTGGCCACGGTATTGCATCCCATGGCTTTCACCATCTGGATACGATGGCGCCAGTATTCCCTGGGTATCCTGGAATAGTGGATCTCACCGGAAATTATCTGGAAAGGCTTTCCATCCAGCAGAAAATCATTGTCATCGAAGGAAAAATTGTGTTCAGGTGCTATGACTGGTTCCTGATACTCTTCATCATGGTGAGAACATCCTGTTAATAACACCAATAATGCAACTAAAAATAAATTAATCTGTTTCTTCATGTTTGGTTTATATACTTCCTTATTCTCGAAAACACTGAAGGATTCCCCGTTATTCTTTATTCCAAAATACTTGATGATAATCATCACCCGCGGAATCAAATGAAAACAAATCCATTACTGTTGAGGGATTTGAGAGACTTTACGGGCGGCCCTCAGGATCCCTCGAAGCATGCCTGAAAAAATGATCTGGTGTATTGGATACAGGGCGTACCAGTAGAGCAATCCCCATGCGCCCAGCGGATCAAAAATCGCGGTCTGACGGATCACAGAGCCATCCCCGGAAGGCTCAACTTCGAACTGGAGCCAGGCCCTCCCCGGCACTTTCATTTCTGCTTTAAGCCTCAGCAGCCTGTCCGGAACATAAGCTTCCACCCTCCAAAAATCAATCGCGTCACCAGTAGCGACAGCTACTGGTTGACGCCTGCCCCGACGAACACCCACTCCTCCGGCCAACAAGTCCATAAATCCACGGATCTGCCACAGCCAGTTTGCAAAATACCAGCCATTTTCCCCGCCGATCCTTTGAATTGGATGGAAAGCCTCCGAGGGGGAACACTGGATAGTTGCACTGTGCGAAGCAACAATTCTAGAGCCGAATCGCACACCGCCGAAGCCTCTCTCCCGCCCTTTAGAGGAAAGTGCGTCAGACCAGCGGGTTTCAGCAAAATCCCGGTCTTCATTGGAAAGGGCCTCCCGCATTGCCTGGCTGATTCCCCTGGGTCGACATTTAAATACCTTCAACGCCGTCTGGTCCTCAACCACGGTTGCATTCTTTACGCTATTTAAAAGCTTCTTCCCTATACGGGCAAAAACCGGGGTGACCAGGCCCAGCCATAAGCTGGAAAGACGAGGGGTAAGAACCGGGACAGGAATCACCCATCTCCGAAGACCTTTTTGGTAGGCGTACTCTTTCATCAGTTCCTCGTAAGAGACCTGATCCGGCCCGCCAATCTCAAAAATCCGGCTGCTTTCGGTTTCCAGGTCAAGTGCCTCTGACAAATAACTGAGAACGTCTTCAATTGCTATCGGCTGTGCCTTTACCCTCACCCAGCGGGGAGTGATCATCACAGGCAGCTTTTCAACCAGGGCCCTTATCATTTCAAAGGAAAGACTGCCTGATCCGATAATGATGGAAGCGCGAAACTCAATGGTTAAAACCCCTGAATCACGAAGAATCTGTCCGACCTCTTGCCGGCTGGATAAATGCCGGGACAATTGGTCATCCCGGCCTAGTCCGCCCAGGTATATCAACCTTCTGACACCGGCAATCTTTGCCGCTTCAGCAAAATTCAGGGCGGCCAGCCTGTCCTGCTCCTCGAAATCCCCGGCAGATCCCATGGAGTGAACCAGATAATAGGCGGTATCGACACCTTCCAGGGCTGATCTTAATGTTTCGGGAAGAAGAACGTCCCCTTGAACAATCTCAGTTGTTTTGGCAACTCTGCTCTTTAGAACCTCAGGCAGGCGGGCCATACAGCGCAAATTGATTCCCCGCTCTTCCAATGCTCTCAGCAGACGTCCGCCCACATAACCTGTGCCACCCGTTAGAAGTACGAGCCGGTCAGGATTGCTATTCTGGCTAAACATCGCAGGTACACCCTTTCCTGAACTACATCAACTCAACTGCTTCATTCCGAAGCCAGGATAAAATTCCGCGGAGAGGCCCCGACACTATAGATAACCCAGAATTGGAGAACAGCTGACCACCCCATCTGTCAGGACTATGCTGCAACTATCTTCAGCATTACCTGCCCTGTAAACTTCTTCAAGTAACCAAAGACTATCTTGCAGATTATTAAGATCTAAAACCTCACCTTTTGCCGACACCGGATCTATAATCACCAGTTCAGATGGAGCTAACAATGATTCAAGAACAGGCATATCATAAAACTCAACAGCACCGGGAACCGCCGTCCACAAATACCTGGGATCATACAAACGTTCCAGGAGAATTTCCTCGTATGAAATTACAGGATTAACCAATACCGTCTTTTTAATACCACTGTTTAGCACCGCAAAATGGAGATAAGAGGAACAGATTTCATTCCTGGCAACCACGGTTATATTTTCCAGGTCCACATCTGTTCTTGTCTTGATGTGCCGATAGAGGAGATCCAGATCACTGGACTGCAGTCCGGCTATACTTTGTCCAACCAGGTTTGCCCCGATCCAGATATTAAAGGAATAATCCTTAATATAGGAATCTCCTTTATACGAATTATTAGCAAGTTCTCCAGTCCCCAATAGATCCGGTGCTAAAATCGAATATCCCTTATTAATATAGCTTTCAATTTCTTCCGGATTACTCAGCAAGCCGGATTTACCCGCGGGATCAAGGTAAAGAATTAATGGCCTTGCTTCATCTGTGTAAGGCTTGATAAAGACAAAAGGAATCGGGCAATCAAAATTCTCACCCTGGATAAAGTATTTTTCTATTTTGTAATCCTGATATGCAATCTTACCTGTATAAACAACAGACTTAATGGCCCTTGATGCATCGTGTCCGGAAAGCTCCTTTACCTTGTCCAGGATCAACTGCCTGTTTTGGTTAATTTCCCCTGGACTCGCTGCTATACTCTTTTGGCGTATCAAACGCACCCGGTCCTTGTTCAGGTCAAATATGGATCTGCTGTTATAGGAACTCGAAACCTGTCCGGTCGGAGTAACTGTAAGTTCTTCTTCACTGAAATAATTAACCTTCTGGTCCTCACTGCTTCCGGGCTGGTTGAGGTTTTCATGAAAAAACCGATACATATGCTCCCGGCTCGACTTACTGGTTCCGTGAGAGCCGTCAGACTCAACCATTGTCAGATTTTCGGGCTTTCCAAAGGCCGCGAACACAGCCTTTGACTCAGCGCAGGTTTCGCGGGCACCCTGTATGCTGAAAAAATCCTGGGTCGCGGATATGACCATGGTGGCTTTTGGCGCCCTTAGAGCCAGCAGGTCGGCATGGTCACCTCCCCTTTTCAGGCCCTGGTAAAAATTCTGTTCCGCGTCCTGCGGGCCAATTGATTCAAAAAGCCTCCGGTATCCGGTTATGTAGCATTCAGGTGCCGCCGCCAATATCCTGTCATCATAGGCGGAGAGGAAGGCTGTCAGGGTTCCTCCCCCTGAAATTCCAGTCATCCCGATTCTGAGAGGATCCACTTCAGGCCTTGACAGCAAATAATCAATGGCCCTGACTCCATCCCATATAAAATATTCATTAACCGAATATCCGGCAAGCAGGCACTGGGCGCCGGCATAGGAATGTTCAGAAGTTGAACTCCCGATCAGAGACTTCCCGGATTCAGGGTCAGGGTACAAAACCCTCTCACCCTGTCCGGCAGGATCAAAAGTGAATACAACAAAACCCTTATTCACCAGGTTAAGGATATTCTGCTGGTAAATATCCCGCCTGAAAGCGGCTTGTGAATGGCCGATTGCCACAAGTACCGCCGGTAATTGTTCTTCGGGTTGATTGGGGACGAACAGGCATCCGGTCACATAGAATCCCGGCAAGGATTGGAACACCACCTTATCAACGCTGTAGTTCTCCCGTACGATTCGTCCGGTCAAACGGGCATTCAGGGGAGTCTTCTCAAGCCCTTCCAGGCCCGAAAAAAACACATCTCGTTTTTTCTCCAGATAATCCTTCCATTCACTTGCAGTTTCCAATTGGGCAATATTCTTCTGCCGCTCCAGGAGACATTTTTCGGCCAGCCCGGCAATATGGTGATACAAAGCATTGCCGATGCCTGTGTATCTCATCCATCTATCCTGGCCTCCCTGGTATCGGTCAAAAACTGAAATCCGCAGGTCCTGGGCATAACTTCCTGAAATGAAAAAAATAAAAAGCATCAAGCTTAATAAAACTCGATTCATTCTTGATATGCCCATAATTTCAATATTCCTGCAAGATCTGCCAACCGGATTGGCTTAAAATTCGGTTTAAAACGTAAGACTGTGCCCCACCCGTGTTTAACCTCCGATGCTACATCTCGACCTTCAACACATAACCATGTTCAAATAACTGGTCTCCCGCGGGCAGGTCTACAATCAGCTTCCCATCGCTACTGCTCCAGTCAAGGCCGCTGCCATCACCGAGCAGTTCTATGCTCTTTATCCGGTTTTCAAATTCAGATAAAGATTTCACTCCGGCTTTACCACCCTCGGGTTTCGCGAGAGAAATTACATATACATAATTATCTTTGGCAGTGAACCAGAAATCCTCCGGGGTGAATTTGGTGTCAAAGCCAACCTCCGCCCGGTGGGTTGTACTCTTCATCTCCACCAGGGTGGGCCCTTCCCTTAAGGTACTCCATCTTTGGGTCCCATAGATGGCATCGCCATTGACCTTCATCCACTGCCCGATTTCCCGGAGCAGTTTCACGCTCTCATCGGGAATTCTGCCTTTTCCGTCAGGACCTATGTTAAGCAAATAATTCCCCCCTTTACTGGCTATCGCGACAATCCAGTAGAGCATTTCGTCATAGGTCTTCCAGTCATCATCGTAACTTTTATATCCCCAGGTGTTATTCAGGGTTCCAGGTGTTTCCCAGGTCCTGTAATCCGGGTTAACCGTGGTGGGTATCTGGTTATCCCCGGCTGTCAGATAATCTCCAAAACCATTGCCTACCCTGCTGTTGACCAGGCATTCAGGCTGGATTCCGTAGGCCAGTTTGTAGAACTCAAAACTTTGCTCCCGGTTCATGAACCTGGGGTAATCGTACCAAAGCTCAATCAATCCCGGAAACTTGTTAAGGATCTCAACCATCTGGGGTTTTGCTTTCGCGGCGATGTACTCTTCGTAGCTGGCCGAAACGGGATCCCAGAGGTTGGCGCCGTAATGTTCGGAATGGGCTGGATCTTCCTTTTTCTTCTGGGCGTATCCCGCGTCACCCCCATCCATCCAGTCGATGGAGTGCGAATAATAGAGTCCCAGCCGAATACCGTACTTTTTGCATGCTTCATGCAATTCAGCTATCGGGTCCCGTTTAAAAGCGGTGTAATCATGAATATTGAAATTGGTCACATCGGAATCGTACATTGAGAATCCATCGTGATGTTTGGTCATTGCCACGATGTATCTCATTCCGGCATCCCGGGCCAGGCTGACCCATTCATCCGCGTCAAATCCTGTCGGGTTGAGATTCCTGCAGACCTCCCGGTACTCATCCCGGGAAATCTGTCCGTGATGCATGATCCACTCCCCAAGCTTCGGGATACGCTCGCCTTTCCAGGTACCGGCAAGATCCGAATAGGCTCCCCAATGAATAAACATTCCGAATTTGGCTTCATTGTAGGCCTTGTATTTCGCATCCTTGGAGGCATTCATTCTGTCCCATTCCACCTGCATTTCGTCCTTATCCCGGGAAAAACCCAGGGAGCAAAACAAACAAAACAAGATCAACACAGCTCTTTTTTTCATTGATAACATTTCCTCAGTCAAAAAATTCTCAAGTATTCAGGGAAAACAAGATTAAATCAAAAAATAAAGTGGCTACAAAATACGCCGGATTTTAATTATAGCTTTCAGCATGGTAACTATTCATATGAATCATATCACCAGCAGAGAGGGCTTCAAATCCCCTTTTGGGAGAATAATGGCCATCTTCTGTTCCAGAATTTCCACAGTGAAAAGAGGAAGAACTATAAAGGGTTCCGGCGCTGAAAAAATTTCGGAGAAAGGATTGAACAAGTGCCTGTCATAAGACAAACTGGCCTTTGCCGGAGAATTACTGAAGATGGAGGCTCCCCCGGATTATAAATTGCACCCCGCCGGAAAAGAATTGTTAGAAAACGCAAAAAAAACACCGAATAACCGACAGCCCTAAGCTGTCGATTATTCGGCATAATATTCAAGAATAAAGCCTTACAGCTTTAAATCAATTACGACTGGCTGCTTACCAGGTTTTTCTCCTTGCCAGCCCTACCCCGAAGAGGCCCAGGCCAAGCAGCAGAATAGAAGCCGGTTCAGGAACCGACACACGGATGAGAAAATCCTGATAATCAGGAAGGCCCGCGGTACCTACCACGTTTGCAGGGCTGTGAGCAATGACAATAGAACCAGGGGCAGTCCATCCGTTAACATTTACAGCTGTTGCCGCAGCGGCAGCATATCCATTGGCTACAGAAAGCGTTGACGACGGCCCACTATTGACTTGAATCCCATCGATCACGATCCAGATAGCGGTCTGGACAGCTGCTGCAGCTGCATCTGTACCCGGGGTTCCGTAGGTGTCAAAAATCCAAGCTGCCTGCTGTAATCCAAGCGCATAACTGTCATTAGGGTCAGCAGGAGTTGGAACAGCTATGATGTCGTAAAGTGTCGCGGTTGTTTCTGAAAAAGCCGGATCGACACAATATCCGCTGAAGGCTTCATAGTTGCTCCCGGTGGCACTGAAATCAATCATCAGGTTATACACGCCTGCGTAAGCATCCCCGGTATAACTAGCCGGAGGATCTGCGGTAATATTAACTACCTGGTTAGGAGAAACATTAACCTCATACAGCAATACGGGATTCGCCATAAGGCTGGTGCCCCAGAGACAAACAACAAAAATTGCTGAAATCACCATTAACTTTTTCATAATTTCACCTCTTTAATTCCAAATTATTCGAACTGTCGTCCACAATCCAGGAGACAATTTCATTTCAATTGTAATTAACAGGAAGCAATTAGCGTTCCTAACAGATTCAGACCTGCAGATCAGAGCACCGTCAAGCCAATAAACCGTTTAATATAAGCATCTTAAAAAATATATTTCCCAATCAAAAAAGATTTAACGATTACCTATCCTCTTAATCATGATGATTTTTCTGTAAAAAAAAAAAACAATGCCTGCATATACCAGCTAGAATTACGGATTATAAAAATAAATATCCTTTATTTACAGTAACTTTATTTGCTTTAAAATCACTTCCCGTGTTTTGTAAATTATTTTTACACCTTTATCCCAAAATCAGGAAGGCTCGTTTTCACAGACACTCTGGTTATATTCCATTCATTAAGTTAAACATCTGAAAATAAATAATTTAAACTCCACGGAACTGCGAAAATCTCCAGGGGAAACAATTGATGTTTTTAGAGTTTTTCCAGGTTCAAGGATTGCCTGTCATAGAGGCTCATGATCCAGGCAGTTTGCCTGAATAACCTAAAAACTCTCCAGTTTTTTTAAATCATGTCACGAATTATCCGTGCTGATAACCTGCTTTCATAATGCCGCAACCCGGATCCGATACAATGAAAATACTCCTCTAATCCCGGCAGGAATTCACCAACAGCAACGATCCACAATTGCTGACTGCAGACATAACAGGGATCTCTGCAATTGTTATCAGTCAAACATGGATCGCTCAATCGACGATATAACCGTTCAATATTCTCTGCCCGCAAACCAATACCTGACAAATCTCAAACGGTGTGTTAGAGGGCAAACTTGAATCACTTGTTTGATAAACGCATATTATAATGTTGACTGTCAGGTTAATTTTCTTCAGCACTACTGGATTTTGTTATCCGAAGAGGAATGAGTTAAAAGGAGAATTCATTTCCGAAGCAGGCTTATTATGAGTAAAAAACACAAAAACGCGCCTATTAAAAGACAGGATTCTTCATATGATGTTACGCAGGACCTTAAGGATAGGGCCCTGGCTGCGGCGGCTGAAGGAATAACAATCTCTGACGCTAAAATCCCTAATCAGCCAATAATTTATGTGAACCAGGGATTTGAAAGGCTGACAGGCTACCTGGCAGAAGAAGTAATCGGATTGAATTGCCGCTTTCTCCAGGGGGATGAAACTGACGCTGAAACCATCCAGCACATAAGTGAAGCTCTCGAGAGAGACCAGACTTGCTCGGTTGAAATCCTCAATCATCGAAAAGACGGGACTCCATTCTGGAATCGCCTTTCAATAACACCCGTAAAAAATGAATCCGGGATAACAACTCATTTTATCGGAATTCAATCAGATATCACTAAAAGGAAGAACACGGAAGAAGCTCTGGAAAAGACCAACAGCCGTCTTGAGGAGGCTAACCAGAATATGAAAAACGGCCTGGAAGCGGCTGCCAGGATCCAGCAGTCCCTTCTCCCCAGATCAACTCCTGATGTGGCGGGATATAATTTCAACTGGTTCTTTAAACCTTGTGATGAACTGGCAGGGGATACCCTGAATATCATCCCTCTCAACGAAAAAATCGTGGCACTTTACTCCCTGGATGTCAGCGGACACGGTGTCCCCAGCGCCCTTCTTTCGGCAACCCTCAGCCATTGGCTGTCTCCAAAGCCTGACCAGGATACCATCCTTGAAACAGAGGCCGAAACAACGAGCAGGCTTCCTGTACAGCCTGAAAAAATTGGGAAAAAACTGAATAGGCTCTTCCCTATGGACCTGGATCATCCCCAGTATTTCACCCTGGGTTACGGCCTTCTGGACACTGCGACTGACGAGCTGACCTATCTATCTGCCGGGCATCCTCCGGCGATACAGCTGGGAATCAACGGTGACCTTAGACTACTCGAAACGGGAGGTCCACCAGTGGGAATCCTGCAGGGCAGCAGTTTCAAGCAATGTACAACTCTTATGAAACCGGGAGACAGAATATTCATTCTACACGGATGGATTGACTGAAGCTGTCAATCACTCCGAGATCGAGTTCGGCATGGATAGATTATGCAAATCAGTAAAGGAATCCGCGGGTTTGCCTCTTGATGACGCGATAAAGGAAATAATCAAGGCCCATGATAAATGGACTGAAGGGAATAATCCGGCGGATGATATATCAATAATCGCCTTCGAGAAAACCAAATGACGGGCATAACCCTGCATAAATCCTTGTTGAAACGGGTAAAAGCCTATATTCAGTCCATGATCTTAACAATGTAGAATCCAGCAGTACTGACAATTGCGGTCAGGCAGGCTCCCCAGGCGATATCAATAAAAACTATCTGCAGCGGCCAGTCTTTAAGGGTAGCCAGGTTGGTCAGATCATAGGTTGCATAAGTAAAAAATCCAAAAAGGGCTCCCAGCAGAACCGCGTTCGCGAGAGAATCCTTCTGAACTGAAGGGTATATGGCGAAAATAAAAATCCCAACAATGAACAGCAGGTAAAATATTACCGCCGCTGTCCAGTTCACCTGGTCAGAAAGGAAACCGCCCAGGAATCTCCGGTAGATATTTTTGGCAATCAGTCCCAGCCACAGCATATCCACTGCAAAAAAAACGACTGCGGTCAAAAAATAGCTGATAATGATCCGTGACATACTCATCGTTAATTCTCCCTCTCAAATTTTACGGCTGTCATAAGCCCAATGCAGGAGAGCCTGTCGCTGCTTTTTCCTGCATTCCAGGTCCCCGGGCAGGCAATTTTTTCTTACCGCTCCGACATGGCGCCTGATGGCCTTCCAGCGCTTTATCTGGCGCTGATCCTCCTCCGGCATTCTTCTTCCGTAATAGTAACGGCAGTACCACTGGAACCAGCCTCGCGGATCCGCCGGATGAATCCAGCCCTTCTTCCTCCAGACCTCCAGGGGAAGAGAGGCGTCAATCCCGAAAAAATTCAGTGAAGGATCCTTTTTCCCAGGTGACAGCTTCGCTTTTACAAACCAGGAATCAGGGAACTCATCTTGACAGTCGGTCATATATTTACCACCGAAAACTCCAAGTTCAAGCATTTGCTGGGGGGTCAGCTCCGGGGTAAATCCGGGATCGAAATTCTCGCCTTCCGGTTCGGACAGGAAGTAGTAACCTCTCTGCATTTTGTCATTAATTAAAATTTTTTTCTTCATTTATAATTATTTCAACCCGACGACAAATATACATAACAACTATTGTACTGGTTTCATTTCATGAATTTGTTTTTTTTATTGGCGGCAAATCAAGCCGGATAATCATCATTCCTCGTTAATAACACTTCTTTATTAAATTCTATTCTTGAGATATATTCTCCTATGATAGTGAATCATACGAGGCAGGATTTCAGTCACAGGCATGTCTCCTGATTGAATCTGAATAAGGATTGCGCCTGAATCCGATGTATTGTCGGGAGTATAAATTTTATTCTTATGGCAAAAAGTTTTTTTGAAGAAATCGGCAAGGAACTCATAGAGACCATAAACAGCGGAGTGGCTGTTTACGAAGTCCAGAATGATGGGTTGAATGGATCTGATTACCTTATCCTGGACTTCAACCGGACCGCATTGGAACTTGAAGGCAAATCCAGGAAGGATGTGGTAGGGAAAAGCCTTTTTGACCTGCGTCCAAACATTGACCAGTATGGCCTGATACCCGTATTTCGCAAAGTGTGGAAAACCGGCAAGCCGGCCTTCTATCCTGCCAAGATCTACGTGGACGACAGCTTCTCCAACTGGTATGAAAACAGGGTTTTCCGGCTTTCAAAAAACCGGATCGTTGCCATATTTGATGATGTAACCCCCCAGAAGACAGCTGAAGAAAACCTTAAGAAAAGCGAAGCACTCCTGAGAGAAGTCCTTGATAACCTGGATAAAGCCATCGCTGTTTATGAACCAGTTGATAACGGCACTGACTTTGTATTCCTTGAGCTGAACGAATTCGGCGAAAGCATCACCCATTACCCCGCTGAAGAAGTTCTGGGCAAAAGGATATCAGAGCTTTTCCCCGGGGAGGCCTCCGTAGGACTCATTGAAAAACTCAGGGAAACCTGGAGAACCGGGAGGACCACCCGAATCCCCCCTGAAGCAGTATCAGGATGATCGAATAACCCAGTGGGTGGAGAATACTATATTCAAACTGCCTTCAGGAAATGTTGTTGCCATGTTCGAGGACACTTTCGAGCAGAGGAAAATTGAAAATGCCATTCGGGACAGCGAAATGAAACTCAGGAGCTATTTTGACAATGCTCCTGACGGATTTTTCATCAGCGATATGGAAGGCAATTTCATGGACGTCAACCTGGCGGCTTCCTCCATAACCGGATATGGTAAAGAAGAGCTGCTATCCATATCGTTAAAAGACCTGCTTCAGGATTATCCTGAAGACTTCATGGAGACCTACATAAATGAGCTTCGGACAACCGGCCATTACGACGGAGAAACATCCTTCCTCAGGAAGGATGGCGAAAAGAGGCTCTGGAGCATTAAATCCGTACTCCTGTCCAACGACCAGGTAATGGCTTTCACCAGGGATACCACTGAACTGCGCCAGATCCAGGAATCACTGCGTAAAAACGAAGCCCGCTACAGGCGAGCCGAAAAAATCGGCCAGGTCGGCCATTGGGAATACGACATAGAAACTGAAGAATTTTGGGGTTCAGAGGGCTCCCGGCGAATCTATGGATTTGATGCCAGTGATGCCCTTTTCAGCACGGAAGAAGTTGAATCCTGCATAACCGACCGGGAACAGGTGCACCAGGCTCTTATAGACCTGATTGAAAAAGAAAAACCCTACAATCTGGAATTTGAAATCATTCCCCGCAATGCTTCAGAACCCAGGATAATCACCTCCACTGCCCGCCTGATCAGGGACAATTCAGGCAGGCCTTCCAAGGTAAGCGGGTCCATCCAGGATGTAACCGAGCAAAGGCAGACCGTTCCAGCTGATCCAGGCCAGGGAAGAACAATATCATTCGCTTTTCAACAGTATAAGGGATGCCATCGTCGTCACTGACATGGACTGGAATATTATCGATTGCAACCAGGCGTTTCTCGATATATTCCAGTACCAGAGGGACGCGATAATCGGGCAGAAAGTTAATCTTATTTATGCTGATAAAAGGGAGTATTTCAAAATCAGCCTCTCCCTGCGGAAGAAAGCTGACAATCTGTCTGAATTTCTGCACACTGCCCGTTTCAGAAAAAAGTCCGGCAACCTGTTCCCCGGTGAAACTACTGTCTGTCACCTGTTCGATGAAGAAGGTTCTCCCCGGGGCTTAATAGGAGTCATAAGGGATATATCCGAGAGAACATTGCTGGAAGAGCAGATCAGGCAGTCGCAGAAAATGGAAGCCATTGGCAAGCTTGCCGGAGGTGTTGCCCATGATTTCAACAACCTGCTCACTGTTATCAACGGTTATACCGAAATGCTGCTGGCTGAGAAAAATTTCAATAATGAGGAACTTGAGGAACTGGAACAGATAAGAGACTCCGGCCAAAGGGCCGCGGAACTAACCAGGCAGCTGCTGGCCTTCAGCCGGAAACAAGTCCTTGAACCTGAAGTCCTGAACGCCAACCACCTTATCAGGAATATCGAAAAAATGCTTAACAGGATCATTGGCGAAGATATTGAACTCTCTACCCAGTTTGATCCTCATCTGCTCCCGTTAAAGGCGGATCCTGGACAGTTGGAACAGATAGTAATGAACCTGGTAGTCAATGCCCGTGACGCAATGCCCGGTGGAGGCAGGCTGATCATAGAAACCCGGAATGAATTTATTGACCCCGCCTCAAAGCGGGAAACCGACGTTCAGGTAAAAGGTCACCAGGTTGTACTTTCCTTTATTGATAACGGCATAGGCATGCCAAAAGAAATCCTGGACCAAATTTTCGAAACCCTTTTTCACGACCAAGGAATCCGGAAAAGGTACGGGTATGGGATTGTCCACTGTATATGGAATAGTCAAGCAGAGCGGCGGGGGATATCCGGGTTAAGAGTTCGCCGGGAAAAGGCAGCTCGTTTAAAGTCTTATCTGCCCGCGGTTAAAGAGGATCTTCCTGTTCCGGAAGAAACCCATGAAAGGAAGAGCCTCCCCCCGGTCATGAAACAATTCTCGTTGTCGAAGATGAAGAGTCCGTCCGAAGATTAATTAAGCGCACCCTTGAAAAATATGGGTATGAGACTCGCGTATTTTCAGGTGGACTCGAAGCCCTCAAGGCAATTCAAAGCATCTCCGAGCCGATAGACCTTCTCCTTACCGATGTAATTATGCCTGAAATGTCAGGAAGGGAAACAGCTGACGCCATCCAAAAGCAATGCCCGAATATCAAAATATGCTTTATGTCCGGTTATACTGACGATGCCATCATTCAGCAAGGCATCCTTGAAGAGGATATGAATTTCATTCACAAGCCCTTTCTGCCGGCTGAACTGGCCTCAAAGATAAGAAAGTATCCTCAACTTGAAAAAGTGAAGGCTTACGAAAAAATATTGGATTTCTGAACTAGCCCGCATTTCTCACGAAAAAAGAATGGAATGGAGTTGCATCCTTTGGTAAAATAAGTGTTACCAAGCATTTAAATCAACACAAAGGAACAACTCCATGAAAACAAAGTGTAGACCAACCAAGTTCAGATTTCAACCCTGCGGCAAGAGAAAAGTAGAAGGATCTTTTGATGGAGGAAGGATCACCTCTGATTCGGGAGCATTGCTGGCAGGGGAAGCGGAAGAGAAATTTCAGGTTATATCCCGTTTTTGCCGAGTGTTTCACTGATCATCGAAATCCGGAAAGGGTTGAACACTCGGTTCATCATCTTGTTTCCCAGCGAATTCTTGCCTTAATGATGGGTTACGAAGATTTGGCGGATCATGATGAGCTGCGCAAGGATGTTCTTCTGGCAGCACTGGTTGGGAAACATGATCCTACCGGGAATGATCGTTCCAGGAAAAGAGAACAGAGCATTCCTCTGGCCGGGAAAAGTACGCTGAATCGAATGGAGCTTACTCCAGCCGATGCGGATTCCTCACATAGATACAAAAAAATTGTCCTAGATGAAGAGGCTGCAGACAATCTTCTGGTGAAATTTTTCATAGAGCAACAGAGGGAGGTTCCCAAAAGAATTTTCCTCGACGCTGATGCTACGGACGATCCCCTGCATGGTGATCAGGAAGGAAAATTTTTCCATGGCTACTACAAAGCATACTGTTACCTTCCTCTTTATATTTTCTGTGGAGATTTTATTCTGTCAGCTCGTTTGAGGCCGTCCAATATTGATGCCTCAGACGGCACGATTGATGAACTGAAGCGTATTGTTCCGATCATTCGCAAAGCCTGGCCTGAAGTGCAGATCATCCTTCGTGGTGACAGCGGATTCTGTCGGGAAGAAATCATGAGCTGGTGTGAAGCTAATCGGGTCGATTATTGTCTGGGACTTGCCAAAAATGAACGACTAAAAGCAGAAATTGAGCTCCAGATGCTTGAGGCAAGAGAAATGCACCAGGAAACCGGCTCGGCTTCAAGAGTATACAGAGATTTCAGGTATCAGACCCTTAAGAGTTGGTCGCGGGAACGCCGAGTGGTCGGCAAAGCCGAATATCTTGATAAGGGCGCCAATCCCCGCTTTGTGGTCACCTCTCTGAAGAAAGAACACGTCAGCGCGAAGACTCTGTATGAAGAGCAGTACTGTGCCAGGGGTGAAATGGAAAACAGGATTAAGGAACAGCAACTTTATCTTTTTGCCGACAGGACCAGCACGGCTCATCTGAGATCAAATCAGCTGAGGCTTTATTTTTCTTCCATAGCCTATGTGCTGATGAATGTAATAAGAGTCTTTGGCCTCAAGGGCTCCAAGATGGCCAAGGCTCAATGCCATACGATCCGAAACAAACTGTTTAAGATTGGCGCTCTGGTTAAAGTCAGCACAAGAAGGATTATGGTTTCCATGGCCTCAGGTTACCCTTATGAGAATATCTTCAATGCTGCATATAACAACCTTCTCATTGCGAGACCCTTGTTACTGTGAGTAGCAAAAATCTCTGCTGAAAAACCTGCGATTTTACTTCTCAAGGGGAGAGGTGTCTCCTCTTTTTGCTATTTTGCCCCCTTCAACGCCTGGTCCGGATGCCGGATGGGGTGAAAGCTTGCTTCGATCTTCAAATGATCAAACAAATCTACAGATTTGATGTCTCAACATCATTAAATCTCAACTATCCTGAGTCTGGTGAGAAATGCGGGCTAGCTGCCTGGTAAGACTTTGCAGATCAAGGAGGTTATGTCGTCATGCGGAGGCTGTTCACCAACGAAACTACGGGCAGACGCGAAAATCTTTTCTATTATTTCCCTTGCGGAACTATCCCGGTTATTTCTCAGGATCTCAAGTACCCGCCCAGTTCCAAACTCCTCTTCACCGGGCGATGTTGCCTCAGTCACCCCATCGGTGAAAAAGGCCATAAGATCACCTTTTTCCAGTTGGATTTCCGCGCTTGTCTGGTAGGAAGATTCAGCGAACAGGCCCAGGGGCCGCCCGGTGCTTTCCAGGACGGTCCCCACTTCTCCGGATTGTTTTAATACGTAACCCGGGATATGGCCGGCACTGGCATAGGCAATGGTATTCTTCTCTGTATCAAGCCGTACCAGAAGCATGGTTACATGAATGCCTTGCTCCAGGTCCGCGGCAAGGGCATGATTTACCCTGGTCAGGATCCCGCCTACGTCCAAATCTGATTCGGTGAAAGATCTTATATAGGCCCTGGTTTCCGCCATTACCAGGGCGGATCCAAGCCCGTGTCCCGAAACATCACCCACAGCCAGGCCCAGACAGCCATCCTGCATCTGTAAAAAATCAAAATAGTCTCCCCCGGTTTCAGCAGCGGGTACTGCGTCCCCAGCAATATCAAAGCCTTGAAGTGAAAATGATGTTTCGCGGTAATATCGCTGTTGGATCTCCCGGGCAAGCCTGATCTGGAAATCCTGCTCCTGCTTGCGCCTCTGCTCAGTCACATCTTTCAGTACCGAAACATAATGAATGATCTCCCCGGTATCCGATTTCATAGGAGTAATGGTCTGTTCAGTCCAGTAAAGCTGACCATTTTTCTTGCGGTTAATTATGGTGCCGCGAAAAACCTCTCCCCCGGAAATGGTTGTCCACAATCCATCATAAAACTCTCGGGGATGCTGGCCGGAATTCAGGATTTCCGGTGTTCGTCCAAGCGTTTCACTGCAGCTGTATCCGGTCGTGTTAGTGAAGGCTGGATTAACATATTCAATAACACCATTCTTATCTGTAATGAATACGCTGTCGGCCGTCTGCTCCACCGCGTTTGACAGGCGATCCAGATGCTCCTCAGTTTTCTTTAAATCGGTGATGTCCCTGATCCACACGAAAGCCCCGCGAAGAACACCACTCTCATCGCGCAATGGCCTGCTGCTCACACGAATCAGGATGCCCCTGGGGACATCCTTTTTCCTGATGAGCATTTCAAAATCATCAATCTCCTCTCCGCGCAGGGATCTGGCCAGCGGCCTCTCCATGACAGGCACGGCTTTTGTGCCGTCCGGATAATAACAGCCTAAATCCTCGGTCCACAATGAAGGAGAGGTTTCTTTTGCTTCGATACCGAAAATCCTCTCCGCCACCCGATTAAACAAGAGGAAATTCCCATCGCTGTCCGCTACGATGACTCCTTCAATAAGATTATCAATAACCGCCCTTAACGGCATCAACATCAGTCCAGTTGAGATTTCCAATCATTTTTATGAATCCTCAGGATCCTGCTATAACTGCTTACCTCGCCGCCGCTTTATTCAGGGATAGCATCATTCTGAATTGAAACTGCTTAAGGTATATATAGATTTTAACCTCTGGGAACTGAATTAATCTTCTCCAGGGTGTTTAGAATTAACCGGGTTCACTCTTTACGGGGAAACTTGGTGAAAAACTGCATCTCAGCCTCCTACATCCTTGAACATAATAAGAAATATGCTGTTTCTACCCAATAGTTTCGTCTTTACTTCACGCGGTGAACTGAACTTGCTATATAGAGCTGTAATGCGGACATTAAAAAATAAATAATTCTGTAACCTTTTACAAAAAATACCTATATCATCTTAGAGTTAAGGAGGCTGGCTTAAGATTTGCGGGAAATAATCCCCCTGAAACCACACTTCATTCAGAAAAGACAGAAAAATAATTATTGCTTATATCTACATTGCATTCGGCCTGTACCATAGAGGACAGGTCAGAAAGCTATGGCTGTAAAATCCAGATTTCAACTTAAACAAAAAAAGGAGACAAACGATGGCACAACTTACAAAAATCGAAGGCATTGGAGCAAGCTATGCCGAAAAGCTTAAGGCAGTTGGTATCAACACTACCGAAGCCCTGCTTGAAAAAGGGTCAACTCCAGCCGCGAGAAATAAGCTTGTTGAAGACAGCGGCATAAGCAAAAAGCTTATTTTAAGATGGATCAATATGGCTGACCTGTTTCGGATCAAGGGAGTCGGCGAAGAATATGCGGATTTGCTGGAAGCCGCGGGTGTGGATACTGTTCCGGAGCTGGCCCAGCGCAATGCCGCAAATCTTTTTGAAAAAATGACAGCTGTTAATGACAAAAAAAAGCTGGTCAGGAATCCCCCCTCCCAGTCAGTTGTTGAAAAATGGGTGGAAGAAGCCAAGTCGCTCCCCAGGAAAATCAATTACTGATCCCTTGATATTTCAAGATGAATAACACAATCTGAATCACAATGAAAAAAGGGCTGGCTTACACCAGCCCTTTTTTACTGGACATTCCCGGTGAAAAAAGTAAAGTAGATAATTATGCAGGAATTCGGAAACCTTGGAAAATTCTATCTTGGCCGTGAATATAATCCCCGAACTGGCAGCCTCGAGGAGAACCTTCTTCTCTACGATTCAAAAGACCTGACAACACACGCTGTTTGTGTGGGCATGACTGGAAGCGGAAAAACCGGTTTATGCGTGGGCCTTCTTGAAGAAGCGGCAATTGACAACATTCCTTCGATTATCATTGATCCAAAAGGAGATCTTTCCAACCTTTTACTGACCTTTCCAAATCTAAGCCCTGAAGAGTTTTTACCCTGGATTAACCGGGATGAAGCTGCGGAAAAAAACATGACTCCTGAAGAATTCGCAAAGTCCCAGGCTGATTTATGGACCAGCGGGTTGGCAAAATGGGGTCAGGACACCGAACGGATTAAACGCCTTCGAGAATCTGCCGATTTCAGCATTTACACACCGGGAAGCAGCTCGGGTCTGCAAGTATCGATACTCAGTTCTTTCAAATCTCCCCCCGATGAGATTATCAATGATCCTGATCTGCTCAGGGAACGGATAAACACCACCGTTACCAGCCTGCTCAACCTTCTTGATATAGATGCTGATCCTATCCAGAGCAGGGAACATATCCTGCTCTCCACAATCCTTGACGCATCCTGGAAAACCCACCAGGACCTGGGTATTGAAGGCCTGATTACAAGTATCCAGGATCCGCCCATCCGCCGGATTGGTGTCTTCGAACTGGAATCTTTCTATCCCTCGGCAAAAAGATTTGAACTGGCCATGAAGCTCAACAACCTGCTGGCCGCTCCTGGTTTCCGGTCATGGCTGGAAGGAGAAGATCTTGATATCGACCGCATGTTTTATACAGGTTCGGGAAAACCAAGGGTGACAATATTTTCAATCGCCCATCTTGATGATTCCCAGCGGATGTTCTTTGTTTCCCTGCTCCTGACCCAGGTGCTCGGATGGATGCGGACCCAACAGGGGACCTCATCCCTGAGGGCGCTCCTGTACATGGACGAAATCTTCGGATTCTTCCCGCCGGTGGCCAATCCGCCTTCCAAGCTCCCCCTGATGACCCTGCTCAAACAGGCCCGGGCTTTTGGCCTGGGAGTAGTGCTTGCCACGCAGAATCCGGCTGACCTCGACTACAAAGGCCTTTCAAACACGGGAACCTGGTTTATTGGACGTCTGCAGACGGAGCGGGACAAAAAGCGCATGCTGGATGGACTGGAAACAGTTGAAGGGAGTTCAGGGGGACGCTTTGACCGGGGCCAGATGGATAAAATAATATCCAACCTGGACAAAAGGGTTTTCCTGATGAATAACATTCATGAGGATCACCCGTTAATTTTCCATACAAGGTGGGTCATGTCCTATTTAAGGGGGCCTCTCACCCGATCACAAATCAAGACATTGATCGCGGCAAAGAATAAAGCTGACTCCAGACCCGCTTACGCGAAAACCTCCACAGATAAGCAGCCGCCGGCATCTCCCGGGACAACAACAGTTCCTAAGAAAACAAAACCTGTTCTTCCGCCTGCCATAAACCAGTATTATGTCCCGGTCACTTCGGAACCTGAACCCGGAAGCGACCTGGTATATGAACCGGCCCTGCTGGCGGCTGGAAACATTTATTTCACTGACGCCAGGGCCAAGGTAGCAACCGAGAAACAGATTGTCAGGATGCTGGAGTTCCCTTCCGGAACAAGACTTCCCGACTGGGATGGTGCCGGGGACAGCAAGATTTCATCGGGAGATCTGGAAAAGATACCGGAGGAGGAAGATTCCTCCTATGGCCTGCTTCCCGAATCGGCCGCTCTTGCAAAAAATTACACAAGCTGGAGCAAGGAATTCAGGGACTGGCTGTACAGGAATGAAGTCCTGACGCTATTCTACAGCCCGTCATTAAAAGCCACATCCCTGCCCGGGGAATCTGAACGCGATTTCAGGATCAGGCTGCGCCAGGAAGCCAGGGAGCATCGGGACGAGCTGATTGAAAACCTCAAAAAGAAATATACCCCTAAGATTCAACGTCTTGAGGATAGGATAAAAGCAGCGGAAATCCGGGTGGAGCGGGAAACGGAACAAGCCCGGCAGCAGAAGCTTCAAACCGCCATTTCCCTGGGAGCAACGCTATTCAATGCCTTGGTCGGCAACAAAAAAATCAGCCAGTCCACCCTGGGGAGAGCCGCCACCACCGCCGGGCGGGCGGGGAAGATCCTGAAGGAAGGCAAGGATATTGACAGAGCCAGGGAAAGTGCCAATCAGCTAAGGGAACGCCTGTTGGAGATGCAGGAGATGCTTAAAGAGGAAATTGAACATATTGAATTAAGTATTGATCCGGCCACCGAGGAATTTGATTCAAAAATCATCAAGCCAAAAAAAATGAATATATCTGTTTCACTGGTCACGCTTGTATGGATCCCGTATTACCTGGACAGTAAAGGAGGAATCAGCCCGGCTTAAACTCGTCATTCACAAATCATAATTTCACAAAATAAAAAGGGAGAATTATCGTGGGAATGATTAAAGAATTTAAAGAATTTGCCGTTAAAGGCAATGTGGTGGACATGGCAGTCGGGATCATTATAGGAGCGGCTTTCGGCACCATTGTCAAATCACTGGTTGCTGATATCATAATGCCCCCTATAGGCCTGTTGCTTGGAGATGTTGATTTTGCCAACCTGTTCGTGGTGCTCAAGGAAGGGGCGGAAGGAGCTGCGGTCTACGCTACCGTGGCCGAAGCGCAGTCCGCCGGAGCAGTAACCCTGAATTATGGCTTATTTATCAATACTGTTATCAGCTTTCTGATAGTGGCCTTCGCCATCTTCATCCTGATTAAAAACATAAACAAAATGAAGAAGGAAGAAGAAGCGGCTCCTGAGCCTGAACCTACAACCAGGGAATGCCCCTACTGCCTGACTTCAATTGCCATCAAGGCCACCCGGTGTCCCAACTGTACTTCCAATTTAGAATAGGAAAATGCTTTCCAGGCCCCGCGTCTTCTGGAACAGGGAGGCGTGGGGCTGCCGTTTTCCATACTTTGCAAATAAATCCAAGGCCTTAACCCGCATTTCTCGACGGATTTCTCACCAGCTGGCTGATGGTGAGAAATCCGGATTAATCCCGCATCCGGAACAACTTCCCATTTATGCCTTCCCATTTTTCACTATCACGAAAGATTATCCTGTTTTATAATGAAGTTAAATTAAAAACCAAAAGCCTCAACAGGCGTTCATCAAACCAGGAGTTTTAAAATGTCAAAAGAATCCCGCGAAGAAAAAAAACGGTTGGTAATAGAGGCCCTCAATACCGCCAGGGCTATGGAGTTACAGGCAATATACCAGTATATGAACCAGCACTATACCCTGGATGACAGAGATTTTGGGGAACTGGCCAAAAACGTGAAATTAATAGCCATCGACGAAATGCGCCACGCGGAAATGCTGGCTGAGCGAATCAAGGAGCTGAGCGGAGAACCTACTGTAGAACCCTACGAAAAAATCACCAGGGAACAGACAGTTGAAAAAATATTCCCTTTTGATTCAGAACTCGAAGACGTGACAATAGACGAATACAATAAATTCCTGACAGTCTGCCGGGACAATGGAGACAGCCTGAGCGCCAGGCTCTTTGAAACCCTGATCAACGAAGAGCAGGAACATCTGAATTACTTTGACAATATCAATGATCATATAGACTCCCTGGGCGCGGCTTATCTTGCCCGCATCGCGGGCACCCCATCCTCAACCGGAGGCCCATCTAAGGGATTTGTGCTTTCTGGAGACGGGGAATAACATAAAAGGCTAGGTGCCAGGCAGAAAAACCTGGCACTCGTCTCCGGAATTCAAAACTAATCCCCAAAAGCCTCAGGCCGGCCAGTTGTCGAAAGCCTGCTTTTCAAACTGCATACTGCCGTCATCGCCTTTGAATATATTAATCCATGCCCGCCAGTTCTCTTCATCCAGTTCCGGATAATCCAGGCGGTAATGGCTGCAGCGGCTTTCTGTGCGCATGATTGAAGCCTTGAGCTTCATTTCAGCGCTGATTATCATGTTTGCGGTTTCATGGGCCAGCCTCAGTTCATGCATATCTGCAGCCCTGAGCATTTGCATATGGTGATCCCTCAACTCTTCAATGTAGGCGAGTGCCGCCTTTAAAAGATTTTCCTTTTTTATGTATATTATGAAGTTGGGAATCATTATGCCCTGCAGGGTCTGGGTGACCCAGGCCGGACCGTATCCTGACTCTCTTTTTAATGGAGCCAGGATCTCTTTCTGGATTTCATCCATTCTGGACGCCGGTAAAAAAGGCATGTCGACTTTACCGCTGTATTCTGCCGCAGCCTCGCCGGCAATAGCGCCCTGTACGGCAGAACCGGCTAAGGAAGATCCTACCTGGGTATAAATAGCCCCGGCCATATATGAACCCAGGGCGTCACCGGCCGCATAGAGCCCCGGAATATTCGATTCACATTTATCATTAATCGGCACCAGGCCCTCTGATTTATGTATGGACATACCGGCGGATGAACCCCCGACAGGTTGACCGCTCATACCCGGAGGGCCTCCGCCTTCTCCGGGGCCGCCGCCTTCTCCGGGGCCGCCGCCTTCTCCGGGGCCGCCGCCACGTGGAGGTCTTCTCCCATCCTTTGGTCCGCCTCCATCTCCAGGGCGGTTATCACCTCCAGGACCTCTGTCTCCTCCACCGGGAGAGCCTTCTCGCCGCTGGAATTCTTCAGGGACGAACGGTCCGCCCTGGATCTCATTTGCCGGGCTCATTCCCGGACGTCCCATCTGGGCCGGATTTCCGTTCTTGTAAGCCTTGTAATTCAGATCCACACCCAGATCATGGTGTATTTCAACTCCGGTTATTCCGGGCTTTCTTTCAAACATACCATGCCATCCATCAAAACAGGCGGCAGCATTTGTGGACCGGCCCGGATGCCCGTCATTCCATTCTTTTCCGGTTACTTTCGCACCTATGTTATAGGCCATAACAGTACCATCATGAGTAAGGTCGCAAATCGGAAAGCCATTCGGCTTGAAACCGCCGGCTCCCGTGCACAGAATGACACTCTTCGCTTTGAAAAAATGAATTTTTTCACCATCCAGACTGAAACCCGCGGCCCCTGCAATCCGTCCATTTTCCTTGATGAGATGAGTTATCATCACTCGTTCCAGCAGTGTTATGTTTCGCGCCGCAACAGGCTTGCTGAAAGTCTGGTTGTAGAGAGGAGCATCGAAGAATCCCCATTCCCTGAGTTCATTGACCCGGGCCAGTGAATGTTCAGCCATCTGCTTGGTGTAAACCGGATTATTAGTCCCCAAAGCCGAACGGGAAACCGCAGCCACAAACTCATCAATGTTTACTTTTTCCGTATCAGGATCATAAACAAAGATTCCCTTGGCAAAAGGAGTCTCGCCGGACGCCCCGAGACGGCCCTTGGAAACAAGCATTACTTGGGCACCGGCATCATGAGCCTTTACCGCCGCAAATAAGCCTGCCATGCCTCCTCCAATTACCAGGACATCGGTTTCATTTTCCTGCAAACCCATTTTCGCGATATCAATCTCTGGATTATTTGCCGCCCAACTGTCTGACTTATTCATCGCAGCAAATGCCGCCACACCGGTTGCGCCCCCGGCAAGTACCAGGAACTGGCGTCTGTAGATATCATTTTTCTTATTTAATTCAGCCATTTGTTTTACCGCCTTCTATGGAGTGTTTTGGGGTGTTTTGGGCATGTAGGTTCTAAAAAGAACCAGCAGGCCGGCTGCCGCGACGATAATCATGTAGATTGACATGGCGTTGTCTGTGTGACGGCCAAGATCGATCGCGTGCCAGGTGCCTAATATGATGAAAGCCGCGGATAGAACACCGTGAAGCCAACGCCATACCCTATAATCCATGCCAAGCCTATTTCGCAAAAGAGCTGTCAAGCCCAGAAGCAGCAATAAACACCAGGCCACCATACCCAGAACAATACCTGGGCTGTTGAATGTTGTAATAATTGTCAAGAACGCATCAACTGGATCCACACCCGCTTCAAAATATCTCGGCAACACAATTAGAAAAGGGTGTAACAGGACAATCAGAACTGCGATATATCCGATATATTTATGAAGCTTGATAATCTTGCCAAACCTGAAGCTTTCCATGGTGCTTCTACTTCCTCGGGTTAAAAAAAACTGCCCCAGCATCAGGAAGAAAGCCAGAATGATTAGAATTGAAAGCGATTCCTTCAAAACTGAACGCCGGGAAAAATCGCCTGAAGTCCAAAACAGCAGCGGCATGCCAATGAACAAAATCGCCGGGATAAGATATTTATTAATTTTGGTGTTCAGCATAATCATTTAACCCCAGGAGACTACAACCGGGATAGATTTTTCCGGTGAAATGGTAATCGCGTCAACCGGACAATACATCCGGCACAAGTGACAAATCTGACAGTCGGCAGGATATTTAATCACCGCCTTTCTGGTATTCGGATCCAGGCGTATCACGTCTGTCGGACAGGTTTTCACGCAGGTTCCGCAGCCGATGCACCCATCAATACGCTCGATAGTCATAATTTCCTCTGCTCTCCTTATGCTTTATTTATCTTCGAGGTGTTGTCCTGAAAATATTCCCTTTTTCCATTCACCATCCTCGAAATCAGCACCCGCAAATTCCGGGTTGCTTCACTGCTTTCTAAACGAATCCTCTAATGTTTCTGTTACACCTGGAATCAAAAATTTAAAAACTAAAAGTTCCCCTCCCCGTTAAACCGAAATGACAACACCCATTTAGACGTCCTCATTCAATTAGAAAATTTTCCCGTTGCTCCCGTAACGAAATTATCCCAGGAAACGTCTACCCTACAAAGGTACTGATTTAGACTCGCAAAACTGTCTCCCCTGGAAAAAAATACGGGTGGGTTTAAGGATAAAATTTCAAAATTATTGGAGAACTGCGGTGAGATCAAACTGTTCGGATGCCGGGATGACCGAGCATTCAGGCAAAACAGAATTGCCCCCAATATACTTCTGTCAGGCAATCCCATATAATGAAAATCTGGAAACAGATATTTACAGTGGAATGCCGGAACGGTTTGTTATGCCGCAGAAAATTCAAGGTTCTTCTCCCCAGTACCTGAACAGCTGTTCAGACCAGAAACTTGTAAGAATGACTTTAGACGGCTGTGATGAAGCATTTGAATTCCTGGTTCTTCGCCATCGTAGAAAAATAACAGCAACGGCAAGACGGTATTTCCCCCGGATAGAGGATGCTGAGGATTTGGCCCAGGACTCGTTCCTGCACGCTTATAAAAACCTGCGCAAGCTCAAGCCTGATGTCCCCTTCGATAGATGGTTGATTCGGCTGACCATAAACACCTGCCTGGATCGGCTGCGGAAAGAAAAACGGCAGCCCGCGGAACCGGTTTCCCAGATCTGCCCGGAGGAGCCGGATTGGCTGGAGAGACAGCTTTTCAATCAATCTGAGGATAGATCTAAAAAATTTGAGGATAGAATAGAAGCTGAGGCCCTTTTGAAGCGGGTTCTTCCCCTCATATCTCCCAAAGACCAGGCTGTATTGCATCTGCTTTACGGGGAGGGAATGAAAATAGAGGAAGCCGCTTTAATACTGGGCTGGTCCAAATCAAACGTCAGAGTGCGGGCCTTTCGGGCAAGACGCACCATGAAAAAAGCCCTGGAATCAATTCTCAATACTCCGCGGGGAGAGGATAAATATGAAAGATAAAAAGACTGAACAAATTGAACTGGACAGGTATGCAGAAAAATTGCTGCAGGCCAGGTCTTTCTCTCATGAAGGGGAAAGTTCGGACGCGGTATTCCTGGCCAGATTCCGCAACAAGCTTGAAGAGTCAAAAAACAGGCGGGCCAAGGCTGCCAATCTGATCAGTGACTGGAGTTGGAAAGCATCACCCGTCGCCGCATTAGTTTCCGCGATGCTGATCATAACTCTTTTCAGCATGGGCAATAATACCGAAACCACCGATACCAGTTCTCTTGATGAACTGCTCTGGAAATCAGCCGCAGTTGAAAATTCTGAAATCAGCCAGGAGCAGTTTCTTGAGGTTCTCTTTTTCGGGAATTCAGGGAGGTGATGATTGTGGAACGCTTTAAAGCAATAATTGGAATCGTTTTACTCATATTATTGGGGTTTCTCGCAGGCATTGCCGTGACTTTGAGGTGGAACCAAAAACCCCCGCCGCCTCCTTCTGGGGGCCCGGGCCCGGACTTTATCATCTCGTTCCTGGATAAAGAGATCCAGCCTGTTCTTGAGTTGAATGTTGACCAGCAGGTTCAATTCAGGGAAATAGTTATGAACGCTCATCAGCAGCTGGTTACAGCATTTAATGAATTCCAGCCCCGGGCTCATGAAATCCTGGACCAGACTCACGAGAAGCTGCGGGACATCCTGAACGAGGAACAAAAAGAAAAATTCGATCAACTTTTGACTGAGAGAGAAGGCAGTCAACCGCAACATCCGCCTGATAGAGATGGCAACCGGCAACTGACTCCACCAGATAGAGACGGAACCCAGCAGCCACCGCCACCTAGCAGAGGCGGGAACCGGCCGCCACCACCTGACAGTGGCGGGAACCAGCCCCCGAATTCACCCGAATAAAGACTATAAAAACAGCTGAAATTATTTCAGAACAACATCAATAGGCCGGCACCGGAATAATGGTGCCGACCTATACGTATCACTCCTTAAACCCTTTCCTATCAACGGAAAAACCTCGACAAAGCACATTTCCCCTGCCTGCAAAATGTGCCCAATAAAATGAGTTGCCAACTTATGGCCATCCCTGATTCAAATCAAATTTCAGGTTAAATGTAACGGAATTGAATCGGGATACGTTTAGCTAGTGACGGCGACAAAAATTGACATAACCGATGCCAACGAAGACCGATGGATTGCGATTCGTTGACATCTAGAAAAAACTTAAATTTTCCCTCTGGGCTAAATCAGGAGTACAAAATGAAAACCCATTTACATTTTCCCAAACGGAGAAGTTCCCATACGCTTCCTTTATTGAAACGAGCATTACTATCTAACAAAACGGGATTTCTCGTCCTGTTTCTATTTTGGGCCGTAACAGCACATGCGCAAACCTATGTCCTACAGGAGACTGGACAGACAACCGCTTACGATGAATACGGCAACATCATCGCGGTTTCGGAAGGTGAAACATACTACGGACAGGACGCCCACTATGAAGGGACTCCGCAGTCCTTCCAGGACAACGGCGACGGAACCGTCAGCGACCTCAACACCGGACTGATGTGGCAGCAGACGCCGCCCTCGGATGGCTACGGCAAGGATGATGCCAACACCTACTGTGAAAACCTGGAGTTGGCCGGGTATGATGACTGGCGACTGCCGACAATCAAGGAACTTTTTGCCATCGGCAACTACTCGGAAGGCTGGCCCTACCTGGATGAAACCTACTTTGACATTGCCGGTAACACGGTCAGTAAGGATGAACAGTTCTGGGCCCAGGAGAACTACGTGGGCGTATCGGTGGAATCTGGTTCCAACGGCGCGTGGGGTGTAAACCATGGCACGGGCCACATCAAGACCTACCCCTCCGGCGTCGGTCCCGGTGGCGGCAAGCGCGTGCGTGCGGTGCGTGGTAACATCACCGCGGTCAACGATTTTGTTGACAACAGCGACGGCACGGTCACCGATAATGCCACCGGTTTGATGTGGTCCCAGGCAGATAATGGTGAGGGAATTCTCTGGGTGGACGCATTGGAGTATGCGGAAGAATCGGAGTTGGCCGGGTATGATGACTGGCGACTGCCCAACATCAAGGAATTGCAGAGCATCGTCGACTACTCGTATTCGCCGACCGCTACCGACCCGGACGCCGTCGGACCGGCAAACAATCCGATTTTCAGCTGTTCTTCAATCATCAACGAAGCCGGCAACGACGACTATCCCTATTTCTGGTCCAGCACCTCCGCTCGTTTCAGCGCGACCGGTGACTTTTACTACGCATGGTACGTCGCGTTCGGCATGGCGGTAAACGGCGCCGGCGAGGACTACCACGGAGCTGGGGCCGTACGTTTTGATACCAAGGCCCTGGACGGTCCCGCCGGTGAGGACGCCACGCGTTCCTACAACTACGTTCGCCTGGTTCGCAACTTAATCAGCTCTCAGGACGACACCCTGCACTTCGCCCAATTCGCCGAGGGCCAGGGAATCCTGGCCACCTCAATGTATCTCATCAACCAGGATGCTACTGATACGGCAACTGTCACAATCAATCTCAGGGATGATGATGGAAATCCTGTTTCAGTTGACATCAATGGCACAGAAATAGAAGGAGAAGCAAAGTTTTCCATTCCACCAATGGGCACTAAGGTTGTTTCCACCGACGGATACGGAGATATCGCTTCCGGATCAGCAACTGTAACCTCCACCAAGGACATTGACGGGGTACTGCTGTATGGCGGAACCCTGGGAGTGGCGGGAGTCAGCAATTGTGAACCATTGTCGGATGGTCTCCTGATACCTCTCGATTCAGATGTAAGTGCCGGTATCAGCGCCGGAATTGCGGTTATGAATCCGGGAAATGATGAGACCACTCTTGACCTTGAACTTCTGGATAATGAGGGGAACACCCTGGCATATGCAGAAGAGACCCTCCCGGGACTGGGGCACCTGGCTCTCTACGCTGAAGAATTTAATTGGGATACAACTGTAGATTTTTCAGACTTTATCGGGCTTTTGAAGGTAACTACCGACAGCGGATCTGTTGCCGCCACCGGACTCCGTATAGAGTCGGGCGCGATGGCCACTCTCCCGGTTGTACCCTACGGAACCAGCTCCCAGGATACCCTGTACTTCAGCCATTTTGCCGAAGGCCAGGGAATCCTCGCTACCTCACTGTATCTCATCAACCAGGATGAAACTGATACGGCAACTGTCACCATTAACCTCAGGGATGATGATGGAAATCCTGTTTCAGTTGACCTCAATGGCACAGATATGGAAGGAGAAGCGGAAATCTCCATTCCTCCAATGGGCACTGCGGTTGTTTCCACCGACGGATACGGGGATGTAGTTTCCGGATCTGCCACTGTAACCTCCACCAATGACATTGCTGGAGTGCTGCTGTATGGCGGAACCCTGGATTGGCCGGAGTCAGTAACTGTGAGCCCCTGTCAGATGGTTTCCTGATACCACTGGATTCAATTGTGAGTGCTGGTATCAATACCGGTATCGCGGTTATGAATCCAGGAAATGATGAGATCAACCTTGAGCTTGAGCTCCTGGACAATGAGGGTAACACCCTGGCCACTGCTGAGGAGACCGTCCCGGGACTTGGGCACCTGGCTCTCTACTGTGACGAATTCAGTTGGGATGAAGCTGTAGATTTCTCAGACTTCATCGGTCTCTTGAAGGTGACAATTGACAGCGGATCCGTTGCCGCTACCGGACTCCGTATAGATTCAGGTGAGATGGCGACGCTCCCGGTGGTGCCATTGGACTGAAACTAGATCGGTTCGTTGCAGCCCAAAAGGGGCAATTCCCAGATTGCCCCTTTCAAATCACCTACAGCACGAAAGCCAGCTTGATAAACAGGACATCTCCCTGCTCTTCGGCAACTCCATAACGGGAAGATCCTTTCTGGTAGGCCAGCTGTATCTGGCCGAAAGGCGGCTGGAAACGCCAGGCAAATACCGCCTGCACATTCCGTTTGTCTATGGCTGAGTTGGTCTGCATGAAAAGCTTGAAATAGAGATCCTTGTTGAAATACTGGGTTGCGCGAAGCGAATGGATCCAGGTGCCTTCCAGATCCGGATCGGGATCCAGGGTAAGCCTCGACAAGCCATATTCCACTGACAGGTTCTCGCTAAGCTTACGCTTCAAATCCACGCCTACGAGGTGAAAATCAGAGTCATAATTGCGCCCGAAGGTCCACGAAACCGAGGCCGACTGCCACTCCCGGGTGTTGTAACCGGTAGCCAGGGTGGTCTGGCGGTTACGAAACTTCTTTTCGAACAGCTTATATTCCTCTTCATGCCGGGCCAGAAAATTTATCTTGTTTTTCAGGTCGAAATTCACCGAGTTCCAGGCATCCCAGGAGCGCAGGGTTTCATCCATCCCCCAGTAAATGTTGTAGTTGGACTTATAGTCGATCTTGTCCAGGAACGATCCTCCGGTCCAGAAGGTCTTGGTTACCGCTGAATCCAGTTCATTTCGGTTATCATCCCTTATGTAACCGACAGCGTTCACATTGTCGCCAAATTCTTCTCCCAGGTGGGTGTAGCGGAGATGTATATGAAAGGTGGAGGTGTCATGGCTGGGCCTCAGGAAGAAGGCGGTGTCAGTCTTTCCGGCATCGCCATACCCCAGGGCAAACTGTCCGGTAAATTTGAAGGTTTCCGAAAAATAGAGAGCGGTATCCACACCTGCTGTTCCCTGGTTCTTCCGTCAACAAGCCTATTGGCACTCAGGAAACCTATGGAGGAATTCGTCAAGATATCACGCTTGACGCGAAACACCGAAAAATTAGCGGAATCCAGGCCCGAATCATCTTCCCTGGTTTGAGCTGTAAGCACTGAAACTTCGTTATTCCCAAGTTTCCCGTAAAACTTGGCCCCTCCATATATGTCGGATATCCGGCGGGAATAGAAAAGGTTGATTCGCTGGGAGTATGCCGCGTTTCCTTCCATGAAAAAATTCCTTTTTTCAGGAAGGTTAAGCTCGAATCTTGTCAGGTTGACCTGCTCCTGGTCAGCCTCAACGGTCGCGAAGTCAGGATTGATTGTCAGGTGGCCCGAGAGAGAAGGAGTAAAGTCATAACGGGCATCGAGCCCGGCTTCCACCTCAGTATCTCCGCCCTGTTCAAAACCGGGTCATCACATAAGGAATAAGTTCCAGCCGGCGGGATCGGGAAGAGAGGTCCAGACCGGTCAATTTTCCGTTTCCGTCCATCTTCCGGTAGTCTTCCAGGGGGCCGGTCCAGAAGCTTTTTTCCATGTTACGAGGCAGGTAGCGGCTGGCCTGAAATCCCCAGGTCTGATCTTCTCCCACCCGGTGTTTGACTGTAGAGAAAGGAATGGCCATCTCAGCGCTCCATCCCTCTTCATTCAGTTTACCGGCAGACTGCCATACTCCATCCCAGACAGTATCAGCCACCCGGCCGTTGTCTGAAACCATTCCGTCATGCTGAACCCCCTGCGGATTGGTACGGAAATAGTATCCCGAGCGCATGTCATGAAAAGTGTCTATAAGGATGTCCACACTGTCGGTCCCCATGTAGAGCTTGTCGCGTTCAGTACCGATGACGATCTTGTCAGGCTCAGGATCTAAACACCTAAAACCAAAATACATGTTGGAACCATCATATAAAACACGCAATTCAGTTCGAACTGTAGCGGATGAACCCTTGTCAGGTTCAAACTGCACATAATCACTGAGTACCGGAGCCTCCTTCCAGATTGCGTCATCCAGTACTCCGTCAATAACCGGAGGAGTGTCGACTTTCACCGGGACGGCACTTCGATAGCGGGAATCCTGGGGTGGACAGTGCTGATACAGATAATGCCCAGGAGCAAAGGGACGGCAATCCTGTTCAAATTATTCCTAATAATTCCCGCTGAAAAAATCCACATTAGTCCGAATACTGTACATGCTCACCTTGAGCCCGTCAATCATCAGCGGAGAATTAGGGGGAT
>CAXXEX010000002.1:0-79361 GCA_963666915.2 Acidobacteriota bacterium
TGTCCCATCCGGAGCTGTTGTAGCCGGGAATCCGTCCAGGATTTTGAGGGGAGAGTAGCAGTTGAATGGCTTTTTGAGGAGTCTGACAGGTGGAGATTTTCCTCGATTATTTGAGCTTCAACTGATAAAAAATAATAAAGTGATTTTTGCATTGACCGGTTCCTTTACCGGCTCCAGAATAGGTAATGTTGTACTGAATATCAGCAGATAGGAAGAAGTAATGAGCGAGAGTAATAAAATTCCTTTTTTAGACTTGGTTAACCTCCATAAACCCTTGGAATCTGAGTTTCAGGAAGTATTCAGCAATGCGGTAAAGAAAGGCTGGTTTATTGGAGGCCCTGAGGTTCAAGGTTTTGAAAAAGAATTTGCTGAATTCTGTGAGACTGATTACTGCATAGGTGTTAACAGCGGAACCGACGCGCTGAGGTTTGCCCTCCAGGCAATGGGGATCAAAGCGGGTGATGTGGTAGTTACCGTGGCCAATACTTTTATTGCTACTACTGAAGCTGTAAGCCAGGTAGGGGCTTGTATTGATTTCGTCGATATTGATCCCGAGTCATATAATATGGACACCACCCTTTTACGGGAATACTTCGAAAATAAGTGTGCGCTGGATAAATCTTCGGGAGAGCTTAAACGAAAAAGTGATGGCAGGAAGGTTAGTTGCGTTCTCCCGGTACATCTTTACGGCCAGCCGGCTGAGATGAATTCCATAACAGAGATGGCGGAAGAATTCGGGGTAAAGGTTCTTGAGGATTCCTGTCAGGCTCATGGGGCTGAATATCGCCCGTCCGAGGGAAACAACCCCTGGAAAAAAACCGGATCCCTGGGGCAAGCTGCCGCATTCAGTTTTTATCCGGGTAAAAATTTGGGGGCTTTCGGAGAAGGCGGGGCTGTCACGACTAATGATCCGGAAGTTGCCAAGACCATCGCCATGTTAAGGGACCACGGGCAATCCAAAAAATACTATCATGAGATTGAAGGGTATAACGGAAGACTTGATGCGATCCAGGCTGGAATTTTAAGAATAAAGTTAAGATCTCTGAACAGGTGGAATGAACAGAGAAGACATGCTGCTTCCCTGTATGACAACGGCTTGAAGGAATTTAAAAATGTCGTGACTCCATCCGAGGGGATTGGGAAAAAGCATGTCTATCACCTATATGTGATCCAGGTCCCTGATCGTGATGGACTGATGGAATCCCTCAAAGAAAAATCCATATTCACAGGCCTCCATTATCCTGTTCCGCTGCATCTTCAGAATGCCTATAGCCATTTGGGATATGGAGAAGGTGACCTGCCCGTTACTGAAAGAATCAGCGGAAGGATATTATCTCTCCCGATGTTCCCCGGCCTGACTCAAGAGCAGCAGGAGCGGGTAGTGAAGGCAATTGGAGAGTATACTGGTTGAAAACCCATCGAGGATATTTTCGCCTTTAAGCGAATTAGGCTGACTTTTTGTTTTCTTTGGTTGAAAAGTGTTTTCATGGAGGAGTTTTTTGCGATGTCAGAAATTGAGGGACTGGCGGAATGCTGAGACATTTCAGACATATTCTTCAGACAAAGGGCCTGCTGCTGGCAGTCAGGAGGCTTTTCGATATCTTTGCCAGGTTCGCTCTCGGCCGCAGGCGTTTCCTGAAACTCCTTGAAGGTTTTGACAGGGTCTTCGCGCGAAATGGTTTGCAGGGTACTTTTTTTGTAACCGGGATTCTGCTTAAGCGTCATTCAGACCTAATCAAAAAACTGCATGAACAGGGGCATTGCCTGGCAGTCCACGGATATTTTCATGTGCGTATGGACCGCTGTTCCAGGGAACTGCAGGATGAAATGGTTGGGGCCGGCGCAGCTTCGTTCAGGAAACATGGCCTGGAACCACACGGTTTCCGCCCCCCATACCTCAACTACAACCGGGATACCATGGAAGCGCTGGTATCGTGGGGCTACAAGTGGTCCAGCTGTCGTTATCTGCTCAATCATCTACCCGGTTCCAGTGAGGGTTCCGCCGTCAGGTTAAACGATCTTTACCACATAAGAAACCTGGATGAACAGATCAGCCTTCCCCGGGAGGAGCATGGAATAATTGATATTCCCATAACCGGCCCTGATGACGAGCTGATGGTTGACCGCTACCGGATTACAGCTCCCGAAGCCATACTGAAGACCTGGCTGGGTACCTGGACGGAATGCCATTCCAACGGCGAGTTGTACCATCTCATGTTTCACCCGGAGCGTTTCCTGATGCTTGCCCGGGAGGTTGAGCAGCTTATCGCGAAGATCAGGGGAGAGAAGGATGCTGTCTGGATTGCCTCCCTGCCTGAACTGGCCGAATGGTGGGATAAGAGGCGCGCGGTCAGGATTGAACTGGACAGGACCCGGCCCCGCTGCCGTGCTTTGTTCAGGGATATGCCTGAGAACGGGACGGTTTTGCTCAGTAATCCCGGTGATGCGGTGAAGCAAACAGGTTCATGTATGGTCAGGGGCGGCCTGGTGCTTGAACCTGTCGAGGAAACTGATGACGGGCCTGTTTACCTTTCCGGTAACGAGGATATGGTTTTCGCCGTCGGATTATCAACATCCGCCCCGGTGTCCCTGGAGGAGTTTCTCAGGGACGAAGGCTTTTTGACGGTGCGCACTGAAGACGCCGGCTCCTGTTCAGTCTACCTGGATCACCATGGAGCATTCAATCCGGGAGACCAAAGGGAGATGCTGGCCCGGATCGAGAGCTCCGATAAACCGGTTATCAGGTTATGGAGATGGCCCGGGAAATATGAATCTGCCGTAACCTTTTCAGCCGATATCTGCGCCATTGATTTTTGGGATTTCGTAGCCAGGAGCTGGCATTTTCATAGTGGCAGGGGATGAATTAGCCGTACTGCACGCTTCCAGCGTGTAGCTTGTACTACGGGCATCTTGCCCGTAGAAACCCTGCCCACAAGCTGGAAGCTTGTGATACAAACTACACCCAGGATGGGCATAGTACGGGTTGAACCTTGAATTTTTATCATGACCGTTAAGATCCTGACAATCAAAGACATCGGCCCCGACAAGTGGGACGCGTTCGTTCGGTCCCATCCTGACGGCTCACTGTATCACTTGTCCTCCTGGCACAGGACCATTGAGGAAAGCTATGGATACCAGACCCTTTATTACGTGGTAACCGGTGGAAACGGAGAGATCAGGGCCGCGGTCCCCGCGGTTAACCTGAAAAATCTGTTCCTGGGCCGGCGGACTGTTTCCTATCCTTTTTCAGACTATTGTGATCCCCTGGTGACGAGCCGCGATGAGTTCCCTGAAATTCTGGAAAGCATTTCCGCCTCCCGGGGGAATGCTGAATTCAGGACCAGGAATTTCAGGGGGCCGGTTGAAGGTTTGCGGGCTGACAGTTCTTTTTCCAACTATTCGATTAACCTGGAAGATGATCCCGAAACCCTCTATTCCCGGCTCCACAAAAGCTGTGTGCAGAGAAGGATACGGAAATCTGAAAAAGAAGGCGTTGAAATCAGGAAGGGCACTCGATTGAGGATCTCAGGGTGTTCCATAAGCTCAACCTGGAAACAAGGCGGCGACAGGGGATGCCCTCTCAGCCCTATAGGTTTTTCAGGAATTTATTGAGAAATTTCGAAGATTCAGGTGAACTGAAAATGCTGTTTGCCGAATACCGGGGCCGGACAGTCGGATGCCTTTTACTGATCGGATATCGCGCGGCATCGGAAAATTCCGGAGGCCTTGATACCCTCTATTACAAGTACGGCGCTTCGGTTTCGAAGTATTTTCATCTTGGATTTAATCCGGCATTGTTCTGGAAGGCGATCACCCTGGCCGGGGCACAAGGCTATTCCCGCCTGGACCTGGGCCGGGCCTCTGATACTGACGAAAAAAGCCTGGGAGAATTCAAGCTGCACCTGGGGGCCGAAAAGAGTCCGTTAAACTATTACTCGACATCAAAAGCCTATGCCGCCGCGGGTAAATCCCCGGCGGTTTTACTGGCCGGGAAATGTATAAAGGTGTCCCCTCCCTGGCTTTCCGGCCTGACCGGGAGGATGTTTTACAAATATCTGGGGTGACAGGGTTTTGGATATGTGGTGCAGCCGGGCAGTAGGTCGGGTTTTCAACATGGTGAAAAATGGCGAGTTAGGAGACAAACATGCTGATCATTGGTGCCGGAGGTTTAGCGAAGGAATTGCTGGCTGTGTTGACGATGAACAATGACGCGGCTGATCTCTGTTTTTTTGATGATATTAACGAAGACGCGCCGGCATTTCTGTACGGTAAATTCCCGGTCATTAAATCATGGGATGAGGCTCGGGAGCACTTTCAAAACCGCTCCCCGGAGTTTGCCCTTGGAGTGGGGGACCCTTTGGTCCGAATGAATTTGTCGGAGAAGGCCCGGTCCATGGGCGGGAGGTTGAGTTCGATAATATCGCAGCAGGCCTTTGTGGGCGGATTCGGAAACTCCATAGGCCCGGGTGTATGCGTTCTTCCCTTCGCGAACCTGACCTGTGATATTGCCCTTGGCGAGGGATCACTTGTCAATAAATCCGCCATAATCAGTCATGAAGTCAAAGTAGGCAGGTATTGCGGGATTTCCCCCGGCGCCAGTGTGCTCGGGCGCGGCTCTATTGGGGATTGTACCAATATTGGCGCGCATGCCGTCATTCTGCCCGGCGTCAAAGTAGGTTCATTCTGCACAATCGGCGCGGGAGCGGTGGTGATCAAGGATGTGCCTGATAACTCAGTTTTTGCCGGTGTGCCCGCCAAGCCCATCACCAAAACTTCATCCTGAAGGAAGATCCGCCGCGCTGCCGACACAAATTGTCCTTTCCGGGTGCAATGAATTCTCCAGGTTCACGGGAAATCGGGAACATCCCATTTGGACAGTATGGTGAGGTAGAATTGGACCTTCAGAAAAAGTGTTGTGATCCGGGATTTTAGCTGTTTCGGACTGGCGCCGGGTGTTTGAGCGGGGCAGTTTTTTTTCCGCGACATGGACTGGTTTCAAGTTGCGAATCCTTACAGAAAAAGGCATCGAAAAAGGGAAGGGCGAATACGTTATATGGTAAAGCCATTCAAGGAGCCGGTTTATGTGGCGCGGCCTTTTCTTCCGCCGATTGATGAATTTGCCAGGGGGCTCGAAGAGATCTGGCAAAGCCGCTGGTTGACCAATGAAGGCCCTTTACTGCAGCGCTTTACCCGGGAGATGTCCACCTATTTCGAAACAGGCAATATATCGCTACTGAACAACGGCACCCTGGCCCTGCAGATAGCCCTGCAGGGTATGAAGATTTCAGGCGAGGTAATAACCACCCCTTACACATTTGTGGCCACCACCCACGCCCTGTTCTGGAATAAGATCAGGCCGGTTTTTGTTGATATAGAACCGGACTATTACACCCTGGATCCCGGAAAGGTTGAAGAAGCGATAACTCCCCGGACCACCGCTATCCTGGCGGTTCATGTTTATGGTCATCCCTGTAAACATGATGCTTTAGCCGACATAGCCCGACGCCACAATTTGAAGCTTATATATGATGCCGCCCATGCCTTCGGCGTTAAAGTGAACAATACCCCTATCGCCCATTTTGGAGACCTGGCAGTGTTCAGCTTCCATGCCACTAAACTGTTTCATTCTATTGAAGGCGGCATGCTGGTTTTTAAGGAGGCCGGGCTGAAAAGCATATTTGACTATCTTAAGAACTTCGGGTTCGAAAATGAGATTGAAGTTGTAATGCCCGGAACCAATGCCAAGATGAATGAAATGCAGGCATTGATGGGCATGCAGGTATTAAAACACCTGGAGCGGATAATCCGGAAGCGCAGGGAAATCACTGGGGCTTACCGGGAATTTCTTGAGGATATCCCTGGGATTCATCTGGTTCCGGAGTTTTCTGAAGATATCGAATATAATTACGCCAGCATGCCGATCGAGGTTGATGGACGCGAATTCGGCATGGACAGGGATTCATTGTATGAAAAAATGAAGCAGTGGAACGTTTACCCGCGAAGATATTTCTACCCGATTATCTGTGATTATTCCTGCTATAAAAATATATCAGTGAAAGATCCCCTGGAAAATGCCCGTCGAGCCGCGGACAGGATATTAACATTACCCATCTATTTCGATCTTGAATTGTCGGATGTGGAACGGATATGTGAAATTATTTTATCCATCCATAAGGAAAGTACTGAAACCGGAAAGCAATAGCAGTTGATGGAATACAACTGGATAAGAGCTGTATCCAGTTGAAAATAGAGGAGGCCGCAAAGACGGTGTTGTGGTAAGGGAAGGGAATTCTGCTGAGTATTTCCAGGTTTTCCGTAGCTTCCGGATTAAAATAAGGCAGAGACTTTGAATACTTTTCCCGTTCTGCGAATTCATCAGGAAGCTGCGTGAGCATTTTGGGATTTCAGGGGTGATGACTTTGTTGTCTGTTGAATGCCAGGGGAGGGAAAGCAGGAAGCCGGATGTTGCCGGGGTTGCAAGCAGCCCGGGATTCGGCGAAGCTTGGTACGTTAGATTGGGGCTCCCAGTGCATAATATTTTCCCTTGGAAATTGATTTGGCCCTGGTCTAGAAGGAAAACCTGTGGGGCATCAGGACTATGCCGCTTCAAGGGACGGCTGGGTGCTTGCGATAGGACCATGTTCTGTTTCTTTAATTCCTCTTCTTTTATCGAAACGATGGATTTTGGTTTTGCATCTTTGGCAGGATTACTGATCCGGACTATGTAAATTTCAATCAAAAGGTTGGGTGAGAGGATTTGGTGCAGGTATTTGGGATGATGTCGGGACTTGCCGGGAAGGAGACTGGATCGTTTTATCCCTAAAAATGTATGTCTGGCTTGGAGGGTTCTTTTAGTGGGTATAGAAGGAGGGTAAGAGACCGCTGAATAAAGCCGGAGTAGTAAGGTATATTAGGATTGTAGCCTTCATTTTATGAAGTAAAGGTAGATTTCATTGGGCCAATGGTTATCGGTCAAAAACTGAATACTCTAGTGGTAGTGCTTTAATTCATAGCATACTGAAAATCCGTCGGGTTGTTCAGTACTTAATTGTAGAGAGACAAGATATGGGCATCAGTATATTCGGCTTGGGATATGTAGGAACTGTCAGTATGGGTTGTTTGGCCCACAATGGGCATAGGGTAATCGGGGTTGATATAAATGTTCCAAAAGTTGAGGCTTTAAACAGTGGGAATTCTCCGGTTGTTGAGCAAGGTTTGGGCGAGCTGATCAGGCATCAATTTGAGCAGGACTTGATTGAAGCCACCCATGACACCAGCTACGCTGTAGTAAACAGTAGCGTCTCATTTATCTGTGTTGGAACCCCATCCACACCTGAAGGGCATCTGAACATTAATGCAGTTTTTAAAGTTGCTGATGATATTGGTGAAGTAATCAGGGTAAAAGATTCATTCCACGCGGTCGTTATCCGTTCCACCGTTCTTCCCGGAACCAATGAGCGTGTCGCCTCAAGGATTGAGCAGATATCGGGAAAGACGCGAGATACGGATTTTGCCGTAGTCTCAAATCCGGAGTTTCTGAGGGAAGGCAGTGCCATAGATGATTACTTTAATCCTCCTTATACATTGATTGGTACTGCTAGCTCGCAGGCCCGTGAGATCATGGAGGAAATTTACCGAAAGATCGATGCTCCAGTTGTTTTTACAGAACCAAGAGTTGCGGAGATTATGAAGTATGTTAACAACGCCTTTCATGCGCAGAAAGTCGTTTTTGGCAACGAGGTAGGGAATATATGTAAGAAAGTAGGGATCGACTCCCACGAAGTTATGCGGATATTCTGCATGGATGACAAGCTGAACATATCGCCATATTACCTTAAACCAGGTTTTGCCTATGGAGGTTCCTGCCTTCCAAAAGACCTCAAAGCCCTGAAGACGATAGCCCATGATTACTATTTGGAAAGCCCTTTGTTGGAAAGTCTGGATCGCAGCAATCAGTTTCAAAAAGATCTGGTTTTTAAGCAGATCTTGGATTTTAATGTTTCTGACATAGGATTTCCTTGGATTGAGTTTCAAGGCTGGCACTGATGACCTGAGAAACAGTCCGATTCTTGATGTTATTGAGCGGTTGATGGGCAAAGGATTTAACGTTAGGATTTACGATAAAGATGTTCATTTTTCACAGTTGATGGGGGCCAACAGGGACTACATTCTGAAGAAAATCCCTTTTATTTCTAAATTTGTTACCGATGATTACACCGAGGTCATTGATAAGAGCAAAGTAATTGTTGTTGTTAATAGCAATGCAGTCTTCGAGGAAATTTTAACCAAGGTGCCTGAGGATAGAATTATTTATGACCTCGTTAACATCGAATTTGAAGGCAAAAACAAGAGAAAAAAATATATGGGTCTTTCATGGTAAAAAAGCATATTCTCTTTATTTTAGAAAACAATCCTTTTCCCCAGGATGTCAGGGTTCGGAATGAGGCTCTGGCTGCAATTGAATTCGGTTATGATGTTAGTGTAATTTGTCCAAAAAACAAAAAGACTCAGGAAAAATACGAAAATCTTGAGGGCATCGACGTATATCGACACAATATGCCACTGGAGGCAGACAGTAAATTTGGATTTTTGTTTGAGTATGCCAATGCTCTGCTCTGGGAGACATATTTGTCGTTTAAGATTTTTTTTAGGCAAAGGTTTCACATAATTCACTCAGCTAATCCACCGGATCACGTTTTTATAATTGCTCTATTTTTCAAAATATTCGGAGTCAGATATATCTTCGACCACCATGATATTTGTCCCGAAAACTATTTAGCCAAGTTCCAACGGAAAGACCTTTTGTACAAGCTTCTTATTGTTATGGAAAAAATGACATTCATGACTGCCGATGCTGTTGTTTCCACCAACGAGAGTTATAAAAGGATTGCGATTACCCGCGGAAAAAAGGATTCGAATCAGGTTTTTGTTGTTCGGAATGGTCCAAACCTTAATAAGGTGATTTTTAAAAAGGCGAATAATATATGGAAAGAAGGCTTTGACTTTCTGGTTGTGTATATAGGCAATATAGGGAATCAGGAAGGCATCGAGAATTTGTTGGAAGCCGTCAGATATATTGTTTACGACATTAATATCAGGAATATTAAATTCATTGTAATAGGGAAAGGGCCTCATCTAGAAAACCTCAAAGTAGAAGCTGAAAAAATGCAGATCAGTGAATATGCACATTTCACTGGATATATTTCGTATGAGGATTTTTATGAAATTTTGGCGACAGCGGATATTGGGGTTAATCCAGAACATCGGAACAAATTTACAGATCAATCAACGATGTTGAAGATAATGGATTATATGACCTTTGGGAAACCTACCGTGATGTTTGAAACAACCGAGGGAAAGGTCAGCGCCGGAGAGGCAGCGCTTTATCTTTCGCAGAATGACAATGTGCAATTTGCCGAGAGTATTGTTGGACTTCTAAATGATAAGGACAGACGAACAAGGATGGGAGAAATAGCTCGAAAACGAATAACAGAAAAGCTGAACTGGGATATCCAAAAGCAGAATCTCAAACGGGCCTATGAATCAGTGTGGAACTAGAATAGGGTAATAGAGTTTTGAGCTTGGAGTTGGAATAATGGAGATGATTGAGAAGAGCCTGGAAAATTTGGAAAAATGGATCGAAATTCACGATTATAAAGGATATGAGCCATTTGACGGATTGTCATCTTACCTTTTCCCCATAACGATGGGGAGTCTTTTTTTGGAAAGGGTTCTCCAGCAATTGGTGAGACAAAGTCCAGTTAACCTGCGACCTCTGCTGGGAGTCAAGCCTCTAGAGTCCACCAAGGGCAGGGGTTACATCGCCAGTGGTTATCTCCTTCGGTATAAATTGACAGAAAACGAGGAATACTTAGATAAGGCCCTGCAATGCCTTGACTGGCTAGACCGGCATAAGTCACCGGGATATGAGAATCACAGCTGGGGAAATCATTTTGAATACTCCGCCAGAGGAGGGAGGATTCCCAAGTATGAGCCGACGATTGTCTGGACCAGCCTTATAGGGCAAGTTTTCCTCGATGCCTACGAACTGACAGGAGATGAAAGATTTCTTCAGGTAGCTAAAAGCGCTTGTTCATGGATTTTAAGCCTCAGCCGTGAGAATGCCCCCAAGGGGATGTGCATAAGCTATGTAGCCTATGAACAGAGTTCAATTCACAACTCCAATATGCTTGGAGCGGCGATGCTGGCCAGAACTTACAACTATACCGGAAATCAGGAATATCTCGGAGTTGCACGTTCCGCGATGGAATACAGTTGTGGTTACCAGCTTCCTGACGGAGCTTGGTACTATGGTGAAGCTGAAAAATTTCATTGGATAGATAATTTTCATACCGGCTACAATCTGGATGCTTTAAAATGCTATCTCGATTTTTCGGAGGATGAGGATTTCAGGGATAATCTGAAACTGGGATTCAGCTATTTCAGAAATCATTTTTTCGAGGAGAGTGGTCGCCCTAAATATTATCACAACCGGGCCTATCCAATTGATATTCAGTGTGCATCCCAGGCTATCGAAACCTTGGTCAATTTTTCCGACTATGACGAGACGAATCTAGGTTTGGCACTAAAAGTTGCAGAGTGGACCGTAAGGAATATGCAGGATCCAAAAGGATACTTCTGGTATCGCTTACTTCCTATAAAGAAAGTCAAGATTCCTATGATTCATTGGGGACAGGCCACCATGCATAAGGCCCTGTCCACTCTGCTATTGGGATTAAATGCTTGTGAGAAATGATTTTCAGAATGTCGAAGAGCACATTTCAGTTTGTGTGTGCACTTACAAAAGGCCAGGTTTGCTCAAGAAGCTTCTGCAGGAAGTTTTAACTCAGGAAACTAGGGGAAGGTTCAGTTTTGACGTTATTGTAGTCGATAACGATGCCACGGAATCAGCCCGAGAGGTTGTGGAGAAAACTTCTGCCGGATTTGAATCGGTCGTCAGCTACGTAGTTGAACCTCAGCAGAATATTTCACTGGCCAGGAACAGGGCTGTCAGGAACGCATCTGGGAAATATGCAGCCTTTATTGATGATGATGAGTTTCCTGTGAAAAAATGGCTCCTTCATCTCCATAAAACAATTTGCAAGTATGAAGTCCAGGGAGTACTGGGACCAGTAAAACCTCATTTTGAGAATCCTCCTCCTTCCTGGGTTATCCGGGGCAGATTGTGTGAAAGGGCCTCATTTCCTTCGGGAAGTATTATCAGTAATTCCTGCCATACACGGACCGGTAATGTTCTTTTATCTTTGAAAATTTTTGAGAGCAGGGACGATTTTTTCAATCCTGATTATGGCAGAACCGGCGGCGAGGATGTCGATTTTTTCAGGAGAATGATGCAGAAAGGACACCGATTCGTTTGGGATAACGAAGCTGAGGTATTTGAATCAGTCCCACCTGAAAGAGTGGAGAGGAAATATTTTTTAAGGAGAGCTCTATTACGTGGCTTGGTTTCTTCCAGAAAATTCACAGTTCTGGGGACCCTTAAATCAGTTGTAGCAGTGGGGGTGTATACATTATCGCTGCCGGTATTATTAATATTGGGACATCATTTTTTTATGAGGTACCTGATTAAGGATTGCGATCATATAGGTAAACTTCTTGGTCTCTGTGGCTTCAGGCCTCTTACCGAAAGAAGCTTTTGATTTGGATTGTCATGAGTCTGACGAAGGTTGTTTGTCATTGTGCTGAAAACAGTCAGTCTGCTCATGGAAGCACTGCTTATGTGAAATGGATTGAAAGTTTATGGATCTGAAGTATGTATTGATAACTCCTGCACGTAATGAGGAGAAATATATTGAAGAGACTATCCGGTCAGTGATTTCTCAATCAATTCCGCCTGAGAGATGGATCATCGTGAGCGACGCCTCAACAGACAGGACCGATGAAATTGTAAAGAAATACCTTCCAGCCAATCCCTGGATAAAATTTTTAAGGATGCCTGATGAAAGGGATAGGACTTTTGCTGCCAAAGTTTATTGTTTCAACGCGGGATATGAAAATCTGGAAGGTACCTCTTGGGACATTATTGGGAATCTTGATGCTGACATATCATTTGGCCCCGGATATTTTGAATTTCTGCTGGATAAATTTGAATCTAGTCTAAAGCTTGGCGTAGCCGGAACACCATTCGTTGAGGATCAAGTCCATTATGATTACCGGTTCACAAATATAGAACATGTTTCAGGTGCATGTCAGCTGTTCAGAAGAGATTGCTTTGAAGAAATAGGAGGGTATCTTCCTATCAAAGGAGGCGGCATTGACTGGGTTGCTGTCACCACTGCCCGGATGAAAGGTTGGGAAACCAGAACGTTCACCGAGAAAATATGCCATCATCATCGGAAAATAGGACAAGGAGGCAACGGTAGGTTCGGTTCATGGTATGCCCAGGGTTACAAGGATTATTATTTGGGATGGCATCCTCTCTGGGAAGTATTCAGGTCAATTTATCAGATGAAATCTAGACCTTGGATAGCTGGAGGTTTTCTCCTGTTGGCTGGTTACCTGGGTGGAGTCCTTAGTCGGGTTGAAAGGCCTGTTTCGGAAGAACTTATAGTCTTCAATCGGCATGAACAGATGAAAAGACTAAAACGTATAGTTTCAGAGGTGTGGCAGCCTTCTCATGAAGATGAAAAAAACAGCTGAAATTTAACCAGATTTTGATTGAATGTTCTTTGGTTAGGTTGAAGGAAGAAGACTTTCAGTGAATACCATATTGAAATTGTGAGGGAAATAAGTGGCTGATACCAGGATGGAAACATTTATTCTGAAAGGGAAACCGGTTCAGATTTCAGTCTTTACAATTTGTAATCACAACCTGGTCATTTCAGGGAAGTATATAAAGGTTGCAAGTATAAAAGAAGAATGGGACGAGGATGTTATAGATCCAGAACGATTGATTTCAGAGATTAAATCGAAGGGTTTAAAGGCCGATATTTTTACTTTTATGCAGAGGTTGCCGGAATCAAAATCTAAATTTGACTATCCAATGGAATGGGATAATGTCGCTGCATTGCCGATTAGCGAATATGAATCATGGTTTCAGGACAGATTACACAGAAACCACAGAAATAAGGTAAAGCTAGCAAAAAAAAGGGGTGTAACCGTTAGGCAGGTTGACTTTGATGATGAATTTATTCATGGGATTCAACAAATATATAATGAGACTCCAATAAGGCAAGGTCGCCCTTATTGGAATTATGGGATGGATTTTCAAAATACCAAACTTGAGAATTCCCTATTTCTCGAGCGTTCTCTTTTTCTCGGGGCGTTTTGGGAAGATAAGCTTATAGGTTATATCAGGCTAGTTTTCACCAACAGATTCGCCCGGACAATGGGTATCATTTCGATGCTTAAACACCAGGATAAGGCTCCCACGAATTTATTGATGGCCAAAGCGGTCGAGATGTGCGCAGAGCGAGGAGTCCCATACCTTGTTTATGCAAAATATGATTATGGGAAAGTGGGAAGCGATTCTCTGATGAATTTTAAGAAATATAACGGTTTTGAAAGCATTATTCTTCCAAGATATTTTGTGCCGTTGAGTTTTATAGGGAGGATTGTTTTATTGTGCAGTTTGCATCATGGCATAAAAGGAATGATTCCGAAGAAGGGAATCAGGTTATTAAAGGTCATCAGGGCCAAGTGGTATAATATCAGAGATCATAAATAGCCTATTTTCTTCTATGTCGTGTCTATTAGTTGGTAATGGTAATAATTAGTAAACAGATTTTGTCTTCATATGTTTTTTCCTCTCTGCCCATTTCTTTTCTTTTGAGTTTATCTAGGACCAGAAATATTTTTCCTTATTACCATCTGATCAGTGATGACAAGGTTATTCATACACATCATTTGTTTAGGCATAAAAACACAGATGAATTCAAAAAGGACCTTCAGTTTATTACAAAGCATTTCACTCCTGTAGGACTTCTTGAGTTAATTGCTTTTGTTAATCAGGGGCGCGGTTTGCCAATGAATGCCATGCATCTTACTTTTGATGATGGTTACCGTGAAAACTACGATGTCATAGCTCCAATACTTCTCGAGATGGGAATACCCGCAACTTTTTTTGTGTCGACAGATTTTATTGATAATAAAAAGCTTTGTTTTTTAAATAAAATCAGTATTCTTATTGAACATTTGGAAGATCTTGATATTTTTTCGGAATATGGAAATGAGTTGTCCTCATTTTTTAAGCTGCGAAATATTGATATTGAAACAACCAGAAAATTGATTCGTGAAATTGAGTATTTTGATAAAGAGAAATTAAATGAGATAGCGAGTATAACGAGGTTAAATTTCGAAGAATATTTAGAGGAAATGCAACCTTTTCTTACTGAAAAGCAGTTGAGGATATTGATCAGTAGGGGTTTTACTATCGGTTCTCATAGCTTAAATCATCCAAGATACTCCTCGCTATCTCTGGAAGAACAGCTGATTCAAACCAAAATGTCTATAAACCACCTGGTTAACAACTATCAGCTTAAATATCGGGCCTTTGCTTTTCCTCATTCAGACGAAGGTGTAAGACTAGATTTTTTTAACAAGGTATTCGGATCTGAACTGATCGAAATCTCCTTTGGAACTGGGGGAATACGCGACGATTGCAGTTCCCGTGTCATCCAGAGAATAAGCATGGAGAAACCTGCGCTTGGTGCAAATCGCCTGGTTCCTTTGCAACTGGCCCGAAGAACATATCGCGATTTGGTTGGTATAAATCGAGCACTGAGGGATCAGAGAAACGATTTTCAATAGATTAAGTAAGTCATCAAAATTACTAACTCAAGGAATGAAATGCCGGGAATATTTGGGATTATTTCGAGAAAACCTGATTTGAAGTATGAAAAGCAACTGGAAATGATGCGAGCATGCATGCTTCACGATAGTTCGTATACGCATGGCATCCATACTGGAAATGCTCAAGTACCTTTTTATATTGGGTGGACCGCGCATCGGGGTTCATTTGCTGATTGTATGCCGGTTATTAATGAAACTGGTGATTGCGTGTTGGTTTTTTCAGGAGAAAATTTTATTGAAATGCATGAGCTAAACGCGCTCAAGGGGAAAAACCATGTATTCAATAAATTTAATGCCGAATACCTAGTGCATATGTACGAGGAGTGGGGAGAGGAATTTTTTGATCAGCTTAACGGCTGGTTTCAAGGGATAATTGTTGATTTTCGAAACAATAAAATTATTTTATTCAATGACCGATTTGGGATGCAGCGGTTGTATTACCACCAGGCTCCAGATGCTTTTTATTTTTCTTCTGAAGCAAAGGCGTTGTTGCGGGTCAAGCCTGAGTTGAGGGTACTCAACAATGAAAGCTTGGGTGAGTATCTTTGCTGCAATTGTGTTCTGCACTGGAACTCTCTTTTTGAAAATATATCTGTTCTGCCGGGTTCCTCCTCATGGTCTTTTAAAAATGGCGAAATTAGTAAGAAATCTAGATATTTTGAACCTGCAACTTGGGAGAATCAACCATGGCTGGAAAAAGAATTTTTCTACGAGGAGCTAAGAAAGACTTTAAGGGGGATTCTCCCTAGATATTTCAGGGCTTCCCAGAATATCGGGATCTCTTTGACAGGCGGGTTGGACACCCGGATGATTTTATCAAATGTTGAAACTCCTAGGGGAAAGTTTCCATGCTATACATTCAACAGCATCTATAGGGATTGTAACGATGTGAGAATCGCACGTCGTGTAGCTGCTGAGTGTGGACAGGAACACCATACAATTGAAGTAGGGAAGAATTTCTTGACCAATTTTTCAGAATTCGCTGAAAGGACTGTCTATATCACGGACGGAAATTTGGATGTAAGTGGTGCTCCAGAGATTTATGTCAATCAAATAGCCAAGCAAATCGCGCCTATTCGCCTGACCGGTAACCACGGTAGTGAGCTATTGAGAAATGTTCGCTGGATGAAAGCTTCTCTTCCTGATGAAGGCGTTTATGATGAGAATTTTCGGGGCTATATTTCCGGCTCTCTCGAAAAATACCAAGAGATTAGGACAAATCACCCCCTGACATTTACCCTTTTCTATGAGTCTCCCTGGCATGAATGCAACCGTTACCTGAGTGAATATTCCCAACTCGTGACCCGGACCCCATATCATGATAAGGATTTGGCCGCGTTAATGTTCAGATCCCCTCCGGGAATAAGGGAAAGCAAAGAAATATCGTTACGTCTAATATCAGATGGGTATCAGAATTTGTCAATAATTCCGAGTGATCGTGGTGTCAGCAATAAATATCCTTTTCCCATTTCCTTGTTACCCAGAATATACCAGGAGATTTTTTTTAAAGCTGAGTATTATTGCAACTATGGTATGCCCCAGTGGGTGGCCAGACTCGACTATCTGGCTCAACCCCTCAAACCAGAGCGGTTTTTTTTGGGAAGGCATAAGTTCTATCATTTTAGAGTGTGGTATCGGGATGAACTTGCGGATTACGTGAAAGGAATACTGCTGGACAAGAGAACACTTGAACGATCCTATCTAAATAGTAGGGCTGTTAAGAAAATGGTTGACAGTCACCTAAAGGGAACGGGCAATTTTACTACTGAAATCACAAAATTATTGACACTGGAACTTATTCAGAGAACACTGATTGAAAGTTGAAGGAGCAGGGTTTTTCCCTTTTTTCAGGAGCAGTATCGAGAGAATGTCAATATTATCGTTCCGATGATTTTTGATTTTTTTTTTTTTTTTTTTTTTTTTTTTTTTGAAAATATCTTTGAAACTATTCCTGAGACAGGTTTTATAAGAATTTTAAATGGTTGATTTGGAATGAATCCGGAAAGGACTTCATAGTAGGGAAATAATCCTATGCCGCCAAAACTAGCTCTTTTTTTTTGTACACTGTTCGTAAGCTTCCTTCTGTTGTTAGATACTAGAAGGAAGGCCCAGATTTCTTCCTCTCTATGGATACCTCAGATATGGATGTTAATGCTGAGCGTCAAACCTCTGAGTGCCTGGATTAATTATATTTTGGGATTCAATGTTTATCATGAAAACTATGAGCAAAATCTGTTAGAGGGAAGCCCCATCGACAGATACTTCTATTTATTTCTCATCATTGCAGGGATAATTGTTTTGATAAGGAGGAGAGCCTCCTGGAAAAAGATAGTCCGGGGAAACATATGGATATTGTTGTTTTTTTTCTATTGTGGATTGAGTGTTCTCTGGTCAGATTATCCTTTTGTCTCTTTTAAACGATGGAGTAAGGAAATTGGTAGCCTTATTATGGTTATCATCATTTTAACTGAATTCAATGTTCCAGAGGCAATCAGAACATTGATAAGAAGAATTGGATTTGTCCACATCCCTTTTTCAATCCTGCTCATTAAATATTTTCCTGAGATGGGAAGATCCTTTTCCTATTCAGGAGAACTCATGCGAGTTGGCGTAGCGTTACACAAGAATTCCCTCGGAGTAATTTGTGTTGTAGTTTTAGTAGGATTTATATGGGACATAATTTGGATTCGAAAATCCAACAAGTTTAAGAAAAACAATAAAGAATCTTTGCTTGCACCGGTAATTGTAATTATTTTGACTGTTTGGTTATTAATGATAATCAATAGTGCGACTGCTACATTTTCTGTTATTCTCGGTTGCACAATAATTTGGGCAATTAGTTTTAAGGATGCAAAGACAAATCTCGGTAAAATAGAAATTTGTTGTATTTTAACAGTCATCACATTAATTGTTTTCCAATATTTTGGTAACGTAATTGGAGTAATTGCAGGTCTTTTAGGAAGAGATTTGACTTTTACCGGAAGGACTCAGATGTGGAGTGCCCTGCTTGATATAGGCACCAATTCCCTTATAGGGACCGGTTATGATAGTTACTGGCTTGGTGATCGGGCCATTTCCCTGAAGCAGAGATATGTTTTTTCTATCAATCAGGCCCATAACGGGTATCTTGAGACTTATCTTAATCTTGGGTGGTTTGGGTTGACCCTTCTTTTGGGAATGATTTTTTCCGGTTACATAAAAATACGAGCAAGGCTACCCAAAGAATTTATGCTGCAGAAACTCTACTTAGTATTTTTTGTTGTAGCGCTTTTGATGAATGTAACGGAGGGGTATTTTGAGGGGTTGACTATGATGTGGTTCATTTTTCTTCTTACGATTTTTAGTGTGCCTAGGGATACAGCAAAGAAAAAGTTTGAGATTGATAGCAAAATGGAGCCGGACCTTCATTTAACGGTTTAATTTAATGCCATGGAAAAAGCATGATAGTCCTTTTTCCGAGGTATCCAGAATGAATCACTTGATGTAGCACTAATAGAATTTAAAATATATGGATATAAACTCCAAAAATAACCAATATATTCAAAATGAGGGACTTGCAACAGACCTTAAGCATCAAGCTATCAGGGGTGCTGGATTCGCCCTTTTTTCAAGAACAATTAACTATTTTATTGCTATTGGAGGAACTGTTGTACTGGCCAGGATACTGACACCTGATGATTTTGGCTTGGTTACGATGGTTACCACCATTACACTGTTACTTGGAAATTTTGGCACAAACGGATTTCCAGAAGCAATTATTAAGGAACATGAACTCAGTCATGCTATGGTCAGCAACCTTTTTTGGATACATATAGGGACAAATTTTCTTCTGATATTGGTTTTCCTTGCACTGACGCCACTCATTGTATGGTTTTATGGTGAAGAGAGGATCAGACCAATTATTTATATGATGTCGATTTCAATCATCATTCCATGTTTTTCAGCCCATCATCTAGCCTTACTGAGAAGGAACATGATGTTTGCCAGGTTTGCCGGGAATGAAATAGCTGCCACTTTTTTAAGCAGTTCTCTGGGCATAATGCTTGCTGCTGGAGGATTTGGCTACTGGGCAATTGTTTTCAGAAGGATGTCAGTATCTTTTTTTTCAGCTATTGGGGCTTGGATGTTGTGTGGATGGCGGCCAAGTCTTCCTAATTTTCAGGTCAACGTCTCAAAAATGTTCAACTATGCTCTTCATACCTACGGAAGTTTTGTAACTGCGTATTTCACCCGAAACATGGATAAGTTATTAATTGCCAGATTTCATGGTTCCGTGCCTTTGGCGAACTATGATCGCGCCTACCATATCTTCTTAGTTCCTACCAATCAACTAACCGGAACGTTAAATAATGTGGCATTGCCAGTTTTAAGCAGATTGGTTGGTGAACGGGAGAGATATATAAAATATTTTCTCAAGTCCATAGCCCACATGTCATTCATTGGGATGTTCGTAAGTGTAGTAACTGTGGCAATTGGCAAGGATTTGGTTCTATTACTTCTCGGGCCTAAGTGGGATTTGGCAGGGGAACTTTTGCAGATTCTGGGACCAGCAATTGGAATGACAATAGTTGACAGGACAAACGGATGGCTCCATCTTTCTCTAGGCCACGCCGATCGATGGTTCCGTTGGGGAATCTTATCCGTCTTTATAACATTTACACTTATGTTGATCGGTGTGCCATACGGAGCAAAGGGCGTCGCTGCTGCCTACTCGCTCTCACTATATTTGTTGATGCTTCCCGGACTATGGTATGCGGGCAAGCCAGTTCAATTGAGCATAATGAAAGTTATTGGCTCTATCTGGAGATTTTTTCTATCCGCTGTGATAACAGGGATTATTTGCCTTTATGTATTGACTTTCCAAACCGTTACTGCTCATTTTTTTGGGGAACTATCTCTTCTGTTGAGACTTTTCGCGACAGTTTTATTTTGTGGCATTGTATACACCAGTTCAGTAGTAATTGTTTTTAGAAGCATTAAACCTATTACCGATCCTCTGCAAATGATAAGAGAATTGTTCCAGAGAGCAGGATAACGAGGTGTGGTTTATGATTGGATGCCCAAGCGTGATTATTTCGAGTGATTCAGATAATCCCAGTAGATATGGCACATTGGTTCCATCATTTTGAAATAAAGCTTACTCAGCACAGGAATCCTCTTGACCTTCCACTCTTCTGGGAATTCATACCCCATCAAATTCATCATTGGCCCTAAGATCCAGACGGCTCGTTTCCTAATGCGATTGGGGTAGTAGTCATTCAAATCAACCTTTCCCTTGGTGGAAACGTTATAACTGCGGACAGGTTGCTTCCTTTCCAGGCCAAGTTTTTGCAGAACCTCTGCAAAATCTTTCTGCAAATTTTCCACCCGGATTATGTAATCAAATTTAACAGTAGCGAATTCTACGATAATACGAGGTTTTATATAAGGTAGACGGAAAAGGCTGAGGAAAAACGTTGGAAAGCTTTTATCGCCTTCTTTTTTGAAAAATTCGGCTCTCCTTAGCTCGTGCATCCTGATGTACCACTTGCGATTTGTCCAGAATTCAGGAGTGGCTCTTCCGGAAGCATTTGTTTTGTTTATATTATAGATTGAAATAATATCTCGCATCGGATTTCGAATGCTGCAGAATACAAAGTAATCCTTGAAATCATCAGGCAGACTTTGGGCAAAATCCTTGTATCTAGAATGTTTTTCGAGCCAATTTTCTCCGTCATAAAATTCAAGAAGTTCCTTTCTGATGGCGTAACTTGCGCTTCGAGGATACTCAATGAAACAATACTTGTGCTTTTTGCTAATGACCATTATGAATTTACTCTCGACCTAACTAGATTTAATTGCAAATATTAATTCGAAAATTAGATAAATATTTACTTATGTAATCGAATAAAGTATATATAAAGGAAAGGATTCCCAACATTTCCAATATTTCTTCACAATTCGTAATTAAAGAATAAATAAGGTCCTCTTGGTCAAACAGAGTTTGGTAATATCCTCCAACAAATTCACCGCCAATTGAGCCCGCAATATATACTGCCCCGGAAAATAGAAATAAATTTCTGCTTCTAACAGGCAAATTTTTAAGAAAACCTAAAAAGAAGATAAAAATCAATATCACAAAGAAAATAGCCGGAATTACCCATGCAAAATAGAATATCCCTGAAGAGTTGAATAGTGCTCTTAAGGGTGAAATCGTCTGCTCATGCAGTTGGACATTTTCGTCTATGGAAAGCAGGAGGAATAAAAAGGCAAGTGTCAACCACTGAAAACTAAATCTGTCTTTGAGATTCTTTTTAAACAAGCCGATGACAAGCAATACTATTGAACAAAAAAATAGGCTCATTGATGCATACCATGTTGGTAGATTACTTTCGCCGTCAAGGCTGAAAAAGTGAACCAAATATCTTTCATGTCCGATGGTGTGTTTATAAATTTGCCCGAGAATGGAAGCCGTCGCTAGAATGAAAACTACAGCGCCGAGCATCCTTGTTAAGATTCTGTAATTTATTTTTATTTCCATTGCCGTGCTCTTGATAAATTTTAAAAAATTTAATTTTACCACCATACTATGACGATCCTATCAAACACTGTTTGAGGAATACTATTTGTCTCAGTCCAGAAATAACAAACAGTCATTTGAGAAATCCGAAAATGTCTATTGCCTTCAGGATTCAGGAATTCGCCTAGATATCTGATTTTTTTCATGATTTTGGATAATATGAATGTAGTTTCGGTTGAATGGATTCCGGGAGTCTTCAATTTGATGAGTTGGTATCTCTCAAACTAGTCAAAGAAATTCAAATGATAGGTATATAATGAACTTGTTCAGATTGGCTTTCGTAAGGCGGAGCAGGTGAAATGTAATATTGGGGTGGTGGCTTGCCAAGGGAAAGTAGGAAAATTGCGCCTGCCGCAACGCCCCAAAGTTAGTAAGGGCTGAGAAGCATTGAGATTTTTTTGGGGGATTGTGTCGAATTGCTTAATTGAGTATTAAGAGGTTTTATGGCTACTTTGTTGGTCGGAAATCCTGTACTGTATCTTGTGAAATATGTCCAGGTCAAGATTTCCAAATGAGGTCTGCCGCGCATATAAAGACTGTTACCAGAATCACATAAATTTTCGATAAAAAAGTTTATATTTCGGGTGCGGGGAGATTTCGAAAACGAGCATCTTGGAGAAAGATTTTTTGGAATTATCTAATTAGGCTTGGTTAACAGGAGTCGAAAGGTGTTAATTAGGAGAGGATGTGCGGAATGAAATCCAGATTTGTTCTTACTGGGTTAGTGCTATTATTTTTAATTTTTGTTTTCAGCCAAAGTATGTCTGCCGAGACGTTGTCTTCGGCTAGTTGTTCAGATTATGATGTGCAGACAGCTATTGATTCCGCCAATCCCGGAGATACAGTGATTGTCCCACCTGGTACCTGCACTTGGACGGAGCAGGTGACATTGTCAAAGGGGATAATAGTTGCCGGTGCTGGAATTGACAAAACTACAATAATCAGCAACGTGCCCAATAAAGTCGGTGCTACCGGTCAGACACCTGTAAGTATTAAGGTAGATGGATCTTATCCATGGAGAATTACTGGATTCACATTTACGGATACTGGAAACTTTTTTGACTGGTCTGGATTTATTAGCATCAAGGGTGATGTCCGAGGGTGGCGCCTTGACCACATTAAGTTTTTTAACTGCAATCACCGTGTGAGTAAGATCGCAGCAACCGGTTGTGAAGGACTTATTGACAATGTCCAAGTGATATTCGATACTCCTCTTGCGGGTGCAAGTTCCTCTGGATTCTATATTTCTCCTTCTAATCCGGATGAAATGTGGACTTCCCCCACATCTATCGGTGGAAAAGATGCAATCTATATTGAAGATAGCATTTTTTCAAAAAGCTATACAGGATCAGGAACTGCTGTAGATGGCGAATTTGGAGCAAAAATTGTCTTTAGACACAATACAGTTAATAATATGGGAATTCTTGTTCACGGGTATGAGGGGAATAGATCCGCAATGCGATTTGAGGTCTATGATAACAAAATCAATTCTCAGGATGGAATTTCAAATTCTGTGGCTGTTACATGGAGAGGCGGGTCAGGATTAGCCTTTAATAATAGAATTAGTGGTAACTGGTGGCAAGTTTTGCAGCTCAAAGATTATTGTGTGGCTGAAGCAGAATGTGATCCCAGTGCCTGCAAACATCCTGATTGTGATTCTTACCCATGCCCTGATCAAGTGGGAAGGATGTTCGACGAAAGTGCAAACTCTCAGTTTCATGAACCAATTCCCTTTTTCGGTAACACTCTTGATGGCTCTTCACATAATCAGCCATACGTGTATTCATGGACAGGTTCCTGTGGGGAGATTGATTTGGATGGCCCTGATATCATCCAGGAAGATAGAGACTATTACATTCAAACAAGTTCATTTGACGGCACATCTGGAATAGGAGTTGGACTTAGTTCTCAAAGGCCGGAGTTCTGTTCTTCAGGAGTATACTGGTGGAACAGGGATACTCAGGTGCTTGATAGGTGTAATGCATCAGGTAACTGGAAGAATGGATATATTAAATTATATTCTTATCCCCACCCGGGTAGGCAGACATTGATTCCTGAGATAGATTCTCCATCTAATCTCGAAGTTGTTACCGTTGCAGATTAGTTGGTTTCCTTAACAAAGTAAAAGCTGATTATTTTTAAAATTCCGAGAATTTTTATTTAAGTTTTCTGAGGGAAACAGTTGCCCAAGGATTGCTTCAACTATGACTTGATCTGGCGCTGAGCATCTGTAACCTGTACAAATAGTTTTTAATTTTCTTCTTGCATCGGCGGTAAATCGTACTTTTCCGCAATCTCGTTGAACATCTCCAACACCTTGAACTCCGCTGTGAGTTTTCCTCTCTTTTTCACCTATCGATCCAATTATTTCAGTTTTCAGGAGTCACTTGCTAATACTAACTAAATTAGTAGTCCAAATTTTTTGCTATGCCTCTTCCAAATGGAGCAGCATAGGAATTGAATTTCGGATGACAGTGTTTTTATCAAGAATTATGATGGCATTTATCACAAACATACTCGTTTTTTTGGAAGAATGTCTCTTTGCTTCAATAAATCGGATAAATTAATTTTATTATGATAACCATATGTTTCTTTATCCGGAAATATCAACGATTTTATTGACAATTTCAAGAAACTGAGATAGCAATAGCTGACTGGATCAAATATGAATGAAAATACTAAATTACGAAGCTTATTTCTCTACAAGAAAACTGTCTGGAAAACAACCTGGAGGTTCAGGTTGGGTCTGCTTATTTTGCTGGTATCCTGCTTTTTTCTAACCAGAGGGTTTATCAGCGAAAAACTGGCGGAAAGCCTGATTTATCAAGGAAATGTTACAAAAAGTGATGCGGTAGTAATCGAGAATTTTGATCCCAATTACCTGCTGTTTGAAGAAGCAGCCAAACTGCTGACAGCCGGCCAGACGAAAATGGTGTTTGTTCCGGTTACATTCAACCGGAGCCGGACCGCCCCTAACCGTGTCGACCAGGAATTTGCCGAGGTAATGTGCCGCATCAGTCGGATAGAAGGTGGGTGTGAACTAATACCATTCTTAGAAATTGAACCTATTCGTCTTAATGCGGCTGAAGAGGTCAGAATTTTTCTGCAGGATAAAGAGATCCACTCAATCATCATTCTCAGCCCTCTCTTCAACAGTAGGCGTTCCTTCCTGGTCTACCAGTCTGTCTTCGCTTCGACAGGTATCAAGGTATCCTGCCTTCCTGTTATCAATGGAAGAAATCCTTCCAACTGGACCGAGAGCTGGCATGGAATCCAGGAGGTTTTCATGGAAATTGGAAAGCTTTGGTATTACCGACTCGTGGTGCTGGAATAGTGGCCGTGTTGGGTACTACGGGCATCCTGCCTTGTATTTTTTAAATCCTGCTCATGACCACTTCTCCTGGCACACACGGTTGCGGGGAGAAACGGGTTGATGGAGAGAGCCGCTTCAGCTGCCACTGGCTATAAGTCTGCGGGACAAACTATAAGCAAGATGCTTACAGTACATGAATCCAACAGGATACTGCTGCTACCCGGGCCGTTGTCGAGGCTTCCTGCTCAACGGTGGTTAAGTATCAGTCCTGCGATTCCTTGTTCTATAATAAGGAGAATCTGCTGAGTCTTTTTTTTTGTGGTTTTCCGTATTAAAGATTAGGAGCATTGATGAGTGGCTATAATTTATCGCATTTGAAGCAGCTGGAGGCGGAGAGTATCCATATTTTCCGCGAAGTAGCGGCGGAATTCACCAATCCTGTGATGCTCTACTCAATTGGTAAAGATTCATCGGTCATGCTGTATTTGGCGCACAAAGCATTTGCGCCCGGTAAAATTCCGTTCCCGCTGATGCATGTCGATACACAGTGGAAATTTAAGGAGATGTACAGTTTCCGCACGCTGATGGCAGAAAAATATCAGGTGAATGTTAAAGTCTGGATTAATCCGGAAGGAAAAGATATCTCCAATCCATTCCTGCATGGCTCAGAGAAGCACACGCAGGTCATGAAAACCGACGGACTGAAGCAGGCCCTAGATCACTACAGATTTGATGCCGTGTTCGGCGGGGCCCGTCGCGATGAAGAAAAAAGCCGTGCAAAGGAGAGGGTGTACAGTTTTCGGAACAAGTTTCACCAATGGGACCCGAAAAACCAGCGGCCCGAGCTTTGGAATCTCTATAACGCAAAAATCAACAAGGGCGAATCGATTCGTGTGTTTCCACTTTCCAACTGGACCGAAATCGATATCTGGCTCTACCTGCTTCGCGAGGAAATTCCAATTGTCCCGCTTTATTTTGCCGCCGAGCGGCCCGTCGTGCAGCGCGAGGGAACGTTGATCATGATTGATGACGACCGTATGCCGTTGAGAGTGGGCGAAACGCCCATGATGAAGAAAGTTCGCTTCCGCACGCTCGGTTGCTACCCCCTGACCGGGGCAATCGAATCGAATGCCGAAACCGTCGAAGAGATCGTTCAGGAAATGCTATTGACCACTACCTCCGAGCGTCAGGGGCGCATCATCGATGGTGACAACTCCTCCATGGAAGACAAGAAAAAAGACGGGTATTTTTAATGAGTGATTCAACATACAGAGTTCAAGAAGAAGAGTTGATTCGCGGTGATATCGCTGGATATCTAAAACGTCACGAAACAAAGGATCTTTTGCGGCTTTTAACATGTGGATCCGTGGACGATGGGAAATCCACCCTGATAGGGCGACTGCTTTACGACAGCCACATGATTTATGAGGATCAGCTCGAAAAAGTGATGAAGGACTCAAAAGTGTACGGAACAACTGATGAGAGTTTTGATCCGGCACTGCTGACTGACGGCCTGAAGGCTGAGCGAGAACAAGGCATTACCATCGATGTGGCCTATCGCTACTTTTCGACTGACAAACGCAAATTTATCATCGCCGACTGCCCCGGTCATGAGCAGTACACCCGCAACATGGCCACCGGCGCCTCAAACTGTAACCTCGCTGTGATCCTGATTGATGCTCGTTACGGTGTCATCAATCAGACGAAACGGCACAGTTTTATCTGCTCATTGCTCGGTATTAAGCACGTCATTATTGCGGTTAATAAGATGGATCTCGTAGACTGGTCAGAGAAACGATATGAGCAGATAAAAGATGACTACGACGCGTTTGTTTCACGCCTTAATTTTTCTGACATCCATTTTATTCCGATGTCTGCCCTCAAGGGTGACAATGTGGTTGCGCGCAGCCAGAACCTGGTGTGGTACGAAGGGCCTACATTTTTGAGTCATCTCGAAAGCGTTAACATTTCGACCGATCGCAATCTGATCGATATGCGTTTCCCTGTGCAGTACGTCCTGCGCCCTAACCTCGACTTTCGGGGATTCAGCGGTACTCTGGCTTCAGGGGTGATTCGCGTTAGCGACGCTGTGGCCAGCTTACCGTCACGCCAGGAATCAAAAATTAAAGCGATTTACGGACCGGACGGAGAAATTGCCGAGGCGTTTTCTCCAATGGCAATTACCGTGACACTGGAAGATGAAATTGATGTTTCACGTGGTAACATGCTCGTGCCGGTTAAAAATATTCCGCGGATTAGTAACGAATTTGAATCCATGGTTGTGTGGATGCATGAAGAAAAGGCTGAGGTCGGCCGTAGCTATCTTATTAAACATGCCACAAGTATGGTTCCCGGCGTACTTTCCAGCGTTCGCTACAAAGTTGATGTCAACACCATGACACGCCATAAGCAGGAAGCTGTCCTACAGGATGATACCGCGAACGTGCTGGAGCTTAATGAGATCGGCCGATGCCACATCACGCTGCACCGTTCTATTTCCTTTGATCCCTACGAGCGGAATCGGGCGACGGGGGCATTTATCTTCGTTGACCGTTTAACCAATGTTACCGTCGGGGCAGGAATGATCCTTGACCGGGTGGTTTCGAAAGCCAAAAACGCCGGGCCGGTGAGCAAGAATATTGTTAAAAACGATAGTCTGGTGTCCGATGAAGACCGTCATCAGCTGTTGAATCAAAAGGGCGCGACCCTGTGGTTGACTGGCCTGAGTGGATCCGGAAAGTCAACCATTGCCCTGCACCTTGAGCGTGAACTCATCGATATGGGCCATGCCTGCACCATTCTGGATGGTGATAACGTGCGCCATGGCCTCAACCGAGATCTCGGATTTTCTGCTGAAGACAGGACTGAAAATATTCGCCGCATCGCGGAGGTGGCGCACCTATTTAATGATGCAGGCATCATTGTAATCTCTGCCTTCATCTCACCGTATATTAAGGATCGACAGCAGGCCCGACAGGTGATAGCCGATGGATTCATCGAAGTCTTCGTGGATACACCCATTGAAGTCTGTGAAGAGCGTGATCCAAAAGGCCTTTATAAAAAGGCGCGTGCTGGAGAAATTCCGGAATTTACTGGAGTGACCGCACCTTATGAGGCTCCGGAAAGCCCTGAGCTGACATTGGCTGCAGCGGAGACTCCTGTTGAGGTCCTGGTTGACTCCGTTATCGAGAAATTGAGAAAAGAAGGAGTTATTGGTTAATCTTAAAGGATAGCTTAGGGTTGAATTGGTTTTTCTGCTGGCTGCCTGCTTTTTTCTAACCCGGGGATTTATCAGTGAGAAATTGGTGGAAAGTCTGGTTTGCCAAGGGTAGGGGTGTTGAAGCAAGTGACCCAGTCATAATCGAAAACTTTGATCCCAATTACCTGTTGTTCGAAGAAACCGCCAAGGTTCTAAAAGCAGACCAATCGAGCAGGGTTTTTATCCCGGTTAGAATTAATAGTATGGGAAGCGGACCAAACAGGGTTAACCAGGAATTTGTTGAGGTGATGTGCAGCATAAGTAGGATAGACAAGTATAAGCTAATTCCTATTGCAGAAATCGAACCAATACGTCTTAATGCTGCCCGCCAGGTGAGGGAGCAGCTCCGGGGCCTGGGGATCAAGTCGATTGTTGTCATAAGTCCCGGATTCTGCAGCAGGCGTTCGCTGCTGGTATACCAGTCAGTGTTTGATCCCGGCGAAGTTGAGATTTCCTGCCTGCCGGTGTTTGGAGACCGGGACCCGTCCAATTGGACAGAAAGCTGGCACGGCATCCAGGAGGTTTTCCTGGAATTCGGGAAGCTGTGGTACTACAGGCTTTGGGTGTTGGGATAGTCGCGGGTTCCAGGTTGCGGGTGTACCACGGGCGTCTCGCCCTTGGGGGAAAAGACCAAGCACTGGAAGCGGTTTGTACTACTGGAGCTGGCAGCTCCAGCCACAACGCAAGCGCGGGACGCGGGTGTACCAAGGGCGTCTCGCCCTTGGGGGAAAAGACCAAACGCTGGAAACGGTTTGTACTACTGGAGCCGGCAGCTCCAGCCACAGCCCAAGCGCGGGACGCGGGTGTACCACGGGCGTCTCGCCCTTGGGGGAAAAGACCAAACGCTGGAAACGGTTTGTACTACTGGAGCCGGCAGCTCCAGCCACAGCCCAAGCGCGGGACGCGCGTGGCACGATCCAAGCGCTTGAAGCGCTTGGTACTACTGGAGCTGGCAGCTCCAGCCACAACTCAAGCGCGTGGTACAGCGACCGACAGGCAATTAAGTTACAATCTATTCCAATGTCTACGGCGGAAAAGGTTGCAAAAGGAAGTTTAGGGGTAGGGCTGGGCGAAGTCATTGAAAAAGGCTCCATGTTCCTGCGTAACCTGATCCTGGCCCGTCTGCTGGCCCCTTCCGATTTCGGCCTGGGATCAACGTTTGTAACCACCTACCTGCTGTTCCTGATGATCAGCAGCTTTTCCACCAGCCAGTTCATAGTGCAAAGTGACTCCGGGGAAGATGAATCCCTGCAGAATTCAGTGCACACCGTTGAACTGCTGCGTGGGATTTTCTCCGCCCTGCTGATTTTTGTCAGTGCCGGATGGGTTTCTTCCCTGTTCGGTGTCCCGGAGGTGAAATGGGCGTTCCAGATGCTGGCCCTGATTCCCTTGATGCTGGGCCTGGTCCATACTGATATATTCAGGTTCCAGCGGAAGATGCGTTTCACTCCCAGTATAATTACGGCGGTGGTCAGTGACCTGGCCGCCCTAATAGCCGCTTATCCGGCCGCCCTTTATTTTGGGAACTACACCGCCTGCCTGGTATGCCTGCTGCTGAAAATTTGCAGCTACATGGTGCTGAGCCATTTCCTTGCCCGGAGGAGATTCCGGCTGGGTGTGGATCTCCACTTTCTGAAGGATCTCTGGTTTTTTGGCTGGCCCCTGCTTTTAAACGGGGGGCTGATGTTCATTACGCTGCAGGGTGACCGGTTCATAATCGGATCAGGAAAGCAGCTGTTCCCCGGAAGCATTTTTACCCTGGCTGACCTGGGAGCCTTTTCAGTGGCCTTTAGTTTTACCTGGATCCCCACCCTCATGGTAATCAAGGTGATGAACAAGGTGGTCTTGCCTTACCTCTCCCAGGTTAAGAGAAACCCCAGGGAATTCAGTTTCCGCCTCTTTAGTTTTTATCCCTTTCTGGCAATTTACTCCACCGGTATCCTGGCCGTTTTTGTGCTGGGCGGGGGTGTGATTATTTCCTTCTTCTGCGGCGAGGAATACCTTGTCGATGACTATCTCATAATCTGGCTGGCAGCCGCTAATTCAATACGAGTTTTCCGGAGCCTTACCGGTATGGGTTTGATGGCGATAGGGGACACCAGGAATTTTCTTAATATCAGTATCATCAGGTCCACGGCCTTTTTGGCTACGCTGTTCATTTCGGCTTCCGGGCTGTATCTCGCCTGGATCGGGTTCGCGGTTTTTACGGCTGAACTGGCCAGTCTCATTTATGTTCTATACCTGGTCAATAAACGCCATTCCATTTCGATTAAAAAGGGTCTGCCCTGCCTGTCGGTCCTGCCTGTCATGATTCCCTTGTTGTTGACAGTTAATCATTTTATAGGGCCCTATGACGGAATGGTTTTGGAGCGAATGATTACTGCCGTAGTGGTGATGGGTTTGGTTACTGTCAGTATATCTGTGCTGATGGGCGCGACTTACAGGAAAAACCTTATACAGATGTTTAGAAATCTTCGAAATGAGATAAAAATAAAGGTATGACAGTTGATTTTATTGATCCATGTACTGATGATAGAGAGTTGAGCCGGTAAGGATTGTAGAAGGATCTTTCTGCCATCTCCGTTATAACTAGATTCAGGGGTGTGGTTTAGAATTAATGTTTAAGGCGACATCTCATAATTGAATAGATTTTTTATGATTTGAATAATGGAAATTACCAGGCAGTTTCGTTGAGAGTTCAATAATGGTTTTTTGTTGTTTTTCGGCAGGTATTTATTCAGACAATGGTGATTGAAAACGGTGACCAGGCTGCAGAGTCTTTGGCATGCCTGATAATTGACGATCCGCTCCTTAAGCCCGACTACGGATGCCTCAACTATGAAAAACTGCTTGAGGAGATGAAGGTTCATAACTTCTTTACCGAGATTGCCTTCATCCCCTGGAATTACAAGCGAAGCGATGCTGGGACCGTTCGGCTTTTCGCCGAAAATCCGGATTACTATGCTCTTTGTGTGCATGGCTGCAACCATACGACTAACGAATTTGGCGGGAAAAACTACCAGGAACTAAGAGAGCTTTCAGCAACCGCTTTGTGGCGGATGGAACAGCACAAAAGGATCACAGGACTGCCTTATGATCCTGTATTGGTTTTTCCACACGGTCAGTTTTCTTCGGTCGCGATGAAGGCATTAAAAGATCTGGGTTTTTTTGCGGCGGTTAATTGGACTGCCAAGGCGACCGACAGCGAGGACCTGCCAAATGTTGGATTTCAAAGTGCTGTAACCAGCTTGTATCATGATTTTCCGCTGTTTTTACGCCGAAATTCTAACGATAAGCCTTTGTTTATGCAGGATAACGAATTGGGCCGTCCAATCATTATTGATGCCCACCACCACGATTTTCGAGATGGGTATAAAGACATCACTGACCTGGTCGATTGGATTAACAGTTTGGGGAAAATCAGGTGGACATCTCTATTGGAGATTGCCGAGCACTATCTTGAAAGAACGGCCATTGTTCCAGAACCGGATCCTGATTTTGTTGTGAAAAATAATCGTTTAAAGCCCAACGTGTGCCTGCGGCGCTTTCTTTCTGAATTGCGTGATAACTATATTGAAAAATATAATTTTTCAACAAAGCTTTACAGGATGCTGCGAAGCTGAGCCGGGTCCACCAGCGAATACCATTACTAAACGAGCGGTCTTAATTAAAAGAAAATTTTAATCCTGCTCAGTCTTTCTGATTGGGCGCAGGTTTTTAACAAATTCCCTCAAGGTAACTTCTTCAGTGAAGGTTTTTCCTATTTTCGCGATGGGCTCCGCGGGATTTCCCCTGACCATTGTAAAATCGGGAACAGATTTGGTGACAACTGACCCCGCGGTAACTACCGCGCTCTTGCCGATTTTTACCCCGGGAAGAACGATGGCGCCCGGGCCAATATCAGCCCATTCATCGATATAAACTCCTTTGGTTTCACGGTGATGGGCAATGATGGTGGATCTTATTCCCAGGCTGGCGTTATCACAGATAGTCACATATTCGGGGTGAGCGGTCTCAATTATCGCGTCATAGCCAATCCACACTTCTTTCCCGATTTTGACACCCCGCCAACGGTTTAAAGATACACGCAGGGTGCTAGCTCCGGGAGCAATGCGAGCCAATATTTGCAGGATTCGATTCTTGAGTCCGGAAATAATGTTTTCCTTCATGCCTGTTCTGATCTCTCAATCTTTAATCTGGATGCTTATTTAAAATTGACATAAGAGCCTGGCGGTCAATTTTCCCGTTTACATTGAGAGGCATCCGCGAAATTGTGCGAATATCTCGGGGTATTAATTGTCTCGGTAGATACGATGATAATTCAAGTCTGGTATTAGTTAGATCAACCTTTTCTGTTTCAAGAAAAGCGACTATCCCAACGGCTCCCGATTCAGTCCGGGGCCAGCCCAAAGCAACAACGTTGGCTATCTTCGTTACCTTGCGCAATGCTGCTTCGATTTCACCCAGTTCGACTCTAATCCCTAACAGTTTGATCTGATGATCTTTGCGACATTTATAAAACAGATTGCCGTTGCCATCCAAATCCCGAACGATGTCTCCGGTTCGATAGAATATACTGTTTTCACCAGGTGGGAATATAAACGCTTTCTTGGTTTTATCTGTATTCTTCAAATATCCGAGAGATGCTTGCGAACCGCTCAAAAGCAACTCTCCATCTTCCCCAGTCTCTACCTTGACGAGATTTCTATTTACAATTAAGAATCTATTGCCTGGCAATACGTGCCCAATTGGGACAAATCCGTTCCTACATTCCTCTGGTGATCGAACCGGGTCCCAAAAGTAAGATGTGGAATGGACTGTCATTTCAGTAATGCCATATGCATTCACTACCGTTGCATTTGGAGCGGCCTTTGATAAAGTGACTGCAATGTCCATCGGGAGAGCTTCCCCTCCAAATACTACCCATCTGACATCTGGGTAAGTATTGGGACTAAGTCCCTTTAAACGTTTGAGAAGAGCCGCATTAGATGGCACCATCTGCAGGAAAGATATACGCTTTTCTGCAATAAACCTTGCTGGATTGATAAGAGTTTTTTGGGACAGACAGGCAACCAGTGAACCTTTTGCCCACGCAGGGAATATTTCAGCAACCGAGAAGTCAAAAGAAAGGTCGGAGAAACGAGAAAAAATATCGGCTTCAGTCACCGGCCAGGATTTCTGCATGGCAGATAGAAGACTCAATGTGTTCCGATGGGTCACCATCACGCCCTTGGGAACACCCGTGCTTCCGGAAGTATAAAGAATGTAAGCAATTGAATCAGGTTCAACTCTCCTGGGGCCTTTCCATAGATCCGGTGGTTCTAAATCCCGGGCTCCAATAATTCGATGCTGTCGCCATTTTTTTGATAATTCAGAAACATCAACTCTTTCAGGGAATAAAAGAAGTAACGATCGTTCAATCCCTTCCAGAATTTCGTCAATTATTTTTTCGCCTTCTGAATCAATGATAATGGAGGTACATTCGGTATTATCAAGAATCCATCTCAGCCGTTTGGCTGGAAACGCAGGATTAAGTGGTACGTATCCATGCCCTCGGAAAAGAATCGCGAGAATTCCGCTATGAGCTGTCACCGAACGGTTGGCCAGTAAAGCGGTCAGAGGGTAGGGCTCTTCCGGCGCGTTTTTCTCCAGGGTTAGAGAGAGGGACGCTGCCCGATCCTTCAGTTCACGATAAGATAAAACCTGATTATCAACATCCAAAGCCGGCCTGTTCGGGAATTTTTTACTCGATTCGAGAAATCCCGAATACAATAAATGGTCGGTTTTCAATGGCTCTTTCTCCCTTAAGCGAACTCAGCAACAAATTTTGAACAAGATCATGTATCCCTGATTGCCGACGAATGGATAAAGATCCCGAGGTTTCCTTCCCGTGGTGGATTTGCTTTCAACGTTAAAAATCCATTTTTTTATTTTGAGGCCCTTTCTAAAATTGGCATAAGAGCCTGGCGGTCTATTTTCCCATTAACATTGAGAGGCATTTGGGGAATAGTTCGAATATCACGAGGTATTATTTGACGCGGTAAGAGATCTGACAAACGGGATCGAATACTCGTCAAATCTATCTGGTTTGTTTCAAGAAAAGCGACTATGCCACCTGCCCCTGTTTGTGTTTGGGGCCAGCCCAGGGCCACAACATTCGTTAAACCAGTCACTTCACGCAGTGCCGCTTCAATCTCTCCTAATTCCACCCGAACTCCGAAAATTTGCACCTGCTGGTCTTTACGGCATTTGAAAAATAAGTTTCCGGATTCCTGATGTTTCTGGACAATGTCTCCCGAGCGATAAAAAATATTTTTTTCACCAGGAGGAATAATAAATGATTCTTTTGTTTTCGCGTTATCCTTCCAGTAACCAAGAGATGCCTGGGGACCGCCCAGCAGCAACTCCCCTTCTTCACCCTTCCTGACTTCACGCAATTTTTCATCAGTCACCAGAAATTTGTATCCAGGCAGCACCTGCCCAATTGGAACGATCCCGTTCCTGCATTCCCCCGGGGATCGAACCGGATCCCAAAAATAAGACGTAGAATAGACTGTCATTTCAGTTATGCCATATCCATTCACGACCGTCGCGTTCGGTGCTGATTCAGAAAACGTTGCGGCGATGTCCATCGGCAAAGATTCGCCGCATAATATACCCCACCTGAGATCGGCGAAGGTGTTGGGCTTCAGGCATTTCATGCTATTTAGGAGCATTGCATGTGAAGGGGTCATCTGCAGGAATGTGATCTTTTTATCGGAAATAAATTTTGAGGGATCAAGAAGCATTTTTTGGGGAGGGCAGCAGATTAGGCTTCCTTTGGCCCAGGCTGGGAAAAGATCAGCCACTGAAGCGTCCCAGGACAGGTCCGAGAAACGGAAAATAATATCAGTTTCAGTAATTGGCCATGTTTTATGCATGGCGGAGACTAAAGCCATCACGTTCCGGTGGGAAACCATTACACCTTTGGGAACACCCGTGCTGCCGGAAGTATAAAGAATGTAGGCTATAGAATCAGGTTCAACAGCCCTGGGTCCCTGCCACTGGTCCACTGATTCCAGATCCCGGGCCCCCAGGATCCGGTGATGCTTCCATTTTGCCGAGAGTTCCGAGACGTCATTTCTATCAGGAAACACAAGAAGCAGGGAGCGGTCCATCCCTTCCAGTATCGCGTCAATTACTTTTTCACCCTCAGAATCAACGATGATTGAGGCACATTCAGTGTTTTCAAGAATCCATTTCAGCCGCTTGACGGGGAATGCCGCGTTGAGGGGCACGTAACCATGACCCCGAAAAAGAATTGCCAGAATGCCGCTATGAGCTGTCACCGAGCGGTTAGCCAGTAAAGCGGTCAGAGGGTAGGGCTCTTCCAGCGCGTTTTTCTCCAGGGTTAAGGAGAGTGACACTGCCCGATCCTTCAGTTCACCATACGATAAAACCTGATTCTCAACATCCAAAGCCGGCCTGCCAGGGAATTTCTCACATGATTCGAGAAAACCTGAATACAAGGCCCTCTTGATGCCCATTACCTTTTCCTCCCGAACGCGAATTCTGCCACAAACCTGGAAAAGGGACCAATAACCGTCAGATCTTCAGGATCAAGATCCTCGAAGTCAATTTCAAACCCGAACCTTTCTTCTACGTCTGATATCAGTTCAACTATTCCAAAAGAGTCAATAAATCCTTCAGCGAGAAGATCGAAATCATCAGGCACCTCTCCAGGGCTGATACCCATTGAGGTAAAAGTTTCATTAAATCTATCAAGCAGGAATGACCTCACCTGTTCGGTTGAAACATCACTCATTTTGACTCCTTTAGCATTTCCTGCAGCGCGCCGCGATCATATTTTCCATTCACATTCAGCGGGATTCTGTCCAGAAAAATGTATTCCTTTGGGACCATATAGTCGGGCAGGCTATCCGATATTCTATTTTTAAGGGTGCTTTTGTCCATTTGTTTCCCTTCCAGGAAGACTACAATGCCGGCTGCTCCGCTGGCGGTAACCGGCCATCCCATGGCGATCACCCCATCCAGCCCTGATGTTTCCCGGACAACTGACTCAATCTCGCCCAATTCTACCCGGTGACCATGAATTTTTACCTGAAAATCGACCCGGCCCAGGTGGGTCAAAGGAGCGTCCCCAATCGGGCGCCTTACCCGGTCTCCGGTTTTGTAATATTGTTCATCTTTACCAGGGGGGGTAATAAAAGCGGAAGCTGTCTTCTCAGGATCTCTCCAATACCCCGGAGTCATCTGCGGGCCATTCATCAGAAGTTCTCCCGTGGCTCCAGGTTCGATTTCCTCCAGGTTTTCATCAACAACCAGTACCTGCATGCCTGGATAAGGATAGCCGATAGGTACTATTCCGTTTTCGCATTCAGCAAGTGATTTCTCGTTATCCCAGCGATACAACGCGCAGGCGATCGTCAATTCCGTTGGGCCGTAAAGATTCTCCACCACAGAATTTGGGGCCGCTTCAGCCCAGGCGCGCGTTGACTCCACCGGTAAAGGTTCTCCGCAGAAAAGGCTCCAGCGTAATGAAGGATAGCGGTCCGGTTTCAGCATGCCGAAACGTTTCATGAAAACCGCGGTGGACGGAACAGAAAACCACAGGGTAAGTTCCATGTCCCGTATGAATTTCCCCGGCTTGATTGACGTTTTTTGAGATGGGCAGCAAACGCACGCGCCTTTTTCCCAGGCCGTAAACATATCAAAAACCGAGAGATCAAAGGTCATGTCGAACATTTGCGACAGCCGGTCGGTTTCATTTATCCCATATCGTTTAGTCATGAATTCAACAAAAGGAATAACGTTACGGTGGGCAACCATTACGCCTTTAGGGATTCCCGTGCTTCCTGACGTGAAAAGCAGGTAGGCAATGCTGTCAGGAGAAACCCGTGGTTCGCGCCAGGCCTCACCGCTTTCCAGGTCATCCTCGCCCAATACAATATGCCCCTTCCATCTTTCTGAATATTCGCCTGTATCCTTCAGGTCAGCGAGAATCAATAAGAGAGGATCCGTAATTTGGGCTATAACCTGATCAACCTGGGGGACTGATGATTCATCCACTATCAATGTTCGGCATTGTGAGCGCTCAAGCATGATTCTGGTGCGCTCAACTGGAAAGGTGCGGTTTAAAGGTACATAACCATGTCCGGCAAGCAGGGCTCCCAGCACTCCGGCGAAGGCCGTCGGACTTCGATAGGCAAAAACCGCAGTCAGAGCCGGATCGCTGTCCGACCTGTAACGTTGAATTGTCGCGGCTATTTGCCGGGCCTTTTTGTTTAACCGGCAATACGACAAGTTTTCGCCTTCGATCCAAACGGCAGGACGATCGGGAAACCTCTCCACACTTTTAATAAACCCTGTCCAGAGGACTCTGTTTTCAGTCATATCAATATCCGCGTTGAAATTCATTAATTTAAAAGGTGATGTCAATTTTCCTGCTTGAAATTTTAGTATTCTTTTAATAAACCTTTAATTATTTATTTTAATATATGACGGTGAATTATTGATGGCCGAGCAGATATCTCAAAGAATTCTCATTACAGCTGTTTAGAAATAAGCGGAATGGCATTAGAATATAGTTTCTGGAGGGTTTCTGCCGCGGCAGCGCTGGAAAGGATACTGCTGCCTGCTGAGATGATATTACGGTTAACCTGATGCTGTTACTACCAATCGGAGCAATATTACTGTCAATAGCAGTTTCGGCCTACGCGATCTACAAGGGCTGGAGGCAGCCGGTGATTCGCCTGCTGGTACTGACCCTGGTATTGCTGGCGGCTGAGCAGGCTGTCCTCAGCTGGCGCGTTATGGCCGTGATTCCCAGCCGGGCCCTGTTTGCCCAGCAGATAATGCTGGTCCTGCAGGTGCTGAGCCTGGGTGCCGGAATGGCTTTCAGTTTCGGCTACGGACAGATTTACGGATGGACTCGAATCAAGGAGCATAAGTGGGTGCTGCTGGCGGTTACCGCGGCGGGATTCCTGGTTATCTTCCTGCCGTGGGGAAGCCTGATTTCCGAACTTCCATTCAGGGGCCCGGAAGGCTGGATTTACCAACTTGGTTTCCGTGGACAGCTTTTTTACATAATCATTCTCCTGGGGGCCACCAGGATCCTGATGAGCCTGGAGAAGATCCTTCGCAGTTCGTATGGGCAGATCAGGTGGCAGTTGAAGTTTTCAACGATCGGCCTGGGGACCTTTTTTGCCTTGCGCATATACCAGAGCGGCAATGCCCTGGTGTTCAATGCCTGGAGCGAACGGCTGGACGGAATAACCGCGGTAGGGCTTATCCTGGCCTGTTTATGCCTGGTGATCGCCCTGCGGAGAACCACGGAAGGTGTGGATATCTTCCTGTCAACAAACATCCTGAAAAATTCCATAGCCGCCCTGATCGTTGGCGCCTACCTTATCGGGGTGGGACTACTTGTAACTGTTTTCAGGTATTTTAACCTCCATGGGCTGGTGGAGCAGTCTTTCCTGATCGTGGCCGGGGTGTTCCTGGTCCTGGTATTGTTTTCAGACCGCTCCCGGCAGGGCCTGATGCTTTTCACCCATCGTCATTTCAGGCGGCCAACCTATGACTATCGTTCCATATGGAACCGTTTCAACTCCAGCATCTCCACCGAATTGAGCGCAAACCGGATTGCCCGCGATGTTGTGAGGATGGTTTCGGAAACCCTGCAGTTTGTTTTTGTGGCGATCTGGACCTATGATCCCCGGCGCAGGATCTATAAACTGGCCGCGTCTTCATCTCCAGCTGATAACTACTGGGAAGAGTTTTCCTCAGCTGATTTTGACGATATTCTGGCGAAATCAGACCGGATGCTTGACCTGGAGGTCACGGAAGAGAGTTCTCGGGAACTGGGGAAGTTCAGGAATGAAACCGACGCCCAGTTCCTCATGCCCCTGAAAAGCAAGGATTCTACATTGGGCTTCCTGGCTTTTGGGAAAAAAGTTGGACAGAGGGAGATTTCCATGGAGGACAGGGAACTCCTGGAGGTGCTTGGCAACCAGACCGCCAGCGCCCTCCTGAACCTGGCCCTTTTCCGGAAGGCTGCCGAGGTTTCGGAGGTTGAGGCATTCAGGAATATGTCGGCATTTTTTCTCCACGACATGAAGAACCTGGCAAATCAACTGTCGCTGACGGTTGAAAATCTCCCCAGGTATTATGACAATCAGGAATTCCGGAGTGACGCCCTCAATGTCCTGTCTGAGTCGGTGGCCCGGATAAAAAGGATTTCTTCCGGGATGGTGCTGCTGAAAGAAGAACTCAAGGTCCAGACGGTCCCCTCGGACCTCAATGATTTTCTCAAGGGCATCCTGGCGGAGATGCGTTCGGAAATAGGGGATGTTGCCGCGCTGGAACTCCAGGAAATCCCGGGAGTTTCCATTGATAAGGAACAGTTGAGGAAAGTGGTAGTCAACCTGCTCCTCAATGCCAGGGACGCGGTTACAGCTGGAATGGGGGAAGACAGCGCCGATGATGGCTCCGGTTCCCGCGCGGACGGAGAAATTCAAACAGGGGAAAAGAAAGGCCCCGGCGCTTCAATAACTGTCCGAACCTTCAGTTCGGAAAACAATGTGATCCTGGAAGTTTCCGATATTGGCTGCGGAATGACCCCTGAATTTATACGGGACCGGCTTTTCCAGGCATTTCAGACAACTAAACATCAGGGTATGGGCGTAGGATTATTCCAGAGCCGTATGATTGTTGAGGCACACAGAGGCCGTATTGAGGTGGATAGTGAACCGGGGAAAGGTTCAACGTTCAGGGTTTTTCTGCCTGCCGGAACCTGAGCCCGAATGTTGCCCGGGCGCCGTTGTTGATTTTCACCTTGATCCAGCTGGACCCACTCACCCTTAATGATGAATGAATCCAGCATCCGCGACGCCATGAAAAACTTGCATTTATTTAAGAGGTGGTCACTTTGAGTTCTTCGAAATTTCCCTTGCTTATAGTTGATGATGAACCCGGAATCCGGACCCAGATGAAATGGGCCCTGCAGGAACAGTATGAAATATCAGAAGCAGGCAGCCGGGATGAAGCCCTGGATCAATTAAAGAAGAAATCGATCCCGGTAGTCTGCCTTGACCTGGGCCTGCCCCTGATCCAGGCGGAGTTGAAGAAGGTTTCCGTACCCTGGACCAGATCATTGAAGTGGAGTCCGCCGCCAAGGTCATCGTCATAACCGGCCAGGAAGAAAGAGTTAACGCCCTGAAAGCGATAAGAAAGGGAGCGTATGATTTTTTCAACAAGCCGATCGACACCGATGTCCTGAAAATCGTGCTTGAAAGGGCTTTCAATTTATTTGAACTGGAAGGTGAACTGAAACGCCTGAAGCGTGATTCCCATCCTGATGACGTGTTTGAAGGGATGATGGGAAGCAGTCCCATTATGCAGGAAACTTTTTCAAGGATCCGCAAACTTGCCACAAGTGATGCCCCGGTGTTGATTACCGGTGAAAACGGGACGGGAAAGGAAATGGTCGCCAGGGCGATACACAACCTGAGCCGCAGAAAAGAAGGTGAGTTTGTCCCCATTAATTGCGGGGCCATTCCTGAGAACCTGCTGGAAAGTGAATTGTTCGGACATGAAAAAGGATCTTTTACCGGGGCGGTTGACCGGAGGATCGGGCTTCTTGAAACGGCTTCGGGCGGAACTTTGCTGCTGGATGAAATTGGTGAACTCTCACCCCCGCTGCAGGTTAAGCTGCTGCGGTTTCTGAATGACGGGAAGCTGAGAAGGGTAGGGGGCAGCAAGGAAATAGAGACCGATACAAGAGTGGTGGCCTCAACAAATATAGATCTCAATGAATCGATTAGTAATGGTCATTTCAGGGAGGACCTGTTTTACCGGCTGGCGGTTGTAACCGTGGAAGTTCCCCCTTTGCGGGAGCGGGGAGATGACGTGGTTCTCCTGGCCAACAGTTTTCTGCGAAGATATGTTGAAGAGGGCGCGAAGAGGATCAAGGGATTTTCGAAATCAGCCATTAAATCCATAAGTGAATATGGCTGGCCCGGAAATATAAGGGAACTTGAAAACAGGGTGCGCCGGGCCGTGATTATGGCTGAAGGGAAACAAATATCCCTGGATGATATGGGTCTTGATTCCGGCAAGAGCCGATTTGCCGGGATGAATCTTAGAGACGCCCGGGAAGAGCTGGAGAGGGAAATGGCCGAAGAGGCCCTGGAGGCCAGCAAAGGCAATATCAGCGGTGCCGCCCAGGCCCTGGGAATCAGCAGGCCCACCCTTTATGAAATAATCGAAAAGCATGGTTTGAAATAGTCGCGGATGTGGCTGGAGCATCTTGCTCCAGTAAATCAATTAACCCAACAGATTGCCTTGAAGAAATGGTAAGCGATCCTACTGCCAGCTGTGCCACGGGCGTCCCGCCCTTGGGTAGTCGCGTGTGCCACGGGCGTCCCGCCCTTGGGTAGTCACGTGTGCCACGGGCGTCCCGCCCTTGGATAGTCGCGAGCAGCAAGTCGCAAGTCGCAGATGTAGCTGGAGCATCTTGCTCCAGTAAATCAATTAACCCAACAGATTGCCTTGAAGAAATGGTAAGCGATCCTACTGCCAGCCGTACTCCGGGCGTCTCGCCCTTGGGGGACAGGCCAGGCGCTTGAAGCGCATGACACAAAAAAACGGAAACCATTGTCAATAAACATGGTTTCCGTTTTTTTTCGCTTCAAGAAGCAAGTACTACTTATGTGCTCTGCTTGAATGTCTTCTGTAATAGAACCTCACCAGTACCGCCCCCAGGATACCAAGTCCCAGGAGTAATATTGTGCCGGGTTCAGGAACCTGTGTAGTTGGCTGGTCGCCGTCAGGCGCTGCGTTTGCTAAAGCCAGGTTGAGTGTTCCGGTCAGGCAGGATGAAAGGTTCAAGCCTTCCAGGCCGACCATGATCGCAATCCCTTCTCCCGGATTTGTGATGATTATCGTGCCGCTGGTTCTTGTAACTGTCCCGTCACTGAGGACCAGTTCAAAGGTCAGCACCATATCATTGTAAATTGAAGGATCCAGTCCCAGATCCGGAATGTTCAATATCCAGGCAGTGTGCCATCCATCCCAGAACCAGGGAATTCCGTCTTCCAGAAGAAAGCTGAGATCCAGGGATAATGCGATTTGATTGTCGCCGGCAGCTCCGGATGTGGAGTACTGGGCGGCAACTGTGGAACTTTCCTTGGCACCGGCTTGCTGAAGCAGTGTGTTGAAGTTCAACCCGTCAATGAGACTTTCGGGACCTGATACATAAACCTCCTGGAAATCGGCCAAGGCCGGAGCGCTTATGAACAAGAATACCATGAGGAAAGCTAAATATTTTTTCATCTTCTGGTCTCCGGGTCTCTTCTGTCCTTCACAATGCGTAAGAATTTCAACTTTCGGACTGCTCTCAAAAAATTCTAACACATCTCAATTGCTGTTTTTCTAAAATTTCTTTCTAATAACGTCGTTTACATATATGCTTCGAACCGCGTTCCGGTTCATTAAAGTTCTATAAGCTCACGGATTTTCTATTTATTTACTTCTCCTGTCAATAAATAGTGCAATTTATGTTCCTATGAACGCAATCCTGGGTTGGTTTTATTTTAACCTTTTGCTGGTTAGAGAGAAAACTTTATCAGGAGTCAAATGTGTTTTTTTTGAAAAAGGGCAGTGTGTAACTGATTACCCACATTGTTTTAAGGTTTACACAGTGTGGATTGCTGCTCAGGATCAACGTTTGTTACCGAATCCAAGGGCTGTCAGTTGGCCAGGAAGTGGAAAACTCTTACGGCATTGCCTGTGCTTTCGGGATTGCGTTTTGCTGAAACCTCCAGTTCCAGGCAGTGAGGTTCTGATGCGGCCAAACCGGTTTCAAGGACATGGGCCCAGGGCAGGTGGAGTCGGCTGCTCCAGCGGGTGAAGAGGTCCAGGGTTTTTGAAGGTTTTCCATCCACGGAATACTCAACCATTCCGGCGTCGGGTCCCGCGGCAACAAAAATCCCCACTGCCTTTCCCGTGAATTTCAGCTGTATTTTGTCCCCGGGCTGTAAGCCTTCAAGTGCCGGGACGTTAACGAATCCTTCGCGGGTTGATGCTGAATCACCCGGCTTCCAGTTGTCGGTAAATGTCCAGCCTCGAACATTATCAGCCTGACTGACTGCAATCAGCCGTCCGTTCACATAGCTTTCCGGATCAAGCGGATCAGCGGGCATTCCATGGTCAGTAATGGTGCTTGCGGTTTTATCCGGGTTTGCCCATAAAGCCTGGAGCATACGTTTTATCGATTTCCCGTAAAGGTGCTGTCCGAAGGGGGAAGGGTGGAGATCCTTGAAATCTTCTTTCCAGCTGAACTGTCTCGCGCTGATTCTTTCGGCGACCTCCAGGGCCAGGTTCAGGGAGCTGATGCTGTAATATTCCGCAACTTTTTCATGGTTCTTTATGACATCCGGGACCCTGCCCTTGTCGTATGTTTTGGTTTTATCCGGGTCGGCAAAATACATGAAAATCAGATCCACGGCGGGATTGGCTTCCCGGGCATGCCGCACTATACCCTCCATGGCCCTGACCTGTTCCCGGTCAGACCTGCCGTTTGTGGAATCATTAACCGCCGCTTCGACAAACAGGAGATCGACAGTGCCGCGGGACAGTACATCCCGGCGGAAGCGGAACGCTCCCGGGGTTGAACCCATGGATGGTATGCCGGCATTGATGAAGTCGAATTCAGTTTCGGGAAATCTTGCTTCCAGATAACGGCAGACCTGGTCTCTCCATCCGGGATTGTGGGTTATGGATCCTCCCAGGAAAGCTACCCTGCATTCTCCTCCCCTGTTGAATCTGTTGAGGCTGTTATCGGCAGTTCCGCGAATCTTGAAATAATCATGGTCAGAGGGCAGCGAACGGATATTCCGGTAAGCTGCTGTTGATAAACTTGTTTCCGCTTCGGCCTGCCCTGAAGCCGGCGCGGATCCCGTGAAAAAGCTTGCGGTGAAAAGGAATAGAATAAGCGGCAGTTTTAATTTATGTACGATGGGCATGATAATTGATAAGATCCCTATGTAGATGATGAATGGATTTTTCCCGGGAATTCCGGGAGTTCCCGGGATGCTTCAGAAAACTTAATCATATCTTTACTGTGACTATACAAGTATTAAACAGTCAATAGACTAGAATACACCTGTTATGGAAAACAACCGAAAAACAAAAATCGTGTGTACTATTGGTCCTGCTTCCCGGGATTACGACAGAATCGAGGGATTAATCAAGGCCGGCATGAATGTGGCCAGGCTTAATTTTTCTCATGGGAGCCAGGATGAACATGCCGAAAACATCCAGAGGATCAGGGAGATTTCCGAAAGGCTGGGAGAACCTGTAGCCATTCTCCAGGATCTTGCCGGGCCGAAAATTCGGATCGGGAATTTTTCTGAAGAGAAGGTGAAGCTGGAGCCGGGTTCGGACTTTACCCTGACAAACCGGGAGGGTCCCGGGCAGCTCGGGAGAGGTTTCAGTCAATTACCGCGAGCTTCCGGAAGAGGTTTCCGAAGGAGACACATTGCTTCTGGCTGATGGATCCGTGGAACTCAAGGTGACGGATGTTGACCTGGCCCAGGGGAATATAATCTGCCGGGTGGTCATTGGGGGAGAGCTGAGTTCCCACAAGGGTATCAACCTTCCTTCCGGATCCATCTCGGTTCCCATAATGTCGGATAAGGATGAAAGTGACCTGGCCTTTGGCATAGCCCAGGGCGTGGATTATGTAGCTCTCTCTTTCGTGAGAAATGACCGGGATATTGAAGTCGCCCGGTTCATCATGAAGAAACTGGGCGGAGACATTCCTTTAATAGCCAAGATTGAGAAGCATGAGGCACATCAACAACATTGATGCCATTATCTCCCTGGTAGACGGAATCATGGTGGCACGCGGAGACCTGGGGGTGGAGATTCCGCTTTTCCAGGTTCCCCAGGTGCAGAAGATGGTGATCCAGAAAGCCGCGGATGCCAGGATACCCGTAATTACTGCCACCCAGATGCTGCGATCCATGGTTGATAACCCCCCGGCCTACCAGGGCTGAAGTTTCTGATGTGGCGAATGCCGTCCTGGATGGCACTGATGCCGTTATGCTTTCGGAGGAAACGGCTATCGGTATGTACCCGGTGAAGGCTGTGGAAATGATGTCCCGGATCGCGGCTGAAACAGACGCGGTCTTCCCCACCCGGCCCTGGCGGGAACGCCTGCACCGGAAAGAGACTCTCACTTCAACCCAGGCTGTGGCCCATGCCTCCTGCCAACTGGCCAAGGATGTCAATGCCGCGGCCCTGGTTACCTGCACCCAGTCAGGAAGCACTGCCCGGCTGGTATCCAAGTATCGTCCGGGAAAACCGATTTTTGCTCCAACCCCGGTTGATGAAACATACCGCCGAATGGCGCTTTACTGGGGTGTCCAGCCCATAATGATTGAGAAAATTGAAAATATGGAGGAGATATATTCCTCTACCTTCAAGTGCCTTAAGCAGCAGACCTGCCTGGAGCAGGGAATGAAAGTGGTCCTGACGGCAGGCGTTCCGCTTAATGTCCCGGGAACCACCAACCTGATCAGGGTGGATAGAATCTAGCGGGCCGGTGGCCCGCTGTTGAATTCAAAATTCAAGATTCAAAATTCAAGATTCGGTCTTGTCCTGATATAGGTTGTCTCCTTCTAAAGTGTCAACTTTATTTCAGGACTTGACCATTCTGCCCCCGCGGCGGCGGGGGCTCTTCTGAGAACAGAGATCCTGAAAAAAGTTGCATTCCGCATTTCTGAACAGAAGCAGGAAGTACATAAGCGTCTTACTAAATTCTTATAGATTCCCTATCACAGGTTAGAAATTAAATATTTTATGGGTGATAACAAGAAAAAGGCCTGCGTGTATCCCAGGCAGGCCCCAATTTTTAATTTTGAATCTTTTAATTTTGAATTAAGGAAAAGCGGGCGTTGGCCCGCTTTTCCTTAATGTCCCGGTCCGAAGAAGACGGCATTCAGGAAGAACAGGTTGGTTCCGTCCTGGAATGCCCGGTAATTGATGTCTTCAGCGAAGGCCACAACATTTCCGTTTCCGGACCGCTGGTGCATTATGCAGGCCTTCCCGGCGATCTGCCGCAAGGATTCTTCCCACGCGAATCCGCTGACCATGACTTTTTCAGGATCAGCATTATAAAGAGCCACATTGCGCCCGGCCCCGGTCTCAAGGGGGGTGAAAATCCGGTTGCTGTCCACCAGGACCTGGCAGTCCCTCGTCATAGCCGAATCCCAGCCAGTGGGTATTGTCCACGGTTATGCTGAGAATTGCACCCGGAATATTATCCGGCCTGGTTTTGTTCGGGCTTTTTCCTTCTTTCTCTTTTTTATCGGGAGAGTCCTTGAATTCAGCCCGGGTAGACAGAAGTCCCACTTTTTCACCGGTCAGGAATTCGGTTGACGCGCCCAGGGTAACCAGGGTTCCCCCATTCGTGACCCAGCTCTTGATTTTTTCGAGCACACGCCCGCCCAGAACAGAATTTAAGCCTCCGGTGTAGCGTGATCCCTGGGGAACAATAAGAACGTTGTAGCCCGACAGGTCGGCCCGGCCCAGGTTCATTCCCGGGATCAGGGTTACCGGGTAACCATACTGCTGTTCCAGGATAAACCTGACAGCTCCGGTGGCCGTGGGGTTGGTGGGCATATCGTAGAGGAGCGCTACCCTGGGCCGTTCCAGGAACCTGACGTTATTGCTTCCGAAATTTGGCCCTGAAGCAACCCAGCTTGAATCAGTAGAGAACACCGAAGCCCCTGATGACGCGGCGGCTTCACTTATCTGCTCATAAAGGTCTCCAGGATTGTTTTTTGTTTTAACGATAAGTGATCCGGCGGGGAATTCCCGGTCCAGGATGCTGAAGGGAAGATCAGAAGCGAAAACCCTGATATCCCTCCGGAACAGTTCAGCCAGGATTTTGGCTGAAGAGTTTGAATTCCACGGAACCAGGTAAGCCAGGGAAGCTTTGCCTCCTGTTACAGCTCCTTTTTCAGCCAGGGGTTCATTAACAGTCTGAAAGTCCGCGCTGGAAACCTCCCCGGTCTCCCAGGCTTTAACATCGAACAGCAGGGGCAGGGACCAGGAGGTTAAATCATAGATCTGGTCTCCCAGGCCTTTATCCCTTCTTTCCTTCTGGATCTCTATGAAATGTTCACTCTGGGGAGTGTGCCTCATTAACAGGGTGGCGGCAAGGTGGCCGGCGGCCTGGTCGAGGGGCACTATAAACGAACCTGCCGGAAAAGAGGTTTCAGCAAATTCATCATTGAAAAAGTCCCTGGCCCTGGAATTTTTGAATTCCGCGGTTGCCCTTTTAACCTGGATTCCCTGTTTCAGGAGATTGTTCACAAGTTTAATGGTGCGGGAAGGATCAGGGCTTTCAGAAAGAATAATTTCCTTGACTTCTCTTTTGAAGTTTCCTTCAGCGGCATTTTTCCGGTAATTGTAGAAGTTCCGGACAAGTTCCTTGCTGTTCACCGCGGCCGCTTCAAGGGTTGAAACGGATGCTATGAACTGATGATGAACCGACTCCCGGTAATCCATTGTGGTTTCGTCGTCCCGGTTCAGTACCAGGCCCCGCACGGAACCCTGTTCGTAGGTCATTCCGATCGTGCCCTGGAACATGGGCCAACCCTCTCCGTACCCGGGATAGAAGGAATCAAATACCTCACGGGTGAAGTAATCGAATTTCATTTTATCGAACCATTTGGCATTATTACGGCCCATGTTGGTAAGCCATTCCTTCTGGATATCGGTAATCTCAGGATTGTGGGGAATGGCCGGAGGTGCGAAGTAGTAGGTTGAATTTCCGCCCATTTCGTGGAGGTCAGCCATAACCTGCGGATACCATTCCTGGAACAGTTTAATCCTGCCCTCGGTCTCGGGCTGGGTCATTCCGAACCAATCCCTGTTCATGTCAAAAAGGTAGTGGTTGTATCTTCCGCCGGGCCATGATTCGTTATGTTCAGCGGCCTGCGGGTCTGCGTCGGGCCATCTCCCCACCCTCTGGGTGAAATAGTTCACAAAGCGCGCCCTGCCGTCAGGATTTTGAAGGGGGTCAATAATGGTGATGCAGTTATTCAGGATATTGTTGACTGTGTCATCATTCTGGGCGGCGAGAAGGTGATAGGCCGTTAAGAGTGCTGCCTCAGGGCCTGATATTTCACTGCCGTGCACTCCATTGGCCAGCCAGGCAACAGCCGGCATATTCTCGATTATTGAATCACTTACACCCTGGTCGGGAAAAGCGATTTTTTGGATATTTGATTTTATGGCATCGAGCCGGTTCATATTCTCTTCAGACGAAATCACAACGTAGTGAAGTGTCCGGCCCTCCCAGCTTTTGGCGTATGGAAGCAGTTTCATCCTGGGAGAAGATTCCTCCAGGGCCCGCAGATATTTTTCCATATCGGATACGGTTGTAATCTTTTCGCCGTTGGCATGGCCCACGACCTGCTTCAGGGTTGGGATAGCGGGATCATATGCCGCCCCCGGCATAAATTCGAAGTCAGTGGAGAAAAGGCTGGTGGGAAACATTAGTAATATTACAAATAAGACTGAAAGCAGAGATGTTCTTTTCATGTTGAAATCCTGGTCGTTATAGTTAATCTGATCTATTCTGGATTTACATTCCGGCAATCCGGCAATAGTGAATTTATCTATTAATGATCGGTCAAATGAAAGAAGTCTTCAAGTAATAAATCCAGCCTTATACGGAAATAATGAAATACAGGAGCATTGACAGAAAAAAATATTGTGAATATTACTGTCTTGTCTGTATTACCCGTTTTTTCTCTGGTAAATTGATACGATCATGAAACTTAATAGAAGAAATTTTTTACAAGTGACTGCAGCAGGTACCGCAGCCGCGTCCTATGGTTGTTCAAGCCCGACCCCGGAAGTTGCTGCCGTACCTGAAGAAACGAGTACCGCTGTTCTCAAGCTCTCCAGCCAGGAGAGCAGGGCGCCCCAGGATGAGCTGGCCGCCAAGCTTGATTTCCTGGAGGAGAATGGATTTGTTGGGCTGGAGGTAAGCGGCAAAGGCCTGACCGGAAGGGTCCAGGAAATACAGGGTGCCCTGGCCAACCGGACGATTAAGGTCAGCGCGATCTGTGCCGGATTTGAGGGCTGGCTGATCTCTCCGGATCCCAAGATCAGGGAACAGTGTCGTGAATCCCTCAAGGAAATCCTGGCAGCTGCCGGGGAACTCAAGTCCACCGGTTTGATATTTGTACCTGCGTTTAACCGCCAGGAATCCCTGCCCCACAAGGAATCCCGTGCTATTCTGATAGAACAGTTGAAGGAGTTGGGCGAATTTGCCGACGGGCATGGAACCAGGCTGCTTATCGAGCCCCTGAATAGAAAGGAATGTTATTTCTGCCGCCAGGTGGCTGATGCCGCGGCCATAGCCCGGGATGTTGAAGGTCCGGGTGTTTCGGTTATGGGTGATTTCTGGCATATGACCTGGGAAGAGACCAGTGACCGGGGAGCTTTCATCTCCGGCGGTGACAATCTCCACCATGTGCACATTGCCAGCCGGAAAAACCGGAAAATGCCGGGCGAAGATGAAGGTGACAATTACGTGGATGGTTTCCGGGGCCTCAAGGATATCAATTACCAGGATTACGTCAGCCTGGAATGCGGTTCAGTGGGCGACAGGCTGGTAACCATTCCGGCGGCCGCTGACCTTATCCGGAAACAGTGGGCTGAAGCCTGAAATTCTTGAGAAACTTTGTCGCGTAGGACTAAGATATAGGATTGGTACCCAGGGAATAACCGCGGGTGTTGTCGCGGCATTCCCTTCAGCTGTCTCTGTGAAATAACACTCAGAGAGATTTAAATTATATGGAGGTTATTCAATTATGTCAGATTACAATAGAAGAAAGTGGCTTTCCGGCGTGGCCGGGGCGTCAATGACTGCCGCACTAGGGGGAAGCTTAAATGCCAAACCTGCGCAGGAACACGTTGGCAGGTCTTCGGGAGCTCCGCATGAAGCCCATGAAAAAGAATGCCCGCTGGCGCTCAAGGATTTTAAACCCAGAAGCCACCTGCATGTTAAAGAAACCCCGGTAATGACTCCCAAGTTCCCGGTTATCGATACCCATACCCATATTACCTTCGTGGGCCGCGGCGGCGGAACCCGCAGCCGGGTGTCCTACCTTGCGTCCAAGCAGGAACTGGTTGAGGTTATGGACCGGAAGGGTGTAGAAATCATGGTTAACCTGACCGGTGGCTATGGCTCGGCCCTGGATGAGATCCTGCATCATTTCAGCGGAAAGCATTCCGAGCGTTTTGTCACGTTTGTTGAACCCATGTACCAGATGATCCTGGAACCCAACTACAGCCAGCTTCTGGCTGATGAAGTTGAACGAGCCAAGGGCGCCGGGGCCAAGGGCCTCAAGATATTGAAAACCCTGGGTTTGTTTTTGAGGGAGCAGCTGGATAAAGGTCCTTTTGTGAAGGTTGACGATCCCAGGTATGACTTGATGTGGGAAGCTGCAGGCGCCATGAAAATGCCGGTCTGGATCCACATTTCTGATCCTGAAGCCTTCTTCGAGCCTATCGATCAGTACAATGAACGTTTTGAAGAGCTGAATGCCCATCCTGACTGGTCTTTTTACGGTAAGGAATACCCAAGCGACAGGGAACTCCAGGAAGCCAGGCAGCGTATGATCAAAAGGCATCCCAATACCAATTTTGTGGCCTGTCATATAGGCAATTCTGAAAACCTGGATTTTGTATCAGCCTGCCTGGACGAATGCCCGAACCTGTATGTCGATTTTTCGGCCAGGATCAGTGAACTGGGTCGGCAGCCTCGTCGGGCCCGCAGGTTTTTCGAAGAATACCAGGACAGGATCATGTTCGGGACCGATGCCGTCCCTTACGGATTCCAGACTCCCCAGCAGGTGTTCGGGGAGAAACTGTATGAGATTTATTACAGGTTCCTGGAAACAGATGACGAGTATTTTGATTATGCTCCGGCTGAAACTCCACCCCAGGGCAGGTGGCAGATTTCCGGTGTGAATCTGCCTGATTCTATCCTCCGGAAAGTGTACAACGAAAACGCAAAACGGATTATAGGTCTTGCCGGATAATGTGAGTATCAACCGGTTAGTTATTTCAGCCGGGCAGGATGACAAAAAGCCTGAAACCGTCAGTTGCATGTGGGATAAAGGTAACGGCTGGTTTTCCCTGTCATCAGGTCCGGCTGTTTTTTATTTTGAACAGGACAGATGTAGGGCATTACGCCGGGATTGCAGGCATTTGCAGACTGACTGAATAAAGAAATATTATTGGCAGGGCAGGCTGTTTCAACAACGGCGGATTATGCGGTGTGGAATATTGCGGCCTGTGTAAATGAATCAGGAATCCGACAAAACGGAGGGGAGTTATGAAAATTGGATCTGTAAGGATAAACCGCTATGGCGACAACCGGGTGCCGCTGGTGCCTGATAGTGTTGCCAGGCTTACAGAGCAGGGTGCCGTAATGCTGCTGGAGGAGGGGGTTGGAGAAACGGTCAGGATACCTGATCAGGCCTACCGCGACGCCGGCGCCGAAGTCTGCGGCCGGGACCAGGTCCTGGCGGAAGCTGATATGGTCCTGTGCCTGCATAAGCCGCCCGCTGAAATGATTCCTAAAATCAAGAAGGACGCGCTGCTTGTCAGCTACCTGGACCCGTTTAATGACCGCGAGTACCTGGAAGTGCTGGCCCGCAACAGGATTTCAGCAATCTGCATGGAGATGATTCCGCGGACTACCCTGGCCCAGAAGATGGATGCCCTTTCATCCCAGGCCAATCTTGCCGGGTATGTGGCGGTAATAGTTGCTGCTGATAACCTGCAGAAGATCTTTCCGATGATGACGACCCCGGCCGGGACGATCTCACCTTCCAGGGTGTTTGTCATCGGAGCCGGCGTGGCCGGACTCCAGGCGATTGCCACGGCCAAGCGTCTCGGGGCAATAGTTGAAGCCTATGATACCCGTCCTGAAGTGGAAGAACAGGTCAGGTCGCTGGGCGGGCGTTTCGTGAAACTGGACATAGGGGAGACCGGCAGTACCAGCCAGGGTTACGCCAAGGCCCTGACCGAAGAGCAGCTGAAAAAACAGCAGGAAGAGATGGCCAAGCATTTGAAAAGGAGCGATATCGTTATTACAACGGCCCAGATATTCGGCCGCAAGGCTCCTTTGATTGTGAATGAGGCTATGCTGGAGGGGCTGAAGCCGGGAAGCGTTGTAGTAGATCTTGCCGTTGAAAGCGGCGGAAATGTCCACGGCTCAAAAGCGGGAGAGATCGTGGAAAGAAATGGTGTCAAGATTATTGGCTTTGCCCCCTTGCCGTCCAGGGTTTCCCTTGACGCGAGCCAGATGTATTCCAGCAACCTGACCAACCTGGTCAGTCATTTCTGGGATGTTGAAAATAAGATTTTCAGGCTGGAGCTGGAAGATGAGATTATCAGTGGATGCCTGGTGACCCATGGCGGAGAAATCTGCCATCCCATGCTAAAGGAAGGAGAATAGTTTGAGCAGCGAAATCATTTTTTTAGCGTTCATATTGATGCTGGCAATTTTTCTGGGATTCGAGCTCATATCAAAAGTCCCGGCCGCGCTTCACACTCCCCTCATGTCCGGATCCAATGCCATTTCAGGGATAACCCTGGTTGGCGCTCTTCTGGCTTCAGGGGCAGGGGGCGAGAACCTCAGCGCCTATCTTGGGACTCTTGCCGTGTTTTTCGCAACAATTAACGTCGTGGGGGGTTACCTGGTAACAAACCGGATGCTCTCGATGTTCAGGAAAAAGGAGGGGCCTGAAAAGTGAGTATCTGGATGATAAATCTTGCCTACATTGTTTCCGCCATGTGTTTCGGGATAGGCCTTAAATTCATGGGCTCTCCCAGCACAGCGAGGCGGGGAAATTTTATATCTTCAATCGGGATGCTGCTGGCGGTTACAGTAACCTTATTCCACCAGGACATCATTGATTTTAAACTGATAGCTGTCGGTGTTTTTGCCGGAGCGGTTGTGGGCATCCTGGCCGCCCGCCTGGTAGCAATGACTTCCATGCCCGAAATGGTGGCACTGCTTAACGGTTTTGGCGGTATCGCCAGCCTCCTGGTTGGCTGGGCCGAATATTCGGGCAGTCCCGAAGGCCTTCCGCTACAGGCATCTACCGCGACATTCCTGGCAGTTTTAATTGGAGGAATTACCTTCACCGGAAGCCTTATTGCCTGGGCCAAGCTTAAAGAAATCTGGATTGGCAATTTCGGCGTCAGCAAGCCTTTTCTTTTCACCGGTCAGCAGGTAGTTAACTCTATTCTGCTGCTTCTGATTGTCGGGGGAGGCATTTATTTTGTTCTGGGCCCTGATCCCCAGATTGTCGCCATGGTTTTCTGGGGGGTCCTGGCAGTCTCTTTTATCCTGGGTGTGATGGCTGTTATGCCGATCGGCGGAGCCGATATGCCGATAGTTATTTCACTCCTGAATTCATACTCCGGAATGGCTGCCTGTGCCGCCGGTTTTGTATTGGGTAACTATATATTGATCGTGGCCGGCGCCCTTGTGGGAGCCAGCGGAATTATCCTGACCATGATCATGTGCAAAGCGATGAACCGTTCGCTGGCGAATGTACTGTTCAGCGGATTCGGTTCAGCAGCGGGCACTGGTTCCGGAGGCGTGCAGGGTGAAGCCCGCGCGATTAACCTGGAGGACACCTATTACCTGCTGGAATCCGCCTCATCAGTGGTTTTCGTGCCGGGTTACGGACTGGCTGTCGCCCAGGCCCAGCATGCCGTTAAAGAGCTGTCCGACCTGCTGGACGCCAATGGCACGGATGTGAAGTTTGCCATTCATCCGGTAGCCGGGCGCATGCCCGGACATATGAACGTGCTCCTGGCTGAAGCTGATGTTCCCTACGACGAATTCGTGGAGCTGGAGAATATCAATCCCCAGATGGGCACCCGTGGATGTATGCGTGGTGGTCGGAGCCAATGATGTTGTCAATCCGGCGGCCAGGGATGATGAAACCAGCGCCATATACGGAATGCCCATAATAGAGGTGGATAAAGCCCGCACGGTGATAGTAATGAAGCGTTCCATGGCAACAGGTTTTGCCGGGATCCAGAATCCGCTGTTTTTCAAGGAAAAACACCCGGATGCTTTTTGGTGACGCCAAAGCTACCATGCAGGGACTTGTGGCGGAGTTCAAGGGGTAGGGCCTGACGGTCGCCTGATAATTGAAACGGCCCGGAAACCTCGTTTAACGGGGATCCGGGCCGTATTTGTTGGCTTCTCTCGTTGTCGTTATCAGCTAAGCGGAAGGAGTGTGCGGAAGCTTCCTTGCGTTCCGGTGTCACGCTGCGTAACTGCGAAGTGCCCTGAGCTTTAAGCTAATAAATAACATTCGCATTTGAGTTGCCTTACTTTGTAATAATCCGCCCTGAATCTGTAAGTATTACGGGCCGTAAGGCCCTGAAATTTAATAGCCTAGGGCGAAGCCGCAGGCTGAGCCCTAGGTTGGAAAACCTGCCGAAAAATAAGGCGAGCACTGTAGGTGTGAGCTAAAAGGCTGGACAGAAATTTCGCGAATTTCCCAACTCATACGTTATTTGTACCAGAAGGAGAAATAAATGTCTCAATCACTGGTACAGAATCTTCAGCACACCGTGTTCAGTACAAAAGGCAGAATAAATTTGATCGGGGATGAATGGTCGGATGAACTCTATAGGTACATAGGCGGTAATATGAATAAGATCGGCTGCAAATTGATTGAGGCAGGAGGGCTAAATGATCACATTCATTTGTTTTCATCCCTCGACAAAAGAATTAGTCTTTCTCAATTTGTAAATCGAATTAAGTCTTCATCATCATATTGGATACATAAAAGGGTACCAGGCATGAAAGGATTTGCCTGGCAGAGTGGCTATGCTTCGTTTTCGGTAAGTGAATCTCAGGCAAATTATGTTATCAAGTACATCCAGAATCAGCGAAGGCACCATTCCAAATATGGATTTCAGGATGAACTCTTACGCTTATTGCGAAGGCACAGCCTGAAATATGACGAACGATATTTATGGAACTGAAGGCAAATGTCACCCCTACAGGGCTCCAATTTTTTAGGATTACTTTTACCCAGGGCTTCCTTCGGTCGCCCTGGGCTATTCAATTTCAGGGCCTTACGGCCCGTTTTATAGGTAGCAGGTATTTATTTCCGCTGACAGGAAAACGGCCTGGATAGCCATCTCAGCATATATCCAAGCCGCTGTTTTTGATATCTGGTACAAGTTATTCAGATTCGGCTTCTTCCTGGTTCAGGCGTTTGATTTTTAGATTCTTGAACCATACTCCGGCGCCATGGTCCTGGAGGACAATATGGCCTTGCTTGTTCATTCCGTAACTGGGCCATTCCGCGAATTTGGTTTTCGAAACTGCTTCCTTCCATTCCGGAGTCCAGAGTTCGTATTCGACTACCTTCTCCCCGTTCTGCCACTGTTCAACGTGGGCTCCATTGACGATCAGGTGTACTGAATTCCATTCGCCTGCCGGGTTGGTATTGGTTGTGGAAGGGGCCTGCAGGCCATAATTCGCGCCTGATTTACGGTTGGGCTCCAGTTCTTTGTAACGATCAGCTCTATCGTCTATGATCTGCATTTCAGGTCCCGTATGGAACTCCTGTTCCTCGTCCTCGGTTACCCTGAAGAGGATTCCGCTGTTACCGTCAGGTGAAATTTTCCACTCCAGCTTCAATTCGAAATCCGCGAACTGTTCGATTGTGGTCAGGTCTCCATAACCTTCCCCGGCGTCTTTGCCGTTAAAGAAGAGGGTTCCATCCTGGGCAGTCCATCCCGGGGGAACTGTTTCTCCCCGAAAGGCTCTCCACTTATCAATGGTGGTTCCATCAAAAAGGAGTTCCCAGCCTCCTGCCGCTTCGTCAGCGGTAAGGGTGTTATCCGCGGTTTCTTCAACCATGGCGGGTTCTTCTGATGCGGGTTCTTCTGTCGGCTGCTGGGCGCATGCCGCCAGGAGGCCGGTAAGTAATAAAAGCAGGATGGCTTTTTTAAAAGTTTTCATAATTATTCTCCAGTTTATTTTTTGTAACCAAACGGTCGGTAAAAACTGTTCCGTTTTCCCTACTGTCAGGTTCGAGTTATCGAAGATGATTCGGATTAAACTTAGTCTCCTCAGCGAGAAATGTCAGGTTATTGGAAAGACCTAAAAGGGAGAAACGATCTTTAATCCAGCCTGGGTCATATTCGTCTGCTGAATTGAAGATAATCAGGTCAGATTCAGCAAGGAGCAGTAAAACAGTTCTCATGTCTCCGATACGCTGGAATCCGGGAACCGGAAAATTCTCACGCAGTTCTTTCCAGTAAGAGGGATCAGATCCATCCAGGTCGACGGCAATCCTGTCAGTATCTCCATCCAGTGCTGCCGCGGCGGCGGCTGTTAATCCTTTGCTGTCCAGTCCTATGACGGAAAGGGGTAGATCGGGATTAGCTTCCCTGATGCTCCGTATAGCTGTCACGGCATCCAGTATCCCATTGGTCAAATTGTCACGGTTATAAGCGTCAGACCAGCTGAAGGAGTCCCGTTTCCTCTGGGAAACTGAAAGCTGGTCAGAAGCATATCCCTTGATGTGATAAACCTGGTATTTCCTGTCAAGCATAGGCTTGAGCCAGGTGAAATCGGAGGAGCCGTCAGGGTTGAGCAGGGTTCCCAGCTTGTCAGGGAAGATCACCAGCGCGGCTTTGTCAGGCTCGGCATCCCCGCATGCTGATTCCAGTTCAACCCAGTTGTGCTGCTTTTCAGAACCGATCATTTCGATTTTGTATAGTATGCCGTTTCTGGATTCTTCAGTTTCCACACTGTAACTGAGTGATTCGATTTCCGGGGGGACAACGTTCAGGTTCCGGGACAGGGCGGCCTGAAACTCTTTTTTGAACCCCTGGTATTCTTCCTTGTTCTCAGGCAGGGACTCTTCAAACTGTTTCTTGGAATTATCCACCCATCTTTTCAGGACTTCCTGGGCGGAGGCCGCGCAATCCGGCAGGATTTTATCCGGAAACACCCGCAGATCGCCAAGCGAAGACAGGTCGGGATATTCATCAGGCTCGGTAATCAAGGGGCCTTCGGCTTTCAGGTGCCTGACCATCCATTTATAAACAGCCGCTCTTGTATCCGCATTATAGTTATGGGGGCCGTTTATGTGGGCATTGGCCACGTTTTCACCGGCATCGTAGAGGTCATAGAATTTCCGCATGAGAGGAAATTCCCGCTCGGGCGTGAGCGGAGTCCAGGGATCATCGGTCGCCGAAACCATTAACAGCGGTTTGGGGGCAAACGTGGCTGTCAGTTCCAGGGTGGAAGAGTCAATCCACAGGTTGGGGATATTTTCGCAGCGGCATCCGGGATGCCTGGCCGCCCCTATTATGTTAACCGGCGCTGCCGCGGCAATTCGGTCATCAACCCCTATCAGCAGGATTACCTGGCTCGCCCCCCCGGAGGCTCCTGTGGCTCCGATCCGGCCAGGATCCACATTATCCAGGCCGGCCAGGAAATCTACGCTCCTGATATTGTTCCAGAGCTGCAGCCCTCCCAGGCTGAGCCCGTTGTATTCAGCTTCCGGGAAAATAAAATCCGGCCTGTAGGTACGGGATTCCCAGGGGAGTGGTTTGTCAGCCTTCATCTGGCTCAGGATTTTGTTTGAATCATGGGGAAGCTGTATTGAATCGTTGTATCCAATCATGTCGGGGCTGAACACCACGAATCCCTGGCGGGCCAGGTCTATGCAGCGGCCCGGAATGGATCCCGCTCCCTGGTTTTGTAATCTTCCGTATTGCCAATGGCCGTGGGGAGTCAGAATCGCGGGGAAGGGCCCTTTTCGCCCTGCGGGTTCATAGAGGCTTCCGGTGACGAGAAAACCGGGTAAGCTTTCAAAATAAACCTTTGAAACAGTAAATCCCTCACCTTCCTTACTGTCAAAAATCCTGGGATTCAGCGGCGATCTTTCCGGTTCAGGCCATAATCCGGCATTGACCAGGGTTTTCTGCCGCAGCCAGGCCCTCCTGGCCTTCCACTCATCAAGGTCGGAAGGAATATTTATCCTGAGCTGAAAGCTGTCAGGGTCCTGCATGTTTTCTTCCCTCGCTTCCTTTCCCGGCTGGGCCAGGAGGGAGAAAGAGGCAAGGATTAAGAGGATAATTACAATTGAAGGGGAGAAGTAAATCTTTGAATTTTTGAACATATTTTTTTGTTCCTGAGTGTTTGCTTTTTGTACGAACCGGCATTCCAGTCACCATATCAGGCGCCAATTAAGGCCGACTGTCACCGGAGATCACCTAGACTATTATTAATATACTAAACACCTTCGAAATGGAAGGGGTGTCCAAGCCTATTCTCAAGGGGTTTTCTGCAAACCCGGGAGGGCCTGATTGCCGGCCGCAGGCTCATGAATTGACTTGAAATGCCCGGTGCTTTAAACTTCATCACTTCAATAAGATTCCCTGGCCGGCTGGGAATTGAAACTGCGGCTTTGGTACCAGTAAACTCCGGCGGAAAACCAGGGACTATGCTGTGCTTCAGTTTCTGTCCAATTATGAAACCATCCTGTAAATTTTGCCATATGGTAATTTATACCTGTATTAAGTAAATTTTTGAGGAATTTTAAGATATGAAGAGATTAGTTATCATCGGTGGTGTTGCGGCTGGTGCTTCGGCAGCGGCCAAGGCCCGCAGGACTTCGGAAGAAATCGAGATTGTTATGGTTGAATCCGGCCCGTATGTGAGTTTTGCCAATTGCGGGCTTCCCTACTATCTGGGCGGAGAAATCGCGGACAGAAATGATCTTTTTGTCTCAGATGCCGAGACCTTCATCAATCGCTTTAACGTGGATGTGCGCCTGAATACCACTGCTGAATCCGTGAATCTTAAAGAGAAATCAGTAACCCTGGCAACCGCTGACGGCGGTAAAGAAGAACTGGGTTATGACCGGCTGGTGCTCGCGACCGGAGCGGAAGCACTGGTTCCGCCGATCCAGGGCCTGGAATCAGCCCAGGGCGTGTATACCCTGAAAACTGTTCCCGACGTAGACAGTATCACCGCGAGGATTGACGAGGTCGGAAAGGGTTTGGATCTTAAAGCCCTGGTTATCGGAGGCGGATATATTGGGCTGGAGACTGCTGAGCAGCTGCAGACCAGGGGATTCGATGTGACACTGGTTGAACTCGCGGATCAGCTGATTCCGGTAATGGACAAGGAAATGACCTTGACTGCAACCCGGGCCCTGGAGCAGACCGGCGTGAATGTTGTCCTGGGGGAAGCCGTAGTGGAATTCACCACCGGTGCGGCGGGTGAACAGATTGCCCTGACTTCAGGTGAAAGAGAAATTATTTTTGATCTGTGTGTTCTCTCGGTTGGAGTGAGGCCTGCTGTCAAGCTGGCAGTGGATGCCGGATTGGAACTTGGAAAATCAAGGGCCATCAAGGTGGATGAATTCCAGCGCACCAGTGATCCCGCGGTATACGCGGCCGGTGATAACAGTGAGACCATTCATGCTGTATTGAATAAACCGGTGTGCATTCCTTTGGCCGGGCCCGCCAATAAGGCAGGCAGGGCTGCCGGACTAAATGCCGCCTATGACCTGATGGGGCGTCCGGATGATGATCCGCAGAGGTTGAAGCTCCGGAAAGTGCTGGGCACCTCCGTCGTAAGGGTCGCGGGCGTTACCGCTGCTGTCACCGGTATTACCGAGGGGCAGGCCCTGGAAAACGGCATTGATTACCAGGTTACATATATGGCTGGTCCTGATCATGCCAGTTATTATCCCGGTTCAGAGGCAATGTGCCTGAAGCTGGTATGGGCGTCAGGGACTGGAGCCCTGCTGGGCGCCCAGTGCTGCGGCGGAAAGGGTGTCGACAAGAGAGTAGATATAATAGCTACGGCAATTATGGGCGATATGACCATTTCGGACCTGGAACAGCTGGACCTTTGCTACGCTCCTCCTTTCGGCAGTGCCAAGGATGTAACCATCCAGGCTGGTTTTGCCGCCAATAATTCCCTGAAGGGTGTAATGCCGGATATCACAGTTACCCAGTTTAACCAGATGCTGGAGAGTGAAAACCCGCCGGTGATTATTGATGTCAGGACCCCGGAAGAATTCGCGGAAGGCCATCTTCCCCAGGCTGTCAATATTCCCCTGGATGAGATCAGGAATCGAAAGAATGAGGTCCCTGTGACTGGTAAAGTAGCCCTCCATTGCCTGGGTGGATATCGAAGCTACGTGGCCCAGCGAATACTGATGAATTCCGGCTGGAACAACCTGCTCAACATCCAGGGCGGATATAACATGATCAAGCTGTTTTCCGGAGAGGCTTCGGAATGCGCCCAGTCTCCCTGCCAGGTTAACGTGGCGGATATTGCCGCGGCGGACGCGGGAGCAGCTCTTCCTGAATAGTAGTTTCTACGCAATTACCGGATGTGCCGGAATAAGGTAATTCAGGCAGGCTTACGGATTGCGTGAACCGGCCGCGGCTTTCGACGAATCGATAATCTGAATATGCAAAAACGAATCAGGAATTTCTGCATCATCGCTCACATAGACCATGGGAAATCCACCCTGGCCGACAGGCTTCTTGAAGCCACCGGGACCGTTGAGTCCCGCCGCATGAGGTCCCAGCTGCTGGATAAGATGGACCTGGAGCGGGAACGCGGCATCACGATTAAGATGGCCGCTGTCAGGATCTATTACAAGGCTCAGGATGGTGAGGTATACGAACTTAACCTCATTGATACCCCGGGCCATGTGGATTTTGCATATGAAGTGTCCAGGAGCCTGGCCGCCTGTGAAGGCGCCATCCTTGTAGTGGACGCCGCCCAGGGTGTTGAAGCCCAGACCCTGGCCAATGTGAACCTGGCCATGAAGCACAATCTCGCTATCATTCCGGTGATGAATAAGATAGATCTTCCGGCCGCGGATCCCGAAAGAGTCAGGGAGGAGATCGAAGAAACACTGCTTATAGAAGGATCTGAGTGCATAGAAGCCAGCGCCAAGGCCGGGATAGGCATTGAAGAGATTCTTGAAGCTGTTGTAAAACGAATTCCGCCCCCGGAAGTTAATGTGGATATGCCTTTGAGGGCGCTGGTCTTTGACAGCCATTTTGATTCCTACCTGGGAATAGTCGCCTATATCCGGGTCGTGGAAGGCTCCATACGCAAAGGGATGAAAATCCGCATGATGGCCAGCGGCTACCAGGCCGAAGTGAACGGGGTTGGTGTTTTTGCTCCTGAAATGAGTTCAACCGAATCACTGGACGCCGGACAGGTAGGATTTTTCCACGCAGCTATCAAGGAGATGGGCCTTTGCAAGGTTGGTGACACGGTCACCTCGAGCGCCAATCCCGCCAAGGAGAGGCTTCCCGGTTATGCCGAGGCCAAACCAATGGTTTTCTGCGGCCTCTATCCGGTTGATAATGAGCAGTTTGCCGATCTTCGTGAAGCCCTTTCCAAGCTGCAGCTCAACGACGCGTCTTTGACTTTTGAACCGGAGACCTCTGCCGCCCTGGGGTTTGGCTTCCGCTGCGGGTTCCTGGGATTGCTGCACAGCGAAATAGTCCAGGAAAGGCTGGAACGGGAATTTGACCTGGACCTGGTGGCGACGGCGCCATCAGTTATCTATAAGATAGAATTGAAATCGGGAGAGACGGTTTATATCGATAATCCCGCCAACTGGCCCGAAACCATGGCGTTACAGTCGATTTCAGAACCATACGTTAAAGCGGGAATAATGACTCCAGAAGCCTATGTCGGATCCTGCATGGAATTATGTAAGGATCGGCGGGGCAGTTTCCTGAATATGGAATATACCGGGGTAAGCCGGGTGATGCTCAGCTATGAATTGCCCCTGGCTGAAATCCTGATGGATTTTTTTGACATCCTGAAATCCCGCACCCGGGGATATGCCTCCTTTGATTACGAGCTGTCCGGTTATCGTGAAGACAAGCTGGTAAAGCTGGATATCCTGGTCAACGGAGAATCCGTAGACGCCTTGAGTTTCATCAGTCATCGCGATCGGGCCTTCAATAAGGGAAAGGCCCTTGTCAAAAGGCTGAAAGAGGTTCTTCCCCGTCAGCTTTTCCAGATCAGGCTCCAGGCTTCGATCGGATCAAAAATCATCGCCGCTGAATCAATTCCGGCCCTTCGTAAAAATGTTATTGCCAAGTGCTACGGCGGAGACATTTCCCGCAAAAGAAAACTGATTGAAAAGCAGAAGGCGGGAAAACGGCGAATGAAAAGTGTCGGCAGGGTGGATATTCCGCAGGAAGCTTTTCTCAGTGTGCTGAAAGTGGGAAGCGGGGAGTAGTTAGTAGCTGGAGCGGCTCGCTCCAGTGAAGCGTGCCACGGGCATCCTGCCCTTGGAATACCCCCATGCCCAGGATGGGTATGGGAAATCCGTCAGCGCAGTTCCGCTATGCCGCGGAGATCGCAGAAAATTATCAATAGCGGGAGTAGAAAAGAGATTGCAGCGGCTCTGCGACTTTTGCGTCTCTGCGTTAAAATCTGAAAATTTCTGCCTTGCTGTAGCCAGCAGCTCCAGCCACAACCTGTCCCTGCGGGACCGGAAAGCAAGGATGCTTTCACTGGAGCCGGCAGCTCCAGCTACAACCTTTCCCTGCGGGACCGGAAAGCAAGGATGCTTTCACTGGAGCTGGCAGCTCCAGCCACAACCTGTCCCTGCGGGACTGGAAAGCAAGGATGCTTTCACTGGAGCCGGCAGCTCCAGCTACAACCTGTCCCTGCGGGACCGGAAAGCAAGGATGCTTTCACTGGAGCTGGCAGCTCCAGCCACAACCTGTCCCTGCGGGACTGGAAAGCAAGGATGCTTTCACTGGAGCTGGTAGCTCCAGCTACAACCTGTCCCTGCGGGACTGGAAAGCAAGGATGCTTTCACTGGAGCCGGCAGCTCCAGCTACAACCTGTCCCTGCGGGACCGGAAAGCAAGGATGCTTCCGGCCACAATCGTCAATTGAAAGACGGTCATGGCAGGTTACGGAGGCGTTATCTCACCATCCAGGTCCCAGAGGTCTTCCCAGGTCTGACCATCCTTCCACAGGAACACGTGCCCCTTTACCAGCCGGCAGTTTTTGTCGATTCTGCTGATTTCTTTCATTTCTTCATCAGTCAGGGGTTCACTTACAGCTGCCTGCAGGTTGGACAGGTAATTCCTCGGGGTGGTGGAGAAGGGAATTGGAATCTGGCCTCGCTGCAGGGCCCATTTGATGCATACGACGGCCGGATGGACTCCCAGGCGATCGGCTATCTTCATAATTACAGGATCTTCTGTATCAACTGTATCTTCAGGTGTCCGGTCTCTTTCGGGCCGGGCCGGGGAGCCGATCGGGCAGTAACCTATGGGAATGATCCCGTTGTCCCGGGTGAACCTGAAGAGTTCCTCCTGCTGAAAATGGGGGTGGAGTTCCATTTCAGCGCATGCCGGCCTTATGGAGCAGTCACGCAGCAGCAGTTCCATCTTGGGCACTGTCATGTTTGAAATCCCTATATTTCTGACCAGTCCGGCCTTGAACAGGCGTTCCATCTGCCTCCAGGTCTTCATGAAGTTTTCATGTATATAGGGTTTTGAATCAGGATTACGCGAGTTTATGTCACATCCAGGGGCGTGAAAGTTAGGAAAAGGCCAGTGAACCAGGTAGAGGTCCAGGTATTCTATCTGCAGGTCTTTCAGGGTTTGAGCGCATGACAGGAGAACATCTCCTTCACCATGCTTATCATTCCAGACCTTGGAAGTGATCCAGAGTTCTTCTCTCCGAACCTCTCCGCTGGCGAAAACATTTGAAAGTGCTTGCCCGATCTCCTTTTCGTTCCCGTATACTGAAGCGCAGTCAATGTGGCGGTAGCCGACGGAGATGGCGCCAGAAACAGCCGCGGCAATATGTTCCGAGCTGACATTATCAGACCCGAAAGTGCCCAGGCCCACAACCGGAATACGGTCTCCCGTGTTTGTTGTTTTGCAGGGTATCGAAGCGGGATCAATACCCTTTTCAGAAATCCGAAATGATGATTCTCTGTTCATTAGGTCAACCCTTTTTGATCTCTTCATCGAAAACCACGGCTACCTTGCCGCACTGTCCTTCAGCCATCAGTTCATATGCTTCCGAAGCTTTTTCCAGCGGGAAACGATGGGTGACAAGGTCTTCCGGGTGGATACCCCAGCGTACGATCCGCTCGACCAGTTCTTCCATGCGCCAGATATTGGTTACCCAGGATCCGTATATTGTTTTCTGTTCGTGGATTATGTCGGGGCTTGGATTGAAGCTGCAGGTTCCACCTTCACCTATGAAAACAATTTTCCCCCATTTGCGGGTCGCCCTGATGCAGGTTTGCCTGGCCTGGTCATTCCCGGAGCAGTCCGCTGATCTTTCAACACCTTTACCCCCGGTCAAAGCCATCACCTGCTTAACGGTATCCGGCCCGGCAGGAAGGACCTTGTCAGCCAATTCCAGCTTAAACGGCCAGGTCCATGCGTTCCGGAACTGTGTCCACCCCGATTAACTGGGAGGCGCCCATGGCCTTGCAGAGCATCAGCGCGGCCAGGCCGACCGGACCCAGCCCGGTTACCAGGACGGAGTCATTGCCGCTGATCCCAATCCTGTCGAGACCTTCGTAGACGGTTCCGAAACCACAGGCCACCTGGGCTCCGTCGGTATAGGTCAGGCTGTCAGGAAGCAGCACCAGGTCTTTTTCTTCGGCCAGGATATATGGGGCCATGCCCCCATTTCTCTGCCACCCGTAGGCTTTTCTGTACTCAGGGCTGGTGCAGCTGATCATATAACCTCGCCGGCAGTCATTGCAGAGGCCGCATCCGGAAATGTGATAGATGATAACCCGGTCACCTTCCTTGAAGCGCCTGCAGCCGGGTCCGGTTTCAAGGATCTGTCCGCATGGTTCATGTCCGGCGATCACTCCCTGGTAGGCTTCCGGACCTTTTCCCAGGTGTTCGCGGTAAATGGCCCGGATATCACTTCCGCAGATTGTGGACGATTTTGTCTTTACCAGGACCTCTCCATGCCCTGGTTTCGGAAGCTCGAATTGTTTGAATTCCACGGTGCTGTTCCCGGGAAGGACGGCACCTGTCATTGATGCTGGTCGTGTCATTTTCAAAAATCCTTATATTGTTCCGGTTTACCATGCGGCGCTTTTGTAACCGGTGTATGTGGAACAGGAATACCGCGGGAAATAGTATATAGAAGCCGGATGCTCCAGGCAAAAACCAGGTGAAATATCAGAGATCGGGATGCGGGGATTGCAGGCTTGCTGCTCCCGCTGGTTTCGGTAAAGAGTGTGCCATGATGCAAATGGATTTTAATCCGGGACGGGAAAAAAAAGGGCGGTATTGGCGGCCGCCCTCCTTTATGGTTGATCAGGGAATGGTCCCTGGGCATTTTGAACATTCATTTCTATGAAGCTCTTGAGTTTTAACAAGCAAAAAACATTCCGCAAAATCAGAAAAGGTGAATAAAAATGAATAATTTTTCACTAAAATAAATATAGTCATTATTTATTGTTGACTACCAGTGGATTATGTAAATATGTCTTTTTTTTCAACCGGCGTTTTATACTGGAAAGTCCCGTGGAAGTTTCATGGGGAAGGGGTGGTTGAGCCGCTTGAAGTGTAAATTTTTTTTGCAGAAAGAAGATTTTCGGTGATTATATCAGGGGCCGAAACGGGTGGATTGGGGATAAAGCTGTTGTTCCCAGTAGTGTAAAAATTATTTACAGGATCCGGAATGACCTGGCAGGTTTAAGTTATTCCGCCAAGCCAGGTCATTCCTTATTGTTTTATGTTGATTCTAATCGAATCTGCTGGAGCTAACCGCCGCAGTTTTTGGCCAGGAAAGCCAACACATCCGCGGCCTCTTCAATTCGTTTGGCAGTTGGTTTTCCAGCGCCGTGTCCCGCCCTGGTTTCAATCCTTATAACGACCGGATTTCTGCTTTTCTGCGCCTGCTGCAGCCTTGCGGCATATTTGAAGCTATGCAGTGGCACTACCCGGTCATCGTGGTCCCCGGTTGTGATAAGTACGGAAGGATACTCCGTTCCTTCTTTCAGGTTATGGTACGGGGAGTAAGCGTACAGGGCTTTAAATTCATCCGGATTTTCAGGTGAACCGTAATCGGATACCCAGGCCCATCCAATTGTGAATTTGTGAAACCTGAGCATGTCCATGACTCCTACGTGAGGCACTGCCGCCGCAAACAGGTCTGGGCGCTGGTTAATCACGGCGCCGACCAGCAGGCCCCCGTTGCTGCGTCCTTCCAGGGCCAGGTGTTTCGCGGAGGTGTAGCCGTTCTGGATCAGCCACTCCCCGGCGGCAATACAGTCATCAAACACATTCTGCTTATTAAGCTTCATGCCGGCCTGGTGCCATTCATCGCCATACTCCCCGCCTCCCCGCAGATTAGCCAGGGCGAAAACGCCCCCTCTTTCCATCCAGGCAAGACGTGAAACCGAGAAAGAAGGCTTCTGGGAAATGTTAAAACCTCCATATCCATACAGCAGGGTTGGATTTTTGTTGTCCAGCCTGATTCCCTTTTTGGCGGTGATGAATATCGGTATCCGGGTTCCGTCCTTGCTTTGGCAGAACATCTGCTTGGTTTCATAAGTATCCGGATCGAAATTCACTTCCGGTTTTCTGAAAACCTCACTTGCCCCGGTAATAAAGTCATAATGGTATACGGTCGGCGGAGTGGTGAAACTGGAGAATGAATAAAAGGTTTCAGTGTCCTGCTGTTTTCCTGATAAGCCGTTAACGCTGCCCAGGCCCGGCAGTACGATTTCGCTGCTGACAGCCCCTTCTTTGCTGTAAACCCGAATCATCCCGGTCACATCTTTCAGGTACCTGCACACGAACTGCCTGTTAACAAGGTGGACGCTTTCAAGGGTGTTTTCATTTTCGGGAATTATTGTTTTCCACTGATCACGAACCGGGTTGTTGATATCAATCTCGATCAGGCGCCCCTTCGACGCCTCAAGGTCTGTGAAAAACCAAAGCTTGCTTCCTTCTTTACCTACATATTCATACCTGGCGTCAAACTGAAGCAGAAATTCGACAACCCTGCTTTTACGTTTTGTAAGGTCGATATAAAATACCCCGTTTTTCACGGAAGTCCCTTTGGCGATATCCAGGATCAGGAGTTTTCCGTCCTCGGTGACCGTACCGTTGACCCTCCATTCCGGATACTCGGGGCGTTCAAACACCAGGGTGTCATCTTCCTGTCCTGACTGGACCTTGTGAAAATAAACTTTCTGGGATTTATTAATGTTCTGCAGCAGGTTCCCGTCAGCAGGAGCTTCGTATCTGCTGTAATAGAATCCCCGGCTGTCAACGTTCCAGGATACCGTGGAAAATTTGATCCATTTCAAATGGTCCGGTAAATCCTCCCCGGTTTCTATATCCAGTATTTTCCATTCCTGCCAGTCTGAACCGGCGGAAGAGATCCCATAGGCCATCAATTTCCCATCGGGGCTTACTACCCAGGAAGAAAGCGCAACCGTACCGTCTTCTGAGAGCTTGTTGGGATCAATAAGCAGTGATGGTTCAGCATCCAGCGATTCGAGCTTATAGATCAGGTCCTGATTCCTCAGTCCGTCATTGTAAGAATAGAAATATTTTCCTCCCCGCTTCACCGGAACTCCGAATTTTTCATAGTTCCACAGCTGGGTAAGCCTTTCGCGGATTTCCTGCCTTTCGGGTATTCCTGAAAGATACTGGAAAGTCAATTGGTTCTGGGCCTTGATCCAGTTCGCTGTTTCCTCTGATTCGCTGTTTTCCAGCCATCGATAGGGATCGCTTACTTCAGTGTCGTGAATAACGTCAACCTGTTCAACGGTCCTGGTTTCCGGATAGTCCAGGCGCGAACCGCAGGCTGACAGGAGGAGCAGACAGGCCGTTGTGAGTGTGGTGATATATAGAAGGTTTAAGGTTTTCATAATCAATTCTCAATCCAGGTAATTATTGTCAATAAGCCAGTTTTTGCAGAGGTGCGGCCACATTGAAAGGTTGGAGTCCAGGGGTGCCAGCCCGAATCCGTGCCGGCCCTTTTTGAAGATATGCATTTCGGCCGGGACTCCTGCTTTTCTTAAAGCCAGGTAAAACAGGACACTGTTTTCAGCAGGAACAGCTTTATCCTGATCGCTTAGTATCAGGAATGTCGGAGGCGTGTTTTTAGTTACCTGCAGTTCATTTGACATCAAGTCAACCAGTCCGGGATCCGGGTTTTCACCGAGAAGGTTGTTTTTGGAGCCCTGGTGAGTCCACTGGGTAGTCAGGGAAATAACCGGGTAAACAAGGATCATGAAATCAGGCCTGGAGGTAACCCTTTCCAGGGGATCAGCTGAGGCCGGGTCCGGATCGGCAATATGGGTACCCGCGGTGGAGGCCAGGTGTCCGCCGGCCGAAAAACCCAGGACCCCAATTCGGCCGGAATTGATTCCCAGGGACTCCGCGTTGGCTCTTGCATATCTCATAGCTCTTTGTACGTCGAGCATCTGGGAGGGGTGATGGTAATCAGGGGCCAGCCTGTACTTAAGAACCAGGGCGGTAATTCCCATGGAGTTAAGCCATTGGGCTACTTGTTTCCCTTCATGGTCAAGGGCCAGGTGATGGTATCCGCCGCCGGGACATACAACAACCGCGGTGTTTGGCTTGTCCTGATCAGCTGCAGGATAAATATCCAGGGAAGGGCAGTCTTTTATATCAGAGCCTATGGCACCGGGGGCCCCTCCCGGCCAAAGCATAATCTGTTCAGGTTCCGCCGGGGCTGCCGCCGCGATGGAAATGATGAGACAGAAGAAAGCAATTATTCCTGGTATCGAGTTTTTCATAATCATACTTAAAGTGTATCCATGGGCGAATCCATGTCAATGGTAATAGTCACGGGCAACGGTTTACAGGTTACGGGTTCAAGATTAAAAAAGGCAGATTTTCCCGGGTGCTTCCCGACGAGGCGCTTCAAACCTCAATCGTCAATATATTCCATGTCCTTACTCAACGCTTCCTCCATGCCTTTGGCGATATCGACTTTGCTTAAAAGGTACATTCCGGCCAGCAGGAATATTCCCAGGATGATAATTCCGAACCTGCTGTGACCTGTTAGCTGGCTGGTTACTCCGAACAGCAGCGGACCGAAAATTCCGGCAGCTTTTTCGCTGGTGCTGAAAAGGCCGAAGAATTCAGCCGAGCGGGTTTTGGGGACCATCACCGCGAACAGTGACCTGCTGAGAGCCTGGGTGCCGCCCTGGGCCAGGCCGATCAACACTGCCAGGAGATAGAAGTGCAGGGCGGTACTCATGAAAAAAGCTCCCAAAATAGCCACAGCGTAAATCGAAAGACCGCAGAGAATAGCGGTTTTGGCGCTGGTTATTTTAGCAAACCGGCCGAAAATAATGGTACAGGGGACTCCAATGAACTGGGTCATCAGGAGGGCTGTTACCATGTCGATCCGGTCAATGCCGATTTCGTCCCCGTATGCGGTCGCCATTTTTATTATGGTGCCTATGGCTTCGTAGTAAAGCCAGAAAGCGGGAAGGAACAGGAGCAGCTGTTTGTACCTGGCCGCTTCCTTTATGGTACGGTAAATACGCCTGCCTCCGGCCAGTATGTCCCCGAATAACGATCCGCGTCCTTCCTTGATTTTAAGGCGCGGTTCGGGCACATATTTAAGCAGGGGCAGAGTGAACAGGGCCCACCAGACAGAGACGCTGATCAAGGAGACCTTGACCGCCGCCGCGACATCCGGAAGCCCGAACCACTGGGGATGCATCAGGCAGATCAGGTCAGCAAGAAGCAGGAGGCCTCCCCCCAGGTATCCCAGGGTATAACCCCGGGTTGAGATCATGTCCACATCTTCCCTTTTTGAAATATGGGGAAGGAGTGACTCATAAAAGAGTATGGATGCTGAATAGCCCATGTTGCTGATTACGTAGATTGCTGAAACTGCCAGGTACGACAGGCTGTCGGTAAAAACAAGCGCGGCTGTAGAAAGGACCCCGATTATTACTGAAATGGACAGGAATCGTTTCTTGCTTCCCATATGGTCCGAAATGGCACCAAGGAGAGGACCGGCTAAACAGATCAATCCGAGAGCCAGGGACGCTGTATAAGCCCACATGGCAGTCGCGTCACTTTCTGAAAAACCGGCTTCAATGAGCGCCGTACGGTAAAAAGGGGGGTAAACCGCCGCGACTATGACCGTGATATAGGCCGAATTGGCCCAGTCATAAAGTGCCCAGGAATTGATTATTTTTTTATATGAAGCCGTCATTTAGTTTTTATACCTATGGCTGAGCATTGTACCTTCACGGCAAACCCTTGGCTGAGAAAATTTTAGAGATACAATGATTTTTCCTTTTCCAGCATAATTTTATTGATGGAAGCCTCGCCATGTCATCATGTTAAGTAATTGCTGTGAAATTCTACCCTGTAACAGGGATTGCTCAAGTTTACAGGGTAGAATTAAATTATGTTGAATCACCTCGGGATTTTTTTATAAGCTGGTAGTGAAATGAAAAAATGGATTACGGTATTCTTTGTTATCACCGCCCTTGCAGCGGCAAGCTTGCAGGGCAGTTCACTGCAGAAACTCTCCTTCACAGCCCAGGAGTTCAGGGATTCCTTTAATGAAAATTCCGACATGCACCGGCTTGTGATGGTAACCTCGCCCACCTGCCCCCATTGCCTGAAAGCGATTGTTGAACTGCAGCAGATCCTTGAAAAACATCCCGATGGAAAACTGAAGGTGATGCTTTTATGGGGACCTCTGATGCAGACCGACACCTCGGCTGTAACCAGGCGCGCCATGCAGTACATCAGGGATGAACGGGTTGATCATTACTGGGATTTATGGAGATGGGGATACCGGACCTATACTGAGAACCTGGATATACCGGAATTCGAAGCCTGGGATTTATTTATTTTCTATGAAGCCGGAAAAACCTGGAAGGAAACTCCCCCGATACCAACTTTTTGGATGGAGAACAGAACTGTTGAATACGGACCGCCCTATTCCAAGGAAGCCATGGAAAAAGAATTGCTCAAGTGGATCTATTAATTTACGAGTGACGGTTTGCGATACAAGAAGGGGCGATCATGGAGACCGCCCCTTTGTCATTTGAAAGAAACTCAAGACCTGTCCAGGTCATCTTTTATAGGCCGCCAGGGCGGTCTTGATCCTGTCGCTTCCTTCGGTAATATCATTCATGGTTCCGCAAAAGCTTATCCTTAAATGACCGTCTTTTCCGAATTCGACACCTGGAACGGTGACAACCTGTACCTCTTTCAGCAGGTATTCGGCCAGCTTGGTGGAATCGGGTTCAATTTCGGTGAAATCGGGGAAGCAGTAGAATGTGCCCCCCGGCCGGTTTACTTTAACTCCGTCAATAGCTGATAAACGTTCAACCAGCAGATTCCTTTGGTTCTCCAGGGTGGAGCGCAGTTGATTTACGCTTTCCTGGCCGCCGTTCAGTGCTCCAATAGCGGCCCACTGGGTGAGCTCTGATGAACCGGAGGAAAAATGACTCTGGATGCGGGACATGGCGGAAACAACTTCCTTGGCGGCAACGGCCCATCCAATGCGGAACCCGGTCATGGCAAAGGATTTGGAGACTCCGTTGACAAGGATTATTCTTGAATCATCCGTGGCTTTGGGAGAATATTCATAACAGTTGGCGGGAGTCTGTCCGTCGAACACCAGCCGGTGATATATGTCATCCATTATCAGGTAGATGTCGTTATTTTCGCAGTATTTCACAATGTCGGAAATAAACTTTGCAGAGTAAACAGCCCCGGAAGGGTTGTTGGGGCTATTGAGCATTATCGCCCTGGTTTTCGGAGTGACTTTGGCGATGATCTCATCCAGGGTGGGTTCTCCGGAAGAATCTGCCGGGTCTACCGAGACCGGGACCGCTCCAACAAGCTTCACCATTTCAGGATAGCTCACCCAGAAGGGCACCGGGTAGATAAGTTCGTCACCGGGATTAAGCACAGCCTGCAGGGCCATCATGATGGTCTGTTTGGCTCCACTGGAGACCAGTATGTTCCCCGGGGTTACCTTCCGTCCATAATACTTATCGGTGTATTCAATCACGGCTTCCCGCAGCGGCATGATGCCCGCGGTGGGAGTATAGCGGATCTCACCGGTTTCCAGCTTGGCCGAAGCAGCCTTGATTGCTTCAGCGGGGGCTTTGCTTTTAGGCTCGCCGCCTCCGAGGTGGATTACCGGAACCCCCTGGGCCCGCAGGGAATTGGCGGTTTCATTGAGTTTAATTGTTGCGGATGTGCCAATAGACTGGGCAATTTTACTTAGACTCATACGTTTCCTCTCAATCCGCCGGTTTTGGTCGGCAAACTGATTAAATAAATTCATAACTAGTTGTTGACAGTTAAATTATAAGCCATGAATTTTACGATTTGTTGCCGGATTAAGCAATACCGTCCGGCTGAATTTCCTCGGGATTAACGCTTTTTGGTTCAGATCTCCGGGATTTCAATATTGAGAAAATCTTTCGCATCTGTTAACGTGCATATTCATAACTATTCGAACGCTGAATCTGAATTACTTGATTAAGATTGATACGAAACAGGCATGATTTATGGAATATTTTGAGAGTTTAATTGCAGGCTGGCTGACTCCCATGGGAGCTGAAGGGTACGCTGGAATTTTATTGGAAATTTTAACAGCCATCACCGTTGTTATTGTCTGCCTGATAGTGAATAAGCTGACCCAGGTTATTCTCTATGCCATTGTCCACAAGGCTGTCGCGAAAAGTTCAACTCCCTGGGATGATATCCTTCTTGAAAAAGGTTTCTTTTCCAGGATTTCGAAGATTGCCCCTGTTGCCGTGATCTACCTGGCGGCTCCCCTGATCCCGGATGCAAGGGTGATTGTGGAACACGCCGCCCTGGCTTCGCTCGGCTTGATTGCCATGCTGGCCGCCGGGGCACTGCTTGACTCTGCCGACGCCATTTACCAGGGGTACGAGTCCTCCAAGAACAGGCCTATTCGCGGGTACCTCCAGGCGGTCAAGATTTTTCTCTACAGCCTGGGCGGAATTGCGATTATTGCTACGCTGATAGGACAATCTCCCTGGAAACTGCTGAGCGGGATCGGGGCGATGACCGCAATCCTGATCCTTGTTTTCAAAGACACTATTTTGGGATTTGTCGCCAGTGTCCAGGTTAACGCCAATAACATGGTTGGTATCGGAGACTGGATTGAGATGCCGAAATTCGGGGCTGACGGGGATGTCATTGATATCGGCATCAATTGCGTTAAGGTTCGAAATTTCGACAACACAATCACAACCGTCCCCACCTACGCCCTGGTATCAGATTCTTTCCGTAACTGGAGGGGGATGCAGGAATCAGGAGGGCGGAGGATAAAACGATCAGTGCATATCGACATGGGAAGTGTACGATTCTGTACCGATGAGATGCTGGAGCGATTCAGGAAATTTGCCTACCTGTCAGAATATATTGAGAAAAAGACTGAGGAACTCAGGATTTTCAATGAATCTCACCAGTTTGATCTTACCACCAGGGTAAACGGGAGAAGGCTCACCAATCTCGGTACCTTCAGGGCCTACATGCAGGAATACCTCAAGCACCATCCTGATGTTCACCAGGACATGACATTGATGGTAAGGCATCTGGCTCCGACGGAAAATGGGCTGCCTATTGAAATTTATCTTTTCACAAAAGACACCAGGTGGGCAGTGTATGAATCAATTCAGGCGGATATTTTTGACCATATCCTGGCGGTTGTACCTGAATTTGGCTTGAAGATATATCAGCGTTCGGCGTCGTCAGGACCCGATCTGCAGGAAGGACTGAGCCGTGAGTAACAGGAGGAGAACAGCTTTTCCCCTCATTTCCCTACTGATATTAATTATCGCGTCGATTGTCACCCTGAATTCTTTTGCGTCTGGAGGACAGCTGCAGCTGGATATGCCCGAACTGGTGCTTAAGGATGTCCCCTTCGCCATTGAGGCAACTGTTTTGAATGAAAACGGCCAGAGGGATTTTGGATATAAGGGCAGGGTGGAATTTTCAGGTGTGGCTTCAAGTGACCCTGACATGCCCGATCCCCTGTTCATCGATCTGGAAGAAGGGAATGGGACCCTGAGGGGAGTAATCATTAGTTCTACAGGCCATAGCGAAGTGACTGCCTCTGCCGGAGACATGAGCACATCCGCCAAGGTTCGTGGTATACCTGGAATTCTCAGCATTCTTCCTCCGCTTCTGGCAATATTCCTGGCTCTGGCTTTCAGGCAGGTAGTGATCGCCCTTGTCGCCGGCACCTGGCTGGGCGCCATATTCCTGTTCGATTACGACATTATTGGCGGATTCTACCGGGTGATGGATTACTTTATAATCAATGCCGTCACCGACCCCAGTAAAGCCCAGATCATAGTGTTCAGCATGATGTTCGGGGGGATGGTCGGGATCATTACCCAAAACGGTGGCGCCCGCGGTATTGCCGACCTTATTACCGGTTTTGCCAAAACACCCCGCAGGGGGCAGGTTGCCAGCATTGGCAGCGCGTTTTTTCTCTTTTTTGATGATTATGCCAATGTCCTTGTCAGGGGAAACCTGATGAGGCCTATTACTGACCGCCTGAGGATTTCCCGGGAAAAACTGGCCTTTTATGTGGACGTAGGGGCGGCAACAGTTGCTTCAACCTTCCTGATTTCAACCTGGATTGGATATGAGGTAGGCCTGATAGATCAGGGCCTTAAAATGATCGGGTCGACCCAGAGTGCCTATACTGTATTTCTCCAGTCGATCCCTTATATGTTTTATCCAATTACAGCTTTGATCCTGGCTTTTATCATTGCCATAAGCGGCAGGGATTTCGGTCCAATGTGGGAAGCTGAGAGACGAGCCCGGGTGGAAGGAAAACCATTGCGGGACGGTGCTGAGCCGGCTACTGACCTGGCTGAAGGCGGCGAACTTAATGAGGATGTTCCCGCCCGGTGGATAAACGGGGCCCTGCCGGTTGTTTCAATTCTCGCGGTTGGTATCTACGGTCTTTATATGACCGGGACCAACGCCCTGGATGCCGAAGGTATAACCGGATACAGCATCGGAGATATCGTCGGTGCCGCCGATTCATATAAATCACTGCTTTGGGCATCTTTAACAGGATGCGTCATAGCTATATTGATGTCAGTTGTCCAGGGGATACTCACCGTTCATAAAGCTGTTGAAGCTTGGGTGAAAGGTCTCAAGTCCATGGTCCTGGCCATGTTGATCCTGCTTTTGGCCTGGTCGATCGGCAGTGTTACAGAAGAGCTGCATACCGCTGATTACCTGGTCCAGATTTTACGGGATGTTCTGTCTCCTTATTGGCTGCCGTCATTAACGTTTATTACCGCTGCCCTGGTTGCTTTCGCGACCGGCACCAGCTGGGCTACCATGGCCATTCTTATGCCCCTGGTGATTCCCCTTGGACACACCCTGGGAGTGGACCTGCAGCTGCCGGCTATTGAAAATCAGCACCTGTTGCTGGGTGTAATAAGTTCGGTGCTGTCAGGAGCTGTTTTTGGGGATCACTGCTCCCCGATTTCAGATACAACAATTTTGAGTTCAATGGCTTCCTCCTGTGATCATATAGATCATGTGAGAACCCAGCTCCCTTATGCCCTGCTGGCGGCCGTTGGAGGAGTGTTGATCGGAGATATTCCCACCGCGTTCGGTTTCTCTCCCTGGATATCTATCGCTCTGAGTACCATGGTTATGCTGGGGGTTGTGATGGTGTTTGGTAAAAAGGTTCCGGATTATCGTCCGGACAGCGGTTCTGCTGCCGATCCGGAGGAGAGTTCATAAGCGTTTTTTCAAACCGGGAGGGAAGTATGGGCCCGGATTATTCCGGGCCTTTTCAATTATGGGGGAATGATTTACTTCCTGGATTCGAGGTTGGCCTTAAATATCCGACCTGCTGAGGGGGCCCAGTTGAAGCGAAACATTTTCCGCCACACCTTTCAGTGCTTCCGGGCGCTTGACTATTTTCAGCCTGACAGTCTTTATTTTCGACATCGTCAGCATCTGCCTGCAGATTTTATGGGCCAGGGTTTCCACCAGTTTGTATTCGCCAGATGAAGCCGCGGCTGAAACTATTTCGGCAACCTGGGTGTAATCAACGGTTTCAGATATGTCCCCGCTTCTTGCCGCTTTGCTGATATCGTTTGTGAAAACGGCGTCAATCACAAGTTCCTGGGGCTGGGAGCGTTCTTCTTCAGAGACTCCGATGCGCGCGTTTACCTTGATCCCTGATACCTTGATTTCTGCGATCATGGCTTAATCTTAACTTTAATTGAAATTTATGTCTTGTTTAAAATCGTTGTCGTTGTCGATCAGGCGGTACGTCGAGGAGACCGAAAGAGCATAACGCAGTCAGGACGGATGTATACGCCACCGCAGCAGTCAGCTGGTGAGAAATGCGGGCTAGATGAAGTGTTGAAATTTGTGTGTCGGGTGGTTTAAATTGGGTTTATGGAAATCTGCAAATTTTATTGAGAACCGAGGCCGGGCATTGTTATTGAGATACGGCATAAAAAACTTTAGTTGAGCATAGCGGGAGATAAAAAATGAATAAAGGAGTTTCACTCAAGTTCATCGGGCATTCGACATTTCTGATAAAAAGCCCGGAAGGCAAGACAGTGCTTATTGATCCCTGGATTCAAGGGAATCCGGTCTGCCCGGAAGAAGCCAGAATACTGGATAACCTGGATCTGATCCTTATTACCCACGGGCATGGAGACCATATGCCCGAAGCGGTGGATCTGGCCGCGAAGTTTGATCCGGCGATTGCCTGCAATTTCGAGATCTCGCAGTGGCTCCAGGGAAAGGGTGTTGCCAGTCCGGTCATCGGCATGAACAAAGGGGGGACTACTGAAATTGAGGGGCTCAGGGTGACCATGGTTGACGCCAGGCACTCCAGTTCCATAACTGAAGCGGACGGGACGATAGTTTATGCCGGAGAGCCTGCCGGATATATCGTGGAATTTGAGAACGGCTACCGGATCTACCATGCGGGGGACACCTGTGTTTTCGGGGATATGAAGCTTATAGGAGAAATCTACCGGCCCGACCTGGCCCTGCTCCCGATCGGGGATCATTTCACAATGGGCCCCCTGGAGGCTTCCTGGGCTTGCCGGTTACTTGATGTAAAGAAAATGATTCCCATGCATTACGCGACTTTCCCGGTTCTGACAGGGACTCCTGAACGGTTAAGAGAACTGCTTGATGGCTTCGATGTTGAGGTTATTGAACTCGCCCCGGGGCAGGAAATCATTATGGGCTGAATTCTGTTGGTAAAAAAGAATCTAACGCAGAGTCGCAGGGTCGCGGGAACGCGGAAATGTTTCTTAGAGTTTCCCATCAATGGAATTCTCTGCGCCCTTGCGGCTCTGTGACTCTGCGTTTTGTCTTTGTATTCTGCCCCGCTAATCCGTTTTCAGATCCATCCTGCGCACAGAAAAAAAGTCGTCTCCCGAAAAAATTATGTGCATCGTTTTCCCGTCAGGGCTGATCCATTTGCCGGGGATATTCATGCTTTCCCCAGGCCCGACATCCCATTCCCTGGTATGGAAAACGGTTTTCCATGGCCCCCCAGGGAGCACCAGCTTCGTAGATGCCGAAACCTCCCCTGAATCGCGGTTCTTCTCCAAAATTTATCTGGCATAAGAAATATTTATCCAGGGCTTTGTTCCAGGTCATGCTGGAACGATAGGTGAGGCCGGGATTTCTGAAGAAAGGACTTCTCAACCTTATATCTTTGTCCCAAACAGGGTTTCCGTTTTCCTTGATGCCGGACAGGAATTCCCAGGTGTCGCGGTTCCTTAATTCGGTTTTGGGAACCCGTGCCATGACAAGGGAATCGGAAGATTCGTAGGCGGTAGCAGTGTCAGGTGAGATGATGTAGACATAATCCTCCGGACCGCCGTCATAATTCTTCCCGTAATTAACAAAGGATGGGCATCCGAAACTCGATTTGATTGTCCAGTCCGCCCATTCCCAGGTATTTCCATGATCATCGGACCAGGCCAGGGTTGAGTTCCGGGTATTCCTGGCCAGCATGTAAAGCCTCCCTTCTATCATGATCATTCCGGAAACCTTGGCACCGTAAGCGCCCTGGCCGGTCCTCTCCCCGGTAACTGAACGGATGTTGGTGCCGCTGAAATCTTCCGGGCCTCCTGATATTCGGGCCAGGCCCAGGCTCAGTTTGATCTCCGTCCTTGGCTCAAATCCCCAACCGTCTCCGTACCCGGTATAAATAGCGTCATCATCCCCCCAGGTTGACGGCCAGTTATCAGAGCCTTCCGCCATGCGGCGTATGGTGTCAGCCGGGGCGAATTCCGCCTTGAATGAACTGGGCGGATAGGGAGGTTCTTGGAAGGTCTCCATTAATGGCTTGAACAGCCTGGAATACATTCCTCCCCAGAAATCCTCTTTTTTCTCGGGACTGAATAGATTGCTGCCGTTCCTGACGACAACCATGTCCAGGCTCGGAATAACCATCAGGACCTGGTTTCCGGCTCCGGCTCCACAGAAAGCATCCCTTGGGATTCCGGGCCATATTCCGTCAAAATTGCAGTACCATCCAAGTCCGCTGGCCATAAATGGATTTTCCGGAGGACGTTCCGGGACAGGCATCCCGGCGTACCGGGTGGCCAGTTCCACGGTTTTCTTCGATATCAGCGTTTTCCCCTCCCAGCTTCCTTTCTGGAGCATCAACTGTCCAATTCGGGCTACAGCCCTGGGAGTGAAGGAGCCTCCTCCCCAGTTCGCGACAAGATCCAGGCCGTTGACGTGGTAGGTCTGGCCATATCCTATGCTCCATTCATCCTCCGTTATGCCCAGTGGTTCCATGACCCGCACCCGGAGAAGGGTTCTCAGGTCGGGATGCTTGGTGTCTGAAATGGCGGAAGTGACAGCATAGGAAAGCATGGCCATTCCGGGATTACTGTATTCAAATTTTGTTCCCGGGGTATTAACGATCAGGGCCTGGTCGCGGGACACTGAGAATGGGTCGGGGTCTTTCCGCCAGAACTGGCCTTTCCATCCCGGGAGATCCATGTGGGGGTGTTCGATCTTGATGCCTTTTTTCCTGAATTCCTCCAGTTCTTCCCGGGTGATTTCAGCGTCTTCCATGCCGGATGTATGGGTGGCCAGCTGCCGAATGGTAATTACTGCTTTTTTGCTGTCAGCTCGCCATTCCGGGATATAGCGGCATGCCGGAGCGTCCAGGACGATCTTCCCGTCATCCAGTGCCAGCATGAGGGAAAGCCCTCCTACCAGGGATTTTGCCAGGGAAGCGGA
>CAXXEX010000003.1:0-187678 GCA_963666915.2 Acidobacteriota bacterium
TTTTTCCAGCTCCGGAAGCCTGGCCAGCTGGACCATTTTCACCAGGCTCATTTCCAGGTGAATTTCGGGACGGCTGACCCGCCGTAATTCAGAAGCTGTCTGTTCAAGCAGGTTGTAATAGCGCACCAGGTCCTGCTCCGAAGCGATTTCAGCGCATTTTTCCAGGCCTTCCCGACCCGATTCGGCCAGCTGTATCAGCCGTTCATCCCATCCAGCCACCTTGACAACCATCAGGTTGCGGACATGCTCCATCATTTCCCGGCACAGGATATCGGTTTCAACGCCCTTGAGAACCAGGTCCCGGTAGACTTCCAGCACCCGGTGGGAATCCTTGTTTATCACGGCATCAAAAACATCCGCTACAGCCTTGAAGTCCACTACTCCAAGCAGGGCTTTCACGTCAGCGTCTTCGGCCTTTTTCCCGCAGAAAGAAATCACCTGGTCGAGGGCGGACTGGGCGTCTCTCAGGCTGCCCTGGGCCAGGGAGACTATGGATCGCAGCGAACTTTCGGAAATCTCTATTCCTTCGGCTGAGGTAACCACCTGCAAATGGTCGAGCATTGCCCCGGGCGGAATCGGTTTGAACTCATATTTCTGGCAGCGCGACTGGATAGTAGGCGGAATCTTGTAAAACTCGGTCGTGGCCATGATGAACTTCACGTGGCCCGGCGGTTCTTCCAGGGTTTTCAGCAGGCCGTTGAAGGCTTCCCTGGTCAGCATGTGCACTTCATCGATTATGAAGACCTTGAAGCGGTCCCGGGATGTTCCGTAGCGGACACTTTCCCGAAGTTCCCGTATGGAATCAATTCCGCGGTTGGAGGCCCCGTCGATCTCCTGCACATCAACGCTGTTGCCTTCCCTGATCTCCTGGCAGGAAACGCATTTATTACATGGTTCGCTGCTGATCCCTTCCTGGCAGTTAAGGGCCTTGGCCAGGATCCTGGCCGTGGTTGTTTTTCCCACCCCCCTTAAACCGGAAAAAAGAAAGGCGTGGGCGATGCGTCCGGAATTAAGGGAATTCTGGAGGGTGCGGGTTATGTGCTCCTGTCCGACTATGTCCTTGAACCCCTGGGGCCGCCACTTCCTGGCAATGACCTGGTATTCAGAGTCTTTATTTATGTTTTTTTCCGGAGCCATCCATCCACCCTGTCGAAAATATTTCAGTTATAAATATATATTTATAAACAGTTTACAAGAAACAATCCACGTTCCCGGGAATCACTGTTCAGGACAAATATGATAACACAGGCCTATGAATAACTGAACATCAGGGATTGATGAATCGTGGCCGGAAACATCCCGGGGATAGTTGATAGTTACAAGTGACGAGTTGAGGGCCGTTGATTAGGTTCCGGATGTCGATTGTCGAATTTCGAGTTGGCAGGTTAGTTCCGCTCACACCTTCAGCGCTTGCGGGTTGATTTGAGTTGACATTACCTGGGCTTCCCTTCGCCCCTAAAGGGGCTATGGTCTTCCCAGGCTATTCAATTTCAGGGCTTTCAGCCCGACTTGTTGTTTCCGCCTGCGGCGGTGTAATTTTGTCCACATGCTTGAAGTCTACGGGAAAGTCCATAATACGGAATTATGAATTGCGCGTCAGCGCCAGCGCTCTGGACAGGCCCCGGGATGTCTGCGGCACACGCATGGACCCCCTTAATGCTGCTTCCTTCCGGACCTGACATGATTCAGGGAATGCGTTGCACAGGTCCCGGGACCTGGTAAAAAATTCAGTGTTGAATTCCCACAATAATACAGCATTTTTAAAAATTATGAGTTAAGGAGCTCCAAAACTTGACTTGCAGAGAAATAAAGGCTGTAATGTATGCCTTTCAAGGTCCTTATTTCAAAGATGAGGATCTGGAGGAGTACCGAAGTGGTCGTAACGGGCCCGACTCGAAATCGGGTTGTCTGGTGAAGAGCCAGGCACGTGGGTTCGAATCCCACCTCCTCCGATAATATGAAAAAACGTCCTTGTTTACGGAGAGGTGTCCGAGTGGCTTAAGGAGCACGCTTGGAAAGCGTGTGAATGGGTAGTCCCTGTTCCGTGGGTTCGAATCCCACCCTCTCCGCCATTTCAATTGACGATTTCAGATTGACGATTGACGATTGGTCGTCTGTGCCCCCGTTATTGATTTACAGCCTTACACCCTTGATTTACGGCCCAAACTTGTACCTTCACTTCTAAATTCGAACATCTCCGATCTCAGCTCTCCATTATTCCCCTTGTCGAATCAATTGTGTGCTAATCTGGAATTTGATAACACCTTTAAAAACCATCGGTTGGAGGCATACATGTTAAATCGCAGAGAATGGATAGGGACCACCCTGGGCGCTGCCGGCGCACTGGCGCTCAATACCGGGATACTCAACGCAATACAGCAGAAACAACTCCTACAACGTGCCGTTCCGTCGAGCGGTGAAATGCTGCCCGTGATAGGGCTGGGAAGTTCCGCCACCTTTGCCAGTATCGCGCGAACCGAAGATGTCACGGCATTGAAAGAAGTTTTAAGGGCCCTGGCGGACAACGGCGCGAGGGTATTTGACACAGCCCCGTCCTACGGTGCATCAGAGCAGGTTGCCGGGGACATCGCCAACGAACTGGGCATAGCGGACCGGATATTCTGGGCGACCAAGGTCAATGTCGTGCCGCGAGGCGGGAGTTCTGCCGATCCAGCAGCCGCGCGAGATCAGATCAAGGCGTCATTCCGGAAATTCAGGGTGCCGAAGATTGATCTCATACAGGTTCACAACCTGGCGGACATTCCAACCCAGCTCGGGATTCTAAAAGAGCTGAAGGAGGCGGGACAGGTTCGCTACATCGGAGTGACCACGACCAGCAGCAGCCGTTACGGGGAACTGGCCGAGATTATGCGTAACGAGCCGATCGACTTCATCGGTGTGGGTTACGCGGTGGACAATCGCGATGTTGAAAACACCATCCTTCCATTGGCCGCTGAGCGAAACATCGGCGTGCTGGTTTACCAGCCGTTCGGTCGGACCCGCCTGTGGCAGCGGGTAGGCGACCGGGCGCTTCCGGAATGGGCAGGGGAATTCGACGCGGTGACCTGGGCACAGTTCTTCATCAAGTACGTGCTGAGCCATCCCGCGGTCACCGTCGTGACGCCGGCGACCAGCCAGGCCAGACATATGATCGACAATATCGGCGGAGGAATCGGGCGCCTGCCGGATGAGGCCGCCCGGCAGCGGATGGTCGAACTGATCGAAGCCCTGCCGCCAGCGCCGCCCCGTGAACGACAGGGCAACTGATAAACTGATTTGCGCCTTTCCAAAGGGTCGCTATCGTTGTCGTTGTTGTGTACTCAGTCGAAAATCGTGTTGATTGCACGATATATTTTTTATTTTCTAACTCAGGGACGCAGACGCGGAAATTATTTTTTTTAAAACTCCCCGCCAATTGTATCCTCTGCGCCCTTGCGGCTTTGCGTCCCTGAGTTAATTCTTTTGCTGGAGCTAGAAGCTCCAGCTACAACCTGTCCTGGCAGGAATCGGCCAACACATCAGAACTGTGGATAACGTTCTCTTTTTTCTATCTCAGCCAGGGCTCTTTCCCTGGTGATGTATACAGTTTCCCCGTTTCCGGCCAGGCCGCCGACAGCAAAACCGGAGACCGTGCCGACGACGGCAAGGATTGGAACTATCAAAACCGCCCCTTCCCTGCGGTCATGAGAAGCCACTAAGCCGCCTATCGCGGCGCCACCCAGCAAACCGCCAATAAGTCCAAGTTTCATATACCTGGTTCTCTTGTACAGGTCTACCTTATCAATCTCCGCCAGCCTGAACTGGACACTGTTTTTATCCCGGTCATTGCAAGTCAGGATTTTCTCATCTGCCGAGCTGTCAAAAACCCGAAAACGGTAACCCTTCTTTTTGCTGCCGTCTTTGAAGTAGATAGTTATTGGCGAATCCGGCTCGGTCACGGCCAGTTTTTCCCAGCGGTCGGGCGGGGGATTGCCCGCGGCCAGCAGAACAGGATTCACTGCAAGAATCCCGGTCAAAATCACAATCAACACTGATTCGCGTATGTTTCCCATACCTGTGCCCTTCTTATGATATTCAGTCCCGCCGACCATTGTCACCTGGCAGGGCCGGCTTGAACCCTTAGTATCTTGGATTTCAGGGAAAGATACAACAATTTCCACGACCTGGCTCCCGCGCCGCAAAAAAAATTTGAAGGCATTTTCCCGCAGTGAAAAGGGCCGCATCCGGGAGGAAGGAATGTCGGGTAAAGCTTCCGCCTGCCGTCACTGATAAATTACCCCGGAACTATTCAGATCAAAGCTCAATACAGCCCCGAAAAAGTCATAGTTCTATGGGATTATTACTGAAATCAGAATAGCTTCATGCGGGATATTTGCTAAACGGCGGCCGGATGGGCCGGTGCCGGCGGATTTCAGTATCCGCACTTGTTCCCCCGGGAGCCGAAGAATTTGGAAAAGCGGATTTTTTTTAATAAGACTTCTGCGAGAGGATAAATGTTCAGTTATACACCAGTAATTGCGGCTGCTGATCTCGGCCTGGCCGGGAGCGGTCCTCTCATGTATTCCCTGCTTGGAATCCTTCTGTTCATTGGAACCATGTCAGTTGTCCTGCTGGCCTGGCAGCTGAAAATCCTTTTAAACCGCAAAGCCCTTGTGGAAAAATTCTATAACCTCTTTGAGCAGACCACCAATCCCCTGTTACTCATTGATGACAACAAGATTTCCGAATGCAACCAGAGCGCGGCCGACCTGTTCCGGGCTTCAAAAAAAGATGACCTGATAGGCAAGTCACCCGGAATCCTCTACGTCTGCGAACGGGGCAATAACCAGTCAGCCTCCAGGCAGATGAAGGCGATCATTGATGACACTCTTAAGGAAGGAAAAGGATCTTCTTCGCGGAACCTGCGCTTCAAGCGGCTGGACGGAACCATTTTTGATGGAACGATGAGTACCGTATCCATCAATTCAAACGGGAAAACCATAATCCAGCTGATCATCGAGGATATTACAGAGAAGAAGCAGATTGAAAAGGACGCCACCAGGAAATCGCAAATGATGAGCCTGCTGCTGGGCATGTCGGAATTCGAAGCTTCCGACCGGGAAAGCATGCTGCAGTATCTTCTGGACAGTTCCATCGCCCTGACAAACAGTCCCAGCGGATTTGTTCTTTTCCTGGACGAAAGCATGGATCACGCCGCGTTCCTCTCCAACTGCGGTCCTGAATTCTCCCTGAACCGTTCCAAGAAAATCAATGACCCGATAACCCTGGACAAGGACAGCACCCTGGGCAAGATCCTGGTGAGCGGCCGGGCCGCCCTGGTGAATGAACAGATCAGCATTGACTGCCCCCTGCCGGAAAGCATGCCCAGGGGCAAAATCCAGATGAACCGATTCATGGCCGCGCCGATCATCCACACGGAATCAGTTTACGGGGTGGTTGGAGTAGGGAACAAATCCGGTGACTATGACGAAGAAGATTTAAAGCAGCTGACCGTGCTGATCAATTCCGCCTGGCAGATTATCCAGCGGCACAACGTGGAAAAAATCCTCAAGGTCAATGAAACCAGGTATGAAGAGGCTGAAAACCTGGCCCGCATGGGACACTGGGAATGGGATATTTCAGAAAACAGCATGGCCTGGTCAGATGAAATGTACCGCATGTACGGCTTCAAGCCGGGGGAAGTGAATCCCTGCCGCAAATTCCTGCTGGCCCACGTGCATCCCGATGACACCCGCAAGCTTTTTTATCCCAAGCTTCACGACCGCAAGAGCACCATCATCAACACCTCATACCGGGTCATTACCCAGCGGAAAAAGATTAAGTCGGTAAGGGAAAGGATCCGCCTGGAACTCTCCAAAGACCGTCGTCCGATCAGGGCTTTCGGTATCGTAATGGACGTGACCGAAACCGTGGAGCAGCAAAAGAAATTATTCCACGCCGAAAAACTTCGAACTGAAGCGGACCTGGCCAAGGAAGCCGCCGAGAACAGCGAGAAGGCCAAGAGCCTCTTCCTGGCCAACATGAGCCACGAGATCCGTACGCCCATGAACGCCATCCTGGGCATGTGCTACCTGGCCGAGGATTCGACTGACAATCCGGCCACCCTGGACTACCTGAAAAAGATTGACCGGGTCGCCAAGTCACTGCTGCGCCTGATAAACGACATCCTGGATCTCTCCAAGATTGAATCGGGACGCCTGGACCTGGAAAGTATCGAGTTCTCCATTGAAGACGTGATTAAGGAAGTTATTAATGTAACCAAGGTGAAGAAGACCCAGATTGGGGTGGAACTGCACACCTACCTGGGACCGGACATTCCGGACCGGGTCAAGGGAGATCCTTTCCGCCTGGAACAGGTCCTGACCAACCTGATGAGCAATGCCATCAAATTCACCGAGGAAGGCGATGTCCTGCTTTCAGTTGAATGCACTGAATTCAATGAAGAGGCGGTCTTCCTTAAATTCTCGGTCAAGGATACCGGAATCGGAATATCCGAAGAAAACCGGAAAAAGATGTTCCAGGTATTTACCCAGGCTGATGAGTCAACAACCCGCAGGTTCGGAGGGACCGGGTTGGGCCTGGCCGTGACCAAACAGCTTGTTGAGCTGATGGGCGGAAACATAGATATTGAAAGTGAAGTAGGTATCGGAAGTAATTTCATCTGCCGTATTCCGCTGGGATTTGTCAAGGGAAGCAGGACCCGCAAAAACGTTTTCGTTCCGGATCCCAGCCTTAAAGGAATGCGGATACTGGCCGCGGATGACAATCCCACAGCCAGGAAAATAATTTCCAGTCTCCTTGATCCCATGGGCTTCCAGACCGTTGTTGTTGAAAGCGGCCTGAAAGCCATCGATGAATTCAGAAAAGCTGAAAAGGAAAAGGCTCCCTTCGGGCTGCTCATACTGGACCGGGATATGCCGGGCATGAACGGCGTCGAAACGGCAATCGCCCTGAGGAAGGATTTCCCGCTTGATAAACAGCGCATGATCCTTGTCACTTCCAGGGATAAACACCGGATCGATAATAACGAGAATGATGTGGGTTTTTCCAGCGTACTGACCAAGCCTTTCCAGCCCTCGGTTCTGTTTAACACGATCATGAATGTTTTCGGCCAGAATTATCCGACTGCCCGGGAAACCAACAGGGTGGCCCTCTCATCCTATTCTTTTGAAGGCAGCCATATACTGCTGGTGGAGGATAATGAGATAAACCAGGAAGTCGCCGAAAAGATCCTGAAAAAACTGGACATCCGGGTATCACTGGCCCAGAACGGCCAGGAAGCTATCCAGATGATAAAAACCAACCATTATGACCTGGTGCTTATGGACCTGCAGATGCCGGTAATGGGAGGCCTGGAAGCCACCCGGGAAATCCGCAAGCTCGATCTTCCAGGACTGGATGAACTACCTATACTGGCCATGACCGCCCATGCCATGAAGAGCGACAAGGACAGGTGCCTGGAGGCCGGAATGAACGGTCATATCTCCAAGCCTTTTGAACCCTCCAACCTCTGCCGCACCCTGGCAAAATGGCTGGATGCCAAGGAAACTTTAGTTATGCCGGATGAAATTAAAGCAGCAGATATCTTCAGTATTGAATTTCCCGGAATTGATTCAGAAACAGCCAAAAGACTTCTGTCGGGTAATTCTGAGCTCTTCAGGAGGCTGCTGTCGAAATTCCTGGATGATTATTCCGAGGCCTCGGGAAAAATTACGGACCTGCTGGCCAGCGAGGATATAGAATCAGCCCACCGCATGGCCCATTCAATCAAGGGCGTTGCCGGGAGCCTGGGCATGACTGAACTGCAGGCCTGCGCCGCTGACCTGGAACTCACCCTCAACCGGGGCGATGACATATACCTGGGACAGCTTGAAGATTTCAGCTCCAGCCTGAGGAAAGTCGTGGACGGGTTAACTTCAAGCAAATTCCTGGCCGCGACAACAATTGAACCTGAACTTCCGGAAGGCTCCATTGAAGACCTGAAAAAACACCTGCTTGAGATGCAGGAGGCCCTCCGGGAATTCAAGCCCAAACCTTGCAAGGACCTGCTGCAGGAGATCAATTCCTGGAGCTGGCCTGAAGCCTACTCACGCGACCTGGAAAACCTGGAACAGCTTGTAAAACGATACCGTTTCCAGGAAGCTCTGGAAGTCCAGGAAAATTTCATGGAGAAAATCGAGTTGGCGCTGAAATAGTTACGTCTGTGGCGGGAAGCGTCCCCGCTTTCCTGTCACCCGACGATGTCGGGTGACCGTTTCCACCTGCAACCTGCAACCCGTAACCTGCAACCTGCAACCTGCAACCTGCAACTACTTTGTGTTACATTATCCCGGCTTTTTAAAAACAGAATGAGGTAAATAATCATGAATGAAATCCTTAAAATCTTGAGAATAAATGCTCGTGAGTCCTCCTCGGATATCGCCAAAATGCTCAACCGCTCCCAGGAGGATGTTGAGAATGAAATCGGCCAGCTTGAAAAGCTCGGGATAATCAAAGGATATCAGGCTATAGTCGACGAAGACACCCTGGACAATAACCAGGTGACCGCCCTGATTGAGGTTGATGTATCCCCAAGGCGCGAAGATGGATTCGACCATGTTGCCAGGAGAATCGCCGCTTTCCCGGAGGTGAAGTCAATGTACCTCATGAGCGGAAACTACGATTTACTGCTCTTTATTGTCGGGAACACTTTGAGGGAGGTCGCCTCTTTTGTAAGCGCCAAGCTGGCGCCCATGGAGGGGGTCAATTCCACTACAAGTCATTTCATGCTTAAAACCTATAAAAATAACGGCGTACTGATGGAAACGCGGGAAGAATATGAAAAACTCAAAGTCACTCCATAGCCGTATCGCTCCCCATGTTCATGACATTCCCGGATCAGGAATCAGGGAATTTTTCGATATAGTAAACGAGATGAGTGATGCCATAAGCCTGGGCGTGGGAGAACCCGGATGCCAGACGCCCTGGCACATAAGGGATGCCGCCATATATGCCCTGGAACGTGGAGCAACGGGATACACCTCCAATTCAGGACTGCTCTCCCTGAGGGAAGCTATCTCCAAATACGCAAAAAAGTTTTTCAGCACCAGCTACAGTCCGGAAGATGAAATCCTTGTCACCACTGGTTTAAGTGAGGCTTATGACCTGGTAATCCGGGCCCTGGTGGAGCCCGGTGATGAGGTTATATACCATCAGCCCTCCTATGTTTCCTACGGGCCGGTGGTACAGATGGCCCATGGAATCCCCGTTGTTCTTGAGACATCGGCCGGGGATGATTTCCACCTGGACCTGGATAAGCTGGAATCCCTGATCAGCGACAAGACCAAGCTCCTGGTCCTGAACTTCCCCAACAATCCGACCGGTGCTATTTTGGATTCTTCCCAGGTCAGGGCCATAGCGGATATGACGGCCCGGCACGACCTGCTGGTTTTAACTGATGAGATCTACGGAGAACTGACCTACGACACTGAACACTGTTCTATTTTAAGTGTTCCGGAGATGAGGGAGAGAACCATATTACTGCATGGAATGTCCAAGGCCTGGGCCATGACCGGATTCAGGATCGGATACGCGTGCGGCCCCGGGGAAATCATCGGGGCGATGAACAAACTGCACCAGTACACTATGCTGTGCGCTCCCACCCTGAGCCAGGTAGCCAGCGTGGAAGCTTTTAAGGGTGCCGGCAAGGACATCCCTCACATGCGGGATATTTTCCGCCGGAACCGTAATTTCATGCTGGCTCGTTTAAATGATGCCGGGCTTCCCTGCGCGCCCCTGCATGGAGCTTTTTATGCTTTCCCCTCGGTTTCAGAATTGGGCTTAACTTCCGCGGAATTCGCTTTGAGGCTGCTTGACGAAGAAAAAGTTGCCGTGGTTCCAGGCACCGCCTTCGGCCAGTGCGGAGAGGGCTATGTGCGCTGTTCCTATGCTACCGGACTGGACGAAATCAAAATAGCCATGGACCGAATCGAAAAATTCGTTAACCGCGTCCGCGGAGCCGGGGCATAATTCCCAGGTATCCGGAACATCCAGCCGATGTCCAGGTCCAATAAGCGATCTGAATCCTGCCCGGCCCTGCACAGCGGTTTTCATGCCCCTGAAATGTCCCAGGGAAAGCTGGTTTGGCGCGAGAAAAGAATGCCGCATCCCCAGCCGGACCAGGCCGGGTTTTCTCCCAACTTCCACTCAAAGGGCATTTCATGAGAAAATCTCCTGTAGTGAAAAACGCGACAGATAAACCAATTGCCATATATATCCATATCCCTTTCTGCGCGCACAAGTGCCTGTACTGCGATTTCAACTCCAAGCCGGCCCTGCTTGAGGAAAAACAGGCCTATGTGGACGCCCTGATTTCCGAAATCCGCAACTCCGAATTTCACGGGATCCCGGCCTCCACAATTTACCTGGGGGGAGGTACTCCCAACGAGCTGACCGGAGACGAAATCGAAACAATCATCACCGTCCTGGACATGAACTTCAAGTTCATAGACGACAGGGAGTGGAGCATTGAATGCAATCCGGGAAATGTCAGCCCGGCATTTTTCAAGCGTCTGGCCGAGCTGGAATTCGACCGCGTAAGCCTGGGGGCGCAGAGCTTTTCGGAAGCCCAGCTGCGATCCCTGGGAAGGCTTCACTCAGTAAGCGATATTTTCAATTCCTATGACTGGATCAGGGACGCCGGTATAGATAATATCAACCTGGACCTGATTTACGGCATTCCCGGACAGCGATTTGAAGATTGGCTGGAAGACCTGAGGGAAGCGTTCTTCATGGCGCCTGAACATCTCTCCCTCTACAACCTGACTATCGAAAAGGATACCCGGCTGTCCCGCCTGGTTCACGAAGGCCTGGTTGAACCCTGCGATGAAGACCTGGCCGCTGACATGTACGAAGCATCCCAGGAATTAACTGAAAGAGCCGGCTATCAACAATATGAGATCTCCAATTTCGCCCTCCCCGAACATGAGTGCCGGCACAACCTGGCCTACTGGAAAAATGAACCTTACCTTGGATTCGGACTGAGCGCCGCTTCCTACATGGATGGATTGAGGTGGACCAATACCGGGGACTGGAGAGAATACCTGAAGGGCGCGGCCGGGGGCTCAGTTCCCAGCGGACAGAAGGAAAAACTTGAGGCCGCGGAGGCATTGGGAGAGGAAATCATGCTCCTTCTCAGGTTGTCTTCCGGAGCCGATATTGACCAGCTCTCCCTTAAGTACAATCTCCCTGTCGAGAAAATTTTCGGTGAATCCATCGCCTTTCTTGTAAACGAAGGCTTGCTGGACCGCGAAGGGTCATACATATCTTTATCCCGTAAGGGCATGCTCCTGGCCAGTTCAGTGAGCGCCGAATTCCTGAATAAAGGCTGAAACAAGAGGAGTTGTCATGGAGAGAGTCAGTTCAGTTTACGGTCCGGTAAAGAGCTGGAGAGTAGGATGGTCCCTGGGCATTGACCTGATCCTGGTTAATTCAGTTTGTTCATTCAACTGCAGCTACTGCCAGCTGGGATTCATACAGGACCGCACCAGCACCCGCAGGGAGTTTATTTCCCTGGAAAAACTCCGGGAAGACTTCCGGAACTCCGATTGGGAAAAATCCGACATCGTAACCTTTTCAGGAAGCGGCGAACCGACCCTGGCCCTTAACCTGAAGGAAGCTATCGAATGGATCCAGGATTTTTCAGGCAAACCGGTCCTGGTCCTGACCAACGGGACCCTTCTGGGGGATGAAGCGGTCCGTAAAGACCTTTACAGCGCTGAAAGAGTCTATATCAAGCTGGATGCCGCTGATGAAAAAACCTTGAAAACCGTAAACCGCCCGGTTGAAGGAATTACCTTTAACGGAATCATCGAAGGGGCGGAAAGGTTCCGGGCTGAATACCCGAACTACCTGGGAATCCAGTTCATGGTTCTGCCCAACAGCAGGGTTGATATCGATCAATACGCCCGCCTGGTAAAAAGAATCTCGCCGGAGGAGGTCCAGGTAAACACCCCTACCCGTCCCTACCCTGATGACTGGTACCTTGCTTCCCGCGGCAGCCATGAAGGAGTGGACTATCCGGCTAAACCTTTGAAACTGGTTTCAGCTGACCGGATCGAGAGCATTGTCAGGGAGCTGAAGGAAAAAACCGGGCTGGAAAATATTTCCTCGGTTTACGACCGCCACAGTTGATATGGCACCGTATGAACCAAGCCGGATACCGCGCTTCACATATTCCTGTACGCGGGAACATGTGAAGAAAATGAAAGAAACAAAAGACCTGGGAGCGCAGGCACCCTTTACCACCAACTCTTAGTATCAGGCCCGGAAATCCCGACCGGCAGCCCAGAATACTTCCCTGCTTGATCCGGCGCGGAGGGCACTGGAATCATCCCGCATTTTTCTGTTGCCCGGCAGTCGACATTCTGAAATTTTTTTTGCTATAATTAGCCCTCACAAAACGGGCCCGGTTAGCTCAGTTGGTTAGAGCGCCTGCCTTACAAGCAGGAAGTCATAAGTTCGAGTCTTATACCGGGCACCAATCCCCGACTTCGTCGGGGAAATCTCAAATCCAAGATTCAGCCTTCCTCTGTTTTTTTGATTATTCCCTTGAGGATTCCGCTATTTGCCGGAATTTTCCTTTGCTTCTCCACCAAAAGACAGGGGGAAACCCAACCATACCTGGTAGGGACAATTCACGAACGGATATGTATTGTAGGGACAATTCACGAATTGTCCCGGGTGACCAATTGACAGTATCCTCCATACATGGGCGGTTTGCGTTGTCAGCCTGTGGTCGGAGCGCCTCGCTTTCACTCGCGGTAAAGCAGGGATGCTCCCGACCGCGATCCCTACTTCGAACTTCACTTCGAACTTCACTTCGAACTTCACTTCGAACTTCGAACATCTCACATCTCAGTTAATCATCACTCCTCCGTCGATATTCAGGGCGGTACCGTTTATCCAGGAAGATTCATCACTGGCCAGGAACAGCGCGGCCCGGGCGATATCTTCAGGAGTTCCCAGGCGTTTCATGGGAGTGCGTTCCGCCACATCGGCAACTGCCCTGGAAGGATCCGGAAAAGCCCTGGCCGAGTACCACAGCAGCGGGGTATCCACCGGGCCCGGACAGAGGATATTCGCCCGGATTTGGGGAGAATAATCCAGCGCCACCTGCCTCACCAGGGGCACCAGGGCTCCCTTGGAGGCACAGTAGGCGGCATGTCCCGGAAAGCCCCTGTAGGCAGCAATAGAGCCGATTACAACTATATTGCCCTTCTCTCTCTCTGCTGCAGTTCGGGTATACCGGCATGCAGCAGGTAATAAACGCTGTTCAGATTAGTATCCATCACCCTGCGCCAATCATCCGGGGGGATTTCGGTAATCGTGCCGAGACCCAGCTCTCCCGCGCAGGGAACCAGGATATCTATGCCGCCGAATTCCTCTTTAGCAGCGTCAATGATCTGGCGGTTAACCGCTTCACTCCCCACATCGCCCTGGATGAAACAAGCCCGGTGGCCAGACGCGCTGAGCTCCCTGACAGTTTCCTCTCCACGATCCGGGTCTCGCCCCCCAATCACCACTGAAGCTCCTTCACGGCAAAACAGCCCGGCTATGGCCCGGCCCATTCCGCTGGTTCCACCTGTTACCACCGCAACCTTATTTTTTAATTTCACATTTCCTCCAGGAACAGCTATAAAAAGGCCGCCGGGATCTGGAATAATCCTCGCAAACGGCCTCTTCGTGTCAGTTATTATTTACACTTTCCAGAAATTCACTTGAATCAACCAGGCTGAATATTGCCTCCATGTCCTCGATAAAGGAATCATCCATGTCCCTGTGGGGAACCAGGGCCCTTACACACTGGTGAGCTCTTTCGACTCCGTGCCCGGGTTTTAAAGGTTTTCGGAAATCAAGGGCCTGGGAAGCGGTGAGCAGTTCAATAGCCAGGACATTCCGCACATTCCGGTAAACCTTATGCAGTTTCAGGGCGCTGATGCTGCCCATGCTCTGGTGGTCTTCCTGTCCCAGGCTGGTCGGTATCGAGTCCACTGAAGCCGGGTGGCACAGGACCTTGTTTTCAGAAACCAGGGCGGCTGAAGTGTATTGCGGAATCATGAATCCCGAGTTAATACCGGTATCCTTCATCAGCAAGGAAGGCAGTCCGTTGGTGCCGTCCAGCAGCAGGTAAGTCCTGCGCTCCGAAATCCCGGCAAGTTCCGCCAGGGCCAGGGCGGCAAAATCCAGGGCCAGGGCCAGGGGTTGTCCATGAAAATTACCTCCGCTGATGATATCCCCATTGGAAAATACAAGCGGATTGTCAGTAGCTGAGTTTATCTCCCTTTCAACCACCAGGCTGGAATAATTCAAAGCATCCCTGGAGGCCCCGTGCACCTGGGGGACGCAGCGCAGGCTGTAGGGATCCTGGACCTTGCTGCAGTCGCGGTGCGATTCCATTATCTGGCTGCCTTCAAGGAGCATCCTTACGTGGTCAGCGACTTCTGACTGGCCGGGGTGGGGCCTGACTTCATGAATCCTCTTATCGAAAGGCTTTACTGAGCCCTGCAGGGCCTCCAGGCTCATGGCCGCGGCAATGTCGGCGGAACGCATCAGCCTGGCCGACCGCTCCAGGACCCAGGCTCCGTATCCGGACATCAACTGGGTGCCGTTAATCAATGACAATCCGTCCTTGGCCTGCAGTTCCAGTGGTTTTAAGCCATTGCGGCTCAAGACCCGGTCAGCCGGCTCCCGGCCGGTGCCATCTTCATTCCAGAAGAATCCCTTTCCAATCAGGGGGAGAGACATGTGGGCCAAAGGGGCCAGGTCTCCTGAAGCACCTACACTTCCCTGGGAAGGCACCTGGGGAATCAGGTCTTTCCGGTAAAAATCCAGCAGGCGTTCGAAGGTAGCGTCAGAAACACCCGAGAATCCCAGTCCCAATGAATGGATCTTGATCCCAAGCATGAGCCTGGTGATTTCCCTGGGAACCGGATCGCCGACTCCAACGGCGTGACTCAGCAGCAGGTTCTGCTGCAGTTTTTTCACCTGGTCTCCGGGAATTCTCTTCCGGGCCAGTACCCCGAATCCTGTATTGATCCCGTAATGTGTCCTGCCCTCTTCCAGGGCTTTGTCCACGATACGACGCGACCGCTTCACCTCATCCCGTTTCACGGAAAGGCTTTGCAGGCTTTCCGCCAGATCGCCATAGAGATTTTTCAGCTTGACCATAATTGAATAGGATTATTTCATATCTGAAAATGAGGGTAAACAGTCGGTTCATGGGAGGGGCCAAATTGCCCGCGATCCGGTATTATGGGTTCGAACATCATGCCCATTGTTCCGGCTGCCTGAGCTGATTACCCGTTTCCGGAGGTATACCGGTTCTCCCCGCCAGGGACAATTCGTGAATTGTCCCTGCATTCGGGCTTTGCGCTGGAAATTCTTTACTGGAGCCGGAGGCTCCAGCTACATCTATTCAGGGACGTTTTAAAGTGGGCCGGCTGCTCTTGGTCTCCGGCTCATCCCTTTCTGAACGGTCTGTATTGGTTTTTCTTTTCAGGGAAGGCCTTTTTGCCCCACCGGAACCGTCGCCGAGAGAAGTCGCGGCCATCATCTTGTTATCAATGGCTATAAGGCGCTGTTTGACCTTCTGGAATTCTGAAGTCGTTACGATCGTCTCTTCTCCGATTGGAAGAAAACTAATTTCGTTTTCAACCCTGTCCATACGATCCTCGACTCCGGGATGGGTCCTGAAAAATCCGGCAAACTTACCAGGTTTTTCCTTTTCCTTCTCAAGCATTTTCTCGAAGAAAGTCATGTACCCGTAAGGATCATACCCGGTATTCCAGAGATACTGGGTTCCCAGTTGGTCAGCCTCTTCCTCTGATTTCCTGGTAATCCCCAGGACCGCCAGGGACATACCCAGGCCCAAGCCCTGGTAGATGGCCATCTGTGTCCAGTAACCGGCCCCTATGAAAAGGGCGGGCAGGGATGCAAACTGCAGAAGCTGTGATTTTGTCATCCGCTCAGTGGCGTGCCGGGCTGTAACGTGGGCAATCTCATGGGCCATTACACCAGCCAGCTCTGACTCAGTTTCGGCTTCCAGGATCAACCCCTTGTTAACATAAAAATATCCGCCCGGCAGAGCGAATGCGTTCACCTCATCTGTGTCCACGACCTTGATGACAAAAGGGACTTTGGCATCTGAATTCTTGACGATCTTCTGGCCCAGGCGGTCGATATAACCGGTCACTACCGGATCTTCAACAAGGCGGGCCGACTGCTCAAAATACTGGGCATACTGGGCCCCGATCTGGATCTCCTTCTCAAGAGATACAAAATTGGGGAATATCAAGGCCACCCTGCCGTTAATATCCCGGTTGCCTATATCTTCGACATCAGAATGCTTGCGGTCGCCAAAGGCATACCCGGTAAACATCAGGCTGAAGAGCAAAAAATATGTTATTGGTTTTCTGCAATGTTTCATCGGTAAAACTCCACTTTTTAATATTTCTATTTTACACCTGAAACTATTGTTACCCTATAATATCCGGATATTATCCGGAACTGTAATCAATAGATCATCCCTAAATTCCCGGTATTAAAGCCGGGTTTCCATGTGTCGTTATACTAGTATAGACTATGTTTTATAACCAAATGTTTCAAAATAATTCCGGAGTTTTTAATCATGATAATCGTAACATCCGAACAAATGAGGTCCCTGGACCAACTGACCATTGAAGAAACCGGAATACCCGGTATTGTCCTTATGGAAAATGCCGGGATCCATCTTTACAACTTTCTCGAGGCTGAATTTGAAGATCTCGCGGGGAAAAGAATCTCCATAATCTGCGGGAAAGGCAACAACGGCGGAGACGGGATGGTCCTGGCCAGGCAGCTTACCATTCGCGGCTATTTCCCTGAGGTTATCCTGCTGGCTGAAACCAGCGCTGTAACCGGGGACGCGGAGACAAACCTCCGAATTCTTGAAAACATGGATGTTACTCTGGTTGAAGTCACCAGCGAGGAAGAGTGGTTTGAAACCGCGGAAATCCTGGAAGAAAACGATATTGTCGTGGATGCCATCCTGGGAACCGGCATTGATAAGCCGCTGGAAGGGCTGTACGCCACGGTTGTCGGAGACCTGAATGCCCTGGACTGTTACATACTTTCAGTTGATATCCCTTCCGGAATATTTTCTGACCGGGTATCAGCCTCTCCCCTGGCCGTAGAAGCGGATGCCACGGTGACCTTCACTGCCCCCAAAATTGCCCATATTCTGGGCAGGCAGGCAGCATGTTTAGGTGAATTATCCATTGTTCCGATCGGGACACCTGATGAAATGCTCCTGGAACTTGAAGCCGCCGGGGAGGCCCCGATGGTTCTGACCGAAGATTTCCTCTCCATGCTTCCGGTTGAAAGATCCGCCTCCAGCTATAAGGGAAGCTATGGGCATGTCGGGATAATCGCCGGAAGCCGGGGCAAATCAGGCGCCGCCTCACTGGGATCAACAGCCGCGCTTAGAGCTGGTTCAGGCCTGGTAACAACCTTCCTGCCCGAAGGCATACAGGACCGGGTCGCATGCGCCATTCCGGAGATTATGACTGAAGGTTTCCCTGAAACTGAAACAGGGTCATTCAGCCTGGGGGCCGCGGATCCTGCCGCCCTGCTGGCGGCCAGTAAGGATGCCATAGGGATAGGCCCGGGACTTACCACCCACGCTGAAACATCCGAGGTCGTCTATGAACTGCTGCGACGGATTAAAATACCGGCTGTAATCGATGCCGATGCCCTCAATGCCATAGCCCAGGACACTTCTTTACTGCAAAGGGAAAACAAACCGCCCCTGGTCCTGACTCCACATCCCGGGGAATTTTCCCGGCTGTCCGGACTGGACCGGGCAGTAATACTTGAAGATCCCCTTGCCACAGCCAAATCGTTTGCCGAAAAATTCCAGGTGTGGCTGGTCCTCAAGGATTTCAGGACAGTTATAGCCTCCCCGGACGGCTCACTTTGGGTTTCACCTTTCGGCAACCCGGGAATGGCCACGGCAGGAATGGGAGATGTGCTGACCGGGATTCTGACATCTATTATGGGGCAGTACTCAGCCGCCGGACTCCTGGAAACCAGCAGGGGTATAACAGAAGCCCTTTGCCTGGGAGTGGGCCTGCACGGAATTGCCGGGGACATCGCCTCGCTGGAGACAGGATTAGAATCACTGACCGCGGGAGATGTTATTGAAGCGCTTCCCGCGGCCTACGAATACCTCGAAGACACAGACTGGGCCTGAAAATTTCCCAAATCCAGTGCAGGCAGGAAATGATCATTCGGCTTTTGAGACGTCCCCAGAGGAGTTCTCATTGTCCGGCACCTGCCAGATTCGATAGACAGATATGAAAAAAGAGATCCATAAAACAACATCTGAAGAAGAAACCTTCCGGCTTGGTGAGGAATTGGCCTCCCGATGGACTGAACCGGTGACAGTTCTGCTGCACGGGGACCTGGGCGCGGGAAAAACCGTGCTGACCAGGGGAATCTGTTCCGGCCTGGAACTTGAAGACCTCTCCCAGGTCCACAGCCCTACCTTCAGCCTGGTAAACCAATACGAAACTCCTTCCGGAACATTGTTCCACATAGATCTCTACAGGCTGGAAACCAGCAAGGAACAATACTCCATAGGACTTGACGAGGTGCTGGACGGATCCGGGTACGTGGTGATTGAATGGTCGGAGAAACTTAAACTTCCCATCTCAGGATTTATCCTGATCGACATAAAAGTAGGGGATGACGACACCAGGGAAATCTCCCTGGAAATGAAATAAAAAGCTCCCTGGGCGGTCTAATCAATTGTTCCAAAACCCGGAAATACAAGCGGTTCAGGAACTCCCCGGTTGACCTTCAGGATTTCGGAACGTTTTCTTTTTCTTAAGCAGTTAAAAGAATTTTATAAAATAACAGCTATGCATGGACTTATCCGTTTCCTGGCTCCAACGATTTTAGCCTGCCTTTTTTGCTCGCAGGGATTGGCCCAGAGCCAGGAAGAGTTCCTGGTGCAGCTGATGAAGTACCTCAAGGACGGCAGGATTAATGAAACCCTGATCCTGGCGTCCAGGGCCCAGGAGAGATATCCGGAAAATCTGTTTTTTCAGTTTATGGGCAACAATCCGGACCCGGCTATTTTCACGAATCCGGTTCCCACACCTGACCAGGCCCGGAAGGCTTCAAAAGAGCTTCTCGAATTGGCGGATATCCTGTCAGGCATGGGAAATGATCATACCCAGGCCAGTCTCATCTTATGCAGGAGACTGCTGGAATACAATCCTGAATCGCCGCGTATCAAATACAGCCTGGCCCGGCAGCTCTACCAGGCAGGGGCGGCCCACGACAGGGAAGAAGCCCATACCTTCCTTTCTGCCCTCCCCCCCATCCCGGAAGACCTTGAGAATAAGGAAGAAATAACTAAATTCAAGGCTCTCCTGGCACTGATTAAAGCAGGCGGATCGCTCACGCCGGAGGAACTGAAAGAATCATATCCGGAGTTTACTGAAAATGCCGGCGTCCTGGAGGAGCTGGCCCGGAATTCACTTGCCGACCAACAGTGTAAAGCAGCCGTGGGCTACCTGCAGGCAATTGCCCGTGCCCGGCAGCCTCGTCCGGAACATGGCCGGCTCCTGGCGGAAGCCTGGTCCTGCCTGGGAGAGGATGAAAAAGCGGCTTCAGCCCTGGCGAATTCCGAAAGGCTCACCAGGAACATGGCGGCCCTGAGAATCCTGAACCTGAGGCTCCGGGACGGGAACCAGCCTGAAGCGGTCAAGGCACTTGAACTAATGGTCTCCGAATCTCCGGATTACCTGGAAGCCGTACGCCTCCTGGCAGGAATTTACTACGGGCAGGGAAAAAACGCGGAAGCTTTCGCGGTTTACCGCAATTACCTGGAAGCGCGCCCCGAAAACCTGCTAATCAGGGAATCCGCCGCCAGGATACTCCTGGATGACGGCCTTTATGATCAGGCATCCGTTCTGATGGCTGGAGATTATGACACTGAAACCGGCAGGATCATCAGCGTCTCCCAGATGATCCGTGGAAACAACTGGAAGGGAGCTGAATCCGCGACCAGGAATCTCCTGGAGGACAATCCACTCGATCCGGTGATTCTCTATAAACTGATCCAGAGCCTGGGGGGCCAGGGAAAAATTCCAGAAGCGAGAAAGCACCTGCGGAAAGGTCTCACGGTTTATCCCGCGCATCCAATACTCAAGGCCGCCGAAGAAAATCTTGAATTTGATTACGCCAGGCTTCTTTCAGAACAGGGGCGGCGAAAGGAATCAATTGCTGTTTACCGCAAGCTAATCAGGATTAACCCGTCCAGTTCCCAGTATCTCCTGAACCTTGCTTACGAGGAGATGATGAATGGAGAATGCGTCCAGGCGACGGCGCATTTCCGGGAAGGCCTGAGGATCTCTCCCGGGGAGAACTGGGCCAGGAGCGGACTGGCTTACTGCCTTATGCATGAATGGGAGTTTGACGAGGCCGTGCGGCAGATGAAAATTTTAGTCTCCAGGTCGGATGATCCTGATTATCTTTTCCAGCTGGGTTCCATATATAACCAGATAGGCCAAACCAAAGAGGGATGGAGCCTGATCAGGAAGGCCGCTAAACAGGGTCACCAGGAAGCGGCTGCCCTGGCAAATAAGCGCTACGGTAAAAATTGAACCCGGACAATCATTCCTGCAGGTTCATCAGGGAGAATTCAGGCAGGCCGAACAGGTCCATAACCTTCTGCCTGGTCTGCTTATCATAAAGCTGTTTGTATATTTCTTTGGACACTCGCTTTTTGTACAGCTTCAGGGAAGATTTAATATCCTTGTCCAGGTTACTGAGCACCTGTTCATCCAGGTCCTCCTTAAGGATGAGGACCAGGGAATCAGAAATCGCCCCCAGTTCACGCTCCAATTCAGCCGGATGCCATTCCTCGGCGTCCTTGAAATCCCCGGCCAGTTTCCCCATACGGTCAACGACGCCCTTCAATTCAGGAGATTCCGGAAGGTTCCGCAAGGACTGGTTGAAATTCTCAAGCATGTCAAGAATCCCGGAGCGTTCCTGCTCATCCAGGGCCTGGCCTTCTTCACTTTCGTTCCTTTTCCCGATCCTGGATTCCCTGTATTCCTGGAAGGCTTCCATTACGGCCCCGTGACAGTAGGAAAGGGTGGATGGTGTCGATTTTTTCCCCAGTTTCCGGATATTCTCAAAACTTCGGTCAATCCCGCGAAGGACGATATGGAGGGGGATATCCTGTTCCCGCCATGCTTCAATGAGTGCCCAGTCCAGGGGAGAAACAAGCAGGTTTTTCCCTCTCTTCCGGACAAAATACTCCTCAACCTCGGAAAAATAACTGAAATAATTTACAGGCATCACTACTCCGGATTATTCTGCAAATACCTGTCGTAGCATATTTTAAGCCCATTCACAGTCAGGTCTTCCTCAACATGATCGAATAACCCGGGATTCTCCCGGTTGATCATTTCAGCGAAGCCGCCGGTACTTATCACCGCGGCCCCGGGGACCTCTGCCTTAAGCTGTTCCAGGATTCCCTTTATCAGGTTTACATACCCGTAATAGAGCCCGGACTGGATGCTTTCCTCCGTGGATTGCCCCACTATATGGCGCGGCCTGCAGAATTCCACCCTGGGAAGCTTCGCGGTTTTTGAAAAAAGGGCTTCGGAGGAAATCCCTATTCCCGGAAAAATCACACCGCCTTCATATTCTCCCCTGGCGGAAACAACATCAAATGTTGTAGCTGTCCCGAAATCCACGACAATCACCGGGCTGCCGTAATATTCCAGGGCAGCGACGGCATTGACTATCCGGTCAGCTCCGACCTCTTCAGGAGGATGATAATTAACGGGCACAAAATCCTGCTTCTTCGGATCAACAAACAGGGGTTCCAGGGAGAGATGTTTCTGGCACATGTTTTTCAATCCGTCATTCAGGGAAGGCACAACTGAGCAGATGGCGACACCATCAAGCTGTTCAGAGCGGATTCCGCCCAGTTCCAGGAGATGGTGAAGGATTACGGCGAATTCATCGCCGGTCCTGTTGGTCCTCAGCGTGGAAATCCTCCAGGAATGGAGGAGTTCCTTCTCCCTGAACACACCTATGACAATATTTGTGTTTCCCGCATCAATAACTAAGAGCATCTCTATCCGATCCGTGATTCAGAAAAGGCCTCCCCCAGGAGGCCCCGTTACCTAGTGCCTGAAATGTCGCATTCCGGTAAATACCATGGCCAGGCCTCTCTCATCAGCAGCTTCTATGACCTCGTCATCCCTGATCGAACCGCCGGGCTGGATAACAGCCCGAATACCCAGGTCAGCGGCGGCATCCAGTCCATCCCTGAAGGGGAAGAAGGCATCGCTGGCCATTATGGCTCCTTCAAGGCTCAGCCTGGATTTGGTCCCGGCCAGGACGGCTGAATCAACACGGCTCATCTGCCCGGCCCCGATTCCGATACCGGTGCAATCCCTGGCGTACACGATGGCATTTGATTTTACATGCTTGCAGATCTTCCAGCCGAAAACCAGGTCTTTAATCTCCGCCTCTGTAGGTTCTCTCTTGGTGGCAACCTTCCAGTCTTCTTCCTTGTACAGCCAGTTATCCGCCTCCTGGATCAACAATCCGCCGGATACTGTCTTGATATCCAGTCCCGCGGTAAAGTCATCGGGTTTAACGGAAGGATCCATTTTCATGATCCTTATATTCTTTTTCTTGCTCAAAATCTCGAAAACCCCCTCCTCATAAGCCGGAGCTACCACTGCTTCAACAAAAAGCTTGGAGAGTTCCTCTGCTGTTTCCACATCCACAGGGCGGTTGAAGGATATTATCGAACCAAAAGCGGAAACCGGATCACAAGACAGGGCCTTGAGGTAGGCCTCCTTCATTGTGTCACCGGTGGCTGATCCACAGGGATTATTATGTTTTATAATTACGCAGGCAATTTCATCGAATTCCGCGATAATCCTGGTAGAAGCGTCCATGTCCAGGTAGTTATTGAAGGACAGGTGTTTCCCGTGAAGCTGTTCAGCGCTGACAACACCTCCGGGTTCCGAGAAACGGGGGCGGTAGAGGGAAGCCTGCTGCTGGGGATTCTCCCCGTAACGCAGGGTAGCCTGTTTAACCAGGTTTATATCGACGGTCTCGGGCAATACTTCATCTTCGCTGCCCAGCGAAGTAAGGTATCCCGAAATCGCGGCATCATAGGCGGCGGTATGCGTAAAAGCCTTTAATGCCAGTCTAGCCCTGGTGGAGGCTGAAGTTTCGCAGCCGGAGGCAGACAGTTCAGCTGCTATGGAGCCGTAATCGGAAGGATCAACAACCACTGTGACAGTATCATGATTCTTGGCGGCCGCCCTGATCAGGGTGGGCCCGCCGATGTCGATCTTCTCAACAGCTTCAGCCTTGGTTACCCCGGTTTGCTGATTGTCTGCACAAACGGGTAGAGGTTTACTATTACCAGCCCGATAGGGGGAATGTCCATTTCAGCCAGGACATCCAGATGCGCCTTCTCGTTATGGCGGGCCAGGATCCCGGCATGAATCCGAGGATGAAGGGTCTTCACCCTTCCGTCAAGGATCTCCGGGAAACCCGTGTGTTCTGAAACCGGTGTATATTCGATTCCGGCTTCCCGCAAAGCCTTGCCGGAGCCTCCGGTTGATAATACCTTGATGCCCATTTCAACAAGACTTCCCGCCAGTTCAACCAGACCGGTCTTGTCTGAAACACTAATCAGTGCTGCCTCGATTTTCATGTAAAAAGCCTTTCCATTTTGATTGGTTCAGAATGACAGTTCCAATATTACAACGAAATCAGATCAAGTAAAAATATTATTCCCTGCCGGGTTCCCGCCTGCCGGACAAGGCGGCTCCAGTCAACCTTCCTTTCATCAGACTATGAAATAGAATACCCAAATCGGCTCCTGGACTCTGTAAACCATTACATAAAATAATCCGGGCGCCAATACTCTGGAATCTGATAAAATTTCTTCACCCTTCCCCTGGTCGGTTATAGGCTTATTTGATTTGGAGGGCTTATAATCCGGGCAGGTATGGGGAACGCCGCGGCCCCAATCCTGTTTGGCTGATCAACTTAATAGGTGTTACTGTCTCAAGGCAGTAAAATAGATTAGAATAGAGGAGGAGCCAGTAAGAGAATAATGAAATTAATTAATACCGCCGCTTTTTCCTGTCCGCCTGAAGGCAATTTATTGTTTTGGAATCAAATGTGCATTCAGGATTATGGAAAAACCACCTTTACACCAGGTACAATTCTAAATATATAATTATCGCATCCATAAGAAAGAGAGAGGATACCGGTATTTTTGCGGATATTAACGGCATCTGAAAACCATGGAAGATGAAAACCAAAACCGGAAACCTGTTACCGGTAAAAAAAAGAAGTCTCACAGGGAATCTTCTAAAATTAAGACAATTCTTGTTGTTGACGATGAAGAATTAATCAGGATACTGACTGAAAGTTTCCTGGAGCAGCTGGGCTACCAGGTGCTGCTGGCCGACTGCGGGGAACAGGCTATTGCAATATTCAAAGCCCACCAGGACCGGATTCAGCTGGTTCTTTCCGACATAACCATGCCGGGAATTGACGGAATTGAAACCGCAAAACAACTGAGGGAAATAGATCCGGAACTAAAACTGATTATTTCTTCAGGCTATTCAAGCGAGAAAAGCGATACTCTTCCGGACAGGACGGTATTCCTGGCTAAGCCTTACTCGATCAGCGATCTTGAAAGAGCAATCAATAAATTATCCGAATAGAATAATTTATTTTCCGGGAAATTTAAAAAATTCTCAAGGCACGGCCCAACTCTTCTCCCCGCCCCTTAATCTACAGATCTACGCGCTCTATTGAATTACACTTGCCGGTGCCGGGGTTTATGTCCATGAGGACCGAGCATAACCTGGGGTTTCCCGATGCCGGCTCAAACCGGGCCCGGGAAATCCCGTTCAGGAACCTGGGAAGTGCTGTTTCGACCTGCATTCCGATTATTGAATCATAGGCACCGGTCATCCCCACATCGGTCACATAGGCTGTGCCTGAGGGCAAAATCCGGTTATCAGCAGTGGGGACATGGGTATGGGTTCCCAGCACAGCTGAAACCTTTCCATCCAGAAACCACCCCATGGCCATTTTTTCCGAAGTTGCTTCAGCATGGAAATCGACAATAATCACATCAGTTTTTTCCTTCAGTTCCTCGACCAGTTTTTCAGCGGCTCGAAAGGGGCAGTCCAGGGGATTCATGAAAACCCTGCCCTGCAGATTAATGACCCCCACCGCAATACCGGTCTCCGAGGTAGCAAGGCATGATCCGCTGCCCGGAAGCCCGGGAGGATAATTTTCCGGCCTCAGGAGCATGGGCTGAGCCTCAAGGTAGGAGAAAGCTTCCGGATTGTCCCATATATGATTACCGGAGGTCATCACATCCACATGGAGGCGCATAAACTCCTCGCCGATCTTTCTGGTTATACCGAAGCCCCCGGCGGCATTTTCAACATTCAGGATGGTGAAATCCACATTGTTACTGTGGCACACCGGGCCCAGCTTCTCCCGGAGGATCTTCCTGCCTGCCCGGCCCACAATATCTCCCACAAAAAGAACTCTCATTCGGCTAGTCCCTACTTGGCATATTCAACAACTCTCATTTCCCTGATCAGGGTAACCTTGATCTGTCCGGGGTAGTCGAGTTCTTTTTCAATCTTCTTGGCCACATTCTTGCTGAGCCAGTAAGACTGGTCGTCATCAATTTTGGAAGCCTCCACCATAACCCTGATTTCTCTTCCAGCCTGGAGGGCGAAAGCCTTGGTGACGCCATTAAAGGATGTGGCGAGTTTTTCAAGCTTCTCCAGTCTCTTCACATAACTTTCCAGGACTTCGCGACGGGCGCCGGGGCGGGCGGCGGATATGGCGTCGGCGGCCTGGACCAGGACTGCCTCAGGGGTACGGAATTCAACATCAAAATGATGGGCCTCGATGGCATGCAGCACATCTTCACTTTCACCATACTTGCGGGCGATTTCAACACCGAGCTGGAGGTGTGTCCCCTCCATTTCCCGATCAACCGCCTTCCCTATGTCATGCAGAAGTCCGGCCCGCCTGCAGATCTCGGGATCAGCGCCGATTTCCTGGGCCATCAGAAAGGCCAGGTAAGCCACATCACGGCTGTGATTAAGGATGTTCTGTCCGTAGCTGGTGCGGTATTTAAGTTTTCCGAGAAGCCCCAGGATATCATCGTGAAAATTATGGATACCCAGTTCGAAAGCGGCGTGTTCACCTTCTTCCCTGAGTTGCTTGTCGAACTCTTTTTCAACCTTTTCAACTACTTCTTCAATACGGGCTGGATGGATTCTTCCATCCCTTATCAACCTTTCAATTGAGACCCTGGCGATCTCTCTCCTGAGGGGATCAAAACCGGAAAGGATGACCGCTTCCGGCGTATCGTCTACAATCAGATCAATTCCGGTGGCCTGTTCCAGGGCCTTGATATTCCGGCCTTCACGACCGATGATTCTACCCTTCATTTCATCAGAAGGCAGGTCGACAACCGAAACCGTGGATTCGATAACATGTTCGGCGGCACACCGCTGTATTGCCAGGCTGATGATTTTGCGGGCTTCGATTTCGGCCTTTTCCCTGGCTGTTTCCTCAATCCTCTTGGCAAGGTGGGCGGCATCATGCATAGCGTCGTTTTCAACATTAACCATCAAGGCGCCGCGGGCTTCTTCCACTGTCATTTCAGCAACCTTTTCCAGCTGCTGGATCTGTTCCTGCCTCAGGGACTCTATCTCATTTTTACTGGATTCGATCTCTTCCGCGCGGGATTTGAGCAGTTCAATTTTCCTCTCCACGTCCCGTCGCCGTTTTTCAGCGCGCTTCACATCGCGTTTCAGCCGGTGGGCCTTCTCCCTTAATTCCCTATCCCTTTCATCAGTTTTCTTTCTTTGTTCCTGAATATTGCTTTCTGCTTCAACTCTCCACTTGAATATTTCGTCTTTTGCCTCAAGGAGTTTCTCTTTTTTATGGCGCTCGGCATCATTCTTGGCTGCAAGCAGAAGTTTTTCAGCCTTACTTTCAGATTCCTTCAACTGACGTTTTATGGCAAATGTTCTAAGCAGGAACCAAGCCAGAATCGCGGCAGCGGCCACGGCAGTCAGTATGATGATGTTCTCCATTGTTCAGAATACCTTCCATATTTATAGAAGATCCCGGTTCCTGGGAACAATCGAAATATGCGGGAAAGAAGTTTTTTATCCGGGCGTATAATTAATTATCAGGATTTATCAAGTTCCTTCAGTTCACCCAGATGTTCATATACAAATTCGTTATGATCATCTATCTGCTTTTGGAGCAGTGACAGGTCATTACAGCACTCCAGATGCTCGTCGGCAATGCTCAACGCAGCCAGGATTGCCACCTTATTTGTATCCGCAATTCTTGAGAATTGCGAAACCTCTTTCATTTTTCTATCTACTATTTCAGCCAGGGCCTTTATCTTTTCGGAATTCTCACCCCTGATAGCATAGACCTGATTGAAAATTTCAACCGAAGTTGACCGTTCCATTCCGGTTCCAGTCCCCTTCCCTCTATATTTAATTCGATCGTCCCAGCGGATTCTCTTCAAGTACCGAGATCCGCTCTCTTATCATCTCAATCCGTTTCCGGATCTCACGTTTATTACGCGTCCATTCATCGGAAGACCGATGAACTTCGGCGTTCTTCCCAACCCTTAATTCCTCCAGTTCTTTCTGTAAGCCTTCTACTTTCAGCTTCAGATGAGAGTTCTCTTCCCGCAATTCTCTAATCTGCCTGGATGCAAGCCTTATCAAATCATTCGTGCGGGCCAGATTATCTTTCAATACCCCTTTTCACCTTTCAAAATCCAGGACCTGCCAAAGCACACCAAATACAGAGGCAGCCCTGCCTGATAAAAAAACGGGTTGTTGCGAAGGTCTCCGGGGATTGCTCCCCTATGGTCCAAAGCCGGGAAAAAGCTACCGCATCTCGGCGGAAAAGCTGTTCTTCAACAGGTCCCTGACCGATTCACAGGCGGCATCCACTTCTTCCTGAACCAGAGTCTTGGCAGGGTCGGAAAAAACCATCCGAACTGTCAGGCTGACCTTGTCATCGGAAATATTTGATCCCTGATACAGGTCAATCAGACAAAAATCCTGCAGACCATGCAGTCCCAGTTCTTTTATCTCATTCCTAATTCTAGCGAACTCTACTGACCTGTCAAGGAGAAAGGACAAATCTCTTTCAACCGAAGGGAACCTGCTGTAAGTCTCATACCTGGGGCTGGGAAGGGATTTCCCTCCCAGGAGACTCATATCCAGTTCAGCCAGGAATACCGGCTCCTGGATCTTCATTCTTTCCTGCAGGGAGGGATGCATCTGCCCGGCGAAACCTACTTCCCGACCGTCCTCCAGCTGGATTCGGGCCCCGACTCCAGGGTGAAGAAGCGTCAATTCACTGGCCCTCGCGTAAACAGCTTTCAAGGACATTTTCTCCAGGAGATCCTCAAGGATTCCCTTGAGGTGAAAATAGGAGAACTCATTATCCCTGGAATCCAGGAAATGACAGGAATTGGCTCCGCAAGCCGCGATAGCCAGGTTGGATTTTTCACGCGAACCATCATCAGCCGGGAAAACATTTCCGATTTCGAACAGCCGGGGATCACGGTTTCCCAGGTTCAGGTTCCGGCGCAGGCTGGCCATCAATCCGGGAATCAAAGTAGTGCGAAGATGGGTGGCGTCTTCAGTAAGCGGATTGGCCATTGCTGTCATCGGGAAAACTTTACCGAAAAAGTATTCTTCTTCAGCAGGGGTTGTCAGTGAATAATTAACAGACTCGTAAAAGCCTGCTTCAACAAGGTAATTCACTACAATTTTTTCCCGGGCGGCAGTATCACTGACCCTGCCCGGCACCGCGGGGGGAGGATAGGTTCCCGGAATGTTTTCGTAACCATGGTGCCTGGCGGCCTCTTCGACCAGGTCCGCCTCGAACTCAACATCACTGCGGTATCCCGGGACCTTGACTTTGAAATTACCATCGGCATCCCGTTCGGGATTGAACTCAAGATACTTCAGGATCTCTTCTACCTGCACCTCCGGGATATCAATTCCCAGTAGTCTTTTTATACCGCCCTTGCGCAGTACCAGATCCTTCCTGGCGTAGGGCACGGGATTCTCATCAATCACCGGGCTGACACACCTGCCGCCGCACAGTTCAATTATCATGCGGGTCGCCAGGTTAAGGGCATTAACCGTGCCCTCCGGATCAGCTCCGCGTTCGAACCTGAAGGAAGCCTCGGTGGACATTCCCAGTTTCCTGGCTGTTTTCCTTATCTGGATCGGTTCAAAATAGGCGCTTTCAAGAAGTATTGTTGAAGAACCCTCTTCAATTTCACTTTCCAGTCCGCCCATCACACCGGCCACAGCCACCGGGGCTGACTCATCGCAAATGGCGAGCATGGAGGAATCCAGTGATCTTTCAACTTCGTCCAGGGTTACTATCTTTTCGCCTTCCGCGGCCCGGCGCACCACAATTCGATTGCCGCCAATCTTGGTGTAATCAAAGGCGTGCAGGGGCTGCCCCACTTCGAAGAGCACATAATTTGTGATATCAACAAGGTTGTTGATCGGGCGCTGGCCGATGGCCTCCAGCCTGGCCTTTAGCCAGTCCGGTGATTCGCCTGTTTTAACATCGGCGATCACCCTGGCTGAATATCGGGGGCAGAGTTCCTTATCCTGGATTTCAACGCTAACCGGATATGAACCGGCTTCAGATTCACTGTAGCCAGGAGCCTCGAAGTCAGGACGGCGCAGATTAAGCCGGTGGTAGGCGGCGATTTCCCGGGCTACGCCCAGGTGGTTGAGGCAGTCGGACCTGTTTGATGTGACATCCAGGTCGTAAAACAATGTCATCATCAACTTCTTCGATTAATTCAACAGCCAGACCGACTGTAGTCAGGGTTTTCCCAAGCTCTTCAGGATCAAGTCCAAGAATATCTATGTCAACAAAATCCTGGAGCCAACTATAACTGATTCTCATGATGTGATACCGCAGGGAAGGCAGCCCATCAGTCCTGTGCCCGCCTCAAGGGCGGCACACTAGAACTGGCGCAGAAAACGTATATCGTTTTCAAACAGGAGCCGCAGGTCATCGATCTGGTACTTGAGCATAGCAATACGGTCAATACCCATACCCCAGGCATAACCGGTATATTGCTCTGGATCAATACCGCCCATGGACAGAACTCTGGGATGAACCATTCCGGCACCCAGAATTTCAATCCAACCGCTTTTCTTACATACTCTGCATCCTCTTCCCGAGCAAAAAGGACAACTGATATCCACCTCGGCACCCGGTTCCACGAAAGGGAAATAGCTGGGGCGGAGACGGACTCCGGTGTCGGAAGAGAACAGTTCCTTGAAGAAGCACTCGAGAGAACCCTTCAGATCAGCCATGGTTATGTTCCGGTCCACGAGCAGGCCTTCTACCTGGTGAAACATAGGGCTGTGGGTAGCATCAACCGCGTCCCGCCGGTACACCCTTCCGGGCACAACTATACGGATCGGCGGTTTCTGCTTCTCCATAGTCCTGACCTGGGCCGGTGATGTGTGGGTCCTGAGCAGGGTATGGGGAGTAATATAAAAGGTGTCCTGATCATTCCGGGCCGGGTGGCTCTCCGGAATATTAAGGGCTTCAAAATTGTAGAAATCGCTCTCAATTTCAGGGCCCTGCACCACCTGGAAACCCCATGCCGACAAAAATGGGCTCCATTTCTTCCCAGATCCTCCTGATCGGATGAACCGCTCCATAACCGGACCTGCGCCCGGGCAGGGTTACATCCAGGTATTCCCGGCTGAGGCGGGAATCAGAATCAACTTTTTTCAGAGACTCTGTCGCCTGGTCCAGGGCATCGGAAACCGCTTTTTTCAGCCGATTCAGCCGCTGACCTTCCTCCGGGCGCTGTTCAGGGGGAAGTTTCCCAAGCTGACGCATCTCCAGGCTCAGGACTCCCTTGGTGCGGCTCAGGTATTTATCCCGTACTTCAGTGAGTGACGAAATATCCCCGGCCGCTTCAAGGTCCTTCTGGAATGAATCCCAAATAGGATGCGAAGAATTGAACGACACTGCTTACTGGGCTTTCCTGGCTGCTTCAACCAACTGTCCAAAGGCATTCATGTCCTGCGCAGCAAGGTCAGCCAACAATTTGCGATTAATCTCGATACCGGCTTTTTTCAAGCCGCAAATCAGTTCACCGTAAGTCAGGTCAAACTGCCTGGCGGCAGCGTTGATCCTTATAATCCACAGGCGGCGGAAATCTCTCTTCTTCTGACGCCTGTCCCTGTAGGCATAAGCCTGGGAGCGCATAACCTGCTCTTTGGCCGCGCGGTGGAGCTTACTCTTGGTACCCCAATAGCCTTTTGCCTGACCTAAAATCTTTTTACGTCTCTGGGCTCGTTTACTGCCCCTTTTTACTCTAGCCATAGCTTTCTATACCTGATAACTTCCTACAGATTTAACATCTGTTTAATTCTTTTTTCATCGCCGGAAGATACAACCGCCCAATTGGCAAGATTCCGTTTTCTTTTACGGGTTTTCTTGGTCAAGATGTGGCTGGCGTAGGCATGACGCCTTTTAATTTTCCCGGATCCTGTTAATTTAAAACGCTTTGCAGCGGCTCTCTTGGTTTTTAATTTCATATTCACCTGCTCCCAGCGGAGTACTTTTTATATTATTTCAAGAATTATATTTATAACCTTGCAGAGAAGTAGACGCAATTGTACCAAAATACCTTCTCAAGTTGAACATTTACCCGGCAATCCAGACTCTTTAAGCTTTCTGGATTCAGATCTTATAAATTCAGTCTTTTTTCGGCTGCAGGATCATGACCATGTTGTAGCCCTCCAGCTTGGGAGGCCTTTCAACTTCAGCCAGTTCCACCAGCTCATCACGTAGGCGTTCCAGGATCTGCCTTCCGATCTCCGGATGAGTCACTTCCCGTCCCCTGAACATGATAGTCGCTTTTACCTTATCATCAGCTTTTAAAAACCTGATGGCATGGTTTTTCTTGAAATTGTAATCATGTTCATCAATTTTGGGCCTGAATTTAACTTCTTTCACCTGAACGGTTTTCTGTTTTTTCCTGGCTTCCTGTGCCTTTTTACTCTGTTCGTACCTGAATTTTCCATAATCCATGATCCTACAAACAGGCGGGCGGGCTGTGGGAGCCACTTCCACCAGGTCAAGCCCCTTGGCATCTGCCCTGGACCTGGCTTCATCGGGGGTCAGGATTCCAAGCTGCGTTCCGTCTTCGTCAATAACCCGGATTTCCTTTGCCCTAATCTGAAAATTAACTCTAACCTTTATGATGTCTTCCCTCCTCTTGCAAATGTTTATCTTTCACCCGAAAAACTTCTTAAATACAGCCGTTTATAATCCCCTCAGGGAAGAACCGACTTGCTTTCCACGAGCTCTCCGACCTTCTCTATGAAGGCTTCCACTGAAGAAGAACCAATGTCTCCCTCACTCCTGCTCCTTACGGAAAGATCCCCGGTTTCTTTTTCCTTATCCCCCACTATCAGCATAAAAGGTATCTTGTTTACCTGTGCTTCCCTGATTTTATACCCAATTTTCTCACTGCGCAGGTCATTTTTACACCTTATGCCGGCGGCATCCATCTTACGCTTTATTTCCTCAGCATAGTCATGGTGCTTATCTGATATTGGAAGTATGATCGCCTGGGTGGGAGCAAGCCATACCGGGAACGCGCCCCCGTAGTGCTCGGTCAGGATTCCGATAAACCTCTCCAGCGAGCCAAGCAGGGCGCGATGGATCATGATCACGTTATGGGGCTTGGAATCAGATCCCACGTAATTCACATCAAAGCGGCCGGGCAGATTGAAATCAAACTGGAAGGTACTCAGCTGCCAGGATCGTCCCAGGGCGTCAATCAGGTGTATATCGATTTTCGGGCCGTAGAAGGCAGCCTCTCCGGCTTCCCTTTTATAATCCCATCCCTGTTTATCAAGGACGTCAGTCAATACTTTTTCAGCCATTTCCCAGTCTTCAGGTTCCCCGGCATAAGCCTTGGGACTGTCAGGATCCCAGGAAGACAGGGTAACCGAAAAATCTTCAAACCCGAAACTGTTTAAAATCTTCTTTCCCAGCTCAAGGGTGCTGACTACTTCATCGGCAACCTGTTCGGCGGTGCAGAAGATATGGGCGTCATCCTGAGTAAAGGGCCCCTGACCCTGAGCATTCCGTGAAGTGTTCCGGATTTTTCATAACGGTAGACGGTTCCGAACTCGGCATACCTTATGGGCAGATCCCTGTAGCTTCTTATATCGGATTTATAGATCAGGATGTGCCCGGGGCAGTTCATGGGCTTAAGCACGTACTCATCCTCGTCTATGGGGAGGGTGTACATGTTTTCCCTGAAATAGCTGTAATGTCCCGAAGTTTTCCATAGATCACTTTTGGCAATATGGGGAGTAACGACGAACTGGTATCCGTTGTTTTCCAGTTCCCCTCTCAGGAAGGTCTCCACCAGGTTCCGGAGCACGGCCCCATCCGGATGCCAGTAAATCAATCCGGGGGCCACGTTTTCATCAATAGTGAAAAGGTTAAGAGCGCGGCCCAGTTTACGATGGTCCCGCTTTTTGGCTTCTTCCCTGCGTTTAAGGAATTCCTGAAGGTCATCCTGGGAGAAAAAAGCGGTCCCGTAAATCCTCTGCATCTGATCGCGGTTTTCATCACCCTTCCAGTAGGCTCCGGCCACTGAAAGCAGTTTAAAAACACCAAGCTCCCTGGTTGAAGCAGCATGGGGCCCCAGGCAGAAGTCCACCAGGCTGCCGAGGCTGTAACAGGAAAGGGTTTCATCCTCCCGGTCCTCAATCAGCTCAACCTTCAGTTCTTCTTTCCGGTCCCGAAACAGTTTAACGGCCTCATCCTTGCTGACAATGAAGGGTTCATAGGGGATGTTCCCCCCGGCCAGCTTCTTCATTTTCTTTTCGATTGCCTTCAGGTCTTCTTCAGTAAAATTATGGGTCGTCTTGAAATCGTAATAAAATCCATCTTTGATGGCCGGGCCAATGCCCAGTTCCACATCCGGATACAGTTCAGTTACTGCCAGGGGCCATCAGGTGGGATGTTGAATGTCTCAACAGCTCAAGAGATTCATCGGACCTGGCTACTTCAGACGGACTACCGTCCCTGTTAACGATTTTCAGAGTATTTTTTCCCATTTGTATTCAAAAACCTGCTTGTGAAAAAAAAATGGTAGGTGCGAGCGGATTTGAACCGCTGACCGCTTCCACGTCAAGGAAAGTGCTCTCCCCCTGAGCTACGCACCTACACTGTGATGATGATGGCATAGATTAACATAGAACGCCCGGCAAATGCACCCACACTTCGGCACAACTGCCGGGTTTCATTCTTACTTTATTTGTTCAACCTGGTAATGCCAGTCCTGGCTGATACTAGTTGATAGCGTCTTTAAGCGCTTTACCGGGTGTAAACTTGGCAACCTGCCGAGCAGGAATTCTAAGAGGAGCACCCGTAAGAGGATTCCTGCCATCCCTGGCAGCTCTCTTTGAAGCAGAAAAAGTCCCGAATCCAACCAGAACAACCTTGTCCTGAGTTTTCAGGGCCTTGGTTATATTTTCCACTACTGAATCAACAGCACTCATGGCCTGTGCTTTGGTGATGCCTGCATCTTTGGCGATTGCGTCAGCTAATTGACTCTTATTCATTTTTCCTCCTCATTCACAGCCTCATTACAAGGTTGCATATCAACGTTTATTTATTTCGCCCCCTACCCTCCGTCAAGGGAAGTGAACAACCATCAAGCTTTGGTAACCATTCTAAAACGAATCTGTGAAAAATAAATTCAAAAATTTAACAAAACCGTATCTTTTTATGCTATTCCGATATTTTCAGATTAACAAGGCGTCAGGCCGCTTTTTTTCACTTTCCTGGAGCCCGGGATTATCGATCATCTCCCTGACAAGTTCACGGGCCATTCTCAACTGCTCTTCGCTAATCGCTTTATCCAGGTTTCTGAAGAAATCAATCCCCAGGGAATCGTCCTCATTTTCAGGTGTATTCTCCAGGTAATACTCTGAAATAAAATCCCGCTCCGGAGCGTTTTTGTCCGGCTCAATTCCGGAATCCTGAAATTCCGGTCCTGGAGAGGAGTGCCGTTAGGCCTTACTATAAGCTCGTGGGAGAGAAACAGGAAACCATTATTATCCAGCAACATCTTTTCTGGACCGTTCCCCTGCCCTCGGTTTTCGCTCCCTTCAATTCAGCAGCTTCATTATCCTGGAGAGCTGCCGCGAAAACCTCGGCGGCGTAACTTGTGCCTGAATCCACCAATACTATCAGCGGGGACATCCTTTACCAGGGATTCAGCGGTTGCCGATATATTTTCAACCTCGCGGTCCTTGACCTTGATTACCGCTATGTCCTGCCCCTCTTCCAGGAAAGGTCAGCGGCCTTGACAGCTTCATCCAGCTCGCCCGCGGAAACATTGCGGAGATCAATTATCATGCTTTGACCCGGCTTGATATCAGCTTCTTCAGTCCAGCCGCCAGCTCTTCTGTAGTCCCCTGCCGGAAATCCGGAATTGAAACAAGGCCGATATCCCCATCTACAACCCTTACCGAAACATCATTGCGAACTTCCTGCTTCCTTTCGATACTGAGCAGGAGGGGTTCCTGCCTTCGAGTCCTGATAACGCGTACTTCCAGGGAGGAACCTTCAGCTCCGCACATTCGGTTTTCAGCCTCCCACAAGCTCATCAGGGCTGTGGGCTTCCCGTCAATAGTCTCTATCAGGTCACCGCTCCGGAGACCGCTCTCCAGGGCGGGACTGCCTTTTCAGCGGAAATCACATATATGTAGCCGTACCTGCGTGCCAGTTCCACTCCAATTCCAACTTCACGGTTAACTGCCGAAATCTCCTCATAGGTCTGGCCATCAACAAAACTGGAATATGGGTCCACAGCTTCTATCATCCCCTGTATCGCGCCCTTCAGCACATTGTCCATGTCAGGTACTTCCACGTAATCATCCTGGATCCTGTCCAGCACACTCGTAAAAACAGACAGCCCGGTATACACATCGGTATTGGCTGAAACCATTTTCAGCAGGCCTGCGCCAACCCGTAACTAACAAACAATATTGAAAAAAATACAATCAGGAATTTAATCTTATTAAACACATTATTCTCCGAAAAGAGATTCACAGTACAAACAGTTTTTCATGATACCTTATTTCACCCGCGAATTAGAAAAAAAATCGGTAGTACGGGCCCGTTCACGTCCGCCAATTGCCGATTACCTGCCCCAAATCACCTCTGGTACCGGTTAACCGCGCGGGAGTGATCAGCATAGGTTGTTGAGAAAATGTGGCTCCCGTCATTTCTGGAAACAAAATACAAAAATTCAGATTCGGCAGGATACAGCGCCGCCCTGATGGATTCAAGTCCGGGACTGGCGATCGGACCGGAAGGAAGACCCGGATAAAGGTAAGTGTTATAGGGAGAATCAAGATCCAGGTCACTTCGGTGTATGATTCCGTCCCATGGTTTAACCCTCTTGACCGCGTATATCACTGTGGGATCACATCCCAGCTTCATCCCCAACCGAAGCCGGTTGTGAAAAACAGCTGAAACCAGGGGCCTCTCCTCGGGCCGGGCAGTCTCTTTTTCGATGAGCGAGGCCAGGGTAATGATCTCCCTCATGCTCATATCCAGCTCCCCGGCCCGCTTTTCAAACTCCCCTGTCCAGGACTCCTTAAAACGACTGACCATCAGCCGTACAATCTCACGCGGAGTTGTCCCCCTGGTCACCGAATAGGTCTCCGGAAACAGGTAGCCTTCCAGGTTCTCCGCCTTCGGATCAAGAGTGCTGACCAGGTCCGGAACCGACACCAGGGCCAGGTATTCCTCTTCCCCGCCAAAATCATGGCCGGAAAGGGCAGCAGCCGTCTCCCGCCAGTCCAGGCCCTCAGGAACGGTGATTCGGTGATAGAAAACCCGGCCTTCAATTAACCGCTCCGCGGTTCTTCGTATGGTCACCGGGGGAATAAAACGGTATTCACCGGCCTTAACAGAAGCATCGCCCTGCCTGAATTTCATATGGATCCGGAAAAGCAGGGCCGATTCAATAACTCCAGCTTCTTCGAGAAGCCTGGCAACCTCTTGAATCGAAGCTCCGGGGGGCACCACAAACAATTCTTCTCGCCCGGCCGCGGACTCCTGATCCAGCTTGCCTTCGAACCAGTAATACCCAGCTGCAATCGTCGCGGCCGCCAGGATGACAAGGAGAAGCAGAATCACAGCCGCAGTTTTCATCAAAAATTTTGTCCTTTTCCTGAATTCAAACGCCATGCCTGTCCTCAAGATACCAGGTCAGGATCAGGGCCGCGGCAAAAGAGTCACGGTTCGCGCGGATCTCGCGGGGTGAATAACCCTTGCTGATCAGGATCTTTTCCGCTTCCTTGGAAGAAAGCCTTTCCTCGCTCCACTTGACCTCAAACTCAAAACTGTCCCGCAAAGCTTCGAATAATGGCTTTATCTCGCCCAGGACCCGGCTTTCCTCGCCGGTAAGGTACCGCGGATAACCAACTATTATTTCATCCACGATCTGTTCCCTGGCCAGGTCCAGAAGATACTGAACATCTTCCTCCAGGGTTCTCCGCGAATAGACTTCCGCCGGGGAAGCTGTCAGCTTCAACGGATCCGACAAGGCTATCCCTATTCTCTTCTTTCCGGTATCAAGCGCCATAATCCTGTTCATATCTGGATGGTATTATAGCAATACAATGAAAATAATAGGTTCCATTGCAGCAGTACTCATAAGTTTTGCCTTGGGTTATGCCCTGGCCTTGAACTATGCATCCAACTCCGAGATCAGCCGGGAATCTATTGACAGCCAAATCATTCCCAGGGCTGACACCAGGAGGAATACAAGGGATTGGGGAGTTATGGATATGTACACGTATGGCAATACGCATACGTATGGAACAGAGAATATGCTTACCGCTCTTGCCGATGTGCTTCCGGGCAAATCAGCGCACCCTGCCCATCGTCACGCGGGGGAAGAATTTCTGCTGATTACCAGGGGCACGGGTGTCTGGTCGCTTGATGGCAAGAAGTTTGAAGCTAATCCCGGAGATCTGCTGTATGTATCACCCTGGAAAATGCACGGACTGGTTAATACGGGTGAGGACACCCTGACCTTCTTTGTCATCAGGTGGGAAAACCAGGGGATCCCATCACCAGCAGAACCTGAAGGCGATCATGGCCAATAACCTGGAGAATATCGGAAGCCGATACTTCAATCCTGGCCAGTTTTCAACCAGCACCTTAACGATCAGCAGAGGATCAATTTCTGGCGCGGGGGACTGTTTGTCATCAGCGGCGAAATAAAGCCCGGCCGGACAAACCGGTTTTGCCGGGGCAGGATGCTCCGGCGGCGTTTTGACGCGACGTCAGGATCTTTAACTTTCTGTTACTTCCCTGGGTATTTAGGTTAAAATATTCAACAGGACTATGAAAATTAAAAAACTGCTTCTTCCCGCGTTCATCCTGCTTTTTTCCGTCGCGTTCCTGTCGGCCGCGAGCGGACCTGTTCCTCCGCAGCGTATGGAGATCCCCTTTGAAACTGCCTGGTCTACAATGATGGAACTGCTGGAAACCAGCCAGATCACCGTCAGTTCAGAAAACCGGGGACAAGGCCTGATAAAAACCCGGTACAAGGAGTTTGCTTCCGGCCTGCTTACCCAGAGCCACCTCGAAAAAATCGGGACCGATACAGACCTTTCAGAAGGCTCGTACGTGAAAGTGGAATACCAGTATGAAATCGAAATCCGCCTGGTAGCTGAACGCCTGACAATAATAACCGTTGACTCCAACATCAGGGCCCGCCACCGGAATTTCCTGGGCGAGGAAAAATGGGTAGACATCAAGTCCAACGGCCAGCGGGAAGAGCACCTGCTGAACAGCTTCGGTAAAGTCCTCTGGGGAGAGGAATGGGAAATGGAATATACAACAAAACGCCGCGGCAAGAAAAAATATATGCTGCCTTCCGACCTGAACGAAAGGGTTGCCAGCCCGGAAAGACCATGAACCTGGAACTGCTTGATATTCTGGACAGCGCGTTTAAATTCTCTCTCTGGTTTTTTCTGGGAGTACTGCTCCTGTTCCTGCTCATCTCAAGGGCCCGGCTGGTGAGGCACGCCATTAAAACGGAAGACTCATCCAGGGTCGAAAAACTCAATCCGGCTTTCAGCCAGCCAAGGATAGTGTACCGATCGGTTGTAACAGCCCTGGTTCTAAGCTTCCTGGCCGCGGGAATTTATCTCTTCGGTCCGGTTCCCGGTCTGGATAATATGGTCAACAACAGGAACTGGCAGCTTACCCCCCTACGGGTGACTGCAATTTCCTGGGACCGCCTGTATGAAGGGTTTACCCTGGAAGGTGAAGTCTGGAACCAGACTGATGAGGACCTGGAAGGAGTAACGGCTGTTATCAGTGTGGTCGGCTCCTATGATGAACTCCTGGACAGCCTGGAGGTTCAAGTCAAACCCGCACCCCTCTATAGCGGTGAACCCGGCACTTTCCAGGTAAGGTATGAGAAGAACTCCCCTTTTATTAAAGGTTACCGCCTGGGATTTTCAGACATTGAAGGAAAACCCCTTCTCCATACCTCGGGATTCGACAAGTAGTCTTTCCGGGATATTATGGACGGTTGGTAACAAGTATCACTTTCAGTTCCTGATAAAATTACAATTGAGCTTTGAAAAACCAGAAGTCATAACAAGCGTTCACTATTTATATAAGGTAAAATTGTCAAGATGCAGTGGGAATTTGCTATTCAGAAACTTAACTTGAAACGGGCCTTCACCATATCCCGCCGAAGCAGTGATTTCAGGGAAACCGTGCGCCTGTCCCTGACCCATGATGGACTGACCGGGTGGGGAGAAGCCGCTCCGAATCCCAGGCACGGAGAAGATATTTCCCTGGTCACGGAAGCTTTCGAAAGACTGCGGAACCACTCCTTCGTCCACGACCTCTCTGACCTTGAAGCCTTGCTTGAAGAAACAAGGGTCCTTGCCAGCCAGGTTCCATCAGCCAGGGCAGCCATGGATATGGCCCTGCATGACTGGTACGGGAAGAAACTCGGAAAGCCGCTGCACAAAATCTGGGGAATCCCGTCTGACCAGCCGCTTAAAGTCAGTATGACTATCAGCATTGACAGCCCGGATAAAACCAGGGAACGAGCCAGGGAAGCATCAGAATTCAAGGTCCTGAAAGTCAAGCTGGGCTCCCCCCTGGACCGGCGCAATATCAAGGCTATCCGGGAAGTAACCGATACCCCATTGTGGGTTGATGCCAATGAAGGCTGGAATACCAGGGAAGAAGCCCTGGATATGATTGAATGGCTGAATCAAAAGGGAGTGGAACTGGTGGAACAGCCGCTTCCGGCCGGTGACTACGAAGGCCTGAAATGGCTGAGAAAAAACAGTCCCCTCCCGATCATCGCCGATGAATCATTTTCAGACCTGCAGGACCTGGAGGGCATTGAAGAGAGGTTCCATGGAATCAACATCAAAATGGCCAAGTGCGGGGGCCTTTCACCGGCCAGGAAAATTATCACCGAAGCCCGCAAAAAGGGCTTGCTCATCATGCTGGGAACCATGGTGCAGTCTTCCTGCGGAATCGGAGCAGCCTGCCAGATCGCTCCCCTCGTAGACTTCGTGGACCTGGACTGCAACCTGCTCCTGACCAACGACCCCTTTGAAGGCCACCCGGTAAAAAACGGGTACATACACCTCAACAACCTCCCCGGAACCGGGGTCAGGCTAAGGGGAGACCAGAACACAATTACTTCTGGATCGAATTAACCTGGTATGACTTATCCTAGCTGACAAAGCTTGGCAAGCGTTGGTTTTTCACATTAGCCAGGCAGTACACACCGGCCATTCCGTTGTCGTTGTCAGCGAAGCGGCTATCGTTGTCGTATTCGTATGCGTTATCGCGATTCGAATTGTCTGCCCGGATCATTTTCCCGCATACAAAAAAAACCCGAACCATCGACAGCGGATACGATTACGACAACGACAACGATAGCGATAGCGAACAGTAGAAAAATTTCGTAAAGTTAAGGTATGCGGTTTATTCGAAAAAAAATCTTCACTACCTGTGCCTATCCAATAATCTTCCTCTTCCTGATGATGTCAGGTTTGACTCAGGATGTTCCAGATGAAAATCACTTCAAGATCAAGGTTAACCTGGTGCAGGTTGAAGTCAGGATAACCAGGGATGGCCAACCGGTTGAAGGCCTGGGCAGGAAGGATTTCAGGCTGAAGGAAAACGGGCGGGAGCAGGAGATTTCCTTCCTGAGTTTTATTGAAGCCCCTTCAGAAATAGCTTTTGAATCCCAAACCGTAACTGATGCCAGGGCCGGAAATGAAAGCACGATAGCTTCCGCTCCTGCACCTGCTGTAAAAACCCCGCCGGAGCCGTCATGGATCTACCTGCTGCCTGAAGTCGGCAACCCTTTCGAATTCCGGAGGACCGCCGAAGCCATACGGGATTTCATAAACCAGGAGTTCCAGCCCGGGTTCTACGTTTCCCTGGGGGGACTTCCCTACACCGACAACAAGGAAATGCTGCTGGCCACCCTGGACCGCCTGGAAAACAAGCCATACGGCAAGGGAACCGGAATCACCCCGGAAATCATGCAGCTGCAGCAGCTGGAAGACATGCGAAGGATCGCCCAGGCCATTGCCCTTGGAGAAAACTTCAATACCATTGAAGATGAACTGTACCACGAACCTATGTCTGACGGAGACCAGAGGACAACACCGATGATTTCAGTTGAAACCGTGGCCCGGCAGATCATGTTCTACGGCCAGCTGGCGATGTTCAGGTACATGGACCTGGTGGAAAGAATGGCTCTGCTTCCAGGCAAGAAATCGATTGTCCTCTTCCGTAGCGGATTAAGAATGGACCGGGGCAATAATCCCCTCATGAATCGCCTGCTGGCCTCTGCCGCCAGGAACCGGGTTAGCTTCTACACTGTGGACGCCAGGGGGCTGGATGTGGCAGAACCGGTTAAGAACCCCCAGAGAACAATGGCGTTCGCCAGACAGCGAGGAGACCGCAACCGGCCTGATCCCATGTCCGAAAACATGCGCCGCAAGGATTCCGAAGAAGGCCTAATACACCTGGCCGAACAAACCGGCGGAAAAGTAGTCCTGAGCAGCAATGACCTGGGATCAATCCTGACCAAGGTTGTGGAGGATTCACATTCCTATTACGTACTATCCTACTACCCGGAAAATCTTTCCAATAAGGGAAAATTCAGAAAAATTGATGTATCTCTACCGAATCAGAAGAACTGCAAGATTTCCTTCGTCAGGGGTTATTATGAGCCGAAGCCCATCAACCGCCAGTCTTCCAACGAAAGACTGCTTTCCCTGAAAGAAACCCTGCAGACATCCATTTCGGAAGACTTGCGAGTGTCAGGTGAACCGGAAGTGATTGCCGACCAGGATGGCAAACCCCTTCTATACCTGAGCTTTGCTGTTCCCGCTGTGGATTTCGGGGTAGACACGAGCAGAAAAAAATCCGAAATAGAAGCTGAACTCCTCATGCAGGTCACTAACCACTACTCCCTGCAAATGCCCCTTTACCAGAACTCTGAATTGAAAGGAGCTTTCAGCAGTGAGGATTTCAAGGGGATCGAACAGCCCCGCCTGACCTACCAGACCCTGCTTCCCCTGGCCCCCGGATACTATCACCTGAAAGCTATTGTCAGGGATAAAAAATCAGGTATTCATGGCATCTATGCCTCTTCAATTGTTGTCCGGGATTTAAATGCTCCTTCAGTTCCCAGCACCCTGATCCTGACAAAATACGCCACCCCGTACAATCCTGACGACAAGGATGATGCCGTGGGCCGGGTCCTTGCTGCCGGAGGAAATGTTTATTACCCGCAAGCCAGCCGTGAATTCCGTAAAGGCGATGCGGTCTATGCCTTGTTCCATGTGTACAACGCCGCCCCGGATGATTTCGAATGGGCTTCAAAAGGAGTTCAGGTCGGGCTGCTGCGGGATGAGCAGCCGGTAAAGGGCATAAACATTTACGGAAAACCTCTCCCCGAGCCGGATAACCGGCTGATAAAATACGTGCTGATGTTTGAAACCGCGGATCTTGAGCCCGGAGAATACACCTTCATGGCCCTGCTGCCCAACTACCCATCCAGGACTGAGCAGCAGCTGGAGGAAACATTTTTGATCCTGGAGTGATGCCGGGACGTCCAGGCCGCGGCTGGAAACTTCCAGTTGCCGGGAATTATTAATCCAGCCTTCGCCTTCCTCGTTCGCTTCAAGTCAACAGCAATTCCTTGATCGGAGGGATGCTTCCGGCCGCAGACTATCCCCGGTCGATAACTCTCAAATCAATCCTGTTGATATCATTGGTTCCCAGCCCCATATCCGCGGCTGTCTGGATATGTTCGGCCTTGGCCGCGATGTAGGGAAGCCCCATTTCCTTCCGCTTCCTGTCAACAATGATCATTCCCGTGTAGTCATATGCCACGGTATCAAAACCGGCCATCAGCTCATTCTGCACCCATTGCGGACTGCCGTGGGGCCCTCCGTCATAAATTCCCTGGATGGCGTCGCCGAAAATAAGCTTTGTTTTATCCTTCACAAGCGGATCATTGTTCAGGTTGGGAATAAAGGGGTTGCAGTTTCCCCGGTGACAAGAACCGGGGCTGTCTATGGATCCGTAATGATTTTTCATGCTCAGGGTCACCCCGGCCAGCCCGTGATCTTTGAGCACCGGGACATTCACCAGGTAAGTGCACATCTCCGAGAGGATCTTGCTCGGCCTCACCGTTGCCCCTTCATCCACCTTGATGGTTCTATTGTCATCGTATTCGGAATCCGACTTGGTCCCCATGATCCGGATACCTTTTCCGCCCGCGTTCAGCGTGTAACCTGCCCGGTCTAGTTCACGGGTGGTCCGGTCCCAGATAATGATGTTGTTGGGATTAACATCAAGTGATTCCACCAGGCTTTCAGCCAGGGGAATCACCACTCCGGGATGGCTGGAGAGAAACCGGTTAATGCAGTTAACCTTGAAGCCTATAACATCGCTGGACTGGAGAGAAGGAAAGACCTTCATCCAGGCATCCTTCAATGAACCGGTGCCGGTAAGCTCTGTAAGGGCCTGGCTTATCACCGGTTTAACAGCGGCCGGATCTACCTTTTCAGCGCTGTCCAGCATGCGGCTGTCACGAACCCTGACAATCCGGCTTTTCGCGGCTTCCGTTTCACTGGCGCGAACCGAGCCGGCTCCCGCGTAGGCGGCAGCTGCTCCCAAGGCTGTCGTTCTAATGAAGTCTCGACGATTTTTTTCTCTTTCCATCAGGATAAACCCTCCAAGATTGCGGGATTACGTTTCCCCCTGGATTCATGATCTTATTACTCTCAGCCATTTTAACAATGCGGGGGAAACAGCTTTTAAAAAAATATTCTCCCATCCCGGGACAAACTCGGACATCCTGTATTCCCGGGCAGCAAAGAGGCCGTCAACCTGAGCCGGCGGCCTCTATGCAATAAACCTCAGTTGAGATCAAGAATCTTATGCTCTTTTCAGGAGCCTCATATCTATCCTGTTCAGATCATTGGTTCCCAGTCCGAGATCCGCGCCTGTCTGGATAAATTTTGCCATTGACTCAATGTAGTGCAGGCCATTGGCCTTGCGCTGCTTTTCAATTATGTCCAGGCATACCTTGTCAAAAGCAACGGTATCGAATCCTGCCATCAATTCGTTCTGGACAAACTGCGGAGTTCCGCCCGGCCCGCCGTCATAAATGCCCTGGATGGCATCGCAGAAAATCAGCCGGGTCTTGTCCTTCACCAGCGGATCCTTATTTATATTGGCGATATAAGGATCACATCCGCCGCCGTGACAATTCCTGGGGCTGTCTATGGAACCATAGTGATTTTTCATGCTGATTGTCACGCCGGATCTCTCATGATCCTTCAGGACCGGGACATTAACCAGGTGGTCACACATGCGGGACAGGATCTTGCTGGGTTTGACGGTTTCTCCCGTGTTCACTTCAATCAGCCGATCATCGTCGTAGCCCACATCTTCCTTGGTACCCATGGCACGTATGCCTTCACTGGTTTTATTGAGGGTATATCCGGCCCTGCTGAGTTCCCGGGCGGTCCTGTCCCAGATAATGATGTTGTTGGGATTCAGGTCCAGTGAGCCTACCAGGCTGTCCACAAGCGGCAGCACAACTTCGGGATGGCTGGAGAGGTGGCGGTTGATGCAGTTAACCTTGAAACCTATAACATCGCTGGACTGGAGTTTCGGGAAAATCCTCAGCCAGGCATCCTTAACCGATCCGGTTCCTGTAAGTTCGGTCAGGGTATCATCAATGACTGGCTTGACAGCTTCACTGTTTATTGTCCCGCTGCCGTCCAGCATGCGGTTGTCATAAACCCTTACAATCCTGCTTTTTTCCCCGGCCAGGGCCTGGATGTCAATATTTGATCCCAGGTAAGCGGCGGTTGCGCCAATGGCTGACGTTTTTATGAACTGACGACGGTTTCTTTTCTTTTCCATATTAATTCTTGATCCCCTTTTTCAATATTTCTCTGCTTCTAACTCTCTTAAACATCGTGTCTTATTAATATTAGCATCCGGAGCAGCCGACCCTCGGGAAATTTTCATAACTCCCTGATAATAATCAAAACTCCCTGCTGTATTTTTCGACGGTGCCCTTGCGGGTTATTTTTTTTGTCGGTGTCCGGACAATCCATCCTGGATCCACAATCTGAAACTCATCCAGGGAAATGGACAGGCCGGAATAGACGAGTTTTCGCACCTTCTTCTCGACCTCCACCTGCTGTCGCATATCGAGCCGTCGGGTCCATTCACAGACCAGGACAACTTTTTCAGTTCCTATTTCATCATCATAAACGCCGAAAGCCGCGCACAAGGCGCATTCAGGGAAATCAGCATAGACAATTCCCTCGACGTCTCCGGGCCTGACATTCTTCCCCCCGGTTATGATCAGGTCCTTTTTCCGGTCGCAAATATAAAGCTCACCCCCGGCAATATAACCCACGTCCCCGGTATGCAGCCATCCGTTTCTAAGGGTTTCAGCTGTCAGTTCCGGCGCCAGGTGATAACCTTCAAACACCACGTCACCGCGAACCACAACCTCTCCCGATCGCCTTTCCGGAAGGGAATTTCCTTCTTCATCTTCAATCACGGCTTCAATGCCCCAAACCGGCCTGCCGCAACTGACAACCGACAAAGCGGATCCCGGGAATCCAGCATCAACCCCGCGGGCGATTCCTGACTGGTAAAACAGTTCGGCATCAATCCGGTCAACAGGAATTTCCCCGCTGGTAAAACTCTGGCTGATCAGGGCGGTAACCTCGGCCTGTCCGTAGGCATTTGAAAATGCATTCCTGTCGAGCCCTGCCTTTTCAAACTTGTCAAAAAATCGGTTGATAACCTCTGCTCCGGCCGGCTCCCCGGCACTGAGCAGGGATATCAGGCAGGAGAGGTCAAGCTTTTCCAGCTCCCTGTCACTTACATACTTGAGGGCGTGGACAAAACCTGAATTCGGAAGGGTTGCCTTATCGGCCCGGAAACGGTCGATGACCTGGAAAAAGGACAGCGGATTCATAATCCATTCGAGGGCGACATCAAAGCCAGGGTCATGCCCGACATCAGTGAAGAAATCAGTGCACCCATCAGGGCACCGGTATGATACAGGGGAATCCAGTTTACCCGGAATCGAAAAGGCCAGGACTGCCGGTTCAGGCTGGATTCAAGAAAACTGAGAATATTCCGGTGGGAAAGCATAACTCCCTTGCTGCTTCCGGTAGTGCCGCTGGTTAACTGGAGATAGGCAATCCGGGGATCCATGCGGACCGCTTCCAGGGCGGGAGAGGCCTCGGTGATTTTAAGGGGCCCATTATCCTTGATCTCAAACACGGCGCAGCCGCTGTCACTGAACTCGGGGGCCAGGTCAGAAGTTGTAACGACTGCCCGCGCCTTGATATCGGCCAGGGCCTGCTTTACCATTCCGCATGATTTACCACTCTCGATATTCATGGCGGGATACGGGTATATGGATGTAACCACACCTTTATGAATCCCCCCGAAAAAGGCGTATACGATTTCCAGGGAATGGGGCAGCAGGAGCATGGCTATATCGCCCCGTTCCAGGCCGGACCGGCTGAGGCTTTCTCCGTAATTCCGGGATGTTTCAACCAGCTCAGAATAGGTAACCGTCAGCTCAGAGCCGTCATCACCCAGGAAAATCAGGGCCCTGCGATCAGGATGGGCCGCGGCCTGTTCACAAAGGGCCTCAAATACATTGTTAAAATCAAGGTAGCATTCAGTCATGGTTTTCTTTTCCTGATTCATGAACAAAATCAAAAGGCCTGGTAAACAAAAGGACGGCTCATTCCTCCCAGGCTGTAGAGAACAACGAGGACCAGGGCCAGGCCCATGAGCAAAACTTTTTTCCCTTGCGATCCTTCCATGAAAAAGAGTTCATTGTCAGTCCTGAACTGCCTCCATTCAATCCACAAGCCCGGCAGGACCAGCCAGAGCAGCCTTATGTTGGGTTTTGTAATCTCACTCCAGTCAAAGAGCTGGCTCCAGTAGGCCAGGGCCGTTGAAGCGTCCATAAGGAAAAAGACAAGGGTAGAAAACATGATGCCGAAAAAAGTGTAATTACGAAGGGTCAGCACCAGTTTCCCCTGTCCGAACGGCAGATTGCTCCAGGCCGAAGCCACTGTCTGTTCAATGAAAGCGACTATTCCGATTAATATTCCCCAGATCAGAAAATTAACACCAAACCCATGCCATATCCCGCTGACTGCCATGGTGATTATCACCGGGGCAAAGAACCTCAGTTTCATTGTAAGGCGGGTATTTTTCTTCAGCAGGTAGCGGCTGAACGGGAAATAAACATAGTCCCGGAGCCAGAAGGAGAGGGTTATATGCCACCTTGTCCAGAAATCAGATATTCCCTTGTTGAAATTAGGTGACCTGAAATTGACGGACAGTTCTATACCCAGCAGCCGGCTGAATCCGCGGGCCATATCCGTGTACCCGGCAAAATCATTGAAAATGCAGGGGCCCAGGACAAGAATCCAGAAAACCAGTTCCGGAGGGGTGTAGCGCTGCGGCTCGGTGAATATATTTCCGGGCAGGGTTGACCGGATGGTATCGGCTATTACTACCTTGCGAAAAAGACCCAGCAGGATCAAGCCCAACGCGGATTCAAGCTTGTCTCTTTCCAGGTTCACAGGCATCTCCCTCAGCTGTTTCACGAAAGCCCCGGACCTCTCAATGGGTCCGGCAATCAGCTTGGGAAAATAGACCATGTAGAAGGCAAATTCAGTTAGGCTCACATCCTCAGGAACCTGCTTGCGCCGCATGTCTATCAGCCAGGATATGGCCTGGAGGGAATAGAAGGAAAGCCCGACCGGGGCCAGAATTTTCGGGAGTATATCTCCAGAGAATATCCCCAGGGTATTGAGGAGAGCTGCCAGCTCCGGGGCGAAAAAGTCATAGCCCCTGAAGAAAAACATGGCACCGACATTCAGGCAGATTCCGGCGGCAACCGGAAAACCTGCCCTCTGTCGGCCCAGACTTGAAATCCAGCGCCCAAGGCTGAAATTCAAGAGAACCGACGCGAGAATCGTACCTAAACACAAAGGAGACCATATGTAGCAGAACAGGAGAGATGCCAGAAGCAGCACCGTTTTCCGGTATCCGGACGGAAGCAGGTAACGGGCCGCCAGGACAGCTATTAAAAACCAGGCGAATTTCAGTGAAACAAAAGTCATTTCAGTTTATTTTCACCTTTCCCGGTTCCTTGCCGCTCTGATCGGACATCTCCATTTCAGCCAGGGCTTCACCAAGCCATAAGCTGAAGGCCTCTATGCCAGGCTTCTCCATATGCAGGCCGTCCCTCATCCAGCTGTCCAGGGGAAGCTGTTTCAGGTCTTCCATACGGACCAGTGGAATACCATTTCCCCTGGAAATCTTTTCAGATCTCTCCTTGCGGTAGCGAAAATCGCCCAGGCTTCTTGTAATCCTGAAACTCAGGGGCAGCTCAAAAAACACCAGGTTCTCAGGCCCGATCAAATCGATAATCCGCAAAAAAACCTGTTCTTCAGCCCGGTTTTTTTCAGATTCATCACCTTCCCGGCCCGCTAGAGTCTTCGGGTCATTCCGGGAAGACACCTCCTTTTCAAGAAGCTCCCTTTTCCTTTTTTCCGTAAATCCTATGTCCTCGACTTTCCCCCGGTCACGGATCGCGGCCTTCAACTGGTAGTCCTGGGCCGGCTGTTCCATCCAGTGCCGTAACCGCAGAAACACCCGTATAAAATGAAAGTGTTCAATCATCCAGCCGCTGATATTAAAATCTCCGGTCCTGTACCGAAGCCAGGCGGACTTTTCATGGGGGAAGGTTTTCACCTGGTAAGGGCCGGTCAGGTCCAGCACGATTTTCCCGGGATTGAAATCCTCCTCGATTATCTTCAGGATTATGGGAAGAAAGTCGCTGGTATTGCCTCCGAAGCCAAAATTAACGCAGGAGAGGCGATCGCCCGTCACACCTTCATAAGACCGGCTCACCAGATCCGGGTCAACTCCCTGCCCCACCTTTGAATTACCTATGAAAAGATACCGGGGCGGACCATTTTCACGGCAATAAATATCAAGCTGGTTCAGGCGCTGCTCCAGGGCGTGGTTTCCCGTTCCGTATACTTCCAGAGGGTACACTCCCATGTATCGCATTGAAACCAGAAGCACCTCGCAGCAGGACAGGAGGACAAGCGAAAAAACAGCAACTGCCAGGATCGTTCCCGCCGGATTGTATTTGCCGGAATATATGTGCTTGATAAACCTAACAATTGCCATTTACCAATATCCAGGATTTATTCACTATATTTAAGAACCACCTCGGCCATTGCATCGAGAGTGTTTACATCCTGCGTGGTAAATTCAGTGTCAGGGACATAGATTCCATATGTATTCTCAATATACACGGCCAGTTCAACCAGGTGAATCGACTTTAAAAGGCCGCTGCTTATGAGGGGTTCTGTGGGGTCCAGTTCAAATCCGGGTTTTTTAAGGCAACTCTCACTGATAAATTTTTCCAATTTTTCAATAATTTTTGTCTTATTCAATTCAGGCATGGTTCAAGATTATCGGGTAGAAGTCCCTGAATGTCCAGATGTAACTGACATTGCATCGTCAATTATAATGACACCTCGTAATTTCTGAACCTGATATCAGGGCCCCAGTCCAACCGGGGGGAGCTGCCTGTCCTTATTTCTCAAACCCAGTTTGTCTGCCAGAAACCGGTAGGCTTCTTCCCTCATTTCCGGGATGAAGTCGTGCTCGCTGTCAGGATAAGCTACATTCAGGGCTTCTTCTGCTCCCAGCAATTCATACACTTTCCGGGCTTCTCTGACGGCCTTGCGAACTCCAGAGACTTCAAAATTGGAATCACGCAGGGGGGATACCGAGAGAACGGGACGCGGTGCCAGGGAAGCCAGGATCCCGTAAAAATCAAAAGGAACCAAGTCAGGGTCCAGGTTATACCTATCCCTCAGCAGGGGCATATAGCGTTCCGAAGTCCAGCCCTTGATCTTCCCCTGGTAATAGTCATGAAACGGGGTCCAGCCGCAGCTGCTGACCACAGCCTTCAGCCTTTTATCAAAAACCGCAACAAACAGGGCATTGTGACCACCCAGGGAATGGCCTATAACCCCAATATTTCCGGCATCCACATCGGGCCGGGAAACCAGGTAGTCCACACACCTCATATGATTGACGATTCCTTTCATGCTGCCTGAAACGTAATTGTCTCTGCTGAAATCGTAGTCTGCCTCTTCACCAAAACTTGGATAATCGGGCACCAGCACTATGAATCCATAGCGGGCCAGTTCCTGCCCGTAATTACGGTTTTCCCGGCCGCTTAGTCCTGCCGTGTCCGCCTTACCCATGGGGTGAGTCGGATGCAGGGCCAGGACAGCGGGAAGCCTTCCGCTTGCTCCCTCGGGAAGCAGCAGGTAACAGGACAGGGTGTCTCCCTCTTCAATCCTCAACGTTACCTTCTGCCGGGTGTAGCCCTCTTCTTCCACTGATTCTGAAATCTCGGGATCCAGGTGCGGAAATCCACCCATATCCGGAAGATCCCCCATGGCTTCCTGGATTCCGGCCAGTATCGAAGACCGCCTTTTCTCCCAGGTGCCGGCATCGATTACCGGCTGTTTCGCGCCGCTTTCATCCAGGAAATACATCAGCTCAGATTTAACCAGTCCGTCGCTGGCTATTAATAAACAGCCCGCCGTAATCGCATACACGAACAGAAGCAAAACAAATCTACTGCCTGCCTTTAACACCAACGCCAAAATCTACCCCCTTCCCCGGGACCTGAGCTCTAATTAAAAACCACTGCTGAGACATACATTATCGATTTGATATCCTGGAACTTTCCTAATGAGATCAAATCCAATAAGGTATACAATTATTCCCTTGAGAAATATGTTTATCAATATAAATCCCAATTAAGCACTCGGACAATAGAAAGGATTCAAAATGAAAAAGAGACTGATTGTTGCCATCTGCCTGGTAGCCCTGCTCACACCCCTGGCCCTGGCACAGAGGCCGGAGAGGGTTAAACAGCCCAGCGAAAAATGGACCTGGCTGTTTGACGGCAAGGATTTGGACAACTGGGTGAAAGTCGGCAACGAAAAATGGGAAATTGAAGACGGCGTGATCCACGGAATTGGTGTCACCGAGAAATATGGTTACTTGAGAACAGTAAAAAGATATAAGGATTTCTATCTCTCCGTCAGATTCAAATGCCTGGCCGACGGCAACAGCGGAGTTTATTTCCACACTGACTTCAAACCGGGTACAGTTGACGTAAGCCAGGGAAGGCAGTTTGAAATTGACCGCATGCTCCCCCATCACAACGGCGGCGTCTACGGCGACGGACTGGGTTGGATAGCCTGGCCTTCACCGGAATTTGAAGCAGTCATGCACCCCACTGACTGGAATGACATGCTGATGACCGTCAGAGGCAACCACTACCAGTGCTACATCAACGGGATCAAGGTTCTGGATTTTGTAAATCCCAAGCAGAAAGCCCATGAGGGCTACATCGCCCTGCAGCTTCACTCAGGCGGTAAAGGCAACATGATGTTCAAGGATATCGCCGTCCTGGACCTCAGCGAACTGGAACAGTAATTTACTGGTTGCCATCCGGATTAGCGGGAGCCGGAAACCCGGCTCCCTGAAATTTGGAAATTTTGAATGCCAGGATTCTGGTCCGTATCCCAATCGGCACGGACACCAACGCCGAAAACTCCCGGCCGACCTGGCTCATCGGCGTTTGCGCCAAAATCTCCCGGTCCAGTCAATCCTGATCATTTCTTCGGTGATCCGGTTGGCTTCCCTGTAATCCTCAACCGCCTGCCTGCAAGATTTCAGTGCCCCGTAATCATCTATGATACAGAAGCCTCCCGGCTGCAGTTTCGGGTAGAGGCTGTCCAGGATGTCGATTGTGGAACTGTACATATCTCCGTCCGCCCGGAGAACAGATATCTTTTCAACCGGGGCTTCACGGAGGGAATCTTTAAACCATCCCTTCACAAAAACCACCTGTTCATCCAGCAGTTGGTATCGCCTGAAATTATTCTTCACTTCTTCCAGGGAGACGGTCAGGTAATCCGCTTCATACAAGCGGTCGCCGGCGTCCGCGGGATACTTACTTTCATCAGGCCTGGGAAGGCCTTCAAATGAATCAGCGACAAAAACTTTTTTATCCTTGATTCCGTAAGCAGCCAATACCGCCCTCATAAAAATTGAGGATCCCCCCCGCCAGACGCCGGCTTCTACCAGGTCACCATCCACTTCGTCTTCAAGTACTGTTTCGATGCATCGCTGCAGATTGTCAAGGCGTTTCAGCCCGACCATGGTGTCAGCTTTGCCGGGCCAGATCATCCCGTTTTCTCTCTGGTAACTGGTTATCGGAAGTGGTTTAACAAGCTGAATTTTTTCCTGTTTCAGCCTCTTAATGAATTTTTTGAAATAAAAATTTCTAACCGGATTTTTCCCGGAGAATTCGTAGGAACAGGGTTTTGGAGGCTCTTCCCACAGGCTGTAGGTCAGGGTGTTCTTCAAAAGCTCCAGGTATGGTTCCCTGGAAAATTGCTCCATCACGATATATCTCCGAAATCGGTCTTCAGTTCAGCTGCGGGGATAGGGCCGCAGTTCCACATATTCCCGGAAGGTTGATTTAATTAGGTCCTGATTATAAAGATGAAAAAACCCTGAAAAAGTTACAAAAATCACCAATCTGAATTTAACCCGGGATAACCGGCAGGGAGATCAGGCGGGGATTGTACGTCCGTGACAGCTAAGGCTTATATTACTCAACGGTTTAAAAGATATCCTCGGTTCCCGAAGGTCCCGGAAGAATTCCTTGAAAATTTTCAGGCAACCAGCTTCAGCAAAAAGGCGGTAATCAGTCCGGCATAGTTTCCGATCAGGTATCCCAGGATTCCCATCAGCACTCCGATAGGGGCCAGGGATTCATAATAGGCAGCGGCCACGATAGGGGCGGTGGCCACTCCTCCGATATTGGCCTGGCTTCCGACAGCCACCAGGAAAAGCGGCGCCCTGAAGATCCTGGCTCCGATGAAAAGCACAATCACGTGAACCATGATCCATACCACTCCGGCCAGCAGTAAAACCGGGGCTTCAAGCAGTCCGGAAATGTCGGCCTTGGCACCCAGGGACGCCAGGAAAAGGTATAGGGCGGCATAGGCCATGCTGGTCCCTCCCCGGCCTCCGGTTCGGCGCAAGGGGGTAAAAGAAAGGGCGATGCCCAGGGTGGTTATCAGGATTACCATCCAGGTGAACGGGGAAAAAACAGCAGCCAGGTCCGGTGCATTTGCTTCCAGAAAAGGCCCTGTCGAGTTATTGATTATGTTTCCCGCGAATCCGCATACCAGGACCCCCAGCAGCCCTATAGCCAGGATACTCAATATGTCACTAACCCTGGAAACCTTCTGGTTCTGCTCTTCAAAACGGCCAAACTTACGGTTCAGGGCTTCCAGGTCTTCATCACAGGAACGGTTGATACGGTTGAACCATTTTTTGTGGCGGGACATGAACAGCAGGATTCCGGTCCAGGTGTACCCGACGGTGGTGTCCACAATAATTATCGGCCCTACCATGGCATCTGAAGCGCCCACGGCTTCCTTGATAGCGGCAAAATTCCCGCCTCCCCCGATCCAGCTTCCGGAAAGTGCTGCCAGTGTTTTCCAGGAATCCTCCGGGAGCCAGTGCTGGAAGAGAAAAAGCGCCACGGGCCCGCCCAGCATTATTCCCAGGGTTCCGGTCAGCATCATCAGGATCGCCTTGCGGCCTATCCCCAGGATCGCCGGAATATCAGTAGTCACCATCAGTATGAAAAGGCTGAACGGAAGCAGCCAGTCCCTCATCCAGTCATAAGCCGGACTCTGCGAGGGAATCAGCCCGAAGGTGGAAGCAAGGGTTGGAAGATAGTAGATCAGGATGACTGAAGGTACAACTTTATAAAACCTTTTGGCCCACTCCTGGTTGGTGCTCCAGAAAACAAGGGCGCAAATTACGGCGCAAATTGTAATTTCAGCCATGTTATATCCATCCAGACAACAGGAGTTACGCAGATAAGTTTCAGGCCCGGCCGTCCCGGCTGTCAAGCCCTTTTATTTCAGCCGACCCGATTCTATTCGAGCCGGCATCCGTTAATGACAAGCGGTTTTTCCGGGCGGAAACCTCCCTCTTTCAAAGGCGTTCCCGGTTGCTCCGCGGCTTCAACCAGGATATCCAGACCCACAATAACCCTTCCGAAAACAGTAAACTCCCCATCATATTCAGGCACATCACTCAGCACCACAAAAAATTGGCTGCCGGCCGTGTCCGGCCCGTTGCCGCGGACCATGCTGACCGCGCCCCTGGTGTGTTTCAAATCATTGGCTTCCGCCGCCAATAAGGTGTCCGAACCCCGGTAACTGCTGCCGCCCATTCCGTCATTTGCAGGGTCATCATCCAGGGTATTGGGATCACCGCCCTGGACAAGAAGTCCCGGCACAACCCGGTGGAAAAAGGTGTTGTTGTAATAACCGGAACCGCACAACTCCAGAAAATTCCTGGAATGTTCAGCAGCCTTTTCCTTTTCGAGACGGATGGTAATGTCTCCCCTGTCAGTTTCCAGGATCGCTGTATCAAACTGGAAATAATCAGTTTCTTCTTCAACAGGCCCTTTCGGGGTACATCCTGAAAACACCAATACAGTTACCATAAATGTCAAAATCATCACTGCAATATTCAGCCTGTGCTTCAAATTCAATATTCCTTCGCTTTGTTTTAATCCACCCACCAGCCTCTTCCCGGAACAGGGCGATGGCAGATACATAATAGCTGAAAAACGGAAATCAATGTCGATTACGACTTCGATAGAGCTTACTATAACCGCTTCACTGATAGTGACAACGATAGCGACAACGACAACGACCAAGATTTTTAGAGATGGACCTTTGGCCCCCCGGATGTTTAAAATACCTTTACCAACAAGGACACTAATCCGTGAAAAATAACAAAACCGATCAATTGATATCCGAATTGAAATCCTCTCTCAAAGGCGAAGTCCTGGAAAGCTCCATGGCCAGGAATCTCTACAGCACCGATGCCAGCCTATACCAGATCAAACCCGCTTGCGTGGTAGTTCCCCGGGACACCGGAGATGTGCGGAAATGCGCGGAAACAGCGGGCCGGTTTGGAGTCCCCCTGCTTCCCAGGGGGGCCGGAACCAGCCTGGCCGGACAGGCCGTTTCAGAAGGCATCGTCCTGGATTTCTCCCGGCATATGCGGAATATCATCGAAATAAACACTGCCGAACAATGGGTTCGTGTCCAGCCCGGAATAGTACTCGATCAGCTTAATCTTGAATTGAAGGAAACCGGTCTATTCTTTGCCCCGGATGTGGCCACTGCCAACCGAGCCACCATCGGCGGAATGATCGGAAACAATTCCGCCGGGCTCAGATCGGTTCGCTACGGAAAAACAATCGACCATGTCATGGAGCTTAAGGCTGTGCTCTCAGACGGCAGCGATCATGAATTCAAAAAAATCCCCCGCCATGAAGGCCCTGATAATCAAACGTTTACAGGGACAGGAAGCTGGGAGAGTGACGCAATTTACGAAGAGACCGGCAAGGTCATCGACTCCCTGAAGGAAGAAATCATCCTGCGTTTTCCCGACGTCAACCGCCTGGTAAACGGATACGCGCTCAATAAGCTGCTTGATAATCAGAAATTCAACCCGGGCCTCCTGCTCTGCGGGGCTGAAGGGACCCTGGGGATCATCACTGAGGCTAAACTCAACCTGGAGCCGATCCCGCCGGAAACCGCCTTGTTAGTCCTGGAGTCAAATACCTTTGCCGATTCCATGAATACGGTTTCCCGGCTGCTGGCCTACCAGCCGTCTGCGGTTGAAACCATGGACCGCGAGTCCCTTGAAATGGCCCGAAGCAACAGCATAACCGCGGAGAGCGCTAATAGATTTTTCAGGCCTGAAACCAACTCAGTCCTTGTAGCAGAGTTCAGCGGTAATTCTCCCGAAGAAATATCCTCGGTTTTCGCCGAGATCCGGCAGAACCGGGAGATTAACGATCTGTGCTTCTCCCTGAGCGAGGTATGGCCGGCGAAAGAAAGGGCCGCTCTCTGGCAGGTCCGAAAAGACACCCTGGGCCTTCTCATGAATGTCGAAGGTGACTATAAACCCCTGCCCTTCATTGAGGACACCTGTATCCCTCCGCAACGCCTGGCTGAATACGTGGAACAGGTTGAGGCCATCTGCACCCGGTATGGAAGGCGTATGGTCTCCTACGGTCATGCCGGCGCCGGAGTCCTGCATATCCGGCCCTTCCTCAATATACGGCAGGCTGAAGACCGGCGGATCCTGCTGGATATTTCCGCTGAAGTTTTCGACCTTGTCAAAACCTACGGCGGTGCCTGGAGCGGAGAGCATGGCGACGGGCTGGTCCGCAGCTACAAGCTCAGGGAATTCTATGGTGATCAGGTTTACGGGGGATTCGAGGCCATAAAAAAGATTTTCGATCCGCGGGGACTGATGAATCCCGGGAAGATTGTTAACCCCCTTCCCCCTTCTGAAAACCTGCGGGTCCCTTCCGGGACCGGCCTGGACGGCTCCACTTTTTACCACTTTGCCGAAGAGGGCGGAATTTCCAAGGCCGTGGACAAGTGCACCGGGGTGGGGCTCTGTTTGAACACCATCGACGGCTCCATGTGCCCCACTTTCAAGGCCACCCGACGGGAGGAGGATTCTCCCCGGGGCCGGGCCAACGCCCTCCGGGCCGCCCTGGCTAATATCAAGACCGCTGACGGCCTGGCTGATAAAGAGCTTTACGAAATACTGGGCAACTGCCTGGCCTGCAAGAGCTGCAAGAACGAGTGCCCTTCCCACGCCGACCTGGCGAGGCTCAAGGCTGAATTCCTGGCCCATTATTACCGGAAGAACCGGATGCCGATGAGGAACCGTTTAATCAAGGCTTCAGAAAACAGCGCCCGCCTGGCCTCAATAGCTCCCGGAATGGTTAACCGCCTGCTGGGATTCGCCCCGGTTAAGACTCTTTTCTTCAAACTGGCCGGGTTCGACACCCGCCGCGACCTGCCTCGTTATGCCAGAGAATCGATAAAAAAGGGAATCAGCGAGATTGAAAAATCACCTGGACCCGGCGGAAAAAAAGTAATCCTTTTTGCCGATACCTGGACCAAGTACTATGAACCGCGGGTGGGAGTCTCAGCCTACCGGGTGCTTACCGAAATGGGTTATGAAGTGATCCTGGCCAATGTCGGCTGCTGCGGACGCCCCCTGATTTCCACCGGTTTCCTCGCCAAGGTTAAAAAAGACGGGGCTGCGCTCGTAAAAAAACTGCTGGCCCTCGGCGAAGGGACTGAACCGGTAATCATCCTGGAGCCCAGCTGCTACGCCACTATCAAGGATGACTACCCCGACCTGATGGAAGACCGGGAAGCCGCCCGAAAACTGGCGGAACGGGTCATTACCATGGAGGAGTTCCTGCTGCGGCCCGAAAACAGGGATTCACTCCGGGGACTGTTAGGCCAGGGCCCTGAAAAAATCCTCTTCCACGGACACTGCCAGCAGAAAGCTCTTATCGGGACATCTCCTACTGAAGAATTGCTGGAGATGATGCCCGGCACAATGGTCACAACCGTGGACCAGGGATGCTGCGGAATGGCCGGGGTGTTCGGCTATGAGAAGGAACATTACGAGCTCTCCCGGGAGATCGCCGAGCTTAAGCTCCTGCCGGCTATCAGGAAAGCTTCGTCTTCAACTGAGCTGGCGGTTTCCGGTTTCAGCTGCCGCAGCCAGGTAAAACATTTCACCGGCAGGGACTCCAAACACCCGGTGGAAATTGTCGCGGAACACCTCAAACAAAACTGAACTTATTCGCTGCCCCAGGCACCGCCACCAGGAAAAGAATCTCAATATTTCCTCCTTTTCGTAACAGCTTGCTGACTGTCATCCATAGATAAATGCCATTAAGGTTATATTAAACTATTGACTATATGAGATAAAGGTGTAAAATGATTTCGAGCGTCAGCCTAATTGGTTCTTGGGTTTGGGTAGCCATCACTACCAGTTCAAGGGACTACGGCTGGAGGGAGGAGGGCCTTGAAGTTATGCGCTACCAGGTACGTTTTCCCCTTGAATCCGGAAACAGGTTAAAGGTTTTTGATCTGGGTGACAGATTCTTTCCAGATCAACGCAAGGTACTAACCCTGCTTCCCGCTGCCGAAATCCCGGAAGAAATTCCCGGGTGGGTAAAAAAAATTGAATCCAGGATTAATCTGCACCACCCGGCCCTGCCTCCCGTTCTTGATATTGCCTACAGGGGCAAACAGCCCGGACTGGTCACGAAGCGGATTGATGCCCCTTCGCTGGAAAGCCTCGCCGGTAAAATTCATTACCAGAATGCTCAGCACATAGCCCTGGTGCTGTCTGATCTTCTGCTCCAGCTTCACAGAAGAAATATTTTCCTGGGTTATATCAATCCCCGCAAAATTTTTATTACTCGGGACAAACATCCTGTCCTCAATTTCCTTCTTCCTGAGATAGGTAATGTTCCTGGTTCCAAAACCGACTATGCCGTTCGATATGCCGCCCCGGAATTCTTAAAAACGAAGGAGCCTTCATCTGCCGCGGACTGTTATTCATTGGGTATCATCCTGTTCATTCTTTTAACCGGCACCTGTCCTGTTTTGACCGGGGAACGGAATCACGGCGATTCTGAGATCCCAACACCACTTTCCCCCTGGATTGCCAGCAATAGTAATCCTCTGGTCAGCCCCAGGATTTCCTCTATTATTTCCTCGCTTATGAACCCGTTGCCTGAAAAACGCCCCGGAATACTCCGGATCATCCAGGAACTTCGGACTTCAATCCCTGAATTCAAGGCTGTTCCCATAACCTTCAAAACAGGAATAATAGGCCGGGAGGACGAGATTGCCCGTTTCAACTCAGTTTTGAAAAAGCCGGACAGGCCGGTAAACATCTTTTTGATTGAGGGAAATCCCGGGGTGGGGAAAAGCCGGTTGTCGGCATATTTCCAGTTAGCGGCCCGGCTTCATGGTTTTGAATTACAACATTTGACTGACAAGGGGAAAATTTCCTGTCCACGTTCTTCCGCCACCTCAAAACATAAGCTATTGTTCTGCCTACAGGCCCATGAATTAGCAAAACCCCCTGGATTACCGTCGGATCAGATGACAGGCAGGGACGAGGCAATCATAATCATCGAAGGACCAGGCCTTCGGGAGAACCAGTTTTTGAAGGACCTTGAAAGGGATTTCAAAAGACTTGGGCAGATTCATCACATTCACCTTGATCCATTAAATAAGCGGAAATCCGAGCTTCTAGTTGAATCTTTACTGGGCGATAAATCCAGTTATTCCTATTTTCAAAAAATATCAAATGTGTTCCCTGGAAATCCTTATTATGTTGAACTGCTCCTTAAGGCTATTCACGAATCAGGGGAACTCCATTGGGAGGACGGAAACTGGAACTGGTTGCCGGGAAAGCATTCATTAACCGAAATCCCCGATAACATCAGGACGGAAATAACAAAATTATTCAACTCCTTATCGCCAATTCATAAAAAAGTTCTCGCTATCCTGGCTGTCTGCCAGGGGATGCTGTCGCTGGACCGAATGACCGAGGTCCTGGAGTATCCTGAGACAAGCCTGCCCGAAACAATACATAACCTCGAAAACCTGGGGCTGATCCAGCTTAAAGGGGATATAACCAGCCCAATAGTCATGATATCCCATCCCTGGATTTCAGGGATCACGGAGCAGAAAATTCCGGAAAAAGAAAAAGAAAATCTTCACTGGAGAATCGGCGGGATTCTGGAAGGATCTCCTGGCTTCAGGGAAGATCTGCCAACAGTTTGTGAGGTATGCCGGCACTATTTAAAAAGCGGACACAGGAAAAAGGCGGGCAAATACCTGCCCCTGTCAATGACTTACTTAACAAAAAACTCCTCTTTTCACAAAGCCCTTGATCTTTTTGACACAGCCGTAGAAACCGGAATGATCTCCACATCCATACCGGAAAACTGGCTCATCAATATTAAACTCCTCCTGAAAACCGGGCGTGAAAAAAAGTGCCGGGATTTCATGAAAAAATCCCCGGGATTCAGATTAAACAATACCATTTTGTTCAGGCTGGGCTGCATTCTTGACTCCCTCGATTTGGAAGCTGAGGATATATGCCCTCATCTTTCAGTTCCGCTAAAGGATATTTTTTCACAAGCATCCTGCATGGCAGAGCTCAGGACATCTTCAGCCAAAAAATCCAGCTTTACAGGCACATTCCACCCCATTAAGAACCGCTCGCAGTCCAATTCACCAGCCGTCATCCAGGGAAAGGTCCGTTACTGCCATCACTTTTACAAAATGCACCTTGAACAGGGAAAGCCAGGCCGGGCTTTTAACCATGAAATCAAGGCGTTCAGGTCAACACTTTCCCTGGCCAAGAAAAGCGCCGCCTCGAGGAGACTTTTAAACCTTGCATCAGTGTATCTTTCAGAAGACCGGATCAAGCAGCCGAAAAGCTGGCTGCGATACTGCATTCAGATGGCCGAAGAAACCGGTGATATAAGGACTCTCCTGGAAGCAAAAATCCACCTCACTGTTCCTGACCGGAAAGCCGGGTACAACCAAAGAGCTTCTTTTGACCTGTCCCGCATTGGACGGTTTAATGATTTCCATTGCGGAAGCAGAAGTATTACTTCCAAGGTTCTGCTTGAAGAGGCAAAAAACCTGGCATATCAAGCCAGATTTACTGAAGCAATGGAAAAAATCTCAGCACTTCGTATCATTTCCCTGGATTCAGAAGATAAGCACATCCATGCCGAAATCCTTCTAATCGAAGCGTATATATGGGCGGCACGCAGGTTCCATGTAAAAGCTCTTACCTTTCTCGACAGATTCAATGCTTTACCAGGTGAAAAACAACCATCTCATGTCGTCAGGGAGCAGCTCCTCAGGTCAAGGATATATCTTGATCAGGGAACGGCAGATGAGGCCCGGATTTCAATTAATAAACTCATTTCAAAAAAGGCTTTTCTCTCCCCGTACAAACTGGCAAAGACAAGGATTGTCCAGTCTGAACTCTACCTGGCTCAAAATGAACACACAAAAGCAGCGGCATGTATTAATGACGCGTTACGGATCTCCAGAAAGAACTCCTTCATACCTCTGATTTCCGAGTCATACCTGCAGAAAGCCAAGTGCCTGATCTTAAGAGATAAAAACAGGGAAGCTCTTCCCTACTGTACCCGCGCTTCCAGCCTGTCCGACAAAATCGATCGGCCAGATCTCAAGTTGAAAATGGAACTTATCAGCAAACTGGCTGACAAAAGCACAGCTTCTATGCCGCCCGCCAAAACCGAGGCAACTGCTACTGAGGCAATTGGAAGTCCAAGCGAAAAAGATGGAAGGCTTCTTCCGGACAAGGGTTCAATAAGGCTCGGCAACGGGAAAGTTATCATCGGCACAACCTCCGAAATGAAGAATTTGCTCAATCGTCTGGCCCGGGTTGCTGACAGTGACACAACGGTCCTGCTGCAGGGAGAAAGCGGTACGGGAAAAGAACTGATGGCCCGAGCCCTTCATGAACACAGCAGCAGAAGATCAGGATCCTTTATTCCCGTTAACTGCTCAACCCTGCCCGCCGACCTGGTTGAAAATGAACTTTTCGGACACATGAGGGGAAGCTATACCGGGGCGGATTCCACAAGCAAAGGTTTATTTGAATCTGCTTCAGGAGGAACCATATTCCTCGATGAAATATCGACACTCCCCCTTGAGATCCAGCCCCGCCTGTTAAGGGTTCTAGCCGATAAAAAAATCAGGCCCCTGGGATCCTCAAGCGAGAAAAATATAGATGTGCGGGTTGTTGCTGCCACCAACCAGGATCTGTGGGACCTGGTGACAAAACAGCTTTTCAGAAAAGATCTTTATTTCCGACTCAACGCCGTGCGGATCGAGATACCGCCCCTTAGGAAACGGAAGCAGGATATCGCCGGCATTTGCGGGGACTACATCGAAAAACACCAAAATAAAAATAACCGTAAACTTTCCGAAAAAGCTGTAGAGGCCCTGCGCGAGTATGAGTATCCGGGAAACGTAAGGGAACTCTTAAACATCCTCGAAAACCTCCTCTGTTTCTCACCTTCAAAAACCATTACCAGGGATGATGTGATGAGATTCACGCCTGTCCTGCAGCAACTCTCATCCGAGATCATACAGGGCACGGAATCAGGGGAGATTCTCAAGAGATTTTCCACGGGGAAAACCAATTTCTGGGATGGTGTGCGCCAACCCTTCATAAGCAGGGATATCAACAGGGGAGAAGTGAGGGACATCGTATCAGCGGGACTGAAAAAGTGCGGGGGAAGCTATAAAGACTTGCTCGGGATATTCAACCTCAAGCCCGCGGAGTACAAAAAATTTCTCTCCTTCCTGGAACATCATGACTGCAAGGTGGATTTCAGGGAATTCAGGCCGACCAACAAAGGATAGTCAACTGGTCAATTCATTCTGTTTTCTTCGAACACCCTGTCCACTGCACCCACAATTCAGTTCCCCCTATTGCACAACAGGCAGGATACCGACTATTATGGAGTCTGAGATTTAAGTTCACTTTTTTCACACAACGAGTTACGTGCGGTCAAAGGGAAGTCCGGTGAAAAACCGGCGCAGCCCTCGCTACTGTAAACGGAAAACGAAATGTACAGAATGTCACTGTCCAGCCAGCCGATTTGGGCCATTGGACGGGAAGGCGTACAGAGTAGGCCCCGTCACCTGACGGATGTCCGCAAGCCAGGAAACCTTGCCTTACGTACCTCTCATGCTTTCGAAGGGAAAGCACGGAGGACCAATGAAAACCACGCCTGTTATTTCCATTTCCCGATTTCTTTTGTTCAATAAAACCGCGTTCCGGTTTTTCGCGCCAGGATTAAAATTCCTGCCCGCGGCCTTACTTCTCCTGATCTCGATTCCGCCTACTGCTGCCGAAACTCCGGCTGAAGGCAAGTCCCCGATTTTCCTCCCCGGTTCCGAAGAGGTCATTGTGACCGCCAGCCGGATTGAGGAGGAGGTGGCTTTTGTGCCCTCGGGAGTCACCATCCTTACCGACCAGGACATCAGAAATTCTCCGGCTGAAAATATCCCGGAACTGCTCAGCGCGACTCCCGGGATAACCGTAACCGACCTCACCGGGGGAAAAAGAAACTACCGGGTTGATATCCGGGGTTTCGGTGAGACTTCCGGGGCCAACACCCTGGTTCTTGTCAACGGCCGCCGGGTCAACCAGCCCGACCTGAGCGGAGTGGACTGGAGCCAGATATCTCTTTCCCAGGTCAGGCGCATAGAAATTGTACGGGGAAGCAGGGGCGGAGTGCTATTCGGGGACAACGCCACTTCCGGGGTTATCAACATAATAACCGGGGATACCGAATCAAACCAGGGCCGTATCGGCCTGGCCGCAGGCTCTTACAACTACCTGGGAGTCAACGCCGAATATTCGGGAAACGCTGAAAACCTGGGCTACTCCCTTTCCGGCGGGATCTTTGATTCAGGCGGCTACCGTGATAACAGCGGCTCAAGTGGACATGACGCCGCCGGCAGCCTGCGCTACAGCCCCAATGACTGGTTCCGGCTGAACCTGAGTTCCGGCTTCCATCACGATGAAACCGGGATGCCCGGGGCCCTCACCGAGACCGACATGGCAGGTGGAACTCCAAGATCCGGCACGGTTTATCCAAACGACAGGTTCAGGGTCAGTGATTACCATTTCCAGGCCAAACCAGCTTTTCTTTTCCTTGAAAACAGCCGTTTTGAAACCGACATCTCCTTCAGGAAACGGGACAATAAATTCTTCAGTTCAGCTTACTGGGGACATTTCCAGGGCAACACCGAGCTTGAAACCCTGGTATTTTCCCCCCGGCTGGTGATCGGCGAACCCTTAGGAGAAACCGGTAACCGGCTAAGCGCCGGGCTGGACCTGACCCGCAGCGAAGAAAAAATCCTGAACACATCTTCCTCCTCACCCCAGGCCGCCTTTTCCCTGGAAAGGACCAACCTGGGAGCTTACCTGCACGACGAATTGTTCATTACAGAAAACCTGGCCCTCTCCGGCGGCTACCGCTATGACCGGGTGGAGTATGGATTCGGACCAGCTGTTACTGAAAAGCCGGAATTCTCCGAAAGCCTGGCCACGGCCGGGATCAGCTGGCAGTTCAAAAAGAACAGTAACATCTTCCTTGAATATGGCTCCGGGCTCAGGTATCCCCTGCTGGATGAAATGTTCGATTTTTTCAGTAACAGCATCAACGCGGGATTGTCCCCCCAGACCTCAGACAGCTACCAGGCCGGGGCAAACCTCTTTTTCTCAAACAGATTTTTTATAAATTCATCCCTCTACTGCATCAGGACCCGGGACGAAATCTTCTTCAATCCCGAGGGAGGACCATGGGGATTCGGCGCTAATGAGAACTTCGCGGGTACCAACAGCAGGAAGGGGCTGGAAATCGGAAGCGGCCTGCAGCTTAACCGGCTTACACTTACCGGTTCCCTGGCGTTCACCCAATCTGAAGTGGAGGATGGTGTTTATGCCGGTTCAGGCGTCCCCGGGGTTCCGGCTCACAATTTCTCAGTTAAGGGAATCTATTTTTTCAACGATAAACTGGATATCACCCTGGAGGGAATTTACAACGGGGAGAGGTACTTTGAAAGCGACTGGGCTAATGCTTTTCCAAAGCAGGAAAATTATTTCCTGCTCAATTCCCGGTTCCGTTACCGGGTAAACGATATCCAGCTGCACCTGGACCTGAAAAACATTTTGAACCAGGAGTATTCGCAGTATGGTGTCCTGGGAGGATATCCCACCCAGAGAACATTTTATCCATCGCCGGAGTTTAATTTAAAAGCCGGGATAACCTTCGGATTCTGAGTATAGCCCGAGACAGGCAGGTAACCGGAAACATGCGTAGAACAAATAATGTAATCCGCGGAAACAAAGATGGCGTAAACCGAGAGGATTTTCCCTGCCTGGGGAGATTTGCCGGTTTCCTGCTCCTGTCAGCCGCTTTGATACTCATGGTTACAGGATTGAGCGGGTGTGGAAACGGAATCGTTTCCGGCGCAGCAACCACCCTGCCGGCCGCTGTGGATCCCAATCCTGACAGGATAATCTCCACGGCTCCCAGCATTACCGAAATGATCTTCGCGATAGGAGCGGGCGATCAACTGGCGGGCGTGAGCAAATTCTGCAAATATCCTCCCGAAGCGCTTGACCTGCCCCAGGTTGGAGGCCTGCTGGATCCTTCGGGAGAATCGATTGTCAGGCTGGATCCGGACCTGGTTATTGTTTTTGAAGAAAACTTGAAATTCAGGAACCAGTTAAGCGCCGAGGGTTACAAAGTGCTGGCTGTCGACCATAAAACCATCGCGGGAATCATTGATTCAGCGGCGGCGATCGGCCGGGCCTGCGGCAGGGAGGAGGAAGGGCTGGAGCTGGCGGGGCGGCTGCGCAGCCGGGTAGAGAAATGGCAGGGAAGAATTCCTTCAAGCCATGATCGCCCCAGGATACTGATCTCGGTGGGAAGGAATGCCGGAAACGGGGATCTCGGCAAAATATACATTGCGGGCCGGGATGATTATTATGATGAGATGATCGGCTTGGCCGGGGGAGTCAACGCCTACAGCGGAAAGATCCGCTACCCGATGGTGTCTACTGAAGGACTGCTGCGGATGAATCCTGATGTAATCATTGACCTGGTTCCCGGTTACCTGGAGCGGGGACTTAAAGAGGAATCGCTCCTGGAAGAATGGAATGAAGCGCGGGGAACCAGGGCTTTTAAGGATAGGAATATTTATATTATGGGAGAGGATTTCTGGACCCTTCCCGGCCCCAGGTTTGTCCAGGTCATTGAAAGCCTGAATCAATTGACGACTAACGATTGACGATTTTTTGGTGTGGATGCAGCCGTCGGCTCATGAGTAGTTACGGGTTACAGGTAACCAAACGAGTATGAAAATCCTCACAATGGGTTGTGAAATGAAACCATGATTAAAGTCAACAATCTAAATTTCTTCCGCGAAGAAAAACCGGTCCTGAGGGATATCACTTTCAGGATCGAAAAAGGTGATTCGGTGGCGGTTGTCGGACCCAACGGGGCAGGCAAGACCACCCTCCTCAAATGCCTGTGCCGCCTGCTAAGGGTCGGCGGCCGGAAAATTTCCATCAAGGATCGCTGCATCAATGATTACCGTCAATCTGAACTGGCCGAAATAACCGGGTATGTTCCGCAGGGAAGTGTGGGACACACCCTTCCCTACACGGTATATGATTTTGTCTCCATGGGCAGGTATCCATACCTGAATTTTCTTTCTTCCATGGCTTCGGAAGACAGGCAAGCCGTGGAAGAGTCCCTGGAACAGACAAGCATGTCTGAACTGAGAAACCGTTACCTTTTTGAACTGAGCGGAGGGGAGCAGCAGAAGGTTTACCTGGCCGCGGCCCTGGCCCAGTCCCCGGAAATCCTTTTGCTGGATGAGCCTGGAGCCCACCTCGACCCGGGATGGAACGCCGAAATCCACAAGGTTCTCAAAAAGGTTAACAGGGAAAGGAAGGTAACCCTGGTTTCTGTAACCCATGACCTGAATACCGCCCTGGCCGGATTCAACAAAATCCTGGCCTTGAAGAAAGGATCCATACACTATTTTGACAAGAGCGCCGGATTTGCCGATGCCCGAATCCTGCGGGACCTGTTCAATCACCCCTTTACGGTTCTGGATCACCCTTCACAGGGACTGAAAATCTTTGCGGAGGTGATGAAATAATGGGAGATGCAGGAACTCAATTCCGGAAAGTCCTGGGCCTGGCTATCCTGGCCGCGGCCGTATTGGTTATTGCCCCATCCTCCGGAATGGAGTGGATTGACCCGCGTGAAGTTTTCAAAGACGTAAACGGAATGGAGGCCAGGATCTACTGGGATCTGCGGATTCCCAGGGTACTGGCCTCATTTCTGGCCGGGGCTTCCCTGGCAGTGTGCGGAATGGCTTTCCAGGCCCTTTTCCGCAATCCCCTGGCTACCCCTTTCACCCTGGGAGTTTCAAGCGGGGCCTCACTGGGGGCCTCACTGGCGGTATGGAGCGGAATCCATTTTTCCTTCCTGGGACTGAACTCCGTTTCGCTATTCGCTTTTGGAGGGGCGTTAATTGTAGTGGCCCTGGTCTGGTTTGCTGCCAGCCTCAACCGCCGGTTCAAAAACACCTACACCCTGCTCCTGGCCGGGGTCGCGGTCAGTTTTTTCTTTTCCAGCCTGATCCTTTTCATCCAGTACCTGAGTGATTTCACCCAGTCCTACCAGATCCTGCGCTGGCTGATGGGAGGGATGGAAACGGTCCGGTTTTCCACGCTTTCCCCCTTGCTCGTCCTTTTCCTGCCGGTAATGATCCTTTTTGCCGTCCTGGCCAGGGACCTGGATCTCTTGTCCGTTGACGAGGAGCTTGCCGTCAGCCGCGGAGTCGACACAGCCAGGTCAAAGGCCCTGGTATACCTTTGCACTTCCGTAATGGTCGGGGCTGTAGTGGCCATGTGCGGGCCCATAGGATTTGTGGGGATGATGGTCCCCCATATCTGCCGGCTGATCGTAGGCTGGAATCACAGGATTCTGTTCCCGGCCAGCCTGCTGCTGGGCGGAAGTTTTTTGACCATATGCGATACAGCCGCGAGGACAATCATAGCCCCGGCTGAAATCCCGGTGGGAATCATCACCGCCATGCTCGGCGGCCCCTTCTTCCTCTGGCTGCTGTTCCGGCGAAATGGTTTGAAATTTCTACAAAGCTAATCAATTTCAAGTTTCCGAAAAAACACCTTCTCCCTTTCAGTGCCGTACAGATTGCCGGGGACATGCGGCTTGTTTATCCAGAATCCGCGGCGAAGAATAATTTCACCTGGGTTGAAACCCATCCTGTTCGCCCAGATAATTATTGCCTTTTTCAATCGCAGAAAAGTGGAAATAATTTCCAAGCCACGATATTAATAGGTTAAAGATATCCGGCAAATAATTGCGTATTGTGTCAGTACAACATTCTAATAGTATAAAGTATTAGATTCTAAAAATGGCGTCAGCGCGAGGGATAACTTTCGCCTAATTCGATCCAGGAGCAGTTAAGAAGAAAGAATTGATGAAAGGAAACAAAAAAATGAAGGCCAAACTATTTGAAACCGCACGGCAATTGAAGCAACCCCCTGTCGAGGCCGCCCGGGAATTTAGTGCACAGCTTAATAAACTGGCCGAAGCCGGTAACCTCATAATAGCTGCAAGAGAGGACCTGGACAGGCTGGTCGGGGAAGGAAACCTGAGCATGGCCGAGGATAATAACCGCAATTTTGCCAGGTTCATGGAATCCATGTTTCTGAATTACAATCCGGAAATCTTCACTGAAACTGTCCTTTGGGTATTTAGAGCTTACCGGTCTCACGGTTTCCAGACAACCTACTGGGCTGCCAACCTGGACATATGGGTGGAAATGTTAAAAAAGGAAGTTACTCCGGATACTTATACTGCGCTTTATCCGTTTTACAACTGGTTGATAATTAATGTTCCGATTTTCACGAAACTAACCGATGAATAGGGAGCAACATTGGATTTGTCAATGAACATTCTTCTGTATCATAAGCAATGAGAGTTGTAAATACGAGGACCATTCTACGATGATAACCGATCAATTGTATGAGAAATACTTGAGTTCTTTACTTGAAGGGGAGAGAAAAGCCTGCATCAGGATCGTCCAGGAATTAGTTGACCAACAAATCGATTTGAAGCATCTCTACACGGATCTTTTTCAAAAAAGTCTATACACCGTAGGCGAACTCTGGGAAGCTAACCGAATAACAGTTGCCAGGGAACATCTGGCTACAGCGATAACTGAAGGGCTCCTAAACCTTGCCTACCCCCAAGTCTTCCAGGGGGAGAAAACCTCAGGAAACATCGTTATTTCATGCACGGCCAATGAATATCACCAGGTAGGTGGAAAAATGGTCGCTGATATTTTCGAGATGAACGGCTGGAATGGTTATTTTCTCGGGGCCAATACCCCTGTTGACCAGCTGCTCAGTTTCGTTGACGAGGTCAATCCCGACCTGGTAGGGCTTTCGCTGAGCATTTACTTCAACTCCCAGTCACTTCAAAATTGCATAGAAGCTATCAACGCAGATTTCCCCTCACAGGACATAATCGTCGGGGGACAGGCTTTCCGCTGGGGAGGGAAGGATATCCTGAAGCAATACCGGAGTGTTGATTTCATTTCAACACTGGAGGATCTTGAAAAACAGATTAAGGATGCCTGAAATGGAAGAAGAATCCGCAATTTTCGAAAAAATCCACGAATACCTTGATCGAAGTGCCCCCCTTTTCTTTTTAATCGCGTCGCCTGATGGATTGATATCAGAGTCAAATAATTTCTCTAAAGCATTGACCGGCAATGATTTAAACGGCACTAAGATACAGGACCTGATTTTAGATTTCTCCGGGAATTTTGACTTAAAACAGCTGGCCGGAGAGCCCTTACAGGAAAACCTGATCAGCATCAGGACATTTGACGGCCTCCCCCAAAGTGTCTATTTCTCATTTATGGAGGTCGACGAATATATTTTGGTATTTGGACGGCTTGACATAGAAGAACTCGAAAAGATGCGCAGGGATGTATTGGCGCTGAACAGGGATTTAAACAATATTACCCGATTACTGCATCAAAAAAATGCTCAATTAGAACGTCTGAACGAGGAAAAAAATCAGTTCCTGGGCATGGCCGCCCATGATTTGCGCAAGCCGATTGGACTGATAACCTCATATTCAGAGTTTCTTATTGAAGAAGTCTCTTCCTTGCTTGACTCTGAACAAATGGAATTTTTGGAAACAGTCCATTCGGCAGCTTTTTCCATGAAAAGACTGGTTGATGATTTTCTGGATACCAGTGCGATCGAAGCCGGAAAATTTGAACTCGACCTGCAACCCGGAAACATTTCAGATATTTTAAGGCAAAGCCTCAAAATCAACAGCCTCCTGGCGGCTAAAAAGGACGTCAATATCAGGGTTGAAGGAATGGATAGTATCCCCTCCCTGATGATAGATGCTTCCAAAATAGAGCAGGTTTTCACCAACCTGATTGCCAATGCTGTTGAGTATACTGATCCTGAAACGGAGGTATTAATAACCTTTTGTTATGAGGGCCAGAAAATGATTGTTGCCCTCCGGGATTCCGGGCCGGGAATCCCGCCGGAAGAGAAGGACCGTCTTTTCAAACCTTTTGCAAAAACCAGCATTAAAAAACCTGGAAAGGCAAGAAGCACGGGCCTTGGTCTGGCCATAACCCGGAAGATCATTGAGGCCCATAAAGGCAGCATCTGGGTAGAAAGCGTTCCGGGCCAGGGTACGACGGTGTATTTCAGCCTGCCAAAGGATTGATAGAGATCATGAGTGAAAAATTTAAAGTCTTAGTCGTCGATGATGAGCCTGATATTCTTTTTGCCACGGCCAGAATCCTGGAAAAAGCCGGTTACAATGTGTTCACAGCTAAATCCGCCGAAGAATGCCTCGATTCAGCCCGCAAAAACCTTCCGGACCTGATTCTTCTGGATGTAATTCTGCCTGACATGAAGGGTACCGAACTCTGCCGTCAAATCAAAAAAAATGACGAACTTAAGAATATTTTCGTTATCCTCATCTCCGGAACTATGACAGCCTCTGAAGAGCAGGCCGATGGTCTTGATGAAGGGGCCGACGGCTATATCGCCAGACCGATTTCCAACAGGGAACTGAAATCCAGGGTTGATTCCATGACTAGGGTATTATCAGCTGAGCGGGAAAGGGATAGGCTAATCATAGAACTTCAACAAACCCTGAATATGGTCAAAAAGTTAAACAGTCTATTACCGATCTGTTCTTACTGTAAAAGAATCCGGGATGATCAGGGTTACTGGAACCAGCTGGAATCCTACATTTCAAGTCACTCTGATACATCTTTCTCTCACTGTATCTGCAAGGACTGTGCCAAGGAGCATTTCCCTGATTATGATATCTATGAAGAGAATGATCAAAATCATTAACTAATCCGGATTTCTTACCAACTGACTGCTGTGGTGGCGTATACATCCGTCCTGGCTGCGTAAACCGGTGATAACTCCGGGCTAATTTCCCGGATATGGGATATGACAGTTACGGCATGCTCATGCTTATTAAAAACTGGGAATATTGGGAAAATATATCGTCAAGGCCTATTCGTGAATCGTTCCCGCGAAGAAATCCCGTCAGCTCCAGCTGCGATCTCCAGGCAGGATACCGGTGCCATCCCATAAGCTGGCAGCATATGTCACAATCCATAAGCTGAAAGCATATGGTACTTACAGTTTCCCGGCGATTTCCCTGAGGCGGGGGCGGTAGGTTTCAAGAAGTTTTTTCTTTTTACCTATCCAGTTTTTGTCTGCTGTCAGGGATGAGCGGGATTCGGTGACAGCTGCCTCGGAAATCATCTCAGCCGGGCCTCCCGGGGTCTGGCGTATATCCACAAAATTCTGGGGGGAAAGAACTTTTTCCAGGTATTTTTCATCCCAGGTTACAGCTTTGCCCAGAATCTTTTTTGAAACTTTCTCCAGGGAAGTCAGCATGCTGTTATCCGATTCTGAAAGCTGGTCTTTCATTACCTCCCCAACAATCTTGTGGGCCTTCCTGAAAGAAATCCCTTCGTCCCTGACCAGGGTATCAGCCATTTCAGTAACGGTTATCCAGTTCTCTCCGGCTTTAGCCATGAGGTTCACCCGGTTGAATTCCGCGGAGTCCAGTGCTCCCGCCACCATCCTGACCGGGCGCCTGGTATCGTCAAACACCCTGGCAACCACGGGCTGCATATCGTCTTCCATGTCGACGATATCACCGTAGGGAGTATTATGGAGCATCTGGAAAACTGCCAGGGTATTGCCCAGTGCCCTGCTGTTCAAAGCCCGGGAATGCTCCAATGAAACCGGGTTGCGTTTCTGGGGCATGATGCTGCTCGGCTGCACAAATCCGTCCTGCAGGCTTATATAATCAAATTCCTTCATGGCCCAGAGCAGCAGGTCCTGGATTACCTTGCTCAGGTTGGTCTGGGCTGTCAGCAGCGCGCCCAGGGCCTCCAGCAGGTAGTCCTGGCTCCCTATTGATCCGTAGGTGTTTCCGGTTGCCCGGTCAAATCCCAGGAGGGCGCTGGTCAACTCCCGGTCTATCGGGAAACCCGTTCCGGTGATGGCGCAGGCCCCCATGGGAGATTTATTCATGGTTTCCCAGGCCTTAACCAGCCTGCGGTGGTCTCTTTCCAGGTGTTCGACAATGCCCAGGAAATAATGGGCGACAGTAGATGGCTGGGCCGGCTGGGTATGGGTATGCAGGGGCATAACCGTAGTTTTTTCCCTGTCGCTTATATCAATCAACACGGACCTCAAGGCGGAAAAAGACTCAATTGTCTCGAGAAGCTCTTCCCTCCACTTAATGCGGTACATGGTTACATCAATATCATTCCGGCTCCTGGCGGTATGCAATTTCCCGGCAATATCCGTGTCGCAACCCTCCTCAAGCAGATGTTCGACATAAAAGAACAGGTCTTCAAAGGTCCCGTCGAACTCAACTGATTCAACTGATTTTTCTGTGATTTTCAAAAGGCCGGACGCGATTTTCCGGGCATCATCTGTTTTCAGGATACCGGTACGCTCAAGCATTATAAGGTGAGCAAAATGGATATCCATCAGCGGGAGGAAAAACAGGTCCCTGGCATCATCAAAATTGCTGGCCAGCACATTGTCCACATAAGTTTTTGAAAACTTCATTGTTACCATATCCCCTGGAGATCAATCTCCGTCACTCGGCGTGAAATCAATAAGAATCTTTATCAAATACACTTTAACATTTCAATCATAAAATGAAGACTAAAAGTTGACAGCATATTGTCATAAGTATCAAGGCAACCGGATAAACGGCTGAGTATGCAAGAAAAGGTTCACTCCTGTCCGTCAGGTCACTGATAGCCCCCAGGGCCGGGGTACTTGTCATCGATCCTGTTATCGCCCCAAGTACTGAAAGGAAATTCTGCTTAAAAAGCAGTTTGGAAGCCAGCAGGCCGGCCAGGCAGGAAAAAATTGTTATGGCTGCCGCGGCCCAGAGAATCTGGAGCCCCGATTCCCTTATAACGCTGGTAAGTGACCCCCCTGCTGACACCCCGGCTCCTGCCAGGAACAGAACCAGGCCAAGCTGCTGCATAAAATGCCTGGCTCCCCTGGGGGTTCGCACGTTCACCTTTCCTATCCTGCCGAAATGGGCAAGGATCAGGCTAACAAAAAGGGGCCCTCCTGCCAGTCCCAGCCTGAAATGGATGCCGCCCGGCAGGTTAAATTCATAATAAGCCAGGAGTACCCCCAGGCTGATTCCCAGGGCGAGAACCGCAATATTGGTTTCATGCACTCGTTTTTCTTCCTGTCCGGCAAAGGTTACGAAGGAATCAACATCATCCCTGTCGCCTATAACCCTGAGCAGGTCTCCTACCTCGACAACAAAATTGGCATCCGGGGTAAAGGTCAGGTTCTCCCTGAACACCCGGCTGACAACTACCTTGTGGACGCTGTTCAGGCGCAGGGCCCGCAAAGTCCTCCCGGTTATCTCCCGGTTGGAAACAAGAACATCCCTGGCCGCGACTCCGCCTGAGTCCATCATTGACTCTTCCGGGGCATCCTCACCCACGAGCAGTTTCAATTTTTCAAGCTCCGAGTTGGTACCGACTGCCAAAATCACATCGGACAGTTCCAGCTTACAGTCCCTGGCGGCCGGCAGGACCTTTCCATCCTTCTTGACCCTGGTAATTGTCACCTTGCAGATACCGGTGATCCTGAGTTCCGGAAGGGTTTTTCCCAGGCAGGCCGGATTAGTAACCCTGAACTGCCTGCGGGTGATCCTTGTCAAACGGCTCTCTTCCTCCTGGGCCCGCTCTTCTTCTGAGTGAAGATTGATCCTGAGAAGCCTTGGTGCCAGCTGCACAAACAACACAACTCCGACAACCCCGAAAGGATAGGCCAGGCCGTATCCCACTCCGACAGCCGGGTCTCCGGCAGAGTCCATGGCCGCGGCCAGGCCCGGGGTGCTTGTCATTGCCCCGGCAAACATGCCAACTGCCAGGGCGGGATCAAGCCCAAGGAGGGTGGACAAAACCCAGGTAACCGCGACACCGGAAAAAACAACTACCATGCCGATCTTGGCAAAGGTAAATCCGGCGCTCCTGAACTGGTTGAAAAAACGGGGGCCGGCCTGTAGCCCGACTGAATATACAAAAAGGATTATCCCCAAATCCTGGAGCGCGTCCGGCAGTTCATAACCAAAATGGCCAAAAAGCAGTCCAACAAACAAAACACCGGATGCTCCCAGGGAAATATTGGACAGCCGTATCTTGCCAAGACCGCTGCCGATGGCAACAATCAGGAAAAATATTCCAACCGGATGATGTAAAACCTGTTCAAGCATTCCCATTCCTGAACTTCCGGCAATAAAGGAATTCCGGAAGCTGTCTGCAATTCTATCAGTAAAGAAGAATGGATTAAAACTTGAGCACCCATTTCAGCCGCTCTGCCCCGGAAGCTGCCGCAAGAGATTGCATGCTATGCCGGAGGCTTGCTGGTATAATCCTTAACTACAAAAAATTATGGCTAAAAACGGATTAAAAATTCTCTTAACCAATGATGACGGAGTTAATGCTGAAGGCATACTTTTCCTGGAGGAAGAACTCCATAAACTAGGCCGGGTAACCGTAGTTGCGCCGCATAAGGAAAAAAGCGGGGCAAGTCACAGCATCTCCCTCAACCAGACCTTCCAGATTGCTGAGCTTTACCACAATCGTTTCGCCCTGAAAGGCACACCAGCTGACTGCGTCATGTTCGCCATTAAAAGACTGATGGAAGAACCGCCTGACCTTGTTATCAGCGGGATCAACCATGGGCCCAACCTGGGAAATGACATCCTCTACTCGGGAACAGTAGCGGGAGCCAGGGAAGGATCCCTGAACGGAATTCTCTCTTTTGCTTTTTCCATAACCTCGGGATACGATGATGAAGCCTTTACCAGTGCCGCGCGTTTCGCGAGGGATCTCATTCCCAGGATCATGTCCTACGAACCTCGTCCGGGCAGCCTGTTCAATGTGAATATACCTGGAGGAAATCCTACCCGTTTTCGTTTCACCTGCCAGGGAACCAAGCAGTTCGAAGGCAATATTGAAGAATTCGTGGAACGGGGCAAAGGACGGGTTTACAGGGTTGTCCGCGGAGAAAGCGACTGGCATCCGGAACCGGAATCGGATTTAGCCGCCATCAGTGAAGGAATCGTTTCGGTCACTCCACTGCACTGCGACCAGACTGATTACAAGGAAACTGAACGCCTTATAAAAAAACACCTGAAGAAGGATTCTTCCCGGAAATGAATATCATTCGAAGACTGTATGACTGGGTCCTGAGCTTTGCCGACCATCCCTACGGAACCTGGGCGCTGTTCCTGATAGCCTTCATGGAGTCCTCATTTTTCCCGGTTCCGCCGGATTTCCTGCTGATTGCCCTGGCCGTTGGATCAGTCAAGAGATCCTTTTGGTTCGCCCTGGTCTGTTCAGCCGGATCTGTTGCCGGAGCGGTACTGGGATACCTTATCGGGTGGCATTTTTATGATTTCATAGGAGTGCCGATCATCGATTTCTACGGGCTTACCGCCAAGTATGACCAGGTTCGTCTCCTCTACGAGAACTGGAACGCACTGGCCGTCGGCATTGCCGGATTCACACCCATCCCCTACAAGGTGTTCACTATTGCCGCCGGTGCTTTTAAAATAAATTTCCCCACATTCATCCTGGCCTCCCTCGTCAGCCGCAGCGCCAGGTTTTTCCTGGTCGCCGGTTTAATAAGGCTGGCCGGCCCGGGAATCAAGACCTTCATAGACAAGTACTTCAATCTTCTTACAGTAATTGCGGCTATCCTTCTTATCGGGGGATTCGTTGTCATCAAATACGTGTTGTAGTGAATAACCGAGGATTACGTTCGTCAATAATTCGTGGCAGTAAGCATCCTTGCTTTCCTGGGCCCGACAGCGGTACAGGTGTCTGTTTCCGGTAAGAACACATGGGAACGGCAACAGCCCGGGACAATTCGTGAATTGTCCCTACACCCAAATAAAAACAGACTTCCACAGGTTAACCCGTATATTCGAATACAGCCACAACAGGTGTTTCGCTGACAATGACTACGAATAAAAAAATTGTTGGTCTCGAGGTTCAGAGATGACTATGCCCGGCAAATATCATATAATCATCCATTCCGGAATCGGCCGTTTTTAACATAAACGGTGTCGGATTACTGCCAAATTGATTTTGTTGTAGAATATTCAAATCGGGGCGTGGCGCAGCCTGGTAGCGCGCACGGTTCGGGACCGTGAGGCCGGAGGTTCAAATCCTCTCGCCCCGACCAAATCCCAGAAAAATGACCTGCTTATCTGATATAGTATTGCGCTGGATGAAACTGTTAATAAGCGTTATACACACTGCTAATTCCTTCTTTATTACTCCTGCGAGGTAACTTGTCCTGTCCTACCCCTGACCCAGCTTCAGCCATAACACAGGGAGGTGCCCGTTGAAAGCTTTACATTTCATAGTAAAAGGCAAGGTCCAGGGTGTTGGCTTCCGGTATTTTGTCGCCAGGGAAGCAAAACGTCTCGGCATCTCAGGATGGGTGAGAAATCTCCCCGACGGCGGGGTTGAAACCCGGGCTGAAGGAGAAGAAGATGCCCTGAAGGCCTTTGAAAATTCCCTGAACCGGGGACCTTCCTGGTCCCGGGTTTCTGAATGCGTTTCCCGAACAGCCCCGTTCGAGGATCTAACTGGCTTTAAAATCAAATGGTAAGGAACTGATTAATGGATGAACTGAAGAGAATAATTCGTGAAGTGCCCGATTATCCTAAACCCGGAATACTTTTTTACGACATTACCACCCTCCTTAAGGACGCTGAAGCGTTCAGGAGGGTTATTGATCTTTTGACGGAACGATACAGGGACAAAGGCATAAACAAGATCCTGGGTATAGATTCCAGGGGTTTTATCTTCGCGCCCTGCGTTGCCTACAACCTTGACGCGGGATTTATTCCAGTCAGGAAAAAAGGTAAACTTCCGGCTGAAACCATAAGTGCCGATTATGATCTGGAATACGGATCCAACACCATCGAAATCCACAAGGACTCCCTGGAGCCTGGAGACCGGGTGGTTATCATTGATGACCTGATAGCCACCGGGGGAACGGCCGCGGCCGCGGCGAAGCTGGTTTCTGAACTTGGAGCCGAGCTTGTTGAAATGGCTTTCATGGTGGAGCTTTCCGGATTGAAAGGCAGGGAAAGGCTTCCCGCCGGAACTGAAGTTTTTTCCATACTTAAATACGATAGTTAGTACAAAGCCGAAATCGACCTATCAGGCAGATTGTCTTTATTTATCAGCCATGAGAAAGGACATATACAGATGAATATTTTTGTGGGTAATCTTGAATACCAGGTAAACGAAGAAGAATTGAAAAACGTATTCAGCACCTGCGGAGAAGTGGAATCAGCACGGATTATTTCGAACCGCTATAACGGCCGCTCCAAGGGGTTTGGATTTGTGGTGATGCCCGATGACGAACAGGCCGCCAGGGCCATTGAAGAACTTAACGGACACGAAATCAACGGGAGGGCCATTTCGGTCAGTGAAGCCAGGCGCTCTGAAGAAGAGCGCGGAGGATTCGGACAGGAACGAAAAAATTCATCCGCGAAGGGTTTCTCCACCGATAGGGAAAGGGGCAGAAGGGACCGATACTGAGGATTTACCGGACAACTTATTATTCAGGACAAACGTAACAGCATGAATAATGTTTTCGATATTGATTCTCCAGTTATTTTGACAGGACGCGGCGGGAGCGGCACCAGACTTCTATCAGAACTCCTTCAGGATATCCCTGTTTTTATCGGGAGCAGGATAAACGCCTCCGGAGACGCGCTTGACTGGGTGCAGCTAAGTCGAGAGATCCTCTTTGCCGATGCGACACTGGAAAATGGTGGATTTACCAGGGAATTGGCCAGCCGGTTTCACCGGCAGGCCGAAGAATTTCTTTCGAGGGCTCCCAAAAAAACTTACCAGGGATGGGGATGGAAACTTCCGGAAATGATTTTTTCAATCCCGGAAATGATATACACCTTTCCTGGAGCGAAAATAATCCACCTGGTCAGACATCCCGTAAGCCTGTGCCTTAGACGCACTCACATTTCTTCACGCATGGACAATAAGGTCGGCCAGACAGTATTACCGAGAGCCTACAAAAGTCTTGGTCTGGACGTAGCCTCGATTTCCGGCCGGGAAGAATATTTCAATAATGCTGTCAGCTGGCAATATCAGGTTAACAGACTGATAGAATTCGCAGATACCAACCTTGGCAAAGATCAGTATCTCATGGTGAAATACGAAGACATTATCAGTGATCTTGAAGGGGTTATGGGTGAAATTTGCGCCTTTCTGGGAACAGACATCCGCAAACCTCCGGAATTAGGAATTGATCATCAAAGAACAAATCAATGTTTTGACATCAGCCACACCCAGCAAATTCAAAATATTTGGTCCATATGCGGACCAACGGCAGAATCTGCCGGATATGAAAAAATCACGCTCACCTGATCTCAAAACAATTAACCTGAATGGCTGTAAAAATGGGTAGAATGATTGCGGGATGATAAGTGAAGACCTGGATCTAGTAATTATTGCGGGATGCCAACGCAGCGGAACAACCTTAACCGGAAATCTCCTCGGCGCAAATCCCCAGGCTTTTCTTATTGATGAACCGGATGGTCTTTACTCCTGGTTCGACGCGTGGGCAACTGGAAAGGAAAATCTCCCAGAACACCATTCTCAAGTAATAAGAAAAGCCGCCCTTAAATATTCCGATCACCGCCGGCAATTCTCCAGATTCAAAGATATTGAATCCCTGACTATTGTCCTGAAGGCGCCAAACCTGACATACCGCCATAAACAGCTGGCAGGAATGATTCCCCGGCCTGTCATCATTTACCCTGTACGAGATTCCCGGGATACGGTTGCTTCCATGCTGAAGCTCAGCCATATCAACATGATTGGAAATCAGATCAGACACCTGCGCTCTCAACCCGATGTCGCGGAGCATTTCAAGGACGCCCTTTTAATTCTTTGTGACCCCTCGGTGGCAAAAATCACCAAGTTGGCGATTATCTGGAAGATCAAGACCGGTCTCGCATACAAGTATATGGATGCCGGCCTTGATCCCCTGATCTTTAAATATGAAAATTTGGTGGCTGATCCAGAAAAGATCACCGGAAGAATGACGGCGCATTGCCGACTGGAATTCGACCGTTCTCAACTGGCCTATCATAAGGTATTGATTGGATTCGGTCCGGGTAATACATCCAGGGAAAGAAAAATAGACAAAACCTCCCTGGGGAAATGGCGCAATGATTTGACGGCAGGTGAAGTTGAAGAAGTGCTGAAGGTCAGTGGAGTTCTCATGTCAGACCTTGGTTATGATTTTTGACATTTTAAGCCCTTATACTATGGACATTTTCAAGTATGTTTGACACTACCTGTATTTTCCTGGGCCCTTATCGAAACCTTACCTCGCTAACGGCTTCGATTTTAAGCCTGCATCCCAATGTCCAGGTGCTTAATCATGGCGGCGAACGGATTTTCGACAATCCAAACCTTAATATATTCTCAAATCCTTCAGATGAAACTTATCAAAACCTATGCGAATTCATGCTGGGGGCTTCTTCCGAAATGCGGCGAGGATATTTTGGCGGGTCAATATTAAAGGCCAACGCATACAAGAGGGGAACCCTGAAAAAACTTTATCGCGATCGATTCGGCGATGCCGGGGTTAAGGAAAAAATAAAGTGTTTTGCCTGGAAGGAATCACAACGGTGCAGTTATCAAATCAGAAAAAATGAATCCGTTGCCTTACAATCAATTGAAAATCATCAGTCACTGAGATTCCTCATGCCGGTACGTAATCCTTTGGACTGCGCGTATTCCAACTTTGTGTCGGGCAAGTATACGATATTTTTCACGGGCCATTCTTCCAGTAAGCCCTACGTAAGTGAAGGTAGAAAGGAACGTCTTAACCATAAAGAGTGTTCATCCTTGTTTATTGAAAGATTCGAGCAGATCATCAATGTGCTTATTTCAGAGTATTTATTCTTCTTGAACCTGAAAAAAAGGTATAAAAACAGGTTTTTCTTTTTTTGTGAGAATGAAATATCAAGGGACTTATTGTCAGATTTAGCCGACTTCCTGCGAATATCGCAGGACAAACGCTGGGTCAATGATTCACTTAGTACCTTTTCCGTTGAAAAGAAGTATCAGTTTCCCGATAGTCTTAATGAAAAAACCATAGAACTCATACAGGACCGCCTTGGAGAATTCAATGACTTCATGTGCCGCATAATCAATCTCTTAAAGAAAGAAGCCGTAGTTTGAGAAAGAATATTACTTTTATCGTGGGACCAGCTCTCGGCCATGTGGCAAGGGTACTCTCCGTTGCAGACGCAATGGCCAGAATATCAAAATGCAAAATAACCTTATTGAGCCCTGACATAAGAAGTTTTCTCAAAGAACTGGCAAACAAGGAATACGATACCAGGTTAATCCCAGTCAAAGGTCCCGAAAACATGGAAATCCAGTTTGGCAAGGGACTGGAGGATTATTTCTCAGAAAACCAACCTGATCTTATTGTATTTGACCTGAATCCTGTGTTGTGGATCACCACAACCAATTTTCCCGAAATACCGCAGGCTTACATTACCAATGTCTTCATTACGAAACACGCCAGAAAACTCACCGAGCAAATGACGAGTTCCCATCAAAATACAGGGGAGATCAATGCTCGCAGAAAGGCTGTTGGACTTGATCCAATCATAGAAACAAAGGATCTGTATGAAAGGGATTTAGTGCTATTGGCTGATCCTGGATTTATAATCGAGCTTTTTGGACGTCTGCCTGGACATTACTTCCCGGCCATGCCCTGCTCATGGGATACGAGCAATGAGACATTGCCTCCTGAACTCTCTGAAGTAAAAAACGCGCTTTTACTATCTCTGGGTTCGACGGGAAAGGTTCATCTCCTTGAAGAAACCATCACCAGACTTCTGGAACGGATGGAATTTGACGCGGTAATCCTGGTGGGCAGTGAAGCGCAAAAAGAGGGTGATTGGGGTCGTTATATTACTCACCGCTATAACTGGCTTCCTTTGACTCAGTTCCTCAGTAAAACAAAACTGGCAGTGACCCACGGTGGAACCGGAAGCAGTTACCAGGCTCTTCAAGCGGGCACTCCTCTGATATGCTGTCCCTGTCATACCAACAATTTAATCCTGGCTCTCCTGCTGGAGGAACTGGGATTGGGGATTTGCATTGACAACAAGGGCGACCTGGGCAAACTGGACGATCTGGACCTCAATGCCATGCAGAACGCTGCTCAAAAAGCTGCAGATAAAATTAAAGGCTCCCTGGGGGCGGAACTGATGGCCAGCCGGCTGCTGGAACTCGCTGACAGGAACAGTAAGGGAATTTTCGCCAGATTGCGGAATTCGCTGTCCAGGATCATGAGATTAACCGGTTGATCGACTCAAGGCCTGCTGAAATTGCCCCCTTCAAATAACTGCCGCAGGTCCCGAATTCCGGGAATCATTCCTCGGCTGAAATGATCTTTTTCATCTGCAGGGAAACGTCGGGATTTGCATAGATGGAATCGATCATACCGGCATAGGCAGAGGCAAACCGTTCATTGTTTACCAGGTCGCCAAAAACAGACCTGAGCCTGAGAAAGGCCAACCTGTCTTCCCCGGTTAACGAGGCAGCCCGGTGCAGCTCATCTTTCATGTCATCGGCAATGTCGAGCGGCACTCCATGTCGGTTCACACCTTTATCGCTGTACAGGCACCACGCGGCAACAACCAGTGCAGAATATTCAATACTGCCTCCGGCCGCAAGGTTTTCATTAATTGTGGCTATCAGGAATTTGGGGATCTTGGCGGAACTCTCCCCGCAGATTCGGGCAACCTTGTCCTTGATGTTCGGATTTCCGAACCGTTCGACCAGGCTGTCTTTGTAGGCATCAAGATCAATGCCTTCCACGGCGTCCAGCACCGGGGTGGCTTCAATATCCATAAACCTCCGAAGGTAGGATGCAAACAAAGGGTCCGCCACACAGCCATCAATAGTACCGTGGCCGTATATTGCCCCCAGCAGGCCGAGCACCGAATGCCCGGCGTTGAGAAGCCGGATTTTCATCTTCTCATACGGGGTCACATCCGGAACGAACTGCGCTCCAGCCTTTTCCCACAATGGTCTTCCGTCTGAAAAATTGTCTTCAATTACCCACTGGCAGAAGGGTTCGCAGGTTACCGGCCATTCATCCTGGACACCCAGCTCATTTTGCAGGTATTCGACATCTGCCCGGCTGGTTACCGGCGTTATCCGGTCTACCATGGCATTCGGAAAGCGCGCCTCTCGTTCAATCCATCCCGCCAGATCCGCATCCTGCCTGCCGGCAAAGGCCAGAAGCATCTTCCGGGCCATATCCCCATTGTGCTGTATATTGTCGCAGGACTGCACGGTGAAGGCCGGAAGCCCGGCGGCCCTTCGTTTTTTGAGGGCGGCGGTCAGGTAGCCGAACACCAGCTTCGGACTGTCTGGATTCTCCAAATCATGCACCACATCAGGATTGTCTAACTCAAACTCACCCGTGGAAGGATTAAAGTTGTATCCGCCCTCGGTTATGGTCAGGGAAACGATCCCGATGTCCGCGCTTGCCATCTTTTCGATCACCCCGCCGGGATCATCGGGGCCAAGCATAAAACCAACAAGAGAACCTATCACCCTGGTTTCAACGGTCCCGCCGGGATGCCTGACGATAAGGGTGTAAAGATAATCCTGCTCTTTCAGGATATCCCTTATCTTGCGGTCTTCATCCCTCAGACCCACGCCGCATATACCCCAGCTGGAGGCACCGAATCGGTTCATAAGCTCGTCAGTGTAACAGGCCTGGTGAGAACGATGGAATCCCCCTACCCCGATATGGACGATACCGGCTTTTACCTTGCTCCGGTCATAAGAGGGACAGGCAATTCCGCCGGAAATATGTTGAAGGTTCTCCTGATTGAGACGCACTATTTTTTTCATAACCAGCTCACTGCATTTAAAATTATTTTATTAAAGCTTTTCCCCTGCGCAAGGCCCAGTATGCTGAAATAAAATACACCAGGGTACAGACGAATCCGTACCGGTAAAATATCTCTCGATTAGCTACATAATCCGCCATATCAGGACTCCGGAACATTGTCAGGCAAGCCAGCACCAGGGTGATAATCAGGCTGCTGACAGAAACCAGTTTCAGCGCTTTTGTCAGCGGGGAGGTATCCTTTATCAAAGAGGGCTCAGCTTCAGCCTGCCTGGCCTGGTATTCTTCAATCTCCTGATTCCGCGCTGTCTCCCTGGCTTCTTCCTCCGGGTATTGTTTCGCCGCGCCATACTTTTTGGCTAAAAGCGTGTAGAGGATCGCGGTAAAAAACCAGGTCGGAATAAACAGGTAATAAAAAGACATCACGTCCAGCAGGTTCAGGCCGAACCCGAAAACCAGCCCCGCTCCCCAGGAAGCGACCGCTGGAGTACTGTGGGCCAGTCTCCGGTAAGTCACCCAGTAGCGGGTGAATCCTATGCGGGGGAAAATGAAGTGTTCAGCGAAGACGATCGCCCCGACAGGCACCACCAGCAATCCGGCGTAGGTAAGCATGGGGAGCATCTTGGTGAAGACGAACGGAAAGCAGGCGACAATCACGGTGACAACACCTACAGCCATGGTAGCCTGCTTACGGGAATGCTTATAAAAGATGGCCTGGGCGGCCAGGCCGGCTCGGTAGAGATTGGCGTTTGCTGTGGTCCATCCGGCAATAATCACAATAACAAAACCTGAAAAACCCAGGGCGTGATAGGCTACATCTCCGGGATCCAGATCCACGATTGAGGTTTTCAGCAGCACCGCCGTTCCGGCACCCATTATGCCGGCCGCAATCCAGGCCAGATAGTGTCCAAAAAGCATGCCCGAACTTGTGCACAGCCCATAGATACTCTTCCTGGCGTAACGGAGCAGGGCCATATCGATCAGTCCCACGTGGGTAATGGTGTTGGCCGCCCAGGCAAACCCGGCAACTTCAAGGAGCCCGATTCCCGGTTCTCCGCTGCTGTTCACTCCAGTCCAGATAGACTGGTTTCCGATTGCAAGGAAGTCAACCCATCCTGACAAAAATGTCCGGCCCAGTACTGATTCGGCCAGGGCAGGCATCAGCACGAGAGCACCGGAGGCAAACATGACAAACAGCCAGGGAGCGCAGATTCCCGAGAATTCTGAAACCGCGTTGAAGCCGTACATTGCCACAAGGACTACAATCATCCCCACTATCACAACGACCAGCACAAACCATAAATTCGACGGATACCATTTCAGCTGGGCAGGTATTTTAAAGAGAAATCTTACCGCCGTTGAGGACACCGTTATCATGGCAGCTGATATCACCGTGAAGATGATCACGTTCGCCCAGTTGTACAAACGGGTCATTGAATCACCGGCGATTTTATGCAGATAGGTATAGAGGCTCAGCCGGGTTTCAACCGCGATCGGCGTGGTAATCAGGGTCCAGCTGAGGATTGCCAGGATGTTTCCGATCAGCAACCCCAGCAATATGTCCATGGTCCTGGCACCCAGGGCCACAAAGGTAGCGCCTATCACAAATTCAGTCGCCGCCACGTGTTCACCGGCGTACAAACCCAGGAAATGGGTCCAGCCATGCAGTTTATGCCGTGGGATCGGCAACTGTTCTTCACTTATGTCCCCAAATGACCGGAAACCTGTTTCTTTATCCATATATCGCGAGCTTCCCATCTCCCAGGAGATGTTTTGCTTTTCGAACTAAAAGAGGCTTATCCCAGATTCATTCACTGAAACCTACAACTTTTTAACACCTGATAAACGAAACATTATAGTTGAATGTTACAGGTTACGGGAATTGATCTGAAATAAGTCCCGCCTCGCCCAGAGATTTCGGGAACAGAGTTCTATGATGCGGGAGAGACAAAGCGCCAACTGGGATATTGAATGTGAGATGCTCGAAGTCCGAATATGTGAACACCGGAGGCGTGAGAGTAGAGTGGATGGAGACGCCGGCTCCAGCAAATCCAGGTTCGGAACATGCCCAGGTACCCCGACCTGATTCCGGATGCTGCGATTTCGATCTGTAATAGCCGGATTGGCTGATGTTACGGGAGGGCTTATTAATCATCCTCTGGAGATTTTATCTGTATTGAGGTTTCTATCAACTGCCCCTTACTGGAGCCGGCGGCTCCAGCCACATCACCGCAAATCGATCATACCGGTTGATTTTTTCGTTGGCTCATTTACTATTAAAAAGAAAAAATCAGGCCAGATAAGGAAAACGCTCACCGGAGAAATGTCTACACTATGAACAAAACCACAGGCAATGCTTACCTCCTCTTCATTTCAATCACCGCGGCTCTGGGCGGTTTCCTTTTCGGTTACGACACGGCTGTTATTTCCGGAACCATCGGGATGGTGAAATCCGGATTTGGATTAAACACCGCCATGGAAGGATGGTTTGTCAGTTCAGCCCTTGTCGGCTGTATCGGCGGAGTGGCCGTCGCCGGTGAATTATCCGACCGGTTCGGCCGCAAATACTCGCTGATTGTCTCCGGCTTTTTGTTTACCGTATCCGCCGTGGGATGCGCCCTTTCAGGTTCTCACTCTGAATTAATAGTCTATCGCCTTGTAGGCGGAATAGGCGTCGGGATTGCCTCCATGCTTTCGCCGCTCTATATTTCAGAAGTATCACCGGCAGCGATCAGGGGCCGGATGGTTGCTCTTTACCAGTTTGCCATTACCATCGGTATTGTCTGCGCCTATTTTGCCAACGCGATAATGCTGGAGTTGAGCCACACTCTTACCTCGCTGAATCCCTCGGGCACCCTGCACAAAATATTCGTGTCTGAAGTCTGGCGGGGCATGTTCGGCAGCGAGGCCATCCCCGCCCTGCTCTTCTTGACCATCATGTTTTTTGTCCCCCACAGCCCTCGCTGGCTGGCAACCAGGAACCGAAACATTGAAGCCGGAAAGGTTCTGGAAAGAATAAATTCAAAGGAGACTGCCAGCCGGGAACTGGAATCCATAAAAGAGACCATTGCCGGCGAATCTGATGGTTCCTGGCGAGTTCTTTTTCGCACCGGGATCAGGGTTGCCATCTTTGCCGGTGTCGCCCTGTCAATCCTTTCTCAGTTCACCGGAATCAACGCCATAATTTACTACGGCCCCAGGATCATGGAAGAAGCGGGAATCAAGTTGAGTGACGCCCTGGGAGGACAGGTAATCATTGGCTTTGTGAATATGGCCGCTACCATTTTTGCCTTGATGAAGATTGACCAGTACGGACGGAAAAAACTGATGCTCGGCGGCGTGACCGGAATGTTTATTTCTCTGATCATTGTCGGTTTCCTGTTCCTTTTTGGACAGACCCAGGGGATTTTACTGCTGGTCTTCATCCTCACCTTCATCGCGTCATTCGCCATCGGTTACGGCCCGGTAGTCTGGGTGCTGCTTTCCGAAATATATCCCACGAAAGTAAGGGGGCGGGCCATGTCGGTAGCGACTCTCGCGGTATGGATCGGCACCGCGATAATCGGGCAGGTCGTGCCCTGGATGCTGGAAACAGTAACCCCCGCCGGGACATTTTTTATTTTCGCGGTCTGCTGTCTCCCCGTGCCCTGGGTGCTTCGCCATATACCGGAGACAAAGGGCATGTCACTGGAAGATATCGAAAAAGCCTGGCGTTGAAATAGAGGCACTCCTGACTGAGGTCATTTCCATGGATTGCCTTTTTTGTTGGCCCGTTTAGTATTAAGATAAACACCGGTTCATGTATTAAATCTGAATTCTAAGAATCGAGCGCATACCAGTCCTGAGACGATGATAACGAGAAGGAACTTCATTAAAACATCCGCCTTGACGGGAGCTGCCGGCATCACCGGTATCCTTTCCCGGAATGTTGCGGCTGACCGCATTCAGCCCAATAGAATTACCATACATAGGATTGATTCAGACTTCGAAAGGGAGCCGCTGGCCCAACCGTTTGGTTTCAAGGGCGGATATATTTCTGAGCTATGGCAGGCAATAGTCTATCTCCAGTCAGCTTCGGGCATAGGTAAGGTCGGGCTGGGCACCCAGAGTGTGCTCTGGTCTGACGCCTCGGTATTCGCTTCCCATACCGAAAGCGGCGGCAATGCCCTGATGTACGCCATGACTGAATACGCCCTGCAGGAGCTGAAAGGGATTCAGTTCAGCAATCCGATCGAACTGCTCGACGCGATATTTGATGACGTATACCAGTATGGAAAAAAAATCACCAACAACCCGGATCTCCGCAAAACCTTCGCCCTCAACTCCCTGGTTGCCGTCGATAACGCCGCCTGGCTGCTCTACGCCGCCGAAAACGGCTTAGACAATTTCGATGACCTGGTACCCGGGAAATACCGGACCGCCCTCTCCCATAACCATAACACCGTGGCCTCCATCCCCCTGCTCTCCTATAACGTACCCGTGGCGGAAATTAAACAGGCCGTAGCGGATGGTTATTTCTTCCTCAAGATAAAAATCGGGCAGGCGGGAACCCAGGAGGAAATGCTGGCGAAGGACATGCGGCGCCTTTCAGAAATACATGAAGCCATCGGCCGCCGGGAGACCCCACACACGGAAGACGGCAGGCCCTGCTATTACCTTGACGCCAATGGCCGCTACCAGCAGATGGATACCTTCCTGAGGCTCCTTGACCACATCGAAAAAATCGGCGCCATGGATCAGGTGGCAATCATTGAGGAGCCCTTCCCTGAAGAACTGCGGGCAGACGTCAGCGGCATTCCGGTTCGCCTGGCGGCGGATGAAAGCGCCCATACCGTGGAGGATGCCCTGGAAAGAATCCAGATGGGGTACCGGGCCATCGCCCTGAAAGCGATCGCCAAAACCCTGAGCATGACCCTGAAAATAGCCGGTAAGGCCGCGGAACACCAGGTTCCCTGTTTCTGCGCCGACCTGACCGTCAATCCCATCCTGGTTGACTGGAATAAAAACGTTGCCGCCCGCCTGGCTCCCTTTCCGGGATTGCGGTGCGGGCTGCTGGAAACCAATGGCCACCAGAATTACCGGAACTGGAAGCGGATGGAACAGAATCATCCCTGCCCTGATGCTTCCTGGAGGCAATGCCGGGAGGGAATTTTTCATCTCGATCAGGATTTTTACCTGAAAAGCGGCGGAATCCTCCAGGATTCCCGGCACTATATGGCTTTATTCAATAAAAACCGTTGACCTGGATGCATGCGGCGATAGAGACTTGAACAATACAGAAAAAGAAAATGTGACCCCAACTTTTAAACAATAAGCAGGTGAAATCATGAAGAATTCAAGAAGAGATTTTATTAAGACTACCTCCGCGGGAGCGGTTACCGCCCTGGCCGGAAGCGCGTTTCCCGGCTTTGCCGCCGGCAGCTATGACCGGATCAAGGGGCCAATGACCGGATCAACATGGCCGTTGTCGGGTTTCATAACCGCGGCATAGGACATATCAGGACTTTTCAGGCCCTCGATAACGTAGATATAACCTCCCTCTGCGACATCGACCAGAGGCTCTTTCCCAAGGCTATCCAGGAAGTAGAAGCCAAAGGCGGGAAAAAACCCTCCACCTGTACTGATATCAGGAAAATCCTCGAAGACAAGGATATTGACGCGGTTTCAATCGTCACCCCCGACCACTGGCACGCCCTGCACACGATCTGGGCCTGCCAGGCCGGCAAAGACGTCTATATCGAAAAGCCGCTATCCTTCACCGTTGATGAAGGCCGCAAAATGGTACAGGCCGCCCGGAAATACAAGCGGGTGGTCCAGGTTGGGACCCAGTCCCGCAGCAATATTGTTGTCCAGAAAGCCATGGAGGCTATCAAGGAAGGCGTCATCGGAGACATATATATGGGCAAGGCCGTCGTGTACGGATTCCGCCCCAATATCGGACACGTTCCGGACAGCCCCATACCGGAAGGAGTTGACTGGGACATGTTCCTCGGACCAGCTCCTTACCGTCCCTTTAATGAAAATCGTTTCCAGTACAAATGGCACTGGTTCTGGGACACCAGCACCACTGAATTCGGAAACAACGCCACCCACTGGGTTGACCTGATAAGGCTGGCCATGGGTATCAATGAACATCCGCAAAAGATCCAGTGCATGGGTGATTTCTATTGCTGGGATTCCGACCAGGAGATTCCCAATGTCCAGCTGGGTGCCTATAAATACAAGGATGGAAGGATGCTCGAGATCGAGGTCCGCAGTATCTATACCAATGCGGAAGCGGGTGAAAAATCAGGAGCATTGATTTATGGTTCAAAAGGCTGGATGCACCTGAAGCACCAGGGTTTCAGGACTTACCTGGGCCAGGATGACGAAGAGGGCCCCAGGTTCTCGGTAGACCGTAATGATCCCACAGTGGACAAAACCGCCATACAGGAATTCAAGGGCCTGGATCATCCGCACATGCAGAACTTCATCGATTGCGTTCGTTCCGGTAACCCTGGAAACCTGAATGCCGAAGTCCGGGAAGGTTTCCTCTCCTCCTCGATCGGATTGTTGGGAAATATTGCCTACCACACTGGAAGGACTTTGGAATTTGACGGCGAGACCGAAAAATTCATAAATGATGATGAAGCCAATGGTTACCTGACCAGGGACTATCGTAAACCTTACGTCCTGCCGGAAAATGTTTAATAAATAACCCAAAAATGAAGAGATGAACCAGTCCCTGGACTTTATGAAACGGCCCAGGGACTGGTGACATAAATGGATAGTATGTTCTCCAAAATATCAACCTTAAAAAAGGAGTTTTACCATGTCCATTGCACGAGTAACCGAAATCAAATCTTCATCCAGAAAAAGCTTCAACGATGCCGTTGAAAAAGGAATCGAAAGAGCTCACAAAACATTGAAAAACGTAAAATCAGCCTGGATTGAAAACCAGGAAGTCCTGGTTGGAGATAACGGCAGGATAGATGAATACCGGGTACAGATGAAGGTGACATTTGTCCTGGATGACTAACCTTCCGGCATTTTAATGAAAAAGCGTTTTAAAAGGGGCCAGGGCCTTTTAGATTAGGCGAACGAAAACAATTTCCGGACAACTGACATCTGACCGGAATCCGGCAGCAGTAACGATCAAGGAGACTGTGATGAGGCTATTAAAATGGCTCTCTGTAATTTTCCTCTCTAATGCCTTCCTGTGTCCAGCCGCAAGCGCGCAGGCCCGGCCCGTTATGTCAGGGTTTCCGCTCTATCCCGGTGCCGAGGAAATCGTGCGGCGCGGCCCGTCTGAAGAGGACAGAATTTTCAGGGACCTGAAAAACGGCCAACTGGTGATTCTCAGCGGTTCAGAAGAACTGCGCATTGACCTCTCCAGCCGGGCGAACGCCAATATCCGGGCCGATATCACCAGCCTGGGCGAAAGCCGGTGGAAATACCAGTACACGGTGACCAATGACCCCGGATCGCTGGAGCCGGTTAAACTCTGGTTCCTGGAGAACCCCAGGCCGGGCATTCCTGATCCGCGGATTAAGGATGATATCGCGCTGGCTCCCGGCCTCTTACCCGCCTGGGAGGCAGAACACTTTTCCATGGGCCACGGTCGATGGGCAATGCGGTGGGCCTGGATAGGAGGCGGCCCGGCTGTAGAAGCGGGGGCGGAGGAATCAGGATTCCTGCTGGAATCAGGCCGCAGGCCCGGTTTTGTAATGGCCTATTTCCAGAGCAGCCTCCCCGGCATAATACCGGAACAACTGTCGCCCCAAACCCGGGAGCGTTTGCGGGTACTTCACGACCTGGGCTACAACAGCCGGTCCCGGTTAACCCTCGGCCCAAAATTCGGAGCTGAGGCCGCCGCCCGGGACATCGCCGCAGACTTCCATGTCGGCATTAGCCGGCTGGTAATCAGCAGGCAATTAAATGAACGTTCGCTCTTTGTGCGGGGATTCCAGGAATACCTGCAGGAACGGATTGATGACCCGCGGCCATATGAAGCCGGGGAAATACCAAGATATGAAGGGATACCACCCACGACACCCCTGGAACAAAGTATCTACCAGGCATTTGAAGCTGCGAACTGAGATGTTCGAAGTTCGAAGTTAAGTTCGAACTTTTTCTTAACTTCGGCAATCTCAAATCTCAGTTCTCAGTTCAGTATGACCGGGGGTTGACCTTCCGGCTCAATTACAACTTCCATTGGCAAGGACATTCCCTCCTGGAACTGGATTCCGCAGGGGAGTTCGATAGTGGTTTTCTGAAATGGCTCAAGTTCAGGAATATCACCTTCGGCCATTACCATTTCTTCATCAGGCAATTTGTTTAGTATCTTAATTCTAGCCAACCCCGATTCAACCTGGCCGAAATTCTGGACTTCAACACTGATTACACATTTGTCTTCGCTGCAGGAAAACTTCGGCGATCGCGCTGACAAGGCTGGTTCCAGGTAATCGACACCAGGCAATCTGGCGTATCCGAACAACAATTCGCCGCTGCTGGTTTTTCCCAGGAGTTTGGCGGCAAAATTATGTTCAGTCAAACCATTCCCCTCACCCTCAAAAGTAATTATCAGGTCACTGCCCGATTTCTCGGTCCCCCGCACCCTGCATCCCCTGCCAAAGTTCACCTGTTCAGAAGCGCCAAACCGAAGCGACCGCATATCAATATCAGTAAAAGGGTCAAACCCCTCCTCCGCTTCAACCTTCACCCGGATTGTTTCCGTGTTTCCAGTAATGGGAGCCTTATTCAGTACAGTCAAACGCCGCCCTACGGTCAAGGGGATAATGATATGTTTCGAACTGTGGTTGTCACTGGCTTTATCATCATGTTTCAAGACGTCGATCACCGCAAAATGAGCTTGCGTGGCCCTTCCGTATTCATCCTGCAAAACCTTGATTCGTTCGTATTTAAACCAATCTTCAGTCGTTCCATCTTCATATTTTGCAATGCCCGGCATATAGGCTTCACCCGGTTCAGTCTTCCAGTTTATCCCGTCCTTGGATCGCATATAAAAGGCGGTTCTCCCCAGCCAGTCATTCACGATCAGGTGGTATTGGATATTTGTGCGCCAGATCAGCGGATCTTCAAAACGGCCCTCAACCGGGGGGTAAACCCGTTCGCTTGTCACCTGGTTGTAGGGGCTTATTCCGGTTTCACTGAACCAGACACCGCCTCCCCGGCAAACCATTAGAAAAGAACCATCTTCCCGCCGGGCAAAGGTAAGGTTCGAGAGGCCTTCAATAATTTCCCTGTCCCGCTTGTTAAATTCAAATGTATTGTATTCCCAGGGCCCATTGAAACTATCGGCAATGTAGTAACCCTTGTAGACATAAATCACATAACGGCCATCTTTTAACTGAAAGATTTCGGGATTATGCCCGGGCCCGATCCGGTCTTTTACTGAGTAAGGGCCGAAGGAATTTTCAGCAACAGCATGGAAAACTATTGAACCAGGCCAGGCCATGTGTCCTTTAGGGGAATCTTCAGGCCAGCCGCATACAAACAGGTGGTATTTACCATCTTCCCCCAGCTTGGCGTTTCCTCCCCAGTAAGACCACTCACTGTCTTCAATTCCATTGTCTGTATATCTCGGCACCACGTTATCCGCGCCCCAGGTGTCGCTTGTTAATTTCCCCGGTACCGGCATCGGGAGGAAACGGTCCATGAAACGGCCCCCGAAAACCAGGTCGTTCCATTCTGCGGGCCTTTCCCGTTCGGCGATCTGGGCATTGGCGGTCATAACGCAGCAAACCGCGATTAAAAAACCCGCTATGACATGGCTGATTTTCATTTTTGATTTCATTGTTAATTTCGATTATCAAATATCTGTTTCATTTATAATTTTTTGGCTGCGAAGGCCAAAAAGACAAAATGGAGAATCAAATGTTCAGTCTCAATTATTTCAAGCACCTTCACTTATATCAATTATTTTCACTTCCCAACAGGTTGACATGGAAAACAATCCAAATATCCTGCGATCCTTGAGAGACTGGGATATTATATTCAGACAAATAAAAAAAGCCCTGTTTGGGTTACATTTCCACACAGGCTTTGTGAAAAATACTCCGGACATAGAGATGGAAGAGGCAAATAATCCATGAAGTTTTCCAAAAGGTACAAAATCACATGAAATATTCAATATCGATAGTCTTGCTTTCCGTAATACTTCTATCAGGATGCGCCACTTCCCCGCCAAGCCAGTCTCCGGCCTCCACTGTTCTATGGTACGAACAGCCCGCCGAAGAATGGATTGAGGCTTTACCTTTGGGCAACGGCCGATTGGGCGCTATGGTCTTCGGCGGAGTTGATGAAGAACGCTTACAGTTAAACGAAGAGAGCCTCTGGGCCGGAGAACCTTTCGAAACCTACCCTGACAATTTCAGCGAGAATATTAAAAAAGTCCAGCAGCTTGTCCTGGAAGGCGATATCGCTGGCGCGAAAAGGCTCGGGATAGAAACGCTGACCAAAAAACCGACATCCTACCGATCATTTCAACCGCTGGCCGACATGTTTATCAGGGCCAGCCACACAGAGGGATTCACCGAGCACAAACGACAGCTTAATCTCGTAAACGGTATCGCGAGCGTCAAATACAATGCCGGGGGAATCAACTACCTTCGGGAAAGTTTTATTTCAGCGGTCGACGATGTCCTTGTCACCCGTATCTCCGCTGACAATAGGGGTTCGGTTTCAGGAGAAGTACATTTAGCAAGAGAAAAGGATGCCGTAATAACTACCTCCGGCGATAACCGAATCATCCTCGATGGACAGATTTTGGATATTGAAGCGCCTGATGACTATGACGATAATCCTGGAGGATCAGGGCCCGGCGGCGCCCACATGAAATTCGCCGGAAGACTGGCGGTAAAATGCGACGGCGGTTCAGTCCATGCCTCGAACGGATCGATTGTTTTCGAAAACGCGAATGAAGCGATCATCCTGTTTACCGCGGTTACCGATTACAACCTTGAAAAATTGAATTTTGACCGGGCCATCTCGCCTCAAAAAATTGCCGATGAAACATTAAAATCTGCTCTGTCAAAATCCTACAGCCATCTAAGGGCGAACCATGTCTCTGAGCATTCAGAAATGTTCAACCGGGTTAACCTGGGCCTGGATGAGACTGCTGTCAGCAGTCTGCCCACGGACAAAAGGTTGAAAGCGATTAAAGAAGGACAGGCTGATCCATCATTCTCAGCCCTCTACTTCCAGTTCGGCAGGTACCTGTTAATGTCCAGCTCCAGGCATCCGGGACGCTTACCGGCCAACCTGCAGGGAATATGGAATGAACGTATGTGGGCTCCCTGGGAGGCGGATTATCACCTGAACATCAACCTGCAGATGAATTACTGGCCGGCGGATTTGTGCAATCTTTCAGAAACCATAGATCCATTAACCGGATGGTTTGTCCGTACGGCAGCAAAAGGCGAAATAAGCGCCAAAAAACTCTATGGCTCAGATGGCTGGATGTTATACCTGGCCACCAATCCCTTTGGGAGATCAACGCCTTCCGCATCCACAATCCTGTCCCAGTTCATGAATGCCTCATTAGATCCCCTTCCCGGAGCCTGGATGTCGCTGACTCTCTGGCGTCACTATGAATTCACCGGAGACCGGCAATACCTGAATGATCATGTGTGGCCGGTCCTGAAAGGCGCTTCCAGATTCCTGCTGGACTACATGGTTGAAGATACCGATGGATCACTGGTTATCGTGCCTTCAACCTCACCTGAGAACAGTTTTATCAATCCGGCAAACGGGGAAAGCATCCGGACTACCAAGGCTTCCACGTATCATTCAACTATCGTCCGGGAGGTTCTCTCATCGACCTTGAAGACCATGGAGGTCCTGGGTATCAGCGACGAGATCAAAGTTGAAATAGAAGAAGCACTGCCTAAAATCCCACCTATCAAAATTGGCAGTGACGGCACTATTATGGAGTGGATTGAAGATTATGAGGAGGCGGATGCCGGGCACCGGCATGTTTCTCACCTGATGGGGCTGCACCCGTTCGCGCAGATAAACAAATTTACCCCTGAGCTTTTCGAAGCTTCGGCCAGGACTATTGAAAGGCGTCTCAGCCATGGAGGCGGACACACGGGATGGAGCCGGGCATGGATTGTTAATTTCCTGGCCAGGCTGGGAGACGGCGACGCGGCGAATGAACACCTCAATTTACTTTTCAGCAAAAGTACCAATGACAACCTGTTTGATGAACACCCGCCGTTCCAGATAGATGGCAATTTCGGCGGCACTGCCGGTGTAGCCGAAATGCTTGTACAGTCGCATGCCGGGTATATAGACATTCTTCCGGCACTTCCCTCTGAATGGTCAAATGGCAAGGTATCAGGCCTGTGCGCCCGCGGGGGGTTTGTGATTGACATGGAATGGTCCGATAACAAGCTTCAAAGCCTTAAACTCCTTTCACGAAACGGAGGTTTCTGCAGGATCAGGTACGGTGATCAGCTAGAGGAATTCGATACCCTGAAGGGAAAAGAATATGAGGTTGAAATGGATCTATAGAATCCAGGATGCCGACACTTCAGATTTTCGCGGGAAATAAAAGTATCTCTCTCTAAAAAACGACTAACAGGCAGATTATGGTCATCAGCAAAACACCTGTAGAAACCAGGAATAGCTGATTTTTCAATTTTGATTCACCCGTTAGTTTCAGCAGGGATTTATCCCAGATCAATGCCGAGCTTACTTCAGTATGGATCTGCGGTTTATAAAGCGAACAAACAAACAGTACAGCTGAAGAAAGAACAAAGAGATAAAAAGACATCATCATAAAGGGAATATCATAATTCAGCCAGGCCAGCCATTCCGCGTTTTTGTTCCAGTCAATAATAAAAACAAGGAAACCAAATAACGAACCGAGATATAAAGTTATTTTTGCCCCGTAGGCAGATGCTCTTTTCCAAAGTACCCCCCATAAAAACACAGCTGTGATCGGGGGCGCTATATAACTTATGAGCGTAGCTATACCTTGGAAAATACTGTCGTAATGGGCAAGCAGCGGTGACCAGAAAATGGCTATTACCATTCCGGCGAATGTAGCTATGCGTCCAATCCTCACCAATTTACCTGGACTGGTATCCGGTTTAAGTCGATTATAAATATCATAACTGAACAGGGTAGCCATTGAATTCAGGGCCCCGGAGACCGTACTCATTAAAGCTGCCAACAAGGCTGCCGCGACCAGTCCTTTTAATCCAACCGGAAGCAGATGAGTAATTAAATGCGAAAACACATCACTGCCGTTTGTATTTTGAAGAGCCGGTATAGCGCCCTTTTGAACCAGCGAATAACAAATCACACCAGGGAACACAAAGATAAAAACAGGCAGCAATTTTAAAAACCCGGTAAATATCGGGCCCATACGCGCGTGATATTCCGATTTGGCACCTAACACCCGCTGCACAATTGTCTGGTCCGCGCACCAGTACCAGATTCCAATAATCGGGTATCCGAGCATAATGCCATACCATGGCAAACCACTCGGATCATCAGCGCCGCGCAGCACTGTCATTTTCACGGGTTCCACAGAACTCACTACCCCGGACCAGCCGCCCGCGTAGTGCAAACCTATCAGGGTAATCGTAATTGATCCGGCAAGCAGGACAACGGTCTGGATTGATTCTGTCACAACAACCGCCAGCAACCCCCCGATAATTGTATAGAGGGCCGTGATTCCGGCAATTACCGCGATTATCAGCAATCTGGATTCAAGGTTCACTCCCATAACTGACACGATATGATTATTGACACCGAAAATCCCCTCCAGCACAATCGCTCCGGTGTATAAGGAAAATCCGATATGAATAAAAATCGCTGAGATTATTGATAATAAGGCCAGCCAGTCCCGCGAATGATAGGAATAGCGTTTCTCGAGAAAATCCGGCAATGTGGCAACTTTGGATTTAATGTAAAACGGAGCGAAGAAAACCGCGAGGATCACAAGGGTAAAAACCGCCATCCACTCAAAGGCGCCGTAAGCTAATCCGTTTACGTAACCTTCCTGGGCAAGGCTCACCAGGTGGACAGTAGAAATATTCGTTGAAAACAGCGCCAAGCCTATTACCGGCCAGGTCAGCGTACCGCCGGCCAAAAAATAGGAGGATTGACCTGCCTGGCTCCTCTTCCTTAAGCCCGCCCAGATACCAATACCAACAATCAGCAGTATGTAAGAAATGATTACGGCAATATCAACGCTGCCAATTGCTGTACCGTTCATGAAACAATCCGTTTACAGCGCCCGACTTCGCCGCTTTCCAGGCGGACCTTAATCCCATGGGGATGAGTCGAGGAATTTGTCAGGATTTCTTTCACAATACCTTCAGTGAGTTTCCCAGATCGCTGATCCTGCTTTAATACTATAAAAACCGCCGCTCCCGGTTTGATATCCGCCCGCTTTGTACCGTCCATATCTCTCCAGTTCCCCTGACAACAATCAGATCTTCTCGATGTTAAAAACAATACCTGGGTAAGGCGTAGAAAGTTTAGCACAATCAAAAATAATAGCCCTCAATAGAAGAAACCGGCCATTCCCAATTTTTTTTAAATCAAGGTTCAAGTCCCGTTGTCCTCCGACGGTGATCTGACAGTGAGCATCCTATTCACTTTCAAACCGCCGCCGCCAAAAAACTGTCCTCTCCAAGCAAATTCTTATAAAATACTATTTTCAGTACATATTCAGTCCACAGGTGTAACTGTTCTTGTCAGTCAACCTCTGTTTATCAAATATCGCGTCTGCGAAGTTAAGAGAGATTCTATGATTTCAGATGAAGGTGTCTTTACAGCCAGCCAGTGTCGGCACTATGCCATGTGCAAGATAGATTACCTTGGGACTGGACTCTGCCATTCCGGTCAGGAAAACCACTTCGTATCTTATTATCCACAGGGGCGCATGGATCTTGTCAAAGCTATAGCAGCAGGCACTCTCCCAGTTACTCCAAGGCTTGTAGATATTGCATCTGCCTGCGACTTGTGTGGAATCTGCGATCTGCAATGTCATTTCATCACTGAGCTCCGGCCGCTGCCTGTAATGAAAGAACTGAAAAGGTATGTTGAAGAACATATTTCTGATGGAAAACTGGTATTACAGGATACATTACCAAAAGACGAAGACCCTCTTCTTGTCGAACTGCAGGAAATTGTTGGCACCAGGTGGGCCTCCAATGACCTGGCAATAACTTTGGCCTATGCATCGGATCCGAGTCCTGTAACTGTTCCCAAACTTCCGCGTGCGGTGGTCCTTCCAAAAACAGCTGAAGAAACTCAGGAAATTGTCAGGATCGCCGTGAAACACGGGGTTTCCTTCATGGTTCGTGGCAATGGTTCAAGTGTCATGGGTTTTGTTATGACCGATGGGATACTTATAGATACCCAGCGGATGAAAATTTTGGTTTTTGATGAGGATAACTGGTGCGTTACCGTTGGAGCCGGAATATCTGCTTTCGATCTCCAAAAAGAAGCTTTTGCCAGGGGTTACAGGGTCAATGTGGCTGAACCCGCAGCCCAGGTTTGTGCCAACCTCATGTGTTCCGGAATCATGTCCCTTTTCAGCGCGGCATATGGAACACTGGATGACAACTATGTGGACGCGGAGTTCGTTAGCTCAGACGGTGATCTATTCCGGATAAAAGAAGGTGGAAACACTGATCTCTATAGTTTTGCCCGTAAGGACGCCGCTCTTTCTGCCATTTGTACTTCAGTTCAAATCAAGCTCCACCCGGTAACAAAGGATGAAGAGGGTTTTCTGGTTCCCATGGAGAACCTTCAGGATGCCCTGGTTTTCATGCGGGAACTTTCTATTCGAAGAATTGGATTCGGTCTTGGAGTACTGGGAGCAGATTATCTGGCTACGTTCATTTCACCGGAATCTGCGCTGGCTGGCAGGGTGAAAAATCTTATAGGGACGACTCTCGGTTCACCTTTCATGGTTATTGTCTTGGGAGATTCCAAGGATCGCGCGGCAGTGGAAAACATGAACTGCACTATTTTATCTAATGACGTGTTCCGAACCTTGATGCTGGGGATTCCCAACCTTTCTCCAGAAACAGAGAACAATGGTGACTCGCTTATGGACATGCTTCAGTCAACAGGAGACTGGGAGGGACAGCCATTAATTAACCTCCTGGGTAACAGAGAATTACATCCCTTTATTGAAGCGGCACTCAATCCCTCACCGAAAACTCATGCCGGAGCTGTGCCAGATGATCTCCGGGAAAATTATCGCAAAATCTATGCGCGGCCGGAAATGACTGACCTGGTATGGCTGAATATGTTCCGAATTCTCAGCACCCGCATGGGGAGGGAAAAACACCTGCTTCCATTGATTTTCTATGTCCCTCTCGATAAACCTGATGTAATCGACTCGCTGGTTAAAGGCTTGTTTGAAATTGCCAATTCATTGAATCTGAAAAATGATTTCGGTTTTGTCTCACCCATTGATTTTGGTAAGCGGGCTTTCCTGGAATATGATTTCTACCTTGATCAAAATGACCCGGATGAGATACAACGGTCTCAAATGGCTCTCGGAGCAGTCACAGAATTGATCGAGAAAACCTCTGCTTCTGTTCCCCAGGTCCAGTGGATACGGTACACTTTGAACCAGGGTTGCTGCAGAAAAGAAAACCTGCTCTATACCTCATGAAACCCAAAAAGCAAATTTTCATAACTGGAGCTTCCGGGTTTATAGGAAGCCACCTTGCTGAAAAACTGGCGGAAAAAGAATCAAACGCCATAAATCTTCTAATTCGACCATTTAATGGAGTTACAGCAGGTGAACGCTGGAAGCGGATCGCGGACTGGTTAGAACTTTCGGATAAAACACGCAAACGAATTTCAGTTTTCTCAGGAGACCTCGATTCCCCAGATCTGGGCTTATCCTGTGATGATGCCCGTTTCCTAAAAACCCAAACTGATGAAATCATTCATACTGCTGCCAGTACATCCTTTTCAGAAAAAAAACGCGCGCAGGTATTTCAAACCAACATTGACGGACTCAACAACCTCTTATCCTTTTTTGCAGGGGTCTCTTTCAAGCAATTTCATCATATCAGCACAGCCTATGTCGCAGGTATTACCCGCAATCCCTGCATGGAAGCCATTTCCAGGCCCTCAAAATTTCTTAATCCTTATGAAGAAGCCAAACATCAGGCAGAATTACTAATCCGTAAATTCTGCTTCCAAAAAAACATTCGCCTCGTGATCTATCGCCCATCTATCGTGTATGGCAACTCAATTACCGGGAAGACCTTCCGCTTCAATGCCTTGTATCATCCAGTCAGATCTGTTGCCTATATCCGCGATTTGTTCATAAAAGATATTCTGCAAAACAACGGCACACGAGCACAAATGATGGGGATTTGCCTTAATCAGAAAAATCAGTCTCTTTACCTGCCGGTTTGTTTGGAAATTAAGCAGGGTAAGGGTTTAAATCTGGTTCCAATCAATTATTGCATCGATTCTATAGTGGAAATCATGAAGAATCCTGCAGCAGAAGGCATTTTTCATATCATCAATGACAGGAACACTACGATGGAGGAGCTGATTCTATTCACCAAAAAATTCCTCAATGTTTCAGGTATATCCATTGGAAGATCTTCCGGACGGCAGACAGAAAGAATCCCGAGTCCATTGGATCTGCTTTTGCAACGTTCGCTGGAAACCTACAAGTCTTATATCGCAGACACGAGAATATTCAACGATAGCCGCGCCGCAAAGATTCTGGACCCATCAGGTATTGATTGTCCTAAATTTTCGTACCCTGTTTTTAAGCGTTGTATGACTTATGCCATAGATCACAAATGGGGAAAGTCGCTGGGATTTTAAAATTTAATGTGTATTTATCCATAAAAATAACGGGTACAGATGAAAATCACTTTCATCCTGGAAAAGGAGCCCAAGGATTCAATATGGAAACCGCCCCCTGGGCTTTCACTGTCACCTGAAACCGATAATTATTTCTGCCTGCGAAGGTTGATCTCCATCTGGGATAACTTTTCGCCGCCTTTTATTCCAAAATCCAGTGTGCGTATGGGGAAAGGAATGACGATGCCGGCTGCGTTGTAGGCCGATTTAATATTCATGATGGCATCGCTCTTCGCCTTCAGGTAAACCGCGTTCCGGTCAGTGTACTTCACCCAGAAACGAACGGTGAAATTAATGGAACTGTCCCCGAATTCCTCATAATAAAATGTAACATCCTTGGATGCGTCAAGATTTTCAACCTGTTGGACCGCCTCCAGGGTAACCTTCCTGACATTTTCCAGGTCTTCGCCGTAAGAGACCCCAATCCCCAGGTCCACCCTGCGCCAACCGTATTCGGAATAATTGATCACGGCATTCTGCAATACATTTCTATTCGGGACTAACACAACCGGACCCTGTAAAAGCTGAATATCAGTTGTCCTCAAGTCTATCCTGAATACCTTTCCAAAATAGCCGTTGGACTCAATAATGTCCCCAATGTCGTATGGCTTGCGGAAAGCGATGATAATGCCTGAAACCAGATTGGCTATGGTATCCTGGAAGGCAAAGCCCAAGGCCAAACCAATGATTCCGACTCCGGCAAGCATCGAAGTAACGGTCTTATCCAGCTGTAAAATCCCGAGAGCCACGAACATCCCGACCAGGATTGTAAAAATGTAGACAATATTTAAAATCAGGTTGTTTACAGCGGCGCTGGACGAAAGCCGGTCCAAAATTCTGCTTACCAAATTCCTTAGTATTTTCGCGGACACGTAAAAAAGAACAAGTACCAGAATCGCGACCACAAAATTTGGAAGCATTTCCACAATCGTCCGAATCCATTCTTCAATTTTGTTGGTTACGAGGCCCAGCGAATTTTTAATCTCCATAATTTCCCCCGGCATTTCGAAGCCCTTACCCTCTAATCCCCTATATTGTTGAAATAAAAGGAGGATCAATTAACTAACTCATTAATCGTTTACTCTCAATCACAGAGCTTGAGCTAGTATTGGTTTCTTTGAATTTACTTTCTAAACCTAACAGAAATCGAGGAAAATAAAAATCTTTTCCTGGAGCCTGATATGAGGAACTGCCTCCTGATGATTCGAAATCACCCATTGAAAGGCTTTGTAACACCGAAAAACTCATGCCCCTGATTCGGTCCGGACATTACCATGGCCAGGGCTCCATTTCCATGAATACAGAGTTTATCGTCAACATTAAAATAAAAGACCTGATTCCTCCATGTCCGGGAACACTGCCCAACTCCCGGCATCATCCTTAACACCTGCCTTTCACCCTGTTGGGTTAAAATGAATACTTCTACAGAAGCTGAACACCAAAATAGGGGGCAGCAATACCCCCTATTTTTCATATTGAAGACACACTGACAGATGAGCAGAAAAATATTCAGGATGGTTGCCTCCCTGTTGATCCCGGTTACAGTCCTGGCTTTTATAACAGCGGACCAGTACTACCGGGCTTCAGCTCATCACAAGTCCTTCCCCGGAATACTCCTTGAATCATTTCCCGGCAGGGATATCGAGTACCGTCCCTCATTGATTTCACGACTTTTTTTCCGTGAGGAAACCGGCGCGGTCAACCTGGTGCTGAGGAGCCTCGAACCCCAGGGGACTCAGGGAGGAGAGATAACGCCTTCATCCACGGCAGCCCTGGTCGCAGCTTCCCTGCCCCTTCCGTTGATGATGTACAAGTCTTTCGCGGCCGCAGACCTTGATACCTGCCTCAGGCTTGCCTCGATTTGGAACCAGTCTCCTTCAGGCCTCTTCCAAAGCGCCGCGGCGCTGGAACAGGGAAAGGTTAAAACAGCCCGGGAAACCTGGGAGTCTCTTTTGGAAAAGGACCGGAAATCCTGGCTGGGGGCCAGGATTTCAAGGCAGCTGACACTGGCGGAATCGTATGGAGACACCGTCCCGATTCCTGTTTTTGACCGCAGGGGTATCCCGCTAGGGCATCTCAACGACGAAGTCCTGACACTTACCGAAGATCGCGTATCATCCCGCCTTCCGCTGCGGGCGATAAAGGAATCTCTGCAAAGACTGGAAGCTAAATCTCACCAGGGCATCCGGTCCTCGATCGATTTAAAAATACAGGATGCCGCGGTCGCGTCACTGGAGGGCTACAGGGGAAGCATAGTGGTCATGGACTCCCATACCGGGGAGATTCTGGCCGCGGCCTCCGACGAGAAAACCCTGAAGCGCAATCCCACGGCACCCTTCAGCCAGCAGTACGAGCCCGCCTCCATATCCAAGCTGATTACCTCCAGCGCGGCCATCCGCGCGGGAATAAACGTGGATGAATTTATGGAAAAAACCGTTTGTAACGGGGGAAAGAGATACAGCGGAAAAATCCTCTGGTGTTCATTCCGCAGCGGCAGGCTGGGAACACTGGCCAAGGCCCTGGCCGAAAGCTGCAACATTGCCTTTGCCGACCTGGGAGTCGCCGCGGGAAGGAAGGCTATCCTGGATGAACTTGCACTTTTCGGATTTGACCGGCCTGATGTTGAACCCTTTCATTTTGGAAAAATCGTAAAAAAAAGCGGCGACAATCGCCAGTTGGCAGATCTGTCCATAGGCCTGGAATCAACGACAATCACACCGGTGCACGCCGCGTTGATGGCAGCGACATTTGCCAATAACGGAATCATGCCTGAACCCACGCTGCTGTCCGCTTCCGACGGAGTCCTGGGCCTTTCCCCTGAAAAATTGCCCAAGCCGCCGGGCAGCTGGATTATCAACGATCCCGAGGCCCTGGAGATTATAGGTGATGCCATGAAGGAAGTGGCTCTGAATGGAACCGCCAGGGGAATGTCGGAAAATGGTTTTCCGGTAGCGATGAAAACCGGGACCGGGCGCACTTCCGGAACAGGCTACGTAACTAATTACGCGGGATACGGGCCTTTACCTGATACCCGCATCTCCTTCTGTATCAGGATCACCCACCAGTCGACTTCGTCACGAGTCGGCAGGGCTACCCGCGCGGTAATGGCTGATTTTCTCCACAGGCTTTCCGAACTGGAAAACACTCGCGTACCAGAATAACCCCTGATAAAACCAACGGAATCGGGAGAACAAAAATTCTCAGCCGGCTCTATATCATTCCATGTTCGGGAGATCCAGGACCAACCGGGACGAAGGCCACCCTGGGTCGTCATGAGATACTGCATAACTGCAGGCAAACTACCATACTGGATGGGAAAGTGCGGAATGAGCCCTGCGCTGGTTTCTAAAACTTAAACAGGGCGGCTTGCTCGCCCTTCCTTTCAATCAATTTCCGGATGTGTTCAACCAGGGCATCCCTGCGGGCCAGGAGAGCTTTGATTGCGCTTCCTCTCACGAGTCCATCCAGGCGCTCCTTGAGGGATTCTTCATCAAGCGCCTGCAGTTCCACCCAGAGGCCCTCCTCGCAAGACATGATTTCTTCCGGCTCGGAAAGATTCAAATCTAATCTGAAGGTTCGAGTATGATCAATCATCCACAACTTCCAATTCTCATCGTAGAGAATATTGCCGAGATTCCGGTCGTCGTTGCAGATAAGATTATCGAAAATCTTCATGACCTGGTACTGCCTTGAGAAAGCTAAGGGATTCGGCGGCCTACGCTCTTCCTCCAGGCGAATATTTTCAGTAATCGCGTTTTCCACCCAGATCTGAAGAGATCCGATGTCCGAACTGATCTGCCTTCTAACAACTGGAGGGACATTGTCAAGCCCAAGCATCTGGGAGAGTTCATAAGCGGCAACCTCAAAAATATAGTGGTCGACAAAATTGCGGCGCAGTGCTCCTTTTAAACCTGGACCTACCTCCCTGAAGCTCTCAATGATGCGGAAAACAGCCCGCACCTGCACTCCATCCTTTTCCAATAAAACTCTTTTCGCACCGCTCACCCCTTCATCGAGGATCTCCATATCAAGGATCTCGGCGGTCCGAAGGAACTCTTTAACCTCTTCGTTGTTTTCAAAAGGAAGAGCTTCCCCGTTCTTCCCCTTCCAGATACTTGCCTTATTAGTGGAAGCTACTTCAGCCGCTGCCTCCCGGGCAATAACAGGTTCGCTGGCGCGCACCGAAACATCTGCTGAAACCAGCAGAAACACTGCCGTCAAGGAACACGTCCAAACCAGTAATTTGCAGAACCGCGATGTAATAAACATAAAATAATTACCGGGCCTCATGAAAGGCGCATATCAGGTTAGAAATCATTTTCTTTCACAAAGATGGTTATCCCCGCCGAATAAATTCTAGCACAAAGCGGGTACAGAAATGCCCCTTCACAGGTTTCCCGGGAATATGAATTCGCCGGGGGAATTACTGATCAAGTGGGTGTATGGGGAAACTAAGGATATTTTCTAATATCTCCTGATGTTAGAATAAATTGATTTCGATCCCATGAACGCGATTCCATTTTTTAGATGACCCATGGGCCGACAAGGGAATAAAAGGTCAAAAATATTTGAATTAATTGAATTCTGATCCGGGTAGCCATCCTAATAAAACAGCTAATAGAGACAGAACAGAATCAGGGAGGATTATTGATTGGAAAATGAAAGCGATAGAAACGACCAGTCTTCAGTGAACCATCCCTCCTTGCTAGACAGGTTCCTGCACGTCTTCAGTGACGTTCGCACTGGTGAGTCCGTCACGCTGGTCCTGATGCTGACTAATATCTTCCTGCTGCTGCTTTGCTACTACGTTATAAAGACGATCAGGGAACCTCTGATATTGGTCGAAGGCGGAGCTATCGGAAGATCCTATTCCGCGGCTGGACAAGCACTGATCCTGATGGTCTTCATTCCACTATACTGCCTGTTTTATCGACGCGTCGATCGATTTGTCATGATTATCGGTGTGACCCTCTTTTTCGTGATAAACATCGAATTGTTCTCCCTGGCTGTGAAAGCAAAAGTACCGCACATCGGAGTCATTTTCTTCATCTGGGTGGGTTTTTTCAGTGTAACAATCATTGCCCAGTTCTGGTCATATGCCAACGATATTTACTCAAAAAAAACCGGAAACAGGCTGTTCCCTATCATAGGGATTGGAATGACAGCAGGTGCGCCAGCGGGAACTTTGGTTGCCGGACACCTGTTCTCAATCGGAATCCCGCCACACTTGATGCTCCACATCTCTGCGGTTCTGCTTCTTGTCTCCCTGGGATTATATGTATTGGTAAATCGGAGGGAGAAGCGGAGTGAGGAAATTAAACCGGTCAAGCAATCCTTCGCGGAGGGCAGCGGTTTTGCCCTGGTATTCAAAAGCCGCTACATATCCCTGATCGCCCTGCTGATTGTTCTTTTGAATATCGTCAATTCTACCGGAGAATATATCCTCAGCAAGCTTGCCACAAACCGGGCCGCCGAGCTTTTGGCCCAGAATTTAATCACTAACGAGGGTTCCTATCTTGGGCAGTTTTACGGCAGTTACTTTTTTTGGGTCAACATATTCGCTGTGCTTCTCCAGGCCTTTGCGGTCTCCAGGATTGTAAAATACGGCGGACTGCGCTGGACCCTTCTGATTTTGCCTTTCGTTGCTTTGGGATCATATGGGATTATTGCGGCAGGAGCCGGTTTTACAGTAGTCCGATGGGCTAAAACCGCCGAGAACACGGGTGACTACTCCATAATGAACACTGCCCGCCAGCTGCTCTGGCTCCCGACTTCCCGGGAAGAGAAGTATAAGGCGAAACAGGCAGTGGACACCTTTTTCTTCCGCATGGGGGATGTGCTTTCAGCCGCCCTGGTGTTCATAGGTACTGCCTGGCTGAGTTTAGAAGTGACCGGTTTCGCCAAATTGAATATTCTTTTTGTGGTGATATGGATAGTGGTCGCTTTCCTGATCCTCCGCGAGCACAAAAAACTGAAAAGTGATGAAAGCAATGTTGAGCGGCATTAGTGCTGCCAATGCTTTGGCGACTGAGTCTGGAAGGAAGGGATAAGAACTACCTGACGTTTTCCAGGCTCCCCACACAAAAAAAGGGGGCAACCCGGGAAATCCCGGCCTGCCCCCGAATATCTGCAGCCTGCCTTTTTTACAGGGCTGGAGTAAGGGTCACACTGCGGAAGGAAATGGGACCATGGTCACCCTGGATAAACAGGGGGCCGGGTTCGCCTTCCTTGGATTCCAGCGCTCCGCCGGTAATCCCCGGGATTTCCTGGTTATCAATAACGGTCTTGTCGTTCAATACGATAGTCACGTTGCGGCCGAGCAGGGTGATATCCATTGTCTGCCATTCGCCGGCTTTCTTAGCGGCGTTTTCGGTCGGGGTAATGAATCCATATACTCCGGCAATGTAGCGGTCTCCCGGCTCCTTGCCGAAATCATCCTGGATCTGCACTTCGTGGCGGCCTCTCAGGTAGATTCCGCTGTTGCTGCCTTCCGGATACATGAACTCAAGGTGCAGCTTGAAATTGGTGAAAGTGGCATCGGTAATCAATCCGGTACCCTGGCCTACATCGCCCTGGTCTTCAACATCGTTGATGAGAATTCCATCCACTACTTTCCAGAATTTGTCCTGGGCCGGATCGAGCAGGTGCCATCCTTCAAGGTCTTTGCCATTGAAGAGCTGGATTTCTTCGCCCCATTCAACTGTCTCAGGAGCAGTCAGTTCAGGAGCCCTAACACCGATCCATTCAGCATCAGCAGGAGCTTCTTCGGCCTCAGCCTCTCCAGCCAGTTCACCAGGTACGAGCATCTTGGTATTGGTGGTTCCTGTAAGGGTTCCTTCAGCCAGTTTACCGGTGAAGGAAAGGTCAACATCCATTGCCTCATACTGTTTGGGCAGTGAAAATGTAAGGGTATCGCCTTCAACAGTTATGTCAGTAACCGGGCGGGCGTGTCCTACCTGACCTACAAACCGGCCGGTGAACTGCTCACCTTCCCTGGTCAATTCCAGCCAGGAAGGATAGCTGCCGTGAACTGTCTTGACTGTAAGATCCCAGCGTCCCGCGAATTCATCCGGGGAAACCTGGGGAACTTCTTCAACCGCTGGAGCCGAGCAGGCTGCCAACAGTACAACACATAAAACTATTAAAAATGAACGTATAAATGACATTTAAATCTCTCCTTTAATCTGCTTCTATAAAAAATAACTAAATATCTAAAAATCTTATTTTTAATAAAGATTTATATCGCAAAAACCTGTAGGGAAGCAAGCACTTTTTAAGCTGGCCCCGCATGTGACAAAGGACCTGGAAAAACAGGTATCTTTGGGTACACCTGATTTTTCAGGTCCTTTAATTCATAGAACTCTGATCCGCAAAATCAATCTATTGATTCTATCGGGAAGGAGCCAAAACTCTTTCCATAATGTTTCTGAACAGCAGTTCGAAATAACCTTTACTTAAATAGGCTCGAATGGAAACATAACAGGCTCCGCATTCATTGGTTTTTACAAATTTTTCCATCACCTCTTCGTGGCTTTTGAACTTGTAGTCAAACATGGAACAGGCCCGCATTGTTCCGTCCGGATTGATGACCAGGCTGCGCCTTCCCGCCTGACACCCGGGAATCCCTCCCTCTTTGTAAAATTTGTAGGTATTTTTCAGGGTCCAGTCAGAATTAACAATCTTTCCGCCTTTCCTCTTGATTTCCAGCAGCCGGCCAATCTGCTTCTTCAGGAGGGCCAGATCTTCAGGGGATTTGATGGTGAGGTCAGCGTCTCCTGTTCTTAATGCGGTGTAGGCACTGAAGGAAATATTGGCACCCCAGGAGGCGGCTTTTTCATAACATTCAACAAGGTATGGAAGATTCTCCCTGGTAATTGCTGTATTCATGGCGACATTATTGCGACCCTTTGCCATAATCTTGGGGATCACATCCTCGAGATGGTTGAATAAGCCGGGAAGGCCCCTGAAAGCATCATGTCTTTCATCAGGAAAATCCATAGAAATCGAAAATTGATCGGCTCCACGATCAATGCACTCCTGGTATATCTCCGGGGTCAGCTTACTGGCATTGGAAACAATAATCAGGTATGGGAGTCCGTTCTTTTCCTTTACAGCAGAAACGATGTCATAAAGATCAGGACGAAGAAGGGGTTCGCCGCCGGACAGCTGGAGAACAACAGGTTTAAACTGGCGCTGCAATTTTCCATATTCCGAGGCGGTAAGATTTTTATTGTCTTTTTTGATTCCGCCATGATCACAATGACGGCAGTCGCAAGTACATGAGTGGGTCAGTTCAAAGGAAAGAGCTACTGGTTTGGATTTAATCCAGTTAATAGTTCCCCTGGTAGCCATTCTGGCTGCAAGTGCCACATCCAGCTTCTTCATTTATAAGTTCTCCTAAACTCTCATCATGAGGGGTTATCTTCACTGATTCAGACTGTTCTCACAGATTCTGCATCTCACTACCCGGATAAGATTCTAAAATTTATATTATATAGAAGTGTATTGTATACAAATAATGCTTTGACTGCTAAATCCGCAAGCATTTCCTTAACAACTGAAATTTCCATTAATGCTGATCCCAATTGCGTCTTGAACTCGTTTTCCGGACAAATACCCGGATCAACCCAATAAAGCCTGGATATTGTTGTCCCCTGGAATATTGAAGGCTACAATGACAATATACAGGAGGGTTGCAATGGAAAATCCAAACCTAGACAGAATCATCAATACTTTTTTCAAATGTGACAAATCGGAATTACTTAAAATCTTCGACGAACTCCTCACGGCCCTGGAAGCAGAGGAAAACACCATCCCGTCAAAAATGATGTCCCAGAATTACGAGACGGCCCAGGCCAATCCGGAGATCCATACCCTGCCCGGAAACCTCAAGGACGCCAGGGACTCCATTTTCCCTTACTTCTGGGGAACCGACGGCTGGTACTCCAAGCTTCACCTTGAAAACGTAAAGGGCCCGGCCAACTACGCTTCTCTGGTAGGTTCCATTGCCTGCCTGCTCAAAAACCCCAATCTCTGTGTGGACACCTACAGCCAGCGATCCAATGAACTGGAAGTGAAAGCCATTACCGCCCTGGCAAACCTGTTGTTCTACCATACTGATTCCCCCTGGGGCGTATTTACGATCGGAGGAACCCTATCCAACCTGTACGCCGGGAAAATAGGCATTGAGCGAATCTGTCCGGGTGTTTCCAAAAGAGGTCTGTCCGGGGAAAAAATCGCCGGGATAGCTTCCCGGGCCGCGCATTATTCCAACGAAACCCTGGCCGACTGGCTGGGAATCGGACGGGATAACCTCCACAGTATCCCGGTAGACAAAAAATTCTCCATGCGCCTGGACCTGCTTGAAAAAAAGATGGACCTGCTGTACCAGGACAAGTATAAAATCGCTTTCATTATTACAACTTTCGGAACCACCGACGCCTTCGGTATTGACGATATCCTGCAGATAAGGGAAATCGCCATGGCCAAGTCCGAGCAATATGGACAAACCTGTCCGCAGATACACGTGGACGCGGCCGCGGGCTGGCCCCTCTGTTTCCTGGCCGAATATGATACGGCCGCAAACAAACTGGGATTCGATGAAGATATCCTGCCCGTTGTGAGAAAAGCGCAAGAACACTGCGAATCCCTGAAATCCGCCGATTCCGTTACTATCGACTTTCATAAAATGGGCTGGGGGCACTATCCCGCCAGCGCTTTCATTGTTAACAAAAGGGAAAACCTGGCCTGCCTTTTCCGAAAGGCTGAAGATGTACCATATTTCAGCGAGGCTGAATACCGAAGGGACCCCGCCCTGTTTACCCTGGAAACCTCCCGGCCGGCTATCGGACCCTATTCAGTGATGGCCAGCCTGAATGGAATCGGGCTGACCGGATACCAGGTTTTGGTTGCCCATTCCCTGGAAATGGCCGGCTACCTGAAAAAAAGACTGGCAGAGCTTGATTACTGCATGGTTCTCAATCCCGGTTCCCTGGGCCCCCACGTAGTATGGTGGGTGCTGCCCAAGGGGAGGGATGCCCGTAAGATATACGCCCGGCTGCTTAAAGGTGAACTCGAGGAAAAAGACTACCTGAGATATTTCGACGAAATTAAAAGGCTTTTCAATAAACGCAAGCACATTGCCTCTGACAACCGGCGCGACGCCTGCCTGAGCTACACTTCCTCCACCGGATTTGAGCCCGGAGGGATCGCCGTTCCCGCCTGGAAAGCGGTCTTTTTCAATCCCAAGACCGATAAACAGGTAATCGATGACCTGATCGTTAGCCTGGAGGAGATATAGGAAGCGGGCCGGCTACTCTACCGTACCAAGGGCATCCTGCCCTTGGGCGGGACCGCTGGCCCTCTGGTTCAAGGTTCAAAGTTCAGGGTTCAAAGTTGTGGCTGGAGCTGCCAGCTCCAGAATAAGAACTATGGATAAAGAAGTTCTTGAAAAATATCTTTTAGATGCATTAAAAATGGAGACATTTTTAATTCCTAAGCACGATCCCAAAAATCTAGGTGAAAAAGCCTACAAAAACTATCGAAGTGTTCTAACCCCTTAATTAGCAGACAATTCAGAGGGCTTTATCTCCTCAGGCAAGTGGGATGCAAGGGAGTATCAAAATATCATTCATCCCCATTCTCCAAATATTGAAATAGAGCCTTGGCCTGAATCAGGATTTGATGTCATGGCTTCTGGAGTTGCAGCCGAATCAGAAAAACCTGATTGCCCTCTCGACAGGTTGGTCGTAGTTTCAGGCACCAAAATTGGATGGCATGGTTACGGGGAGGACAGTGAAAGAATAAACCAAAAAGAAAAAGACGGTGAATTAAACTTTGTTAGGGTTCTAGACTGAAGGGAAAATCTGCCCTACCGTCCCTCTGGTTCTTCAGGTCTTTTTGGTCCCTTTTTCTGAAACAGGACTGCCAATTGGTGTCACCCTTCCAGGGTTCCTCCCTCATTTCGCATCCATGATCCGGGGTTCCGTCCCCGTCTTCGACGGGAACCTCACCCCGGGCAAACAATCATGCCAGGCCTCCGGCCCGCTCTGTCCCTTCGGGACCGGAAAACATGGATGTTTCCGACCACAGTAACTGGAGCCAGCGGCTCCAGCCACACTACTCCACCCTGAAGATAAGCTCTCCCCTGCCCTCATGCCAGGCCTCCGGCCCGCTCTGTCCCTTCGGGACCGGAAAACATGGATGTTTCCGACCACAGTAACTGGAGCCAGCGGCTCCAGCCACACTACTCCACCCTGAAGGTAAGCTCTCCCCTGCCCTCATCCAGGTCTCCGATCAGGGAAGCGCCGTTCTCCACTTCACCGCGGACCAGCATCCTGGCAATGTTATTCTCAACTTCCTTCTGCAAAACCCTTTTCAAGGGCCTTGCTCCGTAGGCAGGATCATAACCGGCATTAACCAGGTGTCCCACTGCCTCATCAGTCAGCTTCAGGCTTATACCCATGTCAGTTAGCCTGGCCTGGATATGCCCCATCTGGATCTTGACGATTTCAGACAGGTCTGCCCGGGACAGGGCATGGAAAACAATCATGTCATCGACCCGGTTCAGAAACTCCGGACGGAAGGTCCGCCTCATTTCATCCATTACTATAGAGCTCATTTCGGAGTAGACTTCACTCCCTTCCTTACCGGCAAAACCGAGGATCTGTTCACTTCCTATATTCGAAGTCATGATCAGGATAGTGTTGCGAAAATTCACTGTCCGGCCCTGCCCGTCGGTAAGCCTTCCTTCGTCCAGAACCTGAAGGAGAGCATTAAACACGTCGTAATGGGCTTTTTCTATCTCGTCAAAAAGCACAACCGAATATGGACGGCGCCTTACTGCTTCAGTCAGCTGTCCGCCTTCTTCATACCCCACATATCCTGGAGGGGCTCCGATCAGGCGGGCCACGGTATGCTTTTCCTGGTACTCTGACATATCAATCCGGATCAGGGCCCTTTCATCATCAAAAAGGAATTGCGCCAGGGCCCGCGCCAGTTCAGTTTTTCCAACCCCGGTCGGCCCCAGGAATATGAAGCTCCCCACCGGACGGTTGGGATCCTTTAATCCAGCCCTGGCCCTTATGACCGCTTCCGCCACCGAACCTACCGCCTGGTCCTGTCCGACCACCCGGTTGTGCAGTTCATCTTCCAGGTGGGTTAGCTTCTCTCTTTCACCTTCCAGGAGACGGGATACCGGAATCCCGGTCCAGCGGCTGACAACTTCAGCGATATCCTCTTCATCAACCTCTTCCTTAAGCAGGTGGCTGCCGGTATTCTGCTGTTTACTTTCCTCCTCCTTCAAGGAGGCCTCCAGGCCGGGCAATTTGCCATATTTAAGTTCGGCGACCAGGTTCAGGTCATACTCCTGCTCAGCCTTTTCAATCTGCATTTTGACCTGTTCAATCTCCTCCCTCAGGTCCTGCTGGTTCTGAACCGCCATCTTTTCGGCGTTCCAGCGGGCCTTGAGTGCGTTTGCCGATTCCCTGGTTTCCGCCAGCTCCTTTTCCAGCTTTTCCAGGCGCTCACGGGAAGCGTTATCCTTCTCCTTGCGAAGGGCCTGTTTTTCAATTTCAAGCTGCATTACCCTGCGCTGCAGTTCATCTATTTCGCTCGGCATGGAATCTATTTCAGTGCGAAGCTTTGCCGCTGATTCATCAACCAGGTCAATGGCCTTGTCAGGAAGGAACCTTTCCGAAATGTAGCGGTCTGAAAGGACCGCGGCCGCCACCAGGGCGGAATCCTTGATCCTGACTCCATGATGGACTTCATACCTCTCCTTGAGACCGCGAAGAATTGAAATTGCGTCCTCAACCGAAGGCTGATCGGCCAAAACCGTCTGGAATCGCCGCTCCAGGGCCGCGTCCTTTTCAATGTATTTACGGTATTCATCCAGGGTGGTAGCCCCGATACAATGCAGTTCCCCCCTGGCCAGCATAGGCTTCAGCAGGTTTCCGGCATCCATGGATCCTTCTGTTTTACCGGCACCGACAACAGTATGGAGTTCATCAATAAAAAGGATGATCTCCCCTTCCGCGGCTTTAATTTCCTTAAGCACAGCCTTAAGCCTCTCTTCGAATTCGCCACGGAATTTCGCTCCGGCGATCAGGGCCCCCATATCCAGGGACACCAACCTCCGGTTTTTCAGGCTTTCCGGCACATCACCCTTGACAATCCTCTGGGCCAGGCCTTCGACAATCGCGGTTTTCCCTACTCCCGGATCCCCAATCAATACCGGATTATTCTTGGTGCGGCGGGAAAGGATCTGTACAATCCTGCGGATCTCCTCATCCCTTCCTATCACAGGATCGAGCTTGCCTTTCCTGGCCTCGGCGGTCAGGTCCAGCCCATATTTCTCAAGGGCCTCGTAAGCCGCTTCCGGATTATCACTTGTAACCCTCTGGTTTCCGCGCACTTCAGCCAGGGCCTTTAGCAGCGCTTCATGATTCAATCCCGCGTCCTTCAGCAGCTTGCCAATCGGGGCGCGGCTCTGGGTCATTACCAGGAGCAGGTGCTCGGCGGAAAGATATTCGTCCTTAAGCTTCTCCGCTTCCTTTTCAGCCCCGGAAAAAATCATCCTGGTTTCATTGGACAGGGTTACCTGCTGTCCGTCCATGGATCCGGAAATCCGGGGAAGCGCTGAAATCAGCTGCCGCACGTTGTTATCAAGTTTATTAATGTCTATATCCAGCTTCCGGCATACAGACGGGACAAGACCATTTTCCTGGCGCAGGAAAGCACTGAGCAGATGCTCAGGCCCGATTTCGGGATTACCTTCCTGCAGCGCCAGGTCATGGGCGCTATTTATTGCTTCAATTACTTTTGTAGTCAATTTTTCATTTCTCATGATGATTTATATATAAGATTCATTGAAATGATTTGCAAAGCGGGCCTGCCAATTGACGATTTGACGATTACGATTACCGCTGACAACGACAACGAAGTGTACCTGCAAATATGACTTCCCTCTACGCCGGAATCTCTGGCGTTAATTATTCAAAAAATCTCTCCGGGGAGATTCCTTAATTTAGAATCCTGAATCATAGATTGCGGGCTGAAAGCCCTGAAATTCAATAGCCCAGGGCGACCCTGCGCAGCGCAAAGAGCTAAGGAGGGGAGCCCTAGGTCAATGACATTCCCCTTGCCCTAAGCGAGCGCTGTAGGTGTGAGCTCAAAAACCAGACAAAATTTCAACATTATTCTGGTTCGTACGTTATTGATTTTGAAAGGAGAAACAGATGCCTCAATCACTTGTACAGCATCTCCATCATACCGTGTTCAGTACAAAAGACAGAATAAGAATGATAGGAGAGGAATGGTCGGATGAGCTATATAAATACATTGGCGACAACATGAATAAAACAGGCTGCAAATTAATCCAGGCTGGAGGAACCTATGACCATATTCATTTACTCTCATCCATCGATAAAAAGGTAAGCCTTTCCGAGCTGGTAAATAGAGTTAAATCCTCTTCGTCATACTGGATACATAAAAAGATTCCCGGAATGAAGAGATTCTCCTGGCAGAGAGGTTATGCTTCCTTTTCAGTAAGCGAGTCCCAGGCAGATGCGGTAATCAGGTACATCCGGAACCAGGATAAACACCATGCCAGATATGGGTTCCAGGATGAACTCCCAAGATTATTAAGAAGGCATAGCCTGAAATATGATGAAAGGTACCTGTGGAACTGATGTCGGAGGTCACGCCTACAGCGCTCCAGTTTTATTACAGGAGATACTCAACCTAGGGCTCCGCCTTCGGCTTCGCCCTAGTCTATTGAATTTCAGGGCCTTACGGCCCGTCTTAAGGCATTAGTTCCCAGGCAATAACAGCGATCTTTCCCATCCTGCACCCCTGCAATATACAGCCTGCTGCCTGTAACCCGCATCGAGTCGCTATTTCCGGTTCATTACCTGGAAGCTGATACCTCGTTATCGTTGTCAGCGAAGCGGTTATCATTGTCGTAATCGAAGTCGATCCCGATTCCGACGCCGATACGGCATCAAAAATGCTCATTCGACATTCTCACTTCACCGTTCTCAGTTCCAATGTCGCTTCCAGGAAAGTTCTCCATGCCACACAAGGGTTATTCCTCAAATGCCTTCCCACATCGCCTTGAACCTTGAACTTTGAACATTGAACCCTGCCCCCGGGGCGGAGAATGTTGGATTTTGAATTTCGAATCTTGAATTATGGGCTGAAAGCCCGTAAAGTGAGAATATTGCTGGAGAGAATTATTCAAAATTACAGTCAAAAAACTTACAGGAAAAAAACATGGCAGATACAAGCATTGTGATGAACCAGCCGGTGAAAAGACTTCGCGGCTCACTCCCCAAAATAGGAATCAGACCGGTCATAGACGGACGCTGTAACGGAGTTCGGGAATCCCTTGAAAACCAGACCATGAGAATGGCCGAATCCGCGGCCTCACTGATAAGCGGCAGCCTGAAACATCCCAACGGGCTTCCGGTTGAATGCGTCATCTCCGACACCACCATCGGCGGCGTTGTCGAAGCGGCTGAGGCTGCTGAAAAATTTCAGAGGGAAGGCGTTGGCGTTTCCCTTACCGTGACTCCCTGTTGGTGCTACGGGACCGAGGTAATGGATTCCGATCCCCTGATTCCCAAGGCAGTATGGGGTTTTAACGGAACTGAAAGGCCGGGCGCCGTGTACCTGGCTGCAGCCCTGGCCGGATATAACCAGAAAGGCCTTCCGGCCTTCGGTATTTACGGCAGGGACGTACAGGACAGTGATGACACCTCCATACCTGGCGATGTAAGGGAAAAAATACTGCAGTTTGCCAAGGCCGGACTGGCCGTGGCCGAGCTGAGAGGAAAATCCTACCTGGCCATGGGCGGAGTCTCCATGGGTATAGCAGGCTCAGTTGTTGACGATCACTTTTTCAGTGACTACCTGGGGATGCGCAATGAATACATCGACATGAGTGAGTTCACCAGGCGTATCGAAGAAGGGATCTACGACAAGGATGAGTACCGGAAAGCCCTGGCCTGGACCAAAAAATTCTGCAAGGAGGGACCTGATTTCAACCCGGAAGGCCAGCGCCCCTCCGCGGAAAAGAAAGAAGCCGTATGGGAAACCGTTGTCAAAATGTTCCTCATAGGCAGGGACCTGATGATCGGCAATCCCCGCCTGGCTGACCTGGGCTTTCCCGAGGAATCCCTGGGGCACAACGCCCTTATAGCCGGATTCCAGGGCCAGCGGCAGTGGACGGATCATTTCCCCAACGGCGATTTCATGGAAGCAATGCTTAACTCCTCCTTTGACTGGAATGGAATCAGGCAGCCCTTCCTGGTGGCAACCGAAAACGACTGCCTCAACGGGGTGGCCATGGCCTTCGGAAACCTGTTGACTGATACGGCCCAGGTGTTTGCCGATGTCCGCACCTACTGGAGCCCTGACGCTGTCAAACGGGTTACCGGGAAAACACTCACAGGAAAAGCCGCCAACGGAATTATCCACCTGATAAATTCCGGCTCGGCAGCACTGGACGGCTGCGGCCAGCAGCAGTCCGGGGGACAGTCCGCAATGAAACCGTTCTGGGACATCACCCCGGAAGAGGCCGAAGCCTGCCTGGAAGCTACCAGGTGGTGCCCGGCTGATTACGGTTACTTCAGGGGCGGAGGCTTCTCATCGCTCTACCTGACAGCCTGCGAAATGCCGGCTACCATGGTTCGGCTTAACCTGGTCAAGGGCCTGGGCCCGGTCCTGCAGCTGGCCGAAGGGTATACCGTGAATGTTCCGCCGGAAGTTCATAAAACACTTGACCTGAGAACCAATCCAACCTGGCCCACTACCTGGTTCACTCCCAACCTCACCGGGGACGGACCCTTCGAGGATGTCTATTCGGTGATGGCCAACTGGGGCGCCAACCATGGTTCAATAAGTTACGGCCATATCGGAGACAAGCTGATAACCCTGGCTTCCATGCTGCGCATTCCGGTATGCATGCACAATGTAAGTGCTGACAGGATCTACCGGCCCAGCGCCTGGAGCGCTTTCGGGGCCAACGATCCCATGGGGGCTGACTACCGGGCCTGCGGCACCTTCGGCCCGGTTTACGGCAAGGGAAGGTAACTAACGATGGATAAGGGGTTTCCGGCTGAAGGATGCCCCTTGTTTCTTAAGGTGAAGGGTTGACCCGGAGATCGGGATTTAATTAAACCGGAAACCAAACGTAGAAAGGCTTTTCTCCAGTTATGAATATACCTGAATTCGCGGCTTGTGATTTCGGAGCCGAAAGCGGCAGGGTAATCCTGGGTTCATTGGACAAACAAAAGCTGCAGCTAAAAGAACTGCACAGGTTCGAAAATCCCCAGGTCCGGGCCATGGGCCACTATCACTGGGATATCCTGCACCTTTTCAGGGAACTTAAGAACGGCCTGTCCAGGGCGGCTTCCCTGGGGCACAGGAACCTCAGCGGAATCGGAGTTGACACCTGGGGGGTAGATTTCGGCCTGCTGGATGATGACGGTCGGCTCATGGGGAATCCGGTATGCTATAGAGATCCCAGGACTGATGGAGTGATGGAAGAGGTGTTCAGCATCATCCCCAGGGAGAAGGTTTACGGGATAACCGGGATTCAGTTCATACAGTTCAACACCATTTTCCAGCTGTACAGCCTGCGAAATTCCGCAATGCTGAATTCAGCCGGAACCATGCTGCACATGCCCGCTCTCTTCAACTACATGATGACCGGGGAAAAGGTTTCTGAATACACCATAGCCTCAACCTCCCAGCTGCTTGACGTTTCAGCCCGCTCCTGGAGCACAGAACTCCTGGACCTCCTGGATCTGCCGGGAAAAATCATGCCTCCGCTGTTAAAGCCCGGAAGCATTGTCGGAAAGCTATTACCTGAAGTAATGGACGAAACCGGCCTGGGTTCAATCCCGGTGATTGCCCCGGCCTGCCATGATACTGCCGCTGCTGTTGCCGCGGTGCCGGCCGAAGGAGACAACTGGGCCTATCTCAGCTCGGGAACCTGGTCACTGATAGGAGTCGAACTTGACGAACCCTGTGTCAACGAGGCCTCTTTGCGGAATAATTTCACCAATGAAGGCGGAGTTAACAACAAGATCCGGTTTTTGAGGAACAACATGGGCATGTGGCTGCTTGAAGAGAGCAGGCGATCCTGGGAAAAAGAAGGCATCAAGCCCGGATACGATGAAATCATCAAGCTGGCTTCCGAGGCAGTTCCTTTCAGGTCCATAGTCGATCCGGATGACTTATCCTTCATGAAACCGGAAGATATGCCCACGGCCATAGCCCGCTACTGCCGGGATTCCGGGCAGCCTGAACCGGACTCAGTCGGAAGCCTGGCCCGCTGTATTTTTGAAAGCCTGGCCCTCAAATACCGCTTCCTCATCGATAGAATCAACTTGATCAGGGGCAGGAATATCCAGATGCTGCATATCGTGGGAGGAGGATCACGTAATGAAATGCTCAACCAGTTCACCGCTGATTCACTGGGCATTCCGGTTACCGCCGGACCGGTTGAAGCAACCGCCGCCGGCAATATAATCATGCAGGCAATTGCGACAGGACACCTCGATAACCTGGCCGCGGGAAGAAAAATAATAAAAGACTCCTTCCCCGTAAAGGTGTTTGCACCACAAAACAGTTCTCCCTGGCAGGAGGCGTTTGGCAAGCACGAAAAACTTTTCTCATAAAACGGGTAAAAGTGTCTTAAGCTGCTGATATTTTTATAGCCAGGGCATTAATACAAAATTTCGGCAGTTTGCAGGCCCATGTGACATTATGAAACAGTCAGGATTAAAATTTTTATCCGAAACCCACCTCAAATCTGATCCGGGGGTTACTGATGAGTATCCTGTAGCCATGGCTTCCCGGGTGGCCTCCCGGTTCAAAATCCCTCCCCCGATTGAAGTCTTTGAGTTTTCAGAAAAGGGGAACATCAACAGGCACACCTTCCTTATCAAAGGTAATCCTGAAACCTGTTCCAGGGATTTCCTGATGCAGAGGATCAACCAACAGGTATTTTTCAAACCTGAAAATGTTATGAAAAGCATGCTCCTCACACTGGAAGCGCAAAAAAGGGGAGTGAAGGCGGGAAAACTTCCTCCAGGCAGGAACTGGGAAGTAATTGAGCTGGTTCCCACCCGTGCCGGGGAGCCATACCTGAAGCTTGAAAACAGCCGCGGCACAGCCTATTGGCGGCTGATGATAAAAATCCCGGACTGTGTCACCTATAAGAGCCTCAACCAGGTAGACAGCCTGGAGGCCAGGAGATTCCTGGCTGAAGAAGCCGGCAGGGGCCTGGCTATTTACAATGACCTTACTGCCGACATGGACACCGAAGGGATCAAAAATCCGCTTCCCGGTTACCGGGAAACCGGGATCTACTACAACCAGCTGAAATCAGTGCTTAAAGGCAACAGAACCCCTGAAGAGGCTTCCGCCCTGCTTCCCCGGGATCCTGACCAGCTGGGAAGCACCAGGATTCATTTCCTTGTGCACCTGGATGAAGACGAATACCGAAAAAGGCTCACCGATCCGGTTCTCCAGGACCTGATCGAAATGCTCCTGGAAGAAGAGCATTTCGCCATGTCCCTTATAAGGGGGCTGGAATCAGGCAAGCTGCGGCGCCTGGCCATCCACGGGGACACCAAGCTGGACAACTTTCTTTTTTCCAGGGCTGACAACCGGATCATATCCCTGGTAGACCTGGACACCATCATGCCCCAGACCTGGCTGGTTGACTGGGGTGACATGGTCAGGTCGCTGTGTAACGTAGCCGGGGAAAAGGAAACCGATCCCGGCAACGTGAAGGTTGACCTGGATATTTATGAATCACTGGCCAGGGGCTTTCTTTCCACGGCCACAACCGTTACCCCCCATGAAATCCAGCTCATGCCGGACGCGGTAATGATTATCGCCCTGGAGCTGGGAATGCGCTTCCTGGCTGACTACATAAGAGGTGACAGCTATTTCAAACCGGGGCCCAATGATCTTCCCAGTATCAACAGGACCAGGGCGATTTCACAGCTGACCCTGTTTCGCAGGCTGAGGGAAGCTGAAAGTGATATCAGGCGGATGATTGATTCTTTAGCAGGGGAGCACAGAAACTGACATGTTTAAAATCGGCACATCCTGGGTAAGGGGTATCGTTGGAGAAGGCCTGACATCAGAGATCGCTGTCAGATTCGGATGCGCTTTCGGATCCTGGACAGATGGAGACACCGTGGTCCTGGGAATGGACAGCCGCAACTCCTCACCCATGCTGAAATCAGCAGTGATTTCAGGGCTGATGTATTCCGGATGCAGGATCCTCGACCTGGGAATCTGCCCTTCCCCGCTTGTATCCTTCGCGGTCAGGGAAACCGGGTCTTCCGGCGGCATTTCAATCAGCGGTTCCCACAACGATTCCAGGTGGAACGCCCTTAAATTCATGGGGCCGGACGGGGTGCTGCTGGGAACTGATAAAAGCGAGGAACTCCTGGATATCTACCATGCCTCCGATTTTTCACCTGACCCGGAAAGATTATTCAACCAGGAAATTGTTTCCGAGGAATTTACTGAAGCCTATCTGGACCATCTCACTTCCTTTGTGGATATGGATAAGATAAGCAGGCAAAAATTCACCGTAGCCGTGGATTTCAGGTTTGGCACCTGTGCCGATATAACCGAAAAGCTATTCGAAAAAATGGGCTGCAGGCTGGTAAAGCTCAATTCTGAACCGGTCTTCCCAACCTCCTATGCCCCTGCCCCCGGAAGCGTGAACATGTCTGATTTAAGCCGGCTTGTCGTAAAATCAGGCGCGGATATAGGCGCGGCAATCAATGTCGACGGTGACCGTATATCTTTTGTAACCGAAAGCGGAAAAATCCTGTCAGAGGAAATGACCCTCCCGCTGGCGGCAATTAACAGGCTTAGACGGAGGCCAGGTCCGATAGTCACTAACTTTTCCACTTCGGGAATCATCGGATGGCTGACAAAAAAACATGACGCCGAGCTTATCAGGACCCAGGTTGGAGAAGCCCACGTGCTTAACCGGGGCCTTGAAGACGGGGCTATCCTGGCCGGTGAAGGTTCAGGAGGCATTGCCGCCCTGCCTGTCACCATGACCTATGACGGACTGCTGACCTTGCTCATGGTCCTTGAAACAATGGCCTCTACCGGCCGGACCACCGAGGATTTCACCAATGAATTTCCCCGCTTGTATATGAAAAAAGAGGAGATAGCCTGCACGCCCTCCAGCGCCTACCGAACCCTGGACCTTTTCAGGCTGAGCCATGAACACATTGATCCGGAATGCGGAGACGGGGTAAGGCTGACCGTTCCGGGAGGCTGGGTGCACGTACGGGTATCCGATACGGAATCCCTGATCAGGGTCATTGGTGAGGCGGAGAGCGAACAAGGGATCAGCAGCCTTTTTGAAAAAACCCTCAAGAAAATTCACGCCACCCTGAAGGAGCATACCGGGAACGGTCAATCAGGATAAAGCCGACCTGCAAGGTTACCGAGGGACCCGGCGGACTCAATGGACTTGGCTTACTCTATCAAAATGTTACACTTTCCCTTGAACCTTGAACCTTGAACTTTGAACCTTGAACTTTGAACCTTGAACCATATGAGCCAAAATTCCATATTTATTATTGACGAACCAGATGCCGGGAAACGGCTTGACTCCTTCCTGTCAGAGCAAATTGAGGAAGTAAGTCGAAGCACGGCACAAAAATGGATCTCTTCAGGAGAGGTCCTGGTAAACAACGAATCCCGTAAATCAAGCTATACCCTGCAGCCGGGGGACTCGGTTTCAGTAAACCCTCCGGAACCGGAACCGACTGAACTTATCCCTGAAAAAATGGATCTGGATATTCTTTACGAGGATGATGATCTCCTGGCTGTTAACAAGCCAGCCGGCCTGATAGTGCATCCCGGCGCCGGGAATCCCCAGGGAACCCTGGCTAACGGGCTTCTCTACTACCTTCGGGAAACCAGCCGGAGCAACACCCTGCGCCCCGGCATTGTACACCGCCTGGATAAAGGCACTTCCGGAGTGCTGGTAATCGCCAAGAATGACCACATTCACGATCGCCTGGCATCCCAGTTCCAGGAAAGACTGACATCAAAAACCTACATCGCCCTGGTCTTCGGACAGGTTGAGCCCTTATCCGGAGAAATTGACCTGGCGATCGGCAGGGACAGGAATTCAAGGACCAGGATATCACCGCGTTCCACCCGTCCAAGAAATGCCCTGACCCTGTATAAGGTCAGGGAGTACATTTCGGAATTCACCCTCCTGGAGGCCTATCCCAAAACCGGAAGGACCCACCAGATAAGGGTTCACTTCCAGTCCCAGGGACATCCTGTCGCCGGTGATGAAACATACGGTTTCAATGCCTTGCTGCCCAGAATAAGCAATACCAGGCACCGTAAAGCCGTGAAGAACCTGGACCGGCTTTTTCTCCACTCGGCTTCCCTGTCAATTCAACATCCTTCTACAGGAAAAACCCTGAAATTCAAGGCTCCCTTGCCTGATGAGCTGGAAAAGCTTATAGATTTTTTGAGAGAATAAACGGCAATGCTAATTAAAAGAGAATTTACCGCGGCTGCTCTTGCAGCTCTAATGTTTACATTTTTTCTGCTTATCCCGGCATCCGCCCAGGATCCTTCAGAAGATCTTGAACCCTTCAGGGTTGACGTTGATGCCGTTAATGTCCTGGTGACTGTAACCGACAAGGATACCGGGGAATTTATCAGGAACCTTCCCCGGAGCGCGTTCACGGTATTTGAAGATGGTGAAGAACAGGAAATCACCAACTTCACCCAGCAGACAAACATGCCCCTGACCATTGCCCTGTGCATAGACACCAGTTCCAGCGTGAAGATGAAGCTGGAATTTGAAAAAGAAGCGGCCCTTGATTTTCTTTACACCATACTGCAGCCGAGGGACAAGGCCCTGCTGGCTGAATTTGATACCGGGGTTTCACTTCTCCATGATTTCACGACAAATCCAAATGACCTCTCGGAGGAGATCAAAAAGCTCAAGGCCGGCGGGGGAACCTCCCTTTATGACTGCCTGCACCTGATCAGCGAACAGAAGCTGCTTTATGAAGACGGCCGCCGTACCATGGTTATCCTGACTGACGGATCAGACCTGAGCAGTAAACATACTCCTGATGAAGCCCTGGCCTCAGTGCTGAGGGCTGAAGCGGCAATCTATGCCATAAGCACGACCAACCTGGGAACCGACATGGACTGGCAGGGAGACCTTACCCTCAAAAATATTACCAACCAGACCGGGGGCAGAGTGTTCTTCCCTTACAGCAACGGGGAACTGATCAAGTCTCTCAAGGAAGTGGAAAATGAACTGCGGAACCAGTACAGCCTGACCTACGTTCCAAAAAACCTGAAAAAAGATGGCACCCACCGCAGGATTAACCTCAAGGTCGACGTGGACAACAAGATCCTCCGGTTCCGTAAAGGCTACTACGCGCCCCTGCCCAGTGACCTGAGAAGAAGATTCGGGTTCTAAATAGAAGCAAGATTACCGATTGACGCTTTCACCTTGTGGCAGGAAGAATCCTTGCTCTCCTGTTCCCGACGCTGTCGGGGACAATGCCCCCCCCCCATATCTCCCGCTACCTGTCAAAACGACTCCCTTCGGGAGCGGAAAACTGAAATGAAGGTTTCCGGCCACGACCAAAATCGTCAATCGTCAATCGTCAATAATTCCACGATATCCGTATGCCCCTGCTTCTGGGCTATTCCCCGGACAGTGAAACCCTTCGCTTCGGTATCAACTGCGGCCCCGGCGCTGATAAGAGCTTTCACCACCTCCAGGTGTCCGCCCTGGGCTGCCATCCAGATCGGAGTGGCGCCGAATTTCCGGTCCCCAACATCCGGGTCGGCTCCGGCATCGATTAGCAAACCCACAACTTCAGCATGGCCTTCCGCGGCGGCCAGCCACAGCGGAGTTGTCCCTTCACCCGTTGTGAAATCAACATCAGCGCCTCCCGTCAGAAGCAGCCGGACGGCTTCGGCGTGTCCTCCTGAAGCGGCCATGCACAGCGGAGTGGCCCCTTCGGCGGAAACCGGATTGACCGCCGCCCCGTGCTCAAGCAGCATCCTTATGATCCTGCTGTGCCCGTTAATGGACGCGCACCAAAGGGGAGTGGACCTGTTCTTTTTCTCCCTGGCGTTGGGTTCAGCTCCGGCATCGAGATACATCTTCACGAATTCTGTAATGCCGTTCCACGAAGCCAGCCACAACGGGGTGGTTCCGTTTTCGGCCCCCAGGTTGACGTCAGCTCCTTCACTCATAAGAACTCTCACAACGCCTATATGCCCCCCAACCGTGGCAATCCAGAGCGGAGTAGCCCCGTCATTGGTGGGCATATCAGGATCAGCCCGGTGGTCAATCATCAGCTGGACAACATCCTTTCGCCCGGCAGCCGAAGCCAGCCAGAGCGCCGTCGCTCCGTTTGCATCCCGCCAGTTCGGATTGGGCCGCAGCACCAGCAGCTTGCGGAATTCCTCAATATCCGTACTTATGTCAATGCGCTGGGCCAGAGCAATCAGTTTCTCACTGGCCCGCTTCCTCATGTGGTAATTGCCGGGCTGTCCATATAAAAATCCTCCGACAAAGAGCAAAACGAGCAGTAAAACTGTCAAATGCTTAATATTGGTTACGCGTTTTTTATCCATCTCTGCCTGATCCTGCTGCCCTTATTATACTCCTGCCCCCAACAATAACGGTTATTACTAATACGGATAAACCCTGCCTTCGTTTCTATACGGTTCCGCAATTTCCGGCAGATTTTCCCTGGAAAAACGGCATGTCAATCCCCGGAGGGAGCGGCTCCCGGATTCAGGAATGAATCCAGGTAAGCTTTGATTTCGGCATGCTCTTCGGGAGTTTCGATCCTCTCAGGATAAAATCCGATAATAAAACTGTTTTCCCCTTCCAGGAGCGGAACGGCGCCCTTCTCCCTGCCAATACCGAATACCACCATTCCGTCTTCCGCTTCCAGACCATTTCGATCTCCACCCAGGTAGCCCATTTCGGAAACTTCGGGTTCCGCCCGCAGGCTAACCAGAAAAAACACCTTTTCTAAGGAGCTGTCACCGAAATAAGCCCATCGCCAATTTCCATAAACTTCCCGGCCGGCCAGGTAATCCGGAGTATCCCGGCGAGGGCCGCCCCGGTCAGTGCCCCAGTACTGTTGGGACGGAGCGTACCTGCCCCCGGGAATTCCTTCGTACAGGAACCAGTATTCCCGGGAAGGGTCGAATTTCAGAATATCCATGCGAGCGAAGGAATCATTAAATTTCCACTCCCAGGCCCAGCGGCCGCTTTTCGATTCGGTCCGAATGGTATCGGTCCCGGTTTGAAACGACCGGCATGATCCAAATCCCGGATGACCCGCGCCGTCATCCTCACCCCTGAACACCAGGTTGGGAAGTCCGCGATAATCTGAAGCGGCTGAAGCCGGATATTCAGTTTTACCGGAGTTCCTGTAACCTATCCAGTCCGCACCCGCCGGATCCAGGATCGAAGAAAATCCGCCGGCTTCCTTCTGGTAGTAATAGACAGCGGCAGGGGTCTCTACCCGGAAGGCGTCCATGCCCTCATCAGTGGAATCAGTAATCTCCACATCACCCGCGATCCCGGGAAAAGCGGCCGCTAACATCAAAATCAGGCTTACCAGGCACCTCATGATCGGTTACTGCTCCTCCTGCTCCCGGATCCAGATATCAATCCTGGGAGATTCCCAGTTATACGGCTTGCCGAAGATGTCATAATCCCCGTCTCCGTCCAGGTCCACAATCCTGGATTCATGATGCCCGAACCCCTCGGTAATCACCAGGTCCCGGAAACTCCCGGTACCGTCACCAAGCAGAACCCTGGCTTTGGCGTCCGGATTGCCCTGGTTCAGACGCATCTCCGCGGAAAAAATATCCAGGTGCCCGTCCCCGTTAAAATCAATAATATCAATCGAATGGGCATTATCCACTTCCTCCAGGATCACCGTCGGAAACCAGGTTCCGTCCTTCCATTCATAGAGGTTAAGGGAAGAGATTCCATCCCCCACTACAAGGACAATTTCAGGCCTGCCGCCCTCGATCAGCTGTCCCGCGGCGGAACGCGAAAACGTATATGAAGCATCAACAATATGTTCGGCCCATTTCCCCGGCGACAGGAACTGGAACCAGCGTCCGCCGCCGACAATGTCATCGACCCCGTCCAGGTTGATATCGGCACAAGCCAGTCCCTCATGCTCATTGGTGGCTTTCCATCCCGGGTATCCGGTCTGCCCGGTCTGCAGCATCTCACTGTCCGTGAAGTATTCAAACAGAGTCTGCAGCTCCCATTCTCCCGCCGCCCTGGGATTCTCAGGTATTTCGGCAAGCAACAGTTTTCCGGCTGACTGGTTCCAGAAAACCAGTTCCTCCCGGCCGTCGCCGTCGAAGTCTCCAAACAGCTGGTCGTGGTGTTTGTTCTTTCCGGAGGATTTGATGGCATAACGATTCCAGGGAATTTCAGGATCATAATCAGGATACGGATTCTCCCACCACCAGACACCGTTGCTGCCGCCGTCTCCGCCGAAGACAACATCCTGGTCCCCGTCTCCATCAATGTCAGCATGGGTTGACCCGGCTTCAATCCGCAGCTTTCCGGCTTCGATCGTGAAGAGTTTCCATTCACCATCAACCTTCCTGTACATTCCCAGGGCCGGGGCCTCGGTGCGCTCGGCTACAAACATCTCCACCTGCCCGTCCCCGTCCACATCCAGGCTGAGTGTGGCCGTCTGCTGGCCTCCCGGATTAAGCACCGGCAAGGAACCTTCTACGGATGAAACATGTTTCCAGGTTGTTTTATCTTTTACTGAATCATTCCGCCAGACATGCATGAATCTGTACTCATCCCAGCCGGCCCCGAAGATATCCAGGTCACCGTCTCCGTCCAGGTCGGCAAGCCTGGTTCCCAGGTGATTCTCCTTGCCCTTGTCGATAACCTTTTCAGTGAAGACACCCTTGCCGTCATTCAGGAATACCAGGGTGGGATGTTCCTCGCCCTTATGTTCATTGCTGACCAGGTCTATATCACCGTCCCTGTCAATATCTCCGGCGTCAAGATTGTTCACTGAATATCCCTGGTAAAGATGATGCTTCGTCCAACCGGTGTCCCGCTGCTCAAACCAGTAGATGTCGGCATCAGGTTCCTTGCCGGGCCACCGCTCTTCGGAGACGGCAATGTCCGGTTTCATATCTCCATTGAAATCTGCGATCACCACCCGGTCTATGGCATTTTCAACTGTTCCGGCTGTTGCGAATTCCCACTCGGCTTCCAGGTTTCCCGGATTACGGAACCATCTCAGTTCCACCGGATCTTCTTCTCCTTCGGGAATGAATCCAATGGCGATATCCACCAGGCCGTCGCCGTCGATATCTCCGGTACCGATCCCCTCTTCTGAACCTGAAGAAGCAATAAGCTTGAATTCCCAGTTCCCTTCAGCCGGATTCACCGGAACCTGGCAGGCATACACTCCTCCGTCACCCGAAAGCAGGATTTCCGGTTTCCCGCCGGGAACCAGGTCAGCCAGGGCATAACCCTGTCCGTTGCGGTGCTCGGTTTCCGGAATGGAACCGACCTTTACGGCCTTCCAGGTCCTGGATCCCAGTTCATTGGCCTCGAGCCAGTAAACATCGGGCAAGGCTTCGGCAATCACATCGGCATAGGGGTCACCGTCCACATCCAGGGCCAGCATTCCGTCCACGTTCCAGCCAAAATCTCCCCGTGTCCATTCCCCGGACATATCATGGCCCGGATTCAGGTAATAATAGCGGCCGGAAACAATATCCTTGTACCCGTCCCGGTCCAGGTCAAAAGCCTGGAGGCCGAAATAACGCAGGAATTCCGGCTCATCCCAGTCCCCGAATTTAGCCCTGTCTGTATCTATCTCCAGGTAGTTCCAGCCGCCAGAGGCAATACAGGGATATAAGGAATTGACAAAAAGTAAAAAAACCGTCAGGCAGATAATTCTTTTGCTCATAACCATATTCTGCCAGAGAGGGAGATGGATGGAAAGAGGGTGAAACCTATGCTTCCCGCTCATGGCAGGGAGCATCCCTGCTTTCCTGTTCCCGACGAAGTCGGCGACTGCTGGAGTTCGGGGTTCAAAGTTCAAGGTTCAAGGAGAGGATTGCCACAAAGCCAATGATCGAAACGTCCGGGTACGCGGATCTCCTGATTGGCCGTACTATATGCTTCCAGCTTATAGATTTCTCCAACCGCCGCCAGGCGGCAACAATAAGTCCCCGAATCCCTCACGGAATCGGGGACAGGAAAGGCCGAAGGCCTGGCATTTAATAGACTGGGGTGACCGTAGGGAACCCCAGGAAAAATAAAAACCGAAACAAAGGAGCGAGCGCTGTAAGTGCGAGCTGAATGCGTCATGCCCGTACCGGGCATGAATGGCGAGTTTCGAGTTTTCATTCGCCATCCGACACCCGAAAATCGACACTGGGCATTGGGTCATTCGGCACTAGAAATTCCCCAAGGGCGGGACGCCCATGGCACGGTAAGACCAAGCCCAGGATGGGCATGGCAGCTTAAGCATTCACCGCAGATCTCGCCTGAATATACCAAGGGGCATCTTCAAATTATGGAACCCAAAATTCCTGTACTTTTGGAATCAATCCCCCTATTCAGAGACCAGGAAAACCTTGTCGTGGGGATGGACTTTTTCAGAAATCTTAATACCTACCGAATCGCCCTTTACAGCTGATTTCACCTTTTCATGTTCAATCTCGATAGAATCAACTGTCTGGGTAAAATCATCATGAGCACCTTTGATATGGACGGTGTCCCCGGCTCGCAGCGGTCCCGTAAGTTCGACGATCCCCACTGAAAGGTGGTTGTAATAGTGAGATATGACGCCAATTTCTCTTTCTTGCATGTTACCCTCTCCTTTCTATCAATATCGATATGTTAAACATTTCAGGGTAACTTCGCCCTGAAACAGATTAAGAGGACGCAGCAATAAAATCTTTTCGAAACAGAACTTACACCTTCGGCACACAGGCAGCCAGGCTGAGCTTCAGGCAACGAAAACCATTGTCAGTCCACTGTTGACCAGGTGGTGCGGGTAGAGAAAGTAAGTCAGGATGAAATCAAAAACAACTGGTAAATAAACCGTTCAACCACCCTTCTATTTTGCCAGATATGGACAATTATAGCCAGAGATTTATGGGGAGATAGCCGCGAGTTTCATGTAACAGGCTGCAAAAGAGGAGGGGGCGTAAGACCAAAGTGGACACATCAAGGTAAAATTCCTGGAGAGGCTTTTAAAACTTGACTGTCCCGCCAGGTTCACCGAAGCTGGTTACGTCACAAAACATGGAGGAGATCACCCCGGCTGCCGGGTTGGCGGATGTTATTGAATCTTGAATATACATGTCACTGCATTTTAACCATATTTTTTTCACTCATGATGGCGCGCTCTCAGCTCTCCTGGAAGACGCCAGCGCTCATTTCCCCGAGGGATGGACGGGAATTGTCGGGCCCAATGGCGCCGGAAAAACAACGGTGCTCCATCTTGCCGCCGACCTGCCCCACCTCAGCTGCCAGCCTGTTAACAGTATCGCGCAAACATGACCGGCGGGCATTGGACTTTACAGCCTCTAAAACCAGCCCTCCGATCAGGGACAGTCTTTTTCTGCTGGACAATACGTCCTGTTTCAGAAATAATCCTACCTGGGTAAACTGTTCACTTTTCAGGGGAAACCCCATTATCAGGAGGGAGAGTGTGATGTTAATGGTTAACCGTCGTAGTTTCTTGAAATCAGCTTCAGCGGGAGCAGCCGCCTTAACGGTTCCCACAATTATTCCGCGACGGGCTTTCGGCGCAAATGAACGCCTTAACCTGGGCCTGATCGGCTGCGGCGGACGGGGCCGCTGGCTGGCCCGGCACTTCGCGGAATTCGGGGAATGCGTTATCACCTCCGCCTGCGACGTGGACCGCTCCCAACTGGAAAAAGGGGTTGAAGCGATCAACAGGTTCAACGGGAACCAGGACTGCGGAACCTATACCGATTTCCGGGAACTTCTGGAACTGAAAAATATAGATGCCGTGATCGTGGCCACCCCCGACCACTGGCACGCCCTGACCAGTATCGCCGCGGCTGAGGCCGGAAAACACATTTACTGCGAAAAGCCGCTCTGCAACACAATCGGGGAGAGCAAGGCCCTGCGGGATACGATTGTAAAAACCGGCGTCAAACTGCAAACCGGAAGCCATGAACGTTCCCGCGACAATGCCCGGTACTGCGTCGAACTGGTCCGCAACGGATATATAGGCCAGTTGAAGGAAATGCAGATCAACCTGCCGACAACCCAGGACCACCACAACGATGTCCGCGAACATGAAGGCAATCCGCAGGAGCTTCCGGTCCCCGAAGGGCTCAACTGGGACATGTGGCTGGGGCACACTCCTGATATCCCCTACTACGAAGGGCTGCAGCCGTTCGGCTGGCGCTTCAACCTCAGCTTCGGCCGCGGTGAAATGTCCGACCGCGGCGCCCACGTAATCGACATCGCCCAGTTCGGCAACGACGCAGACAACTCCGGTCCGGTCGAAGTTGAAGCTCGGGGCTGGGATGACAATAACGGAATCTACAACACGCCGATGGAATTCGGGTTCACCAACCGCTACGCCAACGGAGTCAAGATGTACGGAGGCACGACCGCCAATCCGCGCGGCGTCAGGTTTACAGGGGATGAAGGCTGGCTCTTTTTGCGCATTCACGAAGGCACCCTGGAAGCCTCGGATCCCAAGCTGCTTGATATTGAAGAAACCAGGTTCGAAACCCGTATGGGACGCAGTCATGACCACGTACTGAACTTCATAGGCGGGATCAAGGGCCGGAATGAACTCTTCGCCCCGGTCGAGGTGGGACACCGCAGCTGCTGCGCCTGCCTGGTCAACATGATGGCCATGCAGTTACAGCGCAGGCTGGAGTGGGACCCGGTAAAGGAGGAATTCGTCAACGACGACGAGGCCAACCGGCTGATGAACCCCGTGATGCGCGCCCCCTGGACGCTGGGGATGTAGCTGGAGCTTCCAGCTACAGTAAAGTATCGAGATTCGGATGTAGCTGGAGCAGCCTGCTCCAGTAAAATAGCGAGTCCTGATCGACAACGATTACGAATATGACAACGACAACGATAACCGCTTCGCTGCCAGCGAAGCGCCCTCCGGGAGTGCGGATCTCCTGATTGGCCGTACTATATGCTTCCAGCTTATAGGTTTCTCCAATCGCCGCCGTAGGCGGCAACAATCAACAACCCCGGAGGGATGGCATGCATTGAGAATTCCAGTTGATTGTTGATGGATTTCTAACACCACCTGCAAAATACGGCCGTATGGCGGAAACAACAAGTCCCCGAATCCCTCACGGAATCCGGGACAGGAAAGGCCGAAGGCCTGCCGTTAAATCAGCCTGGGGCGAGCCCGGGGCCGTAGCCCGGGCCAAGCCGGAGGGAGCCCCAGGTAAAACCAGCCATAAAATATGGGCGAGCGCTGTAAGTGCGAGCTGGAAAAATCGCAGGTGGATGTGGAGTGCCAGGTGTCGATTTTCGAGGGTCGTGTGTCGAATGAAAACTCTACACTCATCAAATGCATTCAAGACAAATAATACTACTGCTTATCCTGCTCAAGCGGCAGATCGCTGCAGTAAATGTCACGTGATATTTCCCAGGAACCATCCGGTTGACGTTCTAATATGTCTATCCACTCCCCTTTAAACTGAAAGGATTCCCCCCCGGCTTTGCGAGTGCCTGCTCCACTCCAGGTTCCCCGCGCATAGGCCCAGTCACCCGCCAACCGGACTTCAAACACCATGGCCTTTGCATTCTCATAGGTACTTTCCTTAAAGTCGGCTAAATAGTAAGTCCGAACCTCTTCCTTGCCTTCCCTTATTGGCTCGTCTGAAGATATGAGGATAACATCATCTGTCAGCAACCTTAGGATCATCTCAACATCACCTGCGTTAACTGCAGCAGCCCATTTTGCTTCGAGATCCTTGATTGCCTGGATATCAGCTTCTTCCCGGGCCGTGTCATCCACGACAGCCTCCTGGGCCGGTGGAGCGGTACAAGAAAAAGCAAAAAGAAAGGTTATGACTAGAAAACATGAAAAGAATCTCATTTCGACACCTCCATTTAGTGCAGAACCTGGAATCAGTAAATGATTCGTAGATTTGCCTATAAAATTACTTTCAGTTGGCAACAAATACCTTCTGGTCAATGGTTCCAAGGACTTCTTTTTCAACCAGAAGTCACCCCTGCGAATAGCACAAAGTCTATTTTACTTTGTACCTTGAACCTTGCGAAAAACCCACCACCTTCCATCGGTGAACATCTCACAGGTTCCCGTGAAAGAATTGAAATCGGAAGTATAGACAAAGGTACATCTGCCAATAATGCTGGCTTTGCCGGGATGATCATAAAAAAGGAAGTTAAAATTTAACACTCTTTCGTCCCAACCTCCCGAGGTGAAGCTCCACTTTCCCCCAATAGTATTGAAACCGAAACCGATAATCGCACTCAGTTGCGAATCAAATCCCATGATCTCCAAATAGGGGCCTTCAGTTGAGGTTTTCCCATCCACTCGAACGCAGTGCCTCTCCAATAACCAGCTGTATCCCCACTCTGAAGAAGACTTTTCCCAAGGACTAGTAGGGGATTCCCGTGTTTCCTCCTGATTCTTCCAGAGGCCTATTACCGGCTCAAACTTCTTGATCTGGTCTGGAATCGGTGCTTCCTGGGCCATGACCGGCCCGGAAAAGGTTATTATAAAAATGAGCAATGCTCCCAGGCATAAAATGCTTCTCATAACGCCCTCCATCTATGATTAGATTTAGAAACAAATACCTTTCAATCAAGGGGCTCAGAAACTCCTTTTTCAACTAGAAGTCACCCCTGCAAAAAGCACAAGGACTATTCCACCTTGGTTCCTTTAACCTTGCGATTGATCCACCATTTTCCATCGGTGAATTCCTCTTCGATTGCCGTGAAAGATTTGAAGTCAGGTGAATAGACCCAGGTGGACCTGCGAATCAAAGTTCTTGTCCCATCGGGTACAGTCGCCGCAACGTTTACATTAATAACTGTCCCGTCCCAGCCAGACGATTTGACCGACCACTTAGCCCCTTTTATATTGAACCCGGACGAGATCACCGTATTAACCTGTGGATCATATCCCAAAAACTCGACAAAGCTGTTTCCACGACTGTTATGACCCTCCAATAGTAAGCAGCGGCCATCCAATGCCCATTTCCACTCCCACTCTGCGGAAAGCTTTTCCCAGGGATCCGCGGGACGATTCCGCAGTTCGAGTTCCAGCTTCCAGTGGCCTACTACCGGCTCAAATTTCTTGATCTGGTCCGGAATCGGCGCTTCCTGGGCCATGACCGGCCCGGTAAAGGTAATGATCAAAATCAACAATACTCCCGAGGTTAAAATGCTTCTCATAATTTCCTCCTTTTCCCGTTGAGAAGTAGGGCAAACGCCGACATCTCAATGGAATATTTCTAACCAATTCACATATTCCGGGAGTTGTCTTGGCATCCCGGGATATTTGACCACATGCTGATCATAAAAATGAGACAACCAAAATTTCCGGAAAATATGCCGCCTTTTACTCCACCTTCACCCGACGCCAGGTCTCTTCAATAATGTTTTTGTTGGTGGAGTTATACTTAAACTTCCAGATGTCACCCTGGAGTGTGAATTCTGTGGCATTATCCCAGCCAATCACTTCGTGCAACGAAGAGGAGGAAAGCTTTTCGGAGTAGGTGTTGCCATCCACTGTATAGACTCCCGCGTGGGCATGAGAAAAATCCCCATCTTTATTAATGGTAATTAGTGCAAAATGGGTTGCATTAAGAATCTTAATGGATCCCCCCTTGTCATCTGGTTCGGCAAGGATTCGCTCAGTAACAGTCCCATCGGGAGAGTTTACTTTCATTGAGACAAGTTCCCACGTACCTTCAAGTATTCCCGTTTGGGCCAGGATAGTTCCCGGCAGGATGAACGCAAGAAACAGGGTCACGACGACTGCAGTTAATAATGACCTCATGGTAGTACCTCCTTAGTTTGGGTGGTTAATTTAAATCCTTTAAACATTGAATCTGGAAAAAGGCTCGTACTGGAGGCTGGGCTTTTCAAGAATCTCATCAAAGCTCTTGAAGCCCCTCACTTCCGGTTATAATTTTCTGGAGAAGCAGCTGAGATTGATACTGAATTACGGTGACAACAGTTTTCTTCCAGGCTGATGGGATCACCAGTGGTCTGTTGTGGAGAGAAAAGAGGAGTAAGAGGAATGTGATTTACTGTGTAAATGGAAAATTAAATTGTTTCTTATAATTCCAATTTAATTTTTTTCAGTGAAACGTGAAAGTTTCAATCCTATGCAATATCTATAAAAATATGTAATGGAGAAGGAATTTCCCTGCTTAAATTAAAATATCCGGCCAGCCTCCTTTCCTGTCTAAAACGAGTAACATCATCAAAAATTCCTGTGGTCAATTCTCAATATAAACACTGTCCATGCTTCCAGTTAGTAAGGGACCAGAAATCTGCTGCGGATTCCAGGAATCCGGCATAACCTGTCGAGTCAACGGCTATCAACCACTCGAGCAAGAACCATGGTCATATCATCAACCGGATCAGCTCCGTCTGAGTAATCCCTGATGTCTGATATTGTTTTCCGCGAAATTTTCTCAAGAGAAAAATGTTTGTGTTTTGTAACGCATCTCACTAAACGATCTTCTCCAAACAGCTCATCACTGCTGTCAACAACCTCCGTCAGGCCATCGGTGTAGATCATCAGCATGTCCCCAACTTCAAGCACAATTTCTTCCTGCCGATATTCCGCATCAGGAAACATTCCAACTATAGTTCCAGTTGATTCGAGGTAATGAATCTGTGATTTCCCCTTTCTTCTCCTGATGAGAGCAGGATAATTATGTCCGGCATTTACATAGCTGAACCGATTTGAATCAGAGTCGAAAACAGCAAGAAACAAAGTGATAAATTTTTCTTCCTGAATCCTTTCCAGAAGCAAGGTATTTAACATCTTCACAAGATTCGCCAAGGAGTCCCCAAATGTTGGAGCCTGACTTCTAAGTAAGGCCTGAAGGCTTGCCATCAGGAGGGCTGCCCCGATTCCCTTGCCCGATGCATCTCCGACTGCTATCAATAGTTTGCCCGGCTGATGCTGAAGGAAATCGTAGTAATCCCCGCCAACGTCCCTGGCTTGTTCACAGGTTCCAAAGTAATCCAGGCCAGGAATAGAAGGCAGAACCTGAGGAAAAAGTCTGGCTTGAACCTTTTTCGCAATTCGCAGCTGTTCATTCAGGAGCTGACTTTCTTTCTTCAAACGACAGTATTCGATATCCTCCAGCACGGTTCTTTTAAGAGAAAACGGATCCCATGGTTTGGTGACGTATCGATGAACCTGCCCCTGGTTAATGGCATCCATCAGATAATCAACTTCTGTGAAACCGGTCAATACTATTCGAACGGCTTCAGGAGAACTGCTAAGTGACGCTCTCAAGACATCCACCCCACTCATTCCCGGCATGCATTGATCTGTGATGATTGCACTAAAGCAGCGATCTCTTAAGATCTTAAGAGCCTCCTCACCACTCGGGGCCTCGAAAACATCCAGTTCACCATGAAAGGTGCGCTTCAGTTTTTGTAAATTAGCCGGCTCATCATCAACTATTAGAAGGGTTTCCCTTGTATTTAATTGCATCTTTACCCTCCTGTTGGTTGGATTCGCCATAGAATACCCGGGTGCCCCTCTATACCCAAGGCCTTTTTATTTGGGGTAAAACATTTGCGGCAATTTACAACCAGGGCCACGCATGCTTTCACATGCCCGTAAGAATCAACTCCATTCCACAGCTGATTGATTCTTTTAATTGCCTGGATATGGGATCCTTCCCGGGATGGGTCATTAACTGCGGCCAGTGTAAAAGGAAAGAAAAATAAGACCGAAGCACTCAAAAAAAGCAGAAAGAATCTCATTCCGACATCTCCCTTCAGTGCGGAATCCAGAATAGACTAATAAATAATTGCGAATTCCCTCAAGGGCTATCATTCCAATGAAACATCTGGTTAATAAGTAACAGCAATGTTACACAGGAAATACTTTGGACACCCTTACAGCACTTTCATCAAGTCAATACTCTTAACTCAAAAGACAGATTTTAAGTCTAGTGGCTGCAATCTGTTAGAACAGCTTTCCCAAAGCAAATTAATCTATAACCAATTGGATATCAAAGGTCCGGAAAAGGTTCAACTTATAACAATAGCGGACTCCGCTTAATCACCTTCTGGTAAATATCTGTGTTAATTATCTGCCCCACTATGTATCGCCAACAAAACAGGCTTTCCTGCGTGAAACCGTTCTGCTTTCTGACTCTAGCCCTGGAATATTTTATTTGGCAGGAAATAACGAATGATCAATTCACAAAATTAAAAATATCCCTGGCTATCTTCCATGATCCATCCTCTTGACGTTCGCATAAATCCACAATCCTGCCGATTCGATTAACCCTTTCACTGCCGTCTTTGGGAATACTAATCGTACAATATGAACTCCTGACATATGCCCAGTCACCGGCAAGCCTGATCTCCTCCACAACCGTTTTCATGTCCTTCATGCTGTGCGTCTCATAACTGGACTCAAGAAGCTCTCGGAGAGCCTCCTTCCCCACTATCACTGGACTGTCGGGCTCCATCCAAATAATGTCATCCGTAACCAACAATACCAAGGCATTCGCGTCACCTGAATTTTCAGCTTCATCCCATTGTTCATATATTCTTTTGATTGCCTGGATATTGGCCTCTTCCTGGGCCTTATCAACAGCTAAAGCCGGGGAGAATACAAAACAACCTAAAACCAAAACACTCAATAAAAACAGAAAAGGTCTCATTCCAACACCTCCATTTAGTGCGGGATCTGGGTCCTGTTAGTGGTTATCCAACCCCAGATGACCCAAATCGTATTAAACCGGGATTATGGATAACGTTCTGTCATTTACCTGGACTTCGGGAAAACCGGATTAATGAAGCAAAGCTTGCAGGGTTTCACTCCATCTTCGCGGCTTCCATTTTCCAAGAAGTCCACCATTTTCCATTTGTTAAAACTTCACTAGTACCACTCCATTTACCCAGCACCGGCTCCCACGCTTTCATTTGCAGTGCGAGTTCGATTCCCCGGGCCGTTGTTGTTCCGGTAGATCATGTGATGAGGATTAAAAAAAACACCAGGACTAATCCGTTTTTCATAATCTCTTCCCTGTTGATTAAAATATGATTTAACGGTTCATTTTTAGAGGGATTAATGATAGAGCAGTTATTGAGATTAGTACTGAATCCAGGTGGTAAAGGATGAATTTCTGCAGCGTTAAAACCAACAGCAGTTCGTTATGGAATAGATTTGCGGTAAAGGTTTTACTATTTCCTGGATTGGCAAGGAAAAGATGTGGCGTAACCTTGTCTCAGTTAATTACAAAGACGACAGGTTTTCGATTCTGTTCAATATTAATAGATTGACCAGGGAACGGGAATTCGTAAATTGATTTTTATGTCTCCGTAATAACCTCCTTTCCGAATAGGCGCGGAATTTTGGAGTTCAATCTTGCCCCAATATTACACCTATTAAATCCAAATGTGGTAATTACTTGAAAACTGCTAAACAATTGAATTGTATTTTCCCAACTCAATACTCCCCAAGAAAAAGCCCGACTTGGTGTTGCCTCCGGGTACGCAGAGCTCCTGCTCCACCATACTGTAAGACGGGATGAATGCTTGGGCTCAAACACCGCATGAGTGTTTAACGCGGAGTGCCGGGTGTCGGGTTTCGAATATCAACTCGTCACTCAACACTCGAAACTGACCACCCGATATTCATCACTCGCTACTGGATTCACAGGTGAACCATGGCAGAAATTTTCAAATGAGGGATAGCACAAAATCCTAACTAATCCTGTTTGCGACCCTGCGGCTTTGCGTTTATTGATTTTCCAAGCCCAGGATGGGCATGGCAGGTTACACTCGCACTTACAGCGCTCGCTTTCTCATGTATAGGTTTCCAATACCCAGGGTTCCGCTGGAGGCTTGCCTGCGGCTTCGCCTCGTTTGCTCCACCCTGGGCTAAAATCCCGTGGCCTTTGGCCCGGGATTGTCGGGCTTCCAGCCCTCACTGGTTGTTGTCACCTTCGGTGCCGTTGATTGAAATGCCAATCTGGAGATCGGCGATCCACATGGAAATGCTCATCTGGTGGAAATATCTATCATGTGCAGATCAGGAGATCTGCGCTCCCGGGGGCACTTCGTTGTCAGCTAAGCGGCTGTCGTTGTCGTTGTCGTACCCGTAATCATGAATCGGATTCGTACTATAGGCATCCGTGCCTGTAGTACTATCAGCTGCCTGATTTTCCCTGGAAATAGACTTCTTCCTTGGGCTGGACCACAACAAATCCCTCTCCCTGGAACATCATCTGGATAGATTCTCCGCTGCCCCTTCCCAGGAAAGTTTTCATGGAAATGTCGGTTTTGAATTCAGGGGCCAGCGTACCGGACCAGGCCACGGTGGCGTTGGGATCTGTCATGACAGGTTTTCCAGGTTTAACCCTCAGGGTCATGGGATCGTAGTGGGAAGTGATGGCTATCAAGCCATTCCCTGATAGCTTAACGTTGAAGAGTCCGCCTGAGAGCATTCCGGCGATCTTCCGCATCAGCTTGATGTCCCATTCAACACCGTCTTCGAAAGCAAGAAGATCATTGCCATTAACGAAAATGGTTTCTCCTCTCATGTTGAGGATTGAAATCTTCTTGCCCTCATCCGCCAGGTAAAGGCTTCCGCTGCCGGTGGCCTTGGTCAGCTTGGCGCCTTCCCCGCTGACCGCCCGCTTCAGCATCTTGCCTACACCATGCTCCAGGACTCCTTCCCTCTCGAACCTGATATCCCCGGTGTAGGCAACCATGGATCCCATACGGGTCCAGATCCTGCCCTCCAGGTTAATCTCCAGCATGCGCGGACTCTCCAACTCAAACAAACCCTGGCCGGAGTCTCTTTCAGATGTTGCCGCTACAAATTCATCAACTGTATACCTGCTCATTACTCCTCCTCTTTTGCTCCCGGTTTATTTTAGATTTGATTGTCACCAACCCATAAACAAAATCATAATTAAGTTCCTCAGCAGGCGCAATGAAACAAGGTGAAATTAGAAATGTGCAGTTCGATTTCACACGCAACTTGCCGCTTGCACCCTGTGACTATCCACCCCCGGGAAGCTCATGCCACAATCTCCAGCTATCACCTGTAACTTTTCACATGGTCTGGTCAAACTCATCCATATACCTGACCTCGCCGCCTGACTCAGGCATTACCGCTTCATCAAACACCTTCACCATAAAAGATTCATCAGGAACCCCAGCCCACTGGCAGGTGAGCCCCTTAAGGGAGGCGGGGACAAAACCAAATCGAGGATAATACTCAGGGTGACCGAGCACAATAACGTAGGGGCATCCCTGTTCACGCAGCAACTTCAATCCTCGCTTAACAAGAACAGACCCTACACCATTCCGCTGAAACCTGGGAAGAACCGCCATGGGAGCCAGTCCCATCCCTACAATTTTTCCGTGAGTTGTATCCAGGGTTACCGGAGAGAAAAGAATGCACCCTATCAACCTATCGTTAAGCACGGCTACCAGTGAAAGAAGTTCCTTGCATGTTGTGCGCAGGGAATCGACAATTTCAGCCTCCTGAGGCTCGCCGAAAGCCCTCTCATTAATATCGCGTACAGCTTCAATGTCTCCCGGCTGCTCTAATCTTATCTCTACCATAAATCCAGATATTTCTTTCGGATCCGAAATTTTAGACAATTAAAACCAGGAAAATCAGCTGTCGCGTCGCAGGGTAAGGCCGCCGTCCACGGTGATTATCTGCCCGGTGATGTAATTATCGGGCTCCAGGAAGAAACGGACAGTCCTGGCGATATCCTCGGCCTTGCCAAACCGGGGAATTATTCCCTTTTCAAGGAAAAAATCATATTTGCCCGAAGAGATGGACTGCAGTGCCATTCCGGCGGCATTGACTCCCGGGGCGATGGCATTAACCCTGATATTGGTTTTACCTCCCCATTGCCTGGCCATGATTTTCACGGCCTGGATCAACGCGGTTTTGGGTCCGGCATAATTGATGCTTCCGTCAAAGGGGGCCACGGCCTGCATCGTGGAAAAAAGAACAATTGATCCGGCGGTTCCATGGCTGATCATTTCAGAGGCGCATTCCCGGGCCAGGAGAACCGGGCCGATATAGTTCTTCTCCATCGAAGCGATCATATCCGCTTCAGTGGCCTCATCGAATTTCACCCGGGCCGGATCCCCGGCCAGGCAGACCAATCCATACGGAGTTCCCCCAAGCTTACGGGCGGACTCCAGGTAATCATCCCGAACCGCGGGACTGGAAAGCTCCCCGCCGACAAGAGAAATCCTGGAATTATATTCACCCTCCAGCGAAGCTTTTAATGCCAGGGCCCGGTCCCGGTTATTTCGATAGCCTATAACCAGCCCGGTGCCTTCCCGGGCCAGCAGGGCGCAGACAGCGCTGCCCAGGCCCCCGGATCCCCCGGCGACCATTACAATCTTCCCCTCAAGCCTGTTATCAGAGAAATCAAACATAAAACAGTTCCCTCGCGATCAGTAATAAACCCGGATCACCCGCTCGAACAGCCCACTGCAACCCGGTTCAGGAAAATCAGATCAAGCCCTTCTCTTCAAGGTATCTTTCACAGTCCATCGAGGCGCTGCATCCCGAGCCGGCCGCGGTTATGGCCTGGCGATAGTGTTCATCATGCACATCTCCGGCGGCGAATACTCCTTCAACGTTGGTTTTGGAACCATCATGGACAAGCAGGTATCCTTTTTCAGAAAGATCCAGCTGGTCGCCAAAAACCTCGGTGTTGGGTTTATGTCCAATTGCCACAAAAACTCCGTTTGTTTTATAAAGTGTTTCTTCGCCGGTTTTGACATTACGGACCTTAACAGCTTCAACCTCGCCCTTTTCAGCATCAAGGACATCTGTCACCACGCTGTCCCAAAGAAAAGTGATCTTGGGATTGCTTTTGGCTCTGTCACCCATAATCTGGGAAGCCCTCAGCTCATCGCGCCGGTGGATAACCGTAACCTTCTCGCAGAACCTTGTCAGGTAGAGGGCATCCTCCATCGCCGTGTCGCCGCCGCCGATAACAACGACTTCCTGGCCGCGGTAAAAGAAACCGTCGCAGGTGGCGCAGGTGGAAACTCCCCTGCCCAGAAGAATCTTTTCCGATTCCAGGCCCAGCAGCTGGGCAGAGGCACCAGAAGCTATGATCAGGGAATGGGTCTTATATGTTTCCTGCCCGGTTTTCACAGTGAACGGCCGCGCGGAGAGATCGACTGATTCAGCATTTTCCATGCGGTATTCAGCGCCAAATCTCTGGGCCTGCTTCTTCATATTTTCAACAAGCTCCAGTCCGGATATCCCCTCCTGAAAACCGGGGAAATTCTCAATATTGCTGGTCAGGGAAAGCTGGCCTCCCGGCTCAATGCCTTCCAGCACCAATGGTTCCAGGTTAGCCCTGGCAGAATATATCGCGGCAGTTGAACCCGCGCATCCGGATCCTAAAATAATTACTTTTCTTGTCATAAACAATCTCCCTAATACACACCCTGCTTTTCACCGGAAAACCCTCCCGGAAACTATCGTTACAGGGAAACCAGGTTTTCCCCGCGGCCGGAAATCACCTCCGGACCTAGGATACGCCCAGGACCTCGGCATCCCGGTCGGAAAGCATTCCGCCGTCTGACCTGGGTTTCACTGTTGTATCTCTTTTCCAGGAACGCTCACAGCGTGGTTCATCCCTGAGATCATCAATCCCCACAGCCTGGTTATCACCCGTTTCAATCTCCATGCGGCTCACCCCGAACATGTCGGCGAGTTCACCCTGAAAAGGTTTCAGGGATGTTTCCACTTCAGGTGTCACTACCGCCCGCACTCCGGCATCCAAAGGATTTTTGAGCCCGTTTTCAACAGCCCTGGCTTCCTCCAGTGCCTTAAGCACCTTATTCCTGAAATCCATAACCGGAGCCCAGTCAGCCTCAGCTTCCAGCTTAACCGGAACTTCGGGAAAAGCCTGGAAATGAACTGAGTCAGAAGAGTCCATGCCTTCTCCCCTCAGAGCCAGCCAGGCCTCTTCAGAGGTATGAACCAGTATCGGAGCCACAATCCGTATAAGGGCGCGGACAATTTCGTACATAACACTCTGGGTACGGCGTCTCCTGGGACTGTCGGCGGCATCGCAGTAAAGCCTGTCCTTGACCGCCACCAGGTAAACCGCGCTCATTGAATCATTACAGAAATTAAAGATCTCATCCGAGACGTCCTTGAACTGGAATTTTTTATACCCATCTGTGGTGGATTCGATGAACTCCCGCAGCTTTATCCAGGCCCAGGCATCAATTGAATTGCTGTCTTCAGGCGCCAGCGGCCGGTAATCGGTTTCCGGATTGAAATCATTGAGGTTGCCCAGCAGGAACCTTATGGTATTGCGCACCTTCCGGTACTCATCACTGGCAATCTTGAAAAACTCCCAGTCCACCTTGATGTCATTGGTATAGCTCAGCGAACAAACCCACCAGCGGCAGATATCGGCGCCATGCTGCTTGAGGACGTCTTCAACATCCACGGCATTGCCCTCGGATTTGCTCATCTTCCGGCCATTGGCATCCACCATGAATCCATGGGTCAGCACTGTCTTGAATGGGGATTGCCCTGTAGCACCGAGGGCCGGCAAAAGCGAAAGCTGGAACCATCCGCGATGCTGATCTGAACCTTCCAGGTACAGGTCAGCCGGATAACCGATCCCTCTTTCGTTCAGCACCCCGTTCCAGGATGATCCGGATTCAAACCACACATCGAAAATATCCCGGCTTTTTTCAAGCTGATCAACCCAGTCCGGGTCTTCCTTAACCCAATCCGGCGCCTGGGAATCCGCGGCGGGACTGTAATACTGCAGCAGTTCTTTCGGTTCCGCGGAAAACCAGAAATTGGATCCCTTCTCCCTGATTATCCGGGCGACGGCCTTAACACTCTCTTCGGTGATCAGCACCCTGCCGTTCTCGGCCAGGAATGCCGGTATGGGCAGGCCCCAGGATCTCTGGCGGCTTATGCACCAGTCAGGCCTGGATTCAAGCATTCCCTCCATGCGGCTCTGTCCCCATCCGGGAACAAACTCTATTTTGTCGGCCGCTGATTCCAGGGCCATTTCCCGCAGGGATTTGCCGGCATCTCCAAACGGCTTGTCCACGGAAACGAACCATTGTTCCGTGGCCCTGAAGATGGTAGGGGTTTTGCTGCGCCAGTCATGGGGATAGCTGTGAACATACTGGTGATCGTAAAACAGAAAGCCGTTCTCCCGAAGATGTTCCACAACCAGGCCGTTGGCTGTCCAGACATCAACACCCTGGAGCCATTCGGGAACACTTTCATCAAACGTGCCGTTACCCAGTACCGGGCAGTAAATCGGCAGCTTTTCCTTTAAACCGGTCAGGTAGTCCTCCGCTCCATGTCCAGGGGCGGTGTGCACCAGCCCGGTTCCATCCTCCATGGTCACGTAATCAGCCAGGACAACCGGACTCTCACGATCCACAAAAGGATGCCTGTAAACGCATCCGGAATCGGCGAGTTCCCGTCCGGTACAGGTGCCCAGGGATTCAAAGCTCTCGACATTCCCGGCCTCGAATATGGAAGCTGCCAGCTCGGTGGCAAGCACTGTATGGACTTCCTTTCCCTCGAATTCAAACCTGTAAAGGCCGTATTCAGCCGATGGAGAAACAGCCACGGCCAGGTTTGCCGGAAGGGTCCAGGGAGTGGTTGTCCAGATCATCAGCGAAGCATCGGCGCCTTTCGGCAGGCCCAATCCGGAAGGCAGAAGCCCGGGATTCTTCACACCGAACAGGACATACACACTCGTATCTTTCCGGTCATAATATTCCAGCTCAGCCTCGGCCAGGGCGGTTTTGTTGGCAATCGACCAGTGTACCGGCTTAACATCCCGGTAGACCAGTCCCCTGGCAACCAGGGTCGCGAACACCTCAAGGGTAGCTCCTTCATAAGCCGGAACCATTGTCAGGTATGGATTGTCATAATCCGCCAGGGTACCCAGCCTTTTCATCTGGGAAGACTGGAGCTTAACGTATTTGGAAGCGTATTTTTTACACAGGTCCCGGATCTCCAGGGTGTTCAACTCCCGGGCTTTTTTACCCAGTTCCTTCATAACCTTGTGCTCAATCGGCAGCCCGTGGCAATCCCATCCTGGAATATAATCCACTTCGAAATCCATCATCAGCCGGGACCTGACAACCAGATCTTTCAAAATCTTGTTAAGCAGGTGGCCCATGTGGATCTTCCCATTGGCATAGGGAGGCCCGTCATGGAATATGTAACGGCCATTTTTACTCTCGGTCTTTTTTATCTGGTCGTATAAATCCATTCCCTCCCAGCGTTTCTGGTGCATGGGTTCGGCATTAAGCAGGTTAGCCCTCATTGAAAAACTTGTCTTGGGCAGCTGCAGTGTTGAACTGTAGTCGTTTTTGTCTTTATTACTCATGTTTTATAAATTTGAAATGATGTTTACGCGCTCCAGGTGCCCGAAGACGCGCTATCCAGGTTCATGTGATCATATTTCAGCCCGGGTATGGCATGAACCCAACAATAATTCAGCTCACGCGATATCCGGGCCGGCGGGATCTCCCCTCACCCGTCTGATCCACCCTTGATATTCATATCCGGCGTATCAGTTCAATGTTCCATATTATAGTCTAAATTCTATTTACTTATCAGGCTGAAGGATTTTTCATGCAGGGAAAAGGTGAGTCCGCCATTGCCAACAGAAAATTCCCCGCTTTCCTGGAGATTGGGTTCCAGGGGCATTGCCATTATTCCGCCCTCTCTAGGCAGGACTTCGTCGGGATCGGCCTTTAGAACTCCGCTGCTCCTTATATCCAGGATTACCGGGGACCCCAGTTCATCCGCCATTAGAAGCATCCGAAGCGAAGCCTGGGACTCAAAGACCGAAGAGTTCGCGGCCTGGGCCCCATCAACCAGAAGGCTGTACTGGGCTGAAGGCTCAAAAATATCCAGCCCTTCCTTCCCTGCAGCTGCCGCTGCCATTTCGCTTTCCAGTACCGGCACAGTCGGGGGCATCCCAATAAAAGCAACAGCCCAGACACAGATCGCTATTCCCGAAACCAGGGCAATAAGAGTCCTGATCGGTGGGATTTCAAAAGATTTGAACCGGGAACTCATGAATATAAGAATCAACGGAATCCCCAGCAAGGTAATATCCTGCCAGAAAGCCTCCTGGGCGGTTCTCTGCATGAAAACACCAAAGCAGCCGCAGTCATAACTGCTGTCACGCAATCCGCTCAGTACGTACCAGTAACTCCTGGCCGTAAGAAAGATGAAAAACGCCGACAATCCCACGGTGGGCCATACTACCCAGAAAGTACGGACACCCATCAGCAGGGCCATGCCCAGCACGGTTTCCAGGGCCAGTCCGATAAGGGCTACGGTATTGGCGGTAAAAATGATCTCCAGCCCTTCATGCCGGATCTGCTCCACGAACATTACCGGGTCAAGCACCTTGCCGATTGAAGCGTAAACAAGCACCGCTCCCAGAATTAAAGCACCGATCAGGCTGACAATCTCTCTCCAGTCGTATTTTTTATCTTCAGTCAACATATTTTGTCGATCCTAGTACTTTAGAAAAAATTATTCAAATATCAATTTCGATAACCCGTCGACAACAGCCGCAGGCGGTATTCCGCATGCCCTCCTTTTCAGGTGGGAAGCATTGTCCCGGAACTGCAAACACCTTTCTTTTAACCATGCTTTAAAAAATAAAATTTTAAAACAGGCCTTTACAAAATACCTTCCAATTATGCAGGATTACACCTATGACCTTATTTGAAAAAATTATTGACAGGGAAATTCCGGCTGACATTGTCTACGAAGACGATAAGTGCCTGGCTTTCCGGGACATCAATCCAGTGGCGCCTGTACACATCCTGCTGATCCCCAAAAAACCAATCTCCGGACTGGCAGAGGCCAAAGGCGAGGATCACGCGGTTCTTGGCCACCTTCTTGTCAAGGCCGCGGAGATTGCCAGGACTGAAGGCCTGGAAGAAGGCGGATACAGGGTTGTCATCAATAACGGGGAAGGAGCCGGGCAGACTGTTTTCCACCTGCACCTGCACCTGCTGGGCGGAAGGCCGTTCACCTGGCCTCCGGGATAGCGGACAACGCTCTTTGGAACTGTTAATTGTGCTTTAATTATTGGATAGCTGACAACAAATTTATATTTTGGAGCCTGTAGTATATGACTGAAACAAAAAATCCCCCTGTCAAACCAGAACTGCTGGAGATTTTGCGGTGTCCATTGGCGGTTCGATCCGAAGAATACGGAGACGATCCGGGACGGTTAACCCTTGTGCATGACTGCTGGCTGGTGTGTGAGGACAACGGCTATAAGTACCCCATTCGGGACGGAATTCCGGTCATGCTTATTGAAGAGGGTGAAAAATGGAAGGATACCCCCGTGGATAAGCTTCCGGTTCCTCCACCCGAGGAATAGCAGGCCGGTAATAATTCTTTTGTCGAAAAACCAGAATCTTGATTTCACTGGCTGCCTTGATGCCGAATGGTGAGTTTTAGAGTGCCAAGTTTCGACTTCCGAGCTGTGAATGTCGAGTGATAATTCAACCCCCGACACCCGAAAATCGACATTGGTAACTCGGCATACAAAGCTTCATTCTCCATAGAGAAGACTGAAACGACAACGATAGCCGCTTCGCTGACAACGACAACGGAATGACCGCCGGGTGCGCGGAGGTTTCCAGGCTATTTCCGGAACATATTTTTCATAATAAAAAGCATGTTGGCCGGGCGTTCAGCCAGGCGTCTCACATAATATGGGGCCCACTGGGTTCCATAAGGGACATACACCCTTACATTATAGCCTTCCTCCCGGAGGCTGAACTGCAGGTCCCGCCTGACCCCGTACAGCATCTGGAATTCAAAGGAAGAACGGGAAATACCTTTTTCCTCAACAAAATGCTTCACGTGAGTGATCATATTTTCATCATGGGTCGCGATTGCCGAAAATCCTTCCGAAGAAAGCATCAGTTCCGAAAGAAACTTGAAATTCTTATCAACATCGGCCTTGGCTGGAAAGGCTACGCTTTCAGGTTCCATGTAAGCGCCCTTGCAGAGCCTTATGTTGCAACCCAGCTTGCGGAGGGTCCTAATATCAGATTCGCTTCTATACAAATAGGCCTGGATTACAATCCCCACATGCCGGGGTCCGAATTCATCCAGCTGCTCCCTGAAGATATCCAGGGTTTCCTGGGTGACCGCGGAACTTTCCATGTCTATACGCACAAAATTGTTGAGCCCGGCGGCTTTTTCAACGATCGCGTGCAGGTTCCGCCTGCAGATTCGGGGATCGATGTCCAGTCCAAGCTGGGTTAGCTTAAGGGAGACCGGGGCGTCCAGTCCGTATTCCCGGATGCTGTCCAGCGCGTCCAGGTAGCGCGAAGTCATATCGGCGGCTTCTTCCTGGCTGCTGATGCCTTCCCCGAGCAGATCGAGGGTCGAACGAATCCCTTTATCACTGAATTCCCTGACGATGGGAACGGTTTCCTCCAGGCTTCTCCCCGCGACAAACCTGTTTACCATTCCCGATTTCTGGCCGGTAAAAGACACAAACTTTATGAAAAGCCTGTTCTTCGCCATCCGCAACATAATTGTCCGCAGCATAGAATTCACTTCACCTTCAGCGTTGGATCAGGGGAAATCAGCCTGAGTTCTTATCATAACTGGCTGTAACGACAGTTTTAATACCGCCACGGACATTAAAATCACCCTTCACTTCACACCTTATGGGCGAACAGGCCGCCACCAGGTCATCAAGGATTTTATTTGTCACGTGTTCATGGAATATACCTTTGTCCCGGTAGGAAAAAAGATAAAGCTTCAATGATTTAAGCTCAATGATGGTCTCATCAGGGACATAGGTAATGTGTATTATGCCGAAATCCGGCTGGCCGGTTTTCGGGCATACAGCAGTAAATTCGGGACAGGAGATGGCGACTTCATATTCCCGTCCCTTGTATTGATTGGGAACAGCTTCAAGTTTCATAATCGCGAATTATCGACCCGGGGGATTATCCCTGTCAACTTCAGTTTCCGTTTACAGATGTTGTTTTTGCGGTATAGAGGTATCTTTTAATTTTCCTCGTGGTAGTCTTCTCAAACTCTTCGGTCCGCAGGCTGAACTGCTTGATCTTTTTATAATTAGCCAGCTTCTTGTTAGTTTCTTTCACTACGTTGGCTATCACTTCCTCGATCTTGCTGTCATCGTAAGCGGAAGCTCCAAACTCAGCATCAAAGCCATCGGTATTCGGGACAATAATCGCCTGGACTTCAGTTTTGGCCGGGTCAGGATCCTTGCCACCCCAAACCAGTGATTCCAGGACAAACTCACTCTCGCCCAGAATAAATTCGATTTCCTCAGGATAAATATTCTTGCCGTTCGGGGTTACTATCACTGACTTGCGCCTGCCGTTTATAAACAGGAAACCATCCTTGTCCAGGTATCCCAGGTCGCCGGTATGGAGCCATCCATCTTTCAGGACTTCATCTGTAGCGGCCTGGTTCTTGTAGTACCCCTGCATCACACAAGGGCCTTTAACCACAATCTCATCATCCACTATCTTTATTTCAGCGTTGGGAACCGGTATCCCGGCGGCTCCGTCCCTGAAAGCGTCCAGGCGGTTAACGGCAACAATTGGAGCGAATTCAGTCAGCCCGTATCCCTGAAGAAAGGTAATGCCCAGATCCCTGAATCCCTTGGTAACTTCAGGTGATATCGCGGCGCCTCCGGAAATGAACATCCTCATATGACCACCCACCTTGTTGTGCACCTGGGCAAAAAGCTTTCTCCTTATCGGAATTCTCAGGACTGTTTCAGAGAAAGCCGCGATCCCCTTGGCAACGGCAAATTTCCGGGCACCCTTGGCTTCGATCCCGGCCTTGATCCTTTTATAAATAGATTCAAAAAGGGCCGGCACTCCCAGCATTACAGTGGCCTGGGTTTCCACAAGGTTATCAACAATTTTCCGAAGGCTTTCAGCATGGCAGACAGTCGCTCCATGATAAATGGCGGTTAGCATTCCGGCAGTTGATTCATAGGTGTGATGCAATGGCAGAACCGAAAGCATGGTATCTCCTTCGATCGTCAGATTGAAGGAAACCCCCAGGACATTTTCCGTTATATTCTGGTGAGTGAGCACTACACCCTTGGCGGTACCTGTAGTGCCGGAGGTGAAGATCAGGGCGGCAATATCATCCGGAGCCACATCCGCTTCACTGTATCTCAGGTCACCCGCCGCCAGTTTTGCGGCTCCCTTTTCCAGGGCTTCAGGGTAGGAAAGAGTTATTTCATCTCCGGGTCCATCCATTGAAATTAAAAAATCCAGCCCGGAAATCGATTGCACCGCGTCCTCGATTTTACCTGAGTAACCGTCGGACACAACCAGCAGCCTGGTATCAGAAAAATCAAGAATATGTTTTATTTCACGTTCCTTCAGGTCCCGGTCAATCGGCACTGCCACCATTCCCGAGGTTACAGCGGCCAGGTAGGCAACAACCCACTCAGTTCGATTTTCTCCCAGGATAGCCACCCGGTTTCCCTTTTCCAGACCCAGTTCATAGTAACAGGTAGCCATTTCAGCAACCTTCTGCTTCAGCTCCAAATAGGAAAGGGGCTGAAATACACCTTCTTTCTTCGATTTCACCGCGGCCCGGTCCTGGTATCGTTTACAGGCCTTAAACAGGATTTCCCTGATAGTTTTCACCGGATATGTCTTGAAAGCTTCCTTGTATTTCATATGCAAATGTCCTCTCCTACCCTAATTTCCTGCTTCATGCACTGCGGTCAATCACCATGATAGTCCGGGATGAACAATTATCACAATTCTGTCAAACTGCGGAGAGTATCTCAAGGAATTATTACTAATATCAGCATAGAATCCTGTTTGATCCGGGCCCGGAGGGCATCGCGGGCCCTGGGACCAGTTAACGACAGGGAACCGGCCTATAATAATTGATGTCTATCAGGAGGAATATGAACAGCAGAAAAGGCGAAAAAATCGGTTGGATAGGAGGTTGGCTGGGAAGTTTTTCATGGGTGCTTATCCTGGCCATTGTATTTTTGATCCAGGGGAAGACCATTCCAGCCGTTTACGGGATAGTTATTTTTCTGATTGCTGTCCTGCTGATGTTTGCCGTTTCCCCCTGGCGCAATCCCGGAACGTCCTACTGGCAGCTGCTTCTGCCGCTCTACCTACTCTTTACAGCAGCAATTGTCTGGACTGTCCGCGGCTTTGGTACAGCCGGCTCTGAATGGTTCAGGTGGTGGAATATCCTGCCGATGCTGCCCTTTTTGCTCCCCATATTCATCCTGGGAAAAAGAAAATGGGACGATGAGTGATTACCCGCTCTGCGACTACAGGACATCCTTTTTAATGCTGCCCGCTGAATTAACCGTAATCCCGCCCTTTAGATAGGATATAATCGGCATGTGTATCGGTTCCTCATGAAATGCGGGAAAATAATAAAAAAAACAGTAAAAAACTGTCGTTAATTGAACAATTTACGGCAAATCCTGATCTAATTTTACAGATTAGGAGATGAGATCATGGAAAAAAAACAAAGATTCAAAAGAGACACAAATCCTAGGCTGATCAGGTTCCCGATGGTGCTGGGGGCAATCCTGCTGATATTCTGCTCATTTTCCATGCTTGCAGCTGAGAACTACTATCCACCCCGAATCAGCCATATTGAAGGAGGAATTTCATACGAATCCTCCGGTGACGTAGACTGGACTACAGCCACAGTCAACCTTCCCATATTCAGGGGAGACAGGCTCTTCGCGAAGCCCGACTCCCGCGGCGAGGTGGAATTCGGCTATAACAGCTTTCTCCGTCTTGATGAGAATACCGATGTTGTATTTTCTCAGTTGTCTGAAAAAATCGCATCCCTCAACCTTGTCCTGGGATCAATCATTGTCCGTACCGGTAAATCATTCCACATGGATGTTCAGACCCGCGTCGGCGTGGTGCAGCTGAGGAACAAGGGACTGTACCGGATTGACACAGACGAATCCGGGCTCACCCGGATACTGGTGAGAAAAGGCCGGGCTGAGGTGGTTGACGGCCAGGAAAAACTGAAGATAAAAGAAGGCCAGATGTCCACTGTTGGAGGAGACCCCTCACTTCACCAGGCCGCGTTTAATAATTATGATGACGATTTTGACATGTGGAGCAGCCGCAGGGACGCTCTCTACGCGTCAAGCAACTCGGTTGAATATGTAGGGAACTACTACCCCGGTGTTTACACCCTCGACAACTACGGCTACTGGAGAACCTATTCCGGATTAGGAAGGGTATGGGTTCCAAGAGTCGGTGTCGGCTGGGCGCCTTACCGTTCAGGCCGCTGGCTCAATTTCTCTGTCGGCTGGACCTGGCTGAGTTATGAGCCCTGGGGATGGATGCCCTATCACTATGGCTACTGGCACTATTATGAACCCTACGGTCACTGGTGCTGGTCCCCGGGATTCTATGGCGGATACACCAGTTTCGGAGCCTGGTCTCCCCACTGCGTGAATTTCTACTATGGAAGCGGCTATGTAGGATGGTCCCCCCGGATATGGGGTCATGGAAGCAGGCCGGGAACAGTGGTGAACAACAACACTGTAGTAATAAACAACAACACCACAATTGTTAACAACACCCGGGGCATGACCGTTGTAAAGGCCAACGATTTTTCCCGCGCACGGGTTGACACAGCCATGGTGAGCAATGTGTCCTCCAGCGTTAGAAGCGGCTTCAAGGCCGGACTTCCGGAAAACATAGTCCGCGGCACCCGAACAGCCGCGGCAGCCGGAACCAGCCGGGCCGGAACTTCAGGCAAAGCTTCTGCCGGCGCCATGACCCGCGACAACCCTGCCCAGTCCAGGACTACCGAATACCGGGATTCCAGGGGCTCAACAGGCAGAGTTTCCGGGAAAACCGGGAGTATTGGATCTGCCCGTACTGTAACTACCAGGGATCGCACCATGGAAGCCAGCCGGACCTCAGGCAAAGTCACTTCCGGAAATACTTCTGGACTTTCTTCCGGCAAGGTCCGCTCAATCCCATCAGTGAACAGGGGCTCCTCAAGCGGAACCGTGACACCAAGCAGGACCGTGACACCGCGGACAGGAACTTCAACTACCTCAGGCCAGAAGACCACCAGGCAGAAGACTACCACTTCGCCCAAGAGGCCTTCCGGGGACAGCGCTGGCTACAGTTCTCGTTTATCCTCAAGCAATGTTGAAGCCATTCCTTCCAGCGGAAATTCCTACGGGAGGTCAACATCAGGTTATTCTGCCTCTTCAGGCAGCCTCTCCAGAAGCAGGGCGACAACTTCCAGTTCCGCCAGAATAAAAAGCCTTACAGGCTCCGACGTGAGGCCTAGCGTGACAACAGATACCAGGTCGTCCAGGACCGCCCAGAAAACCTATACCGACCGTTCTTCCAGTCCTGGATTCTGGGGAAGATTGTTCGGAGGGTCCAGCTCGTCCTCCCGCAGTTCGGGATCCAGCGGATCATATTCAAGTTCCCGCTCCAGGACATCGGGATCCAGCTCCTCCAGGTCATACGGAAGCAGCAGCAGGTCTTCGAGTTCTTCCCGGAGCGTGTCCAGGCCCAGCAGGAGCTATTCAAGTTCCAGCAGTTCTTCAAGGCCCAGTTCGAGACCTTCCTCATCAAGGCCCAAGAGACCGTAAATGAAACCTTGTTCAACGACTGGAGCCTCCTCTGCCGGGGGCCGGAGCAGCATATAAGCGGTTCCGGCCCCCGGCAATTTTTATACATTGAATTGAGTCCTTCTCCTGTTACAATGTAAATATCAGGGATTCAGGTGTCCGCTTCAATTCAGGAAAGTACTAAACGTCTGTCAAAAAGGAAAAAATAGGAGAATTTAAAATGATTGACTTTATGAAAAAGACCTACCTGGCCGGCTTGGGACTGGCTACCCTGACCGGTGAAAAAATTGAAGAAATAGTTGAGGAACTGGTCAAAAAAGGTGAAGTTGCCGAAACAGACCGAAAGAAACTGGTCGAAGAGTTGATGGCCAAGGGACGCGAACAAAGAGAACAGCTGACGGAATCTGTTAAAGATACCGTCCAGAAGGTTGTTTATGAATTAAAAGTTCCACGCCGGGACCAGTATGAAGAACTGCTTGCAAGAATAGAGAAACTGGAAAAAGCCGCAAAACCAAAGGCTGCCCCGAAAAAGAAAGCCTGAGATGATTCAGCCCCTGAAGACACTCAAGACATACAGGCGAATCAAACGCTACAGGGCGGTAATTTTCACACTGCTCAAATACGGATTCGATGATATTGTCGACAGGCTGGATCTATTATCCCTGGTCAGGAAAAAAAAGCCGAGGGGGATGATTGTCCAGCCCCGCTCACCCGCCCCAACAGCACAAAGGTTCAAGGACGCCCTGGCTGAACTGGGCCCTACTTTCGTAAAACTGGGGCAGCTGCTCAGCACTCGCCCGGATATCCTTCCCGACAGTTTCATAGTTGAACTGGAAAAACTCCAGGACAAAGTCCCGCCGGTGCCTTTTTCAGAGGTTGAAGAGGTCTTCAGGGAAGAGTTTGATAAATCACCTGCCGAATTATTCAGCGAAATTGATCCAGTACCCACCGCCTCCGGCTCAATAGCCCAGGTCCACCGGGCCGTGCTGGAAGACGGGACAAAGGTCGCGGTAAAGGTACAGCGCCCGGGAATTATCCCGCTGATTCAGACCGACCTCAGCATCCTTATGGAAATTGCCGTCCTTATGGAACACCACATCCCGGAACTCAACTGGATCAGCCCCGTAGCCCTTGTCCACCACTTTTCGGCCACTATCTCCCGGGAAACTGACTTCATTTCCGAACTGCACGCGGCTGAACAGTTCAAGAGAAATTTCTCCAATAATCCGGCCATGGTGATTCCAAGGGTGTACAGGGAATTTTCTTCAGGGAAAATCCTGGTAATGGATTTCATTGAAGGCATCAAGATTTCCAACGTTGAAGCCATTTCCAATTCAGATCTGGACAGAAAAATACTGGCAAAAAACGGCGCCAATTCCATTCTCCAGGAAATTTTCGAACACCAGTTTTTCCACGCCGATCCCCACCCCGGAAACCTTTTCGCCCTGGAAGGGAACCGAATCGCGGCAATTGATTTCGGAATGATCGGCTACCTGGACGACAAGACCACCCGGATACTGGGGAAGATTTTCGCTTCAGCCGTGAAGAAGGATGTCGATGGGATCCTGCGCCATCTGGACGAGATGCAGATCCTCCCGGAGCACATCAATCTGATGGCCTTCAAGTTCGACCTGGGCGCGTTTATTGACCGGTATTACGGTTCAGCTATTGCCGATATGGACCTGGATGAATTCATAGGAGACGCCCTGCGGATCGTGAGGAATCACCAGATCGTCCTGCCTGCCAACCTGGCGACAATCGGGAGAATGCTGGTCCTGGTGACCGGGATCGCCCGGAAACTGGATCCCGATTTTGACATGATAGAAGAAGTCAAACCTTATGCCAGGAAAATGGTTACCGAGCATTTTGACCTCCGGAATCTTTCCAGGGAAGCCAGTTCCCTGATTGAAGAATACTACGGAGTCTTCAAATTCCTCCCGGCTGATATAAAGGCCATCCTGAATAAACTGAAAAAAGGTGAAACTACAATCAACCTTCAGCACCAGGGGACTGACCGGATGATCAGAGAAATCGACCGATCCTCCAACCGGCTTTCTTTTTCAATGATAGTCGCCTCCCTTATAGTAGGCTCCTCGCTGATCATACACATGGATAAAGGTCCAACCCTGTGGGGATTCGCGGCCCTCGGCCTGGGGGGATACCTGATCGCGGGGATACTGGGCCTCTGGCTGGTGATTTCAATTCTCAGGTCCGGGAAAATCTGACTCCCCGATTCATCAACCAGTTCATTCCTTCCAGGGCCAGAGTTCAGCTTTTTTCAAACCGGCTAACATCTCAAAAAAACTCCTGCGCCGGTTAAACTCGTCATTTCCTATCAGGTTTCTGTTTTCCTTCTCCTCGTCATTCTCCACAAAATAATCCTGCCATCTTTTCTTTACCTCTGAAACCGTCTCCGAATCAGATAAAAAAGCGTTCCAGGAGTACCTGACCATGGCCAGCTGGATCGGATTGAAATCATTCTTTTCAGCTTTCCTGACACGGTATATGACACGTCCCTTTATATTCTCTGGAAACATATCCTTCTCGTAATCATTAACCCTTATTTTCCAGAAATTCACCTTGTAGAATTCTGATGGGCTGGGCCGGTCCATTTCACTCTTTGTTGAGTAAAACTCCAGGAGCACCGAAATATATTCATCCCTTACCAAATCCAGTAAGGCATCTTTTTCACTCATTTTAAAAACCAAAGTCCAGTATTCTTTCTAGTCCGATTTATTCGCGGGAGAATGTTTTTGCAGCAGGTTCACCAGGCCTTTGCCGGCTGAAGGCACTCCGACCTTTCCCTCTAATATTATTTCCTTGGCGGAGACTTCCCTTCCATATATTTTTTTATTCGCCCCGTTATCCTGGCGCAGGGTTGATCCTTCCAGGGAAACACCGGCAAACAATCCCTTGGACCTGGAGTAGGAAAGAATCTCTGCAGACATCAAAACATCAGTTGAGGCTTCGGCGCTCCTGCCCTTAGGCCCGGCCGCGGCCTTGGCATCCGCGCCCAGCTTGACCTTGCTGGTAAGAAGAGACTCCACCCCGCTTTCGTTCATGATCAGCAATAAAAAATCTGTTGAGGATCCTCCCAGCTGAAAACCTATGCTTCCACCCTCGAGCCTCATCATGGCCGGGGCGCCCCAGCTGCCGTCATACCTCTTTCCGGACCGGCAGACCATGGCTCCTTTGCCGTAGCTTCCACCAAAGCCGAGCGCAAACTTTTTCACACCGGGAATAACCGCCACGCATTCCGCTTTGTCCAGGAGATCCTGGGGTATACCTTCGGGCATTCCCAGTACTTCATCCACAACCCTCTCACATTTTTCCAGCCTGTCGGTTTCGTCAGAGGCCGATAAAACAGCAAAAATGCTGGCCAGGACTAAAATGGCTGACAAATACTTTTTCGGCTGCATGTTCCCTCCATCACCTTATCCGGCGCAAAAGATCAATTATCAAAATTCATGCGTTTTTCCGTGTTGAGACTATATTAATTGCCCTTGATCGATATTACAATTCAAAACTGAGTGAAAAATGCCGGGCCTTTTTTACACGGTACGGCCGGGCAGCTTGATTTGTTTTCATACTCAAACCTTTTAATGACATTTGACGTTTTTAAGCTGTCATTGACAAATGACATATAGATTGAATCTTCGGCTTGGAGAAAGGATGACAATGGCTGAAAAAAATGCCGGCCTTCCCATGACGGCCAAATGGGATCCGGAAAAGCTTCGCGAAGAAAATAGATACCTGGCAGGCCTGGAACAGAAATCCTTTCCCAGGCGAATCAGGGGTTATTTCAAACTAACCGGGCCGGCCTGGCTGCAAAGCGCCATGACCCTTGGAGCCGGCAGCGCCGCGGCATCAGTTATCGCCGGGGCTTCATTCGGCTACAAGCTGCTGTGGGTCCAGCCCCTGGCCATGCTCCTGGGAGTGTTCATGCTCGTGGCCCTGGGCAACGTCACCCTTTCGAAAGGTGAAAGGCCGTATCGATCCTTCTCCAGGGAACTGGCACCCTGGGTGGCATTCCTCTGGGCCCTCGGCGCGATTGTGGCCTCAGTGATCTGGCATTTTCCTCAATACGGCCTGGTGGGAGGAGCAGCCTGGGACCTGGCCCAGCTTTCCGGCGCCGGGACCGAATCCGCCCCGCTCCAGTACCTGGTGAAATTCGGCGCGGGTTTCATTATCCTGGGATTCAGCATCATGGTCACCTGGAACTACGGCTCCAATTCCCGCGGAATCCGTTTCTACGAAGGATTCCTTAAGTGGACCATACGCTGCGTTATTGTTTCATTCCTGCTCGTTGTCATATATTCCGGGGTTAACTGGGGCGAACTCCTGTCCGGATTTTTCACCTTCCAGATCCCCGAAGCGGATGGGGCGGTTATTGTCATCCTTGGAGCTTTCGGGGCCGCGGTAGGCATAAACATGACCTTTCTATACCCCTATTCCCTGCTGGCCAAAGGATGGGGTAAAGCCCATAAGGGACTGGCCCGCTATGACCTGTTCAGCTCCATGTTTCTGCCCTATGTCATAACCACATCGCTGGTAATCATTGCCATGGCGGAAAACATATACGAACCGGGGATCGAAGCGGTTCGCACCGATATCCGCCCGGTTGAAGCCGCCGCCGTCCTGGGAACCGTGCTGGGCTCAACCCTGGGACGCATTATTTTTGACCTGGGCCTGATCGGTATGGCCTGCGGTGCAATCAGCACCCACATGGTCATGTGCGGATTCACCTTCTGCGAGATGTTCGGGCTGGAATATACCTCCCGGCGCTATCGCCTGTTCAGCCTGGTTCCCGCCATAGGACTGCTGGGAGTGGCATTTAAGTATCCCCTGTGGATGCCGGTGGCTGCTTCCGCCATATGCCTGACCCTCCTGCCCATGGCTTACATCGCCTTTTTCACAATGAATAATAAAAAGCGCTACCTGGGAGAGGAAACCGGCAAGGGAATCCGCAGGCTGCTGCTCAACGCGATACTGATAGTGGCCATCCTGGCCGCCACGGCGGGAGCGGCTGTCCTTGTCAAAACCAGGGTTATTGATGTAATTTTTTAGATAGAATAGAGAAGAAAACAAATAGAAACCGCAGGCCGCTGTCCTGCCCACGGCTGGAGCTTTCAAATCCGCAAAACAGGTACGAAACTCCTGCCTCAGAAGTCATGCGGCTGGAAAATCCAGCCGCAAAATAAACCTTGAAACTGAAAGCGCGCTCTTGGCGCACAAATCTTGAATCTTGAACCTGAATTACAAATCCTGGAAGGACAGGGGCAATGAAATTTTATTTCTTAATTGGATTATTGACGGTCACCATGTTATTCAGCGGCTGCGTTCCGCCCGCGGAGACACCGGAAACCGCCGCCGAGGCTGAAGCGGAGTACACCCTTCCGGAGGTGCAGATGACTACTGAAGCTTTTATTGAAAAAGTAGAGGCTGCCGGCGGAGGCACGGAATTTGTCTTTCAGCCTGAGGATTTTGAAAACGAATGCCATGCCTCGACCATAGCGGCAATGGAGGACGGAAGCCTGGTAAGCGCCTGGTTCTGGGGGAGCAAGGAAGGCCAGTCCGATGTGGGCATATGGATGTCCCGCTACATCGACGGCAGATGGGAAGACATCCGGAAAGCAGCCAGGGTCATGGACGCCGCCCACTGGAACCCGGTACTTTTCAGGAATCCTCACAGCGGAGTCTACCTGTTTTTCAAGGCCGGACCCAAGATCCCTTTCTGGCAGACATTCTGGATGAGGTCTGAAGACGGGGGGAAAACCTGGTCCGAACCGGTTGAACTGGTACCCGGAGATGAGGGGGGACGGGGCCCGGTCAAAAACAAACCGATACTTCTTTCCGACGGATCATGGCTGGCCCCGGCATCAACCGAATACCAGGCATGGAAACCCTTCGCGGACCGCTCCGAGGACGGGGGGAAAACCTGGACAAGATCTGATGATATAGACATGAGCGATGATGTATTCAAGGGAAAAGGGGCAATCCAGCCCACATTCTGGGAGTCAGAACCGGGCATGGTCCACACCCTTATGAGAACCCAGTCCGGGGTGATCGCCAGGGCCGATTCAGAAGACTACGGCCGGACCTGGTCCAAGGCTTATGATTCAGGCCTGCCCAACAATAACAGCGGCATTGACGCCCTCAAGCTGGAAGACGGCAGAATCCTTCTTGTGTACAATCCCGTCCCTGAAAACTGGGGGCACAGGTACCCACTGAACCTGGCTGTTTCCAGCGACAACGGCAAAACCTGGTCTGACCTGGTAAGCCTGGAAACCGAAGAAGGTGAGTTCTCCTACCCGTCAATCGTCGAAACACCACAAGGGATTGCCATAACCTATACCTGGAAAAGAGACAGCGTTAAATGCTGGCGCATTCCCATGGACGCTCTTAACTGATTGCATTACAATGAAAAATTAAATTCGCTTTTACTGACAGGGCGAAACACTAAACCTTACGCATATAAAGAGGTGAAAATGAAAATAAAAACAGGATTAATCTTCTTTTCTATCCTGGTACTGTTCACTTTCCCGGCTTATACCCTGGCTGAAACCACTTTTGCCAGTTACCACAGCCCGGAACAGGTGAACAAGATTGTCAGTGAACTTGGCGGCCATGACAGCGCCCAGGTTCACGAACTGGGAAAAACCGCGGGCGGCGAAGCCCTGCTCCTGCTCGAAATCGGTCCTGAGGCAGGCAGGGAAAAAACCCTGCCGGCAATCTTAACGGCCGCAAACATGGAGGGAACTGTTCCGCTGGCAACCGAAGCAGCCCTTTACCTGGCAAAAAGCCTGCTGGAAAACCCTGAGCTTTACAAGGACAAAACCTGGTATATCCTGCCCTGCGGAAATCCAGACGCCCTTTCGGGGTATTTCTCAAAACCTCTTAACCAGGACCCCCGCAATGCCTCTCCAGTTAACGATGACATGGATGAAGCCGTGGACGAAGACGGGGTTGAGGACCTGAACGGCGACGGAATCATCAGCCTGATGAGGGTGATTGATCCTGAGGGAGAATGGATCCAGGTTCCCGGAGAACCGCGCCTGATGAAAAAGGCTGATCCCAAAAAGGGAGAAACCGGGAAATATTCCCTGTACACCGAAGGCCTCGATAATGACCGGGACGGCCAGTTCAACGAGGACGGGCCGGGCGGAACCAACGTGGGTATCAATTTCCCCCCATGGTTATGAATACTGGACCCCTGACGGGGGAACCTGGCCGGGAAGCGCTCCTGAAGCCAGGGCGGTTCTGGAATTTGTTTACAGCCATCCCGAGATTGCCATGGCCGTCACCTACGGATCCAGCAACTTCTGCTTCTCGCCGCCCCGGACCGACCGTAAGGGCGGAAATGACCTGAACCGGCTGAAAATACCGGAACGTATCGGCAGAAATTTCGGAGTGGACACCAGCCGGACCTATACCTATGATGAGGCCAAAACGGCTATCCAGGAAGCTTTGGAGGGCGCGGTTCTTAGCGAAGCCAGAATTGCCGGCTGGCTGGGCCTCAAAGCCGAAGCTAATCCCATGCCGAACGACATGGTTATCTACAGGGAGATATCAAAACAATATAAGGAATTCCTTGAAGAAAAAGGCATCCCTGCTGAAAGAATCTCCCCGGCGGCCGACAAGGACGGATCTTTTGAACTCCTGGCCTACTATCACCTGGGCATTCCTTCTTTCGCCCTTGATTTCTGGACACCACCGGTGGAAAAAAAGGATTCCGGCGCAGATAAGGACGGAGACAGTTCCGCCAGGACTGATAAGCCGGAAAGATCAGGGAAACAGGGCGCGGGCAACGATGATGATCCGGATGTTAAAGATAAAAAAGCCCTTCTCGCCTACAGTGATTCCGTGCTGGAAGGAAGGGGATTCGTGGAATGGAAGGTTTTCCAGCACCCGAGCCTCGGAGAAGTTGAAATAGGAGGACCGGTTCCCTTTACCGACAATACCCCCCAGCCTGAAGAAATCGAGGAACTTCTTTCGGCCCAGGTCCCCTGGACCCTGGAACTCGCGGGAAAACTGCCCCGGGTGTCCCTTGCGGAGGTCAAGGTTGAAAACCTGGGATCAGGGGTCTCAAAAATCGAAGCAGTTGTCAGAAACGAAGGCGAAATTCCTTATCCGATCGCCATGGGAGCAAGGAACGGAAGGATACTGCCGGTTATTGTTACCCTGGATAATCCGGGAATCACTGTCCTGGAAGGGAAACCGAGAATCCAGGTCTACAGCGTTCCCGCCGGGGGAACCGCTGTAGCAAAATGGCTTGTTAAAACCGATTCTCCCCAAACAGTCACAGTCAAATCCCTAACAATGAACGCCTGGAATGATGAGAAGGAGATAAGTCTGGGAGGTGCAAAATGAAAAAATTACTGATAATACCGATTCTCCTGTTCATCCTGACCGCTTTTACCGCGGCCGCTCCGACCAGTAATCAGCCGGTTACGGTCCCACTCTCATTCGATCACTACTATTCCTATGAACAGGTCGTTGAAGCTGTAAAAGCCCTTAATAAAGCGTACCCGGAATTAACCCGCCTTGACTTGGTAGGTAAAAGCGATGAAGGCCGGGAGATATACGCCCTGGTCGTTTTCAATCCTGAAACCGGCCCGGAACACGATAAGCCCGGAATTTATGTTGACGGAAACATACACGGAAACGAAATCCAGGCCGGAGAAGTAGCCCTTTACATGCTGGACTACCTGCTGGGCAAGTATGAAACCAACAGCAAGGTTAAAGCAATAGTTGATAGAAATGTATTCTATGTAACCCCGGTCCTCAACGTGGACGGAAGGTATCATTTTTTCGAGGATGCCCATACTCCGAGCAGCAGCCGAAGCGTACGTTTACCCTATGATGATGACCGTGACGGGCTGTTTGACGAGGATTTCCCGGATGACCTGGACGGAGACGGAAGTATACGCCAGATGAGGAAGAAAGATCCTTACGGAAACTACCGTCTTGATCCGGAAGATCCCAGGGTTATGGTAAGGGTCAATCCCGGCGAGAAAGGCGAATGGAGCCTGCTGGGTCAGGAAGGCATTGACAACGACGGAGACGGAATGATCAATGAAGATGCCGAAGGCTACTATGACGGAAACCGGAACTGGGGATATGACTGGATGCCCCGCTATGTGCAGGGCGGAGCCGGAGATTTCCCCTTCCAGTCCGAATCCATAAAGGCTGCCGGGAAATATATCAGGAGCCATCCCAATATCTGCTCCGCTTTTGCTCTCCATAATTCAGGCGGCATGTTCCTGCGGCCTCCCAGCAGTTCCGGGATGGGAAAGCTCCCCCAGGGAGATGTGGAAGTCTATGATTACCTGGGAGCCCAGAATGAAAGGCTGGTTCCCGGCTACCGCTACCTGGTATCCGGCGAAGACCTCTATATTTCCTATGGAGATTTTGTCAACTGGATGATGGGCTGCAATGGAATTTTCGGGTGGGTTCCGGAACTCTACATGGTAGGAGAATCCGAGAATTTCAAGAGCAGGGCTGAAGAGAAAAAGGTTGTCCCGGATTCCGGTGGGGGATACCGCCGCAATAATCCGGAGCGGGACAAGGAACGCCTGGCATTCAGCGACTACCTGACCCATGGTGAAATGTATAAGGACTGGGAACCGTTCAATCATCCGGTTTACGGCGAAATCGAAATCGGCGGATGGACCAAGTTCAGCAGCCGTATGCCTCCCATATTCCTCCTCAGGGAACTGCTGCACCGCAATGCCATGGCCATAATTTTTTCCGCTGAGAACACCCCCAATGTAACCCTGGAAGCATTTGATGTGAAAAAAATAGGGGCTGACCTCTGGCAGGTGAGAACCCGGCTGGAAAACAGCAATGCCATCCCTACAATGAGCGTCATGGCCGACAGGCATAACCTCTTCAGGAAAGATTCCCTGGAGGTGACCGCGGAAAATGCCAGGGTCATCGCGGGCGGAAGGTTGCTTGATATCTACACCGGTGAGGCCCGTTACAAGGAATCCAAACCGGAGGTTCAGTTACTGAAGGTTCCCGGTTTCGGGAGGATTGAACACCAGTTCATAATCTCCGGAAGCGGTAAGGTGAACCTGGACTATACCTCCAACTGGGGCGGGAAGCATTCGGTTACGGTTGAACTGACAGAAGCAGCGGAATAGATAAAAAAGCGGGGAATCTCCGGATTCCCCGCTTATTTAATCATCAACCTCAAAAGATAACATCCTGGAATAGTGTGGACAATTACCTGGATATCAAGAAATCCGCCTACTCGGTTGTCTACTTGTAGGCGGGCTGAAAGCCCAGCATTAAAAAGCCTGGGGTGATCCCGAACCAAAGGTTCGGGGAACCCCAGGAATTTGGGCATCTTTTTTTCCTGGGTGGAGCGCTGAAAGTGCGACATGCACCACGAGTATTCAATCCCACAGGTACTTTTCATCGTAATTTAGCTTATGTTTATTAAGCAGTGTCCGCAGTTCTTCCTGAAAACAGCATTGCCGATGATGTTCTGGCTGATGCTCAATATATTTCTTAACATCCTCCATCATGGCTTCACTTACTGAGAATGAGGCGTATCCCCTTTGCCAGGAAAATTTCTTGCCCTTGGCAACATTCTCATGTATCCAGGCAGAGGAAAGAGATTTCACCTTCATTACCAAATCGGGAATAGTTGTGGTTTTACCTGTTGATGAGAGAAGGTGGACATGATCGCTAGTCCCTCCGGCTGAAATCAGGCGGCAATTCATTCTTCTCATTATTCCACCGATATAGCTGTACAATTCGGGGGCCCATACACCCCGTATCATTTTCACTAGATCCTTGGTGCTGAAAATGGTGTGATGTAGATTCTGAGCCAGTGACTGCGGCATTTTGTTTCCCCTTTCGTAATAAATAACGTCCTGGGAAATAAATTCACGAAATCAGGGATTGAGGTCGCTCCTTCAGAGCTCCCTTCTTTTTGTTGGGAACAACTTTTTCCTGGGGTTCCCTTCGGTCACCCCAGGCTGATAGCCATCGGGTCTTCGACCCTCCATAATCTCCATTCCTAACTAGCATATGTAGTTAGACAATATTTGCCAGCCAGGAATCTACACCTTTTTACTGGAGCCGGCGGCTCCAGCCACAATCGTGCCATGGGCTTCCAGCCCTTGGTCTTTTAAGGTGGCATAAGCTGCCAGCTTATGATCTCCCACTGTGGTCGTCAGCAGCCGGGTCAGAGTCCGGGGTTACTGGAGCCGACGGCTCCAGCCACAATCGTGCCATGGGCTTCCAGCCCTTGGTCTTTTAAGGTGGCATAAGCTGCCAGCTTATGATCTCCCACTGTGGTCGTCAGCAGCCGGGTCAGAGTCCGGAGTTACTGGAGCCGGCGGCTCCAGCCACAATCGTGCCATGGGCTTCCAGCCCTTGGTCTTTTAAGGTGGCATAAGCTGCCAGCTTATGATCTCCCACTGTGGTCGTCAGCAGCCGGGTCAGAGTCCGGAGTTACTGGAGCCGGCGGCTCCAGCCACAATCGTGCCATGGGCTTCCAGCCCTTGGTCTTTTAAGGTGGCATAAGCTGCCAGCTTATGATCTCCCACAGTGGTCGTCAGCAGCCGGGTCAGAGTCCGGAGTTACTGGAGCCGGCGGCTCCAGCCACAAACTGTCCCTTCGGGACCGGAAAACAGGGATGTTTCCGGCCACGAACTTTAATTTTCTACCGTCAATTGCACCAGGCTGGGGGTGTAGTCCGCTGGAGGTTCGAATCCCAGCAGTACCAGGCAGGTAGCGGCAAGGTTGCTGATACCCGGCTTGTCAACCCCTGACAGCTTTATTCCGGCCTGGTCGGCTGGATCATAGAAATATACAGGCACGGGATTCAGGGAATGGGCCGTTTTCGGCTTGATATTGCCCTGGCTGTCCCGTTTTATCTCCCCGGTTTTCTTATCATATTCAGCCATATCATCGGCATTTCCGTGATCAGCTGTAATGATCATGATTCCCCCGGCCTTTTTGACAGCTTCCATTAGCTCTCCAACACCCTTGTCCACGGCTTCAACAGCGGTCCGCACGGCTTCAAAAACACCGGTATGGCCGACCATGTCGCCATTAGGATAATTAAGGCGGATGAATTTGTATTTCCCTGATTCAATAGCCGCAACCGTAGCTCCGGTTATTTCAGCGGCCTTCATTCGGGGCGCGTCCTCAAATGGAAGAATGTCTGAAGGAACTTCAGCGTAGGTCTCAAGTTTCGCGTCAAATTTCCCGGAGCGGTTCCCATTAAAAAAATAGGTGACATGTCCGAATTTCTGGGTTTCAGACACCGCATACTGGGAAACACCGGACACAGAGAGATATTCTCCCAGGGTCCGGTCGATTGCCGGAGGCTCCACCAGGTATTGCGCGGGAACCTTGAGATCCCCGTCATATTCCATCATTCCGGCATATTCCACATCCGGCTTCTTACCGCGATCGAACTCTTCCAGGTTTTCAGCTTCAAAAGCCTTGGTGATCTCCAGGGCCCGGTCCCCACGGTAATTGAAGAATATCACGCTGTCCCCGTCCACAACCGGCCCGACAGGATTTCCGTCCCGGCTTATAATGAATGCCGGGAGGTCCTGGTCAAGGATGCCCGGCTTTTCGACCCGGTAGGTTTCAATGGCTTCCTGCATAGTGGCAAATTCCCGGCCCTTGGCCTTAACATGGGTATCCCAGCCTCTTTTAACCATGTCCCAGTTGGCATTGTAGCGGTCCATGGTTATATTCATGCGGCCGCCGCCGGAAGCGATAGCGTAATCCACGGTTCCATCGGCATTGATATCTGACAGGAATTTTTCAAAACGATCCACATATTCCAGGGCTGATGTCGGAGGAACATCCCTTCCGTCCAGCAAGGGATGAACGCGGGCTTTTTTAACACCGTCTTCCTTGGCCCGGGAAAGCATGGCTTCGAGATGGCCAATGTTGGAGTGAACATTTCCGTCTGAAAAGAGGCCGATAAAATGAAGCGAGGAATCATTGTCCTTAACATTTCCAACCAGGTTTTTCCAGGTTTCCCCTTCAAACATAGCACCCGTCTTTATTGACTGGTTTACGAGAGCGGCCCCCTGGGCAAAAACCCTTCCGCAGCCGATGGCATTATGCCCGACTTCAGAATTGCCCATATCATCATCTGAGGGCATACCCACGGCCGATCCATGAGCCTGGACACTGGTATTAACAAAATTCTCCTTGAGAAAATCCAGGTTCGGGGTGTCAGCCAATTTCACAATATCGCCGGCATCACCTTTACCGATTCCAACGCCGTCCATTATGACCAGTACAACAGGGCCTCGCGGTCCTTTGAATTTTCGGGATTGTTTCAGGGGTTCCATTTAATCTCCTTTATGCACAATGTAGGGAACATCACAAACTTATTATGTCGGGTATTTTATCATTTAAAGCTACTAGTAATAATTTACACATATACGCCGTATGTGCGGCATGAGATTTTATTTCAGTTGAAGGAGCGGGGGAATAATTCCGTTCGTTAATTCGTCTATTCAGCCGTTAGATGTATCATAAGAGAAGCGAACACCTGATTATTATGGCAAAATTCAAGATTATCGCGTTTATGTTCCTGGCACTGGCACTGCTGGCTGGAGTTCCTTCAGGCAGCGACCTGTTCTCCTATGTTGATCAGGACGGAACCCGCATTTTCACAAACATAGGGGCCAGGGGAGGCTCCGTCCCGGATCTTGAAATGCCTGTAAAAAGCCTGGGAATTGATTCATCAAGGATATCCAGGGAATCCGTATACTACGAAGATATAATCAATCATTATGCCTCGGAACATAAAATATCCGGGGATCTTGTTAAAGCGGTAATCCAGGTGGAAAGCAACTACGATCCTTACGCGGTTTCCTCGAAAGACTGCAAGGGCCTGATGCAGCTTCATCCTGATACGGCCTCACGTTTCGGGGTGGAAGATGTTTTTAATCCTGAAGAAAACATCTCCGGCGGAATTAAATATCTCAGTTTCCTGATGAATCATTTCGACAATAACCTTAATTTCGCTTTGGCAGCCTACAACTCCGGTGAAAACACGGTTAAAAAATACAAGGGGATACCTCCCTACCCCGAAACCATCAATTATGTCGAAAAAGTCAAATCACTGGCCGGGTTGGAGGATAAGCCGGATACACAAAAACGCAGGGCCGTAAAGATCGTCCGAACCGTCGACGAAAATGGGAACGTGATGCTTTCCAATTTTTAAATTTCGCGGACGGTATGATCCTCGACCCCGCGAGCGAAAGCGAACCCCACCGCGGCATATACTCCCAGTTCACATATGCTTCCAGGTTATGGATAATTACATGGCTTGCTTACGGAGCGACCAACACCGACTGGGAAACATCAATTTCCGAATGCCAAACGCGGAGGACCCAATTCCAGTTTGCGAAGCCTCCATCAAAAATCGTATCCGGTCAATGGTCTATCAGCTCTCGAAGCGCCAGAGGCAGTCTGCGCCATGCGGATATTCCCGCCCGGCAATCTCTGGCTGCAGTCTGCGGGTGTCATGCTTATCAGAGCTTTTTTATAAAATATCTTTTGGTTCAAAAATGGCAGGATATGAAAGAGAAAGGTACTTCCCGGTATAATCAGCAATTTGAATATGCGCCAAAAAAAGCTTTTAGTCCTGATACTGTTGTTTTTCTCAGCGGTTACACTTACCGGTGTAGGGCGGGACCGGGGTGCGGCCAGGGAAGCCTTCCAGAAGGCTGAAAAATACTACCAGCAGCTGATGACCAGGCCGGCTGAAAAGCGTACCAGGAACGAGTACCTGCACAGCATCACCCTTTACCGCAGGGTTGTGGATCATGATCCCACCTACGGGGCCTGTGATGACGCTCTCTACAACGTGGCAACTCTATATGACGAGATGGCAGCAAAATTCCCGAATGCCTCATATCGCGGCAAAGCCATCTATTACTACGAATTTACGGCCAGGGAATACCCCAGTACAAAATTCAGGAGCAAAGCCCTTCAGCGTGCCGGGGAATTGAAGGCCGGCCCGGTTAAAAAAGCCTCTGCCGCCCCTGAAAAACCTGAAATCCGGACATCTTCGGCTCCTCGGAGAGTCACAGGATCCCCAGCCGTGCTGTCTAATATCCGATTCTGGTCCAACAAGGACTACACCAGGGTAGTACTGCAGCTGGACAAGGAAACTGAATTCAATAAAGAAGTCCTGTCCAATCCGGACCGGATATTCTTTGATCTCCTGAATACCAGGATGGACCGGAAGCTGATAAACCGATCCTATGATGTGAACGGGCTTTTCATAAACCAGATAAGGGTAGGTGTAAACCGGCCCGGCGTTGTCAGGGTTGTACTGGATTTTGACGCCATAAACAACCACACGGTGTTCGCCCTTTATAATCCGTTCAGAATTGTTATTGATACCAGGGGAACACCGCTCAAACAGGCCGCGTCTTCCAACAATTCAAGCTCTCCGGATATCAAGAACCCTCCCCCGGTCGTCCCCGGACCGGCCACAGCCGGAGCGGCTCCAACCCGTGATGGCAAAATGACCCTCACCCGCACCCTGGGATTGAAGGTAGGCAAGGTTGTAATCGATCCCGGGCACGGGGGCAAGGATCCGGGGGTAACGGGCCCGACCGGCCTTAAAGAAAAAGACCTGGTCCTGGATGTAGGCCTGAAATTGCGTGACTACCTGGTGAACCGGCTGGGGATAGAAGTCGCAATGACCCGGGACAGGGATGTTTATGTTCCCCTGGAAGAACGCACGGCCATTGCCAACCAGATCAATGCCGACCTGTTTATTTCCATACATGCCAATGGCAGCCCGAATCGCCGGGTCAGGGGCATCGAAACTTTTGTACTTGATTTCTCAAGCAATGATGACGAGCGCCGGGTTGCCAGCATGGAAAATGCCGGATCACAGCGTACCATTGCCGCGCTGGAGGACCTCCTGCGGAGCATTGCCAGGGGTGACTACAAGAGTGAGTCCCGGGACCTGGCCCAGGTTGTCCAGACAAATCTGCATGCCAACCTGTCCAAGTCCCTGAACGGCCAAAGGAACCGGGGAGTAAAACAGGCACCATTCATCGTCCTGATCGGATCAAATATGCCCAGCATCTTGACAGAAGTAGGCTTTATAAGTAATCCTTCTGATGAAAAGTATTATAAATCCGAAAAGTCTAGAAATTTGCTGGCCGAAGCCCTCTATACCGGTGTAGAAGATTATTTCCAGTCCCTGGGAAGTTTTCAGCCGGCTTCCAGTGCTGCCGGTACCGGCGACTAATAATCTAATGAAAATAAAAAAACTTGTTATTTGCGTGGCTGCACTGGCTGCAGCCCTGGCTACCATAATTCCTGTCACGGCCGAACCTTCAATCCAGAGGTTCTACCCCGGATTCGAAGGCGTGCGCTTTGTGATGACCGATGAACAGTCCGAGGTCGCTGAAGCGGTTACCCAGGGACCCTTCCCAATTGAATTCCTGGAGGAAGCCCGTCTGAGTTCTCTGTCTTCCTGGAGGATGACCGACGCGAAAAACACTGTGTACAGGCTCCAGATATGGGAGGTCCTGGATTCCCTGGGCGCCTACCAGCTTTATACCCACTGGCCCGAGTATGCCAAATCAAAAAATTTAGAACGGCTTAAAGCCCCCGTAGGGAACTGGTTCAATCCTGAAAAATCGGTTTTCTGGAGAGGCAATTATTTCATTTCCGTTCAAAGGATGGACAATTCACCTCTCACAACTGAAGAGATGACCGGGCTTATAGACATGTTTGCCTCGGGTATTGAACTTCCGAATTTCCTCCCGGTCACGGTTTCTCATCTCCCGAAAGAAGGGATGTCACTTCGGTCTCCGCTCTTCTACCTGGGAGCTGACACCCTGAAAAACAATCCCCGTTTTCCGGAACCCCTGCTTGAAGATATCGGATTTGCCGACAGGATTGAAATAACCTACGCGGCTTATGGTCCTGACGCAAGTCCCCTTTTCCTGATCGGGTATCCCACCCATGAGCTGGCCAGGGAATATTCAGCCAAAATCAGGGCTGACCTTGACGGTTACTTCAGCTCAGAGGCCGTGTTCCTGAAACGGTCGGGCCTGCTTGTTGCAGTTTTTTCAGGGCCGGAGGATCTGGCCGTTGAGACCCTGAACCAGGTAAGCTACTCGCCTTCAATCCAGTACTTCCAGAAAAAATCGGATGAACCGAGGCCCAGTGCCACCAAAACTTTCCTGGGATTGATAACCAAAGCGATTCTCGGTACCGGCACATTCCTTATTTTCATTATCATCGCGGGATTCTTCGCTGGACTGCTCCGTTACCAGATTATCCAGCGCTTTCCGAAATTCGTGAAACGCAATGATTCAATAAAGCTTAACCTGGATTAAAGCTGCCTTGATTCAGGCAGCAGCAGCCAGGATTGATATTTTAAAACGAAATCACTAATCTTGAATTCTTAACAGCAGGCAACGCGCGGATCAGCTTATGGCTTTCGACCTGGACACGGCATTAACCAGTATTTACGGCGCCGCCATCGAGGCGGTGGATCCCGGGGAGGCTGTCAGGCGTTACTTCAAGGAGGCTGATCCTGATTTCTCCGGGTTCAGGAAGATATTCCTGTCCGGGTTCGGTAAAGCGGGTTACCCCATGGCCCAGGCTGTTGAAAAACAACTGGGAGACCGACTTTCCAGGGGAATTATAATTGTCAAGGATGGTCATGGGGGCCGCCTGAACCGCACTAAGGTCCTGGAGGCATCCCATCCGGAACCAGATGAGAGAGGCCGTAAAGGCGCGGAAGCAATGATCCAGATGCTTTCCGCTGAAACCGGCCCTGAAGACCTGGTGATCATCGTCATTTCAGGGGGAGGTTCCGCGCTGCTTCCGCTTCCAGCTGAAGGCATAAGCCTGGAGGATAAGCAGAACACTACCCGGGCCCTGCTCTCCTGCGGTGCTGAAATCCAGGAAATAAACGCGATTCGCAAACATATATCCGGGGTTAAGGGCGGAAGGCTCCTGAGAGCCTTGAATGGAGCCTCGGTCCTGTCCCTGATCCTTTCCGATGTTATCGGTGATGATCTGGCATCAATTGCTTCAGGTCCAACCGCGGCTGATCCCACAACCTATCGGGATTGTCTTGATATCATTGAGAAATACGGGATTGAATCCAGCATTCCTCCTCCTGTGATGAATCATTTAGAAAGAGGTGCTGCCGGGGGAAAGGAGTCTCCGCCGGAAACCCTGAAACCCGGTGAGTTTTCACCGGAACGGATAAAAAACATCATTATCGCCAACAACAGGCAGGCCATGGAAGCAGCCGGGACTGAAGCCCGCAGGATGGGATACACTCCTTTGATCCTCTCATCTTCCCTCTCCGGCGACACAGGGGAACTGGCCCGGTTTCACGTTGCCCTGGCCCGGGAGATCCTGTCAAGCGGCAAGCCTGTCACTCCTCCCTGCTGCCTGATATCCGGCGGAGAATCCACGGTCAGGCTTAAAGGCGACGGCAAGGGCGGCCGGAACATGGAATTCACCCTGGAATGCGCTCGCCACATGAATCACTTCTCCGGGAAACCGGTGATGTTTGCTTCCCTGGGCACTGACGGGACCGATGGTCCGACCGATTCCGCCGGGGCCAGGGTCACTCACAGTACCCTGGCCAAAGCCAGGGAGCTGGGATTATCGGTTGAAGACCATCTCCGGCGGAATGATTCCTACAATTTCTTCCACCCCCTGGGCGACCTGATAATCACCGGGCCTACCCGAACCAATGTAATGGATCTGCATTTTGTGCTGATAGGATAGGATTTGGTTCAAAGTTCAGAGTTCAAGGTTCAAGGTTTCAATATCCGGCGGCTTTGCTGTCGGTACGCGGATCAGGCGCACCCAGGCGGATTCCGCTACTGTCAACCATGATGCAGTGAGCGTCTCCTATATTTCCCCTGTACTCTATCTGGTGTCCTTTGCTTTCCAGAGCTTTCGCAACATCCCACACCAGGGCGTCCTTTTCAGCGAATAGCTTATCGGGCATCCACTGGTGGTGAATTCTCGGGGCATCTACCGCTTCCTGGATATCCATCCCGAAATCGGTAACGTTCATAAGCACCTGGAATACCGTGTTAATTATTGTCGGTCCTCCCGGGCTGCCCAGCACCAGGTATAGGCTTCCGTCTTTCTTGACCAGGGTCGGGGTCATGGCGCTCAGGGGCCTCTTGCCGGGTTGAATTTCATTGGCTTCACCCTGCAGCAGTCCGAAGGCGTTGGGAATACCTTTTCCTGAGCTGAAATCATCCATCTCATTATTCATCAGGAAACCGGCTCCCCTGATTGTAACTCCTGAACCATAACCCCAATTGATAGTAGTTGTAACAGCAACGCCATTACCGTCCTTATCCACTACTGAATAATGGGTGGTTTCTTCAGACTCGTATCCGGGAGGGTTCCCGGCATAAACAGATGCACTTGGAGTGGCCCGGTCCCTGAGAATCTTTTTCCCCAGCGCAGAGGCGTATTCCTTGGAGGTCAGTCCCTCGACGGGAACCGGAAAAAAATCAGAGTCTCCCAGGTACTCCGCCCGGTCAGCAAAAGCCAGCCGCATGGCTTCTGATTTCAAGTGTATGAATTCAGAGGAGTTATAGCCTTGATCTTCCGGAGGAAATCCCTCCATGATATTCAGCATTTCAAGAAGTATGGTTCCCCCGGAACTGGGAGGTCCCATTGAAACCACCTCGTAACCACGGTAGCTTCCCCTGACCGGATCCCTGAATTTAGCTTCATAGGCTTCCAGGTCTTCACGGGTTATGAGGCCCCCGTTCTCTTTCATATCATCAGCAATCAGGCCAGCGGTTATCCCCTTGTAAAAACCATCAGGACCCTTCTCCCTGATCAGGTCAAGTGTCCGGGCCAGGTCCGGCTGCCTGAAGATTTCCCCTTCGCGGTAATAATCTCCATCCCGCAGAAAAATTCTCTTGCTTTCGGGACAGGCCGCCATTCTCTTGGCGCCATGCCTCAGGGATTCAGCAAAGGCATGGCTAACCTCAAAGCCCTCTCCGGCAAGCTTCACGGCGGGCTTTACCAGTTCAGCCCAGGGAAGGCTGCCAAATTTCCTCCAGGCTTTGTAGAGTCCGGCAACCGATCCAGGTGTTCCGCTGGCCAGGTAGCCATTGGTCGACAATCCTTCAATCACCTTACCATCCCCGCCTATGTACATGTTAACCGAGGCTGCCGCCGGGGCTTTTTCCCGGTAATCCAGGGTGTACTCCCGTCCCTCTTCAGCCAGGTGCACGACCATGAACCCGCCCCCGCCGATATTTCCGGCCGCGGGGTGGGTTACCGCCAAAGCAAAGCCCACGGCAACGGCGGCGTCCACGGCATTACCGCCTTTTTTCAGGATCTCCACACCGACATCCGTGGCGAAGGAACTGGTGCTTACCACCATTGCTTCCCGGCCTCTCACCGGGGCACGGCTGGCTGAAAAACCCGGGAGCTGGAAACAAGTCATAACAATTGATATCAGGAGCAGCAGGAACAACAGTTTTCTGGTCATGAAATTAATATAGACAAGTGGGCATGAATATGGAAGGGGAGAAGCGCGGGTTGACTGTTGAGGAATGAAGATCGGCATTTCGGGAGCGCGGGTACCTGTTCATTTCGATTCCGAAGGCGATATTAATACCGACCCCGATTCAGGGAGAAAAGGAATAGGAGATTACCCGGAAAGAGTCACCGGTGTCCTGAATACGCGCATCACAATCAACACGGATAATCTTTGGGGCATAAGGCTGGAAGGCCACGGCAAGATTCGGCTCGCTTTCGCTCGCAGGAAAACAAGGATGTTTCCGACCACAATCGTCAATCGTCAATTGAAATATATTGATTCAGTGATCCGGATTCAAAAGGAACCATATTCAGGGCCACGTACTTATACCCTATTTCCTTCAGCCTGACGTCAACTTGCTTCATCAGATCAGCGGAAAGGAACCTGGGCAGTTCTTCAGCTGAAACCTCAATCCTGGCCAGGTCATTGTGGTGTCGAACCCTGAAGGTTCTGATGCCCAGGCTCCTTATGCATTCCTCAGCTTCCTCAATTTTCCGGAAAGCTTCTTCAGTTATCCCTATGCCGTAGGGGATCCGTGAAGCCAGGCAGGGCATGGAAGGCAGGTCCCATGTTTTCAGGCCATGGACCCGGGACCTGTCCCGGATATCCTGTTTACTCATCCCGGCTTCGGCCAGGGGGCTGAGCACACCGTATTCATTAACCGCCTTTGCCCCGGGCCGGTAATCATGGCGGTCATCAGCATTACTTCCATCCAGCAGGTATTCCGCGCCGGTTTCTTCCTTGATCTTCCTGATCTGTCCGAGGATAACCCTCTTGCAGAAATAACAGCGCTCCTTGGAATTCTCAAGGTATCTCTCATCTTCCATTTCCCTGGTTTCCAGGAACAGATGATCACCTCCATGGGCATCCAGGAAATCCCGCACCAGCTTTTTCTGCAAGGCGGAGGTTGAAGGAGACACGGCGGTTACCAGTTTAACCGGACTATCCATAACCTTTAAGGCCAGGAAAGCCAGGTAGGAACTGTCCACTCCGCCGCTGAAAGCGATTATCGCGGAATCCAGGTTCTTTAATCTTTCAATTATTCTTTTTTCTTTTTCCAGAGCGTCCATCCCTTAGATTCTAGCACCATCGGGACTTCAGCTAAGCACCGGGAACGTCATTGAGGCCTTCAGGCAGGGAATATCAGCACTGAAAATCGCTGTTAGTACTCCTTTTTTACTTTAGTGTTTAAATTTTTCTGAGATAATTAAATTAACCATGCGAGTAAATGCAAAGCTTTTTATATTGATTTTTTGCCTGCTGAGTCTCTTCTGCCTTCCTCTCTCTGCCCAGCAGCCGATCGAGGAACCTCAGCAGCAAATCGAGGAAGAAGAAACCAAAGCCGCCGGACAGGCCGCGATAAGGGTGGATGTCAGGATAGTCAGGGTTGATGCCACGGTCCAGAACAAGGACGGAAACCTGATCAAAGGACTTTCAAAGGATAATTTTGAGATCTACGAAGACAAGGTCAAACAGGAAATAACTTACTTTGAGCCGGTTGAAGGCCCGATAACCGCGGTGCTGGTAACTGAGTTCAGTAAAGCCTTGAACTGGTATTTCGTGTGGGACGCTATAAGGGCCTCCTACACATTTGTGGACCAGATGCGCCCCGGAGACTGGTTCGCGGTCATGGCTTATGACCTGCATCCGGAAATCCTTGTTGATTTCACCCAGAATAAGGCTGAAGTGTACGGGGCTTTGCGGAAGATGAATTCCCCGGCCTACCGGGAAAGCAACCTGTACGATGCCGTATGGGACGTCCTGGACCGCACCGAAGAACTGGACCAGAAGCTGGCTGTCATTCTGCTCTCCTCGGGTGTGGACACTTTCAGCAAAAAGAATCTTTCTGAAACCCTGGACCGGGTAAAAAGGACCAACGCGGTCATCTACCCGGTAAGCCTGGGAGGAAGTTTCAGGGTCCGCTACGAGGACAGGCTGGCTTCCCAGGGAAGGCTGAATCTCCAGCAGGGAGACGCCGCCCTGAGGTACATGGCAAAATATACCGGGGGAACCGCTTTCTTCCCCCGCTTCAATTCCCAGTTTGAAGGAATCTTCCAGTCCATCTCAGCCCTCTCCCGCCACCGTTACGCCCTCGGCTATACCCCCACCTCGTCAGACAAGGACAAGGAGTACCGGAAAATAAGCGTCAAGGTGAATGCTGATGTAGATAAGGATGGCAAACCGGACAAGCTGAAAGTGCTCCACCGGGAAGGCTACCTGTATGAGAAAACACCCATCAATTGACGACTGTGGTCTGGAGCCGCTGGCTACAGCAATCCCAGTCTGTCAGTTACCTGTGTCCTGATTGCACCCTGCACTTTGCATCTGACAAGTGGAGCGTTATCATTCAACGCACGGCTCTCGACAAGATAACGTTGCGGCTCGCTTTCGCTCGCTGGAAAGCAAGGATGCTTCCAGCCACAAAAAAAGGGCCTGGAAAGATTTCCTCTCTCCAAGCCCTCAAAAGCCGTCTAAAACAAGCAGGAACAAACCGAATTAACCGATCTTATGCTCCTTGTAAGGAACATGTTTACGGATTACAGGATCATACTTCTTGATTTCCAGTTTACCTGCATTATTGGTTTTATTTGTAGTAGTAGTGTAGAAATGACCGGTTTTAGCGGTTGATACTAATCTGATTTTTTCTCTCATGTTCTGTATCCTCTACGCGAGTACCTGTTTAAGGGTCAATCCCTCTTCCTTGAGGTACTGCAGCAGTCCCTTTTTGGTAATGGTCCTTAATGCACGGGTTGAAAGCTTTATCCTGACCCAGCGGTCTTCTTCAGGGATAAAAATCCGTTTTGTCTGTATATTGGGCAACTGCCGTCTTTTTGTTCTTTTATTTGAGTGGGCAACGTTGTTGCCAGCCATTGGTCCTTTGCCTGTCAACGGGCATTTCTTAGCCATGACCAACCTCCTTCAACAATCCAGTTTATTCTGATTATTATGAAATAAGTAGAAATCTCTTAAAGGATGCCTAGTATACACATTTTTTTATTCAAGTTCATAATTTTCAGGCAAAAATATGCTTCCTAACCAGTCTATTCCTGAATCCTGAATCCTGAATTTCAAATTAAGTCCGGAGAACCCGGAAAATACCTGTACAGATCCAGGTCAAGAGTGCCATTAGGCCTGAACACGATCCCCTCATTCTCCAGCAGTGCTTTCTGCAATCCCGGGGGGATATCTGGCCTTCCGTCAGTCGAACAGCCTCCCCGGGCATTTACAACCCGGTGCCAGGGAACATCCTCCGGGCAGCTGTTCATGGCCCATCCCACGGCACGGGCCGACAAAGGCTCCAGGCTCATGGCAATCTGTCCGTAAGTCATAACCTTCCCGGGGGGTATCTCCCTGACCATGCTCCAGACACGCTCCCAGGCATTTTGTTTTTTCATCAATTCACCCCGATTAACAGATCCGGAAATCCTTGAGGTTTCCAACCTTAATCAACACGCTCTTCACCGGGCCGCGGCGGTTATTACCAAAATCGACACTTTCATTAAACCCCTGGGAAACCCCGGTTAAGGTTGAACGGCAGCAAAAAATGTCCATTCCTCCGTAAAAATCTTTCCCCAGCCTCATTCCAGGAGCTGCCGTTTTCCGCAAACTAGACAAAGTAATACCAGATTCCGCAAAATATCAGGGCTTTTCTATATTACTCTAATAGCCGGAACAACAATAATAATCCATCAGACCAGAAATGGAACCGCAATGAAATCCATGAAGATCTTAACCTGTCTGCTGCTGGTTCTCCAGCCCATACTATCAGCAGCCTCTCGCCCGGAAATCCGGATCAGTAAATCAGAAAACGGATTCGGTGTCACAGTCTCGAGCCCGGAGGGCGGAATTCTGCAATCTCCGGCTGAAGGCCTGTGGTCCATTGCCACGAACTGGGAGAGCGGATGGCCTGCCGGCTGGACCCACTCCAGTCCGGCAAAAAAGGAACAATCCGGGGAATGGACCGTTCTCAGCGGTAAAATATCCCTTGCCCAGGGCGACTGGATTATTTCCGATTCCTACCGTTACGGGGGATCATTCATAGAATGCCGCCGTAGATGGGAATGGGCCGGGACAGTTCCTTTGGAAAAAATCACCCTCTCTATAAGATGGATTGCTCCAGGAACCGGGGAGAAAGTACTGATGCCCGGAATTCTCTACAACGGCAATCCATCCGGGAAACGAAGCGGGAGAACACCTATTTATGATGGAATCCCCGGAGAGAAGGCATTCTATGAGGAACATCGATTCCCAATGCCGTTCACAAGCTTTGAATATGGCACCGGAGACAACCTGCAAGGCGTGGCTCTGCACTCCCTGCCCGCTCCTGTTTCCGGCGGTAGACGAGATGATCAGTGGTGGTCCATGGGAGTCCATGCCAGCGAAAACCATACCGAATTGAGCCTTCTGTCCGGACCGACCGCATCCAACGGGCGCGACAGTGTAATTAAGGCCATGCAGGATCGTTTTCTCCCTTATGACAACACCTGGATAATGATCAATCCCGGAGATGTATTTGAAAAAAGATTTTACCTGCAGGCTTTCCCTGTTGAACACAAGGGCTCAGGTTTCCAGGAAGCAGTCAGGGCATCCCTGGATATCTTTCCACCCTCGGGCCTGGAGCAGTTTCCTCCCTTCGAACAGATAATTCAGGACAAATTCCGCTTTTCCCTCACCAGGTGGCAGGAAAATGGCGAGGCCAGAGGATTCCGTAAATACCCGGACCGGCCCTTTTTCGTTTTGGGCTGGTGCGGACAGGCGGCTGCTCCCGGATACTCTCTGCAGGTGCTGCAGGAAGACCTGGAAAATCCCCGGATCCCCGAAATGGTGCAGCAGTCGCTTGATTTTCTTTCCGAGGCTGAATTTTATGAAGAGGGTTTCCACACCTGGTACAACTATGAAACTGGTGAATGGACCCATAAAGAAATTCTCTCCCAGGGGCAGGCCATGCTCAACATATCCAGGGCTATCCTGGCCAGTGAAAAAAGCGGGTCGAACCCGGAAAAATGGATAAAATTCCTGGACAAAGCCTCCAGGCTTCACTCTGAACGAATTCTAACTCCCGGATGGCATCCGGAATCCACAAATGAAGCTTTCTTTATCGCTCCCCTCTGCCTGGCCAGCCGTATCCTCGATAATCCCCTGTATCTGGAAGCGGCCGAATTCGCCGGAAACCACTATGCCTCCAGGCATCTTTCCATGGAGGAACCTTACTGGGGAGGGACACTGGATGCACAGTGCGAAGACAAGGAAGGCGCTTTCGCCGCCTTGCAGGGATACCTGGAACTGTATGAGACTACCGGGAACCGGAAATACCTGGAATGGGCCCAACATGCCGGGGACGTAGCCCTTACCTACACCGTACTCTGGGATATTGACCTTCCGGCGGGAAGGCTTCGTGACCATAATTTCAAGACCAGGGGATGGACGGCGGTCTCCCCCCAGAACCAGCATATCGACGTGTACGGAGTCCTGATCGCACCGGAAATATACCGGATCGGCATGATTACAGACAACATAAAACTGAAAGACCTCGCGCTGCTGATGTTCCGCTCATGCGGACAACTGATTGATCCTTCCGGGAGCCAGGGCGAGCAGCCGCAGCACACCAACTATACCCAGTTCCGAGGGATTGATTATATCGAAGCAAACGGGATACCTTCCCTGCGCGGAGACTACAACGAAAGCTGGACCGTTTTCTGGATCACTGCCCATTTCCTGAACGCGGCAGCCCGGTTCAAGGAATTGCGGCCCGAATGACCTTACGGACGTGCAGCCCTTTGGTTCAATCTTCAAAAAAAATCAACCAGGGTTTACAGACGGAAACAGCCCCAATCGAAGGTAATGCCGGGTTCATGACCGGTGGTTGATAATAGAGAACACGGATCAGGGGATCCGAAAAATAAAACCCGGTCCAGTTTGAAACCTCTATCCTGATCCAGCCACCGGCACTCAAAGCTGCAGGACGGGTTTTCTCGCCAGGATCTGGACTACCGCGGCAGTGCCTTTGTGGTGGACCCCTTCCCTGACTTCACGTTCCAGTTCCCTGGCTATGAGGAAATCAAGTCCGGCCAGTTCCTCCCGCAGGCCTGACGATGTCATCATCAGTTCCGCTGTCCGAGGTCCCCCGGTATCGTACTTGAGCTGCGCCGGGGTAAAAGCCTCCAGGATAAACACCCCTCCCGGTCTCAGGCCGACAGCCGACTGACTGAAAATCCTTGCCCTGACATCCCGGTTCATATGGCAGAAAAAGGAGATTATCCCATCCCAGGAACCTTCTTCAATCTGGAAATCAGCCAGGTCCGCGACAACGGTCCTGATGGAGACACCATTGATGAGAGCAAGCCGCTCCGCTTTTCTCAGGCCGACTGATGACAGGTCAACCGCGGTAACACTGAAACCCATTCCGGCCAGGTAGACCCCGTTCCGGCCTTCACCCTCCCCAAGGCACAATACTTTCCCGCCACGGGGTATCCGGTCAGTTACACTGACCAGGAAATCATTAGGATCTGTGCCGTAAACATACTCTTCGGTATCGTATCTTTTATCCCACATGTGAACAGTTCCAATTTGCAGGTGGTGGGTAACAAGGGTGCAACCTGTTACTTGCTGCCTGTTGCTACAAAAGATCAAACATACGGCTGATCTTTATAACCAGGCTTCGATCGCCTCTTATCCCCCAGCCCTCAAGACCCCTGGTGTCATTGTAAACGATATAAAGCCCGGCATTTCCCTTTTGCAGCCAGGCAAAACGGATATTTGATGACCAGGTTCCGCAAGTGTTGTTGTACTGAAAAAGGCTCTGCACAAACATCTTGGGACTGAAGGAATATGACACCCGCAGGGACCCAAGGTTGGCTACAAAATCACCCCAGGGAAGGTTCACGTCATTCCGGTTCCAACTGAATTCAGAAGTCAGTTTATCGCCAAGCCTGGCCTTGACACCAGGCTGGAGGGTAATCCTTTCACCCCCAAAAAATCCGCCGATTGTGGAAATCATGCTGGCGCTCAAGAGAGCCCCTTCATTGCCCCTGTAAACAAGCCGGACTTCCTTGTGGTCATAGGTTCCCGGGGGTACTACCACACCGGGGAAAATCTCAAACGGTTCCTTCACCCCTTCCTTGGTAAAGTTTAGGACCGTATTCATTTCCGTCCCGTCTTTCAGGAGAAAATTATTATCCAGGTGGACATAATTAGTTTCATGAAAACCATCAAAATCCCAATAACTGCGGTAGGTTAAATGAGGCCTGAACTCCTGGAATTTCCAGAAATTAGAAGGGCGGTACCTGTAAAGAATCATTGAATTTAATTTCTTGTAGGCCCCGCGGCTCAGGAAACCAACCTCTGGATTGAAACCTTCACCCACCTCGGTGTAGCCGGCCTGCAGCCACAATTTATCAGTGTTGTACTCGGACCTGAGGTTATAGGAATGAGCGCCCTCATCTACTTCAGGGGTTGACGTCCCGGCAAAGTAGCCCGCGATATTGGTATATTTCCCTAAACCCAGCTGTCCGTCGATCGCGTAGGTACGGTTAAACTCATAATAATCTGAATCCTCCGCGATACTTCCGGTGGACTCACGGTTAACAAGCATGCCGCCAAATGAAGAACGGTTTGGCAGGTCCTGGCTGACCCTTACAACCGAATAATTACTGCTGGGAGCAATATCGCCTAGCTCGGACGTCTGCATGTTCAGCAGTCCGATGTTCGTGTGATCCCCCAGTTTTCCAGTCAGCCTGGCTCCTCCCTGTATGGGAACTTTCTCCCCGCAGGAAGCCAGCCCGATCCTTCGGCTGTAAAAAAGCTCAACTTCCCCCGGCAGGCCAACGGAAAAAACTCCGGCATTTTCAAGGAAAAAGGGTCTTTTCTCAGGATAAAACAGCTGAAAACGATCCAGGTTCATCTGCAGTTCATCCACTTCCACCTGGGCAAAATCAGTGTTCAGGGTAGCGTCAAACGTCAGGCTGGGAGTGATGTTGTATTTCACAAGGTCAATTCCTGTATCACCCAGCCAGTTAGTCTGCTCAGAATCACCCGAATAAAGGACTTCCCCCAGGACAAAGGGAGTTACCTGAAACACCCGCTGCTCCTCCACATCCAGCCCTTCCAGGGTTCCGGCCAGCGATAACTTGTACAGATTATATTGCCTCGAAAGCGGGGACCAGAATGAGGTCTCAAATTTTCGCCGGATATTTCTCTGGAAATTCAGCCCCCAAACTACCTTCTTTCCAGCCTTGAACCTGATGGTTCTGAAGGGAATGGCGAATTCCGCGCTCCATCCAAACTGGCCGGTATGGGTCTTCACCCGCCAGGAACCGTCCCAGTTCAAGTTGAATCCACCTCCGGATCCGGACTGCTGGCGGTTCTTGCCTGAAGACTGCCCCTCGCCTTCCCTTGTAACCTGCCCGTCATATTCAATACCGGCCGGGTTGGTACCGAAAACGAATCCATTCTGGTGGTCAAGATAAGTATCCAGGATAATCTGGAAAGCATCCGAATTCTCCAGGGGAGAATCCCTGCGGCTGTCTGATGCGATTATCTTTTCGGGAGAATTGTCATAACAAATCACGCCAAAAAACAGGGTGTCCCTGGTATATACAATCCGAACCTCAGTTTTCTCAGTTGATAGCTTCCCCTCATCCGGCATAGTCTGATAAAAACCAGTTGCTGACAGTGCCGGTCCCCAGGCAGGATCATCAATCACCTTTCCATCTATGTCCGGCGCGCTCTCAACCTTGACAGCACGGGCTGAAGGATGATTTTCATAAAGGGAGGATGTATCCTGGCCAAATGCAGGTAATATCCCGGCTATTAAAATCATTAAAACTGTAATGACAGTTCCATTAACCGGCTTCAGGGCAGCATGAATTTCACTTCTTCTCATAGCGCGTGAATGACTCCAACTTGATTGCGAACGTGGGCAGAAAAAATCCTTCGTTAAAGCCTTAGATACCAAGGATAAACACTCGGTTCCATTAATCCTTCCACCCGGTGATTCAGCCTGAACCCTATAATTCAAAACTTAATTTCAGAAAAACATTCTGTCCCTAATCCAACAAACCCCAAAAGGTATTTCATGTCCCTTCCCGGCTGATTATCTTCTGATTCTCAAACCTGCCAGGGACACTCCAGCCGGTGTTCCCGGAACATAATCCGGGGCCTGTACAGACAGGCTGTTAGGCCTGTCGGAACTAAGGTGGAGGGGTTCCGGTGATACCAGAACCAGATCCCTTACAGCGTCTGAGGGCTTCACGATGTGGCGAGATTTCTGCCCATTAAGAATTATCTCAATTTCCACCTCTTTCTCGGGCCGGAACACTTCAACCTCAACCGTCCACATACGGCTCTGGGGAACCGAAAAATCCCAGGTGTACCCGGAAGCTACTCTCTGGTCGAAGTAGCCGTGACCGTTCCGGTCAAACCTGGTATAAACCTCCGCCATGGTAAGACGCAGGCCATCGGGGGACTCCAGCGTTGGCAGCGGAGGAAGGATCACCGGATTCCCCTGCAGCTCCAGTTCAACCACCTCCACGGGCCATTTCATTTCCATTTCAGGACAGGCAATCTCCATTTCCCCCGAATTACCCGACACCTTCAGTTCCCTTCCACTGCTAATAATTTCAGCCCGGCGGACCCGGTTCCGCAGGCCCGGCAGTTCCAGCTTTCCATTAGGAGGCGGTTCGTGAATATGAAGGTAAATAAAATTATTCCGGCAGGTGGCATATCCCCACGGCAGCCGGTCATAGAAAGGCTGGGAATCAGTGGCGATTACCGCCTTCTCATGAACCTTCATCCACTCTCCGATACCTTTCAGCACATCCGATTCAAACTCAACAATCGACCCGTCTCCCCGGGGCCCGATATTCAGCAGGAACACGCCTCCAAGGGAAACAACCCGGGATAAATGCTGAATCTTTTCACTGATCTTTCCTTCGAGATCGGTTCGTTCCTGCCACGACCGGTATCCCCAGGTCCGGTGATAAATACTCTCCGGACTCTGCCAGGGCTCCCTGATTCCAAGGAGCGGAATCTGGTTATCGCCCATAACCGTAAAATCTCCCTGGTGATTCCAGATCCTTCCGCTTACCAGGCATTCCGGCTGAATCCGGTGCACAGTATCCGCATACTGTTTACTCTGTTCCGGGGTGGGAGTACTCATGTCAAACCAGAGCTCCACCAGGTCTCCGTAATTGCTCAATAACTCCTCCAGCTGCAACAGGCTGTCCTTTTCAAGTCCGGGGGGTATGGGGTTGCTGTTCCCCTGGGGAGTCGGGGTGTTTCCATCAGGATGAGACCAGTCAATCAGGGAAAAATAGAGGCCCAGCTTCAGTCCATGACGGCGGCAGGCTTCAGCCAGTCCCTTGATGATATCCTTGCCGAAGGGAGTCTGATCAACCGAATTGAATCCGGTGGTGGATGTCTTGAAAAGGCAGAATCCGTCATGATGCTTGGAAGTCAGCACTATATACCGCATTCCGGCAGCTTTGGCCAGTTCACAAACAGCATCAGGATCCCACTTTTCCGCGGTAAACTCCGTGGCCAGCTCAGCATATTCCTCGCGGGAAGCATGGGCCCAGGCCATTATCTGCTCACTGTAACCGATCTCCACCTTCTCGCCTTTCCATACTCCACCCGCCGCTGAATAAAGTCCCCAGTGAATAAACATCCCGAATTTCATGTCCTGCCAGGAACTGACAGCGGCAGACCGATCCGCCGCCTCCGCCGGCGCAGATATTGAAATCAAGATTAGCAGGATGGTGGAAACAAAAATTCTACGCGGGATCATCATCTTTCTCCTTATCGATTCCAAAGCAAAACCAAAAATCGTCAATCGTCAATCGTCAATCGTCAATTGTTAAGGCGCAATCCTCCCTGGCTCCTTGTTCCGCAGCAAAGCTTCATGGATATTTCGAGTGACCTTTATCCAGTCTTCACTTTCATGCCAGCGGGGTTCTTCCATATGGGACTCCCACTCCTCCAGAATGGAAGTTAACCTGGCCAGCTCGTCCGCATTGAGATCACTCAAATTCCGGGTTTCCCCCAGGTCATCCCGCAGGTTATAAATCACCGGATCAGAATCTTCCAGCTGGATCAGTTTCCATTCCTTCATCCTGACAGCTGCCGCATCCTCCTTGCGCCAGCAGAGAAAATCATGAGGATCGCCCTGCCGCTCCCCCTGCAGGAAGGGAAGCAGGTCCACTCCATCCAGCGACCGGGGGAGTCCATTTGGCACGGAAACGCTCCGGGCAAGGGCAGTAGCCGCTATATCCATGGAACTGGTCAGGCCGGAAAAACTCTTTCCTCCTTCAATGGTTCCGGGCCAGCTTACCAGGAAGGGCACCCTGTGCCCGCCTTCAAACTTGTTTCCCTTCCAGCCTTTTAACGGCAGGTTGCTCGAATTATTGAATGCCGCCCCGCCGTTGTCACTCAGGAAAAATATTAATGTGTTCTCCCCCAGGCCCAACTCATACAGCTTATCCGTTACACTTCCCACGGCCCGGTCCAGGGCCCAGGTCATGGCCGCCAGGGTCTGGCGGGGATGGCCAATAAAACGTTTCAAATCCTCCCTCCCGGCTTCCATGGGAGTGTGCACAGCATTAAAAGAGAGATAAACAAGGAACGGCTCAGCCTGATTTTCTTCAATAAAATCCACAGCCCTGGAGGCCAGAACATCAGTAAGATAACCTTCATGAGAGACATATTCCCGGTTGTGCATCAGGGCCCTGGGGCCTCCCGGACGATCCTGCAGCGGAGAGGGGAAGTACGACCTGGAGCCGGACAGGAAACCGTAAAACTCGTCAAATCCCCGATTGTTGGGGTGATGTTCAGGCGTCAGGCCCAGGTGCCATTTCCCGAAAGCGGCGGTTTTATACCCCTGTTCCTTCAGGAGTGAGGCCAGGGTTTTCTCTGAGACTTCCAGCCCCTGATCTCTCGGCGGAGAATTGGATTCATACCCGAACCTCTGCTGGTAACGCCCGGTCAGCAGGGCGGCCCGGGACGGACTGCAAACCGTAGCAGTTACATGCGCGTCGGTGAAGGCAACTCCCCCTGCCGCCAGCCTGTCAATGTTGGGAGTGGAGAGATCGGTGCTTCCCTGAAATCCGAAATCCGCAAACCCTCCGTCATCAACAAGGACAATAAGGATATTGGGAGGGATGGATTCATCTTCCCCGGATTCATCCGGAGCCGAAGGAGAACAGG
>CAXXEX010000004.1:0-224068 GCA_963666915.2 Acidobacteriota bacterium
CTTCTTTCACTTATTGATTGTTATTTTGATGCCAGAGCCTTAGAACCTCTTTTTCCCTTTCGGGGCTCAAACCGGATTTGAGATTTTTCTGCCTTTCTTCCGGAAGTCCGGAAAACCAGTTCATGGTTTCTCTTGATGTCCTGGCCAGAGGGCGGAAGGTCAACCCAGCATCCAGGGCTTTTTTGACACTGAACATCGAAAACCCCTTAAATTCCCCGACAGGGGGGAACCATACCGGCATGTCTGACCATGGATGTACATCCTGCTTTTCAAGGAAGTCCGCCGGAATCCAGGTGAACCAGCCGTGTGTGCTGGTTGAAGCTTTTATGCCGTACAGCATTTCCGCCATTCCCATCGGCCTGGAAGAAGCATTGAATGTGCCGAATGTCCGGGACTCCGCCAGCCTGATCATCCACTCGGACAGGTCCCGGGCGTCAATAATCTGGGCAGGGTCATCCGGGGTCCCCGGGGCAAGGATCTCTCCTCCCCGGTATATCCGGGCCGGCCAGTAGGTAAAACGGTCAGTACGGTCCCCCGGTCCCACAATGAGGGTCGGCCGTAAAACAGTGTGGTTTTCGGGGAAGGCTTTTCTGCTTTCCTCTTCGCAGAGGGCTTTCATCCCGCCATAGGTCTCGCCGGTTATCTCCTCAATAGCGGGATCTTTCAGCTTGAACACGGCACCGTCTTCAGCAATTCCAACCTTGCTTGTTTCCGAGTAGACAGAAAGTGAAGACACATACATATACTGGCTGGTTCGTCCCTTTAGAAGACTCGCTGATTGCCTCACCCAGCGGGGTATTGTAGCGGAATTGTCAATAACTACATCCCATTTCCGGTCACCTTCCAGGGCGGTTAAATTATCATTTCTGTCCCCCTTAAGTTTTTCCACGTCAGGGAAGAGATGGGTATTGGTCTTGCCCCGGTTGAAGAGGGTTACGGTATGACCTCTTTCCAGGGCATAGTTGACCTGGTGAGGACCAATAAAACCGGTGCCTCCCAGTATCAGTATCTTGAGTGGTTTTACGGGTGAAGGATTAATTGGGTGTGCCGGAGTGACTGCCAGGGAAGCGCATCCCGCGGCGACTGTGGTTCCGATAAAAGAGCGCCTGTTGATTATCATGGTTTAAATACAAGGTTCGAAATACAAGGTTCAAAATTGGGGACTCATGAATCAGGGGCAGAGGATAGTGTCCGGTGTCACCGTGAATCAGGGCGTCCGTAAATAATTACTCTGCATTTAATTTTAATAAATCGATCCGAGAAAATATATGTGGGGGGAGGATATTTCTATTCTCTGTCATCCTTCCAGGGTTCCGGGACTGAAAGGTTATGAGTCACAGGTGACAAGCTGCACCTATTTCTGTTACATGTAACTTGCGGCTCGTGACTTTTCCAGGCTGAAATTCCCGGACCTTTGGCCCGGAATTATCTTACCTGGGGACCTTGGGTGACTGTATTACTAAAGAGACAGGTTGTGTCGTCTCCAGTCTTTGTGCAGAATATCAATGAGAATGAGAGCAGAGAGGAACGGTTAGCACAGGACTGGATTAAAGGTTGGGATTTTCCGGCATGAAGAAATTACTGATTTTTACTGTTTTTACATTTTGTTTAACCCAGCTTCTTGCTGCCCAAGGCAGTGTTGAAACCAACTGGAGAATTTCCGGTAAAAACGAAATCCAGCTGGATGTTGGCAAAGCAGGTGTTTTGCCCTATTCCGACAATATTGAAATGGCGGGGAAACGAGTCGCCGGAATCATTTCCTATTCTATTGATGAAAAAGGGAAATTATTGATTGACAGAGATGTCTATTTCCCACAGTTACATGAGTTCAAGAACTCTGAAGATTCCTGGTTCCATGATTATCGGGCCTATTTACAGGAGAGTTACGGCGATGATCTCTTGCCGAAGCTGTATGTTGATAACGTAGAATTTGTACCCGGTCCGGTGAAGAGTGTGACCATAAAAGGGATACTGGAATTCGAACACCAGCCCTCAAAAAACGGGTTGCAGCTTTCGCGTTCTCTTTACCCTTCCATGGACGAGCGGCTTTTCGTTGAATTGTGGACTGTAAGAAATACCACCGACTCGGATCTGGAAATAATTTCAGGAAATACATTGCTCCAATATGAAGATTTTGGTGCTAAAGGTAAATACAGCCGCCGGGTCGTTTCAAATGCTCCGGAAAAAGTCGTGTTGAAACCGGGTGAAGAAACCTCCTTTTCATTAAAGATAATGGCAAAAATTACCGGCGAAGAGTATCCGGTTGAGAAGGAGGCAGCCACGCTGGCGAAACGCAAAAAATTCATTGCCACAATGTCCGGATCCCTGGTTATGGAAACTCCCAATCCAACATTGAACACCCTGTTTGAATTCTCAAAAATAAGGGGGTCTGAAAGTATTTACGAATCGGAACTTGGATTGATCCATTCACCCGGAGGCGGTCGTTATTACGCGGGTATCTGGGCCAACGACCAGGCCGAATACATCAGTCCGTTATTCCCCTATCTGGGCTACGCTGCCGGAAACGAATCGGCCCTGAATTGTTACCGTGCCTTCGCCAAGGAAACCAATTCCCAATACAGCATGATTCGTTACGCTTTTGAGATAGAGGGTTTGGTGAAGCCGTTCCTGAAAGACAGGGGTGATGCCGCTATGATTGCTTACGGAGCGGCTCACTACGCGATGGCCCTTGGCGATAAATCGATTGCTGAAGAATTATGGCCGTTGATTGAATGGTGCCTGGAATACTGCGATCGCCAGCTCAATGATGAGGGTGTTGTCGCTTCTGAATCGGATGAAATGGAAGGGAGGATCGAGACTGGAAACGCCAACCTTTCCACATCATCTCTCTATTACGGAGCGTTGAATCATGCCATTGATTTGGGTGGATCACTGGGAGTGGAAAAATCTGTTCTGGAGAAATATAGATCACAGGTCAACGCTCTTGGCGACTCAATTGAGAAATATTTCGGGGCTAATGTTGAAGGGCTCGATACTTATAAATATTACAGGGAACACCAACACCTGCGGCACTGGATCTGCCTTCCCCTGGTAGTGGGAATTCACGACAGGAAAGAGGCTACGGTTGAAGCATTGTTTGAAAGGCTCTGGACTGACAACGGGGTGTATGTCGAAAAGAATAACGAAAATCCCGAAATCTCTGAAATTTTTTGGGACCGGGGAACCCTTTACGCGTTACGCGGGACATTTGCGGCTGGGGCTACCGGGAAATCGCTCGAAAAGCTGATTCAATTCTCTGAAAAAAGATTGCTTGGAGACCGGGTTCCATACGTGGTTGAAGCATCACCCGAGGGCAGCATGGCTCATCTTTCTGCTGAAAGTGGTTTGTATTGCCGCATATTTACCGAAGGGATTTTCGGCATCAATCCCACCGGATTGAACAGTTTCGAAATGACACCGCGCCTGCCTGAAGCATGGGATCGAATGGCTTTGCGGAATATAAAGGCCTTTGGAGAAGATTTTGATGTGGAAGTGAGCCGGGCCGGTGAAGGTTTAAAGGTCACAGTCAGCAGGGATGGGTCCGTTGTGAAATCGAAATCGATAAACCATGGCGAGACATTAGCGGTAGCGTTCTGATTATCCTGCCGCTGAAGCATGGCAGATGTTGCATATTGCCACTGGATTACCTTCTCTGTGTGGATCGCCGATCATCAGATCGGCATTCTAATTAACCGCATCGAAGGTGCCATCAACAAGTCCCACGCATCCCTTGTGCGTGCCAAGAAAGCAGCAGGATGCTCTGGGTGTGATTAGACCCTTTGGCCAGGAATGGCCAGCGGTCACTGCGATTCTGGAGAACCTGACCTGATGGTGTGGTTGAAGCGGCAGTTTCCGGCCACAATCTTTCACAATTTTGAACCCTGTTCCCTGTACTAATCCTTGAAGATGAATTAAATTGGTAACTACTGAGTACTGAATAGTTAAATACCAGGAAATTTCAATATTACCGGTGTTCTAAAACAGGGCGAACTGGTTATACAGAGGGAGTCCAAGATGAAGAAAAGGTCAATCCTTTTATTAATCTGCTTGTTGGCATTAGTGTTGAATTTGCCCGCCCAGGTAAATCCCTTTACTGAAACAGAAGAAGAGAAGGAAGAAAGAATGTCCTGGTGGGTTAAGGACCGCTTCGGGATGTTTATTGTCTGGGGAGTATACGCTTTGCCTGCCAGGCATGAATGGGTGAAGAGGTATGAGCAGATACCCGACGAGGAATACCAGAGATATTTTGAGCTTTTTGATCCTGACCTCTATAACCCCGCAGAATGGGCTCGGAAGGCCAGGGAAACAGGGATGAAATACGCGGTAATAACCACCAAGCACCATGACGGATTCTGCCTGTTCGATTCAAAATACACTGACTATAAAGCTACAAACACTCCTGCCGGCAAGGATCTTATAAAAGAGTATGCCGAGGCTTTCCGTGCCGAAGGCATAAAAGTAGGACTGTACTACTCCCTGCTTGACTGGCACCACCCCCATTACACCATAGATCGGAACCACCCCCTGGTTGTCAGGGGACGTGGGGAGAACGCGGAATACGACGAAAAATATAAAGAGTGGAACAAGGACCGGGACATGGATATTTACCGGGAATATGTCAAAAATCAGGTTACTGAACTCCTGACAAACTACGGAAAAATTGACATTCTCTGGCTGGATTACTCCTTTCCAACCGGTAATCATGGGAAGGGCCGGGACGACTGGGATTCAATCAACCTGGTGAAATTAGTAAGAAAGCTGCAGCCTGGGATTATCCTGAACGACAGGCTGGACCTGCTGGATGTGGAAGGCGGATGGGATTTTACTACGCCTGAACAATACAAGGTATCGAAGTGGCCGGAGAAAAACGGCAAGCGGGTTCCCTGGGAAACCTGCCAGACGTTTTCAGGTTCCTGGGGCTACTACCGGGATGAAGCGACATGGAAAGATACCCACCAGTTATTGACCTTGTTGATAGAAACTGTCAGCAAGGGTGGAAACCTGATTTTAAATGTAGGCCCCACTGCCAGGGGAACCTTTGGCCATCGGGCCAACCAGAAACTGGAGGATATTGGTAAATGGATGCACCTCAACAACCGCTCCATTTATGGTTGTACCGAAGCGCCTGCTGAGTTCAATTCACTGGGCACTAACCTGATGACCTATAACAAAGAAACCAACCGGTTATATGTCCACTTGGTTGACTACCCGCTGCAGCGATACACCTTAAAAGGTTTCGCGGGCAGGGTGAAATACGCCCAGTTCCTTCATGACGGATCAGAGCTGCAATTTGGCGAGCCCAGGCATAACGTGACCCACCAGGAAGAAAGGGCGGAGGAAGACCTGATCCTGATGCTCCCGGTAGTGAAGCCCAATGTGGAGATCCCGGTTATTGAGCTATTCTTAAATGAATTATAACCAACGGCACCGAAGGTGTCGGCAACAAGTCCCCCGAATCCTTAGCTGGATCCGGGGCAAGCCGGGCCGTCAGGTCCGGATATTGAATAGACATGGGTGAAGCCTGGACGAGCAAGGGCGAAGCCATTGCGAAGTCGGCGTAACCCAGGGGAAAGGCGATCTGACAAGGTCGGCGAGCGCTGTAAGCGCGAGCCGTAAAAGAAATAACACAAAGGAGCTGGGGCGCAGAAGGAGAAAGGGAAATGCTGATTTTCTGTCACTCTTCCAGGGATTGAATTTTTGCAGGTTACAAGTAACGAGCTGCACAATTCCTGTCACATGTAACCTGCAACCTGCGACAGAAATATTTTCTTTGATGTAATGAAGAACTGGAAGCACCAGCAACGCTTTAAAGTTTAATCGGGATATTTGGAGAGTTATGAAAATGAAAAAACGACTGATCTTTTTATTAATCTGCATTGTGGTGTTAATGTTGAATTTACCCGCCCAGGTAAGTTCATTCAATGAAACAGAAGAGCAAAAAGCAGAAAGGATGTCCTGGTGGAGGAACGACCGTTTCGGCATGTTCATCCATTGGGGAATTTATGCTTTGCCGGCCAGGCACGAGTGGGTGAAGAGGTATGAGCAGATACCTGACGAAGAGTACCAGAAGTATTTTGACCTGTTTAATCCTGACCTGTACGATCCCGGCGAATGGGCACGGAAAGCCAAAAAGGCAGGTATGAAATATGCCGTCTTAACAACCAAGCATCACGATGGATTCTGCCTGTTCGATTCAAAATACACTGATTTTAAGGCGACAAACACCCCTTTCGGCAGGGACCTTATAAAGGAATATGTCGAAGCTTTCCGGGCGGAAGGGTTGAAGGTTGGATTCTACTACTCTTTACTTGACTGGCATCACCCCCACTATACCGTTGACCGGAACCATCCGTTCGTTGTAAGGGGCCGGGGGGAGAACGAGGAATATACAGAAAAGTACAAGGAGTGGAACCAGGGCCGGGATATGGGTATTTACCGTGAATATGTCAAAAACCAGGTACGGGAAATCCTTACCAATTATGGGAAAATTGATATTCTCTGGCTGGATTACTCTTTCCCTACCGGAAATCATGGTAAAGGCAGAGACGATTGGGATTCGAAAGCTCTCCTGAAAATCGTCAGGGAATTACAGCCCGGGATTATATTAAATGACAGGCTGGACCTGCTGGATGTGGAAGGCGGATGGGATTTTACTACGCCTGAACAATACAAGGTATCGAAGTGGCCGGAGAAAAACGGCAAGCGGGTTCCCTGGGAAACCTGCCAGACGTTTTCGGGGTCCTGGGGCTACTACCGTGATGAAGCGACATGGAAAGATACGCACCAGTTATTGACCTTGTTGATAGAAACTGTCAGCAAGGGTGGAAACCTGATTTTAAATGTAGGCCCCACTGCCAGGGGAACCTTTGACCATCGGGCCAACCAGAAACTGGAGGATATTGGTAAATGGATGCACCTCAACAACCGCTCCATTTATGGTTGTACCGAAGCGCCTGCTGAGTTCGATTCACTGGGCACTAACCTGATGACCTATAACAAAGAAACCAACCGGTTGTATGTCCACTTGATAGACTATCCGCTGCAGCGATACACCTTAAAAGGTTTCGCGGGCAGGGTGAAATACGCCCAGTTCCTTCATGACGGATCAGAGCTGCAATTTGGCGAGCCCAGGCATAACGTGACCCACCAGGAAGAAAGGGCGGAGGAAGACCTGATCCTGATGCTCCCGGTAGTGAAGCCCAATGTGGAGATCCCGGTTATTGAGCTGATTCTCAATGAATTATAAATAGCAGCACCGAAGGTCCCGGCCGAAAAAAACGCAGGGACGCCAGGCCGCAACGACGCGAAGAAATCCATAGCTGGTTTTGCATTCCTGCGCCTTTGCGCTTTTGTGTCTCTGCGCTAATAGCCAACGTGACATCCTGGAGTTCGAGACCGGAAATCAGGGATGCTTCCAGCCGCGATTCAATTAGCTGGAAGGTTACAGTACGCTACTCCATCATCTTCTCAACTTCAACGTAGACGCTTTCCAGGGCCTTTGCCAGGCCGGCCGGATTTTTGCCGCCGGCTTCTGCCATATCCGGTTTGCCTCCGCCTCCGCCCTGTACGTGTTTGGCTACCGGACGGATTAATTTCATTGGCCTTGATCCTGTCTGTAAGGTCCTGGGTGACCATTACCAGGAGGCTGACCTTATCACCGGATGCTGAGCCGAGGACCACAATACCTGACTGCAGCTTGTTGCGGATATCATCGGCAACTTGCCTTAAAGTGCCGCGGTCGGCATTTTTCACCTCCCTGGACACAACCTTGATGCCGTTTACTTCTTTCACTTCAGAAGCGGCTTCACTAGTTGACTGCTGGGCCACCTGCACCTGCAGTTTCTCGATTTCCTTTTGTGAAGCCTTCAGGTTTTCAATCATTTCATACACGGAATCTTCCAGCTCATCCGGTTTGGAGTTGAGCCTGGCCGCGAGATTTCTGAGGATTCTTTCATCTTCAATGAATTTTTCTACAGCCCTGGCTCCGGTAATGGCTTCTATGCGGCGGACTCCGGCTGAAATTGCTGCTTTCCACTGATGATTTTGAATACAGATATGTCACCAGTGCGGTTAACGTGGGTTCCTCCGCACAATTCCTTACTCCATCCCGGCACAGACACAACCCGCACCTGCTGGTCATATTTTTCACCGAACAGGGCAGTGGCGCCGTTTTCAACAGCCTCGTCCAGGTCCTGGAGTTCAGTCAGAACTTCGATATTGTTGTGGATTTTTTCATTGACAATTTTTTCAATCTGCTGGATTTCCCATTCCGAAAGGCCTTTATAGTGGGTGAAATCAAAACGCAGCCGCTCCGGGGCAACCATGGAACCCGCCTGTTTAACATGGGGGCCAAGCACTTCCCGCAAGGCGGCCTGCAGAAGATGGGTTGAGGTATGGTTGCCGGCTGTGGCTGAACGTGATTCGGCATTAACCGACATGGTTACACTGTCGCCCTTGTTGAGTTCTCCCTGCAGGACTTTGACATCATGTATCCTGAGCCCGGTTACCGGGAGCCTTACCTGGGTGACTTCAGCCCTAACCAGGGAGGATTCCATGATGCCGGTGTCAGCAACCTGTCCACCCGATTCGGCATAAAAAGGAGTACGGTCCAGGATGGCTTCGCCTGTGTCGCCGGCTGCCAGGGAATCAGTCTCTTTCCCGTCCTTAAGCAGGGCCAGGATGGTTCCACTGACCTCGCTGATGGAATCGTAACCTGTGAATTCTGTATCCATTCCCTTCCGGGAGCCCATTTCCTGGTAAAGGGGATTCACCGTCTGCCCGGTTCCTTTCCAGCTGGCCCGGGCCCGGGAACGTTGGGTTTCAAGTTCTTTTTTGAAGCCTTCTTCATCAATTGAGAATCCTTTTTCATCGGCTATTTCAGATGCCAGGTCAAAGGGGAATCCAAAGGTGTCATACAGCTTGAAGAGTTCAGCGCCGGGTATGGTTTTCTCATTCCTTTTTTCAAGGACTTCAAAAAGATCTTCAAGGATATTGAGTCCATGGCTTAAGGTGGCGCTGAATTTCTCCTCTTCATTTTTTACTACGGTAGCCGCATAGTCACGGCTGTTCAGCAGTTCAGGGTAGGCATCCTTCATCAGTTCAGCTACCAGGGAGGTAAGGGTGTATATGAAAGGCGTGTCCTTGCCCAGGAAGCGGCCGTGCCTTATGGCTCGGCGAAGTATTTTTCTCAGCACGTATCCCCGGCCTTCATTGCCCGGGACAACCCCGTCATCAATCAGGAACATGCAGGCCCGGCAATGATCAGCCAGGATCTGCAGGCTGGTATCCAGTTGGGGAGAATGCCCGGCGGAAACGCCGGTAAGCCGCGCTGCTTCCTGGATGATGGGCTGGAACAGATCGGTCTGATAGTTGCTGGCCTTGCCCTGCATGACACAGGCAATTCTTTCCAGGCCCATTCCGGTATCTATGGATGGCCGGGGCAGGGGTGTCATGTTGCCCTTTTCATCCCGGTTGAACTGCATGAATACCAGGTTCCAAATCTCCACGTAACGGTTGCATTCATCCCCGAAAGCTGAAGTTGTGTCACCGATCAGTTCTCCCAGGTCGTAATGCAGTTCTGAACATGGTCCGCAGGGCCCGGTATCGCCCATGGCCCAGAAATTTTCTTTAGCGTCACACCTGTACAAAAGCCGTTCCGGAATGCCCATGTGATTTTTCCAGAGATCCCAGGCTTCATCATCTTCTTCATACACGGTCACAATAAGTTTTTCCTTGTCCAGGGAATAAACTTCAGTGCAGAGTTCCCAGGCGAATTCAATGGCCTCTTTCTTGAAATAATCTCCAAAGGAAAAATTGCCCAGCATTTCAAAGAAGGTATGGTGCCGGGGAGTACGGCCGACAGTTTCAAGATCATTATGCTTTCCGCTTACCCGCATGCATTTCTGGCTGGTCGTGGCCCGGGAATATTCCCTTTTGTCCGCGCCCAGGAAAACGTTTTTGAACTGGTTCATGCCGGCATTGGTGAATAGGAGAGTGGGATCGTCCTTGGGAACCAGTGCTCCGCTTTTAACCCTTTTGTGGCCTTTGTCTTCGAAGAAATTTAAGTATGCTTCACGAATTTCGTTAGAACTTTTCATATTCAATCCTATGGTGTACTGTTCCGGATTACGGCTGCGGAATTAAATCTGTATTACTGTCATATAAGTCTTAAGAATCTGCTGGCAAATCCCGAATCTCCCGGTAAGCTGAGGTTATTTCAGCGGGACCATTTCAGGAATCACCAATTCTATCAGCTATACCGGCTTGCCTTGAAACATCAGGCCGGATTTGAAAACTGCCGAATCCGCTTAATCCCAGGAAACAGAAGCGAACAGGCTGTCCAGTCGACTCCTGACAGACTCAGGAGTATAGCCGAGACGAATGCAGTGGTCGAACAGTTTCTTTACCTCTTTTACTGCAACAGGTTTGCCATGAAGTCTCTGGTAGAGATCAATTACCTTACCGAGTCTTTCCTTTTCGGGCAGTTCGGCCTCCGCTTTCTCCAGGGAAATTCTGATTATTTTATCATCCACGCCCAGGTTTTTTAAATCGCGGATAATCCGGAGCTTGCCCCAGCGCTTATGAAGGCAGGAAGATCGGGCTCTTAAGAAAGCAAATTCCTGGTCATCCAGATATTTTTTCCTCGCAAGCTCGGCAATTACCGCGTCAGCGTCCTCGGGACTCCCCTTTTTCAGGAGTTTTTTTCGAAGCTCTTCGGTACCGTGGGCCCTGATTGACAGTAATTTAAGGGCGGAATTGTAAATTTTAGGATTTAATCCGGGCTTTTTACTGTTCATCGTTCAGGAAGAGGGCAGGAATCCTCCGCGCGTGAATCTTCGCGGAAAATCTCCTGCCGTAAGTTAAACCGAGGGCTATTTAGGATTCACTGCGGTTAACCAGCCCCATCGGTCCTCGGTCCGTCCTTCAACATAATCGAAAAAGGCTGACTGCAGGGCGGTGGTGATTGGTCCGCGCCGGCCCTGTCCAATCTGGATCTTATCGACTGTCCGGAGAGGAGTGAGTTCAGCGGCGGTACCGGTTAAAAAAGCTTCGTCAGCGATGTACAGCATTTCGCGGGGAATAAACTGCTCACGAACTTCATATCCCAGTTCACCGGCGATTTTCATAACGCATCCCCTGGTAATGCCGGGAAGTATGGCCCCTGATACCGGAGTGGTCCAGATCACGGAATCTTGAATTACAAATATATTTTCACCGCTGCCTTCACTTATGTAGCCATTGGTGTCCAGGGCAATTCCTTCACTGTATCCGTTGATCAGGGCTTCCATCTTGACAAGGATGCTGTTCAAGTAGTTTCCGCCTGCCTTGGCCATGGTCGGGATTGTGTTGGGCGCTGACCTCTGCCAGCTTGAAGTGCAGACATCCACACCCTGTTCAATAGCTTCATCGCCCAGGTATTTGCCCCATTCCCAGACAGCAATGTATGATTCAACACTGTTGCCCAGGGGATTAACTCCCATTGAACCTGTTCCCCGAAAGACAACCGGTCTTATATAACAGTGTTCCAGTTCATTAGCCTTTATTGTTTCAAGGATAGCTTCACAGAATTCTGCCTGGGTGAAGGGGATTTCCATCCTGTATATTTTCGCGGAATTGAACAGCCGTGCAACATGTTTTTGTAGGTGGAAAACCTCTGAGCCCCTTGAGGTTTTGTAGCACCGGATACCTTCAAACACGCTGGTGCCGTAATGGAGCGCGTGGGTCATAACATGAACGTTCGCGTCATCCCAGTTAATAAACTCTCCGTTTTTCCATATTTTTTTTTCCTTTGCCATCCGTGCAGGATAGGTTTTTATGCGGTTTTAGTCAAGCCTCGACAGCTGTTTTGAGCCAATTCAAGGGAATATGGATCAACCCGCGGCCGGGGGGCTTCTCCCGGATATCAATCAATCTGAAAGTTCAGCCGGATTTTTTGGGTTTCAAGGCTTTTAAGTCTGCCCATAGGTCAGGAATATGAATAAAATGCTAAGATATAATCCTGCACGGACGGAAACATACCCGTTTTGGAATTGAAGTGTTTTCGGAATATACTTTTCAGCAGGGGATCACCAAGTGTCTTTAAACCAGGGTTATGTCAGGAAATATCTGCGAGAGCACAAGCCGCCGGAGATGGCGGTTCTGATGGTTACGGCCCTGTTGGTTGGCCTTGGAACCGGTTTTGGATCTCTTGCTTTTCGTCACATGATTGACTTTTTCCACTGGATAGCCTTTGATATCGGCCGTGTGCTGCTTTTTGATTTCCTTGGACGGTATTATGTAGTGATACTCCCTTCTATAGGCGGTCTCCTGATGGGGCCGATAGTTTATTTATTTGCCAGGGAGGCGGCCGGGCATGGTGTGCCGGAGGTGATGCAGGCGGTAGCCCTTAGAGGCGGGAGAATACGCCCGATCGTAGTGCTTGTTAAAACACTGGCTTCGGCAATCTGCATTGGATTCGGCGGGTCAGCCGGAAGGGAAGGGCCCATTGTGCAGATAGGGGCCAGCCTGGGATCTACCGCCGGCCAGTTTTTTGAATTCTCAGCGGACAGGATCAGGCTGCTGGTGGCCTGCGGCGCTGCCGGCGGAATTGCGGCTACATTTAACGCCCCTGTGGCAGGTGTTATCTTTGCCCTGGAAGTCATACTGGGTGAATTCGCGGTAAGGCATTTTTCGACTGTAGTAGTTTCTTCTGTAACCGCCAGCGTGGTCAGCCAGATTTTTATCGGCAGCGAAACCACATTCCTGGTGCCCACCTATTCCATGCATTCTTCCTGGGAATTCGCGTTGTATGTTCTCCTGGGAATTCTAGCTGCCCCGGTTGGCGTTGGATTTTCCAGGATTCTTAACATAGCTGAAGATTTTTTTGAAGAGCTTAAGGCTCCCGAATACCTTAAGCCGGCAATCGGGGCAATTGGCGTTGGAGTGATCGGGTTATGGCTGCCGGAGATATTCGGAGTCGGTTACGAGGCCATGGAGATTGTCCTCAGGAGTGAAAGTAACGCCCTGATGTGGATCGGCCTTCTACTGGTATTCAAGATTGTCGGCACATCGCTTACCCTGGGATCGGGAGGCTCCGGAGGGGTTTTCGCCCCGGCGCTTTTCATAGGGGCCATGTTTGGCGGACTCTTCGGGAATATCGCCATAATGATGTTTCCGGGGATGACTGCTCCATCAGGAGCATACGCGATAGTTGCCATGGCCGCGGTTTTTTCGGCGGCTGCAAGGGCGCCGATTACGGCTGTGCTTATACTCTTTGAAATGACCGGTGATTATCGAATCATACTGCCGCTGATGCTTTCCACGGTTATTGCCACAACAGTAGCAGGCTACCTTGATAAGGAATCAATCTATACGCTTAAATTGAGCCGCAAGGGAATCAGGCTTTCCCAGGGCCGGGATATAGATCTTATGCAGAGCATAAAGGTGTCTGAGGTGATGACTTCAGATTCTGATCCTGTTTTGGAAACCATGGGTATGAAGAAACTGCTTCAGCATTTTCAAACACACCGCCATAACTCTTTTCCGGTTCTGAACGCGGAGGGAGGGCTGGCCGGAATAATCAGCCTCTCTGATCTGGATTCCGCACTCCAGGACAGCGGTCATAGCGATGAGGAACTCACAGTGGCGGATATGGCTTCAAAAGATTTGGTCACAATTTGTCCTGATGACGAAATGTCTGTAGCCCTTGAGCGCATGAGGCCCCGGGATCTCGGCATCCTTCCGGTCATTGATCGCCGTGAACCCAGCCGCCTGATAGGTGTGATTCGAAGAAGGGATATCGTCAGGGCTTATCACCTTTGTTCCATCAGGAAGATGGACATTAAGGCCAGGGTTACCCAGGCTAAGCTTATGAGCCATAGCGGAAACAGGTTTGCCGAGTATGAGGTCCAGGATGGATCAATGGCTGCCGATCAGCCGCTGGCCATGTTGCCGCTGCCCAAGGGCTGTATCGTTGTTTCCATTCTCAGGGATGATAGACTGATGATACCCAGGGGAAATACCGTTATGCAGGCCGGTGATAAACTCACGCTATTCGTCGAAACCGAACAGCAGGGCACGATAAGCAAACTGTTTGTGGGATAGATAGGGTTCCCTTTTGAAGGTTAACCGGTTTCCCCTTCCGTCTTTCTTACCCTCGGCTGCCTTTCTCCGTCACTGAAGTAACCTTTTTTTGCCCTGACTTTCAGGCCTTTTTCAGCGGCATCAGCTACCTTCACATCAATTCTCCTCCATTTTCCGTCTTTGGCCTTGTTAGAGGGGATGTAGGATAGCCGGTACTGGTTTTTTAATTCAATCGCAATTTGTTTGAATATTGGATCCAGCTCTTCAACCTGCCTGGGGAAATAAGCCTTGCCTCCAGTCGATGCCGTAATGGAGGAAATTTCTTCCCGTACTGACTGTTTCCTGGATTTAAAAAGGCCGAAAAAACCCTTGTCTTCGCTCAGGTCATTGTCAAGAAAAGCAACGATAAAAACAATACAGTCAGTCTCTTCAACCTTATCCAGCAGCTCATCCAGTTCGTAATAACTGTCCTTGTCTTCTCCATCCGTAAAAACAAGGAGGATTTTTCTTGGTTCCGCTCCTTCTGAAACCTTTTCAGCCGAGAGGTGTATCGCGTCATAGAGGGCTGTTCCCCCTTTGACAACGACATTTGAAATAGCGTCCTTGATATCTTCGACATCCCTGGTGAAATCCTCTTCAAGCTCAACCTCATCATCGAACCTGATAAGGAAAAGCTCGTTGCTGGAATTATCAAAGGAGAGAAATAGTTCCAGGGCCTGTTCCACCTTGCCGATTTTGTTTCTCATGCTCCCGCTGCTGTCCAGGACAATACCAACGGAGGAAGGGATATCAGTCTGGGTGAAATTGATGATTTCCTGTTCCACACGGTCTTCAAAAACACTGAAATCCTTTTCGGTCAAGCTGGCCACCAGTTGGCTGTTCACGTCATAAACCGAAGTGTAAATAACTACCTGGTTAACCTCGGCCCTGAACACAGGAGGGCCTTCAACTTCCTGGGACACCAGAGGTACATGCAGGAATAAAAATGTGAGGATCACTATGAATCTGGTTTTGAACATCGTAAAAAAACCGGCAAAAGTATGCTGAATTAATTAATCTGTTTAGGGCTGTAATAACCTTCCCGGGCCCTTATGCTGAGCCTGGGCATTCCCTCCGGGGGGTTGAGTTCAACCCTGAGTTCTCTCCATTCACCCCTGAATTCCTGGTTGAGGGGCACATAACCCAATACATACTGGTGACGGAGTTCGGTATGAATTAGATCAATATAGTAGTCAAGTTGTTTGAAATTGTGGGGGAAAAATGCCCTTCCGCCGGTAAGGCTGACGATTTCAGAAATTATGCTTCTTCCGTAACCTTGTTCTCCCCGCTCGCCTATGATGTAAATCTGTACATCAGACTCCTTGGCATATTCTCTCACTTCCCTGAAGGTATACCTGCTGGCATTATTTTCCCCATCAGTTATTACTATCAGGGCTTTTTTCCTGTTTTTGGATTCCTTGATTTTCTCAAGTCCCAGGTAGATGGCATCGAAAAGAGCAGTTTCTCCACCTGGCGCGGCAAAGGCTGCTTCGTTCATGACGTTCTTGCTTTGGGATGTGAAGTCCTGCAATACCACAGTGCGGTTGTTGAAACCGATAAGGAGGTATTCATCTTCGGGGGAACCCTGTTTGAGGAAGCGGTTAACTGAGGTCCTGGCACTGAGCATGTTGTCCCCCATGGACCTGCTGGTGTCGAGGATGATGCCGACGCTGATGGAATCAGCATCATTTGAAAAAATTGAAACCGGCTGTTCGATCTTATCCTCAAATACCTGGAAATGGCTGGATTCAAGCCCTACAACATACCGGTCAAGGGGGTCAGTAACGCTTACCCTGACCACTACTGTGGGAACCTTGATCGAATACCTTGGAGCCTCGGACGGACGTTGTCCCAGCAGGGATAACGTGAGGGCCAGCAGCAATCCGGTAAAGAGCAATAGTTTTTTCATCGCGGATCAGTCCCTATTCCATTCTCTTGCGGGCATTGAGTATGAGCATGGATCTTTATATGAAAATTGTAACACCTAAGATGTATTAATTTGAGGTGTGGATTCAAAAATTCAGCGAGAAATGAACTGCGAGGCCGCCGGCAAGTGATACCTCTGTCCTGGATGAACCCTCTGGGCGGAAAGGTTGAACCTTGAACCTTGTACCTTCCCTTTATATCCAGTGGATCAATGATCAGCAGGAAAAGCGGGTTGGGCTGGAATGGTCCATAAGCAAGACGCTTATGCAGCAATTCATGCCCGGGAAGGGTTTGATATAAGCTGCAGGCTCGAAGCCTGTAGTACTAATTTTAATTTAAAAAGGGTCCCTGTTGTCTATCTCACTGAAGTAGTCAGGCGGAACCAGTATGGACCTGGGTTTGCTGGGTCCTTCCATTGGTCCGATTATTCCTTCATATTCGAGGGCGTCCATCAGTTTGGCGGCCCGGCCGTAACCTACACCGAACCGGCGCTGCAGCAGTGACGTTGATGCCTTTCTCTGTTCTACCACGAACCTGGCAATCTCGTCATAAAGCGGATCATCTGACTTGGAGAGTTCCCCCTCTGCTTCCTCCTGGCTTTCGACCCCGTTGAGGATTTCTTCGTTGTATTCCGGTTCAGCCTGCTCCTTGAGGAAAGAGACAATCTTGGCAATTTCCTTTTCATCTATAAAGGCGCCATGAATCCGGCTGAGGCGTGAATTGCTGGGCGAAAGGAAGAGCATATCGCCCATCCCTAGAAGTTGCTCGGCTCCATTAGCGTCCAGGATGGTGCGGCTGTCGATTTTTGATGACACCCTGAATGAAATCCTGGAAGGGAAATTGGCTTTGATCAATCCGGTAATAACATCCACCGATGGTCTTTGGGTTGCCAGGATCAAGTGAATTCCAACGGCGCGGGCCATCTGGGCCAGCCGGGTTATGGAAGCTTCAACATCCTTGCCTGAACTCATCATCAGGTCGGCAAGTTCATCAACAACAATCACTATCTTGGGCAGTTTTTCAAATTCTTCAGCTTCCTCATCTTCGGCAGGTCGGCCTTTTTTCCCGGCGGCGAATTCTTCTGCCAGGACGTTGTATTGATCCAGGTTTCTCACTCCCTGGAGGGCTAGAAGCCTATACCTGTTTTCCATTTCCCTCACCGCCCAGTGCAGGGCATTGGCGGCTTTTTTGGGGTCAGTCACTATGGGGATCAGCAGGTGGGGGATGTCTTCATAAAGGCCGAGCTCCAGCCTTTTGGGATCCACCATTATGAATCTCACGTTTTCCGGTGAAGCCTTATATAAAATGGAACAGACCATGCAGTTCAATCCCACGCTTTTTCCCGTTCCCGTAGAACCGGCAATCAGCAGGTGGGGCATCCTGGGAAGATTGGTTACAACCGTGTTGCCTTTTATATCCTGGCCCAGGGCCAGGGTGAGCTCGGATTCGGATTCGTTGAAATATTTTGAGCTGAGCACCTCTCGCAAAAGAATCATTCTGCGGTCCGAATTAGGGACTTCAATGCCTACGGTGCTCTTTCCCGGGATCCTGTCGATCCTTATCGCTTCGGCCTTCATCGCCAGGCACAGATCGTCTGAAAGGCCCAGGATCTTGGTGTACTTCACCCCGGGATCAGGTTTGAATTCGAAGGTCGTGACAACCGGGCCGGGATGAATATGTTTAACTTCTCCCGTTACCTTGAATTCAGCGCATTTCGCGGCCAATGCCACTGCTTTTTGCCTTAACTCGTCGGCGTCGTATTCAATGCCGTCCTCAGGAGCTTTCAGGAAAGAAAGAGGAGGGAGCCTGTATTCGGAGTTCCTCGCTTTCCGTTTTTCCTTTTCATCCCATTCAAAAGCGGCCTGTACCGGTTTTGAAACCGGGGGAGGAGGAGAGGAGGACCGTTTTTTCCCTTTTCCCCGGGATATACCTTTGCCCGCGGACGGGCCGTCTCCACTGCCGTAGTGCGTGGCATCAATCTCTTCATCAAAGAGATTCTCGCTATTCGGCATGAAATCATCTTCGGGAATCTCCTTCAGTTTCAGCATTTCCCGTCGCTTTTTAAGTTCCCTGAGTTTCCTTTTCTCATCATGCCTGAGTTTCAAGGGCCTTAAAGGACGAAATAAAAAAGCAAGTATCTTCCTGGCGAGACCCGAGAAGCCCCTGAGAGAGAAGCTGGTTATGGCCAGAACCGCCAGTACAAATATGGTAAGCAGCAGAAGGATTGATCCGGTCCTGTTAAGCGATGCCAGCAGCGGGACCGAGAGGAGTACTCCCAGTATCCCCCCCGGAGATGAGCTGGCCAACGGGGGCAGCGGGAGTTCAAAAAGGCTGAAAGCCGTGCTTAAAGATAAAGCGACAGCCGTGAATCCCAGGATCTTCAGGACCAGGTCTTCGATGGGCCTTGATCGGATTTTTTTTATTCCGGCAATGAACAGGGGCAGGGGAAGAAGAAAGGCGATATATCCCAGCAACTGGAAAAGAAAATCCGATAAATGAGAACCAACCCTGCCGATCAGGTTGTGGGGCTGTCCTTCAGCCGCGGCCGTGCTGAAGGACGGATCAGATGAACTGTAGCTCACCAGGGCCACGGAAAGAAAAATTGCTGTCATCAGCAGAAGAACCCCGAAAACCTCATCATATTTATTACGTTGAATCTGGCTCATTTCTTTATTCCGGATATTTAATAAAAAAGTAGAAACTGCCCGATTAGAATATCATTGCCGTAGGACGAATATGGATAGGTCCCCATCGGCCCAATGAGGGTTGAATATCAGAAGCCGAGGGCGGCAAAGGTTATTTTGAAGTAACAGTCCTGCCAGTCCAGGAGCATGTGAAGCAAAAGGCCTATGGCAATTAATCTGGTTTTATCCGGGATCAGAAGCAGGCAGTAGATTCCTATCGCCCAGTAAGTGTGAAATGGGTGGAAATTGATGCTGCAGCGCAGGGGATCATAAACAGGATCCGCCAGCAGATGGTCCAGATCGACAATCATGGCAGCGCTTAAGATTGTCCAGGCGCGCAGCCATTTATCCCGGTAAAACAATCCAGCGGTGATGCCGGGTAAAATGAAGTGTAGCGATATATGCAGCATGAGCTTTGGCTGACTGAACCTGCCTGTTTAATTGATGCCGGGAAATAGCTGGCCCGCGGAGGCGGTCAGCCTCCAGAGAATAAAAAGCAGAGAACTCCTGTTTTGAAAAATCTCGAAAGTATTTATAAACCTTAAGATACAGCAATAATCTCCCCTGCCGGGGGCGAATTTTGAATGAAAATGATTACACTTCGACAATAAACGGCAGGACTACCGGTTTCTTCCCTGTTCTTTTCTTGAATATCCGCCTGGTTTCAAGGCGGAGAAGTTCATAAAATGTTTCGGCATCCCGCTTGTCAGCCAGGGGTGTTTTTTTCACGATGGCGGTGATAATTTTTCCCGCTTCCTCAGCCATGTCCATGTAGTCGGACTTGTCTATAAAGCCCCGGAAGGTGAATTCGGGTTCGCCAACCTGTATGCCGGTCATGCTGTCCAGCCTGACTATAACGACAATCAGCCCCCTTACTGAGAGATGTCGGCGTTCTTTCAGGATGAGTTCATCAACTTCATCAAGAAATTCTTCATCGATGAAACGGCATTTAACGTCGAACCGGTTTATGACTTCAAATCCCTCAGGTTCCAGACTGAAGTGATCTCCATTTTCAATTACAGCAATATTTTCTTCGGGAATGCCTTTTGAATGGGCAATGGCGGCGTGGGTCTTAAGCTGACGGAAATCTCCGTGGATAGGGATGAAGAAACGGGGCCTGACCAGGCTTGCCATTTTGCCCAGTTCCTCACTGTAGGCATGTCCGGAAGCGTGGATCCCGGAGTTGTCGCAGTCATAGACCACGGCGTCATGCCGGTAAAATTGGTTTATCACCCAGTTTATTGAATTCTCATTTCCAGGTATCTTCCTTGTTGTAAGGATGATTGTATCGCCTTTTTCCACCCTGACTTCCTTTACCTGCTCATTAGCGAGGCGGGTAAGGGCTGAAAGCGGTTCTCCCTGGCTTCCCGACGCCAGGATTACCATTTTTTCCGGATTCATGGATGGAGCATGTTTCAGGGGATGCAGGGTGTCGAGCGGAATCCGCAGGTAGTTCAGCCTGTGGGCGATCTGAATGTTGCGTATCATGCTCCGGCCAACCGGAATCACCGAACGGTCAAATTCCCTGGCCAGATCCATAATATACTGTATCCTTTTGATACTGCTGGCAAAAGCGGACACAATGATCTTCTTTTCCGCTTTGCTGAACAATTCCCTCAAGGGTTCGCGGACCGAGCTCTCCGGAGGAGATGATCCCGGGGAGCAACTGTTCGTGCTGTCTGAAAATAGAGCCAGGACTCCTTTGTCGCCATACTCCGCCAGGATTTTTTCTGTCGAAGGGTTATGATCCGGCTCTTCAGTTTCCAGCTTGAAATCCCCGGTCCATATGATTGTTCCCGGAGGCAGGGTTATGGCAAAGGCCAGGCTCTCCGGAAAGGAGTGGTCAACTCCAATCGGATCAATTGAAAAAGGCCCGACTGTGAATTTTTCTCCGGAACTGATTTCAACCAGCTTGGTTTTGTTAAGCAGGTCTCTTTCCTGGAGCCGGGCCCTGGCCAGCCCCAGTGTCAAGGGGCTTCCATAAACCGGAACATTTATTTTTTCAAGGGTGTAGGCGAGTGCCCCGGTATGGTCTTCGTGCCCATGGGTCAGGATTATGCCCCTGATCCTTCCCTTGATTTCCTTCAGTACAGACAGGTCAGGGATCATCTGGCTGACACCGGGAATGGATCTCTGGTAACCCCTGGGAAAGGCCATTCCGGCATCTATCATGATCATATCCTTGCCATATTTGACAAGGCTGCAGTTCATGCCGAACTGGCCGAGACCCCCAAGCGGAATTATCTCAACAGGTTTAGTCATGACCCTGAGGATAACATGGGCCGGCTGACCTCTGAAAGTGAGAGGAACTGCTCCAGGCTGATTTCATGAGGCCTGGTGTTCTCAGCAATTCCGCATTCCTCCAGGACAGTTGAAAGTATTTTTTTGTCAGTAAAAAGGGATTTCAGGTTGTTATATATCGTTTTACGTCTCTGGGAAAAGGCCGCCTTTATTATTGTTATGAATTCCTTCTCAGCTGTAGTTTCAATGAACCGCGGGCGAAGCTGCATGACGTGGGACATGACCTTGGGCGGAGGGCTGAATGAACCCGGAGGGACATTAAATCCTTTTATCCTTTTGAAGTAAAAAGCCATGAGCAGGGAAAAATATCCGTAGTCTCCGGAACCGGGAAGGGCCTGGATCCGCATTGATACCTCTTTCTGGGTCATGAATGTGAAACTCTCGAATAAATGCCTGTACTGTATGGAATAATCCAGAATCCTGGTCGCAATATTATAGGGGAGGTTTCCGATTATCTTAGGCTTGGCTGCTTCGGGTATCAGACCAGGTGTAATTATTTCCTGTTCTCTTAAGGAGATAATTCCGGCCCAGTCAGTCTTCAGGACATTACCCTGGTGAATTATGAGCCGGGCAGGGGTGTTATTGATTTCAGGCGCGAATCTGGTTTCCAGGGCTTGAACCATATCGCGGTCAAATTCAATAACCGCTACCTTATTGGCATGCTCCAGAAGAAATGTGGTTAAGGCTCCGGTTCCGGGACCGATTTCCAGCACATTATCAGTATTTTTTATTTCAGCCAGAGCAAGAATCCTTGTACAGTAATTCCGGCTGATCAGGAAGTGCTGGCCGAGAGATTTTTTAGGCTGAATCATTTTTAGTCAACGAGTGATATGCTACCATAAAAACCTGAGAGTTTTGTCTTAATGAGCGGAGAGGATATGCGGAGAGGATATTATGAGCGAATATGTAAAAGATGTAACAGATCGAAGTTTTGAAGCAGACGTATTGAAGTCTGATGTCCCGGTGCTGGTTGATTTTTGGGCAACCTGGTGCGCTCCCTGCAGAATGTTAACCCCCGTCATTGAGCAGGTCGCTGAAGAATACAAGGATAAAGCTAAATTCGTGAAGCTGAATGTAGATGATAATGCTGAAACAGCGGGCAGATACTCAATCAGGGGAATTCCAACTCTTTTGGTCTTCAAGGATGGAGAGTTGAAGGATCAGCTGGTTGGAGTTACATCCAAAGACAATATTACAAGGGTGATAGACGCCCAGTTGTAATCACTGCAGCTGCCTGAAAATATAATAAAGTGCTGGTGTCTTGAGCAGTCCCCGGAAGTCCCGGATTTATTGATCTGCTTCAAATTCCGGCAGGGATAATTAATATGAAGAATTTGGTGGTCGTCGGAACCCAGTGGGGTGATGAGGGAAAAGGAAAGATCGTAGATCTTCTTACGGAGAATTTTGATGTGGTGGCCCGTGCCCAGGGTGGGCATAATGCCGGCCACACGGTTATTATCGGCGGCAAGAAATATATTTTGCACCTCATCCCTTCCGGAATACTGCATCCAGGAAAGATTTGCGTTATCGGCAATGGCGTTGTCTTTGATCCTTTTGCCTTTATCCAGGAACTTGAGGAACTTGAAGACATTGATTATAGCGACCGTCTTTTCGTCAGCGACCGCTGCCACTTGATAATGCCCTATCACCGCGCCGTGGAAAAAGCCGAGGAAGAGCGTCTCGGAGATAACCGAATAGGCACCACGAATCGCGGTATCGGCCCGGCTTATGAAGATAAAGTGGCCCGGAGAGGGATCCGGATGGGAGACCTGGGTTCCCCTGTGATATTCAGGAAAAGGCTTGAAGAAGTTGTCAGGTCCAAGAATCTGCTGCTGAAAGAGGTTTACAATAGCGAACCCCTGAGCGCTGACCAGATTTACGAAGATTACATGGGCCTGGCTGACGTGGTTCTGCCCATGGTCACTGATACCGCTGATATGCTTAGCCGGCTGGACAGGAGCGGAAAGAAAATTCTTTTTGAAGGGGCCCAGGGAGCCCTGCTTGACATCGATCACGGTACCTATCCCTTTGTTACCTCTTCCAACTCTACTTCTGGCGGTGTCTGTACCGGTACGGGAATCGGCCCGGCCAGGATTGACGGCGTTGTGGGCATTAGCAAGGCTTACACCACCAGGGTGGGAGCCGGCCCCTTTCCAACGGAGTATTCCGGAAGCCTCGGCGAAACTTTTCGCAGCGTTGGAGATGAGTACGGCGCTTCAACCGGCAGGCCCAGGCGCTGTGGCTGTTTCGACGGGGTCATAACCCGCTATTCCTGCAATGTAAACAGCGTCACAACGCTGGTGATCACCAAGCTGGATGTCCTGGATCAGCAGGAACAGATCGAAATCTGCACAGGATACAAGTATAAAGGTGAGGTTTTTACAACCGTACCGATGCATGCTGAGGTGCTTGAGGAAGTCGAGCCCGTAATCGAAACCTGGAAAGGCTGGAAAAAAGACACTTCAGGGATTCGGCAGTATTCTGAATTGCCCCAGGAGGCCCGTGATTACCTGAAACGCCTCCGCGATTACCTGGAAACCGACATTTCCGTGGTTTCAGTCGGCCCTGACCGGGAAGAAACCCTGTTTGTGGATGACAGCCCTTACGCAGGGGCCCTGATGAGACGTTAATAGCAGGTTGATCATGGTTGCCCCCTTCCAGCCCTGATTCAAGATCAGGTATTTGCGTGATTGTCGGCGCGCTTGTACATTGCCGTCGTGCCCTCCCCCGGGGTCCGGCTAATCTTCTTGCTGTCAGCTAATTCATTATAGCTTGCACATCCTCACAAGCGTGTTATTCTTGGATTTGGGAATCCGGCTTTTGTGGAGAGAAGGGCCAGCGGATTAATTATCATTAGCAAGTAGTTATTTTCCTGTCAGGAGATGAAACCTGGAGAGGTTCTCCCGCATACTTACATGTATATTTTCACCGATGCCAAAAAACGTATTGGACAGGCGGCGAGAAATAAATAACAGCAACTTAGTCAATTTTTACCGGCAATCGAATATGCCGGACCATAATAGGAGGAGAGATAATGTATACAAAATTAGTTGAACTGCCTTACGCTTATGATGCGCTGGAACCCCATATAGACGCACTGACCATGGAGATCCATCATTCCAGGCACCACAATGCCTACGTGACCAACCTGAACAATGCTGTTGAGCCTTTTGCTGAGCTGCATGGAAAAAGCCTTGAAGAACTTCTTTCAGACCTGAACGCTCTGCCTGAAGCGATCCGGACCGCGGTCAGGAATCACGGCGGAGGCACCTGGAACCATAACCTTTTCTGGGAAACAATGTCGCCAAAAGGCGGTGGCGCACCGGTTGGAAAAGTCTCAGAAGAAATAAATAAAAAGTTTGGAAGCTTCCAGGAATTCAAAGATAAACTTACCAAGGCCTCCGCGACCCAGTTCGGCTCCGGTTGGGGATGGCTGGTATTGGCCCGAAGCGGAGACCTGGAAGTGCTTTCAACTTCAAACCAGGACACCCCTCTTTCTGAAGGGCACGCCCCACTTCTTAACGTAGATGTATGGGAACATGCCTACTACCTGAAGTACCAGAATAAGAGACCTGATTACCTGTCAGCCTGGTGGAATGTGATTAACTGGGATGCTGTTGAGGAACTTTACCTCGCGGCGAAATAACAAATAGAAGGATTGCTCCAGCCAGTTCCTTTTATAACACTCCGCGGGATAGTCTTTTCCACTCCCTTGACTGTTTCGCGGAGAATTCCTGCATTCTTATACCGGCCTGTTAGCCCGTCATTAGCCCTATATATTGTCTAGTCCGGCAGGGTTAATTTTGCTTCCTCGACGGTTTTCTTTTTTGTCCTGCTGCCAAGAGCCACAAGGATTGAGCCAATTACAACCGCAGCCGCTGCGAATCCTTGTACCATTGTGATGTCCGGGTTAGCGCCCATATCCAGGAGATCCCCCCACAAGATCAGTTTTGTGAAAATAATCGTGAATATCGGGGCCGCCGAGATCACGGCGCTTACTCTGGATGCCTCCCAGAGATTGAGGGCTTCGGCAAAACAGCCATAAGCCACAAAGGTATTGAGGCAGACGAATATAAGGAATCCGAGCTGGGTCAGGTTTAATGAAACCACGGTAACCGGCTGGGAAAGCGGCAGAACCAGTATTGCCGAAACAGTATAAATTATGCCCAGTATCTGGTCGGAGGAAAAATCCTTCAGGGCCGCCTTTTGGGCCAGGGCATAGGTCATCCAGGTAATGGCCGCCAGGACTATAAGAACGACTCCTTTATAAAAATCTCCCCTCCACTCGGATATCAGATTTGACATTCGATTCTCGAAAAAGAGAAGCAGTCCCCCGAAAAGCACAATAACCCCAACCCATTGCACTCCCTTTATCGACTCCTTGAAGACAATGATTCCTCCCAGGAAAAGCAGTACCGGGGCCAGTTGTATGACAACCTGGGCAGTATTCGGAGAAACATAATCCAAACCCTTAAGATATAGGACGTAATTACCTGCTAAACCGAGCGAAGCAACAGCAAGAAGGGTGATATTCCTCCTGTTGAATTTTTTGAGTGAAGGGATTTTCTTCTTGTATATAAGATAAATCCCGATCATCAAAAGCGAGACCGAAAAACGGTACCAGGTAATGGTTACCGGATCCATCGATTTTAGAAGGATTTTCAGGGCAATAGGAAGCAGTCCCCACATAAGAGTGGTTATCAGGGCAAGAAGGAATCCGAGCTTCCAGTGTTCGTTAGATTTCATTTTGTTTACAGCCGTTCGGGGAAATTATCAGCCTTGACGGAAATAGGGTTTATATGAAGCGTTTACATAAAGATAAATTACGGTAGAGCTTTTATGGTTCAAGGTCAAGTCAGGGATTGTCCGGTTCGCTTACCTGTCCGGGCACCGGGTTTGCACCCGAAGCAGCAGAGAGTCTATCATGTTCGGCAACAGAAAGGATCCCATATGAAAACCTGTATAGACTGCATCCCCTGCCTGGGCAAGCAGATAGTTGAAGTTGCCGGAATGCTGGATGGGGATGAAACCAAGAGAGATGAGGCGGTGAAGAAAATGATGGCCGCTTTTGCCGGATTCGACCTGCAGAATCCCCCTCCGGTATTTGCCCAGATCCTGGCCCGTATTGCCAGACCTTACCTGGAAGGCCGGGATCCTTTCCATGATATCAAGGTCAGGTTTAATACCCTCGCTATGCATATCCTGCCGGACTTGCGTCGCAAGGTTGCGGCTGCCCCCGATCCTTTCGCCCTGGCTGTTCGTCTTTGCATCGTTGGAAATGTAATTGATTCCGGGGTAGTTACAATCCAGCTTGAGGAAGAGGCTGTAACCAGGGAGATTATGAATGCCTCGCAAGAAGATCTTTTTGGAGAAATTGAATCCTTCAGGAAGAAGTTCCTGGCAGCGGATAGGATTCTTTGGCTGGCTGACAATGCCGGAGAAATAGTGCTGGACCAACTGCTGATGTCGTTCGTGGACCCGGGAAAGATAACAATAGCAGTAAGAAGCTTTCCAATCCTGAACGACGCAACCATGCGGGACGCCGAGGAAATCGGCCTGACTTCGGTTTACAGGGTTATTGATAACGGTTCAGACGCGCCCGGCACCATTCTTGAAGATTGCAGCCCGGAGCTTCTGGAATCATATAACCAGGCGGATCTCATAATTTCAAAAGGGCAGGGCAATTACGAAACACTTTCATCCGTGCCTGACAAACGAATCTTTTTCCTGCTGAAGGCCAAGTGTCCGATCGTGGCCAGGGATGTGGGCTGTGAGATCGGAAGGCTGGTAATTAAACACCAGTGATTTTTTTGTGAGTGGCTAGAGATTGAAAAACAATCGGCGGTACCGGGGAGGTAATCCGGTACCGCCGATTCAGGAATTAATTTCGTTTGGAGAACAAACGAATTTCTAATTACTTACTAAGACGAGAAAACTGAGGGCAAAGTTTAATTTTTATTGTATAAAAATGTAAATTATTGTCAGGAAATCGTAAATATCGCGGAAAACAACCCTGCTGTCATGTAAGAATAACCCGGAGATTCTAAGCCAGTTTTGACCTGACTACCTCATTAACCGTTTTTCCGTCAGCCGCGCCTTTCAGCATTGGCATGACAGTCTTCATGACCAGGCCCATGTCCTTCAGGTTTGCTGCCCCGGAAACAGCAATAGCTTCATCAACAAGTTTTTCGATATCATCCCGGGAAAGCTGCCTGGGAAGATAATCGTTCAGGATTTCCAGTTCCTTTTTTTCCTGGTCAGCCAGGTCCATACGACCGGCTTCGGTATAGGAATCAATAGACTGTTTCCTTTGCTTGGCATAGCTGGTGATGACCCCCAGGGTTTCTTCATCTGTAAGCTGATAGTCTTTTCCTTTCTTGGAGCGAAGCTGCACTTCCTGTTCAAGGATCTTGGATTTGATCATTCTAAGGACTCCGAGGGTGTCCTTGTCTTTTTTTTTCATTGCCGTGATAGCGTCGGAAGAAATTTTTTCTTTTAAGCTCATAATCAAGAATTATGTTGATTCGAAACTGAAAATTCAAGGGTGGTTTTAGAGCGGAGAATCCCGAAAAAGGTTGAGATGATGATATGGAAATCGATTTCGAATGCGATAACTGGTGTGTAACCGGGGACATCCCTTAGGTATCGGGATCGAGAAGCAAGACAACCGCTGAGATGACAACGACAGCGAGCAACCGCAATCCCCAGCGATGCGGTTCCTCGGATGTCCTTCACCTGAAACCCGCGACAATCTATGCCTGTTATAATACTCGGCTTAATTATGATACAGATATGCACTGATTTTGACGGAACAATTACAACCAGGGACACCATTGTTTATGTTACCGAGCAGTTCGGGGCGGGAGAGGATTTCAGGACCCGGATTGTCAATGACATAAAATCAGGGAAAATCACGGTGTTCCAGGGCATTGCAATGGAACTGGAAACAGTTGAGGCAACCTGGGAAGAAGCGGTTGAGTCGTTAAGGAATAATGTCTTCCTGGATTCCGGTTTTGAAGACTTTGTAATCTGGAGCAGGCTGGAATCCCTTCCGATGACAATTCTGAGTTCGGGAATGACCCCGGTCGTGGAACTCTATACCGGGCACCTGGATATCCCGATTTATGCCCATGAGCTTGAGGTTGCTTCCGGGGGATGGAGATTCAGCGTTAATGAAAAGAACCGCAAGGAATCAGTGCTGGAATCCATTGGCCGGAAAGGCCCTATAGTGTATATAGGGGACGGCACCTCAGACCTTTCCGCGATACCTTTTGCTGAATTGCTTTTTGCCCGGCGAGGACGCTATCTTGAATCATATTGCCTGGAAAATAATATTTCCTTTATTCCTTTCTCGGATTTTTCCGAAGTGCAGTCCGGGCTGGCTGAATGGATTGAAAAAAGACAATAGCCTGTTTTTCTCCAGGAGAAAAAGTATTTCGTTGTATTAAAAAAGGGGCTGCCGCTTCCCGCGGCAGCCCCTTTTGGATTTTCTTCTGTTTCAGTTGTTTATTCGAAGAATGGAAACAGTTGTTTCAGTTCTTCCATGTCGGGCCTTCTGCCGTATTCAGAAACCTGCAAGGCTTCCACATGCTTAATTGTTTCAGCTTTTTCCTTGCCGTAAAGCTCGATAAGCTTTGCCTTGTAAGATTCCGGCACTGAGCCTCTGCCTCTTCTTTGAGCCATCCATTCGCGCCTGGCAGCATCTCCCTCCGGTACCTGGTCCAGCCTGTTTCCATTGTACGGGAGCCATTCATACATTTGAGATGTATGGCAGTGATACATATCAATCTTCTTTTCGATTTCGCTGCCGACATCTATCACTACATCAGGGACGAAAGGCGTCGGGACACTGAATCTGTCAGGACTGTACATGAACACCGGGTTGTGCCTCAGGTGCGGGGTGTTGGGAACTATATTGGGTACGGTAACCATGTAAGCCGCATCCCTGACCAGTAATCCGGTATTGCGGTGATCGGGGTGATAATCGTTGGGGCGGTGGGAAATGACAATGTCAGCATCCCATTCCCTGATCAGCCTGATGACCATTTCCCGGTTTTCAAGGGTTGGCATCAGTTTTCCGTCATCGACGTCACAGACGATGTATTTTGCTCCGATAGCCGCTCCGGCACACTGGGCTTCCTTGTAGCGCCTCTGGGCAAGCGGACCGCCGCCTTCCTTGTAATGTCCGGCGTTTCCATTGGTAAGGGAAACCAGGCAGACATTGTGTCCGGCTTGAACAAATTTGGACATGGTGCCGCCCATTTCTTCCGGATCATCCGGATGGGCGCCGAAAACGATTATATTGAGTTTTTTATCAGCCGCGAGGCCTATGCCTGAAGCGACAAATAAAACCAGGAACAGCGCGATGATTATTTTTAATGGTGTTAATTTCATAATAATTTAAATTACCAGAGACAGCCTATCCAGTCCATAACTAATTGTGATTATTTTGTTCGCATTTTATACGCTTTACCAACAGAAATTTTTTTGAATTATCCAGGGATTTGAAAATAGTTGTTTGTTTAGACGGGAATGGCAGGTTGCAGTTGTGGAGATTACGGCGGCATAGCGGCATTGTTGAATAGTGGGTATTTAAATTTCCTTCGCGGGAAGCCAGAAAAAGAAACCGCAAAATCAGGTACAATTGGGAGCTGTACCCATCCTGGAGGCTGAATGAAATAGGTCATGACCGGACTGGAAGGGCGAAACTGGTTTTTTTGTGTCCCGGAATGCTATAAATACAAAGATGAATTTTAAATATATTGGAGATTTGAAATGGCTGATTATGATGTAGCGGTTATAGGACTTGGCGTCATGGGAAGAAACCTGGCGCTTAACCTGGAGAGAAATGGTTATGCTGTTGCCGGCTTTGATCTTTCCCAGGAAAAACGGGAAGATTTCACAAGGAATACGGCTGGGAAAAAGGCCATGACGGCGACATCCCTGAAGGATCTGTCTGAGAATCTTAAAACCCCGCGAAAAGCTATCCTCCTGGTGCCGGCCGGAGATCCGGTTGACGCGGTTATCAGTGACCTGCTCAGCGTTTTCGAAGAAAACGACATAATAATCGACGGGGGTAATTCTTTTTTCAAGGACACCGGACGCCGTTTCGAAGAGGTGCAGGGAGCCGGCTTGCGGTACATGGGTACCGGCGTGAGTGGAGGAGAAGAGGGCGCTTTGTGGGGCCCTGCTATTATGCCGGGGGGATCACCTGAAGCCTGGGAGACCGTACGGGAGATGCTGCAGGCCATTTCAGCCAAGGCCGATGATGGCGAGGCCTGCTGCCAGTGGATCGGCAAAGGCGGAGCCGGACATTTTGTGAAAATGGTCCACAACGGGATCGAATACGGCGACATGCAGATGATTTGTGAAGCCTACTACCTGATGGACCAGGCCCTTGGCATGTCGCCCCTGGAGATGCACAAGGTATTTGAAGAATGGAACCGCGGTGAACTTAACAGCTACCTGATCGAAATCACCGGCCATATCCTGGCCAATACCGATCCTGAAACCGGAAAGCCTATGGTAGACGTAATCCTGGACACTGCCGGCCAGAAGGGTACCGGAAAATGGACAAGCCAGATTGCCCTGGACCTGGGTATCCCGGCACCGACAATTGCCGAGGCTGTTTTTGCCAGGACCCTCAGTGCCATCAAGGAAGAAAGGGTTAAGGCTTCCGGAATCCTCAGCGGACCGGAAAGAAAAGCGAAACATGATGACCGGGAAGGGATGGTGGAACTGATTCGCCAGGCTCTTTACGCCTCCAAGATCTGTTCCTACGCCCAGGGTTTCCAGATGATGCGGGCAGCTTCCGATGAGTTTGGATTTGACCTTAACTTCGGCAGCATAGCTTCAATCTGGCGGGCCGGATGTATTATCCGGGCGGGATTCCTGAATGATATTAAGACTGCTTTTGACAAAAATCCGGATTTGGCCAACCTTCTCCTCGATTCCTATTTCAGCAAGGCAGTGATGGATAACCAGGCAGCATGGAGAAAAGTGGTGGCCTTTGCCGTCGAGCGCGGTATCCCGGTCCCGGCTTTCAGCAGCGCGCTTTCCTACTATGACAGCTACCGCAGCGGCCGCCTGCCGGCTAACCTGCTGCAGGGGCAAAGGGATTTCTTTGGCGCTCATACCTATGAACGGACAGACCGGCCGCGCAAGGAATTTTTTCACACTGAATGGAAAACTTTTTAATAGAGAAACATTAATCTGAAAATAAACCGGTGAACTGAATGGCCAAGAAAAATAACGTAGTAATAGCCCAGTCCGGGGGACCTTCCCCGGTAATCAACAATTCCCTGCGCGGGGTTATTGACGCCTGCATGGATCACGCTGATCAATTCGGAACCATCTACGGCGGATACCACGGGATCGAAGGTATCCTCAAGGAAGAACTTCTGGACATTTCCGCCCAGGATCCCGAAGAGATAGCCTTTTTAAGGAATACCCCCGCGGCAGGTGCCATAGGCACTTGCCGATACAAGCTGAAAGACGGACAGGATGAAGATTTCAGCCGGGTTATAGAGGTTCTCAGGGCCCATGATGTTGGGTATTTCTTTTATACCGGCGGCAACGACTCAATGGACACGGCCGCAAAGATAGCTGATCTGGCGGCATCCCAGGGCCTGGAAGTGATCGCCACCGGGGTGGCCAAGACCATTGATAATGATGTTGGGGACTCTGAGTTCAAGCTTGTAGACCACACTCCGGGTTACGGCAGCGTGGCCCGTTACTGGGCCTTGAACATACAGAACCTGGACCAGGAAAACATGGGGGCCTGTCCTTCTGACCCGGTGCTTGTCACCCAGGTAATGGGCCGCAAGATAGGATTCATTCCGGCCGCGGCCCGGTTGGGGGATCCGGACCGGGAAATGCCCCTGCAGATATACATGCCTGAGTCAGGATTGACCCTTGAAGCCCTGGCTGACAATGTCAACGAAGAATTGTTAAGGCGGGGCAGGGTAGTTGTTGTTCTTAGTGAGGGCTTTGATGTCGGCGATGTGGGCGCCATGAAGGATTCATTCGGGCACGTGGAATTCAGTTCCAGCGCCTTTACCGCCCAGCAGCTGGTAGTGAATTACCTGAACAGGGTGGGGCTGAAAGCGCGAGGGGCCGCCCGTGGACAGGTTTCGGGCACTGACCAGCGCGACACCTCTGTTTTTGCCTCTTCAGTGGACCCTGGAAGAAGCATACAAGGTTGGGCGCAATGCCGTTGAGATAGCTTTGAAAGACGGTTCGGGTTATATGTCCACAATTATCCGTCGGCCCGGGAAAGTCTACTCGGTAGACTATGACAAGGTATTGTTAAGCGAAGTAGCCAATTCTGAGAGGGCGTTCCCCAGGGAATGGATAGCAGAAAGCCGTATTGATGTGACTGATGAATTTGTGGAATATGCCAGGCCCCTGATAGGTGATGACTGGGTTTCAGTTCCCCTGGTTGACGGAATCCAGAGATTCACGCCGTTTCGATCCCATATTTGAGGATAAAAAGCTTCCGGAATATGTCCCTGAAACCGCCCGCTGAGGGTTTTAAAAAGCCGGTCCGGAGGCATTGCCCATTCGGGTTCGCGATGTCGAGGAAAGCAGAATATTCGCATAAACGAACCATCCGATAGCTGAAACAGGCCCGGATGGAGAGAAAGGAAAGAACAGTATGAGTTCCGATCCCCAGGCTGAATTGAGAGAAATGCAGCCGAAGCATAAGTACCTGGTAGCAATAGATTCCGATGGATGTGCTTTTGATACCATGGAAATCAAGCACAAGGAATGTTTTATACCTAACATTATCAAATACTGGAATCTGCAGCCTGTATCCAAATATGCCAGAGCAGCAGCTGAATTCGTAAACCTTTACTCCCAGTGGCGGGGGATCAATCGTTTTCCCGCCTTGATAATGGTTTTCGATCTGCTCAAGGATTGGCCCGAGGTTACGAGGCGCGGCATAAAGATCCCGGAAGCCCTGGCGTTACGCAACTGGATAGAGGAAGAAACCAAGCTTGGCAATCCTGCCCTCCAGGCTAAAGTCGAAACAGCACAGAACGGGATACTTGAGAACGCGCTGGACTGGAGCCTGGCTGTAAACGAAACAATCGCTGATCTCGTACATGGGGTTCCTCCTTTCCCCGGGGTTCCTGAAAGCCTTGAAAGAATAACCGGTTGGGCTGATGTGATTGTCTGTTCCGCCACCCCTATTGAAGCGCTGCGTCGCGAGTGGGAAGAGCATGATATAGCCAGATTCGTAAGGGTAATAGCCGGACAGGAAAATGGGAGCAAGGCTGAACATATAAAGCTGGCTTCCGGGGGGAAATACGACAAGGACAAAGTGCTGATGATCGGTGACGCTCCCGGAGACCGCCGTGCCGCCCAGGCCAATGGAGCCAGGTTTTTTCCAATTAATCCGGGTGAAGAAGAGAAATCCTGGGAATTCTTCCTGGAAGAAGCCGCCGATCGTTTCCGAAATGGCCAATTCAGCGACGATTACGCCGCCGCCCTGAACAATGAATTTGAAAAACACCTCCCGGATACACCCCCCTGGAAAAGGTAGACGATGGCGGAAAACTGCAGTTCCCGGTTAAGTTGGTAAGTAATAAGCCTCCCAATTAACCGGGAGGCCGTTGGGCCCTCCGTGAGTTTATTTTGGTAGAATGACTGGAGTTAAACTTCAAAAACGGGTCTTCGTGAAAATCTGAATCCCGGTTTTTATAAGGAAATAAGGATGAGCGAGAAAAAGAAAAAAAGCTTGGAAAAGTCTGAAACTCCGGGGATGGAAGATAACGTGATTAGATTTGAGCCCAGGCCTTCAGGCCCAGATGATGATGTGGCCGGTGAATCCGGTTTAGGAGAGGTCGATCTGGATGCCCTTGGGGAAGCCGATGAAATCATTTACGAAGCTTTGAACGCCCAGACCGAGGAAGATACGCTGCGCCTGGCCCAGGAAGCTCTTTCAGTCACTGAAGACTGCGCTGATGCCTGGGTATTGCTGGGGCATTTTGCTGACACGCTGGATGATGCAATAGAATTCTACAACAAGGGCGTTGAAGCCGCGGAAAGGGTTCTTGGTGATGAGCCTTTTATTGAAGATATCGGAAATTTTTGGGGCCTTCTTGAGACACGCCCTTACATGCGCGCCCTCTTTGGGTTGGCAACCTGCATGGAATCTGCCGGATACCTGGAGGATGCCGCCAATTTCTACCAGGGAATGCTCATCCTTAATCCCAACGATAATCAGGGTGTCAGGTACTCCCTTGTGCAGATCCTTTTAGAGCTGGACCGGGATGAGGAGGCTCAGCGCTTGTTTGAAGTATACGATGAGAATATAGAGGCTTCCTGGAATTATTCCCGGGCTCTTTTTGATTTTCGTAAACATGGTGATTCAAAAATCTCCAACAAGTCCCTCAAGGCGGCCATCAAAAGCAACGGCATGGTTCCTGATTACATTCTCAGTCACAAAGAACTGCCGGAAGAACTCCCGGAAGAATTCCCTGATGGAGAAGATGAAGCTGCGACCCTCTATGCTGTGACAAGTAAACATGTCTGGGAATCTGACCAGAAGGCCATGTCTTGGCTGGAAGTTAATGCCGCAAAGAGACCGTAAATGTGACAGGGGCAGGGCCGGTCTCGTGGATTACAGCTTGAGGGATTTCGTCTGCGGGAATCTTTCTTTCTGTCTTACCCTTCATTCAGCCTGTTTTCGGTGAGGTGTGTTTCGAGGGTTTCCTGGCAAAAATATAAGCGCGGCGGCTTTCGTACTCGACATCGGGAAGGGGTTCCCTTTCTGATATGTCCAGTTCCCTGAAACCCGCATTGTGCAGGCACCCTGATATGAATTCAGTGGTGAACAGCATGAAATCCACATCAATCGGCCTGCCCAGGAATTCATCGAGATGAAGAGTTTCCTCTCCGATGTGGAAGGCTAAAAGGAATAATCCTCCCGGCTGGAGAATCCTGAAAAATTCTGAGAAAGCCTGCTTTACCTGCTCCTGGGTGAAATGAACAATCGCGTAGAAGGAAATAATTCCCGCAACTGAGTTGGAGCTGAAGTCCAGATCGAGCATGTTTCCGGTCCTGAATTCCAGTCCCGGACAGTTCAGCCGTGCCTGTCGGATCGCCCTTGGAGAGAGGTCCAGGCCCGAAGCCTGCAAGCCCAGCCTATTGAGATACCTCACCGTCTGGCCGGGGCCGCAGCCGATGTCCCAGACAGGTTGCCTGTCTTTAAGCTGTTCGACAAACTTTCCCAGGATTTCCTGGTCACAAGGCTTTTTTTCATGCTCGCCGAAAAATTCTTCTGAATACTCCCTGGCGACAATGTCGTAAGCTATTTTGATTTTGTTCAGATCTTGTCCCATTTTTTTGAACGCTGCTCGTATCGTAAGCCAAATTGTCCGGTTCGTTTCGGATCTAAAGAATGAGTCCGCGCGTTTTTCAGAACTGTATCATATGTAATATTTGCGGGGATAGAGGATATGCCGTTACTATCGAATCCCCAGGACAGTTATGCAGCAGTCCTGCCATTCAACGAAAGATCCCCTGTATACCAGCCCCGGCATCATATCCGGAAGTATTTTCCGGATCTCGATCCTGAATTGATTCTCAGGCTCAAGCGTGACTTCGGCCTCAAGGAATTCCATCCAGTTCCCGGTCAGGGGATACTGGAGTTTGAAAAAGGCCTCCTTGGCCGAAAACATGGCTGTGGCGGCCCGATCTGCTTCCCTGGTAACCAGTGACCCCAGGAATTCCTTTTCCCGCTCCACGAAGATCCTGGGCCAGAGGTGGGGTTTAACCCTTCCGAGGTGTTCAATATCAGCTCCCAGGGAAATGGTTTCATGGGAAGAACTTACTATGGCCAGGCAGTATTTTCCGCAGTGGCTAATGGTGCCGACGCATCCTTCAGGCCAAACAGGTTCGTTTTTGACCCCCATGAGTATCGGGCCTGTTTCCATTCCCAGTTCGAGCATGCATTTTCGAGCCGCGGTTCTGCCTGCCCTGAATTCCCGGGCACGTTTCTCAATGGCATGTCCAAGCAGAGCGTCTTCCTCAGGATAAAGATGTCCCTGTAATTCGTCCACTGAGTCCAGTGAAACGGCGATGTTACCGGACAGCCTTTCGGCCAGCCAGGCAGCGGTCTCTGGGGCTGTTGAATTATTGTCAATCATAGTTCAAGGCCAGATGTTAGCAGTTTAGAGGCAGTAAGTCGAAGGAATGAAGCTTGACCTCCCGCGGGAAAACCAGCCGCTGGAGTGTCTTCCTGTTTGGCAGCACCAATCGGGGGATATTCCACTCCCCCCCTGCCTTATACAACTTCAAAAGAACAGGTGAAGTGCCTCAAGTATTCCGGCTGGTATGAAATCCTGTAGCCCGGAATATGATCCTTGTTTTCCCACACGCTGCCGATTATTTCCAGCAGGTAATCAAAATGGCTCTGGGTATACACTCTTCTCGGAAAGGCAAGTCTCACCAGCTCCAGGGGTGAGGGGATCTCCGTTCCGTTTTTGTCGAATTTTCCGAACATGACACTTCCGAGTTCCACCCCCCTCACGCCGCCTTCCAGGTAAAGCGCGTTCACCAATCCGATTCCCGGGTACTGCAGGGGGTTTATCTCAGGGAGGATTTTTTTCGCGTCCAGGAAAACAGCATGACCTCCGGCAGGTTTGACGATTGGAATCCCCATTTTTTCAAGACGGGCACTCAAATATGTAACTGTCGCATGCCTGTACACCTGGTAGTCCATTTCCAAAGCCTCAACAAGTCCGACCGCGACAGCTTCCAGGTCCCTTCCCGCCAGTCCCCCGTAGGTCGGGAAGCCCTCTCTCAGTATCAGGAGATTCCTGAATTTTTCAGCCCATTCATCACTATTGCAAATAAGGAAGCCTCCTATATTGGCCAGGCCGTCTTTCTTGCAGCTCATGGTTGCGGCATCCGCGTATGAAAACATCTCCCTGGCTATTTCGATTAAAGATTTATCCTGGTAGCCTTCTTCCCTTTCATGGATGAAAAACGCGTTCTCGGCAAAACGGCAGGCATCTATAACCAGCGGAATATTATAACGGGAGAGTATCCTTTTAATCCCCCTGATATTCTTCATTGAAACCGGCTGGCCTCCTCCCGTGTTGTTGGTGACGGTTATCATACAGAACGGAATTTTTTCTTTTCCGTGCTCGGCCAGGCACTGCTGGAGTTTTTCCAGGTCCATGTTTCCCTTGAACGGCGATACTTTTTCGGTATCGAGGCCATCAGCGCAAAGAAGGTTTTCGGCTATTGCTCCCATGAATTCAATGTTTGCCCGCGTTGTATCAAAATGGCTGTTATTGGGTATTACATCGTCTTTTCTGAGCAGGCACTGAGACAAAATCCCTTCCGCCGCCCGTCCCTGGTGAGTGGGGAACACATGTTTGATCCCGGTGATATTTTTTATTGTTTTCTCGAATTTTTTCCAGGATCTGCTCCCGGCGTAGCTTTCGTCACCCAGCATCATGGCAGCCCATTGTTTTGTGGACATGGCGCCTGTACCGCTATCGGTGAGAAGGTCTATGCAGCAGTCTTCAGCATCCAGCAGGAAAACATTATTCTTCGCCTTTTCCAGGCTGAAACCCTTTGCTCTCTGGTTGTGATTTTGATGGGTTCAGTCGTTTTGATTCTGAATGGTTCCATGATTGTTCGCATGGTCAGTCAATCTCCCTTCACTGGTTGGAAATCGTCCTTTTAAGGCTGAAAAAATAAGTATATATTAAGGCTTATGAAAATAGACAGGAGAACCTTTATTGGCGGACTGGGTGCAGGCGCGGCTATTGGGGTCACAAGCGGAAGAATGGCCGGCGCGGACAAGGCTGCTGCTGATCTGCCGAATATCCTTGTATTTGTCGCTGATGATGCCGGATGGAAGGACTTCGGATGTTATGGGAACAAGGGCATAAAGACCCCTAATATAGACCGCCTGGCATCAGAAGGCCTGCTCTGTGAAAAAGCCTTTCTGACTGCCCCCCAGTGCAGTCCTTCCCGGATCAGTGTATTAACCGGCCGCTATCCTCACGCAACCGGTGCTGAAGACCTGCATATGCCCCTTCCAGAAGGTACAGACTTTCTGCCGTCCTGGCTGAAGGAAGCGGGATATTTTACCGGGCATATGCAGAAAACCCATTACGGGAAAACCGGGGAAGAGCAGTTTGACTGGTATTCAGCCGGGTTGACTGATTTTTCAGGATTTTTAGATCAGTCGGCGGGCAAACCGTTTTTCATGTGGACAGGATTTTCAGATCCGCACCGGGGTTATGACCGGAGCAGTATCGATCATCGAAATGATGAGGCCTCAGTAACCGTTCCTCCCCAGCTGGTTGATGACCCGGAAACCCGTTCGGACCTGGCTGATTACTATGACGAGATTTCCCGTATGGATTCCAATATAGGCGGGATGCTGGACACCCTGGAAAAAAGGGGATTGTCGGATAACACTCTTGTAGTATTTTTCAGTGACAACGGATTGCCGTTCCCAGGCGCCAAGGGTACTTTATATGATTCCGGCGTCGGGACACCTATGTTGTTCAAGTGGCCGGGCAGGATTAAACCTGAAGGCCGTTTCAGCGGCCAGGTGAGTTCCGTGGACCTGGCCCCGACCTTTTTGGAGCTGGCCGGCCTCCCCGTTCCTGATTCAGTGCAGGGAACAAGCATGCTCGATACCCTTCTTTCCGGGAGGGGAACGGGTCGTGAATTCGTTTTCGGGGAAAGGAACTGGCACGACTGCGACGAACATATGCGCTATGTCCGTGATGGACGTTTCAAAATGATCCTCAACGCCTATACGGAACTGCCTTTTGGAAATCCCGCGGACCTGAGTATGTCTCCGTCCTGGCACAGCCTGATGAAGAAGAAGGAGAAGGGGGAGTTGACCCCGGAACAGGCCCGGATATTCAGGGTGCCCCGTCCCGCTGTCGAGTTCTATGACCTGGAGAAGGATCCCGGTGAATTTAATAACCTCGCCGGGAAAAGGGAATACACCGGAGAGGTCCAGAGGCTGGGGAAAGTTCTGGATAAGTGGAAAAAAGACACAGGGGATTTCCCTTCATGGGAACGGAGAAGGGGAGACCACACAGATCGCATTACCGGGATACATTTCAGCAATGTGATTCCGGAAATGTACTAACCCGCCATCAGGAAGTTAGAAGGTGGAATTCCGATCTTCAAGGTTCCAGCTCAACCTTAAAACAAAGCTTGCGGGGTATGACGGGTGCAGGGCCGCCGGTTCCGGAATCCGGGTTTGCAGCCATCGGAGTGAGCCTGACTGCAATGCTGAATTTTGAATATTAATCTGCAATAAACAAGGAGCATCAATGCGATTTTTTAATACCAAGCTGCTGTTTATCTTGATATCAGGAACTTTTTTTACTCTTTCGGCCTGCCATCCCAGGGATAATGTGGATTTCAGGCTGTCTACCTTTAAATGCGATGTCACTCCTCCCCTGGGAACTCCAATTTACAGCGGATATGAGCCCCTGGCCGAAATTGAGCATCCTCTCCTGGCCAAGGGAATTGTATTGGATTCGGGTGGCAGCAGGTATGTTCTGTGCGCCCTGGACTGGTGTGAACTGAATAATTCCACGCACACACTTTTCAGGGAAACCCTGGCCAAGGCCGCGGGAACTGATCCCGATCATGTTGCTGTTCAGACTGTGCACCAGCACACGGCCCCCATGGGTGACGCCGATGCCATGCGGCTGCTGGATACGATTGACGATCCGCCTCCACATCCTGATCCCGCCGTTATTGAAAGATCCGCCGTGAAAGTGGCGGAAGCCCTGCGGAAATCCCTGGGAAATATGAAGCCGGTTGACCAGGTCGGACTTGGGAAGGCCCGGGTTGAGAAAGTCGCGGCGACCCGCAGGGTTAAGAATGAAGACGGCAGCATTACGGTTCGTTGGAGCAGCTGCACTGATCCGGGGCTGAGGGCGGAACCCGAAGGACTGATTGATCCCTATATGAAGACAATAACCTTTGCTCAAGGTGAGCTTCCCCTGGTCAGGATTCATTACTACACAACCCATCCCCAGAGTTTTTACGGAGATCCGAGGGCCAGCTACGATTTTCCCGGGATGGCCCGCCAGGCAATGGAACAGGAGGAAAGCGTATTCCAGATCTATTTCACGGGATGCGCCGGAGATGTGACAGCCGGAAAGTATAACGACAGGTCCCCCGAGGCCCGGGACCGCCTGGCGGCAAGGCTTTTGACCGGAATGAGGCAGTCCGCAGCTTCAACCAAATATGAACCAATCCAGGATATTTCCTGGGGCACAGTCCCGGTGATCCTGCCGATACGCAACGATCAGGGCTTTGCCTCAGAAGATGCCCGCGCGGAAATGATGAATCAGGATTCCGCTCATTCGGTGCGGTTAAGCGGTGCAATGTCCATGGTTAGCCGGGAGCGCGCTGAAACCCCGTACCTCCTGTCGGCATTGCGGATCAATAAAGCTTTTATCCTTAATCTTCCGGGTGAATGCATGGTTGCCTATCAGCTGTTCAGCCAGGAACAGCGGCCCGACGCTTTTGTAGCCGTGGCTGCCTATGGTGATTGCGGGACCGGCTACATCTGTACTGATGAGGCATTCAGCGAGGGCGGTTATGAGCCGACAGCCACCAGGTTGGCACCAGGGGCGGAGGGTATTCTGAAAAATGGGATCAAAGAATTATTGGTTGAAAAATAATTCCCATTGGTGCGTTCTTCAGAGTTCAAAATTCAAGGTTCAAAATTCAAAATTAGCCGGATTGAATTAAATACTCAAAAGATTATCAAACTTAGTAATCTAAATAGGTATAAATCTTCATAGGGATAAATCTTCTGTTTAACGTTTTGCCCCTTTCATCGTCGAGGATTTCAGGTACTGGATTAAGCCAGAGATTTGTTTAGAAACAGCGGATAGTTCTGATGCCATTTCTTCAAATGAACGTTTAGAGATATACCCAAGATCCAGAGCCATGTATAGTTGCGAACGGGCCTCTCCCGCTGATCCCTTTGCAATAAATAGAAATTGAATGAATTCCTTGTTTCCTCCTCTTTCAAATCCCTCTGCGATATTTGACATGATTGATATGCAGGATCTTCGTATTTGATCCTTAAGAGCGAAATCACGGGCCAAATTTGATTTGCGAGTAATCGAATAGACGCGTTTTGAAATATTTCTCGAGTCGCACCAGACTTTTAAATCCTCGAAGTTATTAATAGTTGCCATAACCTGCTCCTTGGGTCAAAAAACCTTAGTTTTGAATTTTGAACTTTGAATTTTGAATTAAATATTTTATTAAACTCAAACACCGTTTCGGCACAATATTCTTTTCGGTTGGAAATTCCCAATCCATTCTTACGAAGCTTTTTCACATACATCTAAACGTCGAGTGATGCACAGGCTTCTGAGTTCCTTTCAACCCGGAAAGAGCCTTATTGAGAGCCCTCAAACAGGCCCTCTGTTTCCAAAGTGTCTCCTCCGTGAAAACCCACAATCTTTGCATCGGTTATCAAACTCAAAACAAATCTGTGCTGATGTAAGTTATATCTGAAGGCCTGGTTGGGAGCTGTGAGCTCCATATCTTTGAACTGGTTTGGAAACACGGGCAGATTGTGCCGGCTATTAATATGGGTTTCCTGCGTAAAGGACTCAAAGTAACACCTTCATTTTTATAGGCTTGCAGGAATATATCCCGCCCTACATCTATCCCGAGTTTTCTCATCGCGGGCTTCAAAACCTCGTATGATTTTTTCCCTCCCATCCTTGGATGCAGCTTACGTTTTTCCTGTACCATCTGCTTTATCCATTGGGCATCTGCCTGTTTTTTTTGTTCGCTCCTGATTCCCCTTGTAATAATATTACGAAAGATTTTGACATGAAAATAAACAGAAGAGATTTCATTGCCGGAATGGGCGTTGCCTCGATCGCGGCAGGAACACCTGCTGGCGCAAAAGCGTTTGAATGCTTCGCTGTAGCGTCGTACCTCTTGTACCATCTGGTTGTCTCCTTCGGGGCCGATGCCCCGAATGTTATTGTGTTCGTGGCTGATGATGCCGGATGGAAGGATTTCGGTTGTTACGGCAACAAGGGCATAAAAACTCCCAATATCGACCGGCTTGCTGAAGGTGGACTGTTATTTGAAAACGCCTTTCTAACCGCCCCCCAGTGCAGTCCCTCCCGGATAAGCGTTTTAACCGGACGCTATCCGCATCATACCCGCACCGAAGACCTTCACATGCCCCTGCCGGCCGGGGAGGAAATGCTCCCCACATGGCTGCGGAAGGGTGGATATTTCACTGGACATATGCGGAAAACACACTATGGTCCGGAAGGGGAGAAACAGTTTGACTGGTATTCGCGAAACCTGGATGATTTTTTGGATTTCCTGGATGAATCAGGAGAAAATCCCTTTTTCATGTGGGTGGGCTTTCAGGACCCCCACCGGGATTATGACCGCTCCTCAATAGAACATAACAATGATCCGGCTTCGGTTACCGTGCCGCCCCAGCTTGTTGATGACGGTAATACCCGTTCGGACCTGGCTGATTATTATGACGAAATATCCCGCATGGACAGCAATATAGGAAAGATGATGGCTGCCCTGGAGGAAAAGGGGTTGTCAGAAAATACCCTTGTGATTTTTTTCAGTGACAACGGAATGCCGTTTCCCGGCGCCAAGGGTACTTTATATGATTCCGGTGTGGGGACACCCATGATTTTCAGTTGGCCCGGCAAGGTAAAACCTGGAAGCCGCTGTTCCAGCCTGGCCTCTTCAATTGACCTGGCCCCGACTATCCTGGAAGCGGCTGGACTGCGTGTGCCTGAAACCGTGCAGGGAGTGAGTATGCTGAACCGGGTTGTGGGGGACCGTGAGGTTTCCGGGCGGGAATACGTGTTTGGAGAACGTAACTGGCACAACTGCGATGAACATATGCGTTATGTGCGCGGCTCCAGGTTTAAGCTGATAAGAAATGCCTATACTGAACTGCCTTTCGGAAATCCCGCTGATGTGAGCATGTCTCCGTCCTGGTACAGCCTTATGGAGAAAAAGGAAAAAGGGGAGCTGAGCAGCGAACAGGCCCGGCTGTTTACCGTTCCGCGCCCGGCTGTTGAATTATATGATCTTGAGAAAGATCCTGGGGAGTTCACCAATTTGGCCGGAGATCCGGAGTTCGCGGGGGTTGTGAGGGAACTGGGGCAGGTCCTGGATAAATGGATGAAGGAAACCGGAGATTTTCCGCCCTGGAAAAGACGGCGGGAGGACAATACCTGCCGGATTACAGGTGTGAAATATACGTTTGAGATAAAGGATATGAGAGAGAACTAACCTATTTCCACCCGTGTTTTTTCCATTTCGCGAGTGTGGATTTAAATATTTCCGGGGGAGCAGAAGGGGAGAAGACGAGTAAAGATCTTTCATTCCTCTCCCCATATCCGGTTAGCTGCCCGCGCGGCAGCTGCTTTACCTGCCTATTTTGCGGGACGGAATTATATGTCGCAGAAGTCTATGCAGCTTAACGCGGCGGACTTCCTGGCGGCGGATTTCCCGGAGGAGGACCGCCTGGTGGTAGATTGCCTGGAGGCGGACTGCCTGGTTGGGATTGAGGAGGAGGATTGGCAGACCTTCGAAACAGGTTGTTGACCATTTTATCTAAACTATCAGCTTGTTCCGGGCCGCAAAGTTTTTTCAATTCCAGGAAATGATTGAATGTCAGGCGTTCCAGTGACGCTTGGGTCGCTCCTATTGAATTAATGATTTCTGAAGCTACCTCCTGGTCCGGAGGGTCTTTAAAGAGCTCTGAGATGAGATCCTGCCGCAGGGTTTTCATCTTTTGTTCTATGGACTGGGTTTGTGAAAAATGATCATCTCTGAGCCGGAGATATTCATTAAACTGGCTGTCAGAAAGGTCCAGCTGATTCTTCAGGAACCGGGCGGCTTTTTCCTGGTCCACCGGAGCATGCGGCATGTGAACCGGCCGGTGAATATCCCTGAACCAAAGCATTGAAAGGCAAGACAGATTCAGTAGAATCAGGATTCCAATAGACCAAGCCATAACTTTATTTTTTGCTAGAATATCCATCGCGTTTAACCTATTCAATTGAAAGAAAAGTCTCTGGGGACTGGTTTAAACCGTAGACCTCTCCAAAGGTTTCTAACTGAACTTCCCGGGTAGTGCCATACTGATCCGGGCCGAGGAAGAATGAGATGCCGGTAATGGCGTTTATGACAATAATCAGTCCAAGCGCCAGCCCAGGGGCAAAGCTTTTAATCCTGAAGGAAATCCCCAACTGTTGTTTTTCCTTTTCATCTATCCTGGCCTGGAGCCGGGTTTTGAAATAGGGATCTGGTTTTAAGCGGTCAGCCGTTTCGAATTCTTTCAGGATCTCTTCTATTTTATTATTTAACTGCTTTTGCCCTTTCATTTTCCCTCCTCCATTATTTAGACGTCATCTCCCCGAAAAACCAGTAAGAAACTTGTGATTTTTTTTCCATAAGTTTTGTTTAAGTAGCTGGAAAGGTTGTTCATCCCCCTGTGAACAAGTGATTCTACAGCCGGCACAGTGGAATCCATGATCTCAGCGATTTCTTTTTGTTTGAATCCTTCATATTTGCTCAGGATTATTGCGGTTTTCTGGTTCTCGGGAAGTGAGTTGACGGCCTTTCGCAGAATTTCCTGGCGCTCCTGCTCCTGGAGTATTTCATCCGGCCGGGATTTTTCATTCGCGGGGAGTTCAGGCAGCGGTTCATTCTTCAGCCCGAATACTCTTTTGGCCTCGGCAAACCTCTTTTTTCTCTTTTGTTTTCGCAGGAAATCTATTGATTTAGTAACAGCGATTCGATAGATCCAGGTTGAGAATTTCGCATCGCCATGGAATTTATCCAGGGAGCGATAGACTTCCAAAAAGACTTCCTGGGTTAAATCTTCAGCGTCCTCTCTCCGATGCACAAAACGATAGCAGGTGTTGAGGACCCTTTCCTGGTGTTCCTCAACTAAAATCCAGAAATCAACTTTATCGCTTTTCATCTCTGTGCAGCCTTTGCCCTGACGGGGATAATTTCCAGATTTGATTCCAGGATTTTCTTTTCCTTCATGTCTATTGGACTATAGTATTTATTACACTTCAGTTGGGAAAGATAAAGCAATAATTTAATTTTTGATTGGGGGATGAATGAAATACACCATTATAATAACGTTGCTTTGTGCCTCCGTTTTAGTTTGCCCGGCCCAGGTCCCGGATTTCAATGGGCCCTTGCGAGTTTGCCCGGAAAATCCGCGATATTTCACTGACAACGGCACAAAAGCGGTCTTTCTCACCGGATCTCACCATTGGTACAACCTGGTAGACATGGACTCCAACGATCCGCCGGCCCATTTCGATTTCGAAGCTTACCTTAACTGGATGGTTCAACAGAATCACAATTTCATGCGGCTGTGGACATGGGAACTCATTTCCTGGGATACCCGCCAGAACAATATAAAAAATCAAAACCAGAATACTTTTCACTATGTCGCACCTCAGCCATGGCCACGCACAGGTCCCGGTAAGGCCCTGGACGACAAGCCGAAGTTCGATGTCAGTAAATTCAACCCCGACTATTTCAAACGTTTGCGCGAAAGGGTGATGTCAGCGGGAGAAAAGGGGATCTATGTTTCCGTGATGCTCTTTGAAGGCTGGGGAGTGCAGTTTATAAAGAATGGATTCGCTGCCCATCCCTTCAACATGCAGAACAATATCAATCAAATCAATGGTGATCAGGACGGTGACGGTCATGGGTTGGAAATACATGAACTGGCAATACCTGAGATCACCCGGGTACAGGAAGAGTACGTCAAGAAAGTCATAGATACAGTAAACGACTTCGATAACGTCCTGTATGAAATCTCCAATGAAAATCATCCTCAGTCCACGGCCTGGCAGTATCACATGATTAATTTCATTCACGACTACGAAAAAGACAAATCCAAACAGCACCCGGTGGGCATGACCTTCCAGTACAAGGGGGGCAGCAATAAAACTCTCTTTGACAGTCCTGCCGACTGGATTTCCCCCAATCATGAGGGAGGGTATAGGGACAATCCGCCTGCCAGCAACGGAGCAAAGGTTATCCTTACTGATACGGACCACTTGTGGGGCATCGGAGGCAACCAGGCCTGGGTGTGGAAGAGTCTTTGCAGAGGCCTGAACCCTATTTTCATGGATCCCTATGACGGTGTGGTTCTGGGCAGTCCTTTCGATGAACAGTGGGAGCCGATTCGGCGCAGTATGGGTTACGCCCTCAGCCTGGCCCGGCAACTCGATTTAAAAACCATGGAACCCCGGAATGATCTGGCTTCCACCGGGTACTGCCTGGCCGAACCAGGCAGTAAATACATAATATATTTACCCCTGGACGACAATCAGGCTCTAGTGGATCTGTCGGCTTATGACCGTCGCTTCCAGGTCAGCTGGCTTGATCCCGGCCAAGGAAACAGAGAGAGGGGAGATGATGTTCAAGGGGGGCGTCAGGTAACTCTCCAGTCCCCGTTCAGTGACGTTGACGCGGTACTGGTGCTCACAGCCTCGAACTGACCGATAATCTTTGAAGTTAATGCAGGCTTGATATGGATGACTCTTCAAGGAGGGCATTCCGGCAGGAGATGCGCGAAGAGCCGTGGCTCTTCACACATCTCCATACCCGTGTTTTTTTGCTCCTTTACAGGACCTCGTCTTCGGCAAAGCTATTGCGCGCTCAGGTACCTGTATACTTCCATATCACGACTGCTGGCATGATTCTTCAATTCATCGATAGCCCGGTAAAAACCGAAGCTGCCATTCAGGAAGGTATAACCCGATCTCTCCGTTGTCGCGTAAGGCCCCACCAAATCCGAATAGTAATCATAGAGAGCCTTCGTAGCGGTAGTCTCAAAGGCATTTTCGATGACCTCCATCAGGTAGGCATTGTATTGTGCCCTGTAGGTTTCATCGGCATAGAGTTTCCCAATCAAAGGCCAGCTGTCAGCATCCAGATTGGAAAAGTCCAGTGCCAGTGCGCCACCTTGATTGCGGCCCTCCTGAAGAGCTTCATTGTTATCCCACGGTATCCAGGTAAACTTATCAGTATCGGGATCGTTGTACAGGTAATAGTTGTGCGGCATTCTCCCGTAGGAATCCCAGTTTTGAATTATGCCGTTGACGGCCAGGTACTTCAGGAAACCATCGACATCAAAGACCGATTCCAGGTTTGCTCTCCAGGTTGCGGGACTGGTAGTGAAGGTATCATCATGCAGGGCTGCAAACATGGCCAGGATATCTGACCAGTCTTCATCATCCTCGTTGGTTTTTTTAACGAAGTACTCTTCAGCGAATGCTCCGTCAACAAAATTCGCCCCGCCTTCTTCAGGTTTGTACAGGTTTCCGTCATCACTGGAGAATTGTGTGTCGATTACTGTGTCGTCTACTTCTTCAACCAGGGTGTAGAGCCCGAAGTACTCGGGACCATTGCCGTGATCAATGTACAGCGTGTAGAAACCCGTATGGGACACGGCCAAACCAGCTTTGGCAAATACGTCCGCCGCGACTTTTTCACGCAGTTGAGAACTGTCGTTGCAGTTGTTTTTCAGGCTGAATTTTTTGAATCCGTAAAACCGCTGATTTTTGATTTGCGGGTAATCATCTTCAAATTCATCAAAATCGAGTTTGAAAGGAAGCTTCAGTATTCCCTGCTGCCACGGGCCCTGAAGGCTGGAGTTTCCCTTAAAGCGAATACCGACCCGGTACCACTGGATTCCGTTGTAATAGATATCGGCAGGAACAAAAATCGGATCTTCTTCAACATCGAGTAAACCCGGCCCTGTTTGTTTTCCAAATTCGCCATAGAGTTCGGTCATGTTATCCAGCATGCTCTGCCAGCGTTCCTCTGTGACGACGATGTCAAATCGCTTGACCGCGGTATCGTCAAATACTTCGTCAAAATTGGGGTCAGCCTTCTTGCTGTGGGTTTCATCGGTCCAGTCAGCGGCCTCGAAATCCGTATCTGTCATAGTCGACAGGTAACCGGAAGAGGGGAGCGCTTCCATGGCATCTGCCAGAAACGGATCATTGGAACCGTTTATCTGGAATCCCACCACATTTTCGTCGGAGGAATACCTGATGTATGTTGCGTCATCGATATCGGTTGTGAAAAGAGACTCGGCAACGTCAACCCGTTTTTCATGGGAGCTCAGCACCATACTGTTTATGCCCTGGAGATCCCCATCATCGTCATAGGCAAATAGATTAACGGTTACCTCTTCATCCGCGAGATTGACAAATGCAATCCCGGTCCAGCCGTTTTTCTCAATTTTAGGGAAAAGTCCCTGCTTTTCTGCAATATCGACGATGGAATATCCGACCATCTGGCGGCCGTCATTGCTGCCGAGCAGTTCAAAACCATTCACCGGCTGGCTTGCCTCAATGGCCAGCCATGCGGTCCCAGTGGGCAAATCCAGATCCGCCAAGACTCCTATGTATTTCCCGTTGCCTTCGATGGTCAAATCCTGGGTGGCCAGGGCGGTGCCGTCCTCCTGATACGGCGTTATAGTCAATTCCGCCTGGGAATCGGATGGATTATAGGCAACGATTCCGGTCCACCAGGTTCCGCTGGTGTCTATGTGGGGATAATAAAGAGAGGTAACCGTTTCATTTCCCAGGAGAATTCCGCTGAGATACTTGGTGGTCCCGGAACTGCAGAAAAGCTCAAGCCCGATCACGCCGTCCCCGTTTTCGATCACGGCGGATTCTAATCCGTCGGGGGCATTTCCGCCAAACAGGCTGCTAATGGTGAAGGCATGGTGCTCGGATGCCCCAATGTCGTGGGTCAATACAGTCCCGTCATTGAACCTGATACTAAGCTCTTTGTTCGATGAAGTAGTGTTCAGCAGGCTGACTCCGGTCCACCACTCATCACTTGAGGCAATATGAGGAATGTAAATGTCACCGGTGCTGATACTTGAAACCGCTGGTACAGCCACGCGAAAATTTCCGTCGATCCAGAACTTTGTATACCCGGTCGCGCTGCCGGAAGTTATTTCAAAAGTCATATAACCGATTTCATCGGAACCCGTATACTCTTCGCTAACTACAATCTGCTTTCTTCCAAGGGCCTCAAGGTCAACCGAAATATCATCGATTACAGAGACTCCCGCGTCACTATAACCCTTCAGCGTGCCGGTAAGGTCATCCTCGGAGGAACTGTTAATGATACAAATTTCGGTCTCCCATCCTCCCGTGGTAGCCACATGTGGGTAATAAAGTTCATCCGCCGCCTGAACATTTATTGCCGCGGCTATGCAGAAAAACAGGACGCTTATTAATTTTGCCAGTGGTTTCATTTTGCTTTCTTTCCGCCTTTTTCAGGACAATTTATATTTTCTATTGATGACAACCGCATTGCCGCAATCTTGTGACCGGAGGGCCGCCAGTGAAGAAACAGCCTCAAGCAATGACACTTTCAGCTTCTTAATGTTTGTTGAAGCCTTAAGATTGTCGACTCTGATTGGTTGGACGGCATCTGAAGAGAAACCTTGCGTTATTATTAAAGAATTCCATCGAGGATTAATTTGAGGTTACAGATTAAGTTCCTCATTAAATGTATGAGACTCCCTTAATTTGATAATCTTGGGCATAGATAATTTTGAATTGTGAATTTCATATGGATGAATTCGTGGCAAATATCACAAAGCGACTCTCGGAAATTGAGACCAGTGTGCTTAGCCCCAATGGTAAAGGGGAGGCCTCTGTCCTGATGTCCCTGTTTTACACGGGTTCGGAGCCGGCCTTTCTTTTAACCAAGAGAAGCCAGACCGTGGCCTCCTATAAGGGGCACATTTCTTTTCCCGGCGGTATGAGCGAGAGCGTTGATAATTCGCCGCTTGAGACCGCTCTGCGGGAAGCCAACGAAGAAATAGGAATAGATTACGGGCAGGTGCAGGTTGTTGGAGAATTCAATGATTACCTGGCTAATGAAGGTTTTGTCATCCACACGATCCTGGGAATACTCCAGGACACCAGCCGATTAAAAATCCAGCCTGAAGAAGTAGAGTATTTAATAGAGCTTCCGGTGAGCTTTGTTAAGGAAAATTCACCCCGGACCGAGATATGGGAACGGAACGGCAGGAATATTGAAGTCTATTTTTATGATTACCAGGGTGAGGTAATCTGGGGACTTACTGCCAGGATGATAAAGCATTTTGTGGATCAGTTGATCTGATTTTTCCGACAGGCCGCCTGTTACGCGGGAACTGTCCACGAATTATCTCCCGGGATAATTAATTTCCGGTTTTGCATCCCTTTAAGATTTGCTCTAAACTCGGATTCCAGTTGGTAAGTTTATTCTTATAACCAAGATTACAGAAAGAAGATCTGTTATGGCATTCCGGGGAAAAATGTTTGTGCTGATTTATATCCTGCTGATCACCTTTGCTTCCCTCTCCGCGTCTGATTACCAGCGCCTGGAATACAACAATCCCGGCCTGGAAGCAGACCTGGGAGTCGGGCTATGGGCCTGGCCGCTGCCGGTGGACTATGACAATGATGGGGACCTGGACCTGCTCGTGTCGTGCACCGATGTTCCCTATAACGGAGTTTATTTTTTCGAGAATCCGGATGGTTCAGCATTCCCGGTATTTAAAAAGCCGGTAAGGCTCGCCGATGGCGTGCGTAACCTTTCGATTTCATACGTGGACGGCAAGCCCAGGTTCCTGATCCCGGGATTTGAGCTGACCGGGGTTATGCGGGGCGATTTCGAAAGCCGCAAGAAGATATATCCGGCAGTGAAGGTTGACGACACCATAAACAAAATCAGGGCGAATCAATGGAAACTCGCTGACTATGACGGAGACGGTAATTCAGACCTGGTTGTGGGGCATGGATCCAATGACGATTACGGCTGGGCGGACTCCTATAATTCCCGGGGTATCTGGACCAATGGACCCATACACGGCTGGGTGTACATGCTGAGAAACCTGGGGGATGATCTCTTTCCGAGGTGGGATGTTCCAGTGAATGTGAAGGCCGATACCTTTCCGGTTGATGTGTATGGCATGCCCTCTCCCAGTTTTGCTGATTATGACGGAGACGGTGACCTGGACCTGATATGCGGGGAATTCCTGGATAAGCTGACCTGGTTTGAAAATACCGGAACTCGCCGGAATCCGGAATACGAAAGCGGCCGGTACCTGACAGGTAACGGAAAAATTATCCGTATGGACCTGGAAATGATTGTCGTGACCTCAATAGACTGGGATGGCGATGGTGATATAGACCTGGTCATAGGGCAGGAGGACGGCCGGATCGCCCTGGTTGAAAACAGCGGAAGGGTAAAAGAGCATATGCCGGTGTTTGAAGAACCGGTATTTTTCAGGCAGGAAGCCGGAGACCTTAAGTTCGGCGCCCTGGTAACTCCCTGGAGCGTGGACTGGGATGATGACGGGGACGAGGACCTGGTATGCGGCAATACCGCCGGCTATATAGGATTCATTGAAAACCTGGACGGGGGCTCTCCTCCGCGCTGGGCTGAACCGGTATACTTTAAAACCGGAGATGACAGGCAGCCTTTCAGAATTATGGCCGGTTACAGTGGATCCATACAGGGACCCTGTGAAGCCAAGTGGGGATATACCACCCTCAGCGTAGCTGACTGGGACGGAGACGGCCGGCAAGATGTGGTTTTTAACAGCATTAATGGTGTTGTGGCCTGGGCTCGCCGCACTGGCAGGATAGAGATATCCGGGCCAAAGCCGGTGAAAGTCAAATGGCCTGGAGAGGCTCCAAAACCTGATTGGCGCTGGTGGGAACCGGGCCCGGAAATGCTGTCAACCCAGTGGAGAACCACTCCCGTGGCGATTGACCTGGATAAAGACGGCCTTAATGACCTGGTGTCCCTGGATCACCAGGGGTACCTGAGCTTTTTCAGGAGGGTTGATAAAGGCCATGGAGACCTGTATTTAAAACCTGGTGAACGGATTTTTAAATCCGAAAAAGGTGTCATGTATGATCGCAAGAACATAAAGATAGAGGGTTTCTCTGAAACGTTGCGCTTAAATGACGGAGATGCAGGGCATAGCGGCCGGCGCAAGTTCACATTTGTTGACTGGAACCTTGACGGCAAACTGGACATCCTGCTGAACAGTACCAGCATTGACCTGCTTCTAAATGTAGGAACCGAGAATAATCCCTGGCTGTTCAGAAATGCCGGAACTCTTGGCAGTCTTAAACTGGCTGGTCATACAACCAGTCCCACTGTAGTTGACTGGGACAAAAACGGCATTCCCGATCTGCTTGTCGGAGCTGAAGACGGATGTTTTTATTACCTGGAGAATGAAAATAAATGATGATAATTGTGGATAAACCATACATTTCTGAATTCTTCAGGGAAACCATAAAAAAGAATGGTTTCCCTGTTTTGAAAAATGATTTTGCCCTCAGTTCCGGAATGGATAATTCGTTTAATCTTTTAGATGAAGCGGAAGCGGTTAATGAGTTAAAGAATAGAGAAAATCCTTTTGTATTTATGCCTACTGAGAACTCCATCGGATGGGTGATGGACAACCTGGAATTCACCAGGCTTCCAGAAGTTATCAAGCTGTTTAAAGACAAGGTTCAGAGCCGGAAAATAATGCAGTCGCTTTATCCGGGTTATTATTTCAGGCAGGTTGATCTGCATGAACTCGATAACCTTGATGTCTCTCAAATCCCCATGCCATTCATCATAAAACCTGCCGTGGGTTTTTGCAGTTTTGCCGTATGCAAGGTTGAAACCATCAACGACTGGGATCCCGCAAAGCGGGAAATCAGAAACGCGCTTGATATCGCCAAATCTATTTATCCAGAGGATGTTTTAAATTTTGACAGCTTCATCATAGAGGAATTTCTGGAAGGTGATGAGTTTGCGTTTGACGCCTGTTTCAACCAGGATGGCAATCCGGTCATATTTTCGGCCTACCAGCATGTATTCGCCTCTGAAGATGATGTGAGCGACAGGCTTTATATAACTTCCTCGGATATTGTCAGAAAATACCGACCTTTATTCGAGAAATTTCTGGCTGAACTTGGGGGATTGGCGAAACTGAAGAATGTACCTCTGCATGTCGAGGTGCGAATTGATTCCCGGGGCAGGCTTGTTCCTATTGAAATCAATCCCATGCGTTTTGGAGGGATGTGCACAACCGCGGATCTTGCCGCTTATGCTTATGGGTACAATCCGTACGAATACTGTTTCACCGGGAAGTCACCGCAGTGGGAGGACCTGCTAAAGGGCAGGGAGGATTATATTTACGGAATGGTTCTGCTTAACAATTCCACCGGAATTGCAATAGACAAGATAAAGGGATTTGACTACAACTCTTTATCTGAACAGTTTGAGGATGTACTTGAAATCAGGCAGATAGATCATCAAGAATTCCATTTTTTCGGATTTTTGTTTATAAAAACAAGGAAGGATAATTTCAAGGAAATGGAAAAGATACTTCACGCGGACCTGCGGGAATATGTATCAGTGTGAGGCCTAACATGGACAAAAAAAAGCTTTTAGTTACTGTCGTTCTGGTTGTTGTTTTTACTTCGATGCTTGCCGCCGAGGCGATACGGGTAGCCTGTGTGGGCGACAGTATCACCTATGGATCCCGTATCGAAAACCGCACGTACAATGCCTATCCCTTTCAGCTGGGGAGGATTCTGGGCGGCAGTTACGATGTTCGGAATTTTGGAGTCAGCGGGGCCACCATGCTGCGCAACGGCAACAAACCGTACGACCGATTGCCTGCTTTCCAGGATGCCCTGCGGTTTGATCCCCATGTTGTTTTAATCAAGCTGGGCACCAATGATTCCAAGTCTGTCAACAGGCCGTTTTTCGGTGAATTTAAATCTGATTATCACCAGTTAATAGGGGCTTTCAGGGAAGTTAACCCGGATGTCAGGATTATTATTCTTCTGCCGGTTCCTGCCTTTAATTACGGGGAGCCGGTTGGGATCAGCCCTGAGACAATCAGTAAACGAATAATTCCGATGGCTGAAGAGGTTGCCTTGGAGGCTGAATGTGAAATCCTGGACCTCTATCACCTTTTCCTGGACAGGGAAAAGCTTTTCCCTGACAAGGTTCATCCCAACCGGGAAGGGGCTGCCTGGATAGCCCTTCGCGTCCAGGAAAACCTGTTACAGCGGAGCGATCCGGAATTCAACCTGCTCTCAAAACCGGGAATTGCCGGTGAGGCTTTTAATTTTCATGGTTTCCAGGGTTTACAGTTCAACCTGGACGGGCTTGATATGAAGGTCGTAGTGCCCAAGTCTGCCAATCCTGAGCATTCCTGGATACTCAGGGCCCGTTTTTTCGGCCATGAGCCTCAGGTGGACATCTCCCTGCTTGAAAGAGGCTTTCACGTGGTTTATTGCGACGTTGCGGATCTCTACGGAGGACCTGAAGCGGTTGAACGCCTTACCCGCTGTTACATGGCCATGCTCCTGAGGGGACTGCAGTGCAAGGTGGCCCTGGAAGGATTCAGCCGTGGAGGCCTGGTGGTTTATAACTGGGCGGCAGCCAATCCGGAAAAGGTTTCCTGCATCTATGCTGATGCCCCGGTACTGGACATACGCAGCTGGCCGGGAGGCCTGGGAACTGGAAAAGGGAGCCACGACGACTGGGAAAAATGCCTGGATGCATATGGGATCGATGATGAGGATTCCCTGCGGGACTTTATCGGAACACCAATTGACAATGCCCGCATACTGGCGAAGTCTGGAAAACCCATGCTTCATGTGTACGGAGAAGCTGATAGAGTGGTTCCTCCAGGAGAAAATACAATTCCCTTTGCCGGTAAAATTCGAGAGTTTGGAGGGAATATACATCTGATTGCCAAGCCGGGAATAGGCCACCATCCGCACAGCCTGGAAAATCCTTCGAGGATTACCGAATTCATCCTGGCGGCCACATTAAACATTAAATAGAAGATTTCCAAAAAATATCCGGCACGCCGTGGTGTTCAAAGTATAATTTCGAAATGGAAAATAGAAATCAGGTTTCAATAGATCGGGAGTCATTAATAGATGGGTAACAAGGAAGCAAGGGAAAAAGCTGAATCGTTTATGAAGATTGCCCCCCAGTTCATGCTGGGGAAACTCACAACAGAGACTCCCCATCCCGACACCGCCGACCTCTCGCGCCTATCTGTTGAAGCGCTTCCCCAGGCGCTTGAGATCCTGAAGCAGATTGACTTGCGGATGCTGGAAGTAATGGAAGCCAAGCTGCCTGAGGTGGAGCTTCTGGCCTCCGAGATACGGGACACACTGGAATCCGGAGGAAACATCTTCATGAGCGGATGCGGCTCTACCGGAAGGCTGGCCCTGGCCCTGGAGACTATCTGGCGATCTGTCCACACCGAAGAGAACCTGAGGGATCGGGTAACCGGTTTCATGGCCGGCGGGGACCTGGCCTTGATCAAAGCCGTTGAGGAATTCGAGGATTACACCGATTACGGCGGCCGCCAGCTGCTTGATCTTGGATTTGGTGAAAATGATTTATTACTCGCCATTACTGAGGGAGGGGAAACTCCCTTCGTTATCGGTACTGCCTGGAAAGCCGTTGAGACATCCAGGCGTAAGCCCTGGTTCCTTTACTGCAACCCTGATGATGTTCTGGTGGAAAGGGTTGAAAGATCCAGGGAGGTCATTGAATCGGACCGGATCAGGAAGATGAACCTGACCGTTGGACCCATGGCCATATCCGGCTCAACCCGCATGCAGGCCACTACAATCCAAATGCTGGCCGCTGGTTTGGCCTTGATTTATCAGGATTCGAAATCAATCCGCAGGTCTTTTCAAAATCTCCAGCAAAAGTATGCAGCGCTGGATATCGGGAGCCTGGCCCCCTTTACAAAAGAAGAAAGCAGTATCTACAGTCGTGGTGATTATCTGTTCTATGAAGCCGGCGAGGATTTTGCAATCAGTGTTCTCACAGATACCACCGAAAGGGCTCCGACATTCAGCCTTTTCCCATTTGAAAACCAGCAGGATCAGGTCAAGGAAAATTTTAATCCCTGCCTCTGCCATCTTGTCCTGCCGGAGGCTGCTGATGCCCCGGAAGGTTATCGTATGCTGCTGGGACGGGATCCTCGCACAGTAGAGTGGCCGGAATTGAAAGGCGCGATTAATACGGCTCGCCTTTACGGCCATGATTTCAGCAGGAATATTATTGAGTTTCGGAAATCATATTTGCCTGATGTCCGCCATTTGACATTTTCCATTCGGGGAAAGATCGATGAAATTTTATTTGATTTGAACGGCCACCACCGGGCGATAGACTGTGCCGGGCTTGATGTTTTATCTAAGCATATGATCCTTAAAATGCTGTTAAATATACATTCCACCTTGGTGATGGGAAGGATGGGCAGGTACGAAGGCAATATCATGACCTGGCTGCGTTCCAGCAACAATAAATTGATTGACCGGACCATACGCTATGCCAGCCTGCTCCTTGAAAAACAGGGGATTGAAGCTGAATACGAAGAAATCTGCCAGGCCTGTTTTGTTGAAATGGAAAACATACGGCCGGATCAGCCGATAGTTCTTCATACTGTTAAAAGAGTCTTGAAGAATAGGAGTTGCTGAGGTTTCGGGTTTTAAAATTGAGTAAAGGTTCAAAGTTCAAGGTTTAAGGTCCAATGTTATTAAGTTGGTCAAAATCGTCCATGCCGTCCACAGTGTCCATTTAGTCCATTACAATTAATGCCGACAGAGTGAAGGATTACACTTGGATTTTGATTGGTTCTATACTTTGAATTTTGAACGGTAAGCCTTGAACCTCCAATTGCCGGCTCTCCTGAACAACCTAATAAACCCTGACTTCAAAAATAGAGGCTATGTCTGAACCATTTGTGGCTTCGACATGGATGGTCATTGAGCGAATATCCATCGGCCTGAACGGGTGTTTCCGCAGCCTCTGGTAGTTGTTTTTAACCCATCCCAGTTCCATGGTCTTCCCCTGGATATCCGTAACCGAAATCCGGTAGTCCTTGACTGTTTCCGGCTGTGGCGCCCTGATCGTTCGCCCGGTTACTCCGTCTGAACCTGAAAGAGTCAATTCCCTGTGGAATCCGGTATCGAAGGTGATTTGTACTTCACTGGCTCTGACCGGTTCTGCCCACTGCAGCCTGATCCAGGGAGTTGAAGAATCCATCCTGGAGGCCCATCGATGAAGATATTCCCCCTCCATGTCTCTAACCTCTCCGTCAATGATGTTACCCGGGCTGGAGCCCGAAATGGTGTCAGGAGCTGAAACAGAGGCCTTCAATGCCAGATCCCGGGAGTCCCGGCTGACTGCCTGCTTGATGGTCTGATCCTGCCTTAAAAGGGTTTGCCGAAGCTTATCCAGGCTGCACAAGTCGGAGGCCAGCAGGCTGGGAAGTATCCGGTCGTTCACGCACTGGGCCGCGGCGGTACCCACGGCCTGTCCCATAACCGCGCAGGTCGCCATGACCCTGGTAGATGAAAATGCCACATGGCTGCAGGAAGCGTTTCTCCCGGCCATGAACATGTTGTCGAGATCCCGGCTGAAAAGGGAGCGCAGCGGAATGTTGTAGGGTTGATCAAGATTTGTCTGGGATGCCGGGCGAATATTGCTGTCATTAAATCCGCCGGAGGGATGATCATCCATGCTCCAGCCGCCGATACAAACGGGGTCCTTGAATTCAGCACCCCCGGTTTCAAGATCCGCCTGGGTAAGCACATGCTCACCGATGATCCTGCGGCTTTCCCTTTTTCCGGGAACCATGCCGATCCAGTCCATGGCCCAGGTTTCGGACTCCGGGTATTTGCCGCTGTTTTTTATGTAGTCCCACACGCCGGTTACAACGGCAAGCAGTTCATAGCGGAGTTTTTCATTATCCCTGATCGTGTCGCCTTTTCCTCCCAGCTCTATCCACCAGTATCCATATTCCCAGGAACTGAAGCCCCGGAATTCAAGATCTTTTTCACTGATTTTCCTGGCCCAGGGGGGAGGAGTGTAGGGCATGGGACGACCGTAATCCCTGGAAGTGAATAGAATACTTGAGCCCTGGGTGTTTGTTGAACTCATGTCGGAGGCCAGAGATTCTCCAAACACTGATTTATCCTCCCGCCCCCGCATTACCCCGGCACCCGCTTCCAGGGCCAGTCGGGCGTCACCGGTGCAGTCGGCAAAATAATCCGCTTTTACGCGGAAGAGCTGTTCGCTTTTATCGCAGCGGGCCATTACCCGGTTGATTCTCTTCCCGTCAGTTTCGGCCGCGTAAACAGTTGTGTCCAGGAGTAATTTTATGTTGGGTTCCTGCTGGATCTTGTCGTAAAGCAGAAGGCTCCATAATTCGAAGGATCTCTGCGGGTTATGCACGGCGTCTTCCAGGCGCAGCTCTTCAATAATTCCGCCTTCCCGCCATCCGGGCCTGGAGTTATGGCAATTTGCGCCCACTACATGCATACGGATTTCACTGCTTGAATTCCCGCCCAGTACGGAACGGTCCTGGACCAGAATCACCCTGATCCCATTGCGGGCCGCGGCCAGGGCCGCGCATACACCTGAGAGTCCGCCTCCAGAGACAAGGAAATCTGTTTCCAGGTTTACTGTCTCCATGTTAGGTTCACCGGCAAACCGCAGATCACTGGATTCGTCCAGCACGGATGTGTCAATGACCGGCTCGCAGTTCCCCTGGTCGCATACCTCGATATCTTCCGCGGTTTGTACCTGGTCATCAGCCCTGACATACAGGGAATAAGTTGAAAGTCCGGCGGCGGATATGAAATTTCTGCGGTTTAAAACTGCCATCTGTCTGAAATCCTTCTGGATAGTGTTAAAGATGAACCCATAGTTGAAAGAATAATTTTATGTTTCCGAAGCTCACAAGGCAAGCAGGAGACCGGGATATGAACATGTGTTACCACATGATCAGGGCCGCCCCGGCCAGGATCAGGACCGCGGAGGGAAGGCGGGTCCAGGCGTGTCCTTCCCTGAAAAAAAGGATTCCAGCCAGGGCGGAAGCCACTCCGCCGGCTCTTTTGATGGCCTCTACATAAGAAACAAGCAGTTCCTGGTAGGCAAAAAACTGGGCAGCCATGGCGATTCCGCATACCAGGGCGGCACCGTAAAGCAGGGGGTCACGGTGCCAGCGGTTTTCCTTCAGGTTTTGCAGGTCTTTCCGGTTAAGAACAGCCTGGTACAGGACCAGAACCGCTGTACTGCCCCCGGTGAGGGCCAGGGCTACCATGATTTCAGAAGAATAGGAAATCGAAATCTTGTCCAGGACTGTTCCCAGGCCGAAAAGAAGTGCAACCAGTATCATTCTTTTGCTTCCCGGTTCCGTAAAAGGAGCCTTCAGCAATTCGGTGAAGGAGAGATTCCTGTCCCACTGGATCGTAACCGCTCCGATCACTACCAGGAAAATACCTGACATTCCCGACAGATCAGGCATTTCGTTGATTAGAAACAGGGAAATTATCATTGAAAACACCGGGGTGAGACCCAGGTAGGGAATGGTTAATGACAATGGGGAAATTTTTACAGCCTGTACATAGAAAATTGAGGCGGCGGTAAACGTGAATATTTCCAGGCAGGCCAGCAGTGGAAAAGGCCAGCTGGCCGGAAATCCTTCCAGGGCGGCCAGGACCAGGAAGACAGGTACCGCTCCGGCGCTCATTCCGATGACGATGTTAATCGAGGAATACCGGTTGCCCAGTAACTTCCTGAATACATCAAGAGCCGTAAATCCCAGTGCTGCTGTTATTGCCAGTAAAAATGCCATGCGGAATACTCTGTTTCCTGCTGAATAGAGGAGGTTATATCAGATCGAACTGAAATTCCAGGCATAGAATTGTAATAAATTCTTCTCATGAGACCTGAAAGGATGGGTTGAATCACAACCTGTCCGGGGAAATTCTTCTCCTTCCGGGGGCTGAATTCACTGGCATTTTATCAAAGTAACCGGCACAAGGCTCTCCGCATGAGGCGCATTTCCCTTCAGGGGTCAGGTTCCACCTTCCCAGCTGATACCAGTCCCTTTCGATCAGCAATTCTCCGCATTTATGGCACCATGTGCTCTGACCCCCGGAATCATGAACGTTTCCGGTGAATACGTAACGCAAGCCTTCAGAGAGCGCGATATCCCGGGCCCTGGAGAGGGTTTCCGGGGGAGTGGGAGGAGGGTTCTTCAATTTCCAGGCCGGATGGAAAGCGGAAAGATGGAGCGGCACTTCCGGACCCAGGTTATCCAGGATCCATTTAGCCTCTTCCCTGATTTCGGCATCACTGTCATTGAGCCCTGGAATTACAAGGGTCGTGATTTCCAGCCAGGTATCGGTTTGATGCCTTATGTACCGTAAGGTTTCCAGGACAGGCTGCAGGTGCGCTCCGGTGTACTTGTAGTAGAAATTCTCGCTGAAGGATTTAAGGTCCACATTAGCGGCATCCATGTGTTCGAAAAATTCTTTCCTGGGATCCTCGCAGATGTAACCGGCGGTAACGGCCACGGTTTTAATATTTCTTTTACGGCATTCAATAGCGGTATCAACGGCGTATTCAAGGAAGATGACAGGGTCGTTATAGGTGAAAGCCACGCTTTTGATGCCTTCTTCAACCGCCGCGGAGGCTATTTGTTCGGGAAATGCCGCTGATGAGAGGGTTTGGGTCTGCCTGGACTTGCTGATATCCCAGTTCTGGCAGAACTTACAGCCCATGTTGCATCCGGCTGTGCCGAATGAAAGCACCTGGCTGCCCGGAAAGAAGTGATTGAGAGGTTTTTTCTCAATGGGATCTATGCAGAATCCGCTGGACCTGCCGTAGGTGGTAAGCACCAGCTTTCCCCCCTCGTTTTTTCGCACCCAGCAGAATCCCTCCTGACCATCGGCCATGGTGCAGAAACGGGGACATAGATTGCATTTGATCCGTCCGTTTTCCAGTCTCTCCCCATAGCGGGCGGGAAAGGATATGGCAGGGTGGGCAGTAATAGGCATGTCTCTATATTAACACTCACTATTAGGCTTGAAAAAATTTCAAGTTAAGAATTACTGGATTCCAACCCGCCGGTCAATTGCGTGCAGGGACAATTCAGGAATTGTCCCTTGAGATCAGTAACAAAGTATTTCCAGCCGCGAATCCATACTGGAAGTTTCCGACCTTGAACCTTGAACCCGTGTGGAACAAGGGCCCAAACTACAGAACTTCAGGGTTGACGATATTTTTCGGATCAGGTTGTTTGTCGTCCAGGATGGCCGTGACTTCCTTAAGCATTGCCAGCAGGATTCTTTTCTGGGATAAAGGCGACCTGGCCGCGACGTGGCCGGTCAGGATGGCCCGGGGATGAGAAAATATAGGATGGTGGGTGTCCGGCGGTTCATCTGGATACACATCCAGGCCTACGGCTCCCAATAAACCTTCTTCAAGTGCTTCATGCAGGATATCCAGGTTTTCAATTACCCGGCCCCGGGAAGTGTTGATTAGTGTGGTTCCCGGCTGTATCAGTTTCAGGTTTTTTCGGTTGATAAGCCCGGTAGTTTCTTCGTTAAGGGGCACATGCAGGGTTATGACATCTGAACCCTTGAGCACACCTTCCAGGTCTGTGAAGGTGACATTGTCAGACTCATAATTACTGTAATCTAAGTAGGGATCATCAGCCAGCACCTTCATTTCCAGGGGGCTGCACAGCAGGCGCAGCTGCCTGCCGATCCTCCCGTATCCGACGATTCCGATTGTGGATCTTTCCAGGTCCCGGCTTTTTTCCCGGTACCTGGCATTCCAGTCATCTTCTTTCAGGGAATTCTGCCAGTAGGACAGTTTTTTGAAGGCTGAAAAGATCAGGCTCATGGCGTGTTCAGCCACCGACCTGGTCATGGCTCCCGGGGTGTAGCTGACCGGAATACCCCTGGCCGTGGCATCGGGGATTGAAACAGTATCGTAGCCCACTCCGGTACGGGCTATAAGCTTCAGGGAAGGGGCCTTATCCATGATTTCGCCGTCTATCATAACCGCGCCCCTGGCAATTATGGCAATTACGGAATCATCGCAGGCCTTCAATACCTCGGTCCGGTCTGAATCCTCCACGGTTATGATTTCGTATTCAGGTGTCAGCCGCTCAAGTACCCAGTCAGGCAGCGGGCCTACAGTCAGTATCTTATCAGTCATTAATCTATGATTTGATATTCCCGGTTCAAGGTCAAGTAAGAATGATTTAAAACAAGGAGGAATCTGCACTACATGCCTCCCTCATGCCGGGGTGGTTCAAGGTTCAAGGTTCAATGCTTTTCTCCTGTAAAGGTCCGGGAGTGCCGGTCTGCAGGCCGGCAGATGTCGACTAAACCGGTTCATCAGTTAATATAGGCAAACCTTACCTCATCACTCGGGGTCGGTATCGCCTTCGGTATCGGTATCGAAGCGGGAACTGCCGATGAAAATAATTCTTCAATTTGTCCGAAATAATTTGAACTGGCGTTATTTTTTTTGTAGAATTCCAGCTCACAATCCAAGCATGCGTCCCCATCGTCTAGCTTGGCCTAGGACACCGCCCTTTCACGGCGGCGACCGGGGTTCAAATCCCCGTGGGGACGCCAACCTTTCAGGAAATCTCACATTCCAAATCCCAAACTACAAATCCGGAATCCGGGTTTCCTCGTCTTCCCCACTTCGAACATCGAATTTCTCAGATTTCAGTTCCCCTGGCTTGAACCCGAAACGCCATTTAGGTTAAAAAGGTCGGAATGACTGAATCTGTGAATAGTGAAATTAATGACTCTTCGAGCCGGAAGAATTTATATGTAATCTCCTGCCGGGTTTTCCTGCGGCCGATCATGGCCTGTTCCGCCAATTCCAGGCACACAGTTGATATCGACTTTATGGGTAAATCCCTGCACGAAAATCCTTCCCGGCTGGGCAAGATTCTGCAGGAGAAGATCAACAAGCCGAATGGACGTTTTCATGACGCCGTAGTGCTTGGGTACGGATTGTGCGGAAACGGTATTACCGGCCTTACAGCCGGAGAAATTCCTTTAGTGATACCCAGGGTTCATGACTGCGTTTCTGTCTTCCTGGGCGGACATGAACGCTATATGGAGGAATTTCAGAAGGAACCGGGCACATTCTGGTATATCCCTGAATACCTGGAGCAGCAGAATTCCGACGCGGGAGACAACTGGCCATTCGGACGGCCCCTGGAATATCCCTCTCCCGGAGATCCGGGTAATTCAGCAGTTGATTTCGGCAGGGACAACAATGAGTATCTCTGCGAGACCATGGGATCATGGAAGAATCATTACAACCGCGCGGTATTACTTGAAACCGGAGCAGAAATCAGGGAAGGGCTGGAAGAGGAGGTTAGGGAGGAAAGCCGTCGAAATAATTGGGATTTTGTGAAAATGAAAGGCTCAATGAGGCTTTTTGAAAAGCTTCTCAATGGCCCCTGGGATGATGAATTCCTGGTGCTGCAGCCCGGAGAAAAGGTCCCCTCCCAGCTTATCAGGGAGAGTTGATTTTCGGGCATGAGACGGACCTCATATCCCCCTTCCGGGTGTTATGGCCCAGCGGGTCCCATCTAATTAACCCATTCACCCCCTGCCAGGGAGACAGTTTGCGGATTTCCTGCATCAGCCGGACCCGGTTCAGCCCTGAATCCCGCATGGCCTGGTGCACGAGGATCAGGGAATCGTACATGCCGGCTGCGGCATAATCCGGATTCCGGCCGGTTTGCTCTTTGAATTGCCTCGAGAAATCGGAGTCGGGATTGACAGCTCCCGGTGATATGTATTCGATTTCCCCGCAGTCTCCGCGGAAAGCTCTGAGGAAACTGTTTCTTCCCATGAAGGGCCCGCCCAGGATTCTGGCCTCGGTATTTGTTTCCCTGATTGTTCTTACAAGCGACGCGCTTTCAGCCGGGGACGCAATTACGACGAATGTTGCAGTGCCTTTCCTGATCCGGTCCCAGGGAATTGGAATATCCGGGTCATATTCAAAGATAAATTCCGGCACCAGTTTTTTCTCTGATATCTGCATCCTGAATTCCCGGGCAAAAAGACGGGAATCATGATCCATCCCGGATATCAATACAAACGATTCCTGTTTTTCACGGATTCTCCTTTCAAGCCTTTCAGCCAGTTGTTCTGCCAGCACATGGTCTCCCGGCTGCATGGAAAAAAGCCAGGGAACATTGGCCAGGTTGGCAGACTTGTCGGTGCTGACCGGGCTGAGAACCGGTATCCGGATCTTGGCCGAGATCTGTTCCAGCAGGTGGGTGGAAGCGCTGTTCACCGAACCTATGATGGCCCATATATCCTTTTCGTAAAAGACCTTGACCATGTCGCTGATACCGCCGGCCCAGGGATCATCGGTCCAGACCGGCTCTACGCGGATTGGAATGCCCCCGTATCCTCCCTGTTCGTTAAGGTGTTTTTCAGCAATTTCCAGGGCTGTCCAAAACTCCCCGTATTCCGGATGATCAGCTTCACCCGGTCCGAAATAGGCGATAAGGATCTCCTCCGGGTTTTCCGGTTCAGGCTCGTCGGCCTCGGGCCCGAAATATCCGGCCTGCCTGCTGCGGAAATCGTACGCGGCGGGTTCAGTTTCCTGGGCCGGCAGGGCAGGGAGTGCATGCAGGAAAACAAACAGGAAAGACAAAGGCACGAAAAAGCGGAGCAGATTTATACCTGCTCCGCTTTTATAAATAATTGATTTGGAATCTTTATTCTTCATTTCCTGCGGCTGCGGTTCTGTCGACCCGGGACACCGGAGGGATATATCCTTCCGGTATATCCAGGGCTTCGCGAGTGAAGAACCTCCACTTGCCGTCCTTGAAGGTGGTTAGTGTGGCCGGGTTGTTGTTGGTAAGGGCTGCACTGAATTTGATGTCTCCGACTACTCCCGGCCAGGGCTTCTGACGGTAAGCCAGAACGTCACGGATCTTGGCGCGGTTGAGTCCTCCTACCTGGGTAGCCCAGATAAGCAGGTTCATTCCGTCGTAGCCATGGGCTGCATAGGTATCCGCTTCAACTCCAAATCTCTTGCGGAAGTCTTCCCGGAAAGCGGTAAGCTGGGGGGCGTCTCTTTCGGGATTCCAGGGATAGGCGAACATGACCCTTTCATCCAGGTTGTCTCCGGCTATCTCCAGGAACTGGTCGGTCACATGGCGGTCGCATCCGTAGAAAGGCATTTCCATGCCCATTTCGCGCATCTGGTTGAGTATCCTGGCACCGGCTCCGCCATTGCCCCAGTGAACAATCACTTCACTCCCAGCTTCCCTGAGCCTCTCCAACTGCAGTGAGAAATCAGTTTCTCCAAGAGGGTAAGCCATTTCCAGGGTGAGGGGGCGGCCCAGTCTCCGGGCACTGTCCCTTACTTCCCTTATGCCGAAACGTCCGTAGCGGCTGCTGGAGCGGATAACCCCTACTTTTTCATATTTCATTTTCCTGAACAGGTGATCAGCCAGCAAATAACTCATCTGCCGGTCATCGCTTATGCAGCGGAAAACCCAGGGGATATTGGTTTCGATAAAAGTGGGATCCGTGTCACCACTGTTCATCATGGGGATTTCGGCTTTCAGGGCCACGCGGATGGCAATGTGGCTGTTGGCGCCGTCTATGGTCCCCAGGATGGACCAGACCTTGTCCTTGTAGGCCATGTCGATGATTTCGTTGCCGGAGGCTCCCCACAGGCCGTTGTCATTGCTGACTACCAGCTCGAAAGGCAGGTTTCTTTTGAGGTAGCCGCCTTTTTCGTTGGCCTGTTCAATCGCCAGGCGGGCGCCCTGGAGCATCTGTATTCCCAGCGGGATTTCCTGTTTTCCGCCACCAGTCGCGACGGAAACTGTGGCCATGATCGGCCCGATGAAGCCTATTTTTACAGATTCCAGGTCTTCCGGCTCTTCCTTGGCCCGGCCGGGACCCAGGTACTCCATCTGCTCCAGGAAGTGTTCTTTATAGGGTTTTACCCCGGAAAAAGGCTCAACATCCGCGGCGGTGTTGGCGTAGTTGTCATCCTTCCTGAGAGGAAGAGAGGGTGCGGCGTGGGGGGAAATTCCGTCAAGTTCCTCAAGGAGTTTTTCGACAACCGGATCATCGACGGTATTCGGGTAATAGGATTCCTGTTCAGGTGCGGTTTTATCTCCTTCTGCCAGCACGGCCGAGCAGGAATACAGCAGGGCAAAAATCATCAAGAAATATAGTTTTTTCATTTCAGCCTCTTATCATTCTTGAGCCGGCCCGGTTTCATGGGCGGGCTTTTTTATTCATAATACACCTAAACATTGGCAAGTTTAATTGGTTTATTTGCCGGAATCCGAAATTTTCAGGCCCTTGTAATAACCTTCACCAACCGCCCGGGCCAGGCCCTTGGATGTTCCCACCCAGACATCGTCTCCATCGATTTCAGCCCAGAGAGCGTAATTATGGGGGAGAGACTGTTCCAGATCGATAGTCTTGAGAATTTTGTCATCCCGCATAATCAGAGCTGTTCCGGTCGGTGAATCTCCGTTCCTGGTATATTTTACCCAGGTATTTGTCGCAAAGTCAGTGATAACCCCGACGCCCTGGTCAGTACAGTACCAGGCTTCGTCGGAACTTCGTCCCTTGACAGCATTGATGAAGTCACTGGCCAGGCCGGAATCATGTTCAAAAAATCCCCTCCAGTGCCGTCCATCGTAGCGGCATCCTCCAAAATAGGAAGAAACCCAGAGAATTCCTTCGACGTAACTTGTGCCAGTGGTGATTACATGTACGACTCCATCGTCACGGTAAAGATCTATTTCCATTTCGCCATCCGGATCGATGTAATCTTTCCAACGGTCTGTGGCGACATCGTATTCAAGCACTCCGCTGCCCCATATTCCCAGGAAAACCTTTCCGTCTCCCGTTGATACTCCGTAGTTCCAGATTTCCTCCATGGGAGCGTTTTTCTCGGTGTAGATAGCCCATTCACCGCTTACAGTGTTGTAGCGGCTGGCCCCGGCGGTGGTGGCAATCCATACGTCCCGGCCTTCCATGGCGACACCGTAGACCACGTCATTGACAAGTCCACTGTTCAACTGGTGGAAATGATCGAATCGTCCCCCGCTGAAACGAGCCAGTCCGCCGCCGAACATTCCTACCCAGAGTTCCCCGGTTTCAGGATCAAGATCCAGGGCTGAAACTACGCGCCAGGGAAGGCCGTCTTCTTCATTCCATGACTCGATTTCGCGGGTACGTTTGTCCAGTCGGGCCAGGCCGTTTTCGGTACCGATCCAGAGATACGGGCCGTCGGCTTCCAGGGCGAAAATATGCTCGTTGGGCAAGCCGTCTTTCTTCGAAAAATGCTCCCACTTGGTATAGACGTAAGGCATTCCGGATTCATCCGTTTTTTGTTCCGGCGTCTGCCCGGGGAGGGCGGAGACTGCAAGCAGGGAAAACATAACAAGTATTAACAATATTTTTTTCATAAGTCATAAATCCATTACGGATCAGGTTATACCCCTGGTTTGGGCGGGGCATAAACCGGGCTCTGTTAATTAAAGTGTTTTCAGGTATTCGATCAGGTCGTTGAGCTGATCCTTCGTCATATCATTGGTGACCCCGTGTTCGTCATTGGGATTATAGGTGGTCCATATTTCCTCCAGTGTAGGAGCTATTCCATTGTGGAGGTATGGGGCCGAATCATAAATATTGTTCAGGTGAGGAACATCGAATTCTCCCTCCCTGTCATAAATCATTTTGGTTCCCACATCGTGAACATCCCGGGAGGTGAAGAGCGGGCCGGGATGGCAGGTTATGCATCTCCCGTTTTTGGGAATGACCTTGCCGTCGTTGGACATGGTGCGTTCAAAGACCTTCTTGCCGTTGCGCTGGGCTTCTGTCAATTCCGCACCCAGGGGCCGGTAACGGTTGGGGGGCCTGGGAATGGAAGCAATATAACGGTCCAGGGCGGTCAGCTGTTCCGGTGTGAAGGGTTGAATACGCGTGAAAAACACCGAGAGCCTTGGCCCGCACTGCCTCTGTAAGGAAGGATTCGTCCCTTCCCATTTGAAAGGAGCGGTATCCAGGATTCCGCGCAGGGTGCGGTTATCAACCGGGCTTACACCCACTCCGTCAGGTTCAATATCATAAGTGAGACCGTCAACATGGCCGTCGGGATGGCAGCTGTGGCAGGAAAACTGCCGGTGAAAAGTAATGTCGGAATTATGGAAAAGCTTTTCCCCGTAACGTATCTGGGTAATTTCCTTCGGTCCGCCCAGATCGATAGTTGATACCGGTTTCAGAGTATCCACATCAATCACCGTCACGGTGTCGTCCAGGGCATCGGCGGTGTATACGGTCTTGCCGTCCGGGCTGGCCACCAGTCCTCTCGGACTGTCTCCGGTTTCGATATGGGCGACAATGAATTCAGTCGGGAGGCCCATGTGATTGGGCAGCACATGCTTCCTTTTTCTCTCGGGTGATGATTTGACAATATCAAGTAGTTTTTCTACATCAATTACCGCGACCCGGCTGGATGTGGAACTGGTCACCATGGCATATTTCCCGTCAGCGGCAAATTCGACGTCGGCGGGATCCGGGAAAGCTTTGTCAGGTTCGTCCAGGAGCACCTGGTCAACATCTCCGTTTTTCCAGATAATCCCCAGGCCGTTGGTAATAGTCCATCCCTGCATAAGGCGGGTCATGGGGACCAGGTTCTTGGTGCGCAGGAGGGTGATGAAAGCGAATTCTCCGCTTGGATGCCAGTCTATCCCCTGCAGCAGGTTGGTGGCCGGCACAACTATCCGGTTGGTAACAACCTTTCTCTCTACATCTATAACCGTGATCTCCGACATGGAAGGAGTACGATACTCAATGAAGCGGGAGTAGGTATTGGTCACCAGCATTGTTGATCCATCCGGAGAAAGTGAAACGGACCAGGGTGAACGGCTGGCCTGCAGCCTTCGCACTTCTTCAAGCGTTTTCGTATCCAGTATGGAAATACTGTCCCCGGAGGTGTTCAGTACAAACAGGTTTTCTCCCGAGGGATCCGTCATCAGGGCATGGGGTTCATCCCCAACCGGCACTGTTTTCAACAGCTTCCTGGACTGGCGGTCTATCACGGAAACCGAATCATCCAGGCGGTTAGTCACATAAACCAGTTCGGCGTCAGGGCTGAAGGCTACATCATGCGGCTGGCCTTTAACGGATATCTCTGAAATTTTCTTTTTTTTTAGAGCGTCAATCACGATGACCGAATCGGAAGATTCACATGCTACCCATACCTCTGAACCGTCCGGGGTGACTGCCAGGTTCAGGGGAGTCTTGTAGCGGATAACTTCGCTCTGCAGCCTTTTAGGGGGATTGGTCGGGTGTTTGATCATATCCCAGGCTTCCGCAAACTCGAATTTTTTGGTCTCAGTATCGGTATGGCAGTTCATGCAGAGTTCCGGCCCGCCTTTGACAAGCCCGGCTGCCTTGGAGGCGGTTGCATCTGTCATGATCGCCTCGTAAGCGTACTCGCTTCCCGGACCATGGCAGGATTCACAACCCACACCCTCGTCGATGGAGAATGAATCGATTGTACGGCCTTCATGGGCTCCAAACCCGGTGGCGTGGCATTTCAGGCACTCCGGGCTGTCCTGGGGGCTGACGGTAATGCCTTTCTTTGTAGCTGTCTCGTATGCGGCCGTCGTTGAAAGGTTGGCGTAGGCCAGGGCATGCTTGGACATTCTCCAGATGCTGTGCTGGTAACTCATGTCAGGACCGCTGTGGCATTCTCCACAAGCCTGGCTGCCGATATATTTATTACTGCTTTCCTCTGGAATTTTTACGGTATCAAGATCCTGGTGGGCTGAAACAGGCTGGGGCGCGGATGGTGAACTCTCCACTTTATCCGGATCCGGGGTGGGATGAGCAATCCGGACCCAGGCTTCGGAAAGATCCAGGGCAGGAAGATTATGTACCGCTACGTGAGATCCTTTTTCAACGTGACATACCATGCATTCACTGATTTCAGGCATCTTGAGGCCAGCTTTCATGGCTGCTTCGGGATCTGTCATGACCTCCATGGGCATATACTCACTTCCCGGCCCATGGCACTTTTCACACTGGACTCCGTCCTCAATTCGGAAATCAGGATCAAGTTCCCAGTCTTCGGCTTCGGCGCCGGTGGCATGGCAACCCAGGCACATTGCTGCTTTCTGGGGTTCCTGGGTGATACCGCTAAGTTCAAGAATGGTTTTTGACCCTGGTTTAGCCAGAACAGCATAGGAACTTGCATGTCGGCTGAGTAGCCATTTGCTGTGCTGGTAGCCGAATTTTTTTCCGCTGTGGCATTCCGCGCAGGCTTTAGCTCCCACGTATACAGGTTCAGGAGCATTCTGGCCTGTTACAGAGCCTATGAACATTCCCAGAAATAACAGTTGCAAAGATATCCACTTTTTGAGCATTTTCACTTTTCCCGTTACCGGCTTTCCTTGATAACAGTAATTATCTGGTTGGCTTTTACATTCTTCATTTCCTGGACTGAGCCGTCAGGCCAGCGTACGGAAATATCAGCTTCACTATGTTTTCCGAGGCCGAAATTCAGCCGGGGGTCGATCTGGCTGAGATAACCCTTGACCGGAATCAGGTCCTCAATTCGGACAAGGTCTCCGGTTGTGACGGTAACCCTTGCGCCATAAAAGGGCAGGGCGCCCTTGCTGGCCACCGGGATCACCTTCAGCCAGTTGTTACGGTTGCCACCGTCATTTCTCAGCAGTTTTGCCTCATCATTAAGGTTTAATACCAGGAGGTCCATGTCCCCGTCATTATCAATATCAGCAAAAGAGGAGCCCCTGCCGACATGTTCGGTCAGGAAATAATCACCTGATTCCCGGGAGACATCTTCAAATATTCCATCTCCCAGGTTCCTCATGAGAACATCTTCTTCGGTGAATTCATGATGGGCCGCTCCGTTGGCAACAAATAAATCCAGGTCGCTATCGTTGTCATAATCGATCAGCAAACCGCCCCATCCGGTATATTGTCCGCAGGTGATGGCCAGCTTGGACCTTGTGGTGTGATCTTCAAAGAAATCACCCTGGTTCATGAGAAGGCTGCTGTACCCCATATCCGGAATATAGACATCGAGCAGATTGTCACGATCTATGTCTCCGACAAACGGACCCATGGAGGATACACCCTGGCCATGTTCTCCAAATGCCAGCCCGTTGAACATGCCTTTCTCCTCGAAAGTCCCGTTTTTCATGTTTTCGTAATAAAAATTTTCAGTCCCGTCATTGGCAACGTAGATATCCAGCCATCCGTCGTTGTTGAGGTCAGCGGCCGTGGAACTCATGGCCCGGCCGTTGGTCCTGGTAATACCCGCCTCCTTGGAAACATCTGTGAATGTTCCATCGCCGTTGTTGCGGTACAGGGCATCCATCTGGGCACTGTAGCTCAACGGTCCCGGATAACCGGCCGCGGCGTAATAGGCCCGGAAGGTTCCATCATCATATTCCAGGTAGTTGGCGACAAATACATCCAGATCGCCGTCTTTATCATAGTCGAACCAGGGTGATGAAAGGCTCCATCTTGCATCGTCCAGCCCGGACTGCTTTGAAACATCGGTGAATGTTCCGTCTCCGTTGTTACGGTAGAGCACATTGGGCCCGTAGTTCTGTACGTACAGATCCAGATCACCGTCGCCGTCATAATCAGCGGCCGAAGATGAGTAGCTGGGGCTGGGGTCACCAACTCCAGCTTCCTTTGTTGTTTCCGTGAATGTTCCGTCCCCGTTGTTACGGTAAAGGGCATTGAAAAGTTTTCCTCTAAGCCGGCGTCCCCGGTTATCATTGACCGCCTTGTCCCAGGAGCCGTTTACCAGGTAGAAATCCTGGAAACCGTCATTGTCGTAGTCAAAAAAGAGGGGGCCTCCGCCGGTGCCTTCAACTATGTTAGTCAGGTCGTAGTCACCAAAACTGTGTTTGAAAGTAATTCCCGCTGCCTTTGTTATGTCGGTAAAAATGATTTTCTCGCCCGCACCGTCCTGCGCCGCAAGTGCAGCAGGAAAAATCATAATCAGCAGTAAAATAATCGGGATAATATAATATTTAACTTGAAACAATTATTATTACCTCCCGGCATCCTGTGATGCCTGGTCGCTTTGATCTGAAACCGGCAATTCCCAATGTGCCCCCAAGTCTATCCATTCGACAAACATACGGAGTTCTTCAGGGGACAGGGATGGTCCCATGGGGGACATTTTTTTTGTATCTGGTACATTGTCCCATTTCTGGGATGTGTTCTTACCCATCAGATGCCAAATCAGCGGGCTGGTCCTGGCCCGACCGGGATGCACATATTCACCCGGCATCTGGGACGCGTCTGAAGTGCCTTCGGTCAGGGTTTCATACAACTTCCTGGTCCGATCGGTATCGCCATTAGTCGCGGGCAGATATATTACGTGATTGGATCCTTCCCCATGGCAAGCCGCGGTGGAACAGTGCTTTTCGACAACCGGGACAAGACTATCACTGAATGATACTGAGCGCCGTTTTGATGGCGACAGTGTCAACCTGGAAGGCGGACGGGTTACCGCATCAACCATTCTATTTTCGGGAACCAGTTCCGGGTCTTCGTGGCATCCGATACAGCCGCGAGGTTCATGGTTCCGCACCCAGATCCAGGTTCCTTCCCGGAGAGACATGCCGTTTTCGTCAATCAACTGTACTTTGACCGGGATATTGGCAGGGACTTCAACAAAGAGTGAACCATCCGCTTTTATCGCAACTTCACCAAGGATACGCTTATTCAGGTAATCGGGTTTTCCTGTGCCTGTTGATGCTGTAGCGGGAACTCCCTCTATGAATCGGGCTTTCCTGGCCAGGGCCAGGATGTTCGAGCTGAACTCTTCACTATCCGAATTTGTAATATCCAGGCAGAAAAGCTGTCCGTTGGGATCTTTTTCGTTGACAACACTGGATCTTCCGTCGGGTATTTTTCTTTCGGCCACGGCAACCGCCTGCAGCAGGTGAAAACGCGGATCGGTGACCAGGGGAGTCACTTCTTCCTTTTCCAGGTCCAGGAGGAAAACATCATGATTACCGCTTCCATCGGCAGGACGGCGGGACACAAGCAGCTGGCCGTTCGGCAGAGGGGAAGGGGAGTGATACAGCCCGGCTTCCACTTCAAGGGCCCGGTATCCTTTTATGAACCGATTCAGCCTGATGGTTCCCAGGCTTCCGGCACCATCCCAGGGCAGGGAATCACTTTCAACGAAAACAACCAGCCTGGTTGGAGTGATTGTAGCCATTTGCTTGATGTTTTTGCCCTGGCGGTTGAACAGTGAGATGTCTGTACCGTCTGTATTAATGGTGAAAAAATCTATCCTGCCCCGTCTTCCCTGTTCGGGAAGGTTTCTCTGCCAGGTTGAATACAGAATTCGGCCGTCCGGCATCATCAGGGGATCAAAATCAGTCGAAGGGTTATATGTGAGTCTCTGTATTCCGCTGCCGTCCAGTTTGCAGGAATATATGTCTGTGGACCGCGCTCCCCCGAATTCGGTGAGTTCCCGTGAGTGATCACTTAAAAAGGCCAGTGTGTACCAGGGACCGGGGGCCACTATGGTATAGAAAGTGGACATATACCTGGGATGACGGCAGTTGCCGAAATCCCTGGTAATCTGCCGAACCGTGCCGCCGGCCAGGTCGGCTTCGAATACATTCCAGTTGTCGGACTGTTTTTTCTTTCCCGAAAACAGGATTCTTTTTCCGTCAAAAGAAACATCGGGATCACAGGCGCTGTGGAATCCGGTGGTTATTACCCGGAATTCACCTTTCAGGTTGCGCAGAACCAGTTGGGATCCTTCGTAGAAATCCGAAGCCATCATCCCTTCAGCTCTCGAATCCCCAAACCACTGGGCCGCATCCAGGGGCGTCCTGGTGTAAATAAGGGGATAATCAATGTCTGCAGCCAGGGTATATGGGCAGGCAACCAGAAAAAGGCAGAAAGCCAGCATTACACAATAGTTATAAAAAGGCTTTTTATTATCAGCAGTAGTACTCAGCAATGACCCAAATTCCTCTGCAGTTCGCATTTATGAAGTTCAATCTCAAAACCAATTATTGTTTCTTTAATAATACTAAAATTCCAGAGAAGAATAAACCGGAGATAAGGGTTGCCGAAGAACCGATCAGTACGTACCAGGTCCAGGCAATGTCGGGATTAAGCCCGACAAAAACCATCACGGTCAAGCCTATTATCATTGAGGCCAGGCCAGTGTTCTGCCCGCAATCCTTTTTCAGTATTCCCAGGAGGAATACCCCCAGCACACTGCCCATGGTGAAACTCGTGATTGTCAGTCCGGCCTGCAGCACTTCTCCCCAGTTTTTGGCCAGAAAAGAGACCAGTATAAGGATAATTCCCCAGGCAAGTGTAGCTATCCTGGAAGCCCGCAGGTAATGGGAGTCTGAGGCATCAGTCCGTATAAAGGCCCGGTAGTAGTCATTCATAGAAGATGAAGACAGGGAGTTGAGGGAGCTGCTGAGAGTAGACATCGCCGCGGCGAATATGGCCGCGATTATCAAACCTGAAACTCCGGCGGGCATTTCTTCTACGATAAATATAGGGAATATTCTATTGATCTGGTCCAGTTCCTGTCCAAGGGGAAAATGCTTATAAAAGGCGAAAAGCATAACGCCGATAACAAGAAAAAGAAGGAACTGGAAAATTACAACAATGCCGCTGACCATCAGGGCCAGCTGGCTCCTCCAGCGGTTGCCGCAGGCCAGGTAGCGCTGGACCATCATCTGGTCGGTGCCATGGGAGGCAAATGTAACAAATGCACCGCCAATAAAACCCCCTAACAGGGTGTAGGGATCCGCCATATCCCAGCTGAAATTGAAAAGCGCGAATTTATCTTCCGGAGCAGCCAGGGCAACAACTTCTCCCCAGCCTCCCGGTATTTTCACCAGGATGAGCCAGAATGCCAGCAGGGCTCCGCCCACATATATCATAAGCTGTATGGCGTCATTCCAGACCACGGCTGTCATCCCGCCGTAAAAAGTATAAAAAATCGTTACAGCCCCGATTATGGCGATTGTCCAGGTGTCTGAAATTCCAGTTACCACGCTGAGTACCAGGGCGGTAGCAAAGAGCCTGACCCCGTCGGCCAGGGTCCGGCTGATCTGGAAAAGGAAAGCCGCGAAGTTTTTTACCCTGGGCCCGAATTGATTCTTGAGTACTTCATAGGCCGTCTGGATATCTCCCTTGAAATATCCGGGAATCAGGACAGTGCTTACCAGGAGTTTGCCTATCAGGTAACCAAAGGTCAGCTGCAGGAAAGTTATGTTTCCGGTAAATGCTATCGCCGGCGCGCCGATGAAAGTCAGTGTGCTGGTTTCAGTAGCTACTATCGAAAAGGAAATGGCCCACCAGGGCATGTCTTTCCCTCCCAGAAAATAATCATTGATATTTTTCTGGCCCCTTCCAATAAGGGTTCCGAAGGCAGCGGTGGCTACAAGATAAATCGCGAGTACAGCGTAATCCAAGGTGGTGAATCCCATGGGAGGAAATTCTATAACAGGGGGACTGACGGGTAAAGTTTATTGACGATTGACGATTGACGATTGACGATTTGGGTCTTGTCCTGTGATAGGTTGTCACTTTGCAAGGAGACAACCTATTACAAACAAAAAAGGCGTCAACTTTTTTTCAGGACTCTACCTTGACCTTGAGGATTGGGGTCCTGGAGGGCGCGGCCGTAATTGAATCAGTGATTGAAAAGCGCGGGAAGCGTCATTTCTGTTCGCTTTCCGCCTTGATTTTTCTGGCATCAGCCACTGCCATCCTTACCTGTTCAGCTTTTGGATCATCGGAGAAAAGTTCGAGAAACTCTTCCAGTTCAAGAATCATGGAATCATAGTCTTCATTACGCCTGCATATTTCAGCAGACAGCAGCTGGGGCTGGGTAAAGTGGGATTGGTCCAGGGACTTTTGTTTTACAAGTTGATCATAAGCTGCTTCCAGGTTTCCAAGCTGGAACTGGGTGACAGCAAGGTTGTATCTGGCCTGGGGATCCTGGGGGCGTACTTTTACAGCCAGTTCGTAGTAGGTTTGAGCCTGGTCGACTTCCCCCTTGTTCAGAAGAATAGTTCCCAGGTTTGAAAGGGAGCGGTATGAATAAAGATCAATATTGAGAGCTTTCCTGAATGCGTCTTCAGCTTCAGAATTTTTACCCTGGGAGAAGTAGATTAAACCAATCCTCTCATAAGCTTCAGTGAAATAGTCAGCCCTGGAGACTGCTTTGGTCAGAAAAACCAGGGCCTGATCCACCTGTCCCTCATCAATTGCCTTGACGCCGCTGTTATAGCTGGACCTGGCGCCGTCAGGTATCGATTTTGGATTATAATGGGCCTTGAGAAGCCGTGATTCCTCAGGATCAGCCTTGTTGAATGAGTAGAAAAACTTAAATTGATTATCCCTGGCATCGGCTGGATCTAAAGATATTTTCTGGATCACAGGAGTGTGGCCGGGAACTGATATTGTAATCTGGTATTCGCCGGCCGGGAGGTTCTCAATCAGGAACGATTCCTTTATCGATTCCGCCGACCAGGTGCGCCCTTTATCCTTGAGTTCCTGCAAGAAAACAACCGGATGGATTTCGGTATAGGTAGTACTATCCCGCATATATATCTGTTTGAGATTGCCTATTTCTCCGGTTCCTTCATAAATATTTCTTCCCCGAATGCCCTTATCAAGACTGCCGGCTGTTTTTCCTACCGGAGCTTCAACGGTTTCGAACGACGGGACCCTTACTTTACGCTTGATTCTTCCTCCATCGATAAGCTTAACCTGTCCCTTAAGGCTGAATGTTGCCTGGTTTTCGGACTGCGATCCTAAGCTGTCCTGCGGGAGCAGGGTGAAGAGAATGAACAAGAACAGAAAGGTTATGAATAAAGCTTTAAAAGGCGATGAGAAATCAATGGAAACAGCCAAAGTTGTGAATTCGGCCTTTTTAAAATAATTATTTTGACTGGAAAGTCTTTTTGTATTCATCATAGACTCCGCGGCAATGGATGACTTGTTTTATTCCTTGATCTGAAATCATATCTAGAGTGAGCCAAATCTGCTTGCGGAAACCTTGTCTACCCGCACAACAAATCGTTCACATCAATGAGTACGGAAATAAGTGTTCTAAGTTTCAAACTGGATGAGCAACCGGCTGATGGTCGGATCATACAGGGGAGAAACTTGGGGGAGGTGAACCCCGGATAAATTCACGAAATACGGATACGGTTACGACAACGATAGCCGCTTCGCTGACAACGACAACGGTAATGGCGCTGCCTGCTGCTCGTGACTCGGAACTATTCAGGTGTACTGTTATCCATCTCCTGATAATGTTATAACACTAGGAAACCGCCAGAAAAAATCGAATGAAGAAAGGTTGAAATATGAGTCTGGTAAATCTCAGTTCTGTTCTCGCGCCGGCTTTTAAGAAGGGCTACGGAGTGGGTTCATTTAATGTAATTGATTCCGCTTTTGTTGAAGGCGTGATAGCCGCGGCTAAGCGAAAAAAGTCTCCGGTAATAATTAGCCTGGCTGAAGTGCATTTCCAGTTCGCGGATATAAAATCGATTGCCGGTGCTACCCGTATGCTCAGTGAGGATTCCGGGATTCCCGTTGTTTTGAACCTTGATCATGGACTATCGTTTGAAACAGTGGCCAAGGCTGTTAGATATGGATTTACATCGGTGATGTTTGATGGTTCATCTTTGGATTACGAGGAAAATATCCGAAGGACACAGGAGATTGTCCGTATGTGCTCTCCCTTGGGCGTGTCGGTTGAAGCCGAGTTGGGGGCGGTAGGCGGTGCTGAAGCCGGGGAGGCGGGAGGCACGGCTGATCCTGAAATGTTTACCGATCCCGGCCAGGCCCTGGATTTTGTCAGCAGGACGGGAATAGATGCCCTGGCTGTTGCTATAGGCAACGTGCACGGTAAGTATAAAGGGGATCCCTGCCTGGATTTTGCCAGGTTGTCAGCGATCAGGGAACGCGCCGGTATTCCCCTGGTTCTGCATGGGGGTTCCGGGATTTCGGATGAGGATTTCCAGAAAGCAATTAAACTGGGAATTGCCAAGGTGAATTTTTATACTGAGATGGCCAGGCAGGCTTTAATCAGGACCGAAGAGTTTCTAAAAAGTGTTAGTAACTATTACAATAGTTTTGATGCCATGCACCAGGTGATCAGGGCGACAGTCGAAGAAGTTGTCTGCGGCCGGATTGATGTTTTCGGCAGCGGCGGAAGGGCTTAGGCAACCAGGAACTGAATTTGGCAGGCTGAGATGGGTCTCAGCAGTTAAGGTTTGGTAATTAATGAGAAGAAACGGAATAGTAGCTGCCGGAAACCTGATATGTGACCGGGTGCGCATGATTGACAGCTGGCCCGGGGAAGGCATGCTGGCTTCGGTGCTTCACGAAGAGAAAAGCACCGGGGGATCTTCCTGTAACGTATTGGTGGACCTGGCCCGTCTGGAATCCGGACTTCCCCTTTTTGCCTGCGGCATAGTGGGAGATGATGAAGACGGGAATTTTGTAAGGGCCGCGCTTAGTCAGCTGGGAATTGACACTTCCAACGTATCAGTTCGCGACGGCCTGGGTTCCTCTTATACAGATGTGATGACTGTCAGGGATACGGGAAAACGCACGTTTTTCCATTATCGGGGTGCCAACGGAAGCCTGGACGTCGAAGACCTGCAGCAGCTCAGTGTGCCTGCCAAAATCGTGCATCTTGGATATCTTTTGCTTCTGGACAGGCTTGACAGTGAAGATCCGGAGTACGGGGTAAGGGCGGCCAGGGCCCTTCATCATCTCCAGTCAGCCGGATATCAAACCTCCGTGGATGTTGTTTCTGAGAACAGCTCCCGCTTTCAAAAAATAGTGACGCCCTGTCTGCCCTACATAGACCACCTTATTCTTAATGAAATTGAAGCCGGCAACACCACCGGCTGCCGGATAAGGACCAGTAAAGATACTGTTGATGAAATAGAGGTTGTCAGGGCCGCCGACAGCCTTCTCAGCGGCGGGGTCAGTACAACGGTTGTTATACATTTTCCTGAAGGGGCCTATGGTATTACCAAGGGAGGCGAGCAGGTTTTTGAGGCTTCATTCCAGGTGGATGACACAGATATTGTGAGTACAGCGGGCGCGGGAGACGCTTTCTGTGCCGGGGTCCTGTTCGGCCTGCATTCGGATTTGCCGCTCCGCAGGAGCCTGCAGCTGGGTAATGGTTCCGCCCGTTTTGTCCTGAATGGGACGACCTGTTCAGGCACTGCCGGAACCCTGCGGGAAATTGAGGCATTCCTGGAAAATTCTCCCCCCAAACGAGAGGATTCCTGCTGCCGGAGCCTGGCGGAAAATTTTGGGAAATGATTTCCCGAACTATCAGGAAAAATAAATCAGGAGATTTTAGCGGACATGATAATAAAGAACATTGACAAAGTACCCCTTCAGGAAGTGAATATGGAGGGAGCAGAGAACGTAAAGGCCCGGATCGTACTGGGGCCGGCCGACAAGGCTCCGACCTTTGCGATGCGCGTTTTTGAGCTGGCGCCGGGAGGCTATACTCCTTTTCACTCTCACCCCTTTGAACATGAAGCGGTTATTCTCGAGGGCAGTATCGGTTCTGTGAGTGAATCAGGTATGAAGGAGCTGTATGTGAACGACGCTCTCCTGATTTTTCCTGATGAAAAACATCAGTTTAAGAACCTGTCTGATACGGAACCTGCCAGGTTCATGTGCCTGGTTCCGGTGGAATACCAGGTCTAAATAGCCGCGGGTGGGGAGTTGCGAGTTACAGGTGGCAGAATGATCGGATCCCGGGATCTTATCTCTGCCACCTGTGAATATCTTTAGTTAATAATTAAATAAAGCTACCTTATCTATTCCGGAAGCTTTTCTCCAACCAGGGGCCGGATTTCAGTCACTTTGAAATAAACAATTTTCGATGGGCCCTCATCAGCGCCTCCGCGGTGAGAACGCCTTAACTCTTCTACATCTTCAGGATCAGCATTCTCTCCGGTTTTTTCAAGGGTCAGCCTGATTCCACGGTAGGCGGATTCTTCTTCCATGAAAAGGTAGGAAGCCCTGGGATTGCTTACAACGAAGTTGTAGCTTTTCCTGGGACGCATGATAAAAGCTAGTGTATCCTCGCCCGATACATGCGGAGCGGCGTAAATCGCTGCGTTTACGTTCCCCTGATCATCCGCGGTTGACAGGATCCCGGTACCCTCGGTGTGCTCGAAATAATCTTCTAATCTCATTTTGTTCTCCTTCTGCTGATCGCCATTTTTATTCGATTTTTTTTAAGCTTATTTTATAACAGGTGATTTTTGCAATGAATCAAACAACCTGTCATAAACATAATAAGCTATTGAACAAAAAAAGTTTCTGGCAGAAAGGAAATAAAATGGCTTTTACGATAAAAATAGGTGAAAACGCACCGGATTTCAGACTCAAGGCGACAGATGGTGAATTCTACTCTCTTGGAGATTTCAAGGATTATCCGTACCTGGTTATATTTTTCACGTGCAACCACTGCCCTTATGTGATCGGCTCGGACGAAGTAACACGGCAGACTGCCGATAAATATGATCCTTCGGGGGTTAAATTCGTTGGAATAAATTCAAACAGTCCCAATACATATCAGGAAGATTCGTTCCCGAATATGGTCCAGCGCATGAAGGTGCACAGGTTCCCCTGGGTATACCTGCATGATGCCGGCCAGGATATAGCCCGTTTGTACGGTGCTCTCAGGACCCCACATTTTTTTGTTTTTGATCGTGAAAGGGAACTGGTTTATACCGGCAGGGGAGTAGACAGCCCCCGGGAAGCCGGACGAATAACCGTTAATGATCTGGACAGGGCGCTTGCCGAGCTCGTGGAAGGGAAACCGGTTTCCGTCCCGGTGACCAATCCGATCGGATGCAATGTCAAGTGGGAGGGCAGGGATGCTCACTGGATGCCCGGGGACGCCTGTGACCTAGTCTGAATCCTGGCTGGTAACCAGGTATACAGGTCTGGACCAGGCCTCTTCCCTTGAGGCCTGGTTTTTCAGCCTGGCCAAAAGGGTTTAAGCCTTGAAGAGATCTTTCTTTTTTGATCAACAATTCTGATCCCTACCCTCACATTTTGCTGGAGTTCCAGCAGGCCTTCGGCATCAGTCAGCAGGTAGACCTCACGGGAGGACTCCAGCAGTTGAACGGCTTCATCTAAATCGTAAATCTCGTGAATGTCCCTGTCTGAATAAAATCTCAGGCTGGGAGCTGTGAACCTGTAATATCCGAGTTCATAATCGCCAGATAGGGCAGTTTCCTTTATTTTTGCAGCCAGCGGCGCCACTGGCTTATAGTCTTCCAGCGGGATAGAAAAAGTGAAAAAAGCGGTTTGGTAGAAAAACACCATGCCCAGAACAGAGAGCAGCATCTGTCTCTTGAGCAGGCATACTCCGGTTAAAGATGCGGCTATGGCCGTAATCCACCAGGTCTCAGCTGAACCCGGAAACAGCTCTTTTCGAATAAACCAGAGCAGGAAAGGCAGAATAAGGAAAATTATCCCGGAGAGGGCTGTGAACGTTCCCAGGAATTTCGATTTCCTGGGAGGCCACCGAAGCCAGGAGCAGGGAGGCGGCCGGATAAACCGGGAGGATATAGTATTCCTGTTTATTGTGTGAAAAGGAGAAGATCACAAAATAGGTAAGGCACCAGCAGATAAGAAAGAAGGTTGGCGAGGGGATTTTTTTAAAGCCGGGAGTTGATTCCCTCCCTTGGCGGCTGATTTTATCAAGCCTGTCGCGAAAGCCAGGGCCGCCCCGGCAAACGGCAATGACCAGGGAAAAAAGTCGCCTAAGAATACCCCGAAGTAATAGGTGATTCCCCGGCGCGGCCCGAATTCTTCACTGGCGAAACGTCCAATATTTTCTGAGAGGAAGAAATTCCTTACGGGCTCCCAGCCGTGGGAAAATCCCAGCGCCAGGAACCATGAAGACGCGACCAGGCCAAATGTCAGAATAGATAATACCCAGGGAATTTCAGCCAGGCATTTACGGTTTTCGGGCAAAAGGCAGTATATTCCTATGAACAGAACCGGGAAAAGGGCGACCGGGCCCTTGGCCAGAAAGGCCAGGCCGAAGAAAAAAGCGGAAAATACGCAGGTGATATTTTTACGTTCCTTCATCCAGCCCAGAAAGAGGGCGATTCCAACCAGCACGCAGCAAAGTACCAGGGAGTCGATCAGCAGCCTTCGCGACACAATCAGGAACCTGAAACTTGTGGCAAATATCCCGGCTCCCAAAAGCGCGGTTCCGGGAGAGTACAGGGACCTGCCTATCGAGAACACCGCAAACACTGAAGCTGCGGCCAGCAGGGCCATTACCAGCCTTTCCCACAGGAGGTTTACACCGAACAGCTTATAAAAAACCGCAACCATCCAGTAAGACAGGGGCGGTTTGTTGAGGCGGGGAACTCCATTGAAACTGGGGGAAAGCCAGTCCCCGGATTCTACCATCTCCCTGGGAGTTTCGACATAAAAGGCTTCATTGGCATCCCATACGGAGGAGGACGGCATTGCCATGAAAAAGGGTGAAGTAAACAACAGCAGCAGGAGCAGGCTTCTTATTTTCTGGTCCCTGGTCATAAACTTTTTAATATCTTTCTTTTCTGCTGCCGGCATGACATCTGACCCCGGATGCGGAAAAATATTCCTTTCCGGGGCATGTTAGATTTTAAACAGGTCCAGCTGCAGGCTTTCTGCCGCTTCTTCTGATACGGTTGAAGAACGTTTCTGGCCATGCACATTGAGCTGTTTGCGTTCCAGTCTTTTCAGTATTTCCCGTGACCTTTCGATAACCGGAGCGGGCACGCCGGCCAGGCGGGCTACCTCTATCCCGTAGCTTTTATTGGCAACTCCTGAAAGTACTTTGTGGAAGAAGACTATGTCGCCGCCGCTTTCCTTTACGGTCACGCAATAGTTCCTGACCCCTTCATAAAGCTTTTCCAGCCTGGTGAGTTCCTGGTAATGGGTCGCAAACAGGGTGCGGGGCTGGCGGCTGATCAGGTATTCAGCAAACCGACCAGGCAATTGACAGGCCGTCAAAAGTGGCGGTGCCTCTCCCGACTTCATCGAGAAGTATCAGGCTGCGCCTGGTTGCTGTATTGAGAATCCTTGCGGTTTCAGTCATCTCCACCATGAACGTGGATCTTCCCCTGGCCAGGTTGTCACTGGCTCCTACCCTCGTGAAAATCTGGTCGGAAATGCCTATGCTGGCTTCATCGGCAGGAACGAAGCACCCGATCTGCCCCATTATCACTATCAGCGCGTTCTGCCGTAGATAGGTGGATTTCCCTCCCATGTTTGGGCCGGTGAGGATTATCATCCTATCCCCGTCAGTATCAATATCCAGGCTGTTGGCAATGAATGGATCATCACCCCCTGGAGTTCCAGCACGGGATGCCGGCCGTTGATAATCTGCAGGTGCCTGCTTTCATTGATGGCAGGCCGGCAATAGTGGTTGTTTCGGGAAATCACACTGAAAGAGTGCAGTACATCGAGGAGCGCGATAATCCTGGCTGTATTCTGGATCCTCAAAGCCTCAGCATCAATTCTTTTCCTGATATCTATGAACAGGTTTTTTTCTATTTCGATGATCTGTTCTTCGGCGCCGAGCACTTTATCTTCGTATTCTTTCAGTTCCGGAGTGATAAAGCGTTCCGCGTTAACAAGTGTCTGTTTTCGTATGTAATACTCCGGTACGGAATCCAGGTTGGTTTTGGTGACCTCTATAAAATATCCAAATACACGGTTGAAATTTTATCTTCAGGGAGGATATCCCGGTGGCCTTTTTTTCCTTGGCTTCCAGTTCGGCGATGAAGGATTTGCCGGAATGGGAAATGTGCCGCAGTTCGTCCAGTTCCGAGTGGTATCCTGCCCGAATTATTCGCCCATCGCTGATTGAGACAGGGGCTTCATCATCGATTGATTCTTCCAGGAGCGCGGTTATATCCTCAAGTAAATCCCAGTTCCGGCCGCAGCATGCTGGATTTAAATCTTTCAAGGGTTGATTTAAGGGAGGGCAGTACCCGAAAAGAGTCACGCATGGCCAGCAAGTCTCTGGGATTGGCCTTTTCCAGGGTAACCCTGCTGAGCAGCCGTTCTATATCCAGGATCCTGTCCAGGTGCTTGAGAAGCGAGGATGATTCTATCACCGAGGATGACAGTTCTTCCACGGCATCCAGCCGGGCGTTAATTTCAAGCGGATTCATGGAGGGACGAAGGACCCATTGGCGGAGCAGCCTGGCCCCCATTCCGGTCCGCGTCGCGTCCAGTGTGGCAAAAAGCGTCCATTTGCGGTTTCCGTCCACTCCCCTTATCAGCTCCAGGTTGTTAACCGTGGATTCATCCATTTTCATGTAGGTGGATTGATCCAGGAGCTGGAGCCCGTTGATGTGCGATAAGGATGTTTTCTGGGTGTGCTTCACATAATGCAGAAGAGCTCCGGAAATGGGGACCAGGGTAATTCTTGTCTTCAAATCCCGAACCCGTCAAGGTTCGAGACTTTGAACTGCTGGAGCAGCAGCCGCCTGGAATAATCCTCATGAAAAACCCAGTCAGGGATGGGAGTGTATACAGCCAGGGGTCCCAGGATTTTTTTCAAGACAGGTTCGAGGCGTTGTGCTGATCCTTCCGCGAGCAGGATTTCCCTGGGCTGGAACTGGTACAGCTCCTGTTCGGTTTTTAACCAGGCCTCGTTTCCGCTGAACTCCACCGCCAGGAATTCCCCGGTCGAAACATCCAGGAAAGCTGCGGAGATAACTCCATCTTGGTCTTCAAGGCAGCCCAGGTAATTATTCTCCTTGGAATCGAGCAGTCCTTTTTCAATTGTGGTCCCCGGTGTCAGTATCCTTGTCACTTCCCGCCGGACGATACCTTTGGCCTGGCGGGGATCTTCCACCTGTTCACATATGGCAACCTTAAAGCCCTTTTTGAGAAGCCGCGTCAGGTAATTTTCAGCGGCATGATAAGGTATTCCGCACATGGGAATGGGATTCCCGGAGCGGTCATTATTGCGGGATGTCAGGGTTATTTCCAGTTCCCTGCTCCCGGTAACAGCGTCTTCGAAAAACATTTCATAAAAGTCACCCAGCCGGAAAAAAAGAAGCAGATCAGGATGCTCCATTTTGATTTTGTGGTACTGGCGCATCATGGGGGTGTGGTTTTCATTACTGTTTTTGCTGGCTGCCATTGTAACTGCAAGATTAGCTGAATTTCATTTCTTCCTCAAGCCGGGCCAATGATTTAGGTTTATCCTGTTTTTGGTTTTTGAATCACCTGAAATCTGAATTCCGGGGATGGGGAGGCTGGGATCCTTGTCCCGCCGGGGAACAATTTCCGGAATTATCCTGAACCATCTATTACAATTAATAACTGGTAATCACACTTAATAGACCAGCGAGCCGGGTTTCTTGGATGCCGCGCCCGGTTTTTTCGGGGATAGAACAGCTATGAAAAAGTATGTTTTGATAATCGTTTTAACAGTACTCTCAACCGGATGCGGCAGGACCATCCTGGAGCTGCAGACTGAAAATTTTTTAATCGGAATAAACAGCGATGCCAGGATTAGTTCAATGCTTGATAAGGTATCCGGCAGGGAATACCTTGCAGAGGGAGAAGACGCCCCCCTGGTTTCCCTGGTTGTTGACGGAGAAAAAATACTTCCTTCCGGACTGCGGGTGACCGGAAATGAAATCAAGGTGACATTTCCCGGCGGTCAGGACACCGTTTTGCTGCAGGTCATTGAGAAGCCGACGCACATTGTTTTTGAAGCTGCTGAAGTTGCCTCGGGAGGACACCTGGACATGCTGATCTGGGGACCATATCCGACCTTGATTTCCGAGGTTGTGGGCGAATGCGTGGGCGTTGTGCGAGATGGAAACTATGCTATCGGTTTGCAGGGATTAAACATGAAAACCCTTGGAGGTTACCCGGTGAACGATGATGATTCCATGCCGTCTTTTAATATTTTCGAGGGGAATGATTATTCGGATATCAAGGACAGTGAAGCTGGAAAGGAGCTCTACCGCGGAAATACTGCTTCAATAACCGATTTCGGAAGTACTGTCCAGGCGTATTGCCGGAACCGGGATGAAGATCGGGTGATTTTAAATCTCAACCATGAAAGATACCTGGCCAGGGCTTTTGATGATGGCGGGCCTGCCGGGAGCAAAATCGCCCTGTTCGGATGCCCTCCAGGTGAGGCGCTCGATACCATAGGGGAAATTGAAATTGAAGAAGGGCTTCCCCATCCTGAAATCGATGGTGAATGGGGCAAGAAATATCGAGGGGCCACTGCTTCCTACCTGATTATTGATTTTGGCGAAGATACCCTGGAAGAAGCTCTCGAAATAACGGAAAGAGCGGGGCTTTCCTATCTTTATCATGGTGGGCCGTTTGAAACCTGGGGGCATTTTAAGCTGAAGAAAAAACAGTTTCCGGACAATTGGGACAGCCTGAAGCGGTGTGTCGAAAAAGCGGATGAAAAAGGAATTCGCCTTGGAGTTCATACCCTGTCTAATTTCATCACCACCAATGACCCTTATGTAACACCTGTACCCGATAAACGGCTGGGTTCTGTCGGCAGCTCCTTACTCGCGGCTGATATTGATGATATGGCTGATGAAATTGAAATAGCGGATCCCGGATTTTTCAACCAGTTCGAAAACAACAACCTCCGAACTGTAAGAATCGCAGATGAGCTGATCAGGTACAAGGGCGTTACTTCTTCTTCTCCCTGGAAGCTTACCGGCTGCCGGAGAGGTGCTTTCCAGACCAGGGCATCCGCGCACGCCCAGGGTGATGAAATATATAAACTTGTGGATCACGGATACAAGACTTTCCTGGCCGGGATGGATATGCAGCAGGAAGTGGCGGAAAGAATAGCCGATCTTTTTAATTACACCGGGCTCAGACAGATATCCTTTGACGGCCTTGAAGGCTGCAAATCATCGGGTATGGGCCAATACGCGCGTACCTTGTTTGTCAACTCCTGGTACCAGGCCTTGAATGATGGATTGCGGGGCAGGGTGATCAACGACGCCAGTAATCCAGGGCATTATTTCTGGCATATATATACCCGTATGAACTGGGGAGAGCCCTGGTACGCGGGCTTCCGGGAAAGCCAGACCCAGTATCGCCTTAAAAATCAGAATTTTTATGACCGAAACCTGATGCCTCACATGCTGGGCTGGTTCAATATGACAGAGCAGACTTCCATTGAAGACGCCGAATGGCTGCTGGCCCGGGCTGCTGGATTCGACGCGGGATTCGCGCTTGCCACTTCCCCGGAGAAGGTGGGGAATAACGGAATGGGCCAGGATATTCTTACCCTTATCAGTGAATGGGAGAGAGCCAGGCAGTTGGGAGCTTTCAGCGAGGAGCAGAAGGCCCGCATGAAACTGGTTTCCAATGAATTCCACCTCGAGAAAACCGGCGCCGACTCCTGGGACCTCTTCAGCGTGGAATCGGGCAAATTTGTACATGGGAGGAAGGTAAGGCAGCCGGGAGAGCCTCTTTTTTCGACCTTTTCATACACTTGCAGGGGTGATGCCCAGCCGCTTCAGTTTATAATTACCGCTTCCGGCGGGGATTTGGCAAACCTTTCAATGGAGATTGATAATTCCTGGAAGGTTGAAATTCCCGGCAGATTGAAAGATGGTGAAATTCTTAAATATTCAGGTGGCCGGCAGATACTAAAATATAACGCGGCCTGGCAGGAAACCGGGAGGCTGCCGGTAAATGAGAAAAATACCATGATTGATCCAGGCAGTCATATATTTAATATCGACTGCGATTTTGAAAACGGGGAAAATCCCGAAGTTAAGCTGGAGATCAGGACCTTCAATGGACCGGAAAAGCTGAAGGTTTTCCAGAAATAGAGCGAAATAGCATTAAAAACACATCAGGATAAAGATCGGCGGGAATTTTTATGTATTTTCTGGCAATTGATACGGCTACAAACAGTGGGGGAGTGGCTTTAAGCAGGAACAGTGAAGTATTGGGTGTGATCATGATGAAAACCCCCATGAAATATTCTGATCGAGTGATAGCCAATATCGATTTTCTACTGGATCAAATGGGTATAGGAATAGACCAGGTGGATTGTTTCGTTACCTCCCACGGCCCGGGATCCTTTACCGGCCTGAGGATAGGCCTGGCTACAATCAAAGGCCTGGCCCAGTCCCTGGATAAACCGGTTATAGGGCTCTCAACCCTGGAGTGCCTGGCCTGGCGTTTCAGGCACGCGGATAAGATGATATCACCCATGGTTGATGCCCGAAGGCAGCAGGTTTACACCGGAATGTATGAGGTCGGCAACGAAGGGATTATCCCTCTCCGACCGGAATCTGTAGGCTCCCCTTCGGATTGGGTTAAAGGGATAACTGAAACCTGTACTTTTGTCGGTGATGGCGCCGAGATGTATTTTCAAACCATAAAAGCTTTTCTGCCTGAACATAAGGTTATACGGTCCGACAACGTGATTTTGACGGAACTGTGTGAATTGTCATACTGCAGATTTATTAAGGGTGAAGTCCTCAGTGCCGGAGAGTTGGAAGCCAATTACATTAGGCCTTCAGATGCGGACCAGGGTCCGCCTAAACCCAGTTTCAACTGATCTTCGGGCTGGATTGAACCTCTTTTACGGATGTGAACATAAGAATCCGCCCTGCCGTTTTCAGCCTGTTTTCAGGAGTTGGTCCGGACAGCGTTTCAGGCACACTCTTACTGTATTATAATCAGTACTGAATTAGTGTCGTTTGCCGGATTGCCAAGTTGTCGTATATTCGGAATGTCATCGATGAATGGAACAGGATTTTTGCCTCATGACCAGAAAAGAGTTTATTTCAGTCGTAGTCCTGAGCAGCCTGATGTCTGCCGCCCTGGTTTTGCTGATAACCCAATGGCCCCATCCTCCGGATGTCAGCGCTGAATTTAATCCTCCCCCGAAATCTTCCATTGAAGGTTCCCTTACCAAGGAAGAAGAAACAAATATAAGGATTTATGAGAAATACAGTAAAGCGGTGGTAAATATTACCAGTACTACCCTGGAAAGGGGCTTCTGGCTCCAGGTAATTCCCAGGAAAGGCACTGGAAGCGGGTTTTTTGTTGACTCCAACGGCCTGATTCTTACCAACCATCATGTTATTGAGAATTCCTCCAAGGTTGAGGTGACCCTGTCAGATGAGACTACGGTTAAAGCTGAAGTGGTGGGAAGGGATCCCATAAATGATATAGCCCTGGTGAAAATAGATTGTCCGGATAATAAATGTGTTCCCCTCCGCCTGGCTGAGAATCGTGAGCTTCTGGTAGGGCAGGCTGTTCTTGCCATAGGAAATCCTTTCGGCCTCCAGGGGACGATGACATCCGGCATTATTTCCTCACTCGGCCGCAGTATTGACACTGAATACGGGGTTATGGAAGACCTGATCCAGACAGATGCCGCGATTAATCCCGGAAACAGCGGGGGGCCGCTGCTCAACAGCATTGGTGAGGTAATAGGCATGAATACCGCCATTCTCTCCAGGACAGGAGAGAGTGCGGGTATTGGTCTGGCTGTGAATTCCAACACAATCAACCGGGTGCTTCCGGATCTCCTGGAATATGGGCAGGTAATCCGGGCATGGATAGGTATACGGGGAAGGGCCCTTAATGCAAGGCTCGCGGATTACCTGGATCTCCCTGTGGATGAAGGACTGCTTGTTGAAAGGGTTGCCGAAGGAAGTTCGGCTGACGCGGCAGGTATCCAGGGAGGAAACCGCAGGGTATTGGCTGGAAATGTGGCCATTATTATTGGCGGGGACGTTCTGGTTTCAATGGACGGTAACCCGGTTGCCGGTGTCCGTGATTATCTAAGGCTTAAAGAGTGGAAGAGACCTGGTGATACGATGGAGTTTGTTTTCTATCGAGGGAAAGAAAAGATAGTGAAAGTTGTTGAGCTGAAAGGCGAAGGCGAAAGCAGCCAGAGATATAAATTCTAAAACGATGACAAGGGTTTTATTGGCTGTTTTTCGTTTTATGCGTTTTTGATGCGTTTGTTGTAGGTAGATTGATAAGGAGGAATTAAGGAATATGATAAACAAAGCTATTATTGTGGGCAGGCTGGGCAAGGATCCAGAAATTCGTTACACCAGTTCTGGTACCCCGGTTGCCAATTTTACTATTGCCACTGATGAAAAGTGGACCGGGCAGGATGGAGTCAAACAGTCTAAAACGGAGTGGCACAACATAGTGGCATGGAACAGGCTGGCCGAAATATGTGAACAGTACCTGAAGAAAGGCAAACTGGTTTATGTTGAAGGCCGGATTCAGACCAGGTCCTGGGATGATCGGGACGGCAATAAACGGTATATGACTGAAATTGTTGCCAATACAATGCAGATGCTGGGCTCCAGGCGAGAGGAAGGTTCCATGGACAGCCAGGGGTATGGAGATTCCAGACCGGCTGCCAAGGGCTCTCCGAATAACGGGAAACAGTCGGTGAATGAAGGACCGCCTTCAGATATAGACCTGACTGATGATGACATTCCTTTTTAGAGGCGGATTCCAAGCGGTAAGATGCCGGCCTGGGGCTGGGCACACAACTGCCTGGAAGATGCCCGTGTGTTTTCAACGCCCAGTGATCTTGTGAATCTGCTGGAGTTTAGTTGACAGGTCAACAGTCAGGCAGGCTTCGAGATTCAATACTTCAGATTGAACTTTAAAACTATCAATCTGGAAGATTTTTCAGCTCAGCAGAAAAAACTAAAAAAGCCGGAGACTATCCCTGGGGATAATCTCCGGCTGACTAGAGCTCTATATTAGAAGCGCCTGCGGTTTCCACCACCAGCGGGTTTCGGACGAGCTTCATTAACTGTAATGCTGCGGCCATCCATTTCTGTACCATTGAGAGCTTCAATAGCAGCTTCTGCTTCACTCTGTTCAGGCATTTCAACGAAACCAAAACCTTTGGAACGTCCACTGTCGCGGTCAGTAATAATCCGTGCGGATTCTACTGTGCCGAAAGCAGAAAAAGCCTGCTCAAGCATTGTTTCACTAGTTGAGTAGGAGATGTTGCCTACATAGATATTCATACTAAAATCCTTTTCAATTCACCATGAAACTTTTTTCCCTAACACAAACCATGGTGAGAAAGTGAGTCGGTATGCCATTGTGTATGGGCTGGCACCGCCCGTTGTCTTGGCGCCTTCTTAACGTATCAGGCAGATCTTTCTATATCCTCTTAAAATTTGGTGGAGACGATGGGATTCGAACCCACGGCCTCAGCATTGCGAACGCTGCGCTCTCCCAACTGAGCTACGCCCCCATTTACAATGCTATATTCTACAGTAAAACTATCAGATGTTTAATTTTCCTCGTTTTATTTCAAGGTTTCAACAGATTTTTCTGCAAAAATCCCGATAATTCTAACAGATAGCTACTGACAAAACCGGAAAATAGTGATTTTTTTGTACTATTTTGATGAAATTCAGGCATATTAAGCTGTTTTTACTGCTATTTTTTACCGTCGCAACAGCTTTTTACTGAATTTTTTATTGTTTTTTTTAAGGATTTCTCAAATTCTCCCCGAAAATCTGGAATCCTGATGCCTGTGTCTGTGTATTTTTCGTGAAGCGTGTCCTTTTAACGCATACCAAAACGATATACTGTTATCGCTGAAAATAGCAGGGAATCTAATTGCCATTGGCCGCTCTGCAGTCGGTTTGACCGATTCAGTGGTTTAAGTTCATCATTGTCGCGGATGGTTGATTTTTTGATTTTGCCGTTCCTGCTTTTTGAGAAGAATGAGGGGAAAAGATGATTTTTGACGTTCATACCGGCTTGGTCTTGTTGCTGGTCAGTAATGCTGTAGCTCTTTTTCTTTTACTGTTCCCCCTGGCGGAGAAGCGCGGAAGCATGTCAGGAGAAAGGCTGTTGGCTCTTGCCAAGGTAGTACAGAGCCTGGCGTGGCTGGCTTTTCTTTATAATGACGTATTGCCGGATTACCTGTCCATACATCTCGCCGGACTTTCCCTTTATTCCGGACTGGCCCTTGAAGCTATTGCCGTTTCGACTGTCCAGAGAGGTCATGTCGAAACCAGGTATTACGAATATATCATTTACACTTCCGCAATCCTGGCTGTCATCTGGTTGTTCCCCATGGGAGGCGTCTCGCTTCTCTGGAAAGTCATCGTGTCATCTTCGCTGGTGAGCGTGTATTTTTCTGTTGTCTGCATAAGCCTGATGTTCAAGGAAGGTGTTTTTCCCCTGACCAGGATTTTCGCGTTTGTCTATTTTGTTAACGCGACGCTGCTTTTTATAAAGAGCAGTCGTATCAAGGCGATTGATAATGTCAATATTTATACTACTGTAGACGTGTATGACATGTCTTTTCTTGTGCTTTTTGTAGCCAGCCAACTGGGTGTTTTCGGGTTTATTCTGATTAAGAAGGAGCAGGCTGAAAGAGAAATTGCCACCCAGGCCATGACCGATTCCCTTACCAGGATCTTCAACCGCAGAAGCTTTGAAGAACGCAGCGTGGAGAATATTTCGATTGCCCGAAGAAAGAATCTTCCTTGTGCCCTTCTCCTGTTTGACCTGGATCATTTCAAAAAAATCAACGATAATTATGGGCATCCTTCCGGTGACAGGGTGATCATGAGCTTCGCCAATATATTAAGAAATTCGGTGAGGCCTTATGACTGCGTCGGCAGATGCGGCGGTGAGGAGTTCGGGGTGTTTCTGCTCGATATCCCTCTTGAAGACGCTCTAAAAGTCGCCGAGAGAATCAGGATTCGAGCCGAACGGGACTGTATTACCAGATTTGGAGGAAATACAGTATACAGTCAGTGGCGGAATGACCCACTTCACGCCGGAAGACGATGATGCAAGCACGTTTCTTTTCTATTACGAATCCAGTGATAAGGCCCTTTACAGTTCAAAGGAAAACGGCCGCAACCAGGTTTATGTTAACCGTCTTGGCGAGGGTACGTGGGCGATTCCGTGAAGGAAATATCTTCCAAGGATTCATCAACGGAATCCAGGGAAAGATAACCAGGGAAAGATAAGTTCCGGTCCCGGGCTGGAGGACTTCGGGTTTTCCGGCGATTTTATTTGTCAATAAAATCGCTGACCAGCGATTCAGTTACCTCTTCAGAAAGCATGGAGAGTGACTCGATAATGATTTTTTTCTGCAGTTCCGGATCATTGGGCCGGCCCAGGGGAAATCCCAGGGGATAAGGGACAAATAACGATCTGGGCGGTTTGACCTTTTCGGTTACCTCCTTCAGGAGGGTAATTGATACCGCCGGAATTCCCCTGTTTTCAAGCACCGACGCGATCAGTCCGACGGACTGATTACATATCGGTCAGACAGGTACCAGCAGGACCCCGTCGACCTGGTCTTCCTGGAAGATATCTGCCGCTTCTTCAGCAGAGTCTTCTACCAGTTTTTCAGGTGAAAGCATTAGTCCCATGAAACTGAGATGCCGAGGGGCGGATTCTCCGATACGCCCTTCATTTTTTAATTCACGGAGACGGTCCAGGGGAAAAGACAGATTCGCGTCAGCTTCAATCCCGGAATGATCAAATGATCCGCTGGGATGGACAGTTGCCAAGTTGCCTAAATCTGTGTCCTCGGGTAAAACCCGGAAAGAAAAATCGCCTCCTGGTAAATCAGTTTTAAAAGGCGGTTGTTCCGGGGTATGAAGGCCGGCTGTTGAAACCACGGCAATCCTGGAGTCTTTTAACGGTTTTTTAAGCGATACTCCTGACTTCCATTCCAGGCTGCGGTATTTGTAGGTCTTCATGAAAATCCTGTATTTCATCTTCATATCGCTGATTTTTGCCATTGTTAACCGCCTTGTTTATTTAAATCCTGAAAGCTGGAGTTTAATGATGAAAATAATTTTTTAATAAACTACCATAAAATGACCGGCCGCAGAAATTTTTAAAAGGGATTGAATGATGAACACAGTAAGGAGAAGTATCAGGTGAAGATATCCAAGAAGCTGATAAAGAGTAACTTTATTGAAATTGTTGCAGTAGTTTTACTGGTTTTTTCCATACCGGTTGGGGCTTCTCCTGCTTCTGAAATCGAACAGCAGATGGATAGAGTGTTCAGCGATCCATCATTTCACCGGGCGCTCTGGGGTGTAAAGGTTGTATCGCTGGATACCGGAAAAGTGCTTTATGAAAGAAATGCCCATAAGCTCTTTATTCCAGCTTCCAATATGAAAATAATCACCGCGGCCTCGGCTCTTTCGGTTCTAGGAGGTGATTACGTTTTTGAAACACTGGTTTCCCGCAACGGTGAGGTTTCCGGAGGTATTCTTAAGGGGGATTTGATTATCAAGGGAAGCGGAGACCCGTCACTTGGAGCCCGTTTTACTGGATCTAACCGCAGTAACCTCCTATCCGGAGATCCATGGAAAGTCTTTTCTTCCTGGGCTGAAAGTTTAAAGGAACTGGGAATAAGGGAGATCGAAGGCAACATTGTGGGAGATGATAATTTGTTTGAACAGGTTAATTTCGGTGATGGCTGGGCCTGGGATGACATGGCCTACGGGTACGCGGCGGGATTTGGCGCCCTGCAGTTTAATGAGAGCACCGCATTGATAAGAATTAAACCGGCCAAAGAAATTGATGGTGTCGCCCGAGCGGAACTGATCCCGGAACTTGAGTCAATGAGTGTTGATTCAGAATTGCGAACCGGACCTCCGGAGTGTGATCCGGAAATCAGGATTTCCCGGCAGGGAAGAAAGTTTGTACTGTCCGGGCAAATACCTGAAGGTGCCGGGATTATTTACCGAAGTGTGGCCTTGCCTGATCCCACCCTTTATTTCCTGGATATGTTGAAGGAAACCCTGGAGCGTAACGGCATAACCGTGAATGGGAAAACCCTGGATATCGATGACGCTGACGGCTTTCCGGGTGAAGGGCCCAGGGCGGTTTTCACCCACAAATCACCGCCATTGAGGGATATTGTAAGCGTCATGCTGGAAGTCAGCCAGAACCAGTTTGCCGAAACCGTTTTCAGGATGCTTGATAAAAGTAAAGAAGAGAAGGGCGATGAAATCGCATCAGAAACGGTAGCGGGAATGCTTGACGCCATGGGTGTACCGTCGGATGCCTATGAAATTGTGGACGGATCCGGACTGTCGCGCAACAACCTGCTCTCTCCGGACGCGATAGTCAGGGTTCTGCAATTCATGTACAGGGGAAAAGAGGGGCGGGATTTTGTCGAAATGATGCCTGAAAGCGGTGTGAAGGGAACCATTAAAAATCGTATGAAAGGCACCAGGGCCAGCGAAAAAGTTTATGCCAAAACAGGAACCCTCTCCTGGGTCAGGGCTCTTTCCGGATACCTGCGGACTGAAAAAGGGGAAATGCTGGCTTTTTCAATGCTGGTAAATAATTACAACCAGCCCAGGAGATCCGCCGAGTACCTGCAGGATCAGGCCCTGGAAATTTTGGTGGGTTATTAGCAACCCGTCCTCAACCGGCCGCGGTCTGGACAGGTCACGAATTTCCAGAAGGTTTCTTTCTTTCTTTAACCAGCTTCCTGATTTCCTGCAATCGTTGACCGACCGCCTTTTCCTGGCCCCTGTCAGTCGGCTGGTAGTAAACCCGGTTTTTAAGATTGTCGGGAAGGCACGTCATATCCGCTAAGCCTTCTTCAAAGTCGTGGGCATACCGGTAACCTTTTCCGTAATCAAGTTCTTTCATGAGCTTGGTCGGGGCATTTCTCAAATGAAGAGGAACCGGCTGGTGACGAGTTTCTTCAACATCTTTTTTCACGGCTTTACTGGCCTCGTAAACAGCATTGGATTTGGGTACAACAGCCAGGTATATCACCACCTGGGCCAGGGCCAGGTCACCTTCTGGCATCCCCAGGAAATCATAGGCCCGCAGGGCGTCAACAGCAAAACCTACCGCCCGTGGGTCTGACAGTCCCACATCCTCAGAGGCAAAGCGTATCAGTCTCCTGGCAACGTACCTGGGATCTTCTCCGGATTCCAGCATGCGGGTCATCCAGTAGAGCGACGCGTCCGGATCACTGTTCCGGATCGATTTATGCAGAGCCGAAATCAGGTTATAATGCTCTTCCCCGTTTTTATCGTACAGGAGAGTCCGCTGCTGCAGGGCCTGTTTGACAACATCCTTATCCAGGACTGTTTCATAGGGATTTCTGCGCCTGGCCAGGTTGGAAGCCACCTCGAGAGCGTTAAGTGAAGCCCGGGCATCTCCGTTGGCATAAAGGGCAATCATCTCCAGGGCGTCTTCTTTCGCGCTGATATTCATCTTGCCGAGTCCCTGTTCCTTGTCGGCAAGTGTTCGGGTGAGGAGTTCGACGATTTCTTCATCGCTAAGAGGATTGAGCACAAGCACCCTTGAACGGGAGAGCAGCGGAGCGATAACTGAGAAGGAAGGATTCTCCGTTGTGGCACCGATAAGTATAAGGGTTCCGTCTTCCACATGGGGAAGAAAGGCATCCTGCTGGGCCTTGTTGAAACGGTGAATTTCATCCACGAACAGGATGGTTCGACGATTGTGCCCTTTAAGTTGAAACCTGGCCATTTCAACTACTTTTTTTACATCTTTTACCCCGGATAGAACCGCACTGAGACTTACGAAATAGTAATTAGTCTCGTTAGCGATTATCTTCGCTATTGTAGTTTTGCCGATTCCCGGAGGGCCCCAGAGGATCATAGAGGGGATTTCATTGGCGGCAATTGCTTCCTGGAGAAAGTTGTCGGGACCGACCAGGTGATTCTGGCCTATAAGCTGATCCAGGGATGCCGGCCTCATTCGATCGGCCAGGGGAGAATTCTGGGCGGGGACCGCGTTCTCCATTTCAGGTTTTTCCTGGCTGAAAAGATCACTATCCATTTTATCCCGAGGTCCTTTTGTTTACTTCATACATTACAAGGGAAGCCGCAACCGCTACGTTGAGGCTGTCCCGGCCGTTGTTCATGGGAATAGTCAGCATGCTCTCGACTTCGATGGCCTGTTGGGGCTTTAGACCCTGGCCTTCACTTCCAAAAACGACTGCCAGCGGAACCTGGAAGTCAGCTTTGTCTACAGGCGTGCCGTCAACCGGAAATGAATGCCAGATACTGTAACCCATTTTCCTGAGTTCTTCAGGATTGATATCCGTCAAAAAGGGAACCGTGAACAGGTAGCCTGCTGAGGCCCGGACTACTTTCTGATTGAAGCAGGACACGGAATTCCCGTTGCTGATTATGGAGAAGTCGCCCAGGGCGGATGCGGTTCTTAAAATGGTCCCCATGTTTCCCGGGTCCTGGAGCCTTTCCAGGATAATAATCCTGTCAGTTAAATCATCCAGGGACCAGCGCGGCTTTTTGAAAAAAGCGATTATTCCCTGGTTTTGCTCAACAGAGGAGAGCCCGGAAAAAAGCTTTTCAGGCAGGAAATACGCTTCCCGGCATTCGCCGATAAGATCTCCGGCTTCCGGACCTTCCTGGATGCTGCTGAGCAGTACTAATTCAGGAATTCTTATCTTTGAAAGCTCACTAACCTGTTTTTTCCCTTCCACCCCAATCCAGGGGTTTTCGGGATCGCCCCCATTCTTCAGGTATTTTTTCCACAACTTATACTTGGAATTCTGGGCGCTTTTGATATGCTTTGCATTCTTAACTGATAATGTCACAGTCAGTCATTTTAATACTTTTACCAGGCAGGCGCTTAAAACAATCATGAATTTGGAGATTTTCCGGGATGGACAGTTTTTTCTCCAGGTGATTCGAAAGGGGCTGGAGCTTTTTTGCGGTATGAGTGGTTACAGGATTGATAATTAGCGACAGACTAGTTTTTTCAGGTACAGGGAAAATCAGAATGAAGATAAATATTGATAAGCCTGACAGCGGTGCCGTTGTTAAAATCGGCGCTGTTGTAAGGAAGGGCGGAATAATCCTTTATCCTACTGATACGCTTTATGGATTAGGCTGCGATCCCTTCAATGAGGATGCTCTCGCGAGAATTTTTCAATTGAAGAACAGGATTCCTGAAAAAGGGGTTCTGCTGTTGATCCCTTCTGAGGAATGGTTATTGAGAACTACAGCGGGCGTGGCGCCTGGCGTCCTTGAACTTTGCCGCTCCTGGTGGCCGGGTCCAGTGACCTGCCTTTTCAAGGCGGATCCGCGTTTGCCTGGATTACTTGTCGGTTCGGCGGGTAAAATCGGCATCAGGATTCCTGACAACAGTTTTCTTTTACAGTGTATGGAAGCCGTTCCGGGCCCGCTGGTCTCAACCAGCGCAAACAGGGCTGGGGAACCGCCCACATGTGATTTTTCGAAGATCGATCCTTTGATACTGGATGGCGTTGATCTCGGTATTGAAAATTCCTCTACTGTCGGCAAAACCAGAAAACCTTCCACAGTTGTAGACCTCTCCGGTGACGTTCCTGTAATCGTGAGGGCAGGGGAGGGGATTGACCTGGTGGCGGCGGCGGGCATCAAAATGCCATGAGCCGGAAACCATTTTAAACATTCCGGCTCACAGTCAGGTTGTCTATCTACGCGGTTTTCTTTGTGAAATATTCCTTGGTAAGTTTCGCCACAATTCCACCCATAAAGAGCAGGGCAATCAGGTTAGGTAAAGCCATCAGCCCGTTGAGCAGTGTTCCGAGCGCGAAAACAAGCGGAACTGAAGCCACGGAACCAACCATGATCAGGGACACAAACAGGTATCTGTAGGGAACAACCGCTTTGGATCCGAAAAGGAACTCGAAGCATTTCTCACCGTAATAACACCATCCGATCAACGTGGAAAACCCAAAGAGAAAGGAACTCAGGGCCACGATGATGCTGGCAAAGGGAATGCTGGTGCTAAGGGCCGCGGAAGTAAGGTCTCCGCTGGCCTGCTGATAGGCGGCATTGGTCCACATTCCGGATGAGAGGATTATGAAAGCGGTCATGGAACAGACAAGAATTGTGTCTACAAAGACTTCGAAAATTCCTACAACGCCCTGCTGTACTGGATGATCCACCTGGGCGATTCCGTGGGCGATGGGCGCGCTGCCCATACCAGCTTCATTGGAGAGTACACCGCGGCTGATACCCGCGGCAATGGCGGCTGAAACGCCTGCGCCGGCAAATCCGCCGACTGCTGCTGAAGGAGTGAACGCGTATTCAAGAATCAATTTGAATACCTCAGGTATTGCCGCGAAATTCATGAATACATATGCAAAACCAGTAAGCAGGTAGATGGAAAGCATTGTTGGAACCAGGGCTTCGGCAACATGCGCGATTCTCTTGATTCCCCCTAGTAAAACCATTCCGACCATAACGGTTAAGACAATTCCCGGAAGCCAGTAAGGAATGTCCAGGTTAAAGATGGTGCTGGCTGCTTCAACTGAAGTCCTGGCAATTGTATTGGACTGGGCCATGTTTCCGGTGCCAAGCAAAGCTGTTGCTGCGCCAAAAACACAGAACATGTAAGCCAGGAATTTCGCGGGTTTTTTCCATTTAAGACCCTGGCTGATATAGTACATGGGCCCGCTGGCCAGTTCTCCCCGCTCGGTAGTGACCCGGTAGTGGACTCCCAGGACCACTTCGGCATATTTGGTGGCCATACCTACCGCGGCGCAGACCCACATCCAGAAAATTGCACCCGGCCCCCCTACCAGGATTGCGGTTGCAACTCCCCCGATATTGCCGTTTCCCACTGTTGAAGCCAGAGCGGTTGAAAGAGCCTGGAAGGGTGTAATGGTTCCGGTACCCTTTTTTTCTTTTGAGAAAATACCAGAGAAAACCGTTTTTATGGCGGTTCCGAAATGTCGGATCTGCACGAAGCCGGTTTTGAAGGTCAGCCAGGCTCCGATAGCAACAAGGATTACGGGCAGGGCAAACGGCTGGTAAAGAAAATTATATAAGCTGTTAATCAGTTCAGTCAGACTAGCGATCATTTAAATGATTCCTTAACGATTGTGCGGCTTTAGAAATAGATTGCTTTTCCATGTAAATTGAATCTTCCGTAGATTTGAATTTAGTCTGATGAGCATACCTGAACAAGTGTTCTTAGGCAAGGCCGGGACCGCCAGAAAATCCTTTTAGCAAAAGGAGCCCCCCAAGGCAGGCATGGTAAGAATCAGACCAGAGGGAGTGAAACGGTGATCGCCAGTCCCCCCTCTGGATGGTTGACCGCTTTTATCGTGCCGTTATGAAGCCGGACTGCCCGTGCTGTTATAGCCAGGCCGATCCCAGATCCCCCGGTTTTTCTGTCCCGGGAGGGTGCCAGGCGGTAGAAGGGCTGGAAGATTTTATCCAACTCAGATTCAGGAACACCCCCTCCATGATCCCTGACCGTGATTTCAGCCTTTCGGGGACCCGCTTCAAGAATGGATTTCATAGTGATGTCAACCTCTGATCCGTTTTTTGAATAAGCGAGCGCGTTGCGAATAATATTTTCAAGGGCACTGTGCAGGAGTTGTTCGTGTCCGGTAATCTTCACCCCTTCTTCCTTCTCCAGATTGATTTTTATGTTCCTGTTTCCTGATTCGAAGCTGGCATCCTCTTCAATGCCGGCCAGCAGATCTCCGAGGTCGAAAGTGTTCCTGTCTGAATGGATTGTCCCGCTTTCTATTCGAGAAAGGGTGAGGAGCTGTTCAATCATATCGTTCAGGATAAATGATTCCTTTTCGATCCGGTCTAACGCGGCCTGGCTGCTTCCCCGGTCAGATACGCGGGCCAGCTCCAGGGCTACATTAAGCCGGGCCAGGGGCGATCTCAGTTCATGAGAGACATCCCTTATCAGCCTGTTTTGGCTGATAAGAAGCTTTTCAATCTGATCGGCCATCAAATCAAAATCCCGGGCCAGGTCAGCCAGTTCATCTTTCCGTTTCCCAATATCTTCTCCAACCCTGGCAGAGAGGTTTCCCTCGCTTAATTCCCTGGTAACATTGCGAAGCCTGCTGATAGGGGTAGTGAGATGCCTGGCCAGAAAAAAGCAGAGGACGCCCGAAATAAAGATAACCGTGATGAGACCAAGGACCATTTCCCTGGTCAGGTTTTCATAGGCGGATGCCCTGAAGCGGCTGAAGAGACCCAGTTGGTTTCTAAGCCTGAACAGTTGGTCCGCCCTGAACACACAGATATACGTTTTCCCTGATGAGGATTTAATGCGGGTTCCAATAAATGGAGGCAAATGCAGTTCCGGCTTGCGGTTTTTACTTAGGGTTTCAGCCAGCCTTATAGCTTCTTGAGGAATCTCGGAAATGTTTGATATTTCATTAAAGGCGCCGTCAAAAATCAAGATATTTTTCATCATGACTGAGCGGTTTTTCCGTGCCAGCATTGCTTCTGGTTCGCCAGATTCATAGAGGTCTACAAGTGAATGCAGGTTTCGAATCAATCCCTGTCTCACGAATCGGGCAGACGGCTGCCCGGGATCCCATCCTCTTTCGGGAGGGGCAGGAAGGGAGGAGATTGTTACGAATATTAAAGCTGAGCCTACCAGCAAAATGGTAAGCAGGAAGAATCCAAATATTTTCAGGAATAATTTATTCATTCTTCTGAATTCACTTGAGCCGGATTATCCCAAACCGAAAATATATCCGGTTCCTCTCACAGTTTTGATTCTCTGGTCTCCATTTTCCCGAGGGCCGATTTTTTTCCTGAGCTGTCCAATGTGAACATCAATGGAACGGTCCAGGGGAGAGAATTCCCTGTCCAGTACTTCTTTAGACAGCGTCTCCCTGGTCACGATTTCCCCGGCATGTTTCATGAGTACGGCCAGAAATTCAAATTCAATAGATGTTATTTTTTGAGGTTTATCATTTAGATACAATGTTCGGGAAGATGGATCTAGTTTTATTCCTTCTGATTCCAGGACCTTATGATTTCTCGTTTCGGCCTTGTTATTTTGAAACCGCCTGAGGATTGCTTTGATCCGGGCTGACAGCTCCCGGGGATTAAATGGTTTGGGCAGGTAATCATCCGCGCCCAGTTCGAGGCCGGTTATCCGGTCGGATTCTTCTCCTCTCGCTGTAAGCATTATGACCGGAACTTCCGAGGTGAGGCGGATTTCCCGAAGTGTAGCCATTCCGTCCATCCCTGGAAGCATCACATCGAGGATTACAAGTTCAAATCTTTGCTCCCTGATCCTCTGCAGGCCGGAATTGCCGTGGTGTTCAAATGAACAGGAAAATCCTTCCCGGCTCAGGAAATCAGTTAGAAGGTTACAAAGCTCTATATCGTCGTCTATGATAAGTATTTCAGCCATTGGATGTTATTATCTCCAGGTAATACGGTATAAAGAACACCCCTGGAATTCAAGGATTCCGGCCATAAATTGAGCATTGTATGTTATCAGAAGGGTTGTTAACCGGACTTCAGTCAATGACGAAAATGTATCCGGATCCCCGTACAGTTTTAATTCTAAGGCTGCCATTTGGCCTGGGACCGATTTTTTTTCTTAACTGGCTTATATGGACATCAATGGATCGATCAAGTGGTGAAAAAGCTCTCCTCAATACCTTCTGGGAAAGAGTCTCCCTCGAAACAATAATTCCAGCCCTGCTCATCAGGGATTCGAGAAGATCATATTCAACCGAGGTTATTTCGAGTGGTTCAGAGTTCAGATAGGCTGTCCGGGAGGGCGCGTCCAGACGCAATTCCTCGAACTCTGTAAGCTTGGTGCCGGCATTCAAGGAATGGGTTTCTCTCCTGAAGCGCCTGAGAACCGCATTTATCCGGGCTATGAACTCCCTCATGTAAAAAGGTTTTGACAGGTAATCGTCGGCCCCAAGTTCCAGTCCGATTACGCGGTCGACTTCATCGCCTTTTTTCGTGATAAAAATAACAGGGATATCAGAAGTTTTTCGAATATTCCTGAGCAGGTCAAGGCCGTTTAAACCCGGCAGAAGTACTGAAAGTACAATTAGATCAAATTCGTCTTCAAGAAATCTTTTTTGCCCTTCGATTCCATCATGAACAACCTGGCAGTCAAAATGCTCTTCTTGTAAAACTATTTTGATCTCTTCAGTTAGGGCAACATCTTCATCAATAACAAGAATTTTGGACATGTTTTATATCAAGAATAGGGAAACGGTTGAAGTTAAGTAACTTTCCAAACTGTAATCTGTATACATATATAACTAGAGGATATTAAATATTAAACTTCTCAACTTTTTATGTATAAAATTATTAAAATTCTGTAAGAAGTATGGACCTTCTTTGAAGACCTTGTCAGTTCGTAAAGAGATCTTTAGAACTGCCCCTGATTCATTAATTATGTATCTATTGTCTGGGCTTTGTTTACTGTATCTACGGATTTGATTCCTTGTGTTTCAAAAAAATGATGCATTTCCGCTATTGCATCAAATTCTTTTGAAACCCTTCAGGATCTCATTGGTGCCCAGTTTAAGGACAATCGGTCTACCATGCGGGCAGGTGTAGGGATTCCGGCACTGGAAGAGCGTGTCAACCAGCCATTCCATTTTCTCAGAACTCAAAATCGTATTTACCTTGATAGCAGCCCGGCAGGAAAGGGAAGTAGCCATTTTTTTTCGGAGCCGGGTGATTTTTTCAGAGGAATCTTTTTCAGAGGTTTCATCAAACAGGGCGGAATCCTGCAACAGGTCATCAATCAGGTTTCGTATATCGGCGCCCCTGGCCAGAACGGGAACCGCTCGAATAACAATTGTTTCAGTGCCAAAGCGATCAATATCGTAACCGTTCCTGTTGAGGTTTTCCATGAAGTGGTCAGCCAGCGAATTCTGCTCTGGATTCAGGGTTATTGATTCGGGGAAAAGCAGGGCCTGGGAGGCCATTCCTTCGCGGCTTTCCAGGGCTTTTAAAGCCTGTTCATAGAGGATTCGCTCATGAGCCACATGCTGGTCAATAAGCATCAGTCCCTCATCGTCGGCGACAACAATAAAACTTTCTTTAAACTGGCCCAGAATCCTTTGCCGCCGGACAATTCCCTCCTCTTCGCTGCCGATCCCCGATTCTCCATTCTCCGGGATACTCGATTCTTGCCCGGCATCATTCATGTCCCCGGCGGTCTCCCTGAAATCAGCGGGGGCGTCAGGGAAACTGGTTTTCACGTCGAATATACCCGGCAGCCGGTCTTTATGTTCTCCTGGTTCGCCGGAAGGAATACCGGTGTATCCCTTAAATTCAGAATGCGAATTAAAAGATTTGCGGGGGAGAGCGGTTTCCCCCCGGCTCGGGAAGCCAGGTCTTGATATTTCAATGTCCTGGGCAATTCCTGACAGGTCTGAGCGGGCATTATTGTGCAGGATCAAGGCCTGGTCTATCGCGTGATAAATAGCGCTGTGTGCCTTGCGTGAATCGTTGAACCGCAGCTCTACCTTGGACGGATGAACATTTACGTCGATTTCCCTGGGAGATATCTGGAGAAACAGCACGGTAAAAGGATAAGAAGTAGTGGGCATTCGGCCCTGGTATGCAAATCTTATGGCATGGGTAAGAACTTTATCTCTCACCAGCCTGCCGTTGACAAAAAGGTAAAGGGAGTTGGCGTTATTTTTTTGTTCATGGGGAAGGGAAGTAACCCCCTTGACCTCTATTCCGTGACGCTCATATTCCATTTCGACCAGGTTTGACTGGGTTTTCTCCCCGAATATCTGGAAAATCCTTTCCTGCAGTGATGTAACAGCCGGCGCGTCAACAATTTTTCTTCCTTCGTGTTCCAGGCGGAAAGTAATCCGGGGGGACACCAGGGCATATGAAGTTATGAATCTGGTGACATGGCTTAATTCAGTTCCCTTGGTTTTAAGGAATTTCCGCCTTACTGGGATGTTGAAAAACAGATCTTCAACGGTTATTTCAGTTCCAGGAGGCCAGGCGATATCACTTTTGGAAGTACAGATCCCGCCTTCGTAGATCAATTCAGTACCCAGGGGATTATCCCCTGATTCAGCGGCTTCCCTGGAGGCTGTCCTGACCCTGAGTTTTGAAACGGAGGCAATCGAAGGGAGGGCTTCACCTCGAAAACCAAGAGTGTGAATTTCCTGGAGGTCCTCAATGGTAGATATCTTGCTGGTCGCGTGATGCTCGAACGCCAGTTCCGCATCCTCACCGCTCATTCCGTAACCATTGTCCTTGATCTTTATCCCAGCTTTGCCTCCATCGGTCAGTTCCACCCGTATGCTGTCAGATTCGGCATCAATGGCATTCTCCACCAGTTCCTTCACAACCGATGCGGGTCTTTCTACGATCTCACCAGCTGCTATCTGGTGAGCCAGGACTTCGGGTAAAACCTTTACTTTTGCCACAGTTTAATTATACAGAAAGAGGGCATCAGAACATCTTCATTCTGGTGCCCTTCTTTCTGATTACACTTTCTGTCAGGATTATCAATCCCTTATTTTGATGTGCAGTTCCCGTAACTGTTTCTCATCCACTTCAGAGGGGGCTTCACACATAAGGTCAATAGCCCTGGCTGTTTTCGGGAAAGCGATTACACTCCTGATGGATCGCTCCCCGGTTAAAAGCATTATCAGCCGGTCCAGCCCCAAAGCTATTCCGCCATGAGGAGGGGCCCCGTATTTGAGAGCTTTTAAAAGGAAGCCGAATCGTTTCTCAGCTTCTTCTGTTTCAATTCCCAACGCCTTGAATATTTTTTTCTGTACCAGGCTGTTGTGAATACGGATGGAGCCACCGCCAATTTCCATCCCGTTAAGGACAACATCGTAGGCCTTGGCCTTAACCTTGCCCGGTTCTTTTGAAAGAAGGTCAAGGTCCTCATCACAGGGTGATGTGAATGGATGGTGGGTTGCCACCCAGCGTTCTTCTTCATCGTCCCAGTCAAGCAGGGGGAAATCCCTGACCCACAGGAAATTGTATTTATCCCGGGGAATCAGGTTGTGCTTTGCCGCCAGGTGCAGCCTCAGAGCCGACAGGGATTCATGTACGGTTTTGAAATCACCCGCCACCATAAGCAGGGTCTGTCCGGTTTTAAGTCCGGCCGCCCTGGCAGCTGCTTCCAGTTCTTCAGCCGGAACAACCTTGGGCAGCGAGCTTTTGATGCCGTCCGTGGTTGGTTTGATCCAGACCAGCCCGGTCGCGCCATACTGGCGGACATATGAAATCAGGTCATCAAGCTCTTTTCGCGAATAGGAAACTTCTTCCGGTGAGGCTATTCCCTTGATGAATCCTCCATCTTCCAGGATATTGCGGAAAACCTGGAAGGGCGTGTCGCTGAAACAGCTTCCTACATCCTGGAGTTCCAGTCCAAACCTGGTATCGGGACGGTCGGTTCCGAAACGATTCATGACTTCCTCATAGGAATGTTGCGGGAAAGGTGTCTGGATTTCCTTACCAATTAGCAGAAAGACCTTTTTAAGGATATTTTCGATCAATTCAAAAATCTGTTCAGGCTGGACAAAGGACATTTCAATGTCCACCTGGGTGAATTCCGGCTGGCGGTCAGCCCGCAGGTCCTCATCACGAAAGCATCTGGCAATCTGGTAGTAGCGGTCAAAGCCTGAAACCATCAGCAGCTGCTTGAATATCTGGGGAGACTGGGGCAGGGCATAGAAAGCACCCTTCTGCACCCGGCTGGGAACCAGGTAGTCCCGGGCCCCTTCAGGTGTGGACTTATTAAGGATCGGAGTTTCGATCTCCAGGAAGTTATTGGCATCCAGTTCCTTGCGGATTTCCATTGTAGCCCGGTGCCGGATTTCCATATTTTTCTGGAGCGATGCCCTTCGCAGGTCCAGGTATCGGTATTTGAACCTGGTCTCTTCTGATGTGCTGATGTCGGCTTCTATCGGAAAGGGAGGTGTCAGGGATTGGTTGAGTATCCGGATTTCTTCAGCGGCCACCTCGACCTTGCCGGTGGGCAGGGTGGGATTGTAGGTCTCGGCATCTCTTTCAATCAATTTTCCGGTTACGGCAACAACATATTCCGACCTTAGCTGCTTAAGCTTCCCATGCAGGGCGTCTTCATTGTCTGAAGAGGCCACGACCTGGACTACCCCGGTACGATCCCGAAGGTCAACAAAGGTGAGGTTTCCCAGGTCCCTGATTCTATCGACCCAGCCCATGACGGTAACGAGGTCATTTATATTTTTGTCCTTGATATCATTGCAATAGCAGGTTCTAGTTAGTTTTCCAAATTGATCCATTTTTGAATTCTCCGAAAATTTTTTGATTTTCGCTTTCTATGAATAAGGCTCTTTATTTTAATCGATTTACCGGGCGCAATGAGACAGCTTTTTGATGAACGGAAATCAGGGGAATCATCGGAAGCTCCAATTATTATTCGTAAGCCCGGCAACAAACAAAGAGGCCTGATTTTTATTTGATTCAGACTCAATGAAGATGTGAACCCATCTTCAAATCACGATTTAACCGGCCAGGACCGGACAGGAATTCAAAAACGCAGATTTGCGGAATGCAAATCCAGATAATTCCCTCCAGACTGTAGAATTGATTTTGTTAATTATCAACATAAATATTGGCCGTTTTGCCTGTTTGAAACAGAATCGCTGGATGCTGTTTACTCTTCTATAAATTCTCCGATTTTGCGGAAACGCTGATATCTCTGTTCGATCAGGTCCTCAGTGGTCATTTCTTTCAGTTCCGACAAATTCCTGACCAGGGAGGATTTCAGCTGTGCCGCGGCTTTGTCCCAGTCATGATGGTTTCCGCCGGGAGGTTCAGGGATAATTTCGTCAATAACACCAAATCTAAGGAGATGCGGAGCCGTTAATTTCAATGCGTCAGCGGCTTCTTTTACGTGATCCTGATCTTTCCAGAGAATGGCGGAACAGCTTTCCGGTGAAATCACGGAGTATATGGAGTGTTCCATCATCAAGACCCGGTCTCCAACACCAATTGCCAGGGCTCCTCCGCTTCCTCCCTCTCCAATTACCGCGGCAATAATCGGCACTTTTACCTGGGCCATTTCCATGAGGTTGTTGGCGATGGCCTGGGCCTGGCCTCTTTTTTCTGCCCCTATGCCGGGATAGGCACCCGGCGTATCTATCAGGCAGATTATCGGCCGTTTGAATTTTTCTGCCATATGCATCAAACGGAGGGCCTTACGGTAGCCTTCAGGATTGGGCATGCCATAATTCCTGAAGATCCTTTCCTTCATGTTGCGGCCCTTCTGATGTCCGATGACCATAACCGGATCGTCTTCCAGGTAGGCCATTCCACCCACCAGGGCGTGATCTTCACCGAAGCGGCGGTCTCCATGGATCTCACGGAAACCGGAAAAAGCTTTTTCAAGGTAATCCAGGGTGTAGGGCCGGTTTTCATGGCGGGCCAGCTGAACCTGGTCCCAGGATGTCATTTTCCCACTGGCCAGCTTTTCAAGGTGAAGAATCCTTTCTTCCAGGGCCTCTATGTCAGCATGGGCTTCGCTGGGAAGAGATTTTATCTGCAAGCGCAGTTTTTCTAGCTCTTGAGTGTCATCCCGCATTAGTCAGAAACTCCAAATTAATGTTTTAGACAGTTCTAAATATACCAGATATTGAATAATCAAAGTTCCGGGAGTTTAGAAATGGATACGGAAAAGTTCCCTTTATCCAGATCAGTTGGAATTATTTCGCCTCAAGTATACAGGAGTTTAAACCGAACAGTTTTTCAACGCTGTTAACAAACTCGGGTACTGCGTTAATCCGCATCTCTTCCCTTGGGCAAATGGAAACGACGCCTCCGGCGTGCCCGCATAATTCAAATTCAACCAGGCTGCTGCCCGGGAATCTTCTCACCAGGGCATCAAAGTGATCAATCGCCGGGGATTCAACATAATCAAGTGAAATCCTTACAATCGCTTTACTGATTCCTTCCTGCCATCGGGAAACAAGGTCTGAAATTTCAGAAGCAATCACCTTGACATCACCTCTTCCGTCCACTTCCAGCTTTCCGTTTACCAGAATCGGATTTTCAGATTCCAGAATGGAGCTGTATTTTTCATATTTCGAAGGCCAGAGAAGAACTTCAACCGAACCGGTTAAATCTTCAAGCTGCAACAGGGCCATTGTATCGCCTTTTTTGGTCTGTTTTTTATCTACCTTGGCGATCATTCCCCCAATAGTTATCTCCGCCTGGTCCAGCTTTTCGTCAAGGTCAACAGTCTGGTAGCGGGAAAAATTTTTCAATTCCTCCCGGTATTGCTCCATTGGATGTCCGGTAAGGTAGTAGCCGAGAACCTCTTTTTCATAGGACAGCAACTCTCTTTTTTCCCATTCTCCAGTGTCTGGTACCTTTTCCGGCTGGTTATCAGTTTCTTCTCCCGCCAAGGCGCCAAATAGGCCCAGCTGTCCTGTTTGCCGGTCCTTTTGTGCCTTTTGCCCTCTTTCAGTGGCCGAAGATATCGCTTCAAACAGGGATTTTCGCGGCTCTCCCAAAAAATCAAAGGCCCCGGCCTTGATCAGGGCTTCCATTACCCTGCGGTTAACTTTCCTGAGATCAACTGATTCACAGAAATGATAGATATCGCGATAAGGGCCGTTCTTTTCTCTGGTTTTTACAATCTCAGTAACAGCGCCTTCCCCGGCATTTTTCAGGGCGGAAAGGCCGAACACTATTTCGCCATCCCCCGTGCCCTGGAAGTATATGCCGCTTTTGTTGATGTCCGGAGGCCGGACCTTGATCTCCATGTTCCGGGCCTCTTCCATGTACTGAACAATCTTGGGATCAGATTTGAATAGTTCATTTGTCAGAACAGCGGCCATGAAAGGTACCGGGTAATGAGCTTTAAGATAGGCCGTCTGGTATGCCAGGAGAGCATAGGCGGTTGAATGGCTTTTGTTGAATCCGTAACCGGCAAATTTTTCCATCAGGTCAAAAATCTTTTTGGCCTTGGCGCTGTTAATTCCGTTCTCGGCGCATCCCTCCATGAACTTGATGCGTTGATTAACCATGACGGACTGTTTTTTCTTGCCCATTGCTCTACGGAGGAGATCAGCTCCGCCGAGAGTGAAATTGGCAAGCCTGCTGGCAACCTGCATGACCTGTTCCTGGTAAACAATAACCCCGTAGGTTTCCTCCAGGATTTCTTCCAGTTCAGGGAGATCATATGTGACTTCGCCTTTACCGTGCCTGCGCTTGATGAATTCGTCAATCATGCCTCCCTTGATAGGTCCCGGGCGATAGAGGGCGTTCAAGGCGATCAGGTCTTCAATCCTGCTGGGCTGGAGCCGCCTCAGGATATCCCGCATACCGGAAGATTCAAACTGGAAAATTCCGGCAGTGTTTCCCTGGCAGAAAAGCTGGAAGGTTTCACTGTCGTCAAGGGGCAAATCCTCAAGCACAATATCTTTACCATGCAGGGATTTAATCTGTTCCAGGGCCTGGGAAAGGACGGTCAGCGTTGTCAGTCCCAGGAAATCCATTTTCAGGAGCCCCAGTCTTTCCAGGTCGCTCATCTGGTACTGGGTGGAAATCTCGTTTTTCTTTTCATCCTTGTGAAGGGGGACCAGTTCAATAAGGGGTTTGGGAGCAATAACCACGCCTGCCGCGTGGGTGGAAGCGTGACGTGCCAGGCCTTCCAGATCAAGGGCCGTCTGGAAAAGGTTGTTAACCTCCTTGTCGCTTTTAGTCAGGGCTTTCAGCTCTTTTACGTTAGCCAGGGATTTGGTCAGGGTAATATCCAGGTCACCGGGTATCATCCTGGCCACCTTGTCAGCCGCCGCGTACTCGAAATCCAGGACCCTTCCCACATCACGTATCGCCTGCTTGGCTTTCATGCTTCCGAAAGTGATGATATGGCTTACGTTATCCCGTCCATACTTATCGGTCACGTATTCGATCACTTCGTTCCGGCGCAGCATGCAGAAATCAATATCAATATCAGGGGGAGTCACGCGCTCGGGATTGAGGAATCTTTCAAACAGCAGTTCGTAGGCCAGGGGATCCACATCAGTTATTCCCATGGCATAAGAAACCAGGCTGCCGGCAGCTGAGCCGCGGCCGGGTCCCACTGGAACACCTGTTTTACGGGCATGATCCATGAAATCCCAGACGATCAAAAAATAAGCGGAAAACTGCAGCTGCTGTATGATCCCGATTTCCCTGGTTAACCGTTCTTCGTATTCCTCCATGGAATGAACAAGCCGGCCCTTTTCCTTAAGCTTCAGGAGACGCTTTTTCCTGTTTTCAAATCCTTTCCGGGCAATTTTTTCAAAGTAGGAATCCACGGTATCTTCGGCCGGGACATCAAAATCAGGGAATATGTTCTTCGTGGGCCCAAACGAAAAATTGCATTTTTCAGCAATTTCAAGGGTGTTTGAAAGGGCTTCCGGGACGTGGCCGAAGATACTTTCCATCTCTTCAAAAGTCTTCAGGTAAAATTCGTCCGTCTTGTAACTCATCCTGTTCGTGTCTGAAACCTTTTTACCGGTTTGTATGCAGAGCAGGGCATCATGGGATTTGCTGTGCCTTCTTTTCAGGTAATGACAGTCGTTGGTTGCTACAAGCGGTATGTCCAGTTCTTTGGAGAGCTTGATCAGGCCTTCGTTGGCTGTTTTCTGTTCTTCTATTCCGTGATCCTGCAGTTCAAGGTAATAATTGCCGTCACCGAACAGGTTTTTGAACCAGGCGGCCTCCTTGCGGGCCCCTTCATAATTATTCTGGTTGATCAGCCAGGGAACGATACCCTGTATGCAGGCCGAAAGGCATATTAAACCTTCAGAATGTTTTTCAAGCAGGGATTTGTCAATCCGGGGCCTGAAATAGAAGCCTTCAAGATACCCCAGGGACACCAGCTTGACCAGGTTGTGGTAACCGGTATCATTTTTGGCCAGCAGGATAAGGTGGTTGGCATTCGCCGAACCGCCGCTCTTTAACTTCCTTCCGTCACGGGCGACATAAACTTCACACCCAATGATTGGTTTTATTCCGGCTTCCTGTGCTGCGTCATGGAACTGAACAGCCCCGAACATATTTCCGTGATCAGTAAGGGCAAGGGCCGGCATTTCCTGCTTTTTGGCTTCCTTGATCAGGTCTCCGATCCGGTTTGCTCCGTCAAGCAGGCTGTAATGGCTGTGCAGGTGAAGGTGACAGAAACTCATTTTCAACTTTCAATATTAGTGTTTATTTTTAATGTTTTAACTATTTTATGTTAACTTAATGGATTAATTCCCGTTTCTTCTATTTTCATTCCCATTCAATTGTAGATGGAGGCTTGGAACTGATGTCATAAACAACCCGGTTAACACCCCGGACTTCATTGACTATACGGTTCGATATTACCGCCAGGAGATCGTAAGGAAGGTGAACCCAGTCAGCAGTCATCCCGTCCAGGCTCTGGACAATCCGCAGGGCGATGACGTTTTCATAGGTTCTCCCGTCTCCCATCACCCCCACACTTTTTACCGGAAGCAGGACCGCGAAAGACTGCCATACCTTGTCATAGTACCCGGAAGACTTCATTTCCTGGTGGACGATATCATCGGCTTCCCTGAGGACTCTAAGCCTGTCGCGGGTAATATCTCCAACGATTCGCACTGCCAGTCCGGGACCGGGGAAGGGCTGTCGCATTACAAAATAGTCACTTAATCCCAGTTCCCGTCCAACTTCCCTCACCTCGTCTTTGAATAGTTCCCGCAGGGGTTCCACCAGTTCAAGGTTCATTTTTTCGGGAAGCCCTCCCACATTGTGGTGGCTCTTGATTACGGCTGAAGGGCCTTTTACGGAAACCGATTCAATCACGTCCGGATAAAGGGTCCCCTGGACCAGGAAATTGATATCCCCCAGCTTCTCACCCTCTTCTTCAAAAACCTTTATAAATTCGTTGCCGATTATCTTGCGTTTTTTCTCCGGGTCCAGGACTCCTTCCAGCGGATCCAGGAAACGATCCGTGGCATCAACGCCAATCACATTCAGGTGCAGGTTATCTGTGAATGTTTTTAAAACCCCGCTGAATTCATTTTTCCGTAATAGGCCGTTATCAACAAATATGCAGGTCAGCCTCTCTCCAATAGCCCTGTCAACGAGCATGGCCGCAACCGTGGAATCGACCCCGCCTGATAGCCCGCATACAACCTTTTTGTCTGGCCCTACCTGCTTTTTAATTTTTGAAACGGCTTCTTCAACAAACGAGGAAACCGTCCAGTCCCCCCGGCAGCCGCAAATCCTGAAAAGGAAATTGTTCAGGATTTCCTTGCCCTGAGGTGTGTGCACAACTTCAGGATGGAACTGGAGGCCGAATATTTTTTCATCAGCTGAAGCCATGGCAGCCATGGCCGAGGATGTCGAAGCGGTCTGGCTGAATCCTTCAGGAAGAGAGGTGATTCTGTCGCCATGACTCATCCATGCCTGGATCTGTTCGGGCAGATCGGTAAAAAGCCCGGAGCCGGACTGGGTAACCATGGCTTTTCCGTATTCGTGGTCTTCAGCTCTCTGGACTTCACCGCCAAGATGCTGGACCAGCAGCTGCATTCCGTAGCAGATACCCAGGACAGGCCCTTCGAAATTGAAGATATCCGGATCGGGTTTCGGGGCATCTTCTTCAAAAACTGAACTGGGCCCGCCTGACAAAATCAGGCCGGAAGCTTCCTTTTCCCTGATAGTTTCCCATGGTGTATTGAAAGGAAGAATCTCCGAATATACCCTGGATTCCCTAATCCGGCGGGCAATCAACTGAGTGTACTGTGATCCGAAATCCAGAACCAGCACAGTTTCTCTTTTCTGCATGAAAAAACCCCTTAATATATTGATATTAAACAAAATAACGCGAAAGATCGGTTTCGGAAAACCTCTCTTTTAGAAAGGATGATTTTAGCATGTATTCATGACAGAGGAAGGATCCTTCAATGCGGACACGTTTGGAAAATTGACCACTGCTTTCTTGAGATTTTAGCCTAAGCTTTTACTGGTGGGGTTTTACTGGGCGGGGAAAATTTTCAAAAAATAAAAATTTTAATCTGATCCAGGAGCCATGGGATATGCAATGCCCTCAAGGGGGGAAATGTTTTTGTTGAAATTGCGCGTCATCCCAGGATGCTGCATGGAAGCGGAAATATCAGCGGAAACACACCTGGAACGCTTGTCATCCCCAACCTGTAAAGTTTATTGATGGATCAGATTTGGCAGGCAGTGATATTGGGGATCATTCAGGGGTTGACGGAGTTTTTGCCGATAAGCAGTTCAGCTCACCTGCTTTTACTGCCCTGGATTGCGGGATGGGAATCCCTGGGAATCATGTTCGATGTCCTGCTGCACGCCGGCACGCTTCTGGCTGTAATCCTGCATTTCCGCGATGAAATAAGGGAAATGATCGAGGAGTTTTTTGATTTCATCAGGCCGGGAAAATCGGCGCATTCCGGGCATAATCTGTTGTTGATTATAATGATAGGAACGATTCCCGCCGGGCTTGCCGCTTTGGTTTTCCGAAATGTGATCGAGGATTTTTTCAGGACTCCCGCTGTCACAGTTGTAACGCTTTCTCTTTTCGGGATCCTGCTTTTGTGGATGGACCGCAGGGGCCTTAGAAATAAATCATTCAGCCAGATCAGCTGGAAAACCGGTCTGCTTGTAGGCCTGGCCCAGGCCGTAGCCCTTATTCCCGGGGTCAGCCGTTCAGGAATAACTATTACGATGGGGCTTTTCCTGGGATTCTCCAGGAAGGATTCAGCCCGTTTTTCATTCCTGCTTTCTTTTCCTATCCTGGTCCTGGGGGCACTTGATGGAATTCTGGAACTGCTGAGTTATCCCGGCGGAACCCCGGCAAGTTGGGTTTCCCTCGCGGCAGGGGTTACCGTATCTTTTGTGACCGGTTTTTTCTGCATCAAGTTTTTCCTAAAGTACCTGGAAAACAGGAGCTTTACCCCTTTTGTGATTTACAGGATTGTGCTTGCCGGGATCATATTGGCCTTTATTATCAGCGGGACATAGAGGCTGGACCGTCAGCCCGGACGCAATCCGGGAGCTGGAGGATCAGGGTTGACCAAAAGCTGTTCCCGCGTTGACCCGCGAGGTTAAGTTATGGACATAAGGTTATTGGAATTGAAATCCCCCGAAATCGAAAGCACAGAGTATAATCAGGTTAGTTGATATATGCCTTTGGGGAATTGAAATGTGCCGGGATGTCCTGCGTTTTATAACAGCACTGCTAATGGTCATTTTAGGAACTGCGGGCGGTCTTGGGATTACACCAGGACTGTTTGAAGCTCAGCAAACTATTTCCATGAAAGAGAAGGAAAGGCCGGAGGTGTCGCCTGAAATTATAAATAATGCCAAGCTGAGGAATTATTATTTCAGGGAATTCATGGAACTGCATTATTATAACCGAACCGGGCTGCCCAGGGATGGGAACTTTGTTGAAAACTGGATTGATCTGCAGATTGTTTATAACACTGAGATGATTGCCGAAATGCTGTCAGGACTCAGGACCAGCTATGGGGTGGCTTACAATCTGCTTGAGCGCCTTGAGCGAGAACCGGAAAGACCTGATATCAGGTCCCAATCCCGGCGTTTCTTTAAGGAGTTCAGGGAAGACGTAGATGATTTAAGGAAAAAAATTGATTTCATGATCTCCGGGCTGCCCTCAAAGCCGAAGGAGGGACCAATAAATTATTCAGTTGACAAAGGTTCCTCCAAAAGTAGAATGCGCATGGTTGAACAGGAACTCAATGAGGCTGAAAAACTGATCGGCAATTATTTTTTCAAACCCACCCACACCGTGGATGTAAGGGATTTGAATAAGAATAATATGATGATTCGCCTGTACCGCATAGAGAGGATATTGGAAAGCCTGGAAAAAACCGTTACTTATCCCTGGCACGATAACCCATGAAAATTACCGCTGTATTTGTTTTAAGTATTGCTTTTCTTTTAGATGGAACTGCTGCACCCTCCGGCTATCCGCCCGCGGCTGATGAGGACCCTCTCCAAATCTCAGCAGCCGAGCCTGAAAACGGTGATGGTTATAACGCTGAAGAAATATCCATCCAGAATAATGTTGCCCTGAGGGAGTTCTACTTGAAAAGATACACCCTGATTTTCAGGGGGGAGATGCTGTATGGAGGTCCTGCAGAATTTTATATTAACAGCGATTTCAGGGATCCTAAGAGCGGCCGGTACAATTCCGGGCAGAGGATTTTTCGGGATAATTACATAGCAAGGCAGATTGAAAATTTTTCCGCCGAATTGAGGGCTTCGCTGGAAAGGCTGGGCAGGGCCAGGTTGATTTTGCAGGGAGCGGAAGAATCAGACAGCATAAACGGCGGGGAGGATGCTCAGGATATCACGCAACTGAAGAATGCATTGGCAGAGATATCAAGCGCCGCCTCAGTTCTTGGGAAGATTCTCGATCCAGTGCTTCCAACCCTCCCGGATTCGCTCGAAATTGAACCAGGGGAAGAAATACGACCTGAAGAATTTTCGAAAAGCCTACAGGCCCTGGCTGGGATGATAGATGGATCAGTCCTGATCATCAGGGATTATTTTTATTCTCCTCGCCACGCGGTTTCTGTTGAGCAGCTATCCAAGGGGGATATCTGCAAACAGCTTAAAAGAATTGAAACGGGGGCGAATATCCTTCGCGAAGTTCTGGAGGATGGCGTTGAATAGCCTGTCCGACCTGTTGGAATAAATCGAAAACCCGTGGGGGGGAGGCATTCTCTTACGCGGAATCCAGCGTGTGAATAACAATTAATTTTCTCAGGGAAGGGGGCGGCTTGTATTTCCTCCCCCGTTCGGCCCTGCTGTTATTCTTTATCAAAAATAAGTTTGTATAGAAGCCCGTCAACGATAGCGATCCAGCTGGCCTCGATAACGTTTGAAGAAACCCCGACTGTAGTCCAGGAAGATTTGCCGTCGGTTGATTCGATCAGTACCCGGACCTTGGCCGCGGTTCCTTCCCTGGAGCCAAGTACCCGGACCTTATAATCAACCAGGTGTATATCCAGGATTTCGGGATAGAACCTGCCCAGGGCTTTTTTGACAGCCATGGAGAGCGCGTTAACCGGACCGTTTCCTTCAGCAGCGGTGTGTTCCACTTCGTCGTCAACGCATACCTTGACAGTCGCTTCGCTGATGAAGTCACCATTATTTGCCTGGTCAACAATCATCCGGAATCCATTTACCCTGAAGGGTTCAACCAGACCTTTAGTGAAGTGGTTCACGAGCAGTTTGAAGCTGGCCTCGGCTCCCTCGAACTGGTAGCCTTCATATTCCATTTTTTTGATATGTTTCAGTAATGGGGACAGGTCAAGCTTCTCAGGGTCGAAATCTCCCAGTTCACGAATCTTATAGAGCAGATTGCTTTTGCCTGACAAGTCAGAAACCAGCACCCTGCGGCTGTTGCCTACCAGTTCCGGGGAAATATGTTCATAGGTACGGTTGTCCTTCAAGATGGCACTGACGTGGATACCGCCTTTATGGGCGAAGGCGCTTTTACCGGCATAGGGAAGGGTATTAGGCAGCCTCACATTGGCCGTCTCACTTACGTAGAATGCCAGTTCAGTAAGCTCTCCCAGTTTTTCCCTTCCGACGGTATGGCGTCCCATCTTCAATTCCAGGTTGGGGATTATCGATGTCAGGTTGGCGTTTCCGACCCTCTCCCCATAGCCATTGACCGTTCCCTGGACCATTGCGGCTCCGGCCTCTACGGCAGCCAGTGAATTGGCTACAGCCAGTTCGCTGTCATTGTGGGTGTGAATTCCCACATTGCCGCCCAATGCGAATACTCTACCTGCGGCTTCACTGATCAGGCCCGGAAGGCTTCCCCCGTTGGTATCGCAAAGTACAATCCAGTCCGCCCCGGCATCCCTGGCGGCAGAAACTACCCGCATGGCGTATTCCGGATTGGCTTTGTAGCCATCGAAGAAGTGCTCGGCATCAAATACGACTTCCCGTCCTTTATTCTTGAGATATTCAATGCTTTCCGATACAAGCAGAAGGTTCTGCTCGAGTTTGATTTTCAGGGCCTGGGTCACATGAAAATCCCAACTTTTGCCAACGAGTGTAACTACAGGGGTTTCAGCATCGAGGAGAGCCTGAATATTCGGATCCTTTTCTACAGGATTCTTCCAGTGCCTGGTGCTGCCGAAGGCGGCAATCTTTGCGTTTTTCCAGGTCATTTTCGCGGCCTTGGTGAAAAACTCGGCATCTTTGGGATTAGATCCCGGCCATCCTCCCTCGATGTAATGAATACCGAAGGAATCAAGTTTTTCGGCTATATGCAGCTTGTCCCGGACTCCCAGGGCTATGTTTTCCGCCTGGGTTCCATCCCTTAATGTACAGTCATAGATAAATACCTGTTCAGCCATTTTTTCTCCATTCAGATAATAAGGATACAATTTCCTCCCTAATATCCAGTTTTATACTTATATCTGCCAGGAGACCAAGCCGATCTGAAGTTCCTTTGAACCAGTTCCCGGCCCAGCCGGATATACTCCTGAGTTTCCAGGCATTGCTTTTTATCTGCTAGTGAATTCCGGTTGGCAGCAGCGCAGTTCAGCTGTTAGCTGATTGACGGGGTTCCCGGGCTGGCTTGCTGCGATTGGATTCGATTAGCTCAGAATCCCGCTGCAGAGCCCGGTAAGGGCAATGATGCAGGAAATAATGATAATAATGCCTGCAAAAGATACTAATCCCCTGGAGTTCACAAAAAGTCCGGCTGTTCCGTTAACATTTCTGACTGCCATAGGATTTTTCTCTTTCAAGTGTGTAATTTTAGGATGTTAGAATATAAAATTCAACTTTTATCAATTCCGGCACCTGAAAACAGCTGTACTGAGATTGAAATCACTACGGATATGCAATGAACACAGTTTTCAGTATTTTCTTTGAGCCGAAACGCTGATCGGTAGATATGGATTTAAAAAAACTGAGGAAAGAATATCTCAGCGACAGGGCTGGCCTGGAACAGGAATTCCTTGCGGACAGGGATTTCGGCAAATTTTTAAAAAAACATACCGCCTTGCTGGATCGGATTATATCCCTGGTAACAAAACCTGTTCTGGAAGAGCATCGACTCAGTATCATCGCCATAGGCGGATACGGAAGAAGGGAAATGCTTCCGCATTCAGACGTAGATCTGCTTGTGGTACACGACTCTCCTGACTCGGACGAATCAAATATCCTGAGAAACAGGATTTCATCTCTCATAACCACTCTTTGGGACTTGATCGAAGACCTGGGGCACCAGGTCTGGTCGGTAGAGGAACTCAGGAACCTCGATATTAAAGAACACTATGAATTTGTACTGGCTTTGAGGGATGGGAGATATGTTGCCGGAAATAAGGCCCTGGCTGATACCGTAACCGGTGAAGTTTTCCCCGCTGTATTTCAGGGGAACAGGCAATTTTTTGTCGACATAATTCATGACGAAGTCCGCAAACGATTTGCTCAGCAGAAATTCACCATCTTTCACCTGGAGCCGGATATCAAGGAAAGCCCGGGAGGATTGCGTGATCACCTGGCAGCCGGTTGGCTGCAGGATCTGTCCGGTATTCCAGCTTATCTCAAGCATTCCAGTGAAGATGTGAAAGGGGCCCACCAGTTTATGCTCGGGCTCAGGATTCTGCTGCATGTGATATCCGGACGTAATGACAATAAGCTGGCCATAAACCGCCAGGAAAAGATAAGTTTTATGGTTGTTCCAGGCGCCGTGGAAGGGAAAAGCAGCGATGAAATCCGCATGGTGATTGAAGCATTCATGAAGCAGTATTACATCAATGCCAGGATATTGAATGATCGATGCAAAACCATGCTTGATGTTTCCAGGCCGGCCGATGGATCCACAAAACTCCACCAGGATGATCTTGCCTCCCCGGTTAATCCGCTTTCAGTCATGCGGATTTTCAACCGGGCCGCAAAAGAGAGGAAAAAGCTTTCCTATTCTCTCAAAAAAAGAATTGCGGCAGCTATTCCCGCCTTCCCGGAAAATACCAAATTTCCGGAACTGAAAAAAGAGGTCGAGTTGTTTTTTCGGCCATTCCGGGGCATGGCGTCTTTGCTGTGGGACATGTACGATCTTGGCCTCCTTGAATACCTGGTTCCCGAATTCGGTTCAATTAAAGCCCGGTTCTGCTGGGACTATTACCATCGATACACGGTTGATGAACATACAATACTGGCAATCCGGAATATTGAAAGGCTTACCGTAGGGACACTTGAATTAGATGATAAACCCACGGATGATAGATTTGCCTCACTGCTTGAGGAATCATCCAGTCCAGTGGATATTACACTGGCTTTGCTTTTGCATGATGTCGGTAAAGGGCAGGATGGCGACCATTCCGTTACCGGAACCGGGATGGCCGAACAGGCCCTGAAACGCCTGGGATTTTCCCCGCTGGAAAGGGAACGGATCACTTTTCTGGTGTTGAATCACCTGGCAATGTCCACAGTGGTTTTTCACAGGGATCATAATGATGAAAAGATCCTGAATGATTTTGCTGATCTTGTTTCTGACACGGAAACCCTGCGCTGCCTGACACTGCTGACTTACGCCGACGTTAAAGCGGTGGGGCCGGGAACGTTGAATGGCTGGAAAAAGGACCAGTTGTGGGATGTTTATGTCAAGACTTATCGTAAGCTGACCCTGGGGTACGGTGCTGACAGGATTGATGAAGATGACCTGGGTATCGCAAGTAAGCTGGTCAAGGGACTTCCCCGTGATTTTAACCAGGCCGGATTTGAAGGATTCCTGGAAGGGTTCCCGGTAAGCTACCTGAGGACCAGCCCCCAAAAAATATACAAGCATTTTGAGTTGGCATCCGGTCTCAGCCCTGCTGAACCTGTCCAGGTTTCCATATCAAGCAGCGAAGGCCTGTATGAACTTTGTGTTGTAACTCCCGACCGGAGACGCCTGTTTGCCCGTATAGCCGGCATGCTTTCCTATTTCGATATGAATATTGTCAGGGGATACGGATTCGCCAACCGACAGGATATCGTACTCGATATATTTGAATTTTTTGATACTGAAAAACGGTTCAGGTATTCCCGTGAAAAGGATCGCTTCAGCCGAATGCTTCATGAGGTGCTGACGGACAGGAGATCTATCAGGGAGATGCTCCGGCAGAAAGACTCCAGTCCGCTGGTGCTGAAGATGGGTCCGCTGGAACCGGTTGTGTATTTCGAAGACGACCCTGAGCGAAAAGTAACCCTGATGGAGATTATTTCCCCCGATAAGCCGGGGCTGCTCTATTCCATTGGTTCAGTCCTGTCTTCTCTTGAATGCGATATCGAACTTTTACTTATAAATACCGAGGGTGAAAAAGCTGTTGACGTATTTTATCTGAGGCACAATAATGGGATTTTGCCGGATGAAATGAAACGCCGGCTGGAAAGGGAGATCCTGGAGGCGATTTAAGCCAGCCGGTTCGATGGAAACGCTCCCTTATCTTCGGTGAATACCTGTGAGCAGTTTATTGCGAACCCATCAAAGTAAACTGCATTTGGGAAAAGTGGTTTGTAATTATGAAACTTGTGATGGCGATAATAAGGCCGAGTAAGGTAGAAGAGCTCAAGGACGCCCTGGGGAAATTGAATCTCTCAGGCATGACCATAACCGAGGTTAGAGGTCATGGCAGGCAGCGGGGACAGGCCGCTATTTACCGGGGCAAGGAATACAATGTCAGCCTCCTGCCCAAAAGCAAGGTTGAACTCGTCCTGCCCGATGACCGGGTTGATGAAGCCATCAAGGTCATTATCGAAACCGCCCGCACTGGTGAAATAGGTGACGGAAGGATCTTTGTCATGCCTGTTGAACAGGGATATAACATACGCACCGGCGAAATGGATGTCCTCTGATCCTGACTCGTTCGTTTACATTGTGGTTGGAAACATCCTTGTTTTCCTATCCCGAAGGGATCGACAGAAACCGAAACCGTTTCCCCTGATATTCCTTTTTCCAAGGGAGCATCGACAGATCGTTATTCTTATACGAATCCAGAGATCCTTTCTCGAACTTCGACCACGGATACGACAGCGACAACGAATTGGGAAGTTCTCAGATGATCAGATAACGAGATATTAGGGAATCGCCAGACGCGCAGGACTTCTAATCCGTAGGTCGCAGGTTCGAATCCTGCCTGGCGTACCATCTCAAACCCCCGTCACACGGGACTTTCCGACTGATTATCAGGCTCTTTACCAAAGACGGGGGCAGAGACGACTTCTCGATTGGGTTCAATCTACATGTGTCCGAATCGAAGTACCCCAGGTCATTATGATTCAAGGTGGAGGGAATTTTTCGTGGGGACATGCTCCAGCCCGTTCATCGGGGACTGAATAGTATTCTGTCCCTTTTCTGGTGCAGCTCCCAACCTTGCGGTATACTCAAGAATTGATAATGTCCGTACACAAAGCCTCAGTTCAGTCCAGGAAAAGCTAAATGCCGAACGCATCTATTTCAATGCAAGAACTTGGTTGGAGTAATTTCTTTCAGCAGCAGATAAGTCTCGAGGAATTGGAGTCAACTGTGCCAGTGCGGGTCTTTGCCCTCAACCGACACCTTTTCGAAGGAATGGGGGAGCATGGACATCGACAGTTTTCTCTGCCTCACATATGGATTCGTCGCGCGGTGGAAGACTTGCCTACGGTTGGCGACTGGCTCCTGATAGATCGCGCTAAACTGCCTGTACGCCTTTTGGAACGTACCAGCCTCTTCAAACGCATGGCCTCGGGACGTGAGGCCAGGGTGCAATTGCTGGCTGCAAATGTAGACACCCTTTTCATTGTTACTTCGTGTAATCTCGACTTCAATCTCTCGCGACTGGAACGTTATCTGGCGATGGCTCTGGATGCTGGGGTCAAGCCGGTCCTTATTCTTACCAAGGCTGATCTGGCCGAGGATGTGAATGATTTTTGCGCCCAAGCCAGAACTCTGCGCCCTGGCTTGGAAGTTGAGACCGTCAATTCCAAGGATCCCAATGTCATAGAAATCCTGCGTCCTTGGTGTACGATCGGGCAGACCATTGCCCTGGTCGGCTCAAGTGGCGTCGGCAAATCGACGCTGGTCAACACGTTAAGTACCGTAAAAGTTCAGGACACCGGGGCCATTCGCGAGGACGACTCCAAGGGGCGCCACACAACTATTGGGCGTTCCTTGCACTTGTTGCCCGGCGGTGGTTTGCTGCTCGACAGTCCCAGGCTGCGTGAACTGCAACTGAGCGAATGCGAAGATGGTGTAGCGACACTCTTCGAGGAGGTCGAGGATTTCGCCAGCCGCTGCCGTTTCAGCAATTGTCAGCATCAGGGCGAAGCCGACCGTGGGGTAACTGATGCCATCAATCGCAAGGAACTCGATCCGCGCCGGCTGTCCAACTATTTCAGATTGAGAACCGAACAGGAGCGAACCGAGGAGGCGATTGAAGAAAAATACCGCAGAGAGAAACGCCTCGGCACCTCGAAAAAGCGGGCTAAATCCAGGAACAGTAGAAAGAAGAACTAGCCGCGTTCGGGAATTCCGACATCCGAAATCCAATCAGATCATTAGCAATCTGCCGAGTACTCCCTGTTGTCCCCACGCGAAATGTCATCCTGTACTTGATCAAAGGCTCTCACTTCGGCATACCCATCCTGACCTGTACATCATGCTCACCTTCTCCGACCAGAGAGATACGGTTACCCCTGATCAATTCGCCGTCAAGTTCGACCGAGACTACACCTTTTCCCACTCGATCAGGATTTTCAATGACGATTCGATATTCGGCAGCCTCGAACCTGCATTTGACGGAAAATCCGGGCCACGATACCGGAATGACCGGATCGATAATGAGGGAGTCGCCGCGCCGTTTCAGACCAAGAATCTCCTCTATCCAGGCCCCGGTACATCCAGGCGGCCGATCCCGTATACCACGACCAACCTCCTTTCCCAGGCTTGTCGCGAAGTCTGTAGATATCTGCCGCTACAACATACGGTTCAATTCCGTAGTGCCGGGCTTTTGCCGGATCGGATGAATGTTCAATCGGATTAATCATCTTTAGCATCTGAACCGCACGCTCGCCGTCCCCTTTTCGGGCCATGGCCATGGCAAACCAGAGTGCCCCATGTGTGTACTGGCCGCCGTTTTCCCGAACCCCCGGCGGGTAACCGCTGATATAGCCGGGTGAGACCGGTGACCGGTCGAACGGCGGATCAAACAGGATCACAATCTGTTCCTTCTGCAAGACAAGACGCTGCCAAGCCGATTCCAGTGCCAATTCGGCCCGTTGGGGATCAGCCGCTCCGCTCAGCCAGGCCCACGATTGGGGGAGGGAATCAATCTGTGCTTCTTCACTCTGCGCGGATCCGAGTGGGCTGCCATCATCAAACCGACCTCGCAGATACCAGCTGCCATCCCACGCCTCCTTCTCAATGCACTTGCGCAATGTTTCTTTCTGTTCAGAGTAGGATTGGGCCAGGGCCCTCTTCTCAAGAGCGTTGGAGAGTTCGATCATTCCCTGCAACACATCGATAATAAACCAGCCAAGCCAGACACTCTCCCCCTTTCCTTCCACGCCAACCAGATTCATGCCATCATTCCAGTCCCCGGTTCCAAACAGAGGCAGGCCGTTTGGTCCTGAGGTAAGCCCTTTGCTTACGGCCCGGCGGCAATGTTCAAACAGGTTAGCCTGATCAAAAACCTGCTCCGGAGTGGAGAAGACTTCATGCTGACCCTTCTCAAGCAGGGGGGCGTTTAAAAAGGAGACCTCTTCATTGAGAAAATCAACATCACCGGTCACCCGGACGTAATGGGCTACCACATAAGGGAGCCAGAGCAGGTCGTCAGAGATGCGTGAACGGATACCGGCTCCGGACGGCGGATGCCACCAGTGCTGGACATCACCTTCGCGGAATTGGCGGCCTGCAGTAAGCAGAATCTGCGCCCGGGCCAGTTCAGGCCTGGAGGCCATGAATGCTGTAACATCCTGCAATTGGTCACGATACCCGAAGGCACCTCCCGATTGGTAAAATGCTGATCTCCCCCAGATCCGGCAACTCAGGCTCTGATACAAGAGCCATCGATTGATCATAATATCGGCCGCGGCATCAGGCGTCTGTACGGTTATGCCTCCCAGCAGCCGATTCCACCAGGCAATTGTTTCATCAAGAGCGGCCTGGACAGCCCCCTCGGTCCGATACCGATCAACCAGATGACAGGCCTCGTACTTGGATCCGGCCTGGCCCAGCATGCAGACGACAACCTTGCTCTCACCGGGTGCCAGTTTAAACTTCGTCTGCAGAGCCGCACATGGGTCGAGACGGGCACCGGTCACGCCATCCAGCCGGACGTTCCCCAGTGCAGCTGGATTCGTTGTTGATCGGTTGAGGCCGATAAAGGTTGTCCTGTTGCCTGAATACGACTCTGGAGTTGGGGAGAGCGTCACGAAAGTGACCCGTTCGCCATATTCTGGATGGTAGCGATTATAGGCCAGCAAGGTCGAAAACCGTCGGTCCCATTGGGTGATAGTATGCATCTGGGAGGTTTCCCGGTGTTCACCAAGGGTGAGCTCGACATAAAATATGACAGAGAGTTCCCGCCATCTGTCCGTGTCGTTGCGCAGCGTGATCTGCTGGAATTTCACCGGAGCGCCGCCGGTTCTGTCATTCGGCACAAATTGCTGCAGGTCCTGCCCAATACCGAAACTGTGTCTTTCAAACCGGGTATAACCAGCGGCATGACGTACCCGGCAGGAGTCTATACTTCGTATCGGCAGAGGAGTTGTCGTCCAGACATCCCCGGTTTGTTCATCCCGAAGATAAACCACCTCGGAAGGAGGATCCAGTACCGGATCATTTGACCACTGCGTCAGCCGGTTGCGCTGGCTGTTTCCGAACCAGGTGAATCCACTCCCCGACTCACTGACCATGGTCCCGAAATCAGGGTTGCTCATCACATTTACCCAGGGTAAAGGGGTGTGCTTCGCAGGGCCGGTAGTTATTACATATTCCCGTCCATCTGGGGTGAATCCCCCAAGGCCGTTAAAAAAAAGAAGGTTGAGATCAGGCAGTGGCTGCACAGGATCCACCGGAATCTTTTCAACCTTTAAAGGCTCGGCCAGTTCGATACTTTCACTTGCGACACCGAGTTGCCTGAACAGTTCCCCGCGGGCTGCAACCAGAACGATTCCGGCCACAGCTTTCATCAGCCTCAGGTCTTCATCCGGGATCTGATCAGCACTGCGCAGGTGTATGTTTCCCCGCAACTCATTTGTCACCGAGGTGGAATAGGCCTGTATCAGATTGATCAGTTTTTCCCTAAGGGGCTGCTCATAGCTCCCCTCCTCCTCGTTGAGAATCAGCAGGTCAGCGGCAAAGCCATGTATTTGCAAATACGTATGAGCCTGCAGCAGTTGGCGAATAAGATTCAGATCCCGGGATTCGGCAATTGTCACTAGGATAATCGGCAGATCACCGGAAATGCCATAGGGCCAGAGCCCGGACTGGCCCTTTCGGTTTTCTGCTATCTGGTCAGTCGTGGCTCGCAGGAGTTGATTAGGGAAAAGCAAATGGTTGGCCAATTGCTGAAACCAGCGTGCCTCTTCCGGCTGGATGTGCAGCAGGCGCAACTCGATCTGGGCCTTTCGCCAGGCAAAATCGATGGCTCGGTCAATCTGGTAGGTGCCGGCATATTTATCGGCAAGAGCAATCACTTTATCACGCGTCTGGGCGACCGCCAGGATAAAGGAGACTTCACAGCGCTGATTCGGCTCGAGTGTGACCTGTCGTCTCAGGCTGAAAACAGGATCGAGGACAAAACCCTGGCTGTTGCTCGGTGCGGCAATCGCCCCGTCAGGTCGCGCGAGGGTATTGCCGCGACCTATAAACCGGTATCGATCGGTTTCATATTTAAACGGCGACTCATCGGGATCGTCCGTAATGCGGTGCGCCATGAACATATCTGCCGGTTCGGAAGTTCGTGATCTGCGATAAGCCAGAAGCGTATGCCGGTCAGGGAGGGCTTCTGTCTGGACAAACAACTTGTTGAAGGCTGGATGCTGGAGGTCGGCATTGTGGGCCGCCATGGAAAGCTCAAAATAACTGGTCAGACCAAGCGTTCGCCGCCTGTCAGATCGGTTGGTCAACGACAACCGTCGTATTTCGACATCGTCTTCAGGCGAAACAATCACGTCTGTTACACTCCGGATGCCGAAATCGGTGCGGCTGAAGGTTACTCGATCCAGAGCAAACTCAGCCTCGTAATCATCTGACTCTCGACCGACAGGATAATAGGCTGCCGACCAGATTCGATCCTCTTCCTCTTCATAGATATAGAGAAAACTCCCCCACACATCAGCGGTTCGGTCAAAGCGCCAGCGTGTCAGCTCCATCCCGTTCCACTGACTGTACCCGCCACCGGTATTGGTCACCATCAGGTTAAAACAGCCGTTACTGAGAAGACGACTCTTGGGTATTGCGGTATGCGGTGTCGTGAAACGCTTGCCGGAATCCTCGAGCCCCCCGGTATCGACAACCACCTCTGTTTTGTTGCGCGACGATGGGAGCTGCAACGGAGGCAATGTCGGGATTTTTTCCTGGAGCAACGGCTCAAAAGCCTTTACCCTGACATCAGCATGAAACCTTTTGCGAAACACATCATCCTGAAGAAAATTTATTAACGAAATAAATCCCATCCCCTGGTGATGTGCCATGTAAGCCTTGACGATAACACCTTGTTCACCCCCCTTATTCGCTTTGCGGCTGAAGTCGACCGACTCGTAAAAACCGTATTCGTTATAAAGGCCTAGATTCTCAAGCCATTTCAGGTTTTTGATGGCATCTTTGGGGCGAACACCGATGGCCAGCATGGTGGCATAAGGGGCAACCACCAACTGGCTCTTTGTCAGTCTCCTCAGGCCGAGGGCCGGAACGCCGAACGCCAGGTACTGGTAGGTTTTGTCAATATCAAGATTTCCATAGGCCGACTCGGACATACCCCAAGGAACCTTCCACTTCATCCCGTAATGGATCTGGATGTCAACAGCCCTGGAAACCGCGCGATGCAAAAGGGAGTTGTCGTATGAATGCTGCAACAGTAGCGGCATCAGGTACTCGAACATGCTTCCGCTCCAGCTCATCAATACCCGATGTCGGCCGATCATGGCATGCGGGCGGCCCATGGAGAACCAGTGGTCCATCGGGATTTCGTCCCTGGCGATCGAGGTAAAACTACCGAGCCGGGCTTCGCTTGCGAGCAGATCGTAAAACGAACTATCAAGGCGGCCGACCGAGACATTGTAGCCAACCGCAAATAGTTTCCATTCCGAATCATATAGGAAGCGCATATTGATTGTTTTGCCGAATCGATCGAGCGCCTCCATCAGTGCAGAGATCCGGTCGGTCAGTTTGACGGCCGCAAGGCGCGACTCTTCATTCGCTTTTACTACCCGATCAATAAGGGATGGTGATTGAGCCACATCCCGAACCAACTGTAAAATCGGACTGGAGCGAAAATCGCCATTCTCAATCTCAGACAGGGAAGGCACGACCTGAAGATCCTGCTCCAGCATTTCGTGGAAGGATTTGACCGGCAATGACAGGTCCTCTTCTTTGACCTTAAGAAGGCAGACAATCCAGTTAAAGTAAGTGTTGATTGTTGTCATGGCACTGTCTATCTGGCTGAGGAGTGCGTCGCACCAGCAGCCTACATCACTTATTTCACTGGAAGAGATGCTGATCGCGTCGAGTACATCCGGCATGACCGCAGCATCGTCCATCACCTGCAGAATCTGGGACAGGGGCTGAACCGGCGGTTGGCGCCATCTCGCAAGCCGCTGGTCGAGTTCAATGAGGGTCGCGCTGTTAAGCTTCTCCTCGCGGGCCAGACTCTGAAGGATGCTGCCACAATCAACGAATCCGGAAAAAATCGACAAATCGAAAACCGGCCGCTCGTCCATCTCCTTCAATCCGTTTTCCAGGGCCCACATGGCCGCCAGCAGGTTGCCGCTGTCTACCGAAGAGACATATCGAGGTTCGAGCGGATGAAGATTTGAAATGTCGTACCAGTTTAAAAGGTGTCCTTCATACTTCTCCAGTTTAGAGAGGGTCAACATCGTCTCTGCAAGCCGGTCTGTCACCTCCGTGTCACTGACATACCCACAGTCCCGCGCACCGAGCAGGCTGAGCATCCAAAGCCCTATATTGGTCGGGCTTGTCCGCATGGCAACCTGATCCTGATGGGAAACCTGGTAATTATCCGGAGGCAGCCAGGAGGTCCCCGCATTGACAAAATCATCAAAATAGCGCCAGGTTTTGCGTGTAAGACAGCGCAAGTAGTTACGATCTTTAACTGAAATCTCTTCAATCGCCTTAAGCGGCTGTCTGCGCGAAGTCAGAACCCAGGCGATAAGCGGAGAGAGGAGCCAGAGGATGGTAAAAGGAGTTGCGAACATGAGACCTTGTAGCGGCCGACTATAGACCAGCCAGCCCAGGGCAGCCGCCAGGCACGAAACAGAGAGAAGAGAGACAAGAAGAAACTTGCGCCGGACTATGGTTCCATAATGAACAATCTGTGATGACCTCCATTCGAGCAGATGACGATGTGAAATCAACAGTCGGTAAAAAACCCGGGAAATAGCTCCAATTGTAATCAGTGCCAGGTGCGGCATCATAGCCACCTCGATAACCGGCCGAACCACACTACGACGAAGAGGTGACAGGGAGAAGTTTTTCAGGCCGCTGCGGGTGGTAAACAGATCAAGGATACGGGAAATCACCGGCCAGAACAGAAAAAGGCTGATAAGCAGGAGCGACGTGACCTCAGCACTGCTGCCCGCCATCCAGGAATAGACCAGCAGCATAATGCTGGAGACTGGAACAAGGCTGCGGCGCAGATTGTCAAAAATCTTCCAGCGACTGAATAGCGAAAGGGGATTCCTGCCCCACTCTCCGCCCAGTAGTGGAACCCAGGGAAACAGCCAGGCTGCAATCTGCCAATCTCCCCTGATCCAGCGGTGCAGGCGCCTGGCATAACTGAGGTAGTCCGGAGGAAATTCATCATACAATTCAATATCACTGGCCAGCCCAGCCCGGGTATGCACCCCCTCAAGCAGATCATGGCTTAAAATCAGGTCTTCCGGGAAGCGCTTGGCCAGCAGTCGGTTGAAGGCATAGACATCGTATATCCCTTTGCCATGATACGACCCTTCACCGGACAGGTCCTGATAAACATCAGACACCACCCTACTGTAAGGGTCAACACCGATAGAATCCGAAAACAGACGGCTGAATATCGAAAAATTGCTGCTCGGCAATGATGATGTGACCCGTGGCTGGATAATACTGAAGGTTCCCGGAACCAGCCTGCCTGATGAATCGAATCTTGGCTGATTCAATGGATGTGCCAGCGTTTCGATCATCCGACGGGCCGTGCCATGCGGCAGCTGAGTATCGCTGTCAAGAGTAATTACAAAACGGATGGCATCGAGTTGATCCAGGCTGCCGACCTGGATCAACTTCCCGTCATAATCAGGATGTGTCCCGTCGAGAAGCTCATTCAACTGCTCCAACTTCCCTCTTTTTCTTTCCCATCCGATATACTTCTGCTCGCCTTCAGACCATGAGCGTTCACGATGGAACAGAAAAAAGGTATTGCCGTAGCGATCATTCAGTCCTTTGACCCCTTGAACCATCTGGCTGATGAGGGCCTGATCCCGCTCCTCGGTTTGGAAGGACGAGTCGGTATAGTCAGTAAACAGGCTGAAGAGAAGATTTTTGCCTCGATTCGCTATATAACGGATTTCGATTTTTTCAAGATCCGCACGGATTGATTCCTTACTGAGCAGCAGCGTCGGGATCACGACCAGTGTTCTAAATTCATCAGGTATCCCTGATAGCTGAAAATCCATTTTGGGAAGTGACCTGGCAGGCAGGAAACGGATAACAAGATAGTTCAAAAGCGCCACGGCAAGTTGGCTGGCCGGAAGGATCGACAGCAACATGATGGGGAGCACCAGGGGCGCGTCGGCCCCAGGCAGGCCAAACAGCCCAATCAGGGAAACAATTGATCCTGTCAGGAGAGTCACTCCAAAAAGATAAAGCGAACAATGATGAGCCTTGACCCAGAAAGTCATTCGGTCACGGATTGATTCATTACACCCTATTCGTTTGGATAACTCGGGCCGCCCGTTGCCGATCAGGTAGTAACCGACTTGCGACAGGTCGCTTTGAAATTTCGATTCGTCCCGTCTCTCCTCGGCCAGGTCCACGACAATCTGCGCCACTGACTCTTCATCAATACCGCTTCGATGGGCCAATTCCTCGATCACCTGACGGTAACTGTCACGTGTTGAGAAATCCATCGCAGGGTAAACCCCTGAAGGATCACGCCGAAGAATCTGTTCTCCATAGCTGAGCTGTTCAAACAGCTCTTTCCAGTCGAGTTGAACCAGCCGCCGCAGACTGGCAAAGGCATTACCGATTGCCAGCTGGTCGCTGGCCTGTCGATTCTGTTCCTGCTGCAGCACTTCATTCAGAGGATTGTCGAATGTCCGCTCGAGCCACGCCTGGACCGGGATGAGTATGTCCGTCTCATCATAAAGGTGATCGATCAGTTGCGCGCCGAAGTAAGGATTAGGATGCGGCTTGGCGACAGAGAGTTCAGCCAAAATGAAAAAAAGCAGATTCATATCGCGTCTGTTGGCCGATATCAGCCTGTTGGCCCAGAACGCCGCCTGCTGGCTTTCACAAAGATCGGTCTGCGCACGGACTGCCAACTCCTTGATGCTCTCAATCAGGGCGATACGAAGCATTTGTGGCAGAGCCCAGAGTTCGGCGATGATCAGATGACGATGTTCCTGGTCGGTTGAAACAAGTGAATTGATTTGATCACGGGTCAGATGCAGCCCGGTTTCGGCAGCAATGTTCTTGGCCAGACGGTAGACATACAAGAGGCGGCCGCGATAAGTCTCATCCATTATGGTTGGCAGGGAACGATAAAAACTGCGAGGAAGACTCTGTTGGATGTCGCGGACAGTCTTCAGAATCATGTACTCATTATCGATGATCCACTCCGCGACACCGGTGGTCCCCTGCCCGACACGACTGGCCTCGGTCAAATCGGTACAAACCTCCTGTACCCATTTTCGATCCCGTCTAATCCGTTTCAGTAGTTCGAAGGAAGTGCGATCACTTTTTTTGGATTTCAACTCAATTTGGTGCCTAAAGGTTCGACCAAGCGGTTGTACGTCCTCGTCATCCTGACCATGACCATCAGGGTGGATTCCTACACTCTTGTCCAATGACGTATTCTTGATAAAAACGACCGGGCTTGTCTCGGCATGCGTCTCGGCATCCGCGAGGATCAGTGACAGAGCTGAATGCAGATCATCAATCCGGGCCTGCAGCAACAGGACCGTTTCGTCAGACAGAAGCGTCCTGGTATACTCCGCCAGCAAAGCTGTATCAATACCATATCGGGACCGATTTATCAGGAACCGTCCGAAGACCAAACCGGTCAACACAGCAACCGCTATAAGCAATGGCCCCAGGTAAGGCTGGTGTTCTAGCCTGGCAACCGGAAGGAAAAACAGCACGGCCCAGGTAAGAGCGGGAAATAGCAAGGCAAAGAAGAACAAACCTGGAAACTGCCAGCGAAGAAACGGATCAAGCGTTTGCAACCGCCCATCTGTTTTCTTGTGCAGCAATGCAGCTTTGAAAAACCCTCGTTTTTCCAGCATCCAGATCGTTCGTCTGGCGTCATTTATGTTTGGGAAATATCCGACTAGAAGACCAAGTCTCATCTTTCCACTCTTTCACCAGAATTCAATCATGATCTCGATGATGCAAAGCGGGACTTCCATATGTCTTATGGCACTTGGAACCGGAAGCAAGACGAGGGATTGATCTGTAATCCGAATACTCATTGTACATGGTTTACCGGCGGTTGGGGTAATTGCTTTAGCAAAACCAACCTTTTCCCACCGGAAAAACTCCATCCGCCCTGAAGATCGATATGTGAAGACTCATGAGAGATACCCCCGGAATTCCTGCTTAGATTCCCCACCCAGGGGTGTGCCCAAAGTGTGCCCGCGAGGATCTCACTCTATCCAACTCCAGCCAAGATAGAGGGGAGATGAAAGGAGAATATGGGGAGGGATTAACTCTTATAAACAGGCCGCTTCCTTGTGGTTTGAAATGGGCCTGAAGATGGTTTGAATCAGGAAATGACGGCCGCAGAGGCCCCGAAGAATACCGGGGTAGTGAAATCCAGACAAGCATTATTTAAGTCGTCATGATTCAAGGCAGATGGATTATTTTGTGGGAACAACGATAATACTATCCTAATAAATATAAACTATTCAAAACAGAGCATGTAATTTTGGTTTAGACAATTTTTGATTGCAGGATTTCTGATTACCAGAGCTGAGGAAAATCATGGTCATATATCGCATGGTACCCCACAGTCCTCCTCATTCTTTCTTATCCATAGCGCTTTATCAGTATACTAACTGCGTATTGATTTGGGAAAATTGCCGGAATTGGTTCTTTACGTTAGAATGCGGAGACTAACGACGAGGAAAGGGTTCCCCATGAAACGTTACATCATTATATCAATGGTTTTCCTGTCTATTTCCTGTTCCATTTTTGCCACGCCAGCCCCGGATCAGCTTGGCCCTTATGCGGTTGGGGTAACAACGATGCGGATGGAAGATCCGGCACGGCTGGATCCGGGGACGCAGCAGCCGCGTCCATTGATGGTGGAGGTCTGGTATCCGACGACGCATCTGGGAACGCAGGGCCGGAAGAATACGCTGAATGATTTTTTCCTCGGCGGTGGTCACCCTGAATTCTCGATGGCGTTGGCGTTGGCGTTCCAGTCGGATCTGGAGTCTGTGAATAAAACGTTTAAAACCATTTCCTATCGTGATGCGCCGGTTTTTGAAGGGGTGTTCCCGCTGGTGTTGTTTTCGCATGGGAATGGCGGAATGCGCAGTCAGAATGTCTTCTGGTGTGAACATCTGGCTAGTCATGGCTACATTGTGGTCGTGCCGGATCACACAACGAATTGTCTGACCACAGGATTGGCCGGGGAGATTATTTTCTTTTCGGATAGCAAAGAAGCACGCGCACAGGCAGCCAAGGATCGTCCGTTGGATTTAATATTTATTCTTGACGAGATGGACAAGATCAACCGAGGCGCTGACAGTCGTTTCCGGGGCCGGATTGATATGGAGCTGATTGCTGCTGCGGGTCATTCTTTTGGTGGTTATACCGTAGCTGCGGCGGCTGATCTGGAGCCCCGCATCGATGCGATTATCCCGATGGCGGCGGTGGGGAATGATCGGAGTCGTTATGATTGTCCGGTGATGATTTTGATGGCGACGGAAGACGACACAATCAAGGAAAAGGGCAATGTGGTTATGCGGAAATATTATGCGGATTCCGAAGGCCCGCGCTACCTGGTGGAATTCTTAAATGCAGGGCATTATTCCTTCACCGAGATGTATCAGTTTAATCCGAACTACGGCGATGGCTGCGGTAAGGGCAAGCGGATCACGGACGGAACGGATCTCACCTATATTGGTATGGAAAAAGCCTTTCGCCTAATCAACGGCTATACCACGGCGTTCCTGGGAAAATATATTAAAGGTATCAGAACATATGATGCCTATCTGAATACCAACCATGATCCCGATGAGATCCAGTTAAAAACCGGACGGTAAGATAGTTGTCCCCCTGAAAAACTTTGTCCGGCTTGAAGAGCGGCATGTGAAAACCCATGGGGGATACCCCGAAATCCAGGCCAAAGCCTCGTCCAAGGGGTGTGCCCAAAGTGTGCCCGCGGGGAACTCACTCCAAATCACTCCAGCTCACTAAGGCCAAGATAGCGGGGTATATCAGACTCCCTCCCGGTCACTTCACTTGCCCCTGGACAGAGCTGTATCCGGAGTATTCAAGGATATGCCCACACTTGCACAGAGTGCCAGAAAGAACAGGGTCCACACCAGGACGATGAGTATCTCTTTGATGAATCTTCGCAGCATGTTTGCACTAATCCTTTTGGTTCATGGTTCCGGTTCCAGGGAGCAACCCCTCCATCACCCAGACCGTTGTCTCATGTGTGACCTCAGCGAAGGTCAATTGCCTCCCACTGGGATGCAGGGTAAGATTATTGATGCTCTTATCGGTGTCCCATAGTTTTTCGGGGATACCTTCTTTTTGACCAATTCGCCATAAGCTTGTGCCCTTCTCTCCCTCCGATTTCAGGTAATACAAATGGCGGCCATCGGAATCCCAGTCAACGCCACGTATAGCCCGGGGTTCTGAAAAGTTTAGAAGCCGGCGTTCTTCACCGCTTGAAAGGTTTATCATCGTCAAGCCGGAACCTTTCTCGGGATCATCAAGGTGCAAGGCCAGGTAATCTCCTCCGGGAGAAAGAGCCAGGTACCCGGACAGGTCAGGATTTTCGTAGATTATTTTTTGGTCACCTGTTTTCAGGTTCTGCATAAAAGCCGTACTTCCACTGACAAAGTAGACACCTTGTCCATCAGCCTTCCATTGTCCCGACTTAATGCTTACCTCCGGTTTTTCAGCAAAAACTTCAGTTTTTCCGCTTTGAGGATCAACCAGGTAGAGGCTTGAACGAAGGTGATCATCAACAATTTCTCTTTTTTTGTAACCGGTTACCAGGAGAACCTTCATATCAGGTGACCAGCGAATTTCATAAATTCCTAGCAGATCACAGGGTATTTCACGTTCTTCCCCGGTATGAAGGTCGCGGATGCGAAGACTGCCATTGAAGAAGCCAGGGCCTTCAGGGCTGGATATTATTGGGGAATATGCGAGAAATCGGCCATCAGGCGACCAATCGGGGCTGTAATTGGAGCCGATGAGCGGCTGTGTCAATGAGCCTGTGAATCTTCCGGTTTCCTGATCAACATCGGCAACGTAATTATTTACCCAACGGGAATATACCTCGAAGTAATAAGACCCATCCTTTACGGGACCGATGGGTTGGATATCCCCTATGTTAGTATAAATCCGCTGGGGATACCCAATCGGCTTGTCGCCAGTTATTTCCTGCAGCCAGACATCCCATGTCCCGCTGCGGTCACTCAGAAAAAGGATGGCCGCTCTTCCTGGAATCCATCCGAGTACACGTTCATTTGCCGGATGTTTCACGATAGCGGTCGTTTTTTGACTTCCATCCGTTGAAACAAGAAAGATGTCAAAGTTGGAAGAATTTTTCGCGGAAGGGTAACTGTACGCCAGGTGGCGATTATCCGGGGAATGAAATAATTTGCCCGGCCATGTTCTCCCCGGCAGGGTCTTCAAAACGCGTAGAGAACCGTCAGAAATAGAAATCCATCCGAGTTGTCTTCCATCTTTGGTGATGAGGGTTGTGGCAATATATTTACCATCACTGGACCAGGCCACGGTCTCACGCATGGTCCCAAAATCTGATCCCAGGATCGTCCGTTGGTTGGAGCCATCCAATCCTATAAGTCGTAGTTCAGTGAAGTCCTTATCCTCTAAGTACCAGTCGTAGGCTACACTGGTTCCATCCGGCGAGATGGCACACCATAAAGCGTATTCTTTTGCCTCTTCCATGGAAGCATTGTAAGTCAGATTCCTGTGTTCCCCGGTCGCGAGATCTTCAACCGCGATATTTCCGGTATCCCAATCCACAAATGCAAAATACTGCCCATCCGGTGAAGGCCCCCCCTCAGATCCCCCGCCAGGCAAAACCTCTCGTATTTCAACTCCGGCGGCAGCTTCCGCAAGCGGATTGGGTGGATTAAGGATGGGACCAAACTTGATGAACCAAATTATCATAAGCAGTGCAATAACAGAAATGGTCAATACCGCGCTCCGGGGCGGAAAGGGTGATACTGGTTTTGTACCGGCAGCCTTGGGCTTCTGGGCCAGCCTCCATGCATTCAACTCACTTGGGTAGGCGTAAACGCTGCTCCCCGGTCCCTCACCATGACGACGTATCGGCAGCCCCGAGTTCTGTTCCCACCGCCGCGTGGTCCGCTCGTCACGCTCCAGGTAGGCAGCAATCTCCTTCCATGACTGTAACGGCTTCTCAATAGGAGTTGTCAAATTTTCCACTGTGTTGGCGGATCCTGTTCTTCGATGTTTCTCCATGACGGTCTCCTTTAACGCTAAATCCAGCGTAGACCAGTTCCGAAGTTAATGGCAACAGAAAAACGCGGGCATGGCTTCAAATGTCCGCTTTTGCCCGTCGCAGAAAACGTTGAGGCCTTTCCTTGTCCAACTTAAAAACTTGATCCGTCCATGAAATGATGTATGTGAAGGCTCAGTAGATATATGCCCGTATCCAGGCCCGATCCTCCCTACAGGGGTGTGCCTGAAATGTGCCCGCGAGGAACTCACTCCACACTACTCAAACTCACTCCAGCCAAAATACAGGTTTAAGGGTGGCGGGATTTCTGCATATTCTACAGGTAGTTACAAAAATGCGCTTCAGAGCCTAAAATCCTCTGCGTTTCCCGACAAAGTCGGGAGATGTAGAGGCAATTCACGATTTGCCCGAGGCGAGTATTGACGGGGATACTCCGGAGTCGATGTATATGTGGATTGCCGATCTTCAGATCGGCATTCTGATCAACCCGGCCTGGGGTGGAATTCTGGATTTGCCAGTATCCTGAATATTCGTTTCTTGGGGATTTTTTTATGCCCAGGAGGGGCATTCACATCGCGCGCGCACCCATAGCGCTCGCGGGATCGTTGGATACTGCTTGACCTGGGGTTCCCTTCGTCCCTGCCGGGACTTCAGTCTCCCCAGGCTGCTGAAAATCGGGGCTTCGTCCCTCCCAGTCCCGGAATCCGTAAGGTATTCGAGATTGGTTGCTGCTGCCTTAGCGGCGGCGTTGATTTGGATCTTGGCCCGGCGGGTTTTGATGTCTGCAGTCCCTTCGGGACAGGAAAGCAAGGATGCTTCCGGCCACAGTTCTCACGGCTTCAGCGTTTCCAGGTTCTGGCGGTTTTCGGCGCAGATTTCCTGGTACATCTCCATCAATTCAACAGCGGAACCATATCCCAGCAGCCGGGCCATGTCTGCTGTGTGAGCTGAGCCGGGAGCAATTCTGGATCCTGATTCTCCGGGGCTGGAAGTCAAGTCTGAAGCTGACTCCAGGGCGTAAAAGAACTTGACGGTTTTTCGTGCCTGGTCAGCTTCCCGGGATGAAATGACATCGTTCGCCTCGAGCAGGTCCAGTGCCGCGAGGCTGTTGGGTTCAAAAATATTGTTTCTCAGCTGGAGCATTTGTACATAGAACTGGCTGTCCAAAAGAGCGCCATAACCAACTTTGAAGTCCTTTTCATCCTCTTTTTCCTTGCCCAGTTCAATCTCTTTCCGCCGGCGTATGTGGAAGAGTTCAACTGTCTGTTCCTCATCCAGTCCTGTATCCCTCAGCAGCTCCGGAAAGGGCAGGGGGCAGCCGTGGTCGATTATCGTCCGGGCTTTGACATAGGCCAGTCTTTCCCAGGTTTCCACCCTGGAAGTCTCAAAATATTCGATCAGCTGATCCCGGGAGATGATATCGGTTGAACTGCGTCCTTCCGGCCGGAGACGGAAGTCCAGGGAATAGGCGCGGCCATGGCTTGTATACTCCTGCAGGCTGTTTTTGATTGCCTTTACAAAACTAAGCAGAAGCTGGACTGACTGGTTGTCGACACCGGCAGAATCATAAACAAAAAGAAGGTCCAGATCCGAATGGAAAATCAGTTCCCTGCCTCCCATTTTTCCCAGGGCCGCGACTGAAAAAGGGATTTCTCGAACCGCAGGATGTCTCTGCAGCATCTCCTCAACCGTGCGGCTCAGGCAGGCTTCGGCCAGGGAGGTTATCAATCCCCTGGTTCCGGGAGATCCTGGGGTTTTAAGCTCTCTGGCTCCCAGTTTGAATTCTTCCGCTTTCTTGAAACACCTGAGGGAGTTTTCGAACTCCATTCCCCGCGAGGAAGATAATTTGATGGAGTCCTTCAGGAGGGAGCGATAATCTGGTTCTTCATCAGATTCGGTCAGGACATTGTCAGCCAGATCCGGCCTTTTAATCAGTATCTCGGAGAGGAAGGGGCCGGAAGAGAGTATGTCCAGTATGATGTCAGTCTGCTTCTGGTTACCAGCCATTTCAGAATAGAGAGCAACCCGGCTTTCCTGTGCTTCGGCAAAGCGGTCCAGCCGGATAAACAGTTTCCTCGGATCTTTCAGGGCGGCAGATCTTTCCAGGAGTGTAGGGAGGATATTTGCCAGGAGGTTACGCATTTTTCGAGGGGAATGAGGGAAGGCGCTGGCACCGGAAATGATCCCGACACCCTCCAGGACACCTTCAGGGTCAAGGGGATTGCAGGCCTCCCCTGATCTTCTCGAGAGCGGTTTCCTTGCCCAGTCCCTTATCCAGAAGGATGTCGGTCAGTGTGGCGCTGCGGGATTCACCCTGTAAAAGAGTTCTGAATATCTTGTTAACACCGGAGGTGACTTTATCGAGGTCTTCACTGAATTTATCTATAATCTCAGTTCTATGCTTGACCGGAGCCTTTAATCCATCTCCGATCATTCCGGCCCCGTAACCCATCCTCCTGGCACACACGTAGAGTTCCTCCTCCTTATCAGGAAGAGACTGGGTCTGAAGGTAATTTACCAACTGCAGTTTGTGTTCGAGATTCCGCAGGAAAATATAGGATTTCTGCAGGAATTTCTGGTCGGCATTGTTTATAAAGCCATTCTCTGCCAGGAGGTCCAATGCTTCCAGGGTATTCGGCGTGAGAATATGAGGGGAGTTTCCCCCGTACAGAATCTGGTATGACTGGGCAAAAAATTCAATCTCCCGGATGCCGCCCAGACCCAGTTTAATATCACTGTGAATCTGGTTTTTCTTTTTAAGTTCCTGGTTGGTGCGCTGTTTAATGAGGCGTATCTCATCCACAGCCGCAAAATCCTGGTATTTCTTGTAAATGAAATCCTGCAGCGATGAAATAAACTTTTTCCCCAGGTCCAGGCTCCCGGCCACTGGTCGGGCCTTGATCAGGGCCAGCCGGTCGGTTGTGTCAGCCCAATGTTTGTAGTAATTCTCAGCAGCACTCACAGACGAGGCCATATCCCCGCCTTTGCCCATGGGACGCAACCTTAGATCAACCCTGTAAAAATGCCCTTCAGGAGCATCCTCGGTCAAAGCTTTCCGGTAAGAGCGGGATAGCCTTAACGCCTTGCGACGAGCGCTGTCGTCTTCGTACAGGAAAATCAAGTCTACATCGGAACTGAAATTGAGTTCTTTCCCGCCCAGTTTGCCCATAGCCAATACGACAAAGGCACAGGGCAGGGGACCTGTTTCACGGATCACCAGATCAAGAATACCCTGAAGTACGGCGTCAGCCAGCAGTGAAATCTGCCTGGCAATCTGGCTCATGTTCTGGGTTCGCAATAGATCCTGGACCCCTATTCTTAAAATTTCCCGGCGCTGGAAACGCTGTATGGCCTGCAGTCCTGACTTCATGTCGGAACTGAGTTCAAAAGCCCTTTTTACTTCACCGGAGAAATATTCCGCATCCCGGCAAATCGCCAGGTTATCTTTCTCCATCAGCCAGTATATGTAGCCGGGGTTCCTGAGCAGTACCAGGGTAAGGAATTCCGAACCGCCCGTGACAGCGGCAGTAACCTCGAGTATGGCTGGATTTTCCGCCGCGACCTGGATGAATTGGGTGAGGCTGGGAACATTTTCAAAAAAAGTGGCCATGCCTTTTATGGAGGAATCAGGATCAGCGGATTCGGCAGGGCTTCCACCAGGTAGTCGAAGATCGTCAGAAGGGGCGCGGGTCCACCGGCGGCTTCCACCATGTGCTGTATTGCCTGATCCGCGTCGGCAGGATTTCTGAAGCCCAGGGATTCCAGGAAATGAAAAATTTCATTTTCCGTCAATTCAGCTGAAAGCAAGAGGTCTCGGGTGTTCATTACAGGCAATTGTATAGGAAAAATGAGACATAAGAACAGGGGCCTTTCCCGTTGTCGTTGTCAGCGGAGCGGCTATCGTTGTCGCAGTCGTTGTGGCTGGAGCTACTGGCTCCAGGAGATTCCCGTATTCAAAATAAATTGGAGGGACAACTCAGGAAGAACTGAGTCTGGCCGTCGCCATGGGCGGATCATGCAGGGATGAAACTTGAGGAAAGAAAAATTTACCCCGGTATAGATGTGAGGTCAGAAAAACTTTTGCTACTATCATAAATTGCATCCAAAATCAGAAATTGGCTACTAACGCCTCCGGCGTTTGAATAATTTCAAGTAGCCAATCAACACTCTGCACTCGAGAATCAAAACTTTTCATTCCATAATTCAGCATTTCCCGACTTACTCTTCGATCTGCTTACTTCGAAAATTACACATCACCCATCTCAAATAAGACATCTTCGATCACGCATCGCACTTAAACAAAAAAAGGGCTGGGTGTTCCGAAAAACACCCAGCCCGCTGGTTTCAGTATTCATGCTTTTGTTAGATATCGTAATAGAGGGCGAATTCATAGGGATGAGGTCTGAGCCTGATGGCGTCAACTTCATTTTCCCATTTGTATTTGATCCAGGTATCAATTACATCCTTTGTGAAAACGTCACCTTTCAGCAGGAATTCATGATCGTTCTTCAGGGCATCCAGGGCTTCTTCCAGCGTTCCAGGGGTGGAAGCTACATTGGCCAGCTCCTCAGGAGGTAGATCATAAAGATCCTTGTCCATGGGATCCGGAGGCATGATTTTATTCTGGATTCCGTCCAGTCCGGCCATGAGCATGGCTGCCAGGGCCAGGTAGCCGTTGCAGGATGGATCCGGCGGCCTGAACTCAAGGCGTTTGGCTTTTCGCTGTTTGAATAAGCCGGGATCCTCACACAGGCGCTTCGGTTGCGCATTGAGTAAATCAGGTTGATTGGAGCCTCGTAACCCGGAACCAGACGCCTGTAAGAATTAGTAGTAGGCGCGGATAGGGCCAGGACCGCCCCGGCATGTTTCAGGAGCCCGCCAATATAATAAACAGCCATTTTACTCAGGTCGGCATAGGTTCCGGCTTCATAGAATAAATTGGATGCTCCCCTCCAGACACTCTGGTGCACGTGCATTCCGGAGCCATTGTCCATAAACAAAGGTTTAGGCATGAAAGTCACAGTTTTATTGTTGACCCGGGCCACATTCTTCAGCACATATTTGAATTTCATGAGGTTGTCCGCGGTCTGGGTAAGCGTGTCATAGCGGATGTCAATCTCACACTGTCCTCCAGTAGCAACCTCGTGGTGGTGGATTTCCACGTTAATTCCAACCTGGCGCAAGGCGGCAACCATGTCAGAGCGGATATCATGGAGCGCGTCCATGGGAGGTACGGGAAAATAACCCTCCTTTGACCTGGGTTTGTAACCCAGGTTGGGGCCTTCTTCGCGGCCGCTGTTCCAGGAGCCCTCAACAGAATCCACGGAATAAAAGTTTCCGTTCATGCGCTGTTCAAAACGAACATCATCAAAAATGAAGAATTCCGGCTCTATTCCGAAAAAACAAGTGTCCCCTATGCCGGTTGATTTGAGGTATTTTTCAGCTTTCCTGGCAATAAAGCGGGGATCCCTGCTGTACTGTTCTCCAGTCATGGGGTCAGCAATGTTACAGACCATTACCAGGGTGCGGCGCTTCATGAAAGGATCTTCGAACGCGGTATCAGGATCGGGGAAAAGCAGCATGTCGCTTTCCTGGATTTCCCTGAATCCTCGAATGCTGGAACCGTCGAAGCCGAATCCCTCTTCAAAACTTTCTTCATTCAGGAGTTCCGGGACAATCGTGTAATGCTGCCACAGTCCGGGCAGGTCACAGAATCTAAGGTCAATCTCTTCAATCTCCCGGTCCTTAATTAATTGTAATACTTCTTTGACATCCATTGTTCTATCCGTCTCCTTTGTAAGAAAAACTGAAATTAATAAACTGTCGCTGTCGTTGTGAGATTTAAAAATATCAATAAATCTTATAACGATAGGCTGACATTATCCATATTTACGTATTTCTGTCAAATTAATAACTGCAAAATGTAAAATTATTGATGACGTTTTGCATAATAATTCGTCTTTGGGGTATCAGTGTTTCTCCCATTGAGGGGGGAGGACGGTTTTTCCTGGCGGTCAATGAAGGAATTAAGTCTTTCTTAATTTTATGTATTGGCAATTCAGATTATTTGATTTAATCTAAAACCTTCCATTGTTCAGGATTAAACAAGAAGGATATTGTGAAAGGTGTTCTGATATGAAAAAACTTATTTCCGTCGTTGCTCTTACCTGCGTATTTATGCTCGCCTGCTGTTTTGTGGTTTTTGGGGCCTGTGCCGTAGGGGCTCACGCAGAAACTGGAACTCTCCAACAGCCAGTGGAGCCTGATTCCTGCTGTTTTTCTTTACACAGCCTGCCTGGTCCAGTTTTTTATCGGCGGCGTTACCGACAAAATAGGGCATAAGCCAGTGGCCCTGCTGGGGTTTGCGGTTACAGCGGCCAGCATGTTTCTTGTTGCCATGGCACCCAGCCTGACTTCCCTGTTGATATCCGCTGTTTGCCTGGGTCTTGGCGCCATGTGCCTGAATACGGTGGGGAACACTATTATCCCCCAGGTATTATTCGGGGGAACTGATCCTGCCAGGGCCAGCAATTTTGGGAATGGATTTTTTGGAATGGGACTTTTCCTTGCCCCGCTGATCATTAATTTCACACCTTCATACCAGGTTGGCCTCTATCTTCTTGGCGGACTCAATGTCCTGCTGCTGATCCTGGCCTTTTCGCTGAATATCCGCAGGCCTCGCTGGGGTATAAGTTTTCAACGGCGATAAAGGTACTAGGGCAGGCCCCGGTGCTGATTGCCGCCCTGGCACTGCTTTGTTATGTAGGCCTGGAAAATTCCATGAGCAACTGGACTGCCAAGCTGATGAATGAATTATTTGTAGCCCGCCGGCTCAGCTGTCGAAGAGGCGGGGACCAGCTCGGCAACGGTTCTGTCCGCTTTCGGCCTGGCGGTGATGATCGGAAGGTTCGCGGCTTCAGCCGTGAAGAACCTTACCGCGATAGGAATCAAGGTAATCGTCATTGCTTCACTGGTTTCTGTCGCGACTCTGACTGTTATGTTCAAAGCGGGTTCGCCCACTGTAGCGATTGCCGCGGTTATCGTCACCGGGTTTGCTTTTGCCCCGATTTTCCCCACCATCGTCGGGGTTACCTTCAGCAAATATGAACCACGGTATTACGGCAGCATCTTCGGGATTATTTTTGCGGTTGGGCTTTTCGGGGGAGGCCTGCTTCAGACCTGATAGGTTACATGGCCGGAACATCAGTGCAGTCGGCGTTCATAACCCTGGCTGTGGCTGCCGCGGCACTTGTCGTAATCGGCCTGTTGATGGGCAAAGCCAAGGCTGGAGAAATAAGCTGATATAGCATAATCGTGTAAAAAAAAAGGAACCGGCAGTGTCCAACCATACCGGTTCCTTTTTTTTTGAGAATAACGGAAATTTATTTAAGCAGGGAACTTAGATTTTTCCCGTCGGTATCTTCGGGGGCTTCTGCTCCCAGCAGCGCTCCCAGGGTCACAGGTATATCAACGGTTTCCACCCGGCCTTCGTATTTTCCTTTGCTTATGCCTTTACCGGCAAAAATCAGCGGCACGTGGGTGTCGTACCGGTAAGGAGAGCCGTGTCCGGTGCTGGTTCCCATGGAAGCGTAAAAATTTTCCTCCCACTGGATCAGCAGGTTAGGGCTGCGTCCCGGATAATAATTGTTGTAATGGAGAGTGTGGAAGTAGTCATCTCCCGGCTTTTCCAGTTCCGTACGGGTCCAGACCTTGCGGATGGCACTGCAGGATTCCAGCAGTTCAGCGGCGCGGTTTTCAAGGTCCTCACGCTTGAGGTTGTTTCTGCCAACAGCCAGGTGGTCCAGGTAATAGCCGTTGACAAACCAGTCTTCTCCGTCACCCACGGAACGATTGAATTCCGGGCCCACCTGCTGCAGGCATGCAACGTCCTCATCGGTCAGGCGTCTGCCGGGTAAGCTGTTCTGTTCCAGGTACTCGGGGATTTCAAGTCCGCCATGATCGGCTGTGAGTGCGACTACCCATTCGTCTTTCCCTACTTTTTCATCCAGGAATCGGAACAGTTCATCAAGGGAAGAATCCAGGCGCAAAAGGGTATCCATCATTTCGGGGCTGTTAGGTCCCCAGGTATGTCCAACTGAATCAACCACCGAGAAGCTGATTCCCAGGTAATCAGGGTGTTCGTCCTGGCCCAGCTTTTCTTCTTCAACCAGCCTTTTGGCGAGCTTCATGAGGTAGGTGTCCATCATTGGAGTTCCCCCGAAGTCGGAATAAAAGGCACTGCCCGGATATGGATATGCGGATCCCATGGAATGGGGAAGCTGGTTGCTGAACCAGCCGTAGTCGCTCTGGGCCACATCTTCCCTGGGCAGCAGGGTTCGGCTTGATTCGTCCAAGATCCCATAGCTTTCCAAAATACTGGCCAGGGTAGTCTTCCAGGTTGAACTGGTTGAGCCAGGCCGGAAGCTTTTCGTAATAATGGGTGCTTGAGAGGAACTGGCCGGTGTCATAGCTGTACCAGAAGGCTCCATCCGGATTCTTTCCGGCCAGCAGAATCGCGCCCCGGTCCTTACGGCTGATACCGTAAGTTTTGGACTCGGGATCAGTTTTCTCCATCCAGTCAGCCAGTCCGGAAACCTTCAGGTTTCTTGAGGAGCGTGGAGTGCCCTGGTAGTCGCCATCCGTGGTTACCGCGCGGACAGTGGAATCGGCCACGCAATTGATTGATTCGCTGCCTTCGTTTCGGTACCAGCTGTTGCCGATGATCCCGTTGTGCCTGGGATAATACCCGGTGCCAAGTGCGGCATGGCCTACTCCTGTAGCTGTAATGGCATGGGCGTGATGGGCTTCGGTAAAGATTTTCCCGTTTTCAAGCAGCCACTTGAGGCCGCCCTTGAAGTCATCTCCAAACCGGTCCATGTAATCGGCACGACCCTGATCAATAACTATTGTTAGAACTAATTTGGGGGAATCGGCGGCTGCCGCCAGGAACGAAATTGACAGTGCTGCCGGAACCAGTAAAATGAGCAGTTTTTTTATCAGTTTCATATTTAATTTTTGCCTTTTTGAAGCTGCGCCATAGGAAAATGAAGCAGTAAAAAGCTATAAAAGCGCAGTATTAAAATCCATGTCTTTCTTGATCTGTTAAATGGAATTGATGACAATCGGCTGTTATTCCGGATTTTCCATGAAATAGTATCCAACAACATGCAGTATGAGAGAATGCCCGTCTTCGATTCTTCCCATGTGAGATGACTCAACAAACACAGGGTGCTGGGCTATCTGGCCGAGTTTGCCGCCGGGGCGACCCGTCAGGCCGATTGTCGTGAGGCCATGCTCGTTGGCCCATTCCACGGCCTGGATAATATTGGGAGAATTTCCGCTTCCGCTGATAGTCATAAGAATGTCCCCATCGGAAGCAGAATTCTTGAGCTGTTCAACAAAAATCCGGGCGTAGGAAAAATCGTTTCCGAGGGCCGTTATCCAGGGTGTGCAGTCATTAAAACAAATGATTTTGAATCGGGGGTCCCGGTCCATGGACGCGCCTTTTCCGAGATCAACGGTGAAATGGCTCGCCGTGGCGGCACTGCCTCCGTTGCCGCAGATAAATATCTGCCGCCTTTCTTTGCGGGCTTTATCCAGAATGCTGATAATCTTCCGGATGTCAGGAGATTGCAGTTGTTCAATCATTGCGGAAGTCTTATTTAAGTAACTTGTGATAAATTCAGAACTGTTTTTGGACATGTTAATTTTTCTTCCAGGATGAATATTAAGTAATCGGGGAAACTTTTTTTTATATTGTTCACTGAAGATATTACCAGATATGATTGGGTGAATTGAAAAACGGAAAGCTGTTTTTTTAATGCCCTAGTTAAATTAGGCTGAATGAGGTTATGGATAAATTGATTCTTTGTTTTGAAACCGGGGGGACCAAGCTTGTTGTCTCAATGTTTGACTGGCAGGGGAATGTTGTTGCCGGAAAGGTAATACAGAGGAAACAGGGGCAGAATGCCCGGGAAACAGTGGACTGTCTCTGCCGGGAAGGTAGGAAGATTGCAAGGGAGTTTGGCTCTCCCGTGGCCCTTGGATGGGGTTTTGGCGGAACTGTGGACCGCTTGAGTGGAAATCCGGTTTATTGTTATCACGAGGATGGCTGGGGTGAATTTGAAGCGGTATCCTGGCTGAGCCGGGAATTTAATGATATCCCGGTATTTGTTGAGAATGACTGCAACCTGGCGGCGCTAGCCGAGGCCTGGGCGGAAGGGGGAGATCCGCCGGAAATGCTGTTTTTCGCGACCCTGGGAACCGGTATAGGCGGCGGCATCATACACAAAGGGAGATTGCAGCAGTTCAGCAGGGAAGGGGAAGGGGAAATCGGTCACCTGGTTGTGGATCCGTCAGGCCCGCGCTGCCCCTGCGGCAACCGGGGCTGCCTTGAAACTTTTTGTTCAGGTCCCGGATTGGCAAACCTGGCCCTTAAACTCACAGGGAAAAGCATGGATTCCCGGGAGGTTATGAGGAAATTTTTTAATGATGATCCAGAGGCTTTAATGATCATTAACCAGGCCGCTGAATATCTTGCGCCGGCTTTTGCTGCTGTCATCAATATCCTGGCTCCGGACGAAATTGTCCTGGGCGGCGGGTTGATGTGGAATAATGAAAAATTTCTGGACCTGATACGAAAGAAAAGCCTGGGATTGTCGTTTCCGGTTTTGTCAGAAAAGGTGAGATTCAGGCTTTCCGGGCAAGGGGAAGACCTGGTGTGCAGGGGAGCGTATCTTTTTGTGAGGCAGGAACTCCCAGGGTTGCAGAAATAAAATCCATTCGTATATATTGGAAATAATAATAGATTTTATGTACCTTTAGAGGCATTGATGGTCTGGATGCGAAAATAGATACGGTTGTTTTACGCCTGTTCCAGGGTGCGAATAACGGACAAAAAGATAAAATTGTCTGGCCGGAGGGTTAAATTCGAACCGGCATTGAATATGGGAAAAGGAGAATTGGTAAATGAACGAAATTATTGGTGAGATGGAAAAGGGCTGGAATGAGAAGCTTATATTCAGCGTCAGCGAATTTAAAGGAAAGCAGTACGCGAATATCAGGATATATTACGAAGACGACGAAGGTGAATGGAAACCCACAAAAAAGGGAATAACCGTGGCCCTGGATACCTTCAGTGAATTTAAAGAGAATATAGAGGCTTTGGAAAAATATTTGAAGGATAATGACCTGCTTGTTGAAGCGTAAAAGCAATGTCAGGGAGATTTGGGATAATTTCCCCATCTTTGATGAAAGATTTGTCTGTCAATTCCGTCAGGCAAAAAGGAGGAGTAAACAGGAAGGAATTCATGACTGAGATCAAGTGCATGAAGGACGGCCCGTTTTTCGTCAGCGGTGAGTTCAAGCTCACTGATTCAAATGGCAAAGCCATTGATCTTGGCGAGAAAAAACAGGTTGGACTGTGCCGTTGCGGCCATTCCAAGGACCAGCCGTTCTGTGATGGAAGGCATCGAGTAGCAGGGTTTGCTTCTGCAGTCTAGAGTTATTCATTTAAGGAGCCGGTGACAATTCCGGTTTGAAAAGAAAGCCCGAAAGGGCAGATTTTTTTAGATGAAGACTCCGGAAAACATGGTTTTTCGGGGTCTTTATTTTTGTCGCATAAGATATATTATGTAATATTTTTGATATGGATTGCCGTCTGGAGCGGAGATTAAAGCGTGGTCCCCTTCTGGTTTATTATTCATTATCGACAGTATATTAGTTGTGATGGGTTAATGTTAAATATTAAGACTGCCTTTTTAATTCAACACGAAAGTTATATCGATTCAAAAAAAGCCGTGATAAACTGTTCCGGCTATGAAAGAAGCTTTTAAAACTTATCCCGTCGAGACCCTTCGTGAAATTTTGTTCAAAGGCTGCCAGAGATATTCTGACAAGATAGCTTTGAAAACAAAATATTCCGGCACTTTTCAACCCTTTACCTATGAAGACGTTCGTCTTCGAGTGGAGAAACTGGCTACCGCTCTCTTTGAGCTGGGCCTGGAGAAAGGCGACCGGGTTGCGATTCTCAGTGAAAATCGCACCGAATGGGTTGTCGCATATTTCGCTGTCACCGCCGCTGGATTCGTCGCCGTCCCTATAGACCGGGATTTAAAAGAACGGGAGATCCGGCATATTCTTGAATTTTCTGCTTCAAGGGTTCTTATTGCTTCTGAGGAGTATCTGAAATTAATCCAGTATGACAGGGAATCTTTACCTTCCCTGCAGACGACTATTTCCATGGAGTCCCGCAAGGATGGCTCTGATATGTCTTTTACCGACGCCTTGGCATCCGGCGCCGAAGCCCTGAACAGGGGCAGCAGCAAATTTGCCGAAGCGGAGGTTTTCCCCGATGATCTGGCCGTGCTGATCTTTACTTCAGGAACCACGGGCACTTCCAAAGGAGTGATGCTGTCCCACAATAATATTGCTTCAAATGTTGTTGGAGCCTCTTTCCACATCAGTGTCAGTTCTTCCGACATACTGCTTTCGGTACTGCCCCTGCATCACACCTTCGAAGCCACTGCCGGAATGCTAACCGCCTTTTACCAGGGTGCCTGTGTGTGCCACGCCGAAAGTCTCAGAAGGATTGTAGACAACCTGGTAGAAACGAAAGCAACGGTAATGCTGGGTGTCCCGGCGATTTATGAAGCCATCTACAGGAGGATAAAATCCGGAATTGAGCAGAAAGGTAAAGCCAAGTTCAAGGTAGCAAAAAGGATTGCCAGCCTTAGTGAGCTGGTTTTACGAAAATCCATACGGAAAAAGCTTTTCCACCAGGTTCATGAAAAAATTGGCGGTCATTTACGGCTCCTGATTTCGGGAGGCGCGGCATTGGCTCCTGAAATATCGCGTGGTTTCAGGGAATTAGGCATAGATTTTATGCAGGGATACGGGCTTACTGAGTTTTCCCCGATTATCAGCGTGAACCGGCTTGATAAATTCAAGGATGGAACCGCCGGGATTGCGATTCCTTCATGTAAGGTTAAGATTGAAAATGATGAAATCGTCGTAAAGGGCCCTTCTGTAATGCTTGGCTATTACCAGAACCAGGATGCCACGGATGAGGTTATAAAAGACGGATGGCTGCATACCGGAGACCTGGGATTCATCGACAAACAGGGATTTCTTGTAATAAACGGTCGCAGTAAATCAGTGATTGTCACGGCAAACGGGAAGAATATTTATCCTGAGGAAATCGAGTTTTTACTGCTTGAAAGCGACTATGTTCTTGAAAGCATTGTCTGGGGCGGCCCTGATCTTGATCCAAACCTGGTAGAAGTCCAGGCAATCATCGTTCCCAATTCCGACAAATTCGATGAGGAATTCGGCGCGTCAGGCTGGGATGATGACAAAATGGAAGCCGTAATAGGCCAGGTCGTAAAGCGAAGCAACAGGCAGTTGGCAAATTACAAGAGGATCAAGAAGTTTACCCTTCGGACCGAAGAGTTTGAAAAAACAACAACAAGGAAGATTAAACGTTACCTCTACACCGGTAAACCGAAGGGTGTGAAAAAGGTTTTTTAAAGGCGTTTGTTATTGTTGAAAACCAGGGGATTCCGGGCTGTATATTTGCTGGAATCCCCTTTTTATTTATTAGATAATTTCTTTTCCCTTAAGGCTGTTAGGGCTGGTCTTTTCAATTTTCACATTAACATAATCTCCAGGCCGGCTGAAGGAGGGGAAATTAACAATTTTATTTGTTCCGGTCCTTCCCATAACCTGCTGTCCGTCATGTGACTTCCCTTCCACCAGAACTTCCATGACCTTGCCCAGGTATCTTTTTTCGTGCAGGCTGACCTGGATTTCCTTCTGAAGATCCTGGAGCCGCTTCAGCCTTTCGCTCTTGATCTCTTCAGGGACATCATCTATCCATTCAGCGGCCTCGGTGTGAGGGCGCACTGAGTATTTGAAGGAAAACATCTGCTCGAATTGAGAATTCCTGACCAGGTCCAGGGTATCTTCAAAATCCTGATCGGTTTCACCGGGAAATCCGGTAATAATATCTGTTGAAAGTGCTATATGCCGCCCGGTTGCGGCGAATTTTTCAACCAGGCTGAGGTACCATTCCCGGGTATGAAGCCTGTGCATTTTTTTCAGTATGGCGTTGGAGCCGGACTGGACCGGTAAGTGTACCTGTTTACAGATATTTTTTTTCGCGGCTATAAGCTCTACCAGTTCGTCATTGAAATTGATGGGATGGGGAGAGACAAACCTGATTCTCCTGATTCCCTCGATACCTGAAACCGCCTCGAGCAGCGAGGTGAAAGAGTAATCTTCCTTTTCCGGATCATGGTAATTGGTGACAGTCTGGCCTAAAAGCTGAATTTCGGAATAGCCCTGCGCCACGGCATTTCTGGCATCGTCCAGGATATTCCCTGCTGTCCGGTTCCTTTCCCGGCCCCGGGTATAGGGGACAATGCAGTAGGCGCATTTTTTATTGCAGCCTTCCATGATTGTAATATTGGCCCTGAAAACTGTTTTTCTCTTGATTGTCTTCACTTCGCTGGGGGTGACGGTTTTTTCGAAATCCGTAAAAACGGATCTATCCTGATTCTGTTGCCCTTCCCCTCTGGAACGGACCGAGAGCAATTCATCAAGGATATCCGGAATGGTGTGATACTGATGGGTACCTACCACCATATCCACGTGGGGCGCTCTTTTTATGATGGCGGATCCTTCCTGTTGGGCGACACAACCGGCGACACCTATAAGGAGTTCCGGATTTGATTCCTTGTAAGGTTTAAGTTCACCCAGCCGGCTGAATACTTTATGGCTTGCTTTTTCTCTTACGCTGCAGGTGTTCAGGAGGATGAAATCGGCGTCAGATGCGGTTGAAGACGGAACCATGCCGTACTGCATCAGCAAACCGCTGATTTTTTCAGTGTCATGCACATTCATCTGACAGCCATGGGTTTCAATAAAATAGCTGAGTGTTTTCATTATTTCCTGCAGACAACCTTTTAGGTATTCCTGTCATGAGGTTGTCCTAATCAGATAAAAAAAATTATAAATGTATATGGGATTATACAGAATCAGAAAGGTTCGGGTCGCTCAGGACGCTGCTGATATTAATGCCTTAATACACGCTAAGCATTTTTTCCTGTCCGAACAAGGTTCTGATAAAGATTATATTCTCGGTATAAAACTAAATTATCCCAGGCTATATTGAAAGCACGGCACTACGACCCGGGAAAAAACGCTTGGGGGTGATCGGCTTTTGCCAGACGGTCGTTACCCGCCTGGCAAACTTCGGTTGATTTACTGGTTAATAAATTTATCCATTGTTATTTTCTACTTCGGATCGAAAAAGAAACGATCTGTATCAACCAACTCCGGCAATTCACTCATGGGACTGGAATAAAGGTAGTAAGACGCACTCTCGTATCCGTCCAGGTTGCGCAATTTTATTAACGCGGATAACTGTGAATCTGTTAGCGTTCTTTTTGCCCTGGAAAATGCGATTGTGTAATACCATGACAATTCGCCATCGAGTTCACCGTAGCGACGACCCAATAGCAGCAGCTTTTTTTTGTCAGGCTGTTGCCCTGCTAACAGTTTGCGCAGTTCTGTACTAAACGCACGACGAACTTCAATGATTTCCTTCAAGAGGCCTCGCTGTTTATCAAGGATATCGACAATGTACCTCTGTTGTTCGGAATTCAGTACATTATTTAAGAACTCTTCTCCGCTATCGCCGGTAATAGAGGTGCTGATGTCAAAATCCCTCTTATTCATAGCGGGTATATCTTTCATGTAGAAGCCGCCAAAATATGTACCCTGCCGTTCCGGGCATATGTATGTGTCAGCCTCAATAGATCCGGAATACCAGCTGAAAAATTCGCTGGCATACGTCATGTAAGCCACGTTATAAAGTTTGGATTTGTTTTGGTCAATATGAGCTATTTCAGTTTTATCAGGCCATGAATTAAAATCGCCGAACTTCATTTTACCCAGATAAGCTTTCTGAACGTCATTTAGAGAATTTGCTACTGCTGCCAGGACTTCCGCACGACGGATGCTTAACTCTGCATCTTGCGTGAAAATATCACCAACATAGTTTATAACTGCCTGTTTGTTCAGCCCCTTGCTGCCATTTGGTATTTTGCCATCCAACTCCATATGAAAACTTTTGATTAATGGTAGTCGCATCTCAGCCAGAGCTTCCAACTGGGGACACTGTTCCTCGGCCAGATTTCGAAATAGCTGCTTCTGCTCGTCATCAAGAATGAACAAGACATTACCAACTACCCTGTCCACGAACATTGGATTGTGCCCCTTCTCTGCAACATCAATATCCCTCATATACTGGAAGCCAAAGTAATCACATACCTTTCCAGGAGGAATAAATGTTGACGCACCAAAATCACCGGTGATAAAAGCCAATCCATTGAATGCGATTGTAGTTAACTGGGCTCGGTCAGAAATAGCCTGCTCAATTGAATACTTTTTTTTCTCTGCGGGATTCCCTCTGCCTTGTTTCAGTCTCTCTTTCCCATCGTCACGCTCCATGTCTGGCGGAGGAACCAAGTCACGCAGTTTATCAGGATCAAAACCAGCTTCCCTGATGGAGCCTTCGGCTGCCGGGCCGCCGCGAAGTCCTGCTTCGCGAAATGCTTCATGAATTTCCTCGGCATCCTTTACGGTTAGTGAGGCCGAATCATAATTCGACAAGATGGTTTCAACTTGCTTTTTCTGCGATTTCGTTAAGGATTCAATTTTTGTCGGCCTTGCTTCATGGAGCTTCTCTATCTTCTGTGTGGAAACTGCCCCCCTATCGTATGTGTACTTCAGGGTACACTCATCGAGCGTAATTCCCTCTATAGCATTTAATAGATCGGATCGGTTCACCTTATCGGTTTTGAATACCGGCTTTTCTGAAAGGGCATAGAGTGTCAAATTGTATTCCTTTGAACCGGGCCCTTTTGACCGCATAGGGTCATATCCAGTCTTATTCTTATCGTTATATCCATCTATCCCTATTCCCTTAACGCCTTCGGGGAGTCTGTGAACATTTGATGGGATATTGTAGAGAATCCAATATGATTTTACTTGCGGCTGATTTGAAGAAGTTAAGGGAATATGCCACAGACTCAATGCGAAATATTTCGTTCCGACGGGAACGTTTGCCCACTCAACCGGAAGAGACAAACCTCTGCCATCCCCGGTAAAATCAACCGAGATTGAGCCGTCCGGGTATACTGCTGAGCTCCTGACCGTGAATTCTTTTTTTTGCTTACCTGAATGATCAATTCGAACCTCGTCATCCTGCCGGGCCAGACCTTGCACTGCAATAATCGAGAAAAGTGCCAACGTTAAACATATTGTTCGTTTCATTTTCAGCTCCTTATTTAATAAATCTGTTTCAAAAGGGATGCCGGAGGGCCTGTTACTATGCAGAGTCTAAAAATGATTTATGAACAGAAGATGAATTGGAAGGATTTTTAGATAATTTTGATAGCCGTAAAGAAAAAAGATGAAACAAGGCGGATGCTTCAGTAAGTATTAAGCATCCTTATGTGCGATATGTGCGATCTAAATGTGCTAATAAAGTGGAATCTTCATTTTCAGTTCATTTTTGTTGTATATGATAAAGACGATAAAATTATGGTAAAGATCGTAATGACGATCTATTTATTATCCCGAAAGGATGAAAATCTTGCGAATTTTGGTAGTTGATGATGACCAGAAACTATGCGATATCGTGAAACGCGGGCTGGAAGAGGAATCCTACGCTGTTGATTGTGTTTTTAACGGTGAAGACGGTGAGTATTATGCTGAAAATACACCATATGACCTCATTATCTTGGACATTATGATGCCGAGAAAAGATGGGATTGAGGTATGCAAATCTCTTCGCAAGAAAAAAATTAACACTTTAGTATTAATGCTTACTGCAAAAGATGCTGTTGAGGATCGGGTAAAAGGCCTCAATACCGGAGCGGACGACTATTTAATAAAACCCTTTTCATTTGATGAATTATTAGCCAGGGTTAGGGCTCTTTTAAGGCGGGATGGGGATTCGAAAACCTCCGAGATGAAAGTCGGAGGATTGTCGCTGGACACCATAACCCGTGAAGTGAGATGGGAAGATCACCTGATTGATTTGACGACCAAAGAATATTCAATCCTTGAATATTTTATGCGGCATCCTGATGCCATCTTAACCCGAAAAATGATTGAAGAAAATGCATGGAACTACGATTTAGATAGTATATCCAACCTGGTTGATGTTTATATTCGGCGTATTAGACAAAAAATCGATCCGAAATTAGGTAAAAAAATCATTCAGACTATACGGGGGGCCGGATACCGGATAAACGCCTTATGAAATTTTTTCAGAGTATTTCTTTCCGGGTCACCCTATGGTATCTGGCAATACTGAGCATAATGCTGGTATCTCTTGGATGGGGTATTCATGTGACCCTTTCCAATAGGTTGTATCAGAAACTTGATCTATCGCTGAGTGATAGAGCCGAGCACCTTAAAGGATTTCGCGATGTTCTGTCCATTATTGCCAGCGGAACATTTGAGGATCAAGCAGGAGAATCCATTACTTTTTACTTTTTAGAGAACGATCGCCTTCATAATATTGCGCCTAAGGGTAATTTTTTCCCGGTGAGTAAAGAAATTATCGAACGGGTTTTATCCGGAGAAACACTGTTTGAAGATGTTCATATACCCCAAAAAGGATCGTTTCGGGTTTTCATTTCCCCGTTTATCCCTGCCAATCCAGTTATCATGCCGGATCAAGCAGGAGGAATAAGGCAACAGCCAGGTTATGAACAGTGGTTAAGAGATGGGGGATTTGTACCGGCTCCGCCCGGTGATGATAAGCCCAATATTACTCAGTCCCCAAACCAGGAAAAAGGATTTAACCGGAGAGTGGAGATTGAATCAGCGGCTTTAGTTATTGCACTTCCCAGCGAAGACATTGAAAGTGTGCTTGGACACCTTTGTAACATACTGATAATCGCCATTCCCTTAACTCTACTTTTAGCCGGTGGAGGAGGTATATTCCTGGCCCATCGAGCATTAAATCCGGTAAAGAAAATCTCAGACACTGCGCGTCGAATCGAAGAGAGCGATTTGAGTCGCCGCATAGATGTGGGAACTAAAGATGAGCTGGGTTTTCTTTCAGAAACACTTAATCAGATGATCGATAGATTAGATAAGGCTTTTAATAGACAGAAGGAATTCACCAGCGATGCATCACATGAGCTTCGTGGCCCACTGTCTGTAATTCAGGCCGAAGCTTCTTTGTCTCTCCGTAAGTCCCGGGAGCCCTGGGAATACAGGAAGACACTCGAAGTAATTATAAGTGAGACAGAAAGGATGGGTTTATTAACAAGCCAGCTTCTCGAACTAGCACGAATGGATGCTAAAAAAAGTCAATTTGTATTTGAATCAATAGACTTAAATGAATTTCTTCACGAGATTTGTGAGGACATGGCAATTTTGTGCAAAAACAAGAAGTTGGAATTACGGACAGACCTTGTAAAGCAGGTTCAAATTGCAGGAGATCGGAAAAGCCTACGAAGAGTGTTTTTTAACATTTTAGATAACGCAATCAAATATACGGCAAATGGCGGGAGCGTCCGTGTTGTTTTGGATGAAAAAAACCGCATGGCCGAGGTTTCGATTACAGATACGGGCATTGGCATACCAGATGATAGTTTGCCACATATATTTGAAAGATTTTATCGGGTTGATAAAGCAAGATCCCGTAGTGACGGAGGGAGCGGTTTGGGCCTTTCCATAAGTAAAGATATCATTGATGTCCACAAGGGTCGAATCGATGTTATAAGCCAAATGGGCAAGGGATGTCGCTTTATCATTGCGATACCAAAAATATAGGAATATCAGATGGCTCTAACTCTGTTTTTATTGTGGTTTTCCATTTAAAAAGGGGCTCTTGCAGGATTAAGAATACTCGGTGGCACCCTAGGTCAGCCGGTATTCTCCACCCTTCCCCTACCCCGCCGCGGCCTGGATATTTCCGTGCCTGGTCAACATTTCCCAGGCCTGTTTTCTGGTGGTATCTGAAACGGCATCTCCGCCCATTAATCTGGCGAGTTCCTCAATTCGATCATTTTGGTCCAGAAGCTTAATTTCAGCCCGGGTTCGATTTTTATACACATTTTTACCAACGTGGTAATGACGGCTTCCGAAAGCCGCAACCTGCGGGAGGTGGGTAACGCAGAACACCTGCTGCTTGTCAGCGAGCCGGGCCAGTTTCTCACCCAGTACTGAAGCGGTCTTTCCCCCTATTCCGGCATCGACCTCATCAAAAACCAGTGACTTGGAAAGGTTTTCAGACTTCAGCACGGTTCTCAGGGCCAGCATTATCCTGGAAAGCTCTCCGCCGGAGGCAATTTTAACCAGCGGCCGGGGAGATTCTCCCTTGTTGGTACTGATCAGGAATTCAGCGTGGTCATTTCCTTCGGGTCCGAGTTCGGGAAGAGGGCTGAATTCCACGGCAAACCTGACGTTTTTCATGGCCAGTTCAGACAGTTCCCTTTCAATATCACCGGTCATTTTCAACGATGCTTTTTTTCTCAGATTCGATAGTACGGAGGCGGCTTCCAAGCATTCTTTAAAATACCTGTCATTTTCCATGTGGAGCTGCTGGTCACGAATTTCGGATTCTTCAATTTCTTTCACTTCATTACAGATATCCTGGTAGTAGCTGAGTATCGATTCGATGTCTTTGCCGTATTTTCGCTTCAGCTTTTCTATTTCGTTCAGGCGGTCTTCGATAATCTCAAGTCTCTGAGAATTGACTTCAATTTTATCTGTGTAATCCCTTATAGAATAGGAGATTTCTTCAGCCTGGTATCTCAAGTTCAACATCCTGGCATGGAGTTCTTCCAGCGAGCCGTCCAGACCTTTCAGCATTTCAATTTTCCGCAGGGACTGATCCAGAAGCGGAATTACCGAGTCGTCATCTTCGTACATAAGGCTGTAAGCGGAACTGCTGTTGCTTTTTCTTGTTTCGGCGTTCGCGAGCAGGTTTTTTTCCTCCTCAAGGCTGCCGTCGGTTTCCGGGTCCAGGTTCAGCTGTTCGATTTCGCTGATCTGGAATTTCAGCAAATCCAGCCTCTGCAGCCGGTTTCTTTCAGAGTCTTCAAGCCGGGCCAGTTTTTTTCTTGTTTCCTGCCAGGCGCGGTAGAGTTCCAGGTAGCGGCGCAGTTCTTTATCAATTCCGGCGTATCTGTCCAGAAATCCAAGGTGATAGTTGGGCGTGAGAAGGTCTTGCTGGGCATGCTGCCCGTGTATGTCAACCAGCGAGCTTCCCAACTGGCTGACCAGGGATAAAGGCACCAGCCGGCTGTTGACATAGGAGCGGTTGCTTCCTTCCTGGGTTATTTCCCTTCTAATTATTATTTCCTGGTCAGAGGTATCAATTCCTGCCGCCTGAAGAATGTTCCAGCAGGAGTGTTTGGAATCTGGAGTAAAAATACCCTCCACCACAGCTGAATCGCACCCTTGCCGGATCATTTCCTGCTGAGCCCTGGAACCGGCGATCAATCCCGCGGCGTCGACAAGAATTGACTTGCCTGATCCGGTTTCCCCGGTAATAAGGTTAAAACCCGGGCCGAATTCAATTTCCAGCTTATCCATTATTGCGAAGTTCTGTATTGATATGAATTTAAGCATGCTGTTTCACAAAAACCCAGCTGGATCCAGGGGTATCTTCAGTACCCTGAAGCAGCCGGTCATACGGATCATGTAAACTAGTTATTGCCGTACTCTTAAGCTACAATTAACAGCTGGACTTCTAGCTGTGTCCATAGGCTGAAGACTGAAATGTACAGGATTCAGCAGAATTTGCGCCAGTTTAAGAAATCCATCGATTTGTTTTACTGTTTTTTTCAATATTCAACATTATATAGAAAACTGGTTATAAAGAATGAACCTATTTTTAGAATCTAATCTTACCCTGCTCCAGAGCAGTTTTGGCAGTTTCTGGTCCCTGGTCTTAAACAGCGGGCCCATAGCCCAGGCAGTATTGCTCTTGTTGATTTTCTTTTCGGTATATTCATGGGCGATCATCTTCAAAAAGTACCGCACCTATAAGGAAGTAAACCGGCAGTCAGTCGAATTCCACGAAATATTTCAGGAGCGCGGAAGCCTGTCTGAAATTTATTCTGAATGCGAAAACTATCCCATGTCTCCGCTGGCAGGCATCTTTAAACACGGATATCAGGAACTAAGGCACCGGGTAAAGGCAGCCAAGGATGACTCCGACAGAAAAGAAGTTGTCATGAACAGCATGAGCGGCCTGCAGCGAACGCTGAACAAATCCGCCATGGCTGAAATGCTGGCCATGGAGCAATCACTGACCTGGCTGGCCACTACCGGCTCGGTGACTCCGTTTATAGGACTGTTTGGAACCGTAGTGGGAATCATCAACGCGTTTCAGGGCCTGGGAGCCGGGGGGACCACAACTATCCAGGCCGTTGCTCCCGGAATCAGTGAAGCCCTGATTGCAACGGCGGCTGGATTGTTCGCGGCCATTCCCGCGGTAATCGCCTACAATCATTTCATCAATCGACTCAAAGTAATAGGTGCTGAAATGGATGACTTTATAGTTGAATTACTTAATTTGATCGAAAGAAGTTTTATCTGAATTAACCTTAAATCTGCCCTTTTGTCACTGATAAACAATTGCATAAGGGTAATTTATGAAATAATGATTGACAGGAAAACAGAATCCATACATCAATTTATGTATGTTTCTGATGAAGGTAGAGAATAGTAATGGGAATGAGCATGGGATCAGGGGGAACCCGCCCGACATTATCAGATATCAATGTCACACCGCTGGTAGATGTGATGCTGGTTTTATTAATCATTTTTATGGTTACGGCACCAATACTGCAGACTGGAATCGAGGTCCAGCTTCCCCAGACCAGGTCAGTTAAGGCAATTGATCCTGAGCAGAGAGCTGTAATTACAATCAGCAAGGATGAGCTGCTCTATTATCGATCTGATCCGGTGAATTTCAATGAATTGGGCGGTCTTTTACAGCGGGAGATTGGCACGGATAATCTTCCGGTCTTTCTCCAGGCCGACCAGGATGTGCGATGGAAAACGATTGTCGCAGTGGTTGATGAAATCCGGCAGTCAGGCTATGAGACCGTTAACCTGGTTACCAAGCCATATACTGGGGGAGGCGGCAGGTAAGTGTTTTCTGGAGTAATCAAACCTCATATTTCGGAACAGCAGAGCAGGAAGCCCGTGCTTTGGTCTGTAGGCGTACATGGGGGCCTGCTTTTGTTTTTCACCTTTGGCGCGATTCTGCTGCCGCGGGGTGAGGTCCTGCAGCTTGGCCTGGGACCTGGAGGTGGACAGGGGGATTTTATGTCCGTTGGCCTTGCCGCTGAAATCGGCGGTGGTGCCGGCATGTATAAGGCTCCGATAACTCCCCGTCCCGAAGCGGCTCCTCCCCAGGAAAACACAAGAAGGCAGAAAGTGACCGAACCGGAACCGGAGCCGGAAGCGCCGGTATTTGAGAAACAAAGCGCTAAAGCCCCTCCCAAACCTGCGGCCCGCAAGACTCCCCCGACAACGCAGAGGCTTCATCGGAATGAGCAGGCTGAAACCGCCAGGCCCGGCCAGATACCCCGGAAATCAGAGCCCGGCAAAGGTCCTGCCGGCGGCGGAGGAGGATCAGGAGGCGGCTTCGGCGGCGGACAGGGAGTTTCCATTGGTTCGGGTACCGGGGAAGGAAATGTGAATTCCTGGTACATAAGACAGGTGGAGCAGAGAGTGGGCCAGAATTGGCTGCAGACTTCACTGGGAGATCCTTCGGCACAGGTTCAGACAGTGGCTTCTTTTGTTGTGACATCCTCAGGCCGCATTACAGATATCGAAATTGAAAAAGAAAGCGGAATCCGAAGTATTGACCTGGCAGTGATGCGCGCTATCCAGGCCAGCAATCCCTTCCCTCCTCTCCCCGGCGAATTCCGGGGCAAATCAGTACGATTTCAAGCCGTGTTCGTATACCCACCCAAATAGAATTATGAAATTTCAGGATTGGTGGCGACAAGGCTGTTTTAGCTGTGTATCATACAAGAAGCTGAGAATACGGCTTGTTTGAGCCGTGATTGATAAATGAAAAGGAATGCTTAAATGAAGATATTGAACTGGAAGATTTTACCCTTGCTGTTTTTATTCCAGCTGGCTGGAATCATGGCCCAGGGACAGAGGCCTGACGCCGTGATCTTTCCAAAACCCACTCCGACAAGGTTGGCCGTGGCGGATTTTTCTCCAAGAACATCAGCTAATCCGGAAACCCTGTCGTCACTTGAAGTTTTTAACAAGGTGCTGATGGACGATCTCCAGTTTGCTGCTTTTTTTGATATCCCTTCCAGGAGTTTCTATCCGCTGAAACCTTTGAGAACTCCAGCTGACATTGTTTATGAAAACTGGCAGGTGCCAACCCTGGATGTGGACTTTCTCGCCTTCGGCGCCATCCAGGCGGACGCGACCACAACCGTAGTCGAGGCTTACCTGTATGACATAAAAACAAGGAGGCAGGTACTGGGAAAACGTTATACGGTAACTGATCCCGCTCTCTCCAGGAGAGTCGCCCATGAATTTGCCGACCAGGTTGTCTATGAACTCTCGGCGGGAGCCAGTAAAGGTGTGGCCAATACCAAAATTCTTTTCTCAAAACTGCGCGGAACCGAGAAAGAAATCTGGATGATGGATTATGACGGCTCCAACGCTGAAAGGATAACCTTCAACGGAGGGATCAATAAATTTCCGGAATGGTCTAGTGACAATAAATATTTCACCTATACTTCAAAACCTGATACTTCCAACCATTGGAGCTTGAAGATCCAGGAGGTAAACGGGGAGTCCAAGACTATCGAGGTTAATGGAAGTTATGCTTCCTCACCGGCATTTTCTCCGGACGGCCAAAAGATTGCTTTTTCCGCCAGCACTCCGGACAGCCGGGATGCCGATGTTTTTATAGCCAATGTTGACGGTTCAGGAATGAGAAACCTGACCCTGCACCAGGGTATTGATACATCCCCGACCTGGAGTCCAACCGGAACCCAGATAGCATTTATTTCTGACCGTTCCGGCGGCCCCCAGGTATGGATTATGGATGCCGACGGATCCAATTTACGCCGGCTTGTTGAAGAAGGAGGACATTGTGACAGCCCGGATTGGTCGCCCAATGGAAGATTTATACTCTATTCATGGCAGGCTCCCAGGCAATGGAAGCATGACGTTTATCTGGCGGAGGTCGCTACCGGAAAACTCTATCAGTTGACCAGGGATTTCGGAGCCGGAGAGAACCCTCATTGGTCCCCTGACGGCCGCCATATCACCTTTCAGGGAACCAGAAGCGGAACAAAACAGATTTTTATTATGAATGCTGACGGAAAGCACTTAAAACAGATTACAGCTTATGGTATAAATGAATCACCGTCATGGAATAATTATTCCGAGGCAATCAATTAATTTCACATTTTATTTATACGTAACCCAAACGATTTTTTTTTGGGGAGGATGTTAATGAAAAGAAGTACGATTTTCTACCTTGGTCTTTTTATGTTGAGTATGCTACTTGTTTTGTCAGCCGGTTGTGCCAAAAAGGTTGAGCCCCCGCCGCCTCCTCCTCCGGCCCCCGAACCGGCTCCGGAACCAGTGCCCCCAGCCAGGCCCACAATTACCTTGTCAGCTTCTCCTGACAGCATCAAGAAGGATGTGGAAGCCACTCTTACCTGGAGTTCCACTGACGCTGATTCAGTTGTGATCAACGGTGGTGTCGGAAACGTTGCGACTTCAGGATCCGTTAAAGTGAGTCCCGTAGAGTCAACAACATATACTGCTGTTGCCCGCGGTGAAGGCGGTGAAGCCAGCGCTACTGCCAGGATAACCGTTATCAAAGAGCAGCCCAAAGTAGTGGTTAAGGAAACTGACCTGGAGATTCTTCAGAAAGCCATGAGAGACGGGCTGATTAAACCCGTTTTCTTCGACTATGATAAATCGGATCTTTCCGAATCAACCAAGGCAACTCTTGAGGAGAACGCCAAGTGGTTCCGGAAATACCAGGATGCCCAGATCATTGTTGAAGGTCACTGCGACGAACGCGGTACTGAAGAATACAACCTGGCACTCGGAGACAGGAGAGCCCAGGCATCCAGGGATTACCTGATTGAGCTGGGAGTTTCTTCAAGCAGGCTGGAAGCAGTTTCCTATGGTGAGGAAAGGCCCTTTGTCCAGGGTACCGGCGAAGAAGCCTGGGCCAAGAACCGCCGTGCTCATTTCTCCTTGAAATAGAAGCGGGACTGCCTGTTAAAAGCAGAACTTATTAAAAGGCGTAAAATAGCAGGAATGGGAGTCTGTATTAATAAACAGGAACTCCCGCCTGCTATTTACGTCTTTTTTAAGGTATGTCTTAATTTTTGTGAGTAAATGGGGATAAATGCAATGAAAAAAATTATCTTAATCCCGGTTATTTTCTTACTGGTATTCTCGCAGGCTTTTATTTTGGCCGGCACCCAGGAAGAGATTATCCGCCTCCAAAGCGATATCCTTCAGCTTCAGGAACAGATCAGGCTCCTCCAGAAGGTTGTTGATGAAAAAAACAGTGTCATTCAGTCACTGCTGGAGCAGCTTAATGACCAGTTCGCGACCAACAATGTCACCTTCAATGAAATGGTTGATGCCCTGAACGACAACCGGGCCAGGAATAAGACCTTATCTGATAATGTTGACTCAGTGAAGGGCGACATTGGCAGGCTGTCTACCCGGCTGGATGAAATCAACAGCAGGCTGGCTGAAGTACAGCGGAAGTTCGATGAAAACCAGATGCAGGTCCAGACCCTCCGTTCCGTTCCCTCGTCAGGTTCCGGTGATGCTGATGTTGAACCGGACCGGGTTTACTCCGCCTCTTACAACGACTACCTGGTAGGCAACTATTCCCTGGCTGTAAACGGTTTTCAGGATTTCCTTACCAATTATCCCGATAGTGAATACGCGGATAATGCATCCTATTACCTGGGGGACTGCTATCTCAAGCAGAAAAATTTTGAAATGGCCATAAAGACATTTGAGCAGACCGTCAACCTGTTTCCTGACGGCGATAAAACTTCGACGGCTTATTATAAAATGGGACAGATCCTGATGCAGCAGAATCGCATGGATGAGGCTATATCTACGCTGAAAAAGCTGGAACAGCTCTTTCCTGGTACAAGTGAAGCCCGGCTGGCAGGGGAAGATCTCGCCAAGTGGAATCAATAGAAAACCCGGTAGCGGTTTAAATTATGGCCGGGAACATTCTTGTGCATCCGCCCTTCCCGGCCAGTTAAATCTAAGATATTAAATTGAAACGGTTGACCCTACTACGGCTCAGCCGCCCTGCCCCATGCAGCGGCATTTAATGGCCTGAATCCGCATTTCTTATCCACCGACTGCCGCGGTGACGTCGCGCATATATCCACCCTGACCGCGTTATGCTCTTTAGGACTCCCTGACCTACCGTCAAGTACGACTGTGGGTAATCCGATACGGAAATGCGGCCTTAGCAGATTAATGGCATCCAATCCGCAATCGAAAACGGTTAATTACAAATAAAAAAGGCTGCTTCGAAAGAAGCAGCCTTTTTTTATATATGGTGCCGGAGGCGGGACTCGAACCCGCACGCCCGTTAGAGCACTACCCCCTCAAGATAGCGTGTCTACCAGTTCCACCACTCCGGCAAGGTTTCAGGGACAGTCACCATGCGGTGACGCCCTTTTAATTCTCAGTCCCTTGATCAGATTCCGGCAGTGGTTCCTGAGGTTCAACCGGCGGAGCAGGCACAGTTTCTTCAGGTATTGCTTCCTGGGTTTCAACTGCTTCGGGTCCGCTGGAATCCTGCATAACAGATGTGCTGTTATCCTGGGAATAGATAATTGCCAGACCCAGGGAGGTGGAAACAAAAATCACTGCACAAATTGTTGTGACCTTGGTTAATATCGTCGTGGCACCCCTGGCTCCGAATGCTGTCTGGCTGGTGGCTCCGCCAAAAGCTGAAGAAAGGTCTCCGGCTTTACCTGACTGGAGCATAATCACCAGAATCAGGATCATAGCTGCCAGCAAATGAAAAATAATCAATAAAGTTAGCATAATTATTTAATCAATCTATCTTGGACTTAAAACTTAACAATCTGCGCGAAAGACTCCGCCTCAAGACTGGCGCCGCCTACCAGGGCTCCGTCAATGTCCGGCTGGGACATTAATTCGGATACGTTGCCTGGTTTCACGCTTCCCCCGTAAAGAATGCGAACTGAGTCGGCAAGGCTCTCTGAGTAAGTTTCCTTGATCCAGTTACGGATCATGGCATGGACTTCTTCAGCCATTTCAGGTGTGGCGGTTTTGCCAGTTCCTATAGCCCAGATCGGCTCATAAGCGATGATAATACGGGATAAGTTTTCTTCTGTCAATCCAGCCATGGCATTCTTCAGCTGACCCAGAATTATGTCTTCAACCTTACCGGCTTCTCTTTCTTCAAGCGTTTCACCGCAGCAAAGAATTGGAGTGAGTTCAGTTGAAAGAATCTTGGTCAGTTTTTTGCCGATAAACTCATCGGATTCATTAAAATACTGACGTCTTTCGGAGTGTCCGATTATTACGTAGGAACATCCCGTGTCAATCAGCATCTCGGTGGTAATCTCCCCGGTAAAAGCACCCTGCTCCGCATAATGCACATTCTGGGCTCCTAATTTGATTGAAGAGCCTTCCAGCACCTTTGCAGAAGCAGCAAGGGATGTGAAGGTCGGGCATACAACTACTTCAACACCCTCGGTATTATCAACTTCAGCGCGGAGACCGGTTATAGTATCAGCAGCTTCCTGCTGGGTCTTGAACATTTTCCAGTTTCCGGCAATAACAGGTATTCTAGCCATTATTATTCCTTGTCTGTGAGAATCTCGATACCAGGCAATTTTTCGCCTGAGAGAAATTGAAGTGAAGCACCGCCGCCGGTTGAAATATGGGAAACCTTATCAGCTAAACCGGCTTTTTTGATCGCGGAAACCGAGTCCCCGCCCCCAATTACTGAGAAAGCGCTGCTGGAAGCAACGGCTTCAGCGACGCCAAAGGTTCCATGGGAAAATTTTTCAAATTCGAAAACACCCATAGGACCATTCCAGATAATTGTCTTGGCATTGGCAAGTTTATCCCGGAAGAGCTTAACACTTTCCGGCCCGATATCCAGGCCCATGCTGTCAGCGGGAATGTTGTCAACTGAAACAACTTTGCTTTCAGCCTCAGCGGAAAACTCCGAAGCGGCAACAACATCGATTGGCAGAACCAGGTCAACGCCTTTGGCTTTAGCGGTTTCCATCAATCCGGCTACAAAATCAATCCGTTCCTCTTCAAGCAGGGATTTTCCGATTTCTCTGCCCTGGGCCTTGAGGAAAGTGAAAAGCATTCCGCCACCCAGGATAATTACCTGGGCCACATCGAGGAAGTTTTCAATGACTGGAATCTTGTCGGAGATTTTGGCTCCGCCGAAAATCGCGGCAACTGGTTTCTCAGGAGAATATAAAGCTCTTGAGAGGGCATTCAGTTCCTTGTCAATGAGTAATCCGGCAGCACCCCTGCCAAGTGCCTGGGGCACTCCAACAGTTGAACCATGAGCCCGGTGGGCCGTTCCGAAGGCATCATTCACATATTCGTCAGCCAGACTGGCCAGTTCTTTGGCAAATTCAGGATCATTTGATGTTTCGCCATTGTAGTACCGGACATTCTCCAGAATAGCAACTGATCCGTTGCCCAGGCCTTCAACAGTCTTTTGAGCTGCTTCTCCCAGACAATCAGGGGCAAATGCCACGTTTTCACCCAGGATTTCACCTAAACGGGCTGCAACCGGAGCGAGAGAAAATTCAGGGTTCTTCTCTCCCTTGGGCCGGCCGAGATGCGAGGCCAGGATAACCCTGGCCCCAGCTTCTTTGGCTAGCCTTATAGTAGGCAGTGCAGCCTGAATTCTGGTGTCATCCCCAACTTTTCCATCCTTGAGCGGAACATTGAAGTCCACCCGGATAAATACACGCTTTCCAGCAAGATCAAGATCTTTCACAGAAAGCTTGGATACACCTTTTTCAGCCATGATTTGTTTAGAACCTCTCTGCTACAAATTCTGCCAGGTCAACGATCCTGCAGGAATAACCCCATTCGTTGTCATACCAGGAAAGGATTTTGGCCAGGTTTCCGCCGATGGTCTTGGTATAACCAGCGTCGAAAATGGAAGAATGTGAATTGCCAGTGAAGTCAACTGAAACCAGGTCTTCTTCACAAAACTGCAGGTAACCCTTCATTTTCCCTTCAGCAGCTTCCTTGACAGCATCATTGATCGCTTCAGGAGTTGCGTCCTTGGTAAGGGTGGCAGTCAGGTCAACAACAGAAACGGTCGGGGTGGGAACGCGAATAGCGAATCCGTCCAGTTTGCCCTTCAGTTCCGGAAGTACCAGTGAAACCGCGGCTGCGGCTCCGGTAGTGGTCGGGATCATTGACAGCGCGGCGGCGCGGGCTCTCCTCAGGTCTTTGTGAGGGAAGTCCAACAGGCTCTGGTCGTTGGTATAGCTGTGGATGGTAGTCATAAGGCCTTTTTCAATACCGAAGGTATCCTGGAGGACTTTGGCTACAGGAGCCAGGCAGTTGGTTGTACAGCTGGCGTTGGAAATGATGTTGTGTTCAGCAGGATTGTAAACTTCTTCATTTACGCCAAGCACGATTGTGGTGTCAGGATTCTTGGCAGGGGCAGTAATGAGAACCTTTTTAACGTTACCGCGAAGATGTTTGCCGGCGTCTTCACGAGCACGGAAGAAACCGGTTCCTTCAACAACGATGTCCGCGTCAACTTCTTCCCAGGGAATCTGCTGAGGATCGCGTTCGCTATAAACCTTTACTTCTTTGCCGTTAATGTAAATGCAGCCGTCACCGGGTTTTACATCGGCCTTGAACTGGCCAAACATGGAGTCATATTTAAGAAGATGAGCCAGTGTTTTGGCATCAGTTAAATCATTGATTGCGACGAATTCCAATTCGCGGCCCTGCTCAACAGAAGCCCGCAGAACATTGCGGCCGATACGGCCAAAACCATTAATTGCTACCTTTGTTGCCATTGTTTTCTCCCTTTCTAGAAAAAGAGCATTGAATTTATCTCCTGCTGAAACAGGAAAGATATGAACGATTCCTAAATGTGTTTGGGGGGATAGCCCTGTTACAGACTTCCCCTAAAAGCTGGCCTAATTATACCAGAAGCCATGATTTGCAGTGCAAGGGCCGGCGTTCGGTCTCCTGAAACAGAAAGCAGCTGTTTTCTCGACAGAGTTTGCTGGAGAGGCTAAATATTCCTCCAGAGAAAAGGACCATCTTAAATAACTGAAAAATAAAGAAAATCAGTCCGGTATTGCAAAATAATCATCAAGCAGCCTGTTTCTATCGATAGGGATTTGAACCATCGGGCTGGGTCTTGAACCGGCGATGTCCCCAGAGCCATCCTTCTGGAAATTTTCTTATAGCTTTTTCCAGCGCCTCATTACATAAACCGGTATTGCTAATCAGGTCTTTCTTCCTGTCACCTGAATCCGCGAAAGGGATTATGGGACCCATTTCAATGCGATAGTAACCCTTTTTGATGTCCGGCATGATGAAAGCGGGTAAAACCGGGCATTTCCTTTTCATAGCAATAGCAGCAAGCCCGGCTGAGGTTGACGCCGGTTTTCCAAACAAGGGGACATAAACACCATCTTTTTCCTGGACATTCTGGTCTAATAATATTCCGATTTCCCCTCCGTTTCTCAATATCGGTAACATTTGCCTCAGCGCGTTGCGCTTTTCAATGATCCCGGTACCGAACCTTGTCCTTGCTTTGGTATGCCATTCGTCAAGGCAGGGATTGTCCAGCGGCCTGACCAGCGCATGGAGATTGTGGCCGTAGTTGCTGTGACCGGTAGAGAGCAGTTCCCAGCAGCCCAGATGACCGGTCAGGAATATGAGGCCCATACCCCGGCCAACAGCTTCCTGGTAGTTTTTATATGTTTCGTCATGGCGCACCCGCTCCCGCAACTGTTCAGGAGTCATCCGATGGAGGCGGCTTAACTCAACGACGTGTGTCCCGATTTGGCGGAAGCTCTTACGGAGAATCGTTTTTCTCCAACGCAAGGACTTCTCCGGGAAGGCTATTCCCAGGTTTATCATTCCAATTCGGCAGTGCCTTCGATCGAGAAAATGGAAAAGAACAGCCAGGGATTCACATATAAAATACGCGATAGGCCGGGGTAAAAAGGAGATCATTCCCATGAATGATTTTACTGTTATGCATATTAACTTATCGGCCTGAGAGGCATTATTTGAGCTCATAACTGATCTGCCGCATTGAAAATTTTTACGTCAAAACCAACGGACTTCAGTACTAACCGAAATCCCAGGGTGAATTCTCTATCCGTAATCGCTTGCCTGTTTACTTGAAGAAATATTTTTCAGCTGATTTTGGAAAACTTTTTATCTTTCCATCTTTGTTTATAAAGAGATGCTTTGTCCAGCCCGTTGCGCAAATTTTGTCGGTATTACTGTCGCTTACCTTGTATTCGAAAATGCAGCTTCTCCGCCGGAATTCCTTCAAATAAGTGCGAACATAGAACTCCTGGTCATAACGCAGGCTGTCCAGGTACCTGCAGTGCGCCTCGACAACTGGGAGAAAAGTATTTTCCTCATCTTCAAGTCTAGAATATGGGTAATTTCTTGCCCTGCAGAAGCCGGCCCGGGCCGCTTCAAACCACACCAGGTAATTGGCATAATAGGCTACGCCCATCTGGTCGGTTTCGGCATACCTTACCCTGAAGGGTACATCAACGTATGTATTCATTCACTAAATCCTCGTCAACTGGAATCTTCTCAGCTGTAATTTTTATTAATCCAGCGCGTCAGCTAATGCAGCCCGCATCTATCCTGTTATAGTAATACGAACCCGTTTATTATATTCCAATCTATGACAATGAAAAAAATTCTGCTTGTTAATCCTCCCATATATGACTTCACCGCTTATGATTTCTGGCTTAAACCTTTTGGCATCCTGAAAATAGGCGGATACCTGAGGCGAAGCGCCCAGGTCAGGCTATTTGATTTTATGGACAGGAAACACCCTGCCCTCGCTAATTATTTACTCAAGGAAGATAGCTGGGGACGAGGTAAATTTTTAGCTTCCCCGGCTGAGAAACCGGAAGCTCTGAGCGCAATGCCGTCTAAATACCGGCGTTTCGGACTGTCCGCGGATATTTTTGAATCTGAACTTGAAAATAACGGTCCTTATGATTTTGCCCTGATACAGACCGAGATGACCTATTGGTATCCGGGTATCCAGGAAGTGATTGAATGCCTGAGGAGAATCAGTCCTTCCACCAGGATAGTAATGGGTGGCGTTTACGCGACAATCTGCCCGGATCATGCCCGACAGATGGGGGCAGATCTCTGTGTTTCAGGCCTGGACCTTGCCTCTCTCTGGTCTTTCTTGGACCTTGAGCCTGATTTAGATGAGCCTCCCTTCTGGGAGGGCTACCCCATCCTGTCCTGCGGAGTGATAAAGTTAACTGAAGGCTGTCCTTTCAGGTGCACGTATTGTTCTGTTCCTCAAATTTATAAGGGGTTTGAAGTTAATGACCTCAGATACTCCATGAACTCCGTTGAACTGGCTGTGAAGCAGGGAGCTCAAAATCTTGCTTTCTATGATGACTCCTTGCTTTTCAGGTGGGAAGATGCCCTTGGGCCTTTCCTTGATGAGATTATTGCTGGTAATCTTCAAATCCGTTTTCATACTCCAAATGCCCTTAACGCCAGGATGATCAGCCAGGAGAACGCCCGGTTAATGGAAAGAGCTGGATTTACCAATTATTACCTGGGATTTGAAAGTTCCGCCGTGGAATGGCAGGGAAAAACCGGAGACAAGGTGTACTCCGAAGATCTGGCCAGGGCCGTTGAAATTCTTAAATCTGCCGGGGCTGATCCCGGAAAAATAACCGCTTACATAATTATAGGTCATCCAGATAGTTCCATTCAGGACCCTGAAGGCTCAATACGGTTTGCCGGAAGCCTCGGCATAAAAGTGATGTTGTCTGAGTTTTCGCCGATTCCGGGAACCCCGGATGGAGATAAATGTAGTGAATGGATAGATTTATCCGAACCGCTTCACCATAACAAAACATATTTCACAAACATTTTCCTCGGCCGGGAAGAAACCCAGGAACTGAAAACCCTTTGCCGTGAACAGAATAGAAAGATTGAAAACCGCGGCTCGAGGTGAAGATGCAAATCAGGACGCGGATTTGTGCCGGCAAATCCATGAAAGCCGGTTTTTTTTATTTAAGATACTCGCAATAAGCATTTAAACCTGTTAACTTTGATAGCCTGCCCGGGCGGAGATTCTCCCGGTAAGTAATGAAAGAACAGGAAATCAATTATGGGGAATTACATTTTAGAGGTCAGGTATAGGCTGCGGGCTCACAACGTAAAACAATTTGAGGAAATCCTTACAAAACAGGTAATTCCCCTGGCCGATGAACTGGAATTAAAACTGCTGGGCGTCTGGAAGACTTTTACCGGGAATGTGGGGGAATTCGTCGAACACTGGGAATTTGATTCCCTGGGTGAATTTGAAAAAGACTGGCCAAATCTTATCAATGATCCCAGGCTGCAGGAAATCTTCCAGATAACAGGCCCTATGGTGGAAGGTGAAACCTTCGTTCTTTTGGAACCTGTCAGGAAACAGTCTTGATTCATCACTGCCATACCGCATAGTTGAAGGAGGGCGCGAGCCTTATTGCTTTATACTGATACCGCTGTGGTTTCCGTGTTCAGAGAGCTGTCAACCCGTGATATATACTTGGGACACGCATGGCTCTTTCCGTCAATATTCATCTGCCCCGGCTGTCAAATAAGCGGTTCTATTCAGAAATAATCCTGGTTCCAAGGTGGGTAACCGGAAAGCAGTTGTGCGCTTTATCTATGCTTTCCGGATTGTAAACTATCCGGGCCTGATCCTGGATCACTATGGAAGAGGAATCGTTTTCAAGTGAAGCAATATAGATAACGCCTCCATTTATTGAGCATTCTTCCGACAGGATCAGCTTCCCTCCTCCCAGGTGAATTAAGAGTCCGTTGAGGGAGAATATCCCTCCTAATTCAATATCCCCTGAGGTTACCAGCACTCCTGAATAGTTGTCCTTTACCAGGCTGCCGTTGGAAAACTTGAAAAGTCCGGGATCTGGACACGGTAAATCTTTGTTTAAGGCTATCGCGAATTCATCAATGTTTGATTTGAAATGATCCCAGAAACCCTGGGATGAGAGCATGGCCAGATTGGCGTATCCGTTGAGGGGCTCAGCCGCCGCGACCGCATTCCCCTGGTAATCGATACACTTTTCGTCCAGGCTTTGGTTGAGAAGAGCGATTTCATTGGCAGGCACCGGCGATGGAGTCCCCAGCAGCAGTATGGCCGCCTGGTCACCCCCTGACACACGGAAATCAAGGCCATTAAAAAACCACCGGGAATCAGGATCCCGCAAAACAACAGGAGCCGGAATCATAAAGGGCTTATCTTTCCGAAAGATGCTTTCAAGGATGGTAATCTGGTTTTTAGTGATCCCGATTTCAGACTCGAGGAGACCGTTTTCCACAATACCAAAACTGCGAACAATCACTTTTCCATCTGAATCCATGGATGGAGGTTCTTCAGGATTATTTGATATTTTGAAGGCTACTGCTTTACCGGGATCCGGCTTTGAGAAAAAGCACCGATTCCCGAATTTGCTCTCTAGCTCCGAAATTTTATTTGACCTCGCTTCTGAGGGATCCAGGGGATTCAGGGAATAATCATCTCCGGCCTGCGGCGATTCATCTTTCGCGAAGATGAGGAGGCTGTTGATATCCTGGGTGGAGAGCATGCGGGAGGCCTTGTTTGCCCCCATTTCCGCCAGTTTCATGCTTTCCATCTGGATTCCGGAAAATTGAGATGTTTTTATGTGTGAAATTGTTTTTAATTGAACATAACCGAGGACGGCAAGCATCATGAAAACGATTAAAATAGAGGTGACAAGAATGAATCCTTTTTCTTTCACGGCAATTCCTCCGGGAAAAGGTTCGGCTGGGAATTCCATAACCGGAAAACGGTTTCCGCCGCAACTGAGCCCTCTGGATCAAGTTTTCCCTCTGTGCCGGCAATACGAAGCCTGACAGTGCCCCTGCCCTCCTGTTCCACAAGCAGGCTGGTTACATTCTTCAGGAAAGGCTGATAGGTCCCCTTTCCTCCTTTTACCTTAAGTTCATTCCGGCTCACCCTAATTGAGATATCTTCGAAGCTGTCATCGGTGTCTCCATCCGGGTTCCCATCACTCCCCTTGAAATCAGATTTGATTCCTATCCGGTCATTTTCTATTTCCAGGTATTCCCCGGGATCCCCTTTCATATTCATCCCGGCTCCTTTTATCCATCGGCTTAGAATCACAGGTGAAAGCCTCAAGCTGTCCCGGGACTCAAGGGCGGATACTATTTCAGTTGAAATCTTCTGGACTTCAACACAGAAGGTAAAGAGTATCCCGGTTATAACTGCTGAAACTGCCAGGCTCACCATCAATTCGACCAGCGAAAAACCTTCGCTGGGCTCTTCCCATGACCTTTCTTCAGTTGGAGATTCCCGGATATAAGCAGTTGTTTTATTCGGTAACCTTCGCCTCAATAACAGTTTCCTCTTCATCGGGCCCTTCCTCATTTGTTAATTCAACCTGGGACTGGTTCCATTCAAGAAGCTCCTGCTCCCATGCTTCCTCTGAAGCCTGGAGGCTCAGGAGACAGTAAATCATTGCCTCAAGAATGCAAAGTGACGCAATCAGAATCAGGCTGGCGGCTGCTAATTGTTCAATAAGGGTAAATCCCCGGCAGGACTTGTTTCCCGAGAAAGTCTTTTCGCTCATAAATATTCCCATCTGGCCCTGCCCATAATTGAAACGACTACTTTTATTGATTTGTCGCCGGTTCTGATAATGTAAGTTCCCGCGGGAGTACAGTTCCCTGAAGAATAAAAGACAATTGGTTTCCGGGGCTGCCCCTGAAATTGAAATGAATCGGGTAATGAATATTCCGTGAATCCTTCCTTCCTGTCACGCAAACCCAAACGGTACGCTTTACGGTCTTCCCTTATTCGGACTTCTAACGGAAATCCGCAGGCGATCGAGGCAATCCTGGCCCGGTTGAGTTCAGACGTAAAAGACTGGGCCGTGAATCTCAGCAGCAGGTTGTCGCGCCAGTTCCTTACATGGCTGATCCCGGATGTCCCCAGGATGATCAACAGTGAAATGACCAGGCATATTTCCAGTAGGCTGTATCCCGCAACAGGATTCCTCATCAGAATCTCCCCCCATCATTTTTCTCCTACTTATGCAACAACGCCGGAAAAAGGGAAAAAACGAAAAAAAAAGGAATGGTTATTGAAATAATTTGGGAAATTTACCCGTTTTCCTATTTCTTCAGGCAAACAAGGACAACTGGAGTTTTCGAAAATAGTCAATGCTACAATGTAGGATTCATTCAAGGGAAAGGGTGTTTTCAATCCCGTAGAGTGCTAGCCCCATTTGTAAAAAGTCCTATATATGTTTTATCCTAGGCGGTCTAAGAAGGAAAATATGTCCAATATCAATGAACCGGAATGGCAAAGATTCAGGAGCCAGGACGAGGAACTCAGGAATTTCAAGGAGATCGCGGTGAACCTGCAGCCTGATTCGGGAGATCTCCCGTCGGTTGAAGGTATAGATCTCTACGGTATTTCGATTCCTTATTCAGGTGAACTGGGCGGGGACCACATTATTTACGTGGATTTCAAGAAAAGATTTGATATTGACGCGCGAATAAACCGCGCCCAGAAACGGGATCAGCATCAGGTGGCTTTGAATCTTGAAAAGTGCCGGCACATGGCGGGTATCGCCCTGGCCGATGTTTCCGGTCACCAGATTACCGACGCGCTTTTATCGCTCATGCTGCACCAGGCCTTCCTGCTCGGGGCTCTGTATGAACTTGATAAAAATGGAGAGATCACCACTCGTCTATTCGAGAATATAAACACCCGTTTTTATAAGTCTTCCAGTGTGAACAAGTTTGTTTCCCTCATTTACGGAGAGATATCTGAAGACGGGCGTTTTCGGTTCATGGTTGCCGCCCAGCCCATCCCTGTGGTTTTCTCCCGGAAGTTTGACAGGATTGTCGATATCCACCATGAATCCCTGGAGACCTATCCCCCTATTGGAACCATCCCTTCATATGAAGATATCGACAGGAAAACAACCCAGACCGTCCTGGGATTCAAGGAAAAGTACACGCTGAATGAAATCAACCTGATGGGAAACGGAGACATTCTCCTGCTTTTCACTGACGGGCTTTCGGAGCTCAGCAGAGATGAAGAAGAATATTTCCCCTCCCGCCTGGAAGCTGTGCTGAGAAAATACAAGGATGAAACCGCCAGGAATATCGCGGAAGCCATCAAGTTGGACCTGCTGGCCTTCACCTGCCCCCATGATGATGTCAGCTTTGTTGTTATCAAGAGAAACTGATAATCGGCCCGGGCAATTAATTTTGAAGCCGCGCGGGGGTCTGAAAGTCTGTTTCCGGTCCAGCCGGGATTTTTCACCAACTGACTGCTGCGACAGGTTAAACATGGGCATCTCTGCTTAACCCCGGGGAGAAACACGGGCTAGAAATAAACTTTCAATGCGGCGAAAATGGTAGCCGGAATCGAGCCGTATTCACTTCCCATTATCGGCTGTTCTCCAGTGGTGGTTATCCCTTCTCCGATTCCAATTTCTCCTCCGGCCAGAATGTCGGAGTTGTCACTCAGTGACCAGGTCAGAGCGGGAGTGAGAAGCACTGAACCGTCGGTGAAATTTACAAGGGAAGTAAATGAAGAAGTCAGCAATGGATGGAGCTGCTGATTCAGGGACGTGCCCCAGTAAAAGCGGCCGTAACCGTTGACCTCGCCCCTCATCATCCTGTCTGAAGTGTACCAGTACCTGTAATTATCAGGATCATCGGCGCCATAGCCGTTATAGGCCATTTCCGAGGTGATGGAGATCGTCGGGGTCAGCTGCCTGGTAAAACCCAGTGAACCCCTCCAGAAGTCCTCCCTGTCGATGAACCTGTCCGCATCATCCCCGGAAGAGGTGTAAGAGACCTCGGCCCTGACCCCGGTACCTTTCACGTCAGCCGACAGGAACAGTCCGCCAATAGTATCCTGGTGGAACAATCCCCCCATGCAGCCGACATCCACGTTTCCCAGGTTCCAGCGCAGAAGCGCGCCAAGAGTACCGTCCCTTTCCAGCGATGAACCCAGTATTCCGCCGATGATCTCTAATTCAGAAAGGTTATTAAGCTGAAGGCTGACCTTGACTGAATCCACTCCGGATTTATAATCACGGTCAAGCTGCTCCGGGGAAAAGGGGGCGAAGAGATCCAGGGCCGGCCAGAAATAGGCTTCCCCCCAGGTGACCGGCTGCCGGCCTACGGTTACTTCGGCCTGCCCCACATCGAAGGAGATATTAAGGCGGTCGAGCCTGGCTTCAGAAAAATAATCCTCCTGATCGGCTATATCAAACTGCAGCGGCATGAAGTAGCGGGACCTGGAGACGGCAAGTCCGGTTGAGGATCCGCTGGAAGGCGAGGAGAAGTCTATTACTCCATGGGTTTCGATCCTGACATTGTCTCCCAGTTCCAGGTAATCGGTAAGCCTGAAAATCCCCAGTTCCAGATCATTCCGGGTATCCGGAACCACCTCTTCAAGGGCAAGGAACTGGAAGAAGCGCAACGAAGCGCCAATTTCGTGATCCCTGGCCGATAAGGGCGTCAGCCGCAAGCAGCAGCTGATGAGAAATATCAGGAAAACGGTGCGAACGCCCAGGCCTTTCATGATCTGATATGGTTTCCAGGGACAATTTCATCTGATTTAATTTTACCGTCTGTCAAGGTCACGATACGATGGGCTCTTTTCATGACCTCGGGATCATGGGTAGAGTATATGAAAGTAGTTCCGTGTTCACGGTTAAGTTTTTCAAGCAGGGCCAGCAGGGCCTGGGCTGTTTTGCTGTCAAGGTTGGCGGTCGGTTCATCCGCCAGTATCAGATCGGGTTCAGCGGCTATTGCCCGGGCAACAGCGACCCTCTGCTGCTGTCCTCCTGAAAGTTCCGAAGGCCGTCTCTTTTCCATTCCCTGCAGGCCGACTTCTTTTAGTATTTCGTGAACCCTGGGTCTTCTGATTTTATCCGGCACGCCTCTTAAAAGCAGTATGAATTCAGTATTTTCCTCCGCGGTAAGAACCGGCACCAGGTTGTGGCTCTGGAAAACAAATCCTATTTTGCCAAGCCTCAGGCGGGCGAGTTCTCTCCGGCTGAGCAATCCCAGGTCACTTTCCTGGAAAAAGGCTTTGCCTTCAGTAGGCTGATCAAGCCCGGCGGCAATATTCAGCAGGGTTGTTTTGCCTGATCCTGAAGGGCCGGCTAAAGCCAGGAATTCACCCTTTTTAACATCAAGTGTTACATGGTCAAGGGCGTGTACAATATGCTCTCCCTGCTCATAGGTGCGGGTAACCTCATCCAGTCTCAACAAAATATTACTGTTCATTTTTATCCAACCAGTTCCATATCGATAATATTGCAAATGATTTTAAGTTTTTCAGCTTTCTGATTTTTGCCTTTAAGGCCAAAATCAGGCGGAATTCATTTCCCGCTCAGCATATGTACATCTCCCGCCCTGCCGGCCCGGAAAGCCGGGATTACAGCCAGTATTATTGTGATCGACGTGACCATCAGGACGGAGCCGGCAATCCTGCTCCATGAAAGGTCGGAATAGAGGACCGGATCCAGCATTACTCCCCCGAAATCGAACTCTCCAGCCATATCATCGCTGTAAAACGCGCTGAGAGGGAGACCGTGAATCTTCAGGTACAAGTGAACGCTGAATCCCAGGATAAATCCGATAACCACTGCCATCATCGAGACAAAAACCGCTTCAAGCATTACCATCCTGAAACGTCCCGAAGGACTGAGTCCGATGGCATCAAGCAGTGAGAATTCTCTTTTCCTCTCCAGGACAGACATCAGGAGGGTGTTCATGACCGTAAAGGCCACAAGAATGAAAATTGTTCCCTGGAACACATAATTGAATCCGTCATCCAGCGCTATGGCATCTCTTAATTCCGGCATGGCATCAGCCCAGGTCAACACCTCCAGGTCGGGAAACTGTGCTGATGTAATGAGGGCTAGTTTGTCGCTTAAATCAGAATCCGTGGTAAACAGCGCGACCTGGTGTACGTTTTCACCCATCCTGAAACCTTTTTGGAAATCGGGAAGAGTGACAAGAGCCAGGACCTGGTTCAATTCATCCGTGCCGGTGTCGATTATGCCGCATATCCGTAAAAGTATCGATTCAATTTCTTCACCGCTCAGGCCCTGGGCCATTAACACTGCTTTATCGCCTATATCCAGTTCCAGTTTTTCGGCTATCCCCCTGCCGATAACGACAGGATTCTTATAGTTCCCTTCAAAAAAAGTCCCTTCCACAATTTTCTCGGAAAATTTGGACACGGAACGTTCCTTAACCGGTTCCACTGCTGTTACCAGGGCTCCGGACGCGCCGTCGGCGGAGGACATCATCCCGGAGATGAAACCCCTGCGAACGGATGACTCTATTACCAAATCACCGTTGGCAGAAAACTCTCTCAACCATTCTCCTATCCGCATGAGGTCATCACCAGACAGGGTCATTTTAAATTCAGCATTTTCCTGGTATCCCGCAGCCTGAATCAGGACATGTCCGCTTCCCAGCCTGACAGCGGAATCAACCAGCTGTTTATGGGAGCCGTCTCCGATGCCGAGGCTGATAAGGAGGAGGGCGAGTCCCAGGGACACCGATGTCACCGTAAGGATGGTGCGTCTCTTATTCCTCCACAGGTTTCGCCAGGATAATTTAAGAAGCAATAACATCTATGATCCTCCGTAAGCTTCGACCGGGAGTCGCGGTTTTTGATCTTGCGCAAGCCCAATATTTATTTTGAGTCTATCCATCATGCTTTTATCCTTCCGCCAGGGCATCAACCGGCTTCATGCGCGCGGCTCTCAGGGCGGGAAGCAGGGTGGCAATCAGTACAACAATTGAGAGGCTCAAGGCTGAGGTAAGGAATTCGTTCCAGGTCCAAACCACCTGCATGACCGGGTCGATATGGCTGCCGGCAAATGACATGTCCATTACCCAGGCGGATAAATCCAGCCCGTTGCTGACCAGGTAGCTCATAATGGCAAGTCCTCCGGCAAAGCCTATTCCCAGGCCCAGTATGGACAGGAACAGGCTTTCCAGCAAGAACATTGCCAGAATCTGCAGGGGAGCCATTCCCAGGGCATTCACCGTCCCAATTTCCCTGGTTCGTTCGAATACTGACATCATCATGGTGTTCAAGGTTCCGAATCCCGCGAAAATCCCAACAAAAAGTATCAGGATCCATCCGGAGCTTTTGGCAATTTCGATGTATTCCTTCAGCTGCGGAAGCAGATCACCCCAGCTTTCGGCTATTGATTCCGGAGGGAGGAGCATTGATTCGTTAACAAGGATTGTTGAGAGTGCGGCTTCGCGAGGCTTTTCGGCCAGCAGTGCGATTTCATGAACCTGCCATGCTTCCATTGCCAGCAGTTCCTGCAGGTCTCGCCAGTGCATTACTACCAGGGTTCTGTCCAGGTCAGACAGTCCCGTGGAGATAATGCCTGAAATGCGGTATAAATCATTACCGGTTGTACCGTCCGCGGCCTGGGTTACTATGGCGACTTCATCCCCCGAAGAGGAACCAAGGTTTTTGGCCAATGTTTTTCCGATCAGGATCTCCCGTTGTGGCTTACTGGAAAGATGATTCCCCTGCACCGGCGATTTCAGCAGCCTGGTGACATTAACCTCCCTGGATGGATCCATTCCGGATAGATTGACAGCATTGGTGTTTTCGCCGGTTGATATGAGTCCGAAACCGTATACCCTTGGAGCGGAGGCCGTAATCCCATCAACCGTTTTGACTTTCTCCAGGAGATTTTCAAGGTCGTATTCTTCAGTGTCCCCTATCCAGTCGTACATATTGCGCCCGGGAAGGTACTCGGAATGATGTATCTGAATATGGCCCTGGAAAAGCTCGGTTCCATTCCTCAGCATCTGTACCGACATCCCTTCCAGGATACCGGACATGATCATGAGAATCAGGAAGGCTGTTGAAATGGCAAAGATTGAAATCCAACTCCTCTTTGAATTTCTCCAGAGGTTTCTCCATGCTAATTTGAATAAAATCATTTAATTCCCATCAAAAAGATTATTTATTTCTGAGACTGGCGAGAGAAAAGGTATCAGAAGGGTGTTTCATGTTGAAAGCCAGTTCGCTATAGGTGATTTTTGTAAATTCTCCCGGTTTATCGGCAGGAACCAGCTGCATTACCGCCGGCACCAGGCGTCCCCCCATATTCCTGTATTCCGAGTAGGTTACAACGCGTTTCAGCGTCCCGTCTTCATCATAATAGTCGGCCTTAACCGGCATTAAATCTTTTTTTCTGACAACAAAATTAATTCCGCCCCATACAACCGGGGCGTCCGGATCAGGGGTAAGCCTGAATTCCCACACCTCTGCTCCTTCCCGTTCACCTTCGAAAGCTATCTCAATCGTATAATCGTCAACCAGCCTGCTCTCCTTGACAAGGTCATCATTGGTGAAGTGGCTCCCCATCCATGAAGCCATCATCATGGATGAAGGAATCCTCACTGTACGGGAAATCTTGGGAAGGTAGTTCCAGATATCATTTTCTATTTTCAGGGTGGCGACACCTTCTTCCTTTCGGGGTTTAAGGAGCCTGATCAGTGCTTTTTCGGTACCTTCCGACCATATTTCAATGGTTTTACTCCTCTTCCACCTCTTTGTCGAAATAACCATTTCGGCAACTCCGTAGGAGGAATCACCTCTCATAATCCTGTCAACGCGATCGATTATGTCCTTGGGAGATTCCTGGCCCAGGGCGGGCATGGCGGGAAACAAAAGCAGAAAAACAAGAAAAATAATGCTGACCTTACCGTTATTCATAACAAATATTCCTGGATGTGGTAAATAAAATCCCGGTTAATTCACCGGTGCGTCAGAAATATTCTATCTTCGTAGAGTGAAATTTAATACCCTTTCGACCTGAACCGCTTGATTTCAGGGATGAAAGGCAGTATCAGCAGGATGAAATTTGATCATCCTGTCCCGAGCGGGCCGAAAAAGAACAGGGATTTTTTTTATGTGGATCAAAAGGCTGGATCGGCATGAATATCCCCGGATAAAGGGCTTGTCATGGAGGTTATTTCAGAACTTTATTATAATCGGGAAAATAATCAGTCAAAATTAACTACATTTTTCAGTCACTGGAGAAAATTCCATGAAAACATTCCGGGAAACCCTGACTCTTGAAATCCCTTCCCGAAGGGCCTACATCAATATAACCCCCAAAGTCGACGCGCTTTTGAGGGAAAGCGGAATCCGGGAAGGTCTTTGCCTGGTTAATGCCATGCATATAACCGCGTCTGTATACATCAACGATGACGAGAACGGTTTGCTTGATGATTATGACAACTGGCTGGAGGGCCTGGCCCCTCATGAACCTCTTTCCAGGTACCGTCATAACCTGACCGGAGAAGACAACGGCGATGCCCACCTGAAAAGGCAGGTAATGGGACGGGAAGTAGTTGTCGCCGTCACCGGCGGCAGGCTTGATTTTGGCCCCTGGGAGCAGATATTCTATGCCGAGTTTGACGGCAGGCGACCCAAACGGATCATGGTCAAGATAATTGGAGAGTGAATTCCTGATCGTCGCTTCGAGAAACTGGAGACTTCAATCCTGCCTCCCCAGCTGGAATTCTGAAAATGGTAGCTTTGGGGACGGGGCAAAGCTAATGCAGGCAGGATTTACAGGTGCCGGAAAGAAAAATTTCGTGCTCCTCGATTTCAAACCCGGCGGGAACCGCTTTTTTCTGATCAAGGGCGCATCCCGGAAGATCATACATGTTGTGGCAGACGTTGCAGTAGAAGTGATGGTGGTGTCCCCGGTCCGCCAGCTCCCAGAGCGTGCCTAGTGTGGGATGGTTGATTCTTTTCAGCCAGCCGCTTGAAACCAGTCGCTTGAGATTCCGGTAGACCGTGGCCTGATTCAGCGTATTGACCAATTCCCTGCCCCGCTCCATTATTTCCCCGATACCCAGCGGCTTTTCCTGCTGGATAAAAATTTTTTCTATTGCCTTGCGTTGTTCTGTTTCCCTTTTCATACTGTTCAGCCTCTGAAGCGATTATATCCCTGCCCTTTATCCATTGCAATTTTCCAGAATCAAAGATTGACACTCCGAATTTTCGAATCTATAATGCAAATGCATTCGCATTATAGATAAAAAAAGCCTTTTGCCAAGGCAAATCAGCTTCAAGCTGAAGCATATTCGAGATTGTTAACGACGGTTAAGAGAGGCGGAAATCCACCAGTGAAAAAATCAATTTGGCGCTTGGGAGCAGAAAAAACCGGGACGGTATCCGGGCAGGAAATAGTGTCTGCAGGGAATCGAATACCGATCAGTAAGGTTCTTTTCTACGCATTAGTTTGCCTGACAAGTGTTTTCATATTCATTCCCCATGCATACGGTTCCGATGGCAATGTTGAGGTAACCGGGACAATAAAACTGGCTGATAGTGATGAAGGCCGGGAAGTCCTGCTTGTTGCTGAAGGAGGCAGAATCTTCAAACTGGAATCGGATGGAGATGATCTGGATCTGGTAAGCCTGGCAGGCAAAACCGCATATGCCAGGGGGAATGCTGACTGCAGCCAGGATCGGTGTACCCTTTTATTAACCAGCCTGCCAGTGATCTTGAATGAACCATTCCCTTCTTCTGCTTCCAGTATGGAGGGACAGTCTCCATTGAGGCTGGGAAATATGACCATCCAGGTGATCGGGGAAAGGGAACAAACTGAAGGAATTGCACCTGAAAGGCTTAAAACGAGGATTGCCCCGGATCTTGCTGAAGTTCTCTCGGACGAAAGGATCGAGATTCAGATGATCAGGAAGAGCGGATACGGCAATGAGGTATCGATGAGGGGCTTCGGACAGGAAAACATGAAGATAATGCTGGATGGGGGAATACTTGAGGGAGCCTGCGGAAGCCGCAAGGATCCCGGTCTTTCACATATCGGTTCACTTTTGGTTTCCGGCATGAAAATCCAGCAGGGGCCTTTTGACGTGACCAGGCCCGGAGCTTTAGGTGGCTACGTGGATGTTATCACCAGAAAACCCGCTCCAGGATTCAGGGGAGAAATCGTCGGCAAACTGGGAAGCTACGATCACCTCAGCACCGGGTTCTTGGTTGAAGGGGGCAATGAAAAGCTGCAGGGACTATTCGGATACAACTTCTCAAAATCCGGTCAATATGAGGACGGAAATGGAAATGCTCTCTGGGAAACCAGGGAAGGATTGGGGGCATCCTATTCGGCGGCCGGGCGTGAAGCTGATGCCTTCAGTAAACATGATTTCTGGGGTAAGTTCCGTTATTCTCCCAGTAAAAAGCACACCATCCTGCTTGAACACAGCCATGGAGAAGCTGCTGATATCCTGACCCCCAGAGTTGGTTTCGATACTGATGAAGAAGTGACGAAGCTCAGCCGGATAAGCTGGGAAGCCCGCGAATCTCATGCTCTTTCAAATAAATTCACCTTATCCGCCTACCGGAATAGAGTGGAGCACTATCCATTCCAGGGATTCCGTAATGTAGCGGTCCCGAAAAACAATATAGTCCAATCGACAATTACAGGAGGCTCGGCGCAGAATGTAACCAGCGCCCAGGCGGCGACCCTCACCTACGGACTTGACTTCTATAAGCGCAGCTGGTGGGGGGATGTCTACAACAGCCTCACCGGCCAGTTGCTAAACGGGTACCTGATCCCATCAGTAGACAGCCATAACCTGGGAGCCTATATCCAGTCCGACATATTAATGGAAAAATGGTCTTTGAGCACTGGTTTCCGGCTGGATCGCTTTCAGCAGGAGGCCCAGGAGGAACTGCGTTTTACAAGTTCAGTGACCGATGAGAATAAGCAGGTTGATTTCTTGCCGGGAGGGCAGATATCCGCCAGCTATTTCCTGAGCGGGAATGCGGAAATATTTGCGGGAATCGGACGCAGTTACCGTCCTCCGACCTCGACTGAACGTTACATACAGGGCAACCCCTCCTTTTTCGGCAATCCACAGCTCAAACCGGCAGCCAACACTGAATTTGACACTGGATTCAGAATGGAACAGGGTCTTCTGGCCCTCCAGCTGAAAGGATTCTATTCAACCATCGACAACTATATCTACCAGGAAAAAACCGAAGGAGGCAGACGAAGTTTTACCAATATAGACGCCCATATATACGGTGGGGATGTTACGGCCGAGATCTCACTTCCCCGATCACTGATTCTTGAAGCCGGGGCTTCATTTCAGCGGGGCGTAAAAGACACCTTCCCTGAAAACAACCAGGACAGAGACCTCGGACAGATCGCTCCCTTGCGCAGCCGGGTGGCGCTTCGATACCAGACTGATCTGGAGAGTTTGAGGCAGGGATTATTCGGGACAATCGAATGGGTTCATTCAGAACCTGACCGCCACGTCGATATTGCAGCCGGTGAAAAACAGATAGCAGGATGGGATACCATAAACTTCCTGCTTGGTTATTCATGGAAATCAATCACCCTCAGTCTCGGGGGAGAGAACATTTTTGACAAGTACTACGCCGTGGCCAATTCTTATGAATGGGACGTCATTGGAGGCACGGGAGCGAATCCGGCAATCGTGCATGAACCCGGGAGAACAGTTTACGCCAGCCTTGACTGGCAATTCTAATCTCAAAAATCCGGGGAGCAGTTTAGCCAAAACTGGAAGGCAGGATCACTGCTCATCCTCGACCCGAGCTGCCTGATAGCGTAAAATTCGGAGCTGCTGAACCAGGGCGGACAAGGAATCGTCAAGGCGTTCAAAGTGGGATATAATCAGCTACGGTTGAAATTTCAGGGAAGTTCTAATCCAGAACATGTTTCCATCAGACGCAGCAACCGCGTGACAGTGTTTTATGGGTGGTAGTAATTTGAAAATCTTGACTCTTGCCGACCGGGCTTGCCACGAGGCAGAGATAAAAAGAAGCAGATTCATCGCTGTAGCCCTGCCAGTCGAAAGCCCTCCTGAGGCCATGGGGGCCATTGAAAAGGTTTCTCTGGCTGATGCTACCCACAATTGCTGGGCCTACAAGATCGGAGGAGAATACCGCTTCTCTGATGATGGAGAACCAGGAGGATCTGCCGGCAGGCCGATATTGGCAGCGATCGAAGGCCAGGGGCTGGATCATGTGGCTGTTGTCGTCAGCCGTTATTTCGGCGGCAGGAAGCTTGGTGTAGGCGGCCTGGTCAGGGCTTACGGGGGTACTGCTGCGGAATGCCTCAGGCTGGCCCGCAGGCTTGAAATAAAACCCCGTTCAGCTATGTCCGTGGAAATACCCTTCCCCGACATCAGCAATGTCTACCATATACTGCCTGATTACGATGTAGTGAAGAAGGATGAGAGCTACACTGAGACTGGAGTGGTGATGGAACTGGAATTGGAAACCGAATGCCTGCAAGATTTCAGAAAACAGCTTTCTGACATAACCAGGGGGGCTGCCAAATTAATAAAGGTAGGGGAGATTTAATCAAACCGACATTTCCTTAGTGTCGAGTGGTGAATGCTGGAGTGTTTAGTTACGATTTTCGAGTGTTGAGTTGCGAGTTATCATTCGACACCCGACAATCGAAAATCGTCAATAGGCATTGGGACATTCGGCACTCGAAATTCCCCAAGCCCAGGATGGGCATGGCACCCTGCGGCCCCGCGTCATGGTGTCTTGGCGTTATATAACCGGCAGGCACTGGAGTTTCGATACCGAAGGCGTTAACGATAGCAACCCCGCGGGAAGTCTTCGTGATTTTAGTTATCAGTATCTTTGAGGGATATTACCCTAATACCGTCGTAAACTATGGGGGTGATCCCATTACCGCCTGGAGCAGCAGAGACCAGGGAATTAAATTGGTGATAGCACTTGGATACTATTTCCTGGGCAGGGTAAACTTAAACTCCGCCCATTCGCCGACCTTGGATTCAGCCCAGATGCGGCCCTGGTGCTTTTCAATAATATCCTTGCATATAAACAGGCCCAATCCGTTGCCCTTCACACCTTCGGTTCCTTTCTGCTTGAGGCGGGAATGCTTTTTGAAGAGCTTTTCTTTGATCTGCTCCTGGGTCATCCCCACACCTTCATTCCAGAATGAGACAGTGATTTCGCCGTTGGAATTTCCGGTTTTAACCTTTACTTTTCCGTCGGCTTTCCCGTATTTAATGGCGTTGGTAATAAGGTTGGTAACAACAATTTTCAACAGGTTTGGATCGGCATTGACTACCGCATTTGCGGTGAGGTCAGTTTCGAGTTTTATATTTTTCAGGTTGCTGCTGTATTCCGGTGAGTCAAGGATTGGTTTCAGCACCTCTTCCACCAGGTCAACTCGCTCCTTGAAAGAAGCCATGTTTTCAAGATCCAGCTTGGAAAATTCGATGTGGCTCCTGATTATGTCTTCCAGGTATTCGCAGTTTCTGAGAATAGCTTCCAGGGCTTTCTGCTGCTTGGGTTCCAGGTGGCCAAAGTATCCCTTGTGCAGGGTTTCAGCACTGCTGTGTACCACGGCAATGGGGCTTTGCAGGTCATGGGACACAACCGCCATCAGGTCCAGGGTGTTTTTCCCGGATCTTTCCGACCTTTCATTAACGGCATTGTTAAGTACGTCAGTAAGCTCCTTAGGTGTAAAAGGCTTGGGGATGTAATCGAAAGCTCCCTTTTTCAAGGCTTCCCTGGCACTGTCGACCGTCGCAAACCCGGTGAAAACTATTACAACAATTTCCGGCTTGTCTTTAATCAGCTGGTTAAGTACTTCCATGCCACTGATTCCAGGCATCATCAAGTCAGTAAGCACCAAGTCGAAATCGTTGTTTTTAACGAGTTCAAGACCTTCCTCCCCGGAATAGGCGTTTGTGATTTCGAAACGGGAGGAACGCAGGATGCGGTTACAGCTCTTATGAACTATGTTTTCGTCATCTACAATTAAAAGTCTAACTTTTTTCTCGTTCATTTCAATTACCCAGATCAACCCGGATTATCATAATAAAGTACTGGAGCCGGGATATCGATTTGATATCTTTTTGAAGATACGCTAATTATAACCGAAATCGGTTTTAGCTGAGTTCAGGGAAATTAAGTTCGGTTTCCAGTGGAAGTTCTATTGTTACTGTAGTACCTTTTCCGGGTTCACTGGAAATATCAATGGTACCGTTATGCCTCTTTATAATCCCATAGGTTACACTCATGCCGAGGCCGGTTCCTTTTCCCGGTTCCTTGGTTGTGAAGAATGGATCGAAAATCTTCGGGATGTTTTCGGGAGGTATGCCTATCCCGGTGTCGGTGAAATTAATTGTTATCAGCTGGGATTTGGGTGAAAAGCGGGTCGATACCCGGAGTTCGCCCCCGTCAGGCATGGCATCGGCGGCGTTAACAGCAAGATTGTTAAACACCGAACGGATCAGGTTCAGGTCGAGCATGATTTCAGGAAGGTTTTCATACAGGTCCAGGGTTATTTTGATGTTGTGGAAGTTATAGTGTCTTTCCAGGAGGGAAAGCGCCTGCCTGAGAGCTGAATTCACATTGGATTTTTCTTTCTCGAGCTTGGTTTCCCTGGCGAAATCCAGGATACCTTTGACTATTTTTCTGCAGCGCATGGTTTCGTCAACAATGGTCTGCAGGTCCTCTTCAAATTCTGTTCCCCTGAAGTCCTCAAGAAGCATGGAGCTGTAGGTGAGAATCCCGGTGAGAGGATTATTGATTTCATGGGCTATACCGGAAGCCAGTCTTCCCAGGGAGGCCAGCTTTTCGGACTGGCCCAGCTGCTGTTCCGTTTGATCTCTCAGCTTTTCGTCCCGCTCCCGGATGGCTGAAATCATTTTATTATAAGCCCGGGCCAGGTCTCCGACTTCATCCCTTGATTTGATATCGACTTTGATATAGCTCCCCCTGGCCAGCTGCTTGGAGGATTCGATAAGGGTTTTATAAGGGGTTAAAATTGTTTTGATGAAATACAGGGACAGGAGAAGCGCCAGGATGGAACCTGCCAGGATCATCAGGATATAGAAAACCAGGGTCTGGCGGTTAATATCCTGAAACAGTTTTTCCTGTATTCCCACATAAACCATTCCGATTACATTGTCGTCCAGGTCCCGGATTGGGCGGTAAGCCGAAATGTACCATTGATTGACGACAAAGGCCTTTCCCAGCCAGGTTTCGCCGTTATTGACTACGGTGTTGTAAACCTCCTCTGAAACCAGGGAGCCCAGGGCGCGGCTTGAATCGGTATTCCTGACGTTTGTTGAAACCCTTACGTCATCCAGGAATATGGTGACGTTTCCGGCTTCGGCGCTGTCATAATCTTCATTTTCATAGACCAGGTTCTGAACGCGGTCAACAAAATCAAAATTGTTGTTTAAGAGCTTTGCTCCATAAACGACTCCTATTATTTTACCCCGGTGGATTATGGGAGAACTGGCTATCTGCATCAATCCCCGGTCTTCGATTATCCTGTCACCTTTCCGGGAACGCGGGGTTTCAACAATTTGTACGATGGCCTGCTGCCCCAGGTCAGGACCTTCCTTCTGCAAATATGTCTGGAGAAAAACACTGCTGCCGGCGAAGGCTTTCTTTTCCTGCAGGGCTCTTTTCACGCAGGACATTCCCATGACCGAGTCGCCATGCAATTCAGGATTTCTTCCCCTGGTGACTATTCTTCCATTTGAGTTGGTTACATTGAGAATATCCAGTCCCAGCTCTTCACGGCGGGCGCTTATCAGTGCCTGCAGCTGATCCCGGTCTTCGGATAGAAAGGCGTCCAGGAACTCTTCAGATACTGAAATCCGGTTCACCTGGAGATTCAGGATGCCGATATCATCGGAATAGATCAGCTGGGAAGTGTTTATGTGGCTGAGTACGGTACTCTGGGCCTGTCCTACCAGCTTGTCGAGTATCAGGTTAAAGCCAATGATTATGGAAAGCGCCCCGGTCAATAAAACAACAAGTATGAAGCTCAGCGTTAATTTAAGCCTTAAATTGATCTTCATAACTGTTCCAGCCGTTCATAACCGTGTAGCCCGCACTATTAAAGACGATTTACGAAATTATATACATGCTCCGTCAATAGTCCAAGCGGGGTAATTGCGCTGGGAGAAGTAAATATGCTGGAATTCACCGTTTACTGTTTGGATCACAGATAAAAAGGCCCGTGATACAGGTTGATCAACAGGCCTTGAAATTCTCGCTGATGGACTATTTTTATTCGACGCCGAGAATGGATCTGATTCGAGCGATCAATTCATCAATCTTAAAAGGTTTAGTGATGAAATCATTGATTTCCGGGAGGAAGCTCTGTGCTTCGTTAAGGGAGAAACGGGAATTTGTCACCTGGTTTATTGCTGTCAGAAGAATTACAGGAACGTCTGAAACTTCTGAGTACCGGGATTCCGTTTTTGAATTCCTGAGCTGATTAACCACTTCGAATCCGGCGGTGTCGCTTTCCATCATCACGTCCAGAACAACAAGATCCGGCCTGGAGGAAAGAATTTTTTTCAGGCCGTCCCTGCCGCTGTGGGCTTTTTCAATTTCAAAACCATGAAAAGAAAGGGCCTGGGCAATCGTTTCAACCAGATCCACATCATCGTCAACTATCAATATTTTTTTAGGCATAACCAAAGCTCTCAATCATTAAAATCTGGATTATCAATCATCCAGCAGTTTATAGATCACGTTTCTTTCTTCCCAGGCCTGATTCCGTTCATAAACATCTATCGGGAATTCAACCTGCTTCATTTCAATCGGGGAAGCCTGCTTTTCAACCAGGCCCAGAGCCAGGGCAACACCATAAATAATAGCTTCGGGCCGCGGAGGGCATCCTGGAATATAATAATCGACAGGAACGGCTTTATCGGCGCCGCCGGTCACATTATAAGTATCAAACCAACATCCTCCGCCGGTTCCACAGGAGCCGACGGCAAACACGATCTTGGGATCAGGCATAGCGTTATACGCCTTTTTTACAAGCGGAAGGGTCGGCCTGGTAACCGCACCGGAAATCAGCATCACATCCGCGTGCCTGGGGGATCCCACCAGTTTCATTCCGAATCTCTCCACATCGTAAAAGGGTGTAAGCACATTCAGGATTTCAATATCGCAGCCGTTACATGCCCCTGAATTGCAGTGATAGATCCAAAGTGAATGTTTAAAAGCCTTTTCAGCCAGTTTGGATAACATAACTATCTATTCCTCAACTTTCGTTGGTCTTTTATAAACTTCAGTATCCTTGAGAAGAGCAGTATCGTGGGTATCGGAAAATTTATTTGTAACGATACGGTATTCAAGGTTGTCATACCGGAATCCATGGGGTCCCAGGCTGTCCAGTTTGTTAGGGGTTTCCATGTCATAGCAGCGACCGCAGCGCTGGCAGGTAAGCATGAAAAGCTCCATCTTCTCGGTCAGGTCTTCCCTGTTATCTGTAGCCATTTCAAACTCATTGCTCATTACAATAGCGTCTTCAGGGCATACGTCAGCGCAGCGACCGCAGTAGGTACACCGGGAGGAGTCGTATAAAAGAACCCTGACTTCCTGGCACACGTCGCGAATAAAAATAGTTCTGGCGCTGCAGTGAGCGGCACAGCCGCCGCATCCAACGCACTTGTTATGATCCCAGTGAGGCTGTCCCCTGAAGGTATCAGAGACCGGCCTGGGTTCAAACGGGTACGGAAGGGTTACAACTCCCGGTTTCAGAACCATCAAGACCTGTTTTAATTTACTAGTTAACCACACGGTGTATTCCTCTCTATCAGGAATTAAATTCCATATACCGACAAACCTACCGCCAGCATGGCGCCGGCAATAAGAACAGCGTAATATTTAACAGCCTGGTCAATTCTCAGCCTTGGATTGGTGGAACTGATCAGGGCTATGAATACATAGATCAAAAGAATTTCGAGTATCTGCAACCCGGCATCAACCAGGTAGATGCCTGAACTGATCGGGATAAACACCCCCACGAACAGGGCGGCATAAAACATCTGCTTCAGCATCATGTAAAGCTTGAACATGGCCAGGTTCGGGCCGCTGTATTCAATAAAAGGGCCTTCAATAATTTCGGTCTCGGCCTCAGCCAGATCAAACGGCTGCCTTCCCACAAATGCCTGCAGGGCGGCCAGGAAAAGGAAAAGCATGATCCCGGCCGAAATTATATATCCATGTTCAGAAATATGGTTCATGGTCAGGTCAAGGTTCAGGCTTTTAACCCTTACAGCGCCAAGAATGAAGGTCATGGCCAGTACGGGTTCAACCATTATGATGGTAACCATTTCGCGGCTCGCGCCGATTGACGCATAGATATTCCGGCTGGAAAGAGCTCCCAGCAACACCGCGATCCCGCCAAAGGTAAGCAAGTAAATTACGGTGATAATATCAGCGTAACCTGTTAAGGCGGTAGCCCGGTGAGCGAATGGCAGGAAAGCAATTGCTGCCAGGATAGAGCTTAAGGCCATTACCGGGGGCAAACTTGAATGCCCAGTTGCCGGCACTTAAATTTCTCTTTGCCCAGGAGTTTGAAAATATCAAAATAGGGCTGGATAACCGGAGGCCCCTTTCCTGGACTGCACTTTGGCCGTTATTTTCCTTACACACCCCTTCGAACAGGGGTGCCGCCAACAGAAAAATTATTATATTTATAATGATTAGCAGGAAATCCATCGCTAGCTCCATCTACTTCCTCCGAGGACATATTCTCGAATTCCGCCTTATTCAATACGTTTACATTTCCTGACCTGATATCAACGACACTTACCCGGTCAGTGCATGAAAAAGCAGGGATCAATACTGCCGATTATTATTGGCACATCGGCGAGTTCATTATTAAGCAACATGGTGGGGATGCCCTGCAGATTCGGGTAGGATCGGTGCCCTGACCCGCCATCTTTCAGGTTTGTTCTCTTCCCCGGTAATCACGTAATGCACAGATTCTCCCCTGGGAGCCTCGACCGATGAGATTCCGTGCCTGAGAGGTTCAATTTCCTGGTCAAGTTCATTGATAATCGGACCATCAGGCATGTTCTTAAGTACCTGGCGGATGATGCTCACAGCTTCATAGATCTCCAGTATCCTGACAACCAGGGTTCCCCATACGTCTCCGTCGTTAACGACAGGGACCTTGAAATCCATTTCATCATAGGCCGCGTAAGGAAGATCTCGCCGGGCATCAATATCAACGCCCCTGGCCCTGGCTACCGGTCCGACCAGGCTCCATTTAACTGTGTCCTCGGTAGAAACCCATCCGACTTTTTTAGTTCTTTTGTGGATGGCGGAATCCCCGATGACTGCTTTTTCAACGATCCGGGTTTCTTCTTCAACCTTGTTGACTACTTCCAGGATATCTTTGCTTATTTCCGGGGTGATGTCCCGGCGAACTCCGCCCACTACCACCATTCCGTATGTCTTACGGTTTCCGGTCAGTTTTTCAGCAAGCCACATAATAGGTTCCCGAACTCTCCAGGCCTGCATGAAAACGGTATCGAAACCGATCAGGTGACCGGCAACCCCTATCCAGAGAAGATGGGAATGCAGCCGTTCAATTTCAAGCATCAATGTCCTGATGTAATCAGCCCTGCGGGGAATTTCAAGTCCGGCCGCCATTTCAACAGCCTGGCTGTAGGCGGTAGCGTGCACAGAACCGCAGATTCCACATATCCGCTCAGCTATAAAGGGAACTTCATTGTATGTAACCTGGGTCTGGCAGAGTTTCTCAATTCCCCTGTGGGTCATGAATCCCCTGTAATCGCAGCCTTTTACTGTTTCCCCGTCAACATAAACCGCGAAATGCTCCGGTTCATGGAGGGTGGGATGAAACGGCCCGATCGGGACTACCGAACAGCCTTCGGGGGACATCATCCAGCTGATAGGCCACATCTTCGGCCGCGGGCGGCATCAGGTTCCATGGGATTTCCTTCCTCAGGGGGTAGATCCCATCCGGGAAATCATCAGCCAGAATCAGGCGTTTCGGCTTGGGGTGCCCCTCAAACCTGAATCCAAGTAGATCCTGGTATTCCCTTTCCGACCAGCCGGCATTGGGGATGTCAGGAGTAATTGATTCAAGAACCGGATCATCCTGGGGAACAAATGTCCTGATATTGATGAAAACGTTATCCTTGTCAAATACAAATGAATGTATCAATCCCAGGGTCCCGTCACGCTCGATATTGTCATATCCGGTACTTACCTGGTAGCGGCCGCCTATCTCCATGACCTTCTTTGATGCTTCGCGTATGCTTTCCTTTTTAACATCAATGAGTATCCGGTTCTCCTGAGGATAGTCCACATTTAATATGGCATCAGAGAGGCCGTCTTTCAGGCTGTCTATTATCTGATCTGCTCTAGGCATATTATTCCTCTTTCTCAACAGTATTCTATTTATTTAACGTTTCCGCCGGTCCATTTGAACATCTTTCGGACAGCCGCAAACATGTTTCGGTCTATGTATACGTTGGTTCGGTTCAGGTCCTGGTATCCGCACAGCCAGGTAGGAGCCGTTCTTTCGCTTGAACCTCCTGAGCGCCTGAATAAAGTGACCGCGCCCATTATCAGGGCCAGCACCAGGAGAATCATCAGGGGCACGGCCGCGCTGGCAACCATTCCGTCAATTGAAAGGCTGACACCAAGCATTCCCTTGGATGAAATATGGCTCATGGGGTCCAGGGCCATAAATTTTTCACTCAGGACAGGGCCGGGTGAACTGGTGAGTATTCCGGCTATGACCGTGTAGTAAAAGAAGGGTAAAAGACCCTGGATCAGGCAGAGAGCCGTCAGGATCATCTTCGGAGCCAGCATGCTTTTCGGTACCTCTTCAATATCCCTGTCTTTAATCCATTCCGCTCCGGCGGAAGTAAAGGTCATACCGAAGAATTTCACATAGCAGCTTAAAGTAATAGCACTGGTAAAGAGGGCTATTATCCCGAAAATAACTAGAAAAACCACCTCGCTTCCGGCCAAAAGGCTGGAGGAGATGATTGTCCATTTACTTGAAAATCCGCTGAACGGAGGAACTCCGGCAATGGAAAGAGACGCGATCCCGGCGGCCAGGGCGCTGACAGGCATAAGCTTCATCAGGCCTCCCAGCCGGTTCAGGTCCTTGGTTCCGGTGGCATACAGCACGCTTCCGCTGCTCATAAAGAGCAGTCCTTTAAACACCGCGTGATTAAGTACGTGGTAGATTGCACCAAGGATGGCAATCAGCGCCAGCATCTGCAGAGCCTGGCTCTCGCTGTTCAGCAGGAACAGCGCCGCGCCAATAGCAAAAATAATGTATCCCAGCTGCCCAATCGAACTGTAGGCCAGAAGCCTTTTGCTATCGCTCTGCTTCATTGACTGAACCGTTCCGATAAAAAGGGTGATTACTCCGAACGTGGCAATGAGCCCTCCCCAGAAAACACTGTCCATAATCATTATCTGGTCATTATTTTCAGGAACCATCCAGAAGAATGTCCTGATGATCCCGTATATGCCGGTTTTGAGCATCACACCGCTCAACAGCGAGCTGATCGGTGAAGGGGCTATGGAGTGGGCATCGGGAAGCCAAAGCTGCCCCAGGGGGAAAATTCCGGCTTTCATTCCGAATCCGAACAACAGGCATCCGTAGACAATAGCAGCGTTAACCGGGCCTGCTGTAGCCAGGGTGGCGGTGATCTCGTGGAGGGTAGCTCCCATGGAGGTTGCTCCGGAGAGCATTACTCCGCCGATTACGGCCAGCCAGGCAAGTTCCATCAATATCAGGTATTTATTGGCATTTTTCACGATTCCGGGTTTCCGGTATTCGAATCGAACCAGTAAATATGAGGCGAGAGTCATCAGCTGCCAGGCTATGGTAAATCCGGTTGTCAGGTCATCGACGGTTACGACGCCTGCCATGCCCAGAATAAACAAGGGGAATGCCAGGTAGTAACCGCGCAGGCTGTAATCCGGATAATGTTCCATATACTGTATGGAATAGAGCGCGCTCATCACTGCCATGAAGGCAATGATGGCCAGGAAGAATCCTGAAAAGGCATCAACCAGGAAAACAACTCCAAACAAATGGAATTCACTTACAGATCCGCTGGAGATGCTCAGGTAGCTGATTGTCATCAACAATGTTCCGGCTACCAGAGATCCAAGAAGGTTCATTAAGCCGGCCAGCTTACGGGAGCCGGCTAATAACGGAACGATCAGCGCGGTTACCAGGTAGATACTCATCGCACCCAGCAGCAGGTTAGGAATTGATAAATTCTCGTTCATGGATATATTCCCTTTAATCAGCGTTTGCCAAAGTAATTAATAAATCCCTGAGCATATCAGCGGATTCCTTAACCGGATCTGTCATTCCCTGGCCGAAATCGATATCGCCAGCGACTATACCCAGCAAATAGGTTTCCTTTTTATGCTCTTTAAAAATTTTCCCGCACATTTCCAGAGTCAGTTTGTGAGTAGAAAAATTGCTGAGAAGCTCTGAAAACTCCGATAGTTTTCCGAATACAACTGATCCAGGATCTGAATCGGCCTCCACAGCATCTACTATCACGATATTTTCACAATCCATTTCAGCCAGCTTAAAAGCGTAAGCTTCAAGCACGTCTTCCACTATGATTGTTTTCAGGCCGCTGCCCGAAATATTCTCAATGACTCCTTCAACTACATGAATCCCGGCGGCATCATCTTTTTTAAGCAGATTGCCCATGCCTACGAGACATGTTTTTTCGCTCATCGGGACTTTGTCCAGCCCGAGCGAAGTACTTATGTTCATCAGATCTGTTCACCAAGGGTTTTGATCTGCCGATAGTTATAAACAGGCCCGTCGGTGCATACCAGGGTTCTGCCGATGGCGCAATGCTGGCATTTGCCTATGCCGCATTTCATATGGCGCTCCAGCGATGAATAGATGTGTTCATCACTGAGGCCTCTTTTCATCAGTTCTCCAATGACGGAGTTGAACATTATCGGAGGCCCGCAGACAAAAGCCACGGTGTTCTCAACGGGAACATTGGCCTTGTCAATCAAGGTATGCACAAAACCTGTTTCCCCCTCCCAGCCTTCCGCCGGACTGTCGATGGTAATGTAGGTCTCGAAACCCTCACTGTCCATCCATTCCTTGATATTGGGCTGATACATCAGATCCTGCGGGGACCTGGAGCCGTAAATCAAGATGATACGGCCGAAGTCTTCCCGGTGCTGGAGCATGTGCACAATCGAAGAACGCAGCGGAATCAAACCGATTCCACCGGCAACAAATATCACGTTTTTGCCTTTGATTTCCTCAAAGGGGTAGCCATTTCCAAAGGGGCCCCTGATGGCAAGTTTATCTCCAGCCTCGAGCCTGTGCAGGGCTTTGGTCACCTTCCCCACTGCCCTGACAGAGATATGGAACCTGTCATTCTCAGGACTTGGAGGAAGGGAAACGGCAAATTCTCCGGCACCGAATATAGTGCACATGATGAACTGCCCTGACCTGATGCGGAAATTCTTTTCAACTTCTTCATTGTCAAACCTGAGATAAAAGGTTTTAACATCCTGAATCTCATCTCTAACTTCCACAACTGTAGCGACCTCTGGGGTCGATACGATCACAAAATCTTTATTGCTTTTGCAGTTTTCGCTCATAAAAATTCACCTAACTGGTAATCTCTCTCCGGATGTAAGTTACTACATTGGGCAATCCAATATCGCCGGGGCATACCCAGGCGCACCTTCCGCAACCGACGCAGCCGGGCCTCAGGTATTTTTTAGACTGGGAGTAGGATAACTTGCAGAAAAATCTTTTGTTTCTCCGGTCCTCTACCGGCTTGCGGGGATTGTGGTCCCCGGCCATCCTGGAATATCCTTCATAGGAGCAGGAATCCCAGGTCCTGAGCCTGTCCGTCTCACCTTCGGCGACATTGGCGTCTTCGACATTAAAACAGGAGCAGGAAGGGCAGACGAAAGTGCAGGCTCCGCATTCAAAACACTGGTTACCAATGTATTCCCAGTTTTCTTCGGTAATAAATCCGGTTGTGACCCGGTTGGTTACCCTGGAAATCCAGGCTTTATTATCAGTAGCGGTCCCGTCAAAACTGTTGATGCTTTTGTCTATGACAGCTTTCTTTTCCGCTTCATGCTTATCCGGGTCAGCCTTTTTCAGGCCAAGCCGCTCTACAAGCTTCTTTCCTTTTTCACTTCCAGTTTCAACAAGGAAGTCATTTTCCAGTTCAGTCAGGTTCAGGTCATAACCTTCCACAGCGTAAGGTCCGCTGTCGGTGCAGACGCAGAAGCACTGGGGAAACGGAGAGGTGCAGGTATTGGTAACAATGAAAAGCCGGTTGCGGTGAGCCAGGTAGAATTCGTCTACAAACTCCTGTCCAAGGAAAAACCTGTCCAGGCAGAGAATTCCTTTCAGGTCACACGAGCGAAGACCAAACAGCGCTTTAGGCCGGGTTAATTCATCCAGTTCAACCACGGCTTCCTTTTTCTGGCTGTCGTAGCGGTACTTCATTATCCGTTCCAGCTGGGGAAAGATAACCTGTTTGGCAGGATTTGACGGTATTGCCGCTCCCAGATCGATTGAGGCCGGATCTTCAGCTTTCTGGAAAAAAACCTGTCCAGACCTGTCTTCTTTCACCGGGCCGTGCAAATCGTAATCTTTTGCCAGCTCGAAGGCGATTTTTTTAACATCTTCTTTACTAATTAAATACATCTCAGTTCTCTCTCAATTCTTACCGGATAGCTTCGATCCTGACCGGTACTGATGCATTTTCACCCAGTTCAAGGCTTTGTTTATGCTGCAGAAGGAATTGGGATACCATATCCTTCACAAAGTAGGGCATATAGGCAGTTCCTGATTTAACATCTCCAGAAACCTTAACTTTTACTTCAACGGAACCCGATGGGGAAACGACATTCACATTCCAGCCGTTTCTAATCTCAAGCTTTTCTGCGTCTTCCCTGGAAACTTCAACAAACCCGTTGGGATAGAGAAGCAGTTCAGCGTTGAACTCCCGGTTGGGTATGAAGGTTTTTTTCATCAGGTTATTCTGATGCCAGAAATGCATAGCCTTCCCTACCATCAGGAGCCAGGGGAAATCTTCAGTGGGCTCAACAGGTGTCGGATCATTCCCCACGGCGACAAATTTCAATACCTGTTTTGCCTTACTGGAATCAAAAGACTTACAGCCGTTCGGATATTCATCGTTACAGGGCCACTGAATACCGCCGATCAGCGACCTGAGCCGGTCATGGCTGATCCCCTTGTAATTGGGGGTAAGGGAGGCAATTTCCAGCATGATTTCGGCTGGGTTTTCATACTTCCATTCGTGTCCCTGGGAGGCCGCGATCATCTGTAAAACCTCCCAACCCGGCTTGACGCCCCCTGTCGGTTTCAATTTTTGCGTTGAGAGTTGTACTCTGCGGCCGGTAGTCGTGTAGGTGCCGGCGGTTTCAACATAGGGGGTTATGGGCAGAACTATGTCAGCAAGTTTGGTAAACGGATTGTTATAAGCCCCTATGTAAACGACCGTATCCGATTTGCTGATATCATCGGCATTTTTGATTATGCCTTCGTCATGATCAACGACGAACAACAGCTTTGGATGCTTTTTTATCAATTCATAGATCGGCTGTCCGGGATCAGCGCAGAATTCACCGCCCCAGGCATCCTGGAATTTATCAATAACCTTGGAATCCCTGACATCCTGGAATCCGGTAAGCCGGTTAGGAACGGCTCCCATATCGATACCGCCCTGGAGATTGTTTATACCGGGGACAGGATTAACTCCGGACGCGGGAGTGCCCACCTTGCCGGCAAGCAGGAAAAGGTTGAAGATCATCTTAACCGTCGCAGGGGTGATGCCCGAAATCCCGGTTGGGAAGAAGACCATTCCGGATTCGGCTTTGGCCAGGCTGCGGGCGGTTTCACGGAGAACAGTTTCTTCAATTCCTGTTTTTTCAATTGCGGCGCTTAATTCAAGTTTAGTGGCCGCTTTTTTGAACTGTTCATATTCTGATACGGAAGACTTGATTTTTTTCAGGTCAACCAGTTCTTCGTCAATAATGATTCGAGCCAAAGCTCCCATGAGAATTTCGGTGGAACCTGGCCTGACCTGCAGAAAATCAGAACTGAGCTTGGCTATCTGGGTTTGACGGCTGTCGACGGTAACGACCTTTGTGCCGGCCATTGCCGCCAAGTGTATCTCGCTGCCTATGATCGGATTCTGCCGGGTGATATCGAAGTCAACCACCATGATGAAATCTGTTTTATCGATCTCTTCAGCGGAACCGGTCATCCCGGGAAATCCTGTGCCTTCGTTGATGACCTCAAGGGAGGACTGCTGCCAGCCTTCGGAGTCCAGGGAAATGTTGCCTGTTCCCAATACCTGCCTGGCTATGCGCATCAGCAAATACTGTTCTTCGTTGGAAGACCTGGGTGAAGCCAGGAAACCTATATCTGAAACCGGATCCGGTTTAGCCTTTTTTATCCTGTCGCTCAGAAACGAGAGCGCGTTTTCATATGAGGTTTCAACCAGTTCATCATCCACCCTGATAAGCGGTTGGGTCAACCGGTCACTGTTTCTCAGTAATTCATGAATATGCCATCCCCGCACGCAAAGTCGTCCTTTGCTGACCGGATGTTTTTCAGCAGGGTAAACCCCTTCAATGACGTCTCCTGCTGTTTTCAGAAAATGGCCGCATCCTGTGCCACAGAATGTACAAACTCCGAACTGATAACTCATTAGGTTTTCTCCTGAACAAACTGCGTGGTCCTCTATTCAATTTATGTAACCTTGCCTGGAAGGTTCAGTCTCAGAGACGGGACCAGCTGTCTCTGTTTCCGCTTAACCGGTCATTTACAAATGCCCGGTCTGTTTTCTTCTAAAAAAAGCCTGAAAAGATAAAGAGAATTATATAATGTGGATATTGCCCCGGTGAAACGCTCCCTGATCAGGCCTTTCGGCAATGTGCTTATTATTTTATTTATCTGATCCAGTTTTGTTGATAGAAGCCTGATTAGTATTACGGTTTCTTCCTGATCTCGCGAAGCACTAACAAACTTCGCTGTTTCACCGAGCTTTTCAAGTTTATGGAACCCTATTCTTAAACTATCCTTCTCTTGATTTGAAAATCCTTCAATCAGGTTTTCGACAATGCAAATTTTGGCTATCCTGTAACCAATCCGTACTTCATCAGAGTTCCGATTTTTTCTGCGGTCCGGATACCTGTCCAAGTAGGCAGAACCCAGGTTGAGCATTTCATTTTCGTCGAAACTGAAATCACCGTTCAGCTTGATCACGGCCTTCTCAAAAGATTCTAGGTCAGGGCTCTTTTTAAACAGGTCTGTCAAACTCGAACTCATTATTAAAAAGCCTTCAAAAAAAGCAGCCTGACTGCGTCCGCACCAAGGTCGTCAAATGCGGGGTATCAATACCTGATAAAAAACACCTGACCTACAACGGTCGGCAACGAAGCATTCTCCACCTGATTTCAGGGGAATTATAACATGATTTCTATTTTGGAAAGGTCCTGTGAAGGACAGGTGGAATACATGTTTTTATTCGCATATTGCCAATAATATGAAAGCGTAATTTAAGGTGTTTCCGAGTGAGCACCGGCACCCTTACAGCTGATATAATTAAATGTTTACGATAAAAAAATGCCATGTTTTCTGGACAGGATACTCAATAAAGGATGCTGCCTTGGACAGCCTGGATAAATGGGGTGTGATCCGGCTTTGGTGAAGCGGATTGGATTCCGGAGAATCGACATGAGTAAAACAAAAGCCCTCATAATTGTACTTCTGCTAATTGGCGTTATCATCATAACCATGCTTGTCGGGGCGGCCCTCGTTTATATGGCCACTGACAAAACCGTGTCCTTTAAAGAGACAATCCTGGAAATAAATCTGCCTTCTTCTGTATCGGAGCTTCCGCGCGGTGAATCAATAAGCATGCTTTTCCAGCCATCCAGTTTAAGCCTGTGGGAGATAAGGAAGGCCCTCTCTTATGCGTCATCAGATGAAAAAATCAGGGCTGTTTACATGAAGGTTCCCTACCTCATGGCCAGCTGGGCCCAGGTAGAGGAAATAAGGGATGAGATGATCAGGTTTAAGGATTCCGGAAAATCCATACATCTTTTCCTGACTTCGGATATGGCTACTGAAAAGGAAGTTTTCCTGGCATCGGCCGCTGGAAGGATTTATATGAATCCGACGGCTAACCTGCTGCTGGATGGATTCATGGCCGAGACGATCTTCCTGAAAGGAACTATGGAGAAGCTTGGAATTGTTCCACAGTTCCTGCAGATGAAGGAATACAAGAGCGCTGAAACATATTCGCGTAACCGTATGACCCCTGAAATCAGATCCATGTACAGGGAAATGCTTGAGGATATCCAGGATCATTTCCTTTTGACCCTTTCTCTGGAACGGGGATTGAACCTGGACATCCTTGAGAATTATGTGAATAAAGGATTGATCTCGGGACAGGAGGCGGTCGGGCTGGGACTGGTGGATGAAATGGGTTATGCCAGCCTGATAGGAAAAAAGCTGAAAAATGATTACCTGCTTTCGGCTGACACCAGCTTCATCTCACTATCGCAGTACCTGAATTCCCATACCGTATCATCCTCAGGCGGCACAAAAGCAAAGATTGCCGTGGTTGGAGCTTCCGGAACGATTATTACCGGGAAAAGCGACTCCTTTTCCGACCTGTTGGGATCAGACAGCCTGGTGCGGACCATCTCGGCAGTCAGGGATGATGAAGATATTGACGGACTCATTCTAAGGGTAAACAGCCCGGGTGGCTCCGCCGTGGCCTCGGATGTTATCTGGCAGGAAATCGCCACCCTGGAAAGCATTGGCAAGCCAGTGATAGTCTCAATGTCTGGAGTGGCTGGTTCGGGCGGCTATTACATAAGCATGGGGGCCCGCAGGATTATTTGTCAGCCGACAAGTATTACCGGTTCAATAGGGGTAATATTCGGAAAGTTCGACATTTCCGGACTTCTCAATAAACTGGGGATGGAAGTTGACCGGATCAAAATATCTCCCAATTCGGATTTTTTCTCATTTTATTCAACCCTTTCCGCGGATCAGTTAACCCTGATCGAAAAAATGATGTCTGAAACCTACCGCGATTTCGTCGCCAAGGCATCCGAAGGGAGAAATATCCCATACGAAGAATTCGAGCCAAAAGCGCATGGGCGCATATATTCCGGAAACCAGGCCCTTGAGGCAGGCCTGGTAGATGAACTGGGAGGGTTATCCACTGCTGTCAGCGCCATGCGTCGGGAACTTTCACTGGATGATTCAGACAGGGTTCTGCTTGAAATCTATCCCAAACCCAAAACATTCTGGGAAACTCTGTCTTCAGGTGAATATTTCAGGTTCATGAAGGTCCGGCCTGCTTTATCATTGAAAAGCATTCTTGAGGAAGTGGGGATAACTGAAGTCCCGGCGCAATGGCTGCTTATGCCGGAAATTGCCATCAAATAGGGATGAGACGGCTTTTTGTTTCATATCCGGGAGGGAATCCTGCCTCCCGAATATGATCCGGTTCTATTTCTCCAGTTTTTAAAAGTCCTACTCGCTCTCCCGGTCATTACCCGTAATCTGAACAACAATTTCACGGTTGCGCGGCCGGTTGTCAAAGTCGATCAATACAATCTGCTGCCAGGTTCCGAGATGCATCCTGCCATTGATCAAAGGGACGGTAAGGGAAGGTTTCAGCAGGGATGCCCGTACGTGGGAAAACCCGTTTCCATCATGCCAGGTTTCTTCATGATGATAATCGATGGTGGGAGGGGCCAGCCTGTTGAAAAGCTCCTCCAGGTCTCTGACCAGTCCTGGTTCATATTCAACGGTGGTAATGCCGGCTGTAGCGCCGACAACAAAAACAAGAACCTGTCCGTTCCACAAACCGCTTTCTGTAACCTTGCCCTGGATGTCACTGGTCAGGTCAAGCACGTGGCAGAAGCCGTTGGTTTTGACTGTGACTGAATAGTTATCGATCCTCATATCTCAATACCTTCCTGGTTATTTGATTCTAATGATTTCCCTGTTACCGGTATTCTAATACACTCAAATGGTTTTTAAGAAACCCGCTTAAGAAAGTCTGAAGAAAAGACCGGGAGAAATCGGCTGCTTTTCACGAACAATCCAGGGAAAACTCCTGGCAGGACGGGCAGAAATGGGAACTGCGCCCCCCTACCTGGATCCTTTCGACCAGGTGACCGCAAAGCAGGCAGGGCTGCCCTTCCCTTCCGTAAACGTAAAGCTTTTCCTGGAAACTTCCCTGATCACCTTCGCTGTTCCGGTAATCCCTGAAAGTAGTGCCGCCAGACTCAATACCCTTGCGTAGAACACTGGGAATAGCTTCATATAACCTTTTACGGCCATCTGCACTTATTGAAGAAACAGGGCATTCGGGATGAATGCCGGATGAAAAAAGGGCTTCATCAGCGTAGATATTTCCGATTCCGCAAATAAAAGCCTGGTTCATGAGAAAGGGTTTGATTTTCCCCTTCCTGCCCTGCAGAAGCCTGGAGAAGCAATCGTAAGTGAATTCATCGGATAAAGGTTCTGTTCCCAGTCTTTTGAAATAGCAGAGCAATTCCTCATTACCAGTGAAAAAAAGAATTTTGCCAAACTTTCTTGGATCTCGGTAAAGGAGCAGTTTCCCGGAGCCGCAGTGAATTCGGAAATGGATATGGGGATCCTGTCCCTCGCAGTCGGGATTGACAGGAAGGGTTTCCTGTTTAAGCAGGAGTTGTCCGGTCATTCCCAGGTGGATCACCATCTTGATATCTGAAATAGTGAATATCAGATATTTGCCCCTCCTGCTAATTCCAGCGAAAACCTTTCCGGCAAGCCGCTTTCGGGGATCAAAATCGGGAGACTGAAATACCCTGGCCGGTGAGCTGAAGACCTGTTCAATAACTTCTCCTGCCAGCTTTTTCTGCAGGCCTCGAAGGATGGTTTCAACTTCTGGAAGTTCGGGCATAAGGTTAAATAATAAGGGGTTTAAACGGTTCAGGGGTTAGTCCACTTTTACATATCTCTGAAAAACAGGCATCAGAATTTCAACTCTTTCATCCCATTGGCCGTAGAATTCAATCCCAAAACACTCTCCATTGTTATAGAGTGATACTACACGGGCCTTGAGTATCTTGCCTTCCAGGTTTTCATCGCCGTTTCCTTCGATAATTGATACCTTGATTTCGGAACCTTCAGGAGGCGGTTTCTTGCCTGTATAAACCCGGGCGCCGTTGAAAGACAGGTTGGTCAGGGTGCCGTTTAAGTTGAATCCTTCACCTACGCAACGACATGAAAGACTGCAATCCCATCGGTGAAATCTTCTTCGATCTCTCATACAACCTTCCGTTCTAAACCAAATAAATTTAGACCATATTCAAACCTATGAAGTAACGATAAAAGACTACAGTAAAAGGTCAGCCTGTAACTACACAATTATATGTCCCATGCTCATTTTTACAGTACTCGTCGGCAGCCTCATCGTTAATCCATTCTCCACTTTCAGACAGATATCTGAATACGTGCCGGCTTCCCGAATCAATAACCACCGAGACGCTGTAAGTATTGTTAGATCGTTTAATAAACCTGTGAGCTGAGCCGTTCCAGCTATTGAAGTCCCCTACAAGAAACACTCTGCCATAAGTATGTTCACCTGGCAATATAAAAGTGATTTTAGTTTTGTGGTTTTTTAATTTTGTCTTTTTTATCATTTTTCCGTTTTGCTGATTGTGATTTCCGCTTCAAAGCGGAAAGAATCCGTGGTTATTTAATAACCTGAATGCATATTGTATCAAGTAACCGTGAAAGGAACACCAGGTTTTTTTCTGGAGCACAACACGATGATAGAGCCTGTGGTGCCGGCAAATGATCTGCAGCGGGGTTTATACAGCAGGGGAAGCCTTATTCTGGCTCGGGGACCAGGACTCGAACCTGGATCGACGGCTCCAAAGGCCGTTGTCTTACCGCTTAGACGATCCCCGAATTATCTTGGGCCAAATGCCAGGACCAATAATAACCGAAAGAAGTTTTTCAGACAAATCCGGGAACGGCGAAGAAAACCGGTAATCGTCATCCTAAACAAACGGAGCCTGCAAAGGAATCGATGCTTCCTCTTCAAGGAATGACCGGCATTCCAGCAGTTCCCTGCGGTGGTCGGTAAAGAAAAGAGACCTTTTAGAAAGCGCATTATCGAATAGAAGCAGTGCGGTATCCAGGTTAATATCCAGTTTATTCACCAAGTATTTAAGGTAGGATCCATAATCTAAAGCATAATTTGAATCAGAGAAACTGGAAACCGGCTGCTCCACCAGGGTCAGCCGGTTAACCTGGCAGAAGAATCCACCCTGCAGGGAGATGTCAACGAATGGTTCGAATTCACAGGCAAATTTAAGGATATGCCGGTCTTCAGGCAAAGCGCCCAGACTGTCCGCGGCAATCCTGGCCGCCCTGCGTGAATAAAGCCTGTAGCCGCTCTGTATGTCCGGGGGGGCTCCGTTCCAGAAGCGCTGATCTATGACCCCCAGGTTTTCGGCGAGCCTGAAGGCGATTGCGGAGGTCAGGAAATCATTAGTCAGATTTTCCCATTCCTGCCTTATCCATCCCATGGGTTTTTCAAGTGAGGATCGCGAACCCATAACGCATACTGTCCGGTTACCGGTGAGTTCAGAGGCATAGAGCAGAAAATTAACCAATCTGGGCAGATCCTCTATAAAATGGTCTCCGTCACAGTCCCTGGTGGCAAAATATTCCGCGTCAGACCGACTGAGCAGATTTTCAAGCCCCTCCCGCACGGCTCCGGCCTTGCAGCGGTTTTCCTGAAGGATATGGATATTGACACCATATAACGGGGACTGCTCCCCTGCTTCCCGGAAAATTTTTTCTGCAGCCGAATTCCGGTCTACTACAGCCAGGAGATTCTCACTCCGGCATACCAGGTCCTGGTGCCTGAAGGTGTCTTCCAGTATTTTACCGATCAGTTTGGGATCTTCGTCCGGTCTGAAGTGAACCGGAATCAGCACGGCAACCTTTTCCAGGATATCAGGAGTTTTATACATAGGGATTACCAGGCTCCGGTAATATTTCTCTGCCTATTCAGCCGGAATTTCCGCGGTCTCCGTCGGGACCATGCCCAATGCCTGCTTGATCTGGAGCTCAATTTCATCCGCTTTGTCCGGATTCTCATGCAGGTACATCCTGGCATTTTCCCGGCCCTGGCCCAATCGTTCATCCCGGTACGAAAACCAGGAACCTGATTTGTTCACGATATTGTGTTCCACCCCGAGTTCGACCAACTCACACGTCCTGGATATCCCTTCCCCGAACATGATATCGAATTCTGCTTCTTTGAAGGGCGGAGCAAGCTTGTTCTTAACTACCTTTACCTTGGTATGGTTACCGATATTATTTTCGCCGTTCCTGATTGCCCCTATGCGCCTTATTTCGAGGCGAATCGAGGAATAAAACTTGAGTGCCCTTCCGCCGGTTGTGGTTTCAGGATTACCGAACATAACCCCGATTTTTTCCCGGATCTGGTTGATAAAGATCAGGCAGGTTTTAGACTTTGAAACAATGCCTGTCAGCTTCCTCAGGGCCTGCGACATTAACCTGGCCTGCAGGCCTACGTGGGAGTCGCCCATTTCCCCTTCCAGTTCAGCCCGTGGAACCAAGGCCGCAACTGAATCAATTACGAGGATATCAACGCCGCCGCTTCTGACCAGCACTTCCGCTATTTCCAGGGCCTGTTCTCCTGAATCAGGCTGCGAAACAAGCAGGTTATCTATATTAACTCCCAACTTCTCCGCATAAGTGGAATCCATGGCGTGTTCGGCATCGATAAAAACCGCGGTGCCTCCCATTTTCTGGGCTTCCGCGATGGCGTGAAGAGCTATCGTGGTTTTTCCGCTTGATTCCGGTCCATATACTTCCACAACCCGGCCCCTGGGAAATCCTCCTATACCCAAAGCGTAATCAATTGAGATTGAGCCTGTGGGTATGACCGGCACATCGATGTTCTGCTCATCCCCGAGTCTCATTATTGAACCTTTTCCAAACTGCCTTTCAATCTGGGAAAGGGCCATCTCAATTGCTTTTGATTTTTTATCTGAATTACTCATTAAATGCTTCCTTTCAATACCTGGAGGAAGTATAAATCATACCTCTGAAACAGCTGCTGATTACAATTACGTATTGCAGGCAGAAAAAACGATAAAAGTCGGAAAGATTTCGATTGATAGTTATTTCTTCTGCCGGGGTGCCGGGTCCGGCGGTTTTTCTGCCGGAATGTTGCTATGACATGTGCAGGTTTCTTTCACGATGGATTCCAATAATCCCATCTATTTCCCTGATTTCGTCCAAAATGTCATTGAGGTGTTTAATATCAGTGACCTCAAGAACAATCTCCATGCGGGCTTCCTTGAGTTCCGGATTGCTTTTCGCCTTAATATCGGCCATATTGGCTTTTTTATCCGAAACAGTTACGGCAACTTCGGCGAGCAGTCCGGGAGTGTTGGAAGTCTGCAGGACAATCTTGGCCAGGAAAACCTCTTCTGTTTTTGATTTTTCATCCCATGAAACAGGGATTCTTCTGTGGGGATCGAGCAGAAGTTTTCGCAGTTCGGGGCATTCGCTGTAATGAACGGCTATACCCTTTCCCAGGGTGAGATATCCGACTACGGGTTCACCTTTGATAGGTGTGCAGCATTCAGCCCGGTAGACCAGCATGCCGCTGTGGCCGCTCACCACTATTGAGCTGCTGCTTTTATCAAACACCTTTTCAACAATTGTGCCTATTGTAGTTTTGTAACGGGAATTTTCGTCGTCAAAGGAAATACCCAGTTCAGGTTCAAGCGATTTAAGGATTTCCCTGGCGGTAATTTTCCCGGTTCCGAGCCGGGAATACAGTTGCTGGAGGCTTTCGTAATCGGTTTCTTCAGCTACTTTTTGAAGAAGTTTTTCAATCCGTTTAATTCCAAGGTTGTGCTGTTTCAGGATGGATCTGATTATGGTCCTGCCCAGTTCAACAGACTCATCTTCCTCGTTCTGGTTCAGCCATCGCCTTATTCCCATGCGGGCCCGGCTGGTTTTGGCAATATCCAGCCATTCTTTGCGGGGCTGTGCGTCGGCGGCAGTGAGTATTTCAACTATATTGCCATTTTCCAGGATTGTCTTAAGGGGGACAATCCTCTTATTCACCTTGGCTCCCACGCATTTGTTGCCTAATTCGGTGTGTATATAATAGGCGTAATCCAAGGCGGTTGAGCCAACAGGCAGGGCAATTACCTCTCCGATCGGAGAAAAAACGTACACCTCATCCGGGTACAAGTCAATTTTGAGATTGCTGAGAAACTGGTGAGGATCTTTAACCTCTTTTTGCATATCCATCAGGTTTCTCAACCATTTAAACCTTGTATCCTCAGTGTTGTCGAGAATCCTTCCTTCTTTGTACTTCCAATGGGCCGCGATACCCTCTTCGGCCACCCGGTGCATGTCGGTTGTCCTAATCTGGATTTCAAAGGGGTGTCCGGTAGTATGAATCACTGTTGAATGCAGTGACTGGTACATGTTCTGCCTGGGCACAGCGATGAAATCCCTGATCCTGTCAGGAACCGGTTTCCAGCGGTTGTTGACCAGGCCCAGCACTGTATAACATTCGCTGATTGAGCCTACCAGGATCCTGAAGGCCACAAGATCATAAACCTGGTCGAAGGATATGTTTTTCCTCCTCATTTTTTCGTGAATACTGTAGATCCTCTTTACCCGGCTTTCAATTTCAGCTTTTACTCCAGCCTCCTGCAGGGTCTCCTCAATCTCTGTTGTAATCACATTGATAAAAGCCTGCCGAACAGATTCCTCGGACTCGAGCTGGGCGGTTAACCGGTTGTAAGCTACCGGATTGATATACCTGAAGGCAAGGTCCTCCAGTTCTCCCCTGATGCGGGACATGCCTATGCGCATGGCAATCGGGGCGTAGATATCGAGAGTTTCCCTGGAAATCCGGCGCTGTTTTTCAGGAGAAAGATGTTCTAGGGTTCTCATGTTGTGCAGCCTGTCGGCAAGCTTAACAAGGATTACTCTAATATCATCAACCATGGCCAGGAGTAATTTCCTGTAATTTTCAGATTGACGTTCCTCAGTGGATGAAAAATTGATCCGGCTGATCTTGGTCACCCCGTCAACGATTTCGGCGATATTGTCACCGAAATATTCACGGATATTGGCAATCGAGGTAAGCGTGTCTTCCACGACGTCATGCAGCAGTCCGACACATATTGTGTCGATATCCATCCTGAGGTCGACGAGAATACTGGCTACTTCCAGCGGATGGGTAAGGTAGGGTTCACCTGATTTTCTAACCTGTCCCTGGTGTTCCCTGGCAGAAAAAACATATGCCTTACGTAATCGGTCAAAATCGGCATCAGGGTTATAAACGGCGATTCGCTCTTCCAGGTCCTCGTATCTGATCATTGTTAGTTACAGGCTTTGCTTATAGTGCATGGTGAATAAGAATATTACATTCGCCGGATTCCCTGCCGGCAGGATATTCATTATACCCGAGATTTGATTACTGTTTACGAAGTGGGATGTGCGGACAAGAAAATAACGAAAAAAGGACGGTCTTGGACCGCCCTTTTTTCTATAAATATTCGAAGTCTCGAATATGAGGGGATTATTCCTCTTCTTCGGCTGTGAAAACCTGTTTCCGGGCTCTCTCTTCTTCGATTTTTTTCTGTCTGGCTACTTCAACAGCCTGCAGAGCCAGTTTATCAGCTTCTTTTTCCCAAAGAACCTTTTCTTCTTCGTCCTGAGCCAGTTCGGCTTTTTCACGATAAAAAAGATTCAGGTACTCCATTGCGTCGGTATGATCGGCTTTGATTTCGAGAGCTTCCTTCAGGGAGTTGATGGCTTCATCAACCAGTCCTGTAGTTTCGAGAACCTCTTCTTCAGTGAGGTTTTCAATGTTCTCTCCATCTTTACCGGTAGCATCATCAACCAGGTTATAGTTGATTGAGGCAATGTTGTAAAGTGCGTCAGCTTTAGTATCCACGTTGTCCATCAGCTTACGGAACCACTCTTTGGCAAGATCCGGTTCGCTTCTGTCACGATGAATACCGGCAATGCTGATTATCGCGTTTGTGTTTCCAGGTTCCATTTCCAATACTTTTTCAAAAGTATCGATAGCCTGCTGCCCTTTCTGCAGGTTTTCAGGGCTCTGAGCAAAAGGAACAAACTGGGCGCGATAAGTGGTGGCAAGATACAGGTAAGCATCTTTCAGTTCAGGGTCAAGTTCAATTGATTCCTGAAACAGAGCAGCTGCTTCGTCATATTTCTTGCCGGTGTATTCAGCAACGCCTTTGTTTAAAAGATCCCGTGCTTTCAGCTGGTCAGCGAACTGACACCCTGATAGACCGGCAATTAATGCCAGTACCAGGCCAAGGCACAGGACCGTGCTTGTTATTTTTATAGCTCTCATGGAACTTAATCTCCTTCGATTAAGAGAGTAGCCACTCTCTTTATAAAAAGCGGCTACTCGTCAATCATGAGTCCCACATCTCCGACCCCTGATCCCTTGGCAACATCAATCACGCGGATGACTTCACCAAAGGGCAGATCCTGAGCTGCCTGGACGAACATATTTTTGTTCTGTCTTGCACTGTAGATTTCGAACAATCTTGAACCTAATCGATCAAGGGTCACAGGTTCCTGGTTTATCTCGAGAGCACCATTTGATGAAATCGTGACAACAATTGCGTCAGACTTAATGATTACATCATCTGGAATATCTTCAGGAGCATCCTCAGGAACACGAGCGTTCAAATCGTACTGTGTGGTAGGTTGAATAACCATAAAAATAATTAACAATACCAACAAGATATCGATATAAGGGGTGATGTTAATCTCAGATTTTGCACCAGCCCCAGTACTCATACCCATAGCTAGAACCCTCCTTCTTCGGTCTCTCGATCTACCAAAAGGCCGATCGTTTCGACCCCGACCTCACGAGCAAGGTCAACGACGGTTACTACGGCCCGGTAAGGGGTAGCAATGTCGACCCTGACAAATAATGGTTTATCAGGAGCCTTGGCGTAAGCCTCGGAGATTTTGTCAAGGAGAGCCGCCTCAGCGGCTAAGGTTTTGTTAACAAAATACTCGCTATTTCGGGTGACGGTTACTATCGTAGCATCTTCTGCTTCAGCCTCGGGAGCTTCCTCAGCGTTAACAGCAGAGGCCATGTTCACAGCGACACCACTTTGAATAAGTGGAGTTGTGATCATAAAGATGATCAAAAGCACCAACATTACATCGGCCATAGGCGTAACATTGATCTCCGCATTACATGCAGTTAATCCGCCACCGCCTCCGGTGCTAATTGACATCTTTCTCAGACCTCTTTCTCAGGAAATAGTCGATTAATTCAGAACCTGAATTATCCATTTCAACGATAAAGGACTCAATTTTGCTCGTGAAAGCGTTGTACATCCACACTGCAGGAACGGCTACGAAAAGACCAATAGCAGTAGCTACAAGAGCTTCAGAAATACCGCCGGCTACGGCTGCAAGACCTACATCTTCACCGGAACTCATACCGGCAAAAGCGTTGATAACACCAACAGTGGTACCGAACAGTCCTACGAAAGGAGCGGTAGCACCGATAGTAGCCAAACCACTGAGACCTCTTTTGAGTTCTTCAGTTCCAACAGCCTGTGCGCGCTGGATAGCGCGGCGAGAACAATCAATGGCTGTTCCCGGAATTGCTTCAGCACCTGTATGGGACTTGAATTCCTGAAGACCAGAGTGAACAACTTTAGCCAGGTGGCTTTTGGGATACTGTTCAGCCAGTTCAATGGCTTCTTCCAGGTTTCCCCTGCCTAATGCTTCGGCGACGGCCGGAGCGAATTCCTGAGACTGTTTACGAGCACCTCTGTAAGTGAAATAACGCTCGAACATAACACCAATAGACCAAACGGACATAATAGCCAAACCGATAACAACCAGCTTAGCGAGAATACCCATCTGTTCCCACATTTCCATAAATGAACCCATAATTATTACCTCCCAAACCACATAAAATAATTTCTATGCGAGTAAGTAGTCGTGCGAAATAATTAATAATTATATTTTTGTAATAAAAATATCAAAATTAAAGCAATACGTTTCGTGTAGTTTCAGTTTCTGATTTTCTAATTCAGAAGGAAATTAACTGTCACAGTAGCAATAACTGGAACAGGCTCCCCATTCAACAATGTCGGGGAATATTTCCACTGTCTAACTGCGTCTACGGCAGCCTGATTCAACAGCGGATGCCCTCTGATGATCTTCAAATCAGTTACGTTTCCTGTTTCATCCACAGTTACCTGAAGAAGAACCACTCCCTGTACTCGGGCACGTTTGGCCAGGTCTGGGTATACGGGTTCGACTCTCCGGATCAGCTTGGAAGACTGAATTGATCCTCCAACCCTTACGGGAGCTTTTTTCTTCGGCGGCGGTGGCGGCGGCGGCGGTGCTCCTGCACCTAAACTTCCGATATCAGTAGGCACGCCACTGATCATTCCACCTCCTCCAGGCAGGCTGGATCGGCTCATGGTTACCGTTGAAATATCCGGGATATCGTCCATCGGTGGAGGAATTTCCTTAGGAATTTCTTTCGGTGCCACAAACTGTGAGGGATCAAGTTTCACCACTTTCTGCTGCTGCTGTACCGGAGGCGGAGCCTGCGGAGGCGGCGGCGGCGGTGGCGGCGGCGGCGGTGGTGGAGGAGGTGCCAGGAGTGTCAGGAGTTCCTGATCAGGCAGGGCCTGATAATACACCAAAGGCACAATAATAATCACCATCACCACTGCAGCGTGGATGATAAAGGAAACGAGGAGCGTACTCTTGCCTCGACCTTTGCGATCACTTGAAGACTCGATAAGGTCATCAAACATAAATCCTCTTCCTTTCTTAATAGAATTCTTGAATCAGCAAAATTCGAAATTTACCAAGAGATGGTACTATCGAGTTCTAACTGAGTCAACCCTTACGTTAAATAATTGAATATTAAATAACAACTTTAATTCCGGCGGTTGATCTCAGGAGAGATTCCACCGGAAATCCCACAATATTCACTCGGCTTTATTTTTTCTTTTTTCCATCAGCATTTGCCACCAGTACACAATCGGACTGGCAATGGCAATTGATGAATAGGTACCGATCACTATGCCCATGACAAGCGCGAAAGCAAAGCCGTTGAGGGCTTCTCCACCCAGCATATAGAGGGCGAATACAGCCAGAAAAGTCATTCCCGATGTCATGATCGTACGGTTCAGCGTCTGGTTTATGCTGACATTTACTATTGTAGCAAAATCCGCGCGTCTCATCAGCTTAAGGTTTTCCCTTACCCTGTCGAAAACAACAATTGAGTCATTTATCGAATATCCAACCAGGGTAAGCAAAGCGGCTACCACGGTCAATGATATTTCCTTGCCGGTAAGTGAAAAAATTCCCAGGGTCAGGAATACGTCATGAAACAAGGCAATAATCGCCGCCAGCCCGTATATCGGACGAAAACGAAAGGCGATGTAAATCAGCATTCCCAACAGGGAGAAAAGAATCGCGTTCTGAGCCCTTTCCCTCATTTCGCTTCCCACCTTGGGGCCTACGCTCTCAACACTTATTATGCTGAAGGATCCAAGGTAAAAATCTTTGCTGATCACGTCCGCAAAACCAGCAGGGAGATCCAGGGAATCAAGTTCTGAGAAATCAGATATCAGACCGCTTTTATCAACACGGAAGTCTGTTATGAGTTCAGCAATCTCGTCAGCCTTGGCTTCGGATTCGTTAACTCCCAGTCCTTCCAGAACACCTGCAGGATCGTTACTGACGATCCAGTTGCGAATTTCGGACCTGGAGGCGTCATTAAGGTCCAGCTGCTTTTCTCCAGCTGCTTCCTGGTCGAATTCTTCGAACAGGGCTTCCCGGACCGCTACGCTCTTCAGGCTCATGTCAGTAGTTTCTTCGTCTTCAACTCTCGAGAGCCTTATCTGGACTTCATTAGCCGAAAGTTCGTCGAATCTGGTGACAGCTTCAGCATTCAGTTCAGCTTTACCATCCAGCAGGCCCCTGATTCTCTGTAGATCAGGAGTTTCCTGAAACTTGACATACACCAGAGTCCCTCCGGAGAAGTCAACTCCCAGGTTCAACCCGCCGGTTAAAATGGATATCAATCCGATTACTCCGAGAATCAAAGAAATTGAAATGAATATCCATTTCTTTCCAAGCCAGTCAATTTTTGAATTTTTTACTATATCCATAGCAGTTCTCTGCTGCCCCTTTTACTCTTCTTAAGATTAGATTCCAATTATTCTATTACGTTCCGATTAATGCGGCAGGGCATTAAATAGACAATTTTTTCACATCCCGATTGTGAAGAAGCACATTGAAAAATGTCCGGGACACAAAGGTTGCCGTAAAAATGTTGGCAAGCAGCCCAACGGCCAGGGTAACAGCAAAGCCCTTGACCGGACCGGTTCCGAACTGGAAAAGAAACAGGGATGCTACCAGGGTGGTAACGTTCGTATCAATAATAGTGCCGAACACCCTGCTGAAGCCTGAATCTATTGAAGCGCGAGGAGTCTTGCCGAGCCTTAATTCCTCTTTTACCCTTTCAAATATCAGAATATTCGCGTCCACGGCCATGCCGATAGTGAGGATGACTCCGGCAATACCAGGCAAAGTCAGGGTCGCCCCGAAGTAAGCCAGCACCCCAAGGAGTATCAGGAGGTTAAGGGTAAGGCAAAGCAGAGCGTTGGCGCCGGAAAGCCGATACACAATCATCATCCCGACCATAACAAGGATCAGCCCGAGAAGTGACGCGTAAATTCCACGCATGATGGAATCCCTTCCCAAAGAAGGTCCGACACTTCTTTCTTCAATAATGCTCAGTTTGGCGGGCAAGGCTCCTGACCTGAGGATCAAGGCCAGGTCATCCGCTTCCTCAACAGTTCCAACCCCGGTTATTCTCGCGCTTTCTGAATCAATCCGCGATTCGATATTGGGAGCCGTCCTGATAACGTCATCAAGGACAATAGCCAGGCGGTTGCCCACGTTGGCTCCTGTCGCTTCGGCAAAAAGATTCACGCCCTCGGAATTCATGTAGAAAAGAACTTCGGATTGCCCTGAAAAAGGATCCTGGGAACGGCGGGCGTTCTTAAGATGCTTACCGGTTATTGACGCGGCCTTTTTAACAACCATATACATGGTCTTGCCGGCGTCGGCATTCCGGTCACGGTAGCTCAGAATCTCGTAATCATCCGGGAAATTGCCCGAAAAAGCTGACCTGGCGGATTCCCTTGAACTGTATGGGCCGCCCTGTGATGGATGAACCAGCTTCAATTCCAGGCGCGCAGTGCTCTTGATAAGGCCCTTTACGCGTTCGAAATCATCCACCCCGGGAAGCTCAACAATGATTTGATCCTGGACCGCGCCGCTGCCGTAAACGGTAATCGTAGGTTCGGCTACACCATACTGGTCAACCCTCTTCTCGACAATATTACGTGCTTGGGACACAGACTGGGTCGCCAGTGTCTTCTGATAAGCCGCGGTCATTTCCATTGAATAGTTAACCAGTTCGTCCCGGGTACGGCTCCGGTAATTCCAGGCCGGAGTCAACTGGCTCAGGTAATCATCAACAGCATCTTCACTGCTGAGTGTAACCCCGTTAATCTCGATCACGCCTTCACTTGCCGTAACCCCGGAAAAAACCGCTTCCCTTTCCCTGAGGGCGGATTCAATTCTTTCCCGCGTTTGATTGACTTCTTCTTCAAGAGCCTCGTCGGTTTCAACCTGCAGGACAAGATGAACTCCTCCACGCAGATCCAATCCGAGATTAATGTCCTTAAGAATCAGCATCACACAGCTGGCAACAAGAACAAGCGCAATTAACAAAATTCTATACTTTAGCTTCTTATTCATTTTTTGTTTTCACGGATACGTATAACACTTAATAAAAAAAACAGTAAACAAAATTCTCGATAAAGGGTAATTTCTATCTAGCTTTTGGCGGGACCCTCAGAAGGTGACTGCATCGCAGAAACTGCCGACTTTGCGACCTCTATTTTCACTTGATCGGCAATTTTTAACATAATGGTGTGATCTTTTATGCCGGCAACCGTTCCATAAACTCCCCCGGAGGTGATGACTTTATCACCATTCTTAAGGCTGGAAACCATCTCTTCCAACCCTTTCTGCCGTTTTCTCATGGGACGGTATATAAGAAAATAAAAAATTCCTATGATTAGAATTATCGGAAGAAAACCTGATATGCCGCTGACCGCGCTGCTTTCCTGAGCTAATACTAAGTTCATCATAATTACTTTTTTATCCCCTTTATATTCCGATATTCCGAAAACCGGAGTATACAGATTAGAGTCTGTCCCTGTCCAGCCTTCAATTATATTTTAGACTTGTTGTTTCCAGAGTATATTAATTCGCTTCCCGGTACGACTCAAGAAAATTCTCTGAAAAATTTTCGAAAGTCCCCGCCCGGATATGTTCCCTTATCTTTTTCATGAGATCTGAATAGAAGTACAGGTTGTGCAAAGAATTCAGGGTATAAGAGAGTATTTCGCCGCTTATGAAGAGATGTCTAAGGTAAGCCCTGCTGAATCTGCGGCACACCGGGCAGCCACAGTCAGGATCCAGTGGGGAGTCGTCCCTGCTGTGTTTCGCGTTTTTGATCCTGACAGGCCCTTTCCAGGTGAAAAGCATTCCGTTGCGCGCGTTTCGGGTGGGAAGAACGCAGTCGAACATGTCAATCCCTCGAAGCACGCTCTGCACAATGTCTGCTGGCGTTCCGACACCCATCAGGTAATGAGGTTTTTCCCCCGGCAGGTAACCGCTCAGATCCTGCAGGATTTCATACATTATTTCCTTAGGTTCACCAACGCTGAATCCTCCCAACGCTGTTCCCGGGAGCCCCAATTCCTCAATCTGCTCTATGCACTGCTTCCGTAGATCCGTATACATCCCGCCTTGTATGATTCCAAATAAAGCCTGGTCTTCCCGGTTTTTCCAGGCCTCCCTCGAGCGGGCCGCCCATCGAACTGAAAGCCGCATGGAAGCTTCAGCTTCACTTTTTGTTACAGGATAAGGTGTGCATTCGTCAAAGGCCATTATTATGTCGGAGCCCAGGATCTCCTGGATTTCAATAGATTTTTCCGGAGAAATAAAATGGGAGCTTCCGTCCAGGTGGGACTGGAACCTGACGCCGTCCTCGTTTAGTTTCCTCAATTTCTGATGGCTGAATACCTGAAATCCTCCACTGTCAGTAAGGATCGGCTTAGGCCAGGATATGAAATTATGCAGACCTCCGAATTCACCAATGATATCCGTTCCAGGCCGCAGGTATAAATGATAAGTATTGCCGAGTATTATCGGAACCTCTAATCTTTCCAGGAATTCATGGGGCACAGCTTTCACTGTTCCAGCCGTTCCGACCGGCATAAATACAGGAGTTTCTATTTCCCCCCTTGAAGTGGAAATCACCCCCGCCCTTGCTGATGAATTTGGATCTGACTGCAGTATTCTGAAGCTAAACATTGGTGCACAATATACCATGACCGGATTAAAAAGAAAGAATGGAGCGGAAAGAGGAAGAAGCTACCGGGCATGTTCTACAACTTCTCTCTGAAGACCTTGTCAAAGAGCTCCATGAGGACTAAACGATACTTTCAAATACTGCACTTTCGGCTCTTTTTCGGGGCTCAGGGTGAAAAAGACGACAATGTCTCCCTTTTCAGCTCTCATGATGAATTCCCCCCGGAGCTGATTAAGCGGCTTGATTTCATTAATCTCCCGCAAGGCCCCAGATTTTTCGAAAACCTCTTTTACTTCAGCCATACGATGCTTCCGGGATTTGTCCAGGTAAAAATTTTCAGCCAGGATCTGTGCCTCCAGATCCGGATCCCAGTCCTGAATCAACTTCGCAACCTGCTCCTGTCTGGCCAGAAGAATAGATGATGCCGGAAGCTTCCTTGGCTGCAGCCCTTCGATTCCGAACAGCAGCTTTTCCAGTTTATCCAGGGGCCAGGCCCAGGTGTAAGTGAGATTGCCAAAAGCCATTATTCCTATCCCATACTCCGGATAAAAAACATAATAACTACCGTATCCGGGCAAGGCGCCGGCATGGGAAACACGATACAACCCCATGCAGTTTTTATTGATTCGCAGACCGTAGCCATAACCCTCCACCGATGGACAGGGATCTCCGTTCCAGTCCCTGGTATCTGATTTCAGCCAGGGTATTTTGAAACTGTGCATTTCGCGAATGGAACTCCTCTTGATCAATCCCTCATCCCTGCCGCTCCTGACCGGCCAGGCGGAAAGATGAAAACTCACATATTTTGAAAAGTCCTCAACAGAAGTGATTAATCCACCCATGGAACCATAAGAGCCGTCATGAAGAACGGGTTCAGTCTTCCACTGTTCATCTTCCCAGCGGTATCCTTGAGCAAATCTTCCTGAAGGGATGTTGTCATATTCCCAGTAAGTATTCTCCATACCTAGAGGCAACAAAACATTCTCCCTGATATATTCCTGAAAGGGTTGCCCGGAGACAGTGGTGATGATTTTTCCCAGCAAGGCATAGCCGGTGTTACTGTATTCATAACCGTGGGACGGATTACAGGAAAGCGATATCCCTCCCCTGGCGAGATTCTCCAGCATCTGGGCAGATTCATCCAGCTGCCGGTCTCCCCAGGGATTATCTTCCGGAAATCCGGCTGTCATCGTTAAAAGATTCTCGATAGTGAGAATCGGAGCATCGTCGGTCAGGTAAGGCAAGCCTTCCATTTCGAGAACGTACCTGGTGACCGGATCATCCAGTGAAAGCTTTCCTTCGTCCCTCAGTTTCAAAACCGCAACAGCTGTAAAGCTCTTTGTCATGGATGCTATTCTGAAAACAGAATCTTCTGTAACTGGAAGCTCCTGCAAGACATCCATGTAACCTGCTGATGACGAGACCACCAATTGGTCATCGACTACAATGCCATAGGCGATACCGGGAATTTTTTTGGTCCTGGCTTCTTCAGAAAACAGCCGGTGAATTTCCGGGGTGAGGCTGCTGATTTTTTCCGCCCTGTTATCATTTTCAAAACAACAGGGTTTATAAGTCTCTGAAAAATTAAGGGATACCCCCCCCCCTTTGTCCGACTCAGGGGTTTGGGATACGCAGGAAAAAAGAACAGAAACTGTACCAAGAAATACAAGGAACTTAATGCGGCTGGCTAATTTCATTTTTCACCTCTGGGATTTCAATCCGCGCTGAGAAGAAACGGGACAACCTACCTTTCCAGGTTCAAGGTGAAGCATCCCGGCAACAATCACAAACAGGTAATATTTAATATCCAGGCCTCTAAGTCAACCCACTTTTTTATTACCGGAATGCTTTAGCGGCCGCTGTGATTTCCGTTTAAAACAGGGTGAAGCCAAATGGATTCCGGCCATATCATCGCATTATATCCGTATGCTAATATTTCTTACTCCCGGACCACTATTATGAAAAACAGCGAATTCATTGAAATCAGGAATGCCCGGCAGAACAACCTGAAAAATATAACAGTCAGGATTCCGCATGGGGAACTCACCGTTATTACAGGACTCAGTGGCTCCGGGAAATCCACCCTGGCCTTCGATACCCTGTATGCCGAAGGGCAAAGAAGATACGTGGAATCAATGTCCGCCTATGCCAGGCAGTTTCTTGAACGAATTCCCAAACCTGATGTTGAATCGATCACCGGGATCTGTCCGGCTATTGCCATTAAACAGAAAAATTCGGGAAGAAATCCTCGTTCCACAGTAGGAACGGTCACCGAAATCCACGATTTCCTGAGGCTTTTATATGCCAGGACCGGAGAAGTTAAGTGCCGCGTTTGCGGTAAAACAGTAAACCGTGACACACCCTCGGATACCGTACTTGATCTTCTGAAAAATTACCCCGGGGAAAGAATATATATAACCTGCCCATATTCTGGCAGTATTTTTGATGTTTCTGACAGCAAAAACCGCGGCGTGGAAGGCCTTGTTAAACAGGGATTCACAAGGTTGGTGGACATAACTGACCCTTCTCATGAAATAATCAGAATACCTGGTCCGGATATCAATATTTCCAAAGTCATTAATAATGATGCCGGAATACTAATAGACAGGCTGCGGATTTCAGATGATTCTGAATCCAGGCTTACGGATTCGATGGAGGCCGCTTTTTCTACAGGAAACGGACAGGCTGAAATTATTTTTGTGGATAATGCTTCGGTCGGAAATCTCGGTTTCAGTGAAAAACTCGAATGCTGCGGAATAACCTATCGCCAGCCGGAGCCCCGCCTGTTTTCCTTTAACAATCCCTGCGGCGCCTGCCCTCGCTGCCACGGGTTTGGGGATGTTACAGAAATTGATGAGGACCTTGTGGTCCCTGACAAAGGTAAAAGCATCAGGGAATGTCCGGTTGATCCTTTCAGCAAACCGCATTTTACGGGCCTCCAGAAGAAACTGCTTGTCTTCGCGGACCTCAATTCAATCCCTACTGATGTTCCATGGTCCGGCCTGTCGGAGGAACACAGGCGGATGATCTGGAAAGGTGGCAAGGGTTATCCGGGGATAGACGGTTTTTTTAATTACCTGAACCGGAAGAAATATAAAGTGCATGTTCGGGTTATGCTGAGCAGGTACCGCAGTTACCACCGCTGCCCGGAATGCAATGGCGAACGCCTGTGTGAAGACGCCCAGAGTGTTCAGGTTGGCGGGAAGCGCCTGGGAGAACTGAACCGCCTTCCAGTTTCTGATCTGCTGAATTTTTTCAGAGAATTAAAGGTTTCAAATCATCAGGCCGACACTGGGGGGAAATTAATCAATGAGATTAAAAAACGCCTGGAGTTCCTTCAGGAAACCGGGCTTGATTACCTTTCCCTGGAAAGGGTTACATCAACCCTCAGCGGAGGGGAAATGCAGCGTATCCACCTGGCCGCTTCGCTCGGATCAATGCTTTCTGGAATTCTATATGTCCTTGATGAACCTTCAATAGGGCTGCATCCCAGGGACCAGGGACGCCTTCTCAGTACCCTGCAGAAACTTAAAAACCTTGAAAACACCCTGGCTGTTGTTGAACATGAAAGGGAGATTATTGAAAAGGCTGACTATATTGTTGACCTGGGTCCGGGTGCTGGTGAAAACGGAGGCGAGATTGTATATGCCGGAAAAGCCGGGGAATTCAAGGCATACCAGGAATCCCTGACTGCCAGGTACCTCACTGGAGACGCTTCCATTCCAGTTCCAAAAAGAAGAAGAAAACCGGGCAGGATCCCGCTGAGTCTCAAAAACGCGGAACTGAATAATTTGAAACGGATATCTGTTGAGATTCCAACTGAAGTCATGGTTTGTGTAACCGGGGTTTCGGGATCCGGAAAATCAACCCTGGTGCATGAGATTCTCCATAGAAATGTGAAACGTCTGATGGATGACCCGAACGCGGCTCCTAAATATTGCGGCGGCCTGGAGGGTTGGGAGCAGTTTTCCGACGTGATACTCGTGGACCAGTCTCCGATTGGCAGAACCCCGCGATCCAATCCTGTTACCTACCTGAAGGTTTTTGACCGAATCAGGAAAATTTTTGCCTCGGTTCCAGAATCAAACGCGAGGGGCTTCGGGCCTTCGGAATTTTCATTCAACCGCCCTGGCGGCAGATGTGAAACCTGCCAGGGATCGGGAATAATTTCTGTAGATATGCAGTTTTTGGCCGATGTCCAGCTGCCTTGTGAAAGCTGCAAGGGGAAACGCTACGGTGAGGAAATCCTGGAGGTGCGTTATAAAGGGAAAAATATAGCGGAAGTTTTGGAGATGACCGTTAGCGAAGCAATTCCTTTTTTCAAGGGGAACCAGGCCCTGATCAGGGGACTTGAAGTCCTGAATTCTGTCGGGCTGGGCTACCTGAGGCTGGGGCAGCCATCCACCAACCTGTCAGGTGGAGAGGCCCAGAGAATCAAACTTGCCGGTTTCCTATCCTCCAGAATCTCGAAAAGGGCCCTGTTCATATTTGATGAACCGACTACCGGGTTGCATTTTGAAGACATAAAGAAGCTCCTGGCCGCGTTCAATAAACTCCTGGCAGGCAGTTCTTCTCTGATTATAATCGAACACAACCTGGAGGTTATCAAATCGGCTGACTGGGTAATTGACCTGGGCCCCGGAGGAGGGGAACAGGGGGGCAGGATTATTGGAACCGGGACTCCGGAGGACTTGATAAATTGTCCGGCTTCAGCTACCGGTGAATTTTTAAAGGAGATGCTGCCTTGATGAGGCAATATATCAGGCAAGTTTTCTCAGGATTCCTGTTGCCTTGATACGTTCCTCCCTGGCATCTTCTTCATTTCCATCCAGCCGGTGGGCGGCTGCCAGGTTCTGGGATACAGTTGCGGCCTCATGGCTTTCAGGGCCAAAATATTCCTCAATAAAAGGCTTGAGGCGGACGAAAATACTGACTGCTTCAGCAGAGCGGTTCTGATCCAGGTAGAGTACCCCTAAATTGGTCATCGCCAGTGCCTTTTCCCGCTTTTTGTCCAGTATTTCCGCTATTTCAAGGGCCCGGTTAAAGCACTCTTCAGCCCTGACAAAATTACCTGTATATGCCTGGTAAATCAGGCCGGTCTGGTTAAGCCATTCCGGCTGAATGCCACTTGGGGCTTCCGGTTGGGAATCAAGCCAGGATCTAACTTCTTCCAGCAAAGGCTCCAGTTCTCCCAGCTTCTTTTTTTTGAGCAGCTTTTCTATCTTTTTGAATTTAGTCGACCAGATTCTTTCATTCTTCGTTCCAGGTGAGTTCTGGTTCAGGAAAGATGCGATTCTTCTAATGAAATCCGGCATATTCAATTTTGACATGAGATCCGATGATATCAGGAATCAGATCTCAGCTTAAGCGCCGGGGTATAAAACCTTGACGGGGAGAGTTTCATCAAGACTGATGGTCATTGAAGACCATGGCTGAAAAATAGAAAACATCAGATGAAGGGTCCTTCCAGGAATCCGGGGAAAGGGACGCTTTAATACAGGTCTGTTTCAGGAAGGTTTCTGTGTCCCAGGAATACTCTGAAGCCACCTGGGGAAGCAGAAGACCGCTCCTGTGCCCTGACTGGATAAGGAGGCCGTGTTTTCCTATGATTATCTCTTCTGTCTCAGCCATTAACCTGAACCGGGAAAGTACGGAGACTTCATAAGAGAGGCCGGGAAGATCGATCTCTACTACCGGGCTGAACCTGGGATCATGCAGTGCGGCGTTAACCGCGGAAGTGGACACGGCATCGTAAAGGCCGGACTGGGGAATGATGCTGCCTATGCAGCCCCGGAGATTTCCATTCACGGTTAAAGTGACAAAAACGGCGGCTTTTTGCTGGAACTTTTCCGGGACATGCTCATCCGCAGGTGCCAAATCTTGTTTTTTCACCGCCGACTCTACTGAATTCCTGGCCAGGCGAAGCAGGAAATCCTGTTCATCCAGGGAGAGCTCCGATACGTCCAGGTTCTCTCTTTCAGCGCCTGCTTCAAGAAGCGCGGCTGAAGTGTATCCCACAACCTGGTCACGGGTTCCGAATTCCACGTCGCCGGAATTTCTATAGTCCAGAATCCTGCTTCCTTCAGCCCCCAGCCGTTCAGCGGCAATCATAGCTGCCATGACAGGGCCGCTGCCGCAGGCTTCCACTTCCCCATAGTCCAGCAGGCTGGCCAGCGAGAAATAATCAAACCCGCGGATTGCCTCAACCAGCTTAAGGTCCTTTTCCCTGGCTTGATCAT
>CAXXEX010000005.1:0-70281 GCA_963666915.2 Acidobacteriota bacterium
TCACCCCATTCTACTAGAAATCGGGGCTTTGCCCCTCCATAATGATGCCGCCTGACGACGGCGTTGGTGATAAAAGCAGATCTTCAGTTCCAATGGCCTTGAATCCAGACCATACCCTGCGGAGTTTCTTTCCAATATCCTGCAACCCATTTTTTCGCTCCAGCAGGTTTTTTCCAGTTCGCAGAATTTGCGGATTTCCCGATTTCCGGTTCAACCCATTGCCCCTTATCCCAGACATATTCGCAACCACTCCAAGCCCAGCGACCGCTAATCCATACGGCTTCTCCTGAAGGTTTGGCAGGACGGGATTCAGCTTTTTGAGGAGGAGGGGGAACACCGACATAATTCCGGGAGGAGCAGGCTGTCATTCCGGACGACAGCAGCAGGAATGACAGTATTAACAAATAATTTGGCAAAACTTTTATCCACATTAACCTGGTTTATATCTTTTCATCTTTTGCCCCAGCGACCGTTCACCCAAACATGGCCTCTGGGTGTTTTTTTCCAATGCCCGGCAATCCACTTTTTTCCTTTTACTGGTTTCACCCAGTGACCGGATTTCCAAACATATTTATTTCCGCGCCACTCCCAGTGACCTGAAATCCAGACAGCATTTACAAATGGCTTTGCCGGTCGAGCTTCGTGCCTGGCCGCCGGGGGAGGAGTTTTGACATAGACTGATCTTGTAGCACAGCCTTGCGTCATCAATCCTGAAAAGGAAATAAAGAAAACAAATATTAAAACTCTGATAGACTTCATGATCTTTCTCCTGATTCATTCATCCGGTCAATCTCACAAGATTGGATGTCATAACCCTTTTCAGCGTTTAAAAATTTACATAATTTCACATTTTCAGGACATTATTTCTTTATTGTAATTTCAACCCTTCGATTTTTGCCTCGCCCCTCATCGGTCTCATTAGAGGCCACAGGTTTACTCTCCCCATAACCGATGGTTTGCAGGCGCCCGGAATCAGCCCCTGAGGAAACCAGCCAATCCTTGACTGATTCAGCCCGGTTCTCGGAAAGCGTCTGGTTATACGAATCTGTCCCTTTATTATCGGTATGTCCTTCGATTACAACAGCATTTCCGGGGTACTCCTGTATTACCCGCAAGACCTTCTTCAGCACGGGCTCGGCACTTCCGCTCAGTTCATAGCTGTCAAATTCAAAGAGGATTTCAGAGGATAGCTGGATCCTGATTTCCTCTTCTGTCTCCATGGCGGACAGATCTTTCAACACTCTCTTTATCTTGTTCTGCACCCCCCGGACTTCGATACCTGAATTCTCTGTCACGCCGCTTTTCCCTGAAATCTTCACATTAAGAAACGGGACAAGCTTCGGAACCACGATATCCACATTTCCGACCTCATCGGGGGGAGCCTGGAATTTCATATACATCAAGGCCTTTCCTGTTTTATTCATATAGCTGGGCCACCATCTCCCCCCGTCGCCTTTGTCACTCATCGGCTCAGCTATGAAGATTCCTTCAGAATCCTTCAAGACCGGGTATTTCCTGCAATTTACAGGATCATAGAGATAAGCATCTTTGTAATACAAAGCATTGCTTTCCACCTCTACGTCAGATTCATTTACCAGCCTCATCCTGGCAGAGACCGCGCCGGAACTCCTCCTGGCTGAGACCAGGGATGCTCTCGCCGGAAACAGGTTGGTACTGTGGGTTTTCCCAGTGTCAAAAGAAGCTGACTGAATTTCAATCCCTTCAAAGGGGAAAATTTCAGGAATTACAACATCGATCAAATCTCCATCATTGAAAGCCGGGGGAAACATGGCCCATAGTATTGCCGAACCTTCCGGCGGAACATTTACCCACCAGCGCCCTCCGTCGTTCCCATCAGAATCCGGGCCGGCCAGATACTTCCCGTCAGCATCTTTAAGGATAAAAACCTTGGCATCATTATCGGGATTAATAAGGTATATGTCCTTGAAGTACAGTGGGAATCCGGGACTGGATTTCTCATCTAGTGAATTGGTAAAAACAACCTGAACATAGAGATGGTCTCCATCCTGCCGGCAAATCTCAAGCTTTGAACTCACCCCATCCCAGTTTGTTTCCACCTCTTCATTAATCTGCCCGAAAACTGTCACTCCAAAAATTATTAGAAGGCCTGTTAACAACATCGATTTCTTCATCACAATTCCTCCTGAACCAGTCTGCCAAAACTAAATATTAAATCCCGCTAAGCCAGCTCAGAGATGATTCACCCTTTTAACCGGCATACTAGTGAAAAGGCAACCTGAATAGCCTGTAATCTAACCCTTGACACCTATATCTTTTGTTCTGATGATTACTTTTAAAAATCCTTTACCCCTAACAATAAGTCATTGCTATGAAAAAATCCTCATTAAAACCGGGGCCAGGTCCTTTCACAGTTAAATGCGTCCCTGTTGGGTTCCCTTTTATGAGGGCAAAAGCAATTACTAAATTGCCTGCCGCATACAATCTGCTGATATATCCTTTTCTGCCGCGATTCTGAAACCTTTATCAATAAGCTTCATAGATATGGGAAACGGAATAAAAGCTTTCAATCATTTTAAAAATGGACTAAATTGAGCGCAAGCTGGCTGTCCAGGTTCCATAACCTTAAAGGCAATTAAAACCGGGATTAAACAGCCGCAGTAAAAGCCTCAAACATGGAGAATAGTTATGAAAAACGTCACATTCCAGGGAAATCCGGTACCCCTCAAGGGAAATCTGCCGGCGGTCGGGGTAAAAGCCCCCGCATTCAGTCTCACATCTGGAGATTTATCTGATGCAACTCTTGATAATTTTTCGGGCAAATACAAAATCCTGAGCATTGTCCCCAGTCTTGACACTCCGGTTTGCGCGGCATCAGCCCGGGCTTTTAACGAGAAAGCCGGGGCCAGGGAGAATACCGTTGTACTGAACATTTCAGCGGATCTGCCCTTCGCGGCTTCCCGATTCTGCTCATCCGAAGGACTTGATCACGTAACTACCCTGTCGACTTTCCGCTCCCCTGAATTTCTGGACAGTTACGGGATAGGAATTGCCGAAGGACCACTCAAGGGTCTGACCGCCAGGGCAGTTTTGGTACTGGATCCTGACAACAATGTAGTTCATTCGCAGCTCATCGGTGAAATAACCGACGAACCTGATTACGATGCTGTTTTAAACTCATTGAAGTCAGCTTAGCTGCACCGAAACTGACGGCTGTACATCCAGGGGGAAATCCTGGGGGAAAAGTGGACATTGGGGCTCTGAAGCCATCCACAACCAGCTTATCGAGCCAGCTTGCGAAACGAAGAAGCCACAACATCCTTACCTTCAGGGGTTGTGGCTTTTTTCAATTTTTCTACATTCAAAATCCAGGTTCGGGTACAAGCCTGCCATGATTACGAATTCAAAGATCGACCCGCGACTTTCCAGATCAGGGGATTGTCTTAATGTAACCTGAAAACCCAGAAGATTTCAGGCGTCCCAACATATCCTCAGCCTGTTTCCTGGATGAAAAATTTCCAACGAAAACCCTGAACATCCCGCCCGAAGAATTCACTGAACTGGAAAAACCCTTGCTCTTCAGCTGGGAAGCGAGTTTTTCAGCGCCCTCACGCTTCGAAAAAGCTCCCGCCTGGATGGACATTGTACCGCTTGCAGCCGGAACCGCCGCCTGGGAAGTTGAATTCAGGCCAGGTTTATTTCCAGGTGGCAATACAGCTTCTGCGGTAGCGGTTCCGCCTGCTGAGGATGGTGTTTCAACAATCACAACCCGGTCATCAGGTTCACTTTTCACCTTATCACCGCCTGATGAGGAGGGCATGGGGGCCGAAGTGGCCGGAACTTGGGAGGAAGACTGTACTGAAGTCACGTAAGGAACGATCGGGTCCTCGGAAAAGACATACCAATAGATAACCATGGTCAAAATTGAAATGACTCCGACTACTACAAGGATGCTTCCCAGGCTTACATTTTTCAGTGATTCAGATAGTTCACCCATGAGAAAAACAATAGCATAGTGATCTGATACGAATAGCTGCGAGTGGCGCGGTAACAAGTGACAGGTGAACGGGCATGCTTCGCGCTTCGGGCCACCACCTGTCTTAAAGGTTGCCCCTGCCTAAATCAGAATCAATTCTTCCTGGGGGATTGAGAGGTACCCGGTTTCATTTTCACCAACCAGGACCATCTCTTCAATTGTCACCACACCTCTTCCTGGTACTGTAAGCCTAGGTTCAAGGGTAAACACCATATTGGCCTCGATTGGCTCAAAAGGTTTCCGGGAATATTTGGGCCAGGCCGGCCCCAGAAGAGCGGTCCCGTCATGGGCGAATCTTCCTACCTGGTGGCCCAGGCCGTGAGGGAAACCCTCATATCCTCCGGAAGCCAGAACTTCCCGGGCGACATTATCAACATCCACTCCGCGGGTTCCCGGTTTCAGGGTAAAGCGCGACTTTTCAATCGCCTCCTTGATGAAAGAAAATCCCCTTTTTACTTCATCCGGGGCTTCCGTTTCCCCATCTTCAAGGATATAGAATGTCCGCTGCAAATCAGAACAGTATCCATCCACTTTCACCCCGAAATCCATGTTTAAAACATGCCCTTTTTCAACAATCCTGTCCGTAGGCCGATAGTGGGCTCCCGCTGTATCGGGACCGGTAAAAACCGCCGGACAATGGGTTGCATCCCAGGCCGGCACCAGGCCCCGCCTGGAAACCTCTTGACTCATAAAAGCCGCGATTTCTTTCTCGCTGCGCCCCGGGGCAATAAAATCCTCAACCATCCGGAATATATCTTCGGTCTCCCTTATGGCACGCCTGATAGCGTTAATCTCGGAATCGGTTTTCCTGGCCCTCAGCCTGGAAACCAGGTCTTCAGAGGATACAATCCTCTCCTCATAGCCGATTTCCTTAAGATGGTCCTTCAGCAGGAGAAACATTCCATGGCTCAGCCCGTCAGCTATCTCACTTGTAATAGAATAGTTGACAGCCACAGTCTTTGGAGCCATCCGATTCAGGACATCCTGGAGAGTTGGATTTATACTTTCCACATAGGACTCCACCCGGCTGTAAACACCCAGTTCTTCGATCCCCTTCTTTTCCATGTCCCCGACAATGGCTATGGAATCTCCATTTCCAAAAATCAGGAAGGCGGAATGCCAGGTCAGGTGGGAAGGAGAGAGGAAACTGAGCATAGGATCCCCGGTTACAGATGTTTCACGCACAAAGGTAAGCCAGCAGTCCAGTTCAAGTTCCCTGAGTATGGAAACCGCCTGTTCCACCTTTTCATTTATAAGACGCATAAATTTCACCCGCGGCCGGCTGCAGGGCCGGCCTTTTTTTTGTCTATATCCGAGGGGGACTGAATACCTGGGAAACAGTGCCGCTGCCGCTCCCTTCTAAAAACCGGTTATTCATCCCGCTCGGTAAATTCACCCATTATCTTGGTGAAAGCCCAGAGAATCAGGATAGCCGCAAGCATATGGGCAGCTAAAACATACCAGACATATCCGGCCTTGCCCGCTTCAGCAAAATAGCCGGAGAGGGTTGAATAAATAACGCCGCTGGTTGCTCCTCCAATACCTACAGCCAGAAAATTTGTACCCATGTAGAGGCCGGCCTTTTCTTTAGGGGCTATCCAGGTTATGTATTCCTGGATTCTTGGGGATGAAATCATTTCACCTACCGCGAAAAGGAATATACCCAGGAACACGAATGCGGCGGAAGCCACAGAGGCAAAACCCAGGACAATAAAACCGAGTCCCATCACGAACAGGCCGAAAAGGAAAGAAGGAATCGCCTTGAATTTTTCCAGGACCCCAGATACAAAAATCTGGAATACCATGATTATGTACCCGGTATGGGAAATGGTCTCTCCCAGTACTCTCCGCACACCATCTTCACCGGCCTGGGAGAAAAAATTGGCAAAGGTCGTCCCAAAAATCCCCTGGAGTGTTATATACAGCTGGGCGGTATCCACATTGGCGTCAACATAGATGGCGCACAGGTTGAAAAAGGCCCAGAAAGGAAGCCAGAAAAAGAGCCCCAGGAGAACCAGGAAAAGAGAGAATTTTTTATCTGATAATACAGTGATTATACCTTTCAGCTTCTCCCCGAGTGACTCGCCGTCTACTTCTCTTTCCGGCTCCTTGTAGAAAAGGATGGTAATCAGGAGCATTACACCGATTGAAATGGCGGCGGCAATAAAAGCGTAATCCCAGGAGATCGCTCTCAGTTTTCCGGCTACGATGGGCCCAAAGGAACCGCCCACGTTTACCATGGCGTAGAAAATTCCAAAGCCCAGGGTTTTATTGCTTTTATCCGTCACAGCCCGAACGGTACCGGATATCAGGGGTTTGAAGATACCCGCTGCCAGCCCGATAGTCAGCATGGTCAGTGCGATACCGGAAAAAGATTTTGTGAAAATCAACAGCAGGATAGCCGGCAGGTAAGCCAGGTAGGAAATTATCAGGATCTTTTTGAATCCATACTTATCCGCCATGGTTCCCGAAATAACCGGAATGGTATAGGAAAGCAGCAGAAAGATACTCTGGACAATTCCCAGTTCTCCCCTGGAATACCCCAGGGATTCCATGTAGATCCCAAAACCAAAATATATTCCATAATAAGCAAATCGCTCCAGTACTTCTATGGTATTGGCTATCCAGAAAACCGACGGAAAGGATGTTCTTGATTTCATATTTTTCCTCATTCTTCCTTGATAAAACAGATAAAAGCAGTACAAAAAATCATACGACCCTCGGGCCTGTAATACAAGCTCGTTTTTCATTTTGCCGGGCGGGGCGGAACAGGCAGCAGCTCCGCCAGGTTTTCATTTCCCAAAAACCCGAAACTGCCGTATGACAACCAGGAATAAACCGGATGGACTTGAGATCCACGGTCCCGACTGTCACGAACAAAAATTTCACCAATCCTGTCCAATCGTTCATGTATACTTTTTCCATAGATTAAGTCAGACATTAATTTGGACTTTTGCATTCGGGAGGAACAGCTTATGGATGTTGGATTACTGTCTCGAATCCAGTTTGGATTAACCGTCGGTTTTCATTACATATACCCACCTGTCAGTATCGGCCTGGGCCTGATACTTGTAATCATGGAAGGAATGTACCTGAAAACCGGGAACAAACTGTACGAGGAATTAACGCGCTTCTGGGTTAAAATTTTCGGCCTGATCTTCGCCATGGGTGTCGCCACGGGAATTGTAATGGAATTCCAGTTTGGAATGAACTGGGCAGTTTATTCCAGGTATGTCGGCGATGTTTTCGGCAGCGCTCTGGCAGCGGAAGGCATACTGGCCTTTTTCCTGGAATCCACTTTTCTCGGAATCCTCCTGTTCGGATGGAACAGGGTAAAGCCGAGAACACATTTTATTTCCACGATTATGGTAGCTCTGGGAGCTCACCTCTCAGCCGTATGGATTGTGGTTGCCAACTCCTGGCAGCAGACACCCGCGGGTCATCATATTGTTGATTTCGGAGATGGAGTCCGGGCTGAAATCGTGAATTTCTGGGAAGTAGTTTTCAATCCTTCCTTCCTGGACAGGATCTCCCATGTATACATGGGGGCATGGCAGGCGGGGGCCTTCCTGATCATAAGTATTGCCGCCTATTACATGCTCAAGGGAAAACATCTGGAGTTCGCCAAAAAAACGATGGCCATAGGCCTGTTTTGTCGCCCTGATTTCTTCCCTGGGACAGTTAGCCACCGGCCACAGCAGCGCCCACACCCTGGCAGAAACCCAGCCGGCCAAACTGGCCGCCCTTGAGGGCCATTATCCGCCAATGAACCGGCCGGCCTCTACCTTTTCGGGTGGGTAAATGAAGAAAAAAAGGAAACATATGGAATCCAGATCCCCGGGATGCTCAGTTTCCTGGTTTACTGGGGCTTCGATGAACCTGTAACCGGGCTGGAGGCTTTTCCTGAAGATGAAAGACCGCCGGTTAATATTGTTTTCCAGTCGTACCACATAATGGTGGCTATTGGCTTTTTGCTGATCTTCCTTTCTTTCCTGGGCATTTTTTGCCCTGTGGAAAGGATTCCTGATGAAATCAGCGCTGCTGCTGAAGGTATTGATACTTTCAGTGTTCCTGCCGCAGATAGCCAACCAGGCGGGATGGATGTCTGCAGAAATAGGGCGCCAGCCCTGGGTGGTCTACGGGCTGCTCAAGACATCCGAAGCCTATTCACCCAGTGTCTCCGCCGGAGAAGTACTGACATCAATCATTTTATTCAGCCTGGTATACCTGGCGATGTTCGGATTGTTTCTATTCATTTTGTTGGACAAGATTAAAAAGGGACCTGCGACTGATTCATCCAGGGAGGAGGCTGCACTGTCATGATTTTTTCATTAGATATAAACACAGTATGGTTCTTTTTACTTGGGATTCTCCTGACGGGGTACGCGATTCTTGATGGTTTTGACTTGGGTGTGGGAGCACTTCACCTCACTGCCAAAAATGATGAAGAGCGAAGAAAAGTCATCAATTCAATAGGCCCTCTCTGGGATGGAAATGAGGTTTGGCTCGTTACCGGAGGAGGTGCTCTTTTTGCCGCTTTCCCGGAAGCTTACGCTACCGCATTTTCAGGTTTTTACATGGCTCTGTTCCTGTTGCTCATGGGCCTGATCTGCCGGGCGGTCGCCCTGGAATTCCGCAGCAAGCAGCCCATGAAATGGTGGCGCAGCCTTTGGGATGCGGTATTCAGCATCTCCAGCATTGTTACGGCAGTGTTGATGGGGGTAGCCCTCGGCAACATAGCCCTGGGGATACCTCTCAATTCCCGTCATGATTTCACAGGGACGTTTTTCAGCCTCCTGCATCCCTACGCCCTGCTGGTAGGCCTGACGGTCCTGGCAATTTTCACTTTGCATGGGGCGTTATTCCTTCTAATCAAAAATGAAGGAGACCTCTACGCTCGACTCAAGAGCCTGACAACTAAACTGATAATTGTTTTTTACGTCATGCTCGCGGTGACCACCATTGCTACCTTCCTGGTGGTTCCGCATGTGCTGGCAAACCTGAAAGCTATACCTGTGCTTTTTATAGTTCCGGCAATAGCTTTTCTGGCGGCCGGCTACCTCTTTGCCGCCCATAAAAAAGGAAAGGATTTCAAGGCTTTTCTGGCTTCCTCTGTGACTATCGCCACCCTTTTTCTCTCCCTGGGGCTGGGGCTGTATCCCAACCTGATTCTATCCAGTCCGGAGGCGGCTAACACCCTTACAATCTACAATGCCTCTTCATCCACGAAGACGCTGTGGATAATGCTGGTCATAGCCCTGATCGGCATGCCCCTGGTAATTGGATATACATCATTTGTTTACCGTACGTTCAGGGGAAAGGTGAAGCTGGACCAGCACAGCTACTGACAAATTGCCATGAAGGCATAACAAAAAGGGGCCTGTGCAGCACAGGCCCCTTTTTAATGCCGATCAATAAAAGACTACTCTACTCATGATCCGCGGGAGCAAACTCCACGTCCAGTTCCATTGTCACCGACTGTCCAACACCGGGAGCTGCAAGCAGGTTTTCCACATTATAAGTAACCGGGACTGTTTTCTGTCCGGACATCGTATCGGAAAGGCCGCTCACTCTCAAGGCAACTGTTTTCCCCGCTTTAAGGGTAATACTCTCCGGAACATTCAGGCTCCCGTCTGACTTACCTTCAACCAGCTGAAAATCAATGTCTGACGCATTGTGGATCTCCAGCCCGGCACTGCCCTGCCCTTTAATTGATATGGAGGGATCATCAATTTTGACCGATTCTTTGAAAATGGCTTCCAGAAATCTGGGATCACCAATGATCTTCCCTTCAAAAAACGCGGCAGACCGTCTATCCAGCAGGGCGGATTTTATGCCTTCGGCGCTGCGTTCCTCAGCGAAAACCAGGGTATAGGGCCTGAATTCCCCCTTGTCAGGAGCAAAATCATGGGCCATGGGATTGTGACTGTCTGAATTTCCCAAAATGGTGAGTTTCTTATCGATCGCCCACTGATGCACATCCGGATAGTAGCTGGTATGGTTAACCACCTCTATGCCCATCATAAAACCCTGGTCATAAATCCAGGTGTGCTCATCGTACCAGACAGCAATTCCGCCTGGAGCCTGTCGTTCCCATCCCGGATGGTTCCAGAAAACCAGGGCACCCTGTTCGTGGGCAATCCTTATGGCATCTCGCCAGTCCTCCACATCCAGGGGGTTGGAATCCTTGAGAAAGATAGCGTTCAGGTGGCCCGGAGGCATATCCCTGGTAATCTCGGATCCTTTAACCAGAATCAGGGATAACTGATCAGCCCTGTCCCTGGCGATTTCAAATGAACGGTTATGATCAGAGACAATATCATCCTTGTGGGGGCGGTACTCCAAATGATCAGTGATTGAAATGGCATCCAGTCCCTGCAGCCAGGCCTCTTCAACCCTGATCTGCGGCCAGACATTGCCATCTGAAAAAACAGTATGCATATGGAAATCACATTTAAGTGTTTGATACCCCAGTATGTCGGGTATGTTAATTTCAGTTCTTTCCCGGGCGGCGCCCTGGATTGAACAGATAATTCCAAGTAAAACTATTAAGAAAATGTTTATTCTTAAGATCTTGCTATTTTTCATTTGAGGCCTCTTCCAATATTTTCTCCATGTCCGGAAGGATTTCCTATATCCATACATTCTTCCGGAGTTTATTTCCTATTTGTCAGCCGGTTTATCTTTGAAATCCACCGTAATATCAAGCGTAACAGCCAGGGACTGCTCTGGTGCAGTCCACATGTTTTCGACAGAGAATGTCACCGGAACTGACCTGCGGCCGGCCTGGTTTCCTTCCTTGCCGCTAATCCCGAGTATGGATGTTTTCCCACCTCTCAGGTTCAAAGAATCCTCGACATTGAGGTCCTTCCCCCCATTGCCATTTATCAGGTGGAAATCGATATCGGATTTGTTGCGAATCTGGACCAGGGTTGAACCGTCGCCAATGACAGTGATATCCGGATACACAATTTCAATTGATTCATTAAATATCTCAGTCAGGAAATCCTGGCGGCCGATCACCACATCACCGTTAACCAGGGCGGTCCTCCTGTCTTCCAGGGCCTCTTTCAGACCCTCAACAGTTCGTTCTTTAACAAAGACGAGGGTATAGGGACGATGCTCTCCCCCGGCAATGTCATAAGCACTGTGAATCGGGGGATGGATATCAGAGGTAGCGAGGAGGGTCATGTTCTTTTCCACTGCCCACTTGTGAGCCTCCGGGCAGTAATTCCCGGAATTCACAACCTCGACACCCTGGAGTATTCCCTTGTCGAAAATTTCAGAATGCTCTTCATACCACCGCCCGATTCCGTCGGGCTGCTGGGCCTTCCAACAGGGATGGTTCCAGAAAACAAATCCGCCCTGGTCATGGGCGATCTGCAGGGCTTCCCTCCAGTCTTTGCCGGCCAAGGGAGCTGAATTGGTCAGGAAGATGGCATTCAAGTGTCCCGGCGGCATGCTTCTTGTAACTTCAGAACCCTTTACCAACAGGATGTTAGTCCGATCAGCGGCCGGTTTCGCGATTTCATAGGAACTGTTATGGTTTGTCACCACGTAATCCTTGTGCCGCTGGTATTCAATATGGTCGGTAATCGCAATGGCATCAAGACCTTCGGTCCAGGCTTCATCCACACGGATCTCTGGCCAGACCCGTCCATCAGAAAACACTGTATGCATGTGGAAATCACACTTCAATGTTTGATATCCCATGATGTCAGGTATTTTAATGGGGGTTCTTTCAGCAGCCAGGCCGGTCGCGCCCAGCAGCACCAGGAAAAAAACTAATTGCGCGGTTTTATTCTTCATGCTTACTCCAAAAGTTCTCTTGATTTCCGTAATTCAACATCAAAAAATCCATGAAAAAACTCATTCCTTATTTAACAAACCTGATACATACCGGGGCCTTCGTACTAATTTCATCCACCGGATCAAGTATCCTGCCGGATGATTCCTCCAGGGGAAAAACCAGCAGGTTATCGGATCGCTGGTTGGCTGCCAGCAGGAATTTCCCGTCCGGAGAGAGGCAGAAATTACGCGGGGATCTTCCCCCGGTCGCCCTATGCTGGGCTGGTTCCAGCTTGCCGCTTTGTCTGTCGATTTCGAAGACAGCAATGGAATCGTGTCCACGGTTTGATCCGTAAAGGTACCGGCCCGAGGGATGAACAACAACCTCGGCTGTAGAATTCCTTCCATCGAAATCTTCAGGCAGGGTTGAAACCGTCTGGATTTCCTCGAGCCGCCCGGATTCGGAATCATACTTGAAGACCGTTATGGTCGAGGCAATTCATTGATCAGGTAAGCGAAGGATCCACCCGGGTGAAAGGCCAGGTGGCGCGGCCCCGATTTCCGCTTAACTTTGACGAATGGAGGATCATGGGGTGCCAGCAATCCCGTTTCTGGATTAAGGCGATAAACAAAAAGCGTATCCAGGCCCAGATCTGCAACCATGGCAAACCGGTTCGAAGGATCAGTATTGATGGAATGGGCATGGGTTCTCTCTGGTTTGGAAGATCTGATCCGGATCCTCGGTGCTGGTGGAAGGAACTAATCTTGCCCAGGCTTCCGTCCTTTTCCAACGGGAAAGCAGCGATATTTCCTCCGTTATAGTTGGCGGCCATAAGGACCCTTTCGCTCCTGTCCAGGGATATGTGGCAGGGAGCCGCCCCGCCGGAACTCACCTCGTTAAGCCTCTCCAGTTCACCTTTGGATGAAACAATCCGAAACGAAGCGACCCCTCCGCTTGTGTTCCCCTCCCGGCCGTCGGTTTCACTCACAGCATAAAGAAGACGTCCATTGGAATGAACCGCCAAAAAGGATGGATTCTCAATTCCCGAGGTGCCGCTGAGGAAAGTCATCTCCCCTGTATCCGGGTTGAATCCATAACACTTGATTCCAGCCTCATCCGCCGGTGAATAACTGCCGATATATACTTTCTGCATACCATCTTCCTGTGCCATAAGGTTAAAGGAAAAGAGCAGCGTTAGTAAGACCGCAATGGTCAATAATGTGTAAATTTCTCTACACGAATGATCAACCAAAATAAATTTGTATTTTTTATCCATACCTAATGAGACTACTACAGGAAATTAAAAACAAGATGTTCCTTCGGATTCTTGATAGTTAGTGTCAGTTCAGGGACAATTTTTGGGTGGGTTTCCACCCTGACTCGCAGTTTCCTTGAAGGGCCTTCTCTTCTTTTTGATCTGTTGATATCATAATTATGCAGTTATCGAAAAATTTACAGGGAGGGGCTCCGTAATGAAATCTTCAAGGTGTATTATCCCAATCTTATTCACCGCAACTGTCTTCCTGGTGTTCTCCGCGGGAATGACGGCTGCGGCCAATTCCCCAGCCAAACCATCCACTACGATTATCACCACCGGCAGCCTGGTCGAGGAAATGACCGACCTGGAGAGACTGGCGGAATTCCCGGATCCCGCCTACAAGGTGTTCCAGGTTTCTTCCTATGACCGCAGGAGTAAATCCTTCGGCGGTGAAAACTGGTTCGCCAACTCCGACGGATTCGGGAGAGAACCGATTCCCGGAGTTGAGAAGGTTCTGGAGGAATCACAAGAAGGGCAGCCGGGAAGATACCTCCTGGCAGACGTTCAAGGCCCCGGCTCAATTGTCCGCACCTGGACGGCCCGCATGAACGGGGAAATTACAATTTGGCTGGATGGCTCGAAAGAACCTATCTTCAAAGGTCCTGCCAATGATTTTCTAAAAGCTTTCTACCCTGCCCTGCAGGTTTCGGGAGGCCCGGATGCCGACGTCTATGCCGGCTCCATGACCCAGCGTGACGCCGGTTATTACCCGATTACTTTCGCCAAACACTGCCGCATCGAATGGACCGGCGTCCTCGACCAGCTCCATTTCTATCACATAGAATTCCGAAAATATGAATCCGGAACTGAAGTACAGACATTCAAACCCGCCGACCTTGTAACCTGGAAGAAACAGATCGAAGATACCTGCCGGATACTGGTCAAACCTTCATCCCTGGCAGTTAATGACAATGCTGAATCGGTTGAAGTTATTAAGATAAGGAACACCCTGAAACCCGAAGCAAACCTGGAACTGGCCGCCATGGACGGCCGGCCGGGCAAGATCACCCTGCTGAAAACCAGGATAAAGGCTGATAATCCCGATACCGCCCTGCGCCAGGCCCTGCTGACCATTTCCTTTGACGGTGCCAGCCGTCCCCAGGTAGAGGCTCCCCTGGGAGATTTCTTCGGCGCCGCTCCCGGAATCAATCCTTTTGACGCCATTCCCATGACTGTGGACGCCGACGGCTGGATGGCCTGCCGGTTTGTCATGCCTTTTGCCGCGTCAGTGAATGCATCCATCGAAAACCGCGGTGGTGAAAGCATTGAAGTCGAGGCAGAGATTCGCATTGAGAACTATGAATGGAATGATAACCTTAGCCTTCACTTCAACGGAAAATGGAGAGTGGATCATGAGATGGATGTCGGCGGCGGCTTTGTTTTCGACCTTCCATACATACTGGTTAACGGCCGCGGCCGATTCGCCGGCTGTGCCGCGATGATACTGAATCCCGCGGAAGGGCCACATCCATCGGGAAGCTGGTGGGGTGAAGGAGATGAAAAGATATTCGTGGATGATGACAGCTTTCCATCCTTCTTCGGCACCGGCTCTGAAGACTATTTCAATTACTCCTGGAGCAGTCCGGACCTGTTCAGCCATGCCTATTTCGGACAGCCGCGCAATGACGGCCCCGGCAACGGAGGATTTGTAACCAACAACCGCTGGCATATCCTGGACGACATACCATTTGAAGACCGGCTATCCTTCTACATGGAACTCTTCACCCATACCCGGGTCACCGGATTGTCCTACGCCCGTACAACCTGGTTCTACGCGAAACCCGGAGGCCAGGACGACAACATGCCCATTTTTCGGGAAGATCTTCGTCCTCTCAAGCGCCCGGTTTGGACCCCGGCCGCGGTGGGCGGAACCAAAGACGCCCTCTTCACCCAGATGGAGGATATGGCCGAAATTACTCCGTCGCTGGTAGTCATTCGACCTGAGTCGGCCGAGGGCAAGATCATCTCCTGGGAGCCGAAACAAGCCGGAGACAGCCTGAAAATGGGTTCTTTCTCAGTTCCTGCATCTGGCGCGTATGATCTCTACCTGGTGATGATCCTCTCACCGGAAGCCGGAAGGTTTGCGGTTGAACTGGATGGAGAGCTTCTCAAAAAGTCAGATGGAGAAGAATGGATCATAGACCTGTATACCCCGTTCCATACCATGGCCCGGAGGAACGGCCCGGGACACACCCTCCAGCTGGATGCCGGGGAGCATAGCCTGGAGCTAATCTCCAGAGAAGCAAATCCTGCCAGCAAGGACAATTTAATCCAGGGAGACTTCCTCTGGATCAGGGAGAGGAAATAGTAGTAGATGGAGCATCTTGCTCCAGTTAAGATGGGCTTGCGAGTTCAGTGCTCGCCTGCTCCATTTTTCCACTGACGCACACGGTAATACGAACATTTACGTGGTGAGGGTTGTCCGGAAATTCATTGATGGATTTTCCCCAGCGGACTAATATTGGATGAAAACTGATTTCCACGCAATCAAGCGAAAAGAATTGAGGACGCCTATGGGATCATTGAGAAACGCCGCCAAGAATATCGTAATTTTTATTGTTCTACTCCTCATCGGCGTGAGCTACGCGGAAACAAATGAAAATCCCCCCGGAATCGTGATCGACCAGAGTTCCAGTCCGGCTGACATCCACGTGGGCTGTCCCAGCATTGCCATTCTGCCGGATGGCGGTTATGTGGCCTCCCACAGCTGGTTCGGACCGGGCACCCCCTACAACGAAACCGTGATCTTCCAGTCAACAGACCAGGGAAGGAACTGGCAGAAGCTCTGCGAAATTGACGGTCAATGGTGGTCTACGCTGTTTTCCCATGACGCATCCCTATACATTATGGGCGTCAGCGAAAGGTATGGCGATGTGGTTATCCGCCGCTCCGATGATGGAGGTCACACCTGGAGCATACCCAAAGACAGCAGTTCAGGCCTCCTCCTGACCGGGAGCCGTTTCCATTGCGCGCCGGTCCCGGTAGTAGTACATAACGGCAGAATCTGGAGGGCGTATGAGGATAATCCGGATATGAAGTGGGGCACAGGTTTCCGGGCATTCATGATGTCAGCGTCCATTGGTTCCGACCTGCTCAAGGCGGACAGCTGGACCGCAAGTAACCGGATTCCCTGGGGAGCATGGGACCCTTATGGCGGATTCCTGGAGGGTAACGCTGTAGTCACCCCCGAGGGAAATGTCGTCGATATCCTTCGAGTACATGAACCTGACAAGGGGGGCAAAGCCGCCATGATGCGGGTTTCCGCTGACGGTAAGGTCCTAAGTTTTGACCCCGAAAAGGGATTCATAGACTTCCCGGGCGGCTGCAAGAAATTCACAATCCGATTTGATCCGGCTTCGAAACGGTACTGGTCACTGACAAACTTCGCCCAGGACCAGGACAGGGAGAAAGCAGTGAATGCGGAACGGCAGCGCAACACCCTGGCACTGACATCATCAGCCGACCTGGAGAACTGGACTGTGCACTCGATCCTGCTTTACCATCCTGACGTGGAGAGGACAGGATTTCAGTACGCTGACTGGCAGTTTGAAAGGGCCGATATCGTTGCAGTCTGCCGGACGGCCTTCAGGGATGCTCCGAACTGTCACGACGCCAACTACCTGACTTTCCACCGAATTACAGATTTCCGGGATCGTACCATGAAAAACGAGCCTTTGGATTAGCGGAGTGCCATGGGCTTCCAGCCCTTGGTCTTCCCTGCAGCTTGCACTACGGACTTGCAGCCTATGGACCTGGTGGACTTGATGGACTCAGTGAATTTTCCATGCCCAGGATGGGCATGGTACGATGCGGGAGCTGGAGCTGGCAGCTCCCGCCACACTATTCCAGCCACTCCAGCAGAACAAGCACTGCCTTTGCCGGGGTCAGTTCACATTCCGTTTTCACTTCCGCTCCAAATATCTCAGCAGCCTCCGCTTTCCGAATTGGCAGCATCCTCTGGTCAACGGGATTGATCAGGATCTGGTCCCGGGATGCCAGTTCATACGCCAGGTCCGGCAGGTCATATTTCTGCAGGGCGCCGGGAACCGCGCCATGAATCAACTCAGGGCGGTAATATTCGTTCTCCAGCAGCATGCGCCAGGAAGCAATTGAATCCACCACGGCAACCCTTTTCATATTTCTATCCAGAAGCGCGGCATGCTGAAGCACCGGGCCCAGGACACCCCTGGCAATAGCTGTAATTCCGCTCTCATCAGCATCAAACCGGGCAACCAGGTAACCTGACAGCGTTGTCACGTCAGCCGCCCTGATCCCCACCAGGCTCTTTTTCAGGTGCATGGCCAGGTACCAGATGTTGTAGGCTCCTCTTCCGACCTTGAAATCCCAGGCATCACCGGTAAAACTTCCCGGGCCCATTTCACCCAGCCCCACCAGGTCCGGGGCCAGCACGGGATGACCGGCTTTCACAATAGCCTCTATCTCCTGCCCGGGGCCGGCTGCGGCGTCTTTACCCTGCGGATGCAGGTACAGTACGGGATCTCCAACAGAATCCCCTTCCGGGATAAAAAGCAGGAAAGGCACCGGGTAGCCGCCTTCCCCTTCAGCAAAATACTTTTCTATTACATACCCGGACCTTTCCAGGCGCCCGGCAAACACTGGGGAACACTCTCCCTGCGGGGCCTGGTAGCCGGAAATGCTCACGGCCTGTTCTTCCAGTTCTGCGGGCTTCCCTGAAGCCAGCATTTCCAAACTATCCTTCTTTATAATTTCAAAAATCGTTGTTTCATCATAGGAGGTTACAACCTGTCCGGTCCTGGTCACCCGGATATCGGCAGGATCCAGGGGTTCGACCTTTTGATCCTCGCTAGAGCCGGGAAGTCCCAGGTGTTTCTGGAAAAATGCATACATGGCCTCGCGGTTCTTCACTGTCGAGGCATGCGGGGCATTATCCTCCACCATGCAGACGGTATCTTCACTGCCCAGGGCTTTCCAGGCTTTCTGCGCCCTGGAAAATGTTTCCCTGGCACCCTGTATGCTGAAAAAATCCCTTGTAGTTGTTATCATCATCGTCGGTTTGGGAGCCCGGGCCAGGAGTAAATCCAGGTGATCCACACCCTCGGCGATTCCGTGGTAAAAATTCTGTTCAGCGTCCTGCGGGCCTATTGACTCAAGCAATCTCTGGTAAGAAGTTATGTAGCATTCGGGCGCGGCGGCGGTTATCCGCTCATCCATGGCCGCGATATAGGACGACTGGGTTCCCCCACCTGAACGGCCGGTTATGCCTATCCTTGTAGCATCCACTTCCGCGCGGGTTTCAAGAAAATCTACTGACCTGATTCCGTCCCAGATCATGTATTTAGCCAGGGACAGGCCGGCCAGGAAAGCCTGGGTTCCGGGATAGGAAATGTTCCAGGGTTGGGCCGCCGACAACAGACTGTCCGGTATCAGGATCAAAATACTGCCAGCGTTCACCCTGGCCGACAGGATCAACTGCCAGAACTACAAAACCCTTTTTAACAAGATTGAGAATCACCCATTGATATACATCACTCCTGAATCCGTTTTCAGTATGCCCGCTGCAGTAAATTACTGCCGGAGCTTTTTCAGCCCCATCAGGTATGAACAACCCGGCTGTCACATGGTATCCGGGCATTGATTCATACACTACCTTCTCCATGCGGAAGCCTTCCTCCACATATACTCCAGTGACTTCAACATTAAGGGGAGTTTTCTCAGGAAACGGGCCTATCACCTTGCTAAGGGCTTCCCGGGATTTCTTCTGCTGGGCCAGCCAGTCGGACTCGGTTTCCAGGCTGTCCACTTCCCTGTATTTCTGTCCCAGGATTTCAAATGCCTCACCGGCCAGGTAATTATAAAGGCTGTTGGAAGCATCTTTATGGATCAGCCAGGCATCCAGCACATCCAGGTCCTGGGAGCAGACCATGGCAGTGCACCCCGGCAACGACCAGCAGGATCAAAGCAACTTTGATTATTGAAGGAAAAAGGTTTTTGACGAACATTGCTGTCACCTCGATTGTTTAATCATTTTTATAATTTCGGGGAAATTCATACGTTTTCCATACATAAGCAGGGCAAACGAAAAAACCCGGGCTGTAACCCAGACTGCCAGGCAAATGGTCAACACCAGCAGCAGAATGCTCAGCAGGATCTCCCAGAGCGGAGGCTGCAGGACATTAATCCGGGCCAGCATTACCAGCGGGGTAAAAGGCGGAAAGAGGCTCATAGCCCTTGTCGCCGCGGATGATGGATTCATCACCGCGTAAAATGTCGCCAGAAAAGCCAGGATGAAAGGCAATATGGCCGGCATAAGGGCCTGGCTGAGTTCTTCACGCTGTTGCAGGTTACCGCCAAGGCGGCAAACACGGTGGAGTAGAGGATATAACCCAGGATAAAAAAGATTGAAAAATAAATAATAATCTCAATATTCAGTACCTGGTCCAGGCTGAACATGGAAGGCCCAGCCATGGAAAGGGCAGGAAGCATGTAAAGCAATCCCACCAGGGCGCACCCCACCCATACCGCTAGCTGGGTCAATCCGGAAAAAAGAACCCCGGCTATTTTTCCAACCATGAACTCCAGCGCGGTTACCGCGCCAAGTACCACCTCAATAAGCCGGGATGATTTTCCTAGGTCAACCAGAACCACAGCCATACCCTGTCCATTTATGAGAACAGCCGTATACAGCAGCATGGAAAAGGCAATCGTGCTGAAAAAAGCCAGCTCAAAAACCGCCCTCTTCTTCTCCCTTTTTTGTAATCGAAACCGTTTCAAGACCGGCTCTCTTGGTTCTCTGCACTTTTTCAACGTCGACATCAGTGCCTTTCAGGACATCCCTGAGCAGAACGCCCCTCAGTTCAGACTGCAATCGGCTGGTGAGCATTATGTTTCCGGTTTCCCGGGCATAATAAACTGCTTCAGCCTTCAGGCTCTCCCCCGCTCTCAGCACCAGGTAACCGTCCAGCTTCCCATCCATGATCCTCTGGTTTAGGGACTTTCGGAATTCCTCCCGGCCTGGCTGGCAGTTAATATTTCTGATATTTCAAAAGAGGGTTCCTCAACTTTCTCAAGGGATTCGGCAAGAGAATCTCCCAAACCGGTGGACACGTCAACAACTATTATTCTCAGCCTGGCCGGTCCGGAACCGGTAAAAAGGAGGGGAAGAAAAACCAGGTAACCCACCATGAATAAAGGGACCATGATTGTTGTTAGAACAAAGGCCTTGTTTTTTACCCTGGCAAGGTATTCCCGTCTAAGGATCTGGTAAACCCGGCTGAATGACATCATTCTGTCCCTTCCCGCTCAAATTCACCCGCATTTCCAGCTGTAACCGGCAATCTTCCTACCTTTTCCAGGTAAATCTCCTCCAGGTGGGGCTCATCTACAATAAAAGAATCTATCCTGGTCCGGTTCATGAGTTCCTTCAGCAGCGCCTGGGTATCAGTTCCTTTCTCCATGCGGAGCCTGGCGGAGCGCCCTGAATCACTAACCTTCAATACCCCGGGCAAATCTTTGAGGCAGCCCGGATCACCTCCGTAACCGATTGAGACAGAATTTTTTCCATAGGAAGCCTTGATATCCGAAAGCCGTCCGTACAGTACACGTTTGCCCCCGTGAACAAGAGTTATGGAATCACACATGGCTTCCACTTCCTCCATTCTATGGGTTGACAAAATCACGGTTACGCCTTTTTCCTTCTGCTCCAGCAACAAATCCTTGAGCATGCGTGAATTTACCGGATCGAGTCCGGTGAATGGCTCATCCAGAACAATAAGGTCCGGTTCATGCATGACGGCTGACGCGAACTGGATTTTCTGCTGCATTCCCTTTGAAAGTTCGTTGGTTTTTGCCCCGGCCCGATCTTCAAGTCCCAGTTTCTCCAGCCAGCAGCAGGCTTTTTTGTCCGCCTCACCATAATCCAGGCCCCTGATGGCACCCAGAAAGGCCAGCTGTTCCCGCACTTTCATTCGGGGGTACAGCCCCCTTTCCTCGGGAAGATATCCAATCCTGGACCGGTGGGAAAGGGGGTTATCATCCCAAAAACCGATACCTTTCCTGCATCAGGATTCAGGATACCCAGGGCGATCCTGATAGTTGTGGTTTTGCCGGATCCGTTAGGGCCCAGCAGGCCAAAGACAATACCTTCTTCAACCTCAAGGTCCAGGTCTACAAGCGCCCGTGTTTTATTAAAACTTTTACACAATCCCCGGCATTCTAAGAGCAACTTTTGCACCTTTCGAGTTTAACCCCTGCGGAACTGGAGGACAAGGCGGGGCGGCATAATCAAGGATTCCTCCCTGTAAATAAATCCTCAAGGGCTAGAGGTTCTCCAGGATGAACCGGGTCATCATCTCACGCATCTGCCTGACCTGGTGTTCATCCCTCACTCCATGCCTGGATCCAGGGTACACCATAAATTCAAACTGGATTCCGGCTTTCTGCAATTTATCCATAAATATCATGGAATTGAGAACCTGTACATTGTCGTCAATTGCTCCATGAATGATGAGCAGTTTGCCCTGCAGATTCTCAGCTGCGTCAACAACAGATGTCGCCTTGTATTCTTCAGGATTCTCTCCGGGGCGGCCCATATAGCGCTCAGTGTAAATTGAATCGTAGAAGCTCCAGTCAGTAACCGGGGCACCGGCAATGCCCACCTTGAAATAACTGCTGTGAGTGAGGGAAAATGCCGTCACGTAACCCCCATAACTCCAGCCCCAGATACCTACACGTTCCCCGTCCACCCAGGGATGACTGGTCAGCCAGTCCAATCCGTCCTCGTAATCCTCAACCGCAACCGGCCCCAGGTTCTTGTAGCCCTCCCAGGCAGACTTGGAGCCCTTGCCGCTGGATATCCGACCATCGAACATCCATATTATGTACCCCTGTTCTGCCAGGTACCGGTGCCACATGTAAGTAGTTCCTCCCCAGCGGTTCAGCACACTCTGGCTTCCGGGTCCTCCATAGGTATGCATCAGGACAGGATATTTCTTGGTCTCATCAAAATCAGGAGGTTTGATGATCATGGCCTCCATCACAAAACCATCCCTGGCTTTCACCTGCACGAATTCGGGTTCAGCCAGTTGATATTCTTCAAGAACCTCAACCCGGTTTTCAAAAACCGTACGGGTGGTGCTGCCGTCGGCATTCTTCAGAAACATCCTGGGTGGTGTATTGATGTCACTCCAGGTATCCAGGAACATGGTTCCCTGCTTATTAAAATCAGCTTTGTGCAGTCCAGGCTTGTCAGTTATTCTTCTTAATCCCGCGCCGTCAAAACTAACCTGGTAAACATGCCGCTCTGTGACACTTTCGCCGGAAGCAGTAAAAAACACCGTCCCTTGCTCTTCTGAAACGGCATTCAGTTTTCTGACATCCCGGTCACCGCTGGTAATCTGCTTAATAAGCTCCCCTTCGCTGGAATAGTGGTATATATGGCGGAAGCCGGTCCTGTCACTCTGCCAGAGGAAGGATCCATCGGTGAGCCAGCAAGGTTTATCAATCCGGTCCACCCAGGCCGGAGAAGTCTCCTTTATCAAAAGCTTTTCATTTCCTGTCCTCGGATCAAAGAAAAGAAGTTCCAGCCAGGTCTGGGTACGATTCTGGACCTGGGCGGTAAGTCGGGAGTCCGGGGTCCAGTTAACCATTACCACAAGAAAATCTTCATGTCCGAAGCGCTCCAGGTCCATCCATCGCACATTGCCGTCCGCGACAGTGACAATACCCAACCGGACCCGGGCATTAGGGTCTCCGGGATGGGGATACTTCTGCTTTTCAACCTTGGGATGAATGGATCTCTGGTCCACAATTGTATTAACGGGTACATCAGAAACATCAAACCGCAGAAAAGCGATACTCCGGGAATCGGGACTCCACCAGTAAGCTTTGAAATCACCACGTCCATATACCTCTTCCTGGTACACCCAGTCCAGGTATCCGTTTTGTACGTCTTTCCCGGACCTGTTTGTAAGTCTCTGCTCATCACCCGTTATCAGATCAAGGAGAAAAATATCTCCGTCCCGGATCCAGGTTACCTGGTTGCCGTCAGGACTGAAAACCGCTTCTTTTTCCTCTTCACCTCCAGTGGTCAGCCGTTTAAGGACGCTGTGTGATATTTCAAAGAGAAACAGGTCCCCTGAACAGCTGATGAGAATTCTGTCTTCCTCAGGAGAGAGTACGAATTCAGCTTTTTCAAGTGCCTTTTCGGCATCGTGTTCATCGAATCCCGCAAGGGACATAAATGATTTCAGCAGGCATTTTTTGTCCGCCAGGCTGGTTTCAGCACCTGTTGATGGATCAATCCGCGCAAACAGGCTCTCAATTTCATCTTGATATTTCCCGGACTTAATAAGGTAATCTCCGGAATCATTCCATTTCAGGTTAGGTGTAGACTCTCCGCCGAACTTAATCTTCTTGTCGGGACTGTAAATATCATCCAGCGAGAGAATTCGTTTCTCCGCGATAGCAGTTGAAAAAACCATAAGCAGTATCATAATCGATGCGGTATATTTCATAAAATCTGATAATACCGAAATTTCAGAAGATTTGAAATGGAGCAGGCACCGGATTCTTTGTGGACCGGGGTAACCGTTTAACCTGTTTTCGGTTCAATGTCGAATCCAGGGGATCCCTTTAGCCCGGATTTCTCACCGGATTAGTTCCTGATCTTCCCTACATTGACAGCAAAACTTAATGGAAATTCTCAAAATAATCAGCTAGATTAATAAAAAAGCTTTATTTATTTGGAAGATAGGCTTTAAATATTTGTGAAGGAGGGAAAATGGAGAACAATGAACCTGTTTCCGGAATAAATGAAACTGTTAAGAAGGGAGAACCCGGCACGTTCTGGCACATATTCCTGGAGCCAACCAGGTGTTTTGAGGGATTGAATATCAAACCCAGGTGGTTAATTCCCCTGATCCTGTCCATGGTCATTGCTTTTACGACCGGCCTGGTAATAAGCAACAGGGTGGACATGGAACAGGCGGTTCGAAAACAAATAGCTTCAAGCCAGGCGGCAAGCCAGCTAACCGAGGAACAAATAGATCAGCAGGTGCAAATGAGTGCGAAAATAGGAAAAGTCAGCACCCTGGTAGCACCGGTTGTTATCACTCCCCTATTCATGGTTCTGATAGCCGGACTGATTATGCTGGGTGTATTCGTATTGGGAAGTGAGGTGAACGGCCAGGACTATCAGGGGGAAGGAGTTGAGAGCAGATCAGCATTCTCCCGCGTATTCGCGATAACAGTAAGTTCCATGTTTTTTTATAACGTGGTTGGAGGCATCCTGGCGATAACCGTACTTTTGATAGCATCTGATCCCAACAGCCTGAATCTGCAAAACCTGGTTTTCAACGAACCCGGCCGGACTTGTTGACTTCAAGGAATCCAGGGTGCTCTACAGTTTCCTGAGCCGCCTGGATGTGCTTGTCTGGTACACGCATGTTACCTCCTCGGGTCTGGGCATATCAAAAATCAGCTACAGAAATGTTCTGTAACCAAGGGGGTAATTATAATCGGATTCTGGTATGTGCTTTACTGCCCTGGCCCGACATCGGGATGTGGCGGCACTGTTTTAGTTATGTGGAACGCCAATCTCCTGATTGGCATCTTCTGGATATCGTTTCAGCCTGGCGGCGGCGTACCTTGCAGGAATCTGTTCCCAGGGTGGGTATTTCGGGGCACGCTGTCCCTTCGGGACCGGAAAACAAGGATGTTTCCGACCACAATCGTCAATCGTCAACCGTCAATCTAAAATAGAAAAAGGCTGCTATCTCATCAAGGAGATAAGGCAGCCTTTTAAAAATTTATCTAATTAAATTGACTCTATTTCTTTTCCTCAGAACCAACCAGTTCAAGGATAGCAACTTCGGCGTTATCACCTTTCCTGATTCCCAGTTTAAGGATCCTGGTGTAACCACCGTTACGGTCGGCAAACCTGGGGGCTATATCGGCGAAAAGCTTATGGACAACATCCTTTTTCATAATATAGGAGAGGGCCTGCCTGCGGGCATGGAGTCCTTCTTTTTTCCCGAGGGTGATCATTTTCTCTGCCACTGAACGCAATTCCTTTGCTTTGGGCAGGGTGGTGACAATTCTTTCTTTATCAAGGAACTCGGTTACCATATTTCTGAGCATAGCTCTTCTATGGCTTGAAGTTCTTCCCAGTTTTCTATTAGCCAAACGATGTCGCATGTTTTTCCTCCGCTATGGGTCGACGATCAGTCAACTTCCGGAATTCAATTACTTCTAAAAATAATCAGTCATCCGTGTCGTCGATAATCCTGCCCTGTTCGTCAACTTTCATGCCGAATGAAAAACCCATATCGGCAAGAATTTCTTTTACTTCATTCAATGATTTGCGCCCAAAATTCTTGGTTTTGAGCATTTCAGATTCTGTTTTGGTTATCAGTTCGCCAATTGTCTGTATATTAGCGTTTTTTCAGACAATTATAGGATCTGACTGAGAGCTCCAGTTCAACGATGGATTTATTCAGCTTTTCATTAATGACTGAAGTAACCTCGTCTATTTCAGGCTCACTTTCTTCAGGTTCTTCCTGGAAATTGATGAACATGAAAAGGTGATCTTTAAGAATCTTGGCAGCTTTCCCAATGGCATCTGAAGGCTTTAATACTTCCATCGGTCCACACCTGCAGATTCAACTGGTCGTAGTCCGTAGGACTGTCCGAGCCGGGTTGCTTCAACCCAGAAATTCACCTTTTTGACAGGTGAATGGACGGCATCCACGGGAATATAGCAGATATCCATCTCTTCATCGAAGTTTTCGTCTGCCGCGACATATCCCCTGGACATTTCCACCCTCAGCTCCATGGACAGTTCAACATTTTCATCTACTGTAGCGATATGGATATCGGGATCAAGGATTTCGACGTCCGGATCGGTCTCAATATCTCCTGATTTCAAGTCGCAGGCTTTTCCGGAACTCTTCAGGTAGATGGTTTTGGGCACATCTACGTGCATTCTCACCGGAATCTGCTTCAGGTTCATAATGATATTTGTGACATCTTCCCGGACACCTGTCAGGGTAGAAAACTCGTGCAGAACGCCGTCGATCTTAACGGCGGTAATTGCCGCTCCGTCAATAGCAGAGAGCAGAATCCTGCGCAGGGAGTTCCCGACAGTAGTACCGAAGCCTCTTTCAAAAGGCTGGGCGCTAAAATGTCCATAGGTATCTGTCAAAGTCTCCAAATCGACTGTTAACCTCTGGGGTTTCTGGAAACCTTTCATGAATACATTCTCCATTGATAAAAATTATTAAGCCTGAAACTGATTCATTCCCGGATAATCCGGCAAAGGGAACGGTTGTCTGTTACTTGGAGTACAGCTCAACGATCAGTGATTCCTCAATAGGCACTGTAATTGCCTGGCGGTCAGGAAGTTCCACTACCTGTCCGACCAGGTTTTCCCTGTCCAGGTTGAGCCACTCGGGGATTCCCTTGCCAGCCACGCCTTCCACAGCTGAAAGAATCAGGGGATTCTTCCTGCTCTTCTGTAATATGCTGATCTCGTCACCCTTTTTCACCTGGTATGAAGGGATATTAACCCTTTTGCCATTCACCAGAACATGACCATGCAGAACGAACTGCCGTGCCTGGGGACGAGATGTAGCGAATCCCAGTCTGAAGGTGATATTGTCCAATCTGCTCTCAAGAAGCTGAAGGAGAATTTCACCGGTAACACCTTTTGTAGCTTCCGCCTTCCTGAAATATCTACGGAACTGGTTCTCAAGGACGCCGTACATCCTTTTAACCTTCTGTTTTTCACGGAGCTGCTGACCGTAACCAAGCAGCTGGCGGCGCCTGAAATGGGACTTACCATGTTCACCGGGTACAAAATTCCTGTTATCGATTGCGCACTTATCTGTTAAGCAACGCTGTCCCTTCAGGAAAAGCTTGATTCCCTCACGTCTGCACAGCCTGCAGGCTGCACCTGTATATCTAGCCAAGTCTGTTCCTCCTGATGATGATCGTTTTCATAATATTGTTTCCTTGATCATCCTCTTTTGGTATCTGAATTATTGCAAATGCGAAATACTTATGAAAAACCTTAAACTACCGGAACCCCGTTTTAGACTCTTCTCCGTTTCGGGGGCCGGCATCCATTATGCGGAATAGGTGTCACATCTTTAATCAGGCGGACATCAATTCCAGCAGCCTGCAGTGATCTGACTGCAGCTTCTCTTCCGGATCCGGGTCCATTAACGCGGACTTCACAGAATTTCATACCATACTGGTCACGGACCGCGGCAGCCGCGGTATGCGCTGCCTGGGAGGCTGCAAACGGAGTACTCTTTCTACTCCCCCTGAAACCCTGTCCGCCGGCACTGGCCTGGGCCAGCACGTTTCCATTAATATCACTGATCGTGATAAGAGTATTATTGAAAGTAGCCTGGATATGGGCGATGCCGTTGGCCACTATTCTCCGGTCTTTTTTCTTTACCGACTTCTTCTTAGATGTTTTTGCACCTCGTGCCATAATTATTCCTTACTGATAACTGAATTTAGGCCTTTTTCTTGCGGCCGATTCTACCCTTCTTCGGACCCTTTCTGGTACGGGCGTTTGTATGAGTTCGCTGCCCTCTTACCGGCAAGCTCCTTCTGTGGCGCAGTCCCCTGTAACATCCGATATCCATGAGACGCTTGATATTAAGTTGAACTTCTTTGCGAAGATCTCCTTCAACACGGCCTTCATCCTGAATAATCTGGCGTATTTTACCAGCCTGATCTTCTGTGAGGTCCTTAACCGAGGTGTTGACGTCAACACCCGCCTGCTCACAAATCTGGCTGGCCCTGGTTTTTCCAATCCCGTAGATATAGGTCAACGAAATCTGGACTCTTTTATTGTCAGGAATATTGACTCCTGCAATTCGCATCAGCTTCCTCCTAATGGAATCTTCTCGTTATATAGAAGTTAACCCTGTCTCTGTTTATGTTTAGGATTTTCACAGATCACCCTTACAACGCCATGACGGCGGATGATCTTGCACTTAATACACATTTTCTTTACTGAAGCACGTACCTTCATTTTTAATCTCCGCGAGCCGGCTATTCAACATATTGCCGGCCTTATAATCCGCTATTTAAACCTGTATACAATTCTACCCCTGTTCAAGTCATAAGGCGTCAACTCAACTTTCACCTTATCCCCGGGCAGTATACGGATGAAAAATTTCCTCATCTTTCCGGACACATGGGCCAGAACGACATGTTTATTTTCCAGTTCAACTTTAAACATTGCATTGGGAAGCGTCTCAACAACAGTTCCCTGGACTTCAATTGCTTCTTCCTTGTTTGACACGAGTTGCTTACCCTTCAGTTGCTTACACTCAATATCCAAGGTCCCTGGCTGGTGATGGCAATCGTGTGCTCAAAATGAGCACTGTGGCCTCCATCTTCAGTCACTACTGTCCACTCGTCGTCGAGGACCCTTACGCCAATCCCGTCCGTGTTAACCATCGGCTCAATAGCCAGAACCATTCCTTCCTTGAGGAGTGGTCCGCGTCCGGGTTTACCAAAGTTAGGGACCTGAGGGTCTTCATGCAGGGATCTTCCAATCCCATGACCCACAAAATCTCTGACTACAAAAAAGCCATTTCTCTCAACACAATCCTGAACTGCTGCCGATATATCGGTAAGCCTGTTCCCCGGAACCGCTTTTTCTATTCCCAGAAGAAGCGATTCCCTGGTCACTTCCAGGAGCCTGCTTAGCTTCGTATCTATTTTTCCAACCGGATATGTCCTGGCGGAGTCTCCACAGAATCCTTTATATCGGACTCCGACGTCTACCGACAGGATATCACCTTCATTAACAATTCTTTCAGCATCCGGGATACCATGAACAACTTCGTTGTTAATTGAGGCACAGATGCCTGCCGGAAATCCGTGGTATCCTTTGAAAACCGGGTCTCCTCCGGCTTTCTTGATCATATCTTCAGCCTCCTGATTGAGGCTGGCTGTACTCACCCCCGGCTGAACCAACTCCCCCAGGCGGTCAAGTACCCGGGCGACAATCCGGTTTGCCTCCCGCATTATTTCAAGTTCACTCTTGCTCTTCCTGATAATCATGATCAGATGGAGCTTACAATCTTACTGACTTCTACAAAAACCTCTTCCGGAGTTTTGTTGCCGTCCACTTCGAAATAAGATCCGGAGGACTCATAGTAACTCACAACCGGCTGGGTTTTTTCATCATAAACCCGCAGCCTTTCCCGAATCACATCTTCATAGTCATCCTTCCGCCGGGCCAGTTCAGTTCCGCATTTATCACAAATGCCGTCCTTTTCAGGCGGAGAAAAGGTTATATTATAAATGGTTCCGCAGCTTGGGCAAAATCTCCGGGCAGAAAGCCTTGCGACAATCTGATCCTGGTCTACCGCGATATTAACTGCAGCAACCTTCATGTCTGCTGTAAAAGTTGCAAGAAATTCAGCTTGGGCAACGGTTCTCGGATATCCATCCAGGATAATTCCCCTGGAACCGGAAGCCTGTTCAACACGACCCTTTACCATGGCCCCAAGCAGTTCATCTGGAACCAGTTCACCGGATTCCATGATTGCCTTGGCCTTTTTCCCGATCTCGGTTTCATTCCGAACTTCTTCTCTGAGGGCGTCCCCGGTTGAAAAATGTCCGTAGCCGAAATCTTCAACAATCTTCTTGGCCTGGGTACCTTTCCCTCCTCCGGGAGGGCCCAGAAGTACCAGGATATTTAAAGCTGAATCATTCCCACAACATTCACACATATATTCGAATCCTTTCCGGTCTGTTTTTCCGGAACTAACTGTCAAGCTTTCGCGTATCAGCGGCGGCCCTTGATTTTACCCTTCTTAAGGAATCCCTCGTAATGCCTCATCAGGAGCTGTGATTCAATCTGCTGAACGGTGTCCATGGCAACTGATACTACGATCAGGAGCGATGTTCCGCCAAAGTAGAAGTTAACTCCCAGCCCGGTTGTAATAAAATCCAGGTTATAGGTCGTCAGGAAATCATCAATCGGAGGACCTATAAAAGGAATCGGCTGAATCTTGAATCCGGTAATAAGAAATTCAGGGACCAGGCAGATGGCAACCAGATATATGGCACCAACTGTAGTCAGGCGGCTCAACACGGTATCTATATACTCTGAAGTTCTTCTGCCGGGGCGAATCCCCGGTATGTAACCGCCATGTTTCCGGATATTGTCAGCAACTTCTTCAGGATTAAATATGATACTCACATAAAAGAAGGTGAAAAACACGATACCGCCGATATAAATCAGATTATAAAGCGGATAGCCCTGTCCCAGCTGCTGAATTATCTTCTGCATGGTCTCGCCTTCGAACACCATACCCAGCGTTGAAGGGAAGGCCACGATGGAAGCCGCGAAAATTACGGGAATAACACCACCGGTATTAATCTTCAAAGGAAGATGCGTGGCCTGTCCGCCGTACATGCGGCGACCGACTACCCTCTTGGCGTATTGTACAGGAATCCTCCTCTGGGCCCTTTCAACAAATACGATTCCGGCTGTAACCAGCAGCATCATTATCAACAGAAAGATGATTGTAAAAACGGAACGCTCTCCGCCGCGCCAGTCAACCCACAAGGTATAAGCGGCTTTGGGGAGACCGACAACGATGCCGGCAAAAATTATCAGGGAAATACCGTTTCCGATACCCCTCTCGGTAATCTGTTCACCAATCCACATAACCAGGACCGTGCCTGTAGTCAGGGTTATCATGGTCATAAACCTGAATCCCCATCCCGGCTCAGGCACAATCGGCGGTGAGGACTGGGTCTGCTCCAGGGCGATGGCAGTAAAGAATCCCTGAAAGGCGCTCAGTCCCACGGTCAAATATCTGGTGTACTGATTTATCTTTTTACGTCCCAGTTCACCTTCCTTGGAGAGCCTCTCCAGGTAGGGCCAGACAACTGTAAGAAGCTGAAAGATAATGGAAGCGGTAATGTAGGGCATGATTCCCAGAGCAAATATTGAAAGCCTGCTCAGGTTGCCGCCTACAAACATATTCAGCATGCCGAAAATGGTTCCACCCTGCTGATTAAAAAATTCCTGAAGTGCCTGGCTGTCTATGCCCGGTGTCGGGATAAAGCTTCCGATCCTGTAGGCTATCAGCAAGCCCATCATGAACAGAATACGGTTTCTAAGCTCAGGGATTTTGGCTATATTTTTTATTCCATTTTGGAGAGTGGTGAATTCCGCCATCAGCTAACTACCTCTACGCTTCCGCCAGCAGCTTCAATTTTCTTGCGGGCACTGTCAGTTACATGGTGAGCTTTTACAGAGACCTTTTTTGTCAACTCGCCTTCCCCGAGAACCCGGAGACCGTCTTTCACAGACTTGACGAAGCCTGTTTCAATCAAAAATTCAGGGGAAACCAGGGTTCCCTCCTCGAACTGATCCAGGTCGCGCACGTTAAGAACCACATGTTTCTTTGAGAATTTGTTAAAGAAACCTCTCTTGGGAAGACGCCTGTACAGAGGCATCTGTCCACCCTCGAAACCGGGACGCATTGAATAACCGGACCTTGATTTCTGTCCTTTATGTCCTCTTCCGGCGGTAACGCCGTTTCCGGATCCGGGACCTCGACCAATCCGTTTTCTATTTTTATTTGCTCCTTTGGAGCGTTTTAACGAGTGCAGTTCGAAGCTCACGGCTACTCTCCCTCTACAATTTTAACCAAATGAGATATCTTATTAACCATGCCCCTGATTTCCGGGGTATCTGGTTTCTCCAGAACCTTATTAAGCTTTCTGAATCCCAGGCCGCGAACAATCTTTTTCTGACTTTCGGTACGGCCGATCATGCTACGGTAATACTTTATTTTAAGTGTACTAATTTTTTTCTTTGCCATTTGCCAGTCCTGTCTAAAGTTCGTCGACTCCAATGCCTCTTGTAGCAGCAACTTGCTCAGGGCTTCTAAGCTGTGAAAGACCCTCGAAGGTCGCCCTGATAACATTCTGCGGATTCGGAGAACCAATAGACTTGGTAACGACGTCACGAATTCCAGCTGTTTCCAAAACTGCCCTTACTGCACCTCCGGCAATAACGCCGGTACCTTCCGAAGCCGGTTTAATCAAAACCCGGCCGGATCCGAAAACCCCAACGACGGTATGCGGAACAGTTGTCCCGGACATAGGGATGGTGATCATAGTTCTTTTAGCCTGTTCGAAACCTTTTTTAATAGCCGCGGGAACTTCCCTGGCCTTTCCAAGGCCGAATCCAACCTGTCCATTCTGGTTTCCAACTACGACCAGAGCACTGAAACTCAGGTTTTTTCCACCTTTAACAACCTTGGTGACTCTTCTTATAGAGACCACCTGATCTTTCAGTTCAAATTCAGTCGCTTCCCCATTAAACATTAAAGCACCTCATAATATCTTTTCTTCTTAACAGACTGTTTAATATTCAGAATTTAAGGCCGCCTTCTCTGGCGGCTTCCGCTATAGCCCTGATTCTTCCATGGTAGCGGACTCCGCCGCGGTCAAAAACAACCCCTTTAATACCAAGGGCCTTTGCTTTATCGGCAATATTTTTACCGACAAGTTTAGCGGCTTCCACATTCGCTCCCTTTTCAAGCTTCTTTCCGTCCAGCTTTTCAGTGGTGACGGTAGCAAGGGTATGTCCTTTAGAATCGTCGATCAGGTGAGCATAAGTATGCTTGTGACTGCGGAACACGAATAATCTCGGCCTTTCCGCAGTTCCCTGGATTTTATTTCTGATTCGAAGGTGAACTTTTCTGCGACGGTCGCCTCTGCTTAATAATCTCGCCATTTTTCTGTTCCCTTCCTAAGCGTTCTTCTTACCGACTTTAAGCTTGATGTATTCATTTTCGTAACGGATGCCTTTACCTTTATAGGCGTCAGGGCGTTTCAAATCCTTCAATTCGGCTGAAACCTGCCCGACCCGGTATTTATCCGCTCCGGAAACAACAATCGTAGCTATATAGTTTGAAATTGCCTTCTTTTCTTTTTCGACGGCAATGTCGACATCTTCAGGTAACGGGTATTCGACTGGATGGGAATATCCCAGGGCCAGGTGAAGGTATTTACCGCGAATCTCAGCTCGGTAACCGATGCCTACGACATCGAGCCTTTTCTGAAAACCAACAGTAACACCGGTAACAGCGTTGGCCAGCAGCGCGCGGGTCAAGCCGTGCAGCGCCATGGTTTCTTTATTCTCTTTGGCCCTTGTCACTACCAGTACGGAGTCCTTGGCTTCTACCTTAATCCCCGCGGGTACGGGGGTAGAGAGTGTCGCCTTGGGGCCTTCAACGATGAACTGGTCACCTTCAGACTTAACCTTGACTCCAGCCGGCAGTGGTATTTCTTTTTTTCCTATCCGGGACATGATATACCTCTAATAAATTTCACACAAAATCTCGCCACCGATAGACATTTCACGGGCTTTTTTCCCGGTCATAAGTCCCTTCGAAGTGGAGAGGATATTAACTCCAAGTCCGCCAAGTACCACAGGGATATTGTCTTTTCTGACATAAATCCTGCGGCCAGGGCGGGAAACTCTCTGCAGTTTCTTAATAGCAGGTTCCCGATCCTTGTTATATTTGAGAAGAATCTGCAGTTCCTTAAAAGGCCCATTTTCATTGACCTTGAAGGAGCTTATATAACCTTCTTCTTTCAGGATACCGACCAGCTCTTCCTTGATTCCTGAATGGGGAACAGCCAATGATTCATGTTCAGCCATAAAGGAATTGCGAATTCTGGTCAAAAAATCTGCAATCGGATCTGTCGATGCCATCTTATATTCTCCTTATTTCCCACCAGCAACAGGGCCGGTCTCGTCCTCATCCCTCTGGTAGGGCATACCCATCTGGCGGAGAAGGTATCTTGCTTCTTCGTCAGTATTGGCGGAGGTCACAATCGTAATATTCATTCCGTAGATCCTGTCGATCTTTCCGGCATCAAGTTCAGGAAAAACCAACTGATCCTTTACTCCCAGGGTATAGTTTCCCCTGCCGTCAAAAGATGAGGCGGGAACTCCCCTGAAATCCCTGACCCTGGGCATGGCAATATTGATCAGCCTGTCCAGAAATTCATACATATGATCGCGGCGCAGGGTAACCATTACGGCAATCGGCATTCCGGCACGCAGCCTGAAACCGGCAATCGCCTTTTTGGCCTTCTTAATGATCGGTTTCTGCCCGGTAATCGTCTCGAGTTCCTCGGCAACGGAATCCAGGAGCCTGGGATTAGCGGTTGCTTCCCCGACACCGACATTAACTATCACTTTTTCAATTTTAGGCACAGCCATGGGGTTGGAATATGAAAACTCCTTCACCAAAGCCGGGACTACTTCTTTACGGTACAGTTCTTTCAGCCTAGCCATTTTTAAACCTATTTATCAATCGTGGCGTCGCAGGATTTGCAGACGCGAACTTTTTTACCGTCCGACAAAGACCGTATTCCGGTCCGGACAGGTTTATTACATTCGGGACAGATCACTTTAAGTTTAGCGATATGGATCGGGGCTTCCCGTTCCACGACTCCGCCCTGTACATTCTTCTGTGGATTTGGTCTTGTATGCCGGCGAAGATTGTTCACGTTCTCAACGATCGCGCGGCTGCTTGTCGGGAATACTTTCAGGACGCGGCCTTCTTTCCCCGCGTCTTTACCTGATAAAACCCTGACCTGGTCTTCTTTTTTTACGTGCAACATATCTATCTCTCGCTATAAGACTTCCGGAGCCAGAGAAACAATTCTCATGAACTGTTTTTCTCTCAGTTCCCTGGCAACAGGTCCGAACACACGCGTTCCAATGGGTTCGCGCTGGTTATTGATCAATACTGCGGCATTCTCATCAAACCTTATAAATGAGCCATCATCCCTGCGGTTCATTTTGCGGGTCCTGACAACAACCGCCTTCACAACCTCACCCTTTTTAACGGTACCGCCGGGAGTTGATTCCTTTACAGAGGCGGTTATGATGTCTCCCAGTCCCGCGTGCCTGCCGGTATTTCCACCCAAAGGTGCGATACAACAGATCTTCCGTGCGCCGGAATTATCGGCCACATTCAGCATAGTCTGCATCTGAATCATAGCTATACCTTCGCTTTCTCAAGGATTCCGGTAACGACCCAGCGCTTCTTTTTGCTGATAGGCTTGGATTCTGCGAATCTGACCATATCACCGACAGAACATTCGTTCTCAGGATCATGCGCCATAAATTTTGTCGTCCGCTTGATATATTTCTTATAAAGTGGATGTTTTACGAGCCGGTCAACACTGACAACAACAGATTTATCCATCGAATTCGAGACTACTCTGCCGACCTTTGTATTCTTCCCGCGGACTGTTTCTTCCTTTTTCTTTTCCGCTATCATAGCCTTGCACCTTTCTCGGTAAGTACAGTCTTGACCCTGGCTAAGTCTTTCTTTATCTGTTTGAATTTACTAACGTTATCCAACTGTCCGGTTGCCTTCTGCAGTCTAAGCTGAAACAACTGTTTGGACAGCGCTTCCGCTTCAATCTTCAGGTCATCAACCGATTTTTCTTTTAACTCTGCTGCTTTCATTATTCACCAAACCGTGTAACAAACTTTGTTTTAATGGGCAATTTATGAGCAGCCAGCCTCATAGCTTCCTTGGCGACTTCCTCAGAAACGCCTTCCAACTCATAAAGAACCTTACCGGGTTTGACAACGCCAACCCAACCTTCTGGAGCGCCCTTGCCCTTACCCATACGGGTTTCAGCCGGTTTCTTTGTAAAAGGCTTATCTGGAAAAACCCTGATCCAAAGCTTTCCGCCCCTCTTCGTATGACGGGTAATCGCGATACGAGCGGCTTCGATCTGCCGGTTTGAAATCCAGCCGGGCTCCAGGGCTTTGAGTCCATACTGCCCAAAATCTATATTGCTGCCAGCTTCGGGCTTTCCGCGCATACGGCCCTTCATCTTCCGGCGGTATTTAACTTTCTTCGGCATTAACATTGTTCAGCACTCCGTTATTAATTAACAGCTTTCTTGTCGTAGATATTTCCCTTGTAGACCCATACCTTGACGCCAACAACGCCGTAGGTGGTGAAAGCTTCGGCAAATCCATAGTCAATATCAGCTCTCAGGGTATGCAGGGGCAACTGTCCATGCAGGTACCATTCGGAGCGGGCTATTTCCGCGCCGTTCAAGCGCCCGGCACAGCAGATCTTGATGCCTTTTGCCCCGAACCTGAGAGAAGTATCAACCGTTTTTCTCATAACCCGGCGGAAGGCCATTCTCTTGACCAGCTGCTGAGCAATATTTTCAGCCACCAGCTGTGCTTCCAGTTCCGGTTTGCGGACTTCCTGGACACTGATAAACACCTCTCGGCCAGTTTTGGCCTGAAGGTCGCTTTTCAGCTTCTCGATTTCCGAACCTTTGCGTCCGATAATGATTCCAGGTTTCGATGTCCTGATCTTTACAGTAAGTTTCTGCGCAGCTCTCTCGGTTTCAATCCCGGCTATTCCGGAGAAATAAAATCTCTTCTTCAGGAGCTTCTTGATAGCTAAATCTTCGTGTAAAAGCTCTGCATAATCCTTTTGTGCGAACCAGCGTGATTTCCACGTACGATTTACGCCCAGTCTGAATCCGTAGGGATGTGTTTTCTGACCCAAGCTCCTACCTCCTATTCCTTATTATCCGAAACCCGGATTGTTATATGGCTCTGGCGTCTGCGTTCCCTGAACGCCCTTCCCATGGGGGCAGGACGCATTCTGAATCTGGACTTTGTGGGTCCAAGGTTCACCTGAGCCTCTGATATCACCAGGTCTTCCATAGTTACGGTCGATGATTTCTGTTCAGCATTCGCGATGGCCGAGAGCAGTACTTTATGAATAGTACGAGCCGCGCGCCGGTGCGAAAACTTCAGAATCCCCAAGGCTTCCTCTACATTCTTGCCTCGGATCAAATCGATCACGAGCCTGGCCTTTTGGGGAGACCCTTTTACATATTTTGCGATTGCTATAGCTTCCATTTTATTTATCTCATTTTAGAAGAACGTTCGTTTCTGCCTGCATGACCCCGATAATTTCTTGTCGGTGAAAACTCCCCCAGTTTGTGTCCAACCATGTTTTCAGTCAGATACACCGGGATAAATTTCCGGCCATTGTAAACAGCAATAGTCATTCCCACCATTTCCGGAATAATGGTTGAGCGCCGAGACCAGGTCCTAATTACGGTACGATCCTTCGTCTCGATCGAGTGTTTCACCTTTTTAATAAGGTGGTCATCAACGAATGGTCCCTTTTTCAGTGATCGGGGCATGCTATCTCCTCTTATTACTTCTCTTGCGAACAATAAATTTTTCAGTTCTCTTGTTCTTGCGGGTCTTGTATCCTTTGGTCTTCCATCCCCAAGGTGAGCAAGGATGCCTTCCACCGGAAGTTCTCCCCTCACCGCCACCCATGGGATGATCCACAGGATTCATAACTACACCTCGAACGGAAGGACGTTTCCCCCGCCAGCGGTTCGCGCCGGCTTTGCCAAGAGACACATTTTCGTAATCAGTATTGCCGACCATGCCAATAGTGGCGCGGCAGTTGATGTGAATTTTCCTCACCTCACCGGAAGGCAGTCGAACCTGCGCGTAGTTACCTTCCTTGGCGACCAGCTGCGCGGCCGTTCCGGCACCGCGGCAGATCTGTCCCCCCTTGCCCAGGTTCAATTCGACATTGTGAATAGTCGTACCCACCGGGATATTGATTAGCGGAAGGTTATTGCCCCTGACGATATCAGCTTCAGGCCCGGAAACTACGGTGTCTCCTACATTCATTCCTGCGGGGCAGATTATATACCTTTTTTCGCCGTCGTGGTAGTGCAGGCGCGCTAAATGGGCACTTCGGTTAGGATCATATTCGATTGCAGCGACTGTAGCCGGAACTCCGTCCTTGGTCCTCTTGAAATCGACTATTCTGTAAAGTCTTTTATGTCCCCTTCCCCGCCGGCGAACCGTAATTCTGCCCTTGCTGTTCCTGGCACTGATTCTCTTCTTCCCTTTAGTCAAGGATTTCAGAGGATCAATGTTACTGACTTCAGAAGAGGGCTTTACCGTTCTGAACCTGGTTCCCGGAGAAGTTGGTTTATAGCTCTTAATGGTCATTATCAAACACCTTCAAAGAATTCGATTTTGCTGCCTGGCTTCAGGGTGACAATGGCCTTCTTCCAACTGGGCCTTCGTCCCTGGTTACGTCCCTGCCGTTTCATTTTACCCAGAAACCGAGAGGTCCTAACCTGGTCAACTTTAACTTCAAATACTGTTTCCACCGCTTCCTTAATCTGGGACTTGCTGACGTCGAGCTGAACCTTGAAAGCAACTAGCTGCTTGTCACTGTCCGCGCCGGCCGCAGAGCTTTTTTCAGTGATATGGGGATAACGGATAATATCGTAAACATTCATTTCAGTAGAACCTCCTGCAATTCAACAATTGCTTCCTTACTGAAAACCACTTTTTCACAATTCAGCAGGTCATATATATTGACACTGTCAGAAGGAACCGTTTTTATTCCGGGAATGTTCCTGGAACTCAGGTACAGATTCCTGTTTTCCCTGCTGTCAATAAGCAAAATCTTTCCGGTCAGCCCCAATTTTTCAAGAATTCCAGTAAAATCCTTGGTCTTGTGGGATTTCAGATTGAAGTCCTCAACAACCAGCAACCGTTCATCTTTAAGCCTGTCGGTGAGGACCAGCTTAACAGCGCCTCTCCGTTTTTTCTTGGGCAGCGCGGTGCTGTAATCCCGAGGTTTAGGGCCATGAACAGTGCCGCCGCCGGCCCACAAAGGACTGCGGATGGTCCCTATACGAGCCCTTCCGGTGCCTTTCTGGCGCCATGGTTTGCTGCCGCCGCCCCTGACATCGGATCTTCCGCGGGTGGCATGAGTACCTTTTCTCTGAGCAGCCAGGAAAGCCGTTACAGCTTCCCAAACCAAGGTCTCACTGGCCTCATAACCGAAAACATCTTCCGATAATTCCAGCTTTTCAACTACTTTATTTTTTAAATTTCTGACATCAACTTTTGGCATGATCTGGTTCTTTCAACAACTCAGAAAGCTTTGGTTACAGTGACAAAAGAATTCCGGCTTCCCGGAATCGAGCCCTTAACCATAAGCAGATTATTCTCGGCATCGATATCGATGACTTCGAGATCCTGGACATTGACTTTTACATTACCCATGTGTCCAGGGCCTTTCATCCCTGCCACTACCCGGCTGGGGGATGCACTTGCTCCGATTGAACCGGGAGCGCGATGGAACATTGAACCGTGAGTAGCCCTTCCGCCGCTGGCGCCATGACGCTTGATCACGCCCTGGAATCCGCGGCCCTTGCTACGGCCGATCACGTTTACGAACGCCCCTATAGTAAAAAGGTCACTAACCAGGATCTGGTCCCCGACCTTAAGCTCATCACTATCCCCGGTCCCGGTATAGGAGAACTCCTGCAGCTTTGCAGTCGGAGGGACACCAGCTTTTTTGAAATGCCCTTCCATAGGTTTATTAACGCGAACCTTTTTCTTCTGATCGACAAACCCAAGCTGGACTTTCTCATATCCGTCTGTGGCGACTGTCTTTTTCTGAACAATAACGCATGGTCCGGCTTTAATAACTGTCACCGGGACAGCCTTACCATTGGCATCGAATACCTGCGTCATTCCTATTTTTTTTCCTATCAAACCTTCTACCATGACTTAGTCCTTCTCAGTGCCGAAAGCCTTAATCTCAACATCAATTGCTGCCGGAAGATCAAGTTTCATCAACGCATCAACAGTCTGCGGAGTTGGCTCAAGAATATCCACCAGCCTGTTATGAGTACGCATTTCAAACTGCTCACGCGATTTCTTGTCCACATGGGGTGAACGCAAAACCGTATAGCGACTGATTCTTGTTGGTAAAGGAATGGGTCCCGATACACGGGCTCCAGTCCGTTTTGCTATATCTACGATTTCCTTGGTGGATTGATCCAAAACCATGTGATCGTAGGCTTTCATGCGTATCCTAATCTTATCGTCGATCATTGGAGCTCTCTTACTTTCCTTTAGTCAGGGATTTAATATATCCCTGCTATTCATTAATTTCAGAAATAGTACCGGCACCAACAGTCCTGCCGCCTTCACGAATCGCGAAACGCAATCCCTTTTCCATGGCGATAGGGGTGATCAGCTCGACTTCCATGGTCACGTTGTCACCAGGCATTACCATCTCAATGCCTTCAGGTAACGTGACATCACCCGTTACGTCTGTGGTCCGAAAATAAAACTGCGGCCGGTATCCATTAAAAAACGGAGTATGGCGGCCGCCCTCTTCCTTGGCTAATATGTATGCTTCAGCCTTGAACTTGGTATGCGGCGTGATTGATCCCTTGGCCGCCACTACCTGTCCGCGTTCCACTTCATCTTTATCGGTTCCGCGAACCAGCAGCCCTACGTTGTCGCCGGCCTGGCCTTCATCAAGCAGCTTCCGGAACATCTCTACTCCGGTAATAACTTTCTTCATGGTGTCGCGGATTCCCACGATCTCCATCTCGTCGCCGGTATGAACTATTCCGCGTTCAATTCTTCCGGTTACCACGGTTCCGCGTCCGCTGATTGAGAAAATATCTTCAATCGGCATCAGGAAAGGCTTGTCTACATCTCGCTCAGGAAGCGGAATGTAGGCGTCGGTCGCCGCCATCAGCTCCAATATGGAAGCCTCTGCTTCAGGATCACCTTCGCCGGCCTTCAACGCGCTGCCCCGAATCACCGGAATGTCATCACCCGGGAATTCATAGTTGGTCAGCAGTTCCCGTACTTCCAGCTCTACCAGATCCAGGAGTTCAGGATCATCCACCATGTCGGTCTTGTTCAGGTACACGATGATGTAGGGTACCCCTACCTGCCGGGCCAGAAGTATGTGCTCACGAGTCTGAGGCATCGGGCCGTCAGCCGCCGACACTACCAGGATCGCTCCGTCCATCTGCGCGGCTCCGGTGATCATGTTCTTGATGTAATCAGCATGACCAGGGCAGTCCACGTGGGCGTAGTGGCGCTCTTCAGTTTCATATTCAACATGCGCTGTCGCAATCGTGATTCCACGTTCCTTTTCTTCAGGAGCGTTATCAATGGAATCGAACGACCTGATATCAATATCAGGGTTGTTCTTTGCCAAAATCATCGTTATCGCCGCTGTCAATGTTGTTTTCCCATGATCAACATGGCCAATCGTGCCGATGTTTACATGAGGTTTACTGCGGTTATATTTTTCTTTTGCCATTGCTCAGAGTCTCCTCGTATTATCCTGACTTACCTTCGGGTTACCATCCCGTAATCTTATTTGAGTTTCCCTTGGGCCTTCGCTATAAGCTCTTCGGCCAGGTTCCCTGGAATCTTCTCGTATTTTTCAAAATGCATGGAGTAAGTTGCTCTACCCTGGGTTACTGATCTCAACTCATTTACATACCCGAACATTTCAGATAGAGGAACGAAAGCCTGCACTTTCTGTGATGTGCCTTTGCTCTCAATTTCAGCAATCCGGCCCCTTCTGGAGTTCAGATCACCAACTACACTTCCCGTGTATTCATCCGGAACATCGATAACAACCTTCATCACCGGCTCAAGCAAAATGGGCTTCGCTGTTTTTGCCGCATCCTTAAAAGCCATTGATCCAGCTATTTTGAAGGCTATCTCAGAAGAATCAACTTCATGAAATGAACCGTCATAAAGCGTTACTTTTGTATCTTCAACCGGGAAACCAGCCAGAATTCCGCCTTCCATGGCTTCTTCAATACCTGATCTTACCGGTTCAATGAATTCCCGGGGTATCGCCCCCCCGATAATCGCGTTATTAAAATCCAGACCGCATCCGGGCTCACCCGGTTCGATCTTGATTTTGGCATGGCCAAACTGCCCCTTGCCGCCGGTCTGCCGCACAAAACGACCTTCGCCGGAGGAAGGTACGGTGATAGCTTCCTTGTATGAAACCTGGGGTTTCCCTACGTTGGCTCCCACACCGAATTCTCTCATCAGGCGATCAACAATGATCTCGAGATGAAGCTCACCCATTCCTGAAATAATTGTTTCCCCGGTATCGTCGTCCGTGTGCACTTTAAAAGTCGGATCCTCCATAATAAGTTTACGGAGAGAAAATCCAAGCTTTTCCTGGTCCTGCCGGGTCTTGGGTTCAATTGCCACAGAAATTACCGGATCTGGAAAATCCATGGCTTCCAGGACAATCGGATTGCTGCGGTCACAAATAGTATCACCTGTGCCCACTTCTTTCAAACCAACAACGGCAACAATATCACCTGAATAAACTTTTTTTATCTCCTCGCGCTTATCAGCATGCATTTTGAGGAGTCTTCCAACTCTTTCGTTCTTCTCTTTTGTGGCGTTATACACGGAGGATCCGGCATCCAGACTGCCTGAATAAACCCTCATAAACGCGAGCTGCCCCACAAAAGGATCTGTCAATATCTTAAAAATGAGGGCAGCAAAAGGACCGCTGTCATCGGGTCTCCGTTCCGCTTCCTCACCATTTTTCCTTATTCCAACGACTGGAGGCACATCCAGCGGAGAAGGCAGGTAATCAACAACCGCGTCAAGAAGCGGCTGCACGCCCTTGTTCCTGAAGGCTGATCCGCACAGGCAGGGCGTAAAGGTCAAGGACACTGTAGCATTCCTGATACCGGCTACCAATTCCTCATTGCTGATTTCTTCATCACCAAAGAATTTATCCATCAGGTCGTTATCTGTCTCTGCTACCGCCTCCACCAATAACTGGCGCCATTCTGCGGCCTTTTCCTTATATTCCTCAGGAATCTCTATCTCATCGAATTCAGCACCCAGGGTTTCTTCCCTGTAGACGTAAGCCTTCATTTTCACCAGGTCGACTACGCCTTCGAATTTTTCTTCTGCTCCCAGGGGTATCTGCAATGCTACAGGCTTGGTCCCCAGCTTTTTGACCATGGATTCCAGGGCACTGAAAAAGTCAGCCCCGGCCCTGTCCATCTTGTTGATGAAGGCCATACGGGGAACCTTATACTTATCAGCCTGTCTCCAGACAGTTTCCGACTGAGGTTCGACACCGGCTACAGCATCAAAAACAGCAACAGCACCATCAAGAACACGCAGGGATCTCTCAACTTCGGCAGTAAAGTCAACGTGTCCAGGAGTGTCAATGATATTGACCCTGAAATCGCGCCAGAAACAGGTAGTGGCAGCAGAGGTGATCGTAATACCCCTCTCCTGCTCCTGTTCCATATAATCCATAGAGGCATTCCCCTGGTGGACTTCACCGATTTTGTAATTAATCCCTGTATAGTAGAGAATTCGCTCGGTCGTAGTGGTCTTACCGGCGTCAATATGCGCCATAATCCCGATATTGCGAGTTTTCTCCAGGGCGACTAATCTAGGCACGTTGATCAAATACCTTTTACTAAATAAACGTTACTGTTACCTGTTAAAAAATTTACAGACAAATAAAGGCGGCCTGGAATGGACCGCCGGATCCGAAACAAAACCTACCAGCGATAATGAGCGAAGGCGCGGTTGGCTTCAGCCATCCGATGAACTTCTTCCTTCTTCCTGACAGCGCCACCCTTGCTTCCAAAGGCATCCATCAGCTCGCCGGCCAGCCTTTCGGCCATGGTTTTCTCACCGCGGGACCTGGCACTGTTCACAATCCAGCGAAGGCCAAGAGAAGTTCTGCGCCTCTGGCTCACTTCGATTGGAACCTGGTAAGTGGATCCGCCAACCCTGCGGGATTTGGTTTCCATGAAAGGCTTCACATTCTCAATAGCCTGCTTGAAAACCTTGAAGGGATCTTCGCCGGTTTTCTTTTCGATGATGCTCATCGCACCGTAAAAAATCCGTTCAGCTGTGTTTTTCTTACCGTCCAGCATTACCTTGTTCACCATCTTGGCTACCAGTTCATTGCTGTAAACGGGATCCGGCAGAATCTGCCTTTTCGGAATCTCTCTACGCCTTGGCATATCTTCACTCCAGAAACAAAACAAGCTGCAGCAAAAAAGGTCCGCAGCTTGATGATAAAAACCTTAAACAATTATCCTTTGGGCGTTTTCGCGCCATACTTGGAACGGCTGTTCCTGCGATCTTCAACACCGGCAGTATCCAGGGTTCCACGTACAACGTGATACCTTACACCAGGTAAATCCTTAATACGGCCACCCCTGATAAGAACCAGGGAATGCTCCTGCAGGTTATGACCAACTCCCGGAATATATGTTGTAACTTCAATTCCATTGGTAAGCCTTACACGGGCTACCTTACGCAGCGCTGAATTAGGCTTCTTTGGTGTCTGGGTATAAACTCGAACACAGACGCCCCTTTTCTGCGGGCAAGACTGTAGAGCCGGGCTCTTAGACTTAGCAGATATCCTGTTTCTTCCTTTACGGACTAACTGATTAAATGTCGGCACTCGTACTTCTCCAAATATTTAAATTAACGATGTAAAAACATCTATGCGAAAATCACCCCAAAAAACATGCGGTCTAGAATGCTATCTCGGAGGCATGGTGAATGTCAAGTGGTACTCAGCCGTTACCGGCAGAATTCCTCTCTCATTAAAATACTCGCTACCTGCCAGTCGTCTCTGGTCTACAAACCGCTATGGAATCTCACAGCAAGGTTGCAGGAGATTCTTTAAAATAATAGGATGTGCTTTTATACCAAATTTTTTTAATAAATGCAAAGTTTCATCTATGTTTCAGGCTATTCTTTTTGGATATTCGATACTCTACCTAATCTTCCTGGTTCTGTACCTGCCCCGGGTCATTTTCCAGGCCGTTTTCAGAAATAAAAAAACACAGGTGTTCCGCCGCATATTTCCCGCCTTTAAAGCTCCTGATCCTGCCCCGGGAACAAAGTCAATCTGGATACATGCGGTCTCGGTTGGTGAGGTGAATGCGGCTTTGCCCCTGATCAAAAAGCTGACCAGTGAAAACTACCGGGTATCCCTCTCCACAACTACCCTTACCGGACAGCAGGTGGCCAGGTCAGCAGTCGACCCGTCTGTCACCCTGCTCTATTTCCCCCTGGATTTTAAAATAATTTGTAAAACATTCCTGAAAAAAATCAATCCGGACGCGGTGGCTGTAATGGAAACAGAAATTTGGCCTAATTTTCTGGAAACAGCCAGAAGATCCGGAATCCCGGTTATATTTGTCAACGGACGCATTTCAGATGATTCCTTTAATAACTATCTCCGGATAGCTCCGCTGCTGAAGCCCCTGTTTAAGAGAATCACATTGATGTGCATGCAGTCGGTTATCGATGCTGAAAGGATCAGGGCGATCGGCGCCCCTGAAAACATCATCAGGGTAACCGGGAATATGAAGTTTGACTACACACTGAAAATCCCCGATGAGAAGAGACAGCTGCAGGGGAGTATTAAGTCAATCCTGATGCCGGGGCCTGATTCACTCCTATGGGTCTGTGGAAGCACTAAGCCCAATGAAGAAGAAATTCTTTCGGATATATATATATTCCTTAAAAGCCAATTTCCCGGCCTGTCGCTCCTGATTGCACCCAGGCATCCCCACCGGGGCGAGGAAGTTGCTGAGATTTTCAGGAGCAAAGGACTGAAAACAATTCAAAGGTCGAAGATTGATACTTCCCCCAAAAAAAAATCAGACCATGTCAATGTGTTGGTACTGGATACGGTAGGTGAACTGGCTTGCATGTATGAAATCGCCGATATTGTCTTTATGGGCGGAAGCCTGGTGCCAACCGGGGGTCAGAATATTATTGAGCCGGCTTTCTTGGGTAAAGCTATCCTCTTCGGTCCCAGCATGTCCAATTTCAGGGAGACGGCTGAGATATTCAAAGAAAAAAAAGCAGCACTGCAGGCAGACTCTCCACGGGAACTGGAAGAAATGCTGTTGCGACTTCTGCCCAATGAAGCCGCACGAACCGCCCTGGGCAATAACGCCAGGCAGGTTCTCGAAAATAACCGCGGAGCAGTGCATCGCAATCTCGAAGCAATTACATCACTGATCAATCAAGATTGGCACTGTTGATGCTGACCAGGGAAAAAGCTTAAAAACGTAAACTCAAATTGACTCTGTTTATTGAATATGTAATTCACTAGTATTAATAGTCTATTAATATATAGGCCGAAAGCAGGGCGCGGAAAATCCTTTAATCCAGAGATAAAATCGTTAAATGATAAGATCAATACTCGCGGGAATTTACAGCTTCATTGTCAGGATACGCCTGCAGCTGTACCAAACAGGCCTAAAAAAAATTTGCAGAGCCCCTAAGCCCGTAATCAGCATAGGGAATATTACCCTCGGGGGCACGGGGAAAACTCCATTCACCATATATCTCTGTCGAATCCTGGCTGAAGCAGGCCTGAAACCGGCGGTTCTCAGCCGCGGTTACCGGGGAACCGGCGAAAAAAGGAACTTACTGATCAGCAATGGCCGGGAGATACTATGCTCTCCCAGGGTTAGCGGAGACGAACCCCGCCTGATAGCCGAATCACTTCCCGGGACACCAGTGGCAGTCGGAGGGAAACGGCATGCATCTGCAAAACTTTTAGCTTCAGACTCTTCACTGGATTTTGATATATATGTCCTTGATGATGGTTTCCAGCATATCCAGCTCCACCGGGAAATCAACCTGGCCCTGATAGACGCCACATCTCCGTTCGGCGGCGACCGCCTGATTCCCGCGGGCATACTGCGGGAACCTCTCTCTTCGCTGGCCAGGGCTGATGCCTTCATCGTCACCCGGACTCACCTGGCCAGAGAAAAAAAAGAAGAAATACGGAAAAAACTCAAAAGATACAATCCGGCGGCACCCGTATTTTTTTACAGGCACCGTCTCTCGGCATTCAAACCGGCAAACTCTGCAGGGAATGCTGATATAAACAATGGCGCCCCCCTGGCTGATCTCCCCGGCAAAGCGGCATTCGTGCTTGCCGCCATAGGCAATCCCCTGCAATTCCTGAAGGACCTGGAAGCAATGGAATTTCAGATTGCGGGCCAGGTCCTGATGCGGGACCACCATGCCTATACCCAGCAAGACATTGAAAGGTTAGCTGATGAATTCAAGGCCGCAGGGGCTGACTTCATAGTTACGACAGAAAAAGACCTGGTCAGGATGAGGCATCTCGACCTGCACGATATTCCATTTTTTGCCGCAGTCCAGGAAGTTTACAGCGAGGAAGAAAGCCGTTTCAAGGAATGGCTTATATCCAGTCTCAACACCTCTCTCAATGCTCAAAAAATTTGAGCCTTGACCTGCCATATTAACCTGTGGCAAGCTCAATCAATCGATGATAAAAGAAAAAACATCTCCCCGAAAAATCCTGATCCGCGGGACTAACTGGATCGGGGATACAGTAATGTCCCTGGCCGCGTTAAGGGAAATCAGGGACCTTTACCCCGAAGCTCATATCGCCGCCTGCGTCAAGGAATGGGTGGCAGGAGTGCTCCGGGAACAGAACCTTGTTGATGAAATAATAATTTTGAATAACAAGGAATCAGGATTTGGCCGGCGGAAAAAACTACGAGGATTCGATACAGCCATCCTTTTCCAAAACGCCTTCCGGGCAGCATTGCTGACTAAATTTGCAGGGATTCCTGAAAGAATTGGCTACAAAACCGACGGGCGATCCTTCCTCCTGACCAGGCGGGCGGTGCCGCGTATAAAAAAACTGGAGCTTCACCAGGTTTACTACTACCTGGACCTCCTCTACCAGTCAGGACTTTCTGATACAGACTACATTAATTCAAAAAATTTCGAGCCTGACATAAGTATCCGCCCAACCATCCATGGATTACGTAAAGCCGGAGAAATCCTTTCCCATTCAGGAGTAACAAACGAAACAATACCATTGATCGGATTAAATCCAGGCGCTTACTTCGGACCAGCCAAGCGATGGATGACCGATCGTTACGGGAAGCTTGCCGATAAGATTTCTTCCCGTCATGACGCGGTTACCCTTATCTTCGGATCAGAAAATGAACTGCCGCTGGCTAAAGAAATGGCCTCGGCCATGAAGTCCAGTCCTCTAATACTGACCGGAAAAACTGACCTGGAAACCTATATTGCCCTGATCTCCCTTTGCAGGGTTTTCATCACCAATGACTCCGGACCCATGCACCTTGCCGCGGCCTTGAATGTCCCCCAGGTAGCCATTTTCGGTTCGACAGATGATACAGCGACCGGACCGTTCAGCAGCCGGGCGACTGTTATCCATAAACATGTGGAGTGCAGTCCCTGCCTGCTCAGGGAATGCCCTATTGACATGCGCTGCTTTACATCAATTCAGGTTGAAGATGTACTGGAGGCTGTTGAAAAAAGGCTTGAAGAAATCTGACTTTTCGGGCCGCGAGATTATTCGCCCGGTTTGTGTACGCCCTAAACCGCAATGCTTCTTCTCTTAAACGAAATAGTCCTTAAAAGGTTTTCGTAAGAGTTAATGAAAGCCTGCACGCCCTCTTTCTGCAGGTTTTCGGTTATAGTCTCCAGGAAAATGCCGGACTCCTCGGCATCCCGAAGACTTTGTAGCGCTTCCTGCACCCCGCTGTTGATGGTTTCCCTGACAGCACCGTGATCGATAAAAAAGCTGAGGGTTGAAGGAGGCAGCGTGTTCACCGTGTTCTTGCCAATCAGCTCGTCCACGTACATGGTATCTGGATAGTCAGGATTCTTTGTCCCGGTACTGGCCCACAGCAGCCTCTGTACCCGGGCGCCTGCCCAGGCCAGTTCGTTCCAGCGGTCTCCGGAAAATACCTCTTGGGATATCCTGTACACATTCTTGGCATTGGCAATGGAAATCTTGCCCCGGAGTTCCTCATGGCTGGAACCCAGCAGTTCAGCGTCTACCGCCGTGTCAACCCGGCTGATGAAAAACGATGCGACCGAAGCAGCTTTATCCAGCTGTCCTCCCCGGTTCCGCAGCAGTTCAAGTCCCCCTATATAGGCTTCTGAGACATCCCTGTAATGCTTTTCACCGAACATCAGGGTAGCATTGACATTTATCCCGGAGCCTATTAGTTCCTTTATGGCAGGGATACCCTCCCTTGTTGCCGGAACCTTTATCATAATATTCGGTCGGTTGAGAAGATCAAAAAACCTTTTAGCCTCGGCAATGGTTCCGATTGTATCAAAGGCCAGATTGGGGTTAACCTCAATACTTACATAACCATCCACCCCTTCGCTTGACTCATAAAGCGGCAGGAAAAGGTCCGCTGCTTCACCAACATCTTCAAGGGAGAGGGCTTCATATATCTGATCTTCAGATGCCTCGGCTTCAGACATGGCCCCAATCAGGCCGTCATAATCGTTGCTTCCCGCAATGGCTTTTTCAAATATGGTTGGATTGGAAGTGACGCCTCTTATCCCCAGGTTTATCAGCTTCTGGAGTTTGCCTTCCTCAATCAAAGATCTCTGGATGTAATCAAACCAGATTGACTGCCCGATCATTGATAAAGCGTTCAGTTTAGACATGCCCAGCTCCTTTTAACCTGATTTAAGTTAACCGGGCTGAAAAGCAGCACACGCTAAAAAAAATTCACCCGCTCTTTCAAGCCCTGGAGATTCAAGCTTATGACTTATTGTCAATTCTCTCATGCGCTTGTGTCATTAAATAGTCGCGAGTAACGAGTTACAGGTTGCGAGGGCGCTGGTGCGATCATCGCGGGACTCCACTTGCCACCCGCAACTCGCCGCATGCAACTATTCCAATGATTAATGCCCAGTAATGATGTAAAATCAGCCACTGGAGATGATTAATTGAGTATGAAATATAAAGAAATAATTAATGGTTTTCCCAGGGCTTCCATCGCTGTGCTTGGGGATTTCATGCTGGATGAGTTTGTCAGTGGTGAAATATCCCGGGTATCCAGGGAAGCTCCAGTGCTAATCCTCAAATATGTTGCTTCCCAGTTCTGCCCCGGCGGAGCCGCCAATACCGTGGCTAACGCCGCGGCACTTGGGGCCTCGGTTTACCCGGTGGGACTGGTCGGAGACGATGAGTGGGCCGCCCAGTTGATGGCTCTATGGCCCGGTAATGTTTCCCGAAAAGGAATCGTGCAGGACCGGCAGGTGCAAACCACAAAAAAGGCCCGAATCCTGGCCGGATCATTCCACTCCACCCGCCAGCAGGTTGTTCGCATGGACTACGAACACGACCTGGAATTAACCGGAGAACAGGAAAAATTGATATTTGAAAAACTGAAAAATATCCTGCCTTCGGTTCAAGCCCTTGTGATTTCTGATTACAGCCTGGGTAATCTCAATGAACGAACCCGGCATGGAGCGATCAGGCTGGCCCGTGAATACTCAATTCCAGTCGTAGTGGATTCCAGGGACAATTCTCCCTGTTATCCCGGGGCCTTTACCATAACGCCCAATATTTCCGAGGTTGAATCAGCCTTGGGAATACATATCGGATCAGATCTCGAGAAAGTAAAAAAATACTGTTCCCCCCTTCTGGATAAATGGAGCGTGGATAACCTGCTGGTCACCATGGGGAAGCTGGGGCTGGCCCTATTCGAAAAACATGGCTTCACCCACATTCCGCCTTGGGGAGAAGAGGCCGCGGTGGATGTTTCAGGAGCCGGAGACACTGTTGTTTCCACTTACACCTGTTCACTTGCGGCTGGAGCCGGAATTCATGAAGCCGCCAGCCTGGCCAATAAGGCCGGAGGAATCGTAGTCATGAAAAAGGGCACTGCCACGGTAGCAGCCCAGGAGCTGCTGGCCAGCCTGGAGGACTGATCTGGACCTTCACCTAAATCTATTCAGGCTGATCCGCCGCAACCAACAAAATAAGGAAACCTGAAAATGAATTATCACCACACAAGGCGTCAATGGCTTAAGTCAGCCGGAGCCGCGGGAGCAGCCGGGCTGCTGGGAGCCAACCTGACCGGGCTTGCAACGGGGAAAGCGCAAACCGGCGGTAACAGCTACACTACTTATTTCGGGGATCTTCACAACCACTCAGAGTACGGCTATGCCAGGGGAAGCCTGCGGAGGGCTTTTAAAATAGCCCGTTCTCACCTGGATTTTTGCGCCTTCACTCCTCACGGCTTCTGGAATGACATTTCACATTACGAAAACGGCATAGAAAAAAAATGGCTCGACGGGTTTGAAGTCACGCGAAAAGGCTGGCCTGATTTTATTAAGCTGGTAGAGCAGTTTCACAAGGATGGAGAATTCGCCGTCATCCCCGGATTCGAATGGCACTCCACCGGGATGGGTGACTACCACATACTTTTTCCGGATACCGGCAGCGCTGAATATGCTCGATTCAGGGAATTGAAGGAATTCCAGGAATTTGCCCGCCGCAAGGGCGCGCTTATGATCCCCCATCATCCGGCCAACAGGCTGGGCCACCGGGGCACGGATTTCAGGTTCCGCGACGATGAAGTCTCTCCCGTGCTTGAAATTTTTTCTGAATGGGGCAACGCCGAACATGACCGGGCTCCTTCCCCCTATATACGCCATACTGAAGGGGGTCGCTGGACTCGCAACACCATGCAGCACCTGCTGGCCCAGGGTTATCGGTTTGGAATTGTAGCCAGTACTGATGACCACCTGGGCTTTCCCGGAGCCTACCGGGAAGGGCTGGCCGCGGTTATGGCTGAAGACCTGTCACGAAAATCAATCTTTGAGGCCATAAGGGCAAGACGAACTTACGCGGTAAGCGGCGACCGGATCCTTCTTGATTTTAAATGCAACGAAGAGCTGATGGGCCAGGAGATTCCATATTGCCGGGAACGGGAATTCTCCATCTCCGCGGAAGGCTGGGACCAGGTCGACAGAATTGAACTCCTCAAAAACAACCGGGTTATTAAAAGAGATTTCCCAATGGACCGCGTTCCCGGATCGGGAAGCTGGGATAATCCTGTTCTAACCAGGTTTGAATATGGCTGGGGACCATGGCCCGCCCTGGACATGACCAGGGTGTGTGACTGGGTGATTAACATTTCAGTAGAAAACGGAAAGCTGGATGGCTTTCAGCCCTGCTTCCAGTCAGGACCGCTAGAAGAGGAAAGGCTGGACCAGATAATTTCCAGCTCAGATCACCACCTGAAGCTGAACTCCTATACGGCTCTCCGCCAGCAGTTTGAAGACTATTCGACCAAGGCGGTGGTCTTGAGGATTAAAGGCGGTCCGGAAACCACAGTCAAAGTGGAGCTCGAAGCTCCAACCAGTGTTTCCCTGACAATGAAACTGGGGGAGCTGGCCGAAAGTAATGAAATGCTTTTCACCGGTGATTTCCCCAGGGAATCCGCCATGCTGCACCGTCTCGTATTCCAGGAAAACTACAAATCAGAATTCACCTGTATGGATGAGGATAACGGGAAAAAGGATGACTGGTATTACATGCGGGCCGTGCAGGCCAACGAACAGTACGCCTGGTCCAGCCCGGTGTGGATAAACAAAAATAAACACCAGAATCCCGATTTTGGATAAGATACACAGCTATGTCTAAAAAATGGTACACGGAAAAAGAAATCAGGGAGATCATTCAGGAAGAACACAGGGCCGGCAAAACCGTTGTTTTTACCAACGGCTGCTTTGACCTGCTGCATGTCGGGCACATACGGTATCTCCAGGCGGCCAAACAGGAGGGCGACACCCTGCTAACTGCCGTCAACAGCGATAAATCCGTCAGGAAGCTGAAGGGCCCGGAACGCCCGTTAATGCCGGAAGAGGAAAGGGTGGAACTGCTCAGCGCCCTGGAATGCACCGACCTGATCCTGGTATTTGACGATGAGACTGTTGATCGTCTTTTGATGGAACTGCGGCCTGATGTTCACGCCAAGGGAACCGACTATACCCCTGAGACTGTGCCGGAAAGGAAAACCGTTCTGGGATACGGCGGGAGAATCGCCATAGTCGGGGATCCCAAGGATCATTCGACAAGGGATTTCATCTCGGCGATCAGGACCACGGAAAAGTAAAAAAGGGAATCGCGCCTGGATTAGGAATCCCGCTTCTTCGGGAATCAGTTAAAGTGATTGAACCAAGCCTGAAATTCAACATCAAGATAGTCAAATAATGAATAAAGTCAGATCTTCCAGCCCATTCAAAATCCTGATCGTACGCTTTGGATCCCTGGGGGATATCGTGCACGGATTACCAGCACAGCAGGAACTGCATCGGAAATATCCTGAAGCCGGAATTCACTGGCTGGCTGAAAAACCCTATAAACCCCTTTTGGAAACTGTTCCCTTTCTCGACAAGGTATGGGCGGCCGAGATGAAAAAATGGAGAAAAAACCTGGGGGGTCTTCGACATTTCAAGCGCCTGGTAAAACAGCTCAGAGCTGAGGAATATGACCTCGTCTATGATTTCCAGGGTCTTTTGAAATCTGCGATTACCGCCAGGCTGGCCGGAGGAAGGTCGCTCCTGGGCTTTGATAGATCCCTTCTAAGGGAAAAAGCGGCCCGCTTTTTTTATTCACAAGCAGCCTCCCTGGAACCGGGAAACCGCCACCAGGTGGAGTGCGCCCTGGACCTGGTAGCTCCTCCCCGCTTTACCGGAAAAGCCTCAGCGGCCATAAATTTCGACTATCCCCCGGAATGTATCGAGTATATTGAGCGAAATTTCGCCGAACTGGAGATCAGCACTCCCCCGGTCCTGCTGAATCCCGGGGCCGCCTGGGAAACAAAACGCTGGGACACCCGCCGTTTTGTGCAGCTGGCAGAAAAAATTGAAAAATCCGGTTATCCGGTTATTTACACAACCGGCCCGGGCGAAGAGCACCTGCTTGAAGCCATACGGAATGAATCTTCCTGGCCGGTAAAAACATTCCCTACAACCATAGTTCAGCTTTCAGCACTATGTTCCCGCTCGGCGCTGATGGTCGCGGGGGACACCGGCCCGCTGCATCTGGCTGTGGCATCAGGAACGCCCACGGTGGCGATACTCGGCCCGGCCCACGCCTGGAGAACCGGTCCTTTTAACCCGCTTGATGAAGTGGTTCAGCACGAAAAGCCCTGTCCCCGTCCCTATAGCCGGACCTGTCCGGATCATTTCTGCATGGACATTCCGGTTGAGCTGGTTTATGAAGCGGCTCTCCGAAGAATGGCCTCGGATTAAAAAAGCCCGGCGCAGGCAGCAGTAGTCCTTCCTGTCCCGGACACCGGGCGCTGCCAGATTCCCTTACCGGGCCAGGCCCTTTTCAGCTATAATCCTTCTGTGGCTGACAAAAAGAAAAGAACTGCAAGCATAATCCAGCGTGTGCGGGTTCCCATAGGCTTCATCTTCGGAGTTGTTTTCCTTGTGATTGCCCATCCGACCCTGCCGGTACTGGTACCCGGGCTGATTATTGGTTTTTCCGGGCTGTCCCTCAGGATCTGGGCCGCCGGTCATCTCCGTAAACATAAGGAGCTTACGGTATCCGGACCTTATCGCTGGACCCGGAATCCGCTTTACCTGGGTTCGCTGATCATGGGTTCCGGCCTGTGTCTCGCCTCAGGGATCTATTGGCTGATCCTGCTGTTTGTTCCGCTGTTTTTGCTCATATATATTCCGGTTATGAAAAAAGAGGAGAATGAACTGAGTGTCTCAGCCGGGGAGGATTACCGGGAGTATAAAAGCCTGGTACCACTGATGCTTCCCAGGTTTCCCTCAAAAATCCCTTCCAAAGGCATAGGGTTTTCCAGGTACTGGTTCATGTACAACCGGGAATATAATGCCCTTATCGGATTTATTGTAATTTCAGTTTACCTTGCGATCAGGGTTTACTGGCCGTAGATAGTTACAGGTCACACGGTCGCAAGTTGCACGTTCTGTTTTGTCGGATCGTTGTCGTTGTCAGCGAAGCGGCTATCGTTGTCGTAATCGTATGCGCGAATCGAAGTCGAAGGTTAAAATTCATTAATGCTCGCACTTACAGCGCTCGCCTGTTTATTTTGGATACCCTTTCCCAGGGTTCCGCCGACTTCGCAATGACTTCGTCCCTGCTCGTCTAGGCTCCACCCTGGGCTATTTAAGATCCGGACCTGATGGCCCGGACTTGTTGTTGGCACCTTCGGTGCCGTTTCATCTGATATTAATTTGGAGATCAGCTATACTTTGAGCTACAAGTGGCAGTAGGTGCCTGGAACTTAGATTTCTATTTCTGCATAAAATAACGCCGCCGAAGGCGGCATCCACAAGTTAGGGCTGGAAGCCCGATAATCCCGGGCCAAAGGTCCCGGGATTTTAGCCCAGGGTGGAGCAAAGGAGGCGCAGACGCAGGCAAGCCTCCAGCGGAACCCTGGGTTAGTAATAAACAAGCCCCTACGCGAGCGCTGTAAGTGCGAGCCCTTCGTAGCTGGAGCTGCCAGCTCCAGTCGGGAATGGAAACATCCCTGTTTCTCTGCGCCTGCGCCTTGGCGTCTCTGAGTTGATGGATTTTCCATGCCCAGGATGGACATGGTACAAGCTACAGGCAAGGATGCCTGCAGTACGGAAGTTGCCAGCTCCCGCCGCAAATATCTTTCCCATAAATTTCACACATTACCCCCTGTACATCTATAATTGACAATTAGTCAGGCAGAAGGGGTGATCGCCGCCCGGTTTAACCCGGGGGGAGGAAAGTCCGAACACCGCAGGGCAGCGTGCTTCCTAACGGGAAGGAGGGGTAACCCTACGGAAAGTGCCACAGAAAATATACCGCCCGAAAGGGTAAGGGTGAAATGGCGGGGTAAGAGCCCACCGCTTTCCTGGTGACAGGAAAGGCATGGTAAACCCCACGTGGTGCAAGACCAAATAGGCCCCTGAAGAACCGGCCCGGTTCGCGCACTCTTTGAGTGCATATGGGGCGGGTAGGTCGCTCGAGGAGCGGAGCAATCCGTTCCCTAGATGAATGATCACCATCCCTCGTAAAGAGGTATACAGGATTCGGCTTACACTTCTGCCTGGTTTTTAATCCGGGATCGGAGATCAACCCGTTATGAATCTCCCATCCCGGATCAAACCTGGCCGGACACAAAAGGTGATTAACGTATGAAAAAAGAATCCGGACTGAATAACGCAAATCCTGTACCTTCTTCATTTCCAACCGGGGGCCTCACCCGCAGGCAGTTCGGTGCAGCTGTAACCGCGGCAGCTGTTTCTTCCGGATCGGCTGCGGCAATCGGCTCAGGCATTGCCGGAAATACCGGATGCATCACCGATGTTCCCGGCATCATGGCCGGGCACTACACCGACACCCGCAGGCCTACCGGCTGCACGGTTATCCTGACCCCGGAAGGAGCAGTATGCGGAGTGGATGTCAGGGGTTCAGCTCCCGGAACCAGGGAGATCGCCCTGCTGGATCCGGTAAACACCGTGCAGAAGGTCCATGCAGTTGTCCTTTCGGGTGGAAGCGCTTTCGGGCTGGATACCGCTTCGGGTGTAATGCAGTACCTGGAAGAGAAGAATATCGGATTCCCTACCGGAAACGGAGTTGTGCCGATTGTCCCGGCTGCCATCCTCTATGATCTGGGTCTAGGTGATCCTAGAATCAGGCCGGACAGTGAATCAGGCTACAAGGCCTGCCAGGCTGCCTCGAGTGAAACCCTGGCCGAAGGAAATATCGGAGCCGGGGCCGGAGCCACGGTCGGCAAGATGTTCGGTTCGAAATTCGCCATGAAATCCGGAATCGGTACGGCATCCTTCAAGATAGAAGATATGGTCGTGGCAGCTGTTGTTGCCGTTAACGCCGTCGGAGATGTTATCGATCCGACAACCGGGAAAATAATTGCCGGGGCCAGGAATGAAAAAGGCTTCATTAATGCCGCCGAACAAATCAAAACGCGGAAACTGACCCGCTTCAAAGCAGCGGCAGGTGAAAACACTACCATCGGAATTGTCGCCACCAATGTGAAACTCAACAAAACCGAAGCCACCAAGGTCGCCCAGATGGCCCATGACGGCCTGGCCCGCTCCATAAATCCGGTTCACCTGACCATGGACGGAGACACCATCTTCGCCCTCTCCACCGGGAAGGTCGAATACCCCAACCTCAGCCAGGTCGGCGCCCTGGCCGCCGAAGCCATGGCCGCTGCGGGTGAATAGGGCCGTGCTGCGCGCGAAGGGAATTGCTGGCTTTCCTGCCGTTTCGGATTAACAGGTTACACCTGAAAGACATCTATGTTCTGGGTGTGTGGAATTCGATGGGATATGAATATTTCGTTGTCGTTGTCAGCGCAGCGGCTATCGGTGTCGTAATCGTTTTTTTTCCGCTGGTCGAAATCGTGGCAGGAAGCATCCTTGCTCTCCTGTGTCCCGACAGAGTCGGGGCACTGAATGAAAATCTACACCGCCGAAGGTGCCAGCGATAACTCCTCGTATTCCGGGATAGAGCGGGCTGAAAGCCCTGAAATTCAATAGCCTAGGACGACGGAGGAGCCCTAGGTCAACTGAAACTGACGCACCCCTGCGAGCGCTGTAAGTGCGAGCTGCACCAGTTACGACGGCGCTGCGTCAAGATGAAGAAATCTGCCCCGGTTCAGACTTTAATTCCTGGTAGGCCCTGTTCCATTTTGAGTCAGCCTCTTCGGCCACCAACGCCTCATAGCTGTCCTTAAAATTGGCGGTCTTGGTAAAAAGCGGTTCGAGAAACTTCGATTCAATACCAACCACAAGATCTTCGTTCCTGACAAGGAAATCGAGATTGGGAGGATTCCCATGCAGACCGGTTGGACACTTGCATTCGAACTGAGCTTCATTGAACCCTGAAAAACCGAGAAGCGATAACCGTTCAGGAAAACGCCGAAAAGGCCCGAAAGCATTCACTGCCAGGGCGGATGAAGAATAGGCCGCGCAAAATTTGGCGGGCCTTCCGTTCTTATCACTGAGTTCGTCGCCGTCCCCACCCTTGAGGTCATCCCAGAAATCGTCTCGAACTATTCCGGGAATCAGGTTGCTGTCGGGGTCAATTGTGTATCCAGGTGGCGCAGGCCGAAAAATTTCTTTTCCCTTTATTTCCTCAAGCCGAATGGCCGCGGCTATTTCGGCCTGCTTTCTCAGGGACATACTTCAACAACCTTTCCTCCAAACAATTAGAAATTGGACACTCCGCATTAAATCAGGCTGATCTGAAAACACAATCTATATCCTGGGCGTGTGGAATGCGATAGGGAGAAAGGTTTTGAAATGAACAAAATCTTTATCAGCAGTAAAAATCGGCATGTCCCGTCTTTTGGATATGGCGCAGATCAGAAAGTCTGTATTTGATCCCTGGACTCCATTTTTTCTGGCAAGGTTGTAATAATCAGCAGCCAGCTCAAAATCTTTGGTTTCAATTTCCAGGTCAGGAAAAACTGCAAGGTGATCGCGCAGGAGGTCAAATTGTTTTTCGGATTTGATTCCGCTTAATAACTCCTGCCGAACCGGCCCGATCATCTGTACCCGGACCTCTTGGATTAAATCCTTCAGTTCCTGTACACACTTATCGTCCTGCGGAGATTTTCTTCTCAGAGCCTGTGACCATATGCAGGTGTCAACAAGTATCTTCATTTTTTGGCTCTCTGCTGCTTATGATCATAGTCCGGATCATATTCAATTGTATTAAAGATATCTAGAATCTCCGACTGCTTTCGCCGCTGGATATATTCCACCAGAGCTTCGGTCACAGCATCTTTTTTGGTGCTGTGTTTCCCGATGCTCTTGGCTTCTTCTATAAGCGAGTCATCTACTGCCAGGTTTGTAGCCATGTGTCAACCTCCTCAATAAATCTACACATAATAATATTGGTATTAATGTGTAAAGTAAAGAAAATTATGCCTAGCCATGAAATTTCGTTGTCGTTGTCAGCGCAGCGGCTATCGGTGTCGTAATCGTGTTCGGGAATCGGGAAAGGGAACATTAACGCAGGGACGCGAAGACGCAAGGACGCGGAAAGAGTTTATTTGTGGATATTTTATCCAAGCCTCTGCGACCTTACGCCTCTGCGTTTAATTCTTTCGACTCAATTCGGGAATCTGGATTACTGGAACTGGCAGCTCCAGCTACAATCTGTCCCTTCGGGACCGGAAAGCAGGGATGCTCCCGGCCACAAACTTTACTCAAAGCCACGACGGATCATTTCGCCGGCTTCACGGAGCGTCCTGACATCGATGTCGCGGATGCGGCCGGTGTAATCAGGGCCGACATTGATCGAGAAAATATTTTTCGTACTCCACGGCACCGACATAGTCCTCATAAATTTTCGAAGCTGGATGGCAAAGATTGTCATGTTCCGGCAGGGAATAGAACCAGTCGGCTCCGCCCTCATGCTCCGGTAGGATTGGATAGGTAAACTCGGCAGCAAGATATCCCTGGTACTCCGCTTCAGCTTCTTTATTATATTTGGTAGCGGAAGCATCACCCAGCTTGCCCGGCCGGCCTCTTTCCCGCAGGCAGAGGCGTCCGGCCGGCTCTCCGTGGTTGAATCCCACGAAAGTGTCGGGCTGGAACCGGTGCATCCATTCAACAGTTTCGGTATGGTTCAACCCGCCGTCCCCGACAGCATGGTCCATCCACCAGAATTCAATGGGGCCGTAGTTGGTAAGGAGCTCCTTCAGCTGGGCTTTCTTAATTTCCGGGTTGCGGCTGGTCCCTTCTCTCCAGCCCTTCCCGTCTACGGCTCCCGGCCAGTTCCAGTCGCCTTCGGAGAAATAAAGCGCCAGTTTGATGCCGTAGTTGTCGCATGATTTCCTCAGTTGGGCCAGGACATCGATTCCCAAAGGGCTGTTGGTGACCTTCTTCTCAGTTGTGGCTGTGTCCCAGAGACAGAATCCGTCGTGGTGCTTGGTGAGGAATAGAATGTAGTTCATTCCGGCATCCCTGGCGGTTGCGCACCACTGGTCGGTATCACAGCCAGTAGCCCGGAAATAGGAAGGGTTTTTATCCAGGGTCGGGGGTCCATTCCTGCCCGGAGAAGGTGCTGAATGACCAGCAGATAAACATTCCAAACTTCATGTCCCGGATCTGCTGGGCCCGGACCTGGTCAGGAATTCCGGTCATGTTGGTTTCAGAGGTTCCGGCAAAAGCTGCAGACACTATCACCAGGATTAAACAAAGCTGGAGTAATAATTTTTTCATATTTTTGTTTTTCCCTATGTCGAAGATTACCTGCAATTATCTCTCGAATACCGTTTTCAATCCCCGATTATTTCATTTAATCCCTCAATGACTCTCAGCATTTCTTCCGGGGAAACAGTCCCCAGTTTACCCCCGATTCTCCCTGTCGATAAAGTGCGCATCTGACCGATTTTCACCCAGGACTGCCTGGTGAGTTTTGTATCTAAAAGCTCCAGAGTCAGCGGGAATCCTGCCTTCTGGGCCTGGCTGGTTACGGCAGCGGCAATTACGGTACCAGACCGGTCGTTAAAAACATTATGGCTCAAAATCAGGACCGGTCGAAAACCACCCTGATCTCTGCCTTTTACGGGATTCAAGTCGGCCCAGTGAATATCGCCTCTCAGTAATTCGGCCATTCACCCGCCTCCATTGGAAATCCTTCTTCAGCCATTTCCTGCTCGAAATCTCGATCAAGCTTTCCGACATTCTCTGGCCAAACGAGATCTCTCCATCCATTTGACTTTATCAGCCACAGCTTCCTGGATGGCCTTACTTCGATTGGGAAAGATTCCAGATTTAACCATTGAATCAATTTGTTTAAGCAAATCACTATCAAGAGTAATCGCTATTTTTGATGTTGCCATTTGCCGACCACCTCTGGTATGACAATATATCATACCAGAAAGCATTGACGATAAATTTTTCATATTCCAATCTATCAACGGGTTCTCCTTCCTGTTTTACAATAACGTATCAAACCAGAGAAAAACGATATTCAGAGGAGAAATATCTTGTGGGAATTGGACAAACCCGGGATTCAGGTTCAAGCTGACAATCGATTGTCAGGAACGAAGAATCCACAAGCTGGAAGCTTATGGTACGAGCTATAGGCTGGAAGCCTACAGTACGATGGGAGCCTACAGTAAGCTGGGAGCCTACAGTAAGCTGGAAGCCTAAAGTACGATGGAACTACGCCGATATCTCCAAGTGCCGAGTGTTGAATGTGGAGTGGGTATTTCCGATTGTCGAGTGGCGAATTTCGAGTGACCATTCGACACACCCGACAGGTCAGGTCCTGAAATAAAGTTGACACTTTTTTTTGTGTTTTTGTTGTCCATTTAAGTTTAAAGGAATCTTTTCCCCTCCTCCGGAGGAGGGGAAAAATCACGCGGCCGTCCGGTGAACTTCCTCGGGAGTTTTATATTTCAAAGAAAGATGCGGTCTCCCTGTGTTGTATAGAAAAACTGCTTGATTAATGGATCTGAGAGCCTGAGCCTTGGTCCTGAACTGATAACCCAGGCTATATTCCTGCTTCAGAATCCCATTGACTCTTTCGGCCATGGCATTCTCGGCACAATGATTCTTTTCGGTCATGGAAATTCCCAATCCATTCTTACGAAGCTTTTTCACATACATCCTTGAGCAGTATTGGCATCCACGATCCGAGTGATGCACAGGCTTCTGAGTTCCTTTCAACCCGGAAAGAGCCTTATTGAGAGCCCTCAAACAGCCCTCTGTTTCCAAAGTGTCTCCTCCGTGAAAACCCACAATCTTCCTCGAGAAGGCATCGGTTATCAAACTCAAATACAGGTACCCCTGATCTGTGCTGATGTAAGTTATATCTGATACCCAGGCCTGGTTGGGAGCTGTGAGCTCCATATCTTTAAACTGGTTTGGAAACACGGGCAGATTGTGCCGGCTATTAGTTGTTCTGGGTTTCCTGCGTAAAGGACTCAAAGTAAGACCTTCATTTTTATAGGCTTGCAGGAATATATCCCGCCCAACATCTATCCCGAGTTTTCTCATCGCGGGCTTCAAAACCTCGTATGATTTTTTCCCTCCCATCCTTGGATGCAGCTTACGTTTTTCCTGTACCATCTGCTTTATCCATTGGGCATCTGCCTGTTTTTTTGTTCGCTCCTGATTCCCCTTGTAATAGTTCTGAGGCCTCATCCCGGTTTTTGCACAAAGTTTCGTTACTATTCTTGTCAGGTTTATTTTCGATCCCTCATCTTGCGCACGTCCGACAGCGTCAATTCGTGTTTTTTTTTAAACTCCTCCACAGTGATTCCCATGCGTTCACACGCTATTTCAAGAAAAGCATGCTCCAGGCAATTGTCTATGTGGGCATCACTTAATGCGGCTTCAAGATCGCGGATTCTTTTACGGTCTTCTTTCTTCCTGTCTTTTTCCTTCATAGTTTCTATCCTCACTAGTTTTGGAAGAAGATTATCACGACCGTATTTTCTCATCCAATTGCGGACACTCCCATTCCCAATTCCGTAGGATCTCTCAGCTTCAAAGACGGTTTTGAATTTTCCGCTTTCCAACTCTTCAACTACTTGACGTTTGAATGCTTCGCTGTAGCGTCGTACCTCTTGTACCATCTGGTTGTCTCCTTCTAAAGTGACAACCTATATCAGGACAAGACCGACACACGAAAATCGAAACTTGGCATTCGAAAACTCATCACTCAGCACTGATGGAGTGCAGTCAGGACATAGATAACACTCTCATTGCACCTCCCCTGTAGCGCCCTCTCGGGATAGGTATCACTATCGCCTGCGGTATCGAATCAGACGAATCCTAAAACGACAGCTACAACTGAAAGATGGCTGGTAGCGAGGGGTTAGATTCCCTTGCTGGAGCCGGCAGCTCCAGCTACTACAACCAGGGAGTTTCTCCCTTCACATAGCTCTCAACCGCTTCAAAAGGATTTCCGTATCCATATGGCTCCGGAGACAGATAGGTATAGATACACCCGTTTATGGCCCTTTCAATCCCAGGGATCTCATCTGGATAGAAAGACCACTTGGTCAAGCGCTTCATTTCAGTAAAGCTGCCGGTAAGCTTTGGATTGTTATTTTTTCCCAACGTCACGGCTTCCGGCTTCTTGTACCAGGGGCAGCATTTCACTATCTCAACAGCAACTTCTACAAAATTCTTGAACTGTGATTTCCGCCGGACCAGGGTGAACAGGGTGTATTCATGGACGATGAAAAGCATCGGAACCCGTTCAAACATCACAACGTCGACTTTCCAGAAATCTCCGGAACGGTCCTCCAGATCAGCCCATCTAACCTTAAAACGTTTCGCAGCTTTAATGGTCAAATCAATCATATTCAACTACCTACCATACCGGCCTGGTGTTTTATGGCCGTCCTTGACTGGAATGATCCTCCGCTCGATATCTGTCCATATCTTCCGCCCGGCTCTTCTGAGGTCAAATTCATTCTGCAGGTTCAGCCAGAACTGGGCTTTCACCCCGAAGTAACGCTGCAGTCTCAACGCAGTGTCTGCGGTTATGGATCTTTTTCCGTTGACTATCTCACTTATCCGGTTAGGAGGGACGGAAAGTTCGCGGGACAGGCGGTTGATGCTGATTCCCATCGGCTCCATAAAATCAGTCCGCAGGATCTCTCCCGGAGTGATCGGATCCAGAAATTTGTCATTATTCATGGATTTACCTCAATGATAATCTACAATCGCGACTTTGAAAGCATTGCCATCATGCCATTCAAAACACACTCTCCATTGCCTGTTAATGCTGATCGCAAACTGTCCCTTTCGGTCACCTTCGAGGGCGTGAAACCTGTTGCCCGGATTCAGCATCAATGATTCCAGATCAGGAGCGGCATTGAGAACCATAAGTCTTCTCCTGGCTTGCCGCTCAAAAGAATGGAATCTACGAACACGTTGATCATTGAACAATTTCTCGGTGTCCCGGCAGGCAAAGGATTTTATCATTCATTCACCTATACTATTATGCCAAACGTAATACTTCAAGCGTAAAGAAAGCTTTTTGCTCATTTCATGGCAAAGCTTCATAAAGCACTTTCTGCGCATTTCCTCGCTTCAGATTCACCAACTGTTTAACCTCCCTGTTTACATAAACGTATCAAACAAAGGAAAAACGATTTGCGGAGAAGAAATATAAGGGTGGGGGTCTGGCGGGAACCTGATAAATTCGGGATTCAAGTTCAGGCTGAAAATTGATTGTCAGGAACGAAGAATCCATAAGCTGGCAGCTTATGGTACGAGCTATAGGCTGGAAGCCTACAGTACGATGGAAGCCTACAGTACGATGGGAGCCTACAGTAAGCTGGGAGCCTACAGTAAGCTGGAAGCCTAAAGTACGATGGAACTACGCCGATATCTCCAAGTGCCGAGTGTTGAATGTGGAGTGGGTATTTCCGATTGTCGAGTGGCGAATTTCGAGTGACCATTCGACACACCCGACACACGAAAATCGAAACTTACCCGTCCATAATTCAACACTTAGCATGGGACCGGAAGAAAACAGTCTCATTACTTGTCACCCGTAACACTCAACTCTCAGTCCCGGAGGGATGGCAGCCAGTAGTCCCAGGTGACGGAGAACCGAAGGTTCGAAAGAACCTGGGGTAACGGATAAAAAACAAAGAAAGAACCCTGGAAGGGTGACAAAAAATCATCATCCTCCTTCCATCTTATGCCCCTCCCCGTCATACCTATCCAAGCTCGCACTTACAGCGCTCGCAGATTCCAGCCTGACACAATAACCCAGGGTTACGCCGACTTCGCAATGGCTACGCCCTTGCTCGTCTGGGCTCCACCCTGGGCTGTTGAATATCCGGACCTGAAGGCCCGGACTTGTTGATGGCACCTTCGGTGCCGTTATTCAATTTTCATATTCCGTTTGATGGTAAACCCAATCTAAACTTTGAAACAGAACAATGTAACTATCGGTCGCAAGAAAACAAAGATGCTACAGACCACAATAGCTGGATCTGGCAGCTCCAGCTACAACTACAGCTCCACCTACAACTTGATAAAAATCCTCTTCCGGTACAAACACCAAACCGGAATAAAAACAATCCCCACAAAAATAAAGGCGTAGAGCATGCTGGCCAGTTTTGGGTCGAAACCTGCCGAAACCAGAGTTGAAACAAACAGTTCATTCAGGGAAAGCAGGGGGACAGGCATCAGGTAAAAAAATCAAGGCCAGGATATCCCCGAGCACATAGGCGGTTATGGCATTGGAGCCGAAAATCACGCCCGGCGCGGTCCCAAACCGGCATCCCTTGATATCCACAAGGTAGTAAGCCGCTCCCAGGGTCATGGCCGCGAAACCGGATGTCACAAGCACAAAAGAGCTGGTCCACAAATTCTCATTTACGGGGAAAGCCAGGCCCCAGAAATATCCTGCAGCTGAAGCGATGTATCCGGAAACCATAAGCATCAGGGCTTTTGCTTCCCTGCCCCGGCTGCTCAGAAGCAGGTGTCCGGCCAGCATTCCGGTTATGCCGGTGGCTATTGAGGGAAAGGTTGTCAGGATACTTTCCGGATCCCAGGTCCCCTGCCACATTTGTCCGGGCATGAGGTGGCTGTCCAGCCAGGCCGCGATGTTCACACCCGGCTCCATCATTACACGGCCTTCTCCAGGGGTAGGGATACAGGTCATGACCAGCCAGTATCCGGCCAGGATAAATCCGCAGGTCCACGCCTGCCCCTTCCATCCGCTGACAAAAAACAGTATCCCGCAGGCCAGGAAAACAAATGCTATCCGGGGAAGGGCTCCGGTCCAGCGCATCTGGGAGAAACTGAAATCAGGAAACAGGGCCAGGGCATTGAGCAGGATTCCGACGGCCAGAATCTTCAATGATCTCCAGATGATTTTCCGGCTGAGACTCTTCCGTGAATACCCCTGGCTTATCCGCCGGGAGTAGGCCAGAACCACGGACACGCCTACAATAAAGAGAAAAAAAGGCGCTATAAGGTCGGTAAAGGTTAGGCCATTCCACTCTGAATGGCGCAAAGGGGCATAAATATGATCCCAGGTTCCGGGGAAGTTCACCAGGATCATGGCGGCAATTGTAAATCCACGCATGGCGTCCAGGGAAATAAGCCGGTCTCTCCTTTTTTCCATCTGGAAAGTCTGCTTTATCAAACAGGGCAAGTCAATAATCTTTCAGATTCAAGCGGGAAATTTTCTTTAATTTCAAAAATATGAACACCCCGATTTTTTGTACGTGCAATTCACGAATCATCCCTGCACCGTTTTGTTGAGGGTGGATTAACCTAACCAGCAAGGTAATCAATCCCCCCAAGGTGCTAGAATAGCCGGATGATCAGTCCTTACCTGCTGGTATTAATCGGATACGGATTAGTCCTGATTATCCCCTCCCTGGTTGTTTCCCGTTATATCAACCGGGTATCCGATTTTTATGTAGCCGGCCGCAAGCTCAGTTCCCCCCTGCTCTTCAGCACCATCCTGGCTGCCAACATAGGGGCTGGTTCCACGGTTGGGGCCGCTGCCCTTGGTTACACGCAAGGATTATCTGCATGGTGGTGGGTGGGATCCGCCGGAATCGGATCACTGATACTGGCCTTCACCGTTGGCCCCAGGATCAGGAGCTATGCCGCCCGCCACAATTTCCTGACAGTGGGTGATTTTCTTGAACATCGTTACAGCCGCAGTGTAAGGGGAATCATCAGTGTAATCCTCTGGCTGGGCGGGCTGGCCATCCTGGCCGGGCAGCTGCTTGCTTTTGCCAGGATCCTGGAAGTAGTTGCCGGCACCGGTAAAACAACCGGATGTCTACTGGGAGGATTAGTTGTTATAACCTATTTTTCAGCTACCGGTCTCAAGGGGACAGCCTGGATTAACATGTTCCAGCTGATGGTAAAGGGGGCTGGATTTATGCTGGCCCTGCCCCTGGCGATGGCCGCGATGGGAGGATGGGAAGCCTTTATGTCCGGCGTTCAGTCCAGGTCCCTGGAAATTGACGGTTACAGCAGTTTCCTGGGCAGTGATCCATCCAAAGCCCTTCATTACCTGGTTCTGCTGGTTCCGGCTTTCATTGTCTCTCCGGGTATCCTGCAGAAAATCTACGGGGCCCGGGATGAAAGGACTGTCCGCCTTGGTGTGGCCGCCAATGGAATTGTGCTTCTTCTTTTTTCATTCTTCCCTGTTTGTCTCGGCATGATGGCAGCTGTATCCCTTTCCGGCCTTTCCCATCCTGACCTGGCGCTGCCCTCGGTAATAACCGGACTGGTTCCCTTCTGGGTCGGAGCCCTGCTGCTGGCCGCGATATTTTCAGCGGAAATCAGTTCTGCCGATGCCGTGCTTTTTATGCTTACAACATCTTTAGGCAAGGATTTGTACAAAACTTTCTTAAATCCGGATGCCGGAGATAAGCAGCTGCTGAAAATAAGCCGGATTACTTCTGTATCAGCCGGAATCCTGGCTGTGCTTGCCGCTGCTGCCCTGCCTTCAGTTATCAGCGCTCTTGAAATTTTCTAGCAGCCTGCTTTCCGCTTCCCTTTTTGTGCCCTTGATCTGGGGCCTTTATCGCGCGAAACCCGGGCCCAGGCCTTGTGTAGCGGCAATAGCGTCCGCGCTGGCAGGAACCGGGTTAATCCATTTCCTCACTAATGGAGAGGGGGTCCTTCATCTTTCTCCTGTAGCCTGGGGAATACTCTTGTCTCTGGCCCTGTTTTCAATAACCTGCGCCGGAAACCGGTCAAGGCACTGATAATGCACCAGTATTGACAGCCATACGGGAACAAACACTGCCCCTGTTTTTTTATGAATTTTTCTTGAAGATTCATTCTAAGGAGGTTAATTCACCCTTCCCTGTCCCTCTTTTTTGTTACAATTCCGCCGGTAATTCAGACCCCTGTCAGCGACACTATTTGTTTAAAATCCTGAGATTTTGTCCTCTCCACGAGCTCCCAGCCTATACTTTTGCCGAAAAATTCGTTTAATCATCTCTAAACAATGAAATTCATTGCATTTTGTGTTTGCTTTATCCTCAAGTGGTCGGTAGTATTAACGGGCTGTCACATAGCTGACACATTTACAGAATCTGTTCATTTGCGCCGCCCGAAGGTGCACTACTAACTAACGAAAGCTTTTGTACATGATAATTAGAAGATTATTACTCCCGCTCCTGCTGATGTGCATTTCATCTGTCTTCATCACGGCCGAGAATGCTGAATCCACCACCCAAACCCAGAAACCCGCTGCCCAGAAAGCCCAGAAGGCCGCAGAACCGGCCGCAGAACCGGCCGTAAAACCAGCCCCTTCGAAGGTTAAATATAATTTTGATTTCAGGGCTCGCCAGATTTTCCAGGAAAACGTGTTCACCCTCAATGATGATGCCCCAAACACTGACTGGGACTGGCAGCGTTACCGTTTCCGCGGAGGGCTGTCCTACAGCCCGGTAAAAGATTTTTCGATCAACACCAGGCTCACCTGGGAATTCAGGAATTACAACAAGTTTGTTAATCCTACCCTGGACTGGGACAAGTCATATGTATTGTTAGACCGGCTGAATTTCTCCTGGAAAAACGTGGCCGGTCTTCCCCTCACCATTACGGCCGGGCGGCAGGACATAATTTTGGACAGTGCCTGGCTGGTGCTGGATGCCACCCCCGGAGACGGTTCCAGGACTATCTACTTTGATGCCGTCAGGGCTGATTACGCCTTCAAGGACATCAACTCGGTGTTGAAAGTAATCTACCTGGACCAGGGCGCGGAATCAGAATACCTGCTGCCTACATTAAGCATAGGGGATGATAACCCCCATTACCTGATCGAAGAAAACCAGAAGGGCGGCATCTTTCATTTCACAAACAAGTCAGTTAAAAATACCGAACTGAATGCCTACTTCATGACCAAGAAAACCGAAGCACGGAGACCCACCGGATGGACAGGTGACACCCATGTATTCGGCGGAAGGTTCCTGACACGCCCTGCCGCAAACTGGCAGTTATACGGAGAAGCAGCTTTCCAGAGGGGTGACCGGAACGGAAAGGACATTTCCGCGTTTGGCGCCAATTCGGCCCTGACCTATAAATTCAACGATTCTCTTGGAAATACCCTGTCCGCTGAGTATGAATATCTCTCAGGCGACGATCCCAACACCTCGAATGATGAATCCTTTGATCTCATGTGGGGAAGATGGCCGCGCTGGTCTGAGCTTTACATCTACTGCATGTACCAGGAAAACGGCAGGATTGCCCAGATCACCAACTTGCAGAGGGTAGCCTGGGCCTGGAATATCAACCCCCATCCGACTCTTAATTTCAAGGCTTTTTACCACCTGCTCTATGCCAATGAAAATCCGGTCGGATTAACCCATGTGCCAACCCTGGTATCAGAAAATGGAAGCTTCAGGGGACAACTTTATACCGGCAAGCTCACATATAACTTTGCCAAGCATATCCCGGGTCATATTCTTGTTGAAAAATTCATCGGAAGTGATTATTACTCAGAGGCTCATCCGGACAACGCCCTGATGGTCAGGTTTGAAATCGGTTACGTATGGTAAAAAAAAGGACCTCTTCATTATAAACAAAGAGGCCCTGCCATAGATCAACTAATTTATCTTAACGAGGGCCGGTTTCAAGCCGGCCCCCGTGTTGTTACTGCCGAGTTCAGCCCTTAACGCCCATCTTTCTCAAGATCGTCATGAGCGGACACCAGTTGGTGAAGGCCGACTGGAACAGGTTCAAGCCCACAAAGGCAGTGAAAAAATACCAATAGGGATGCACCCAGTAGCCCAGGGCCAAGCTCAACATAATAAAAAATCCGGCAGTCAATCTTAAATATCTGTCAACAGTCATAACTATCTCCTTTTACAAAGAGCTGAACTCTAATCAGCCTTACGGTTTTTTTATGGTACAGAGGCTGGCTCCTCCGCTTTTTCTTTCAATCATGTAGAAAAGAATCGGCACGGTAAGCCGGGAAAGAAACAGGGAGGCTATCTCTCCGGCCATCAGTGAAATGGCCAATCCTGGAAGATCGGATCAAACAGTATTACTGAAGCTCCGACTACTACCGCGGCGGCAGTAAGCATCATCGGGCGGAACCTTACAGCACCGGCATCTACAACGGCTTCATCCAGCGGCATTCCCTGCTCCAGGCGGAGAATAATAAAATCCACCAGGATAATGGAGTTGCGGACAACAATTCCCGCGCCGGCGATGAAACCTATCATGGACGTAGCGGTAAAAAAGGCTCCCATTCCCCAGTGGGCGGGCAGTATTCCGACCAGCGAAAAAGGAATTGCCGCCATAATTACCAGCGGGACTATCAGCGACTGGAACCAGCCTACTACAAGGAGATATATCAGGATCAAGACACAGGCAAAAGCCAGTCCCATATCCCTGAATACCTCATATGTAATATGCCATTCACCGTCCAT
>CAXXEX010000006.1:0-145493 GCA_963666915.2 Acidobacteriota bacterium
CCTGATATCCAGGGATTCAAAGACCGGGTATACACTGATCCGGTCCCCATCCTGAACAATGTAGTTAAAATCCACGGATTCATCATTCACCAGTACCAGGTCCACTTCGGTATGTGGAACACCCAGGCCTCAATCATGTCCTTGATCGAGGCCCTTTCTTTGAACTGGTGAGCGAACCTGGACTTCCGCCTGGCCCGGGGCAGAAATCATTCAGCTCTTCGTAAAATCGAAAAGATGCTTCCGGCATGGTTCAAGCCCGCTGCTATCTGGTGTACCGGCCCATTAAAATAGCCTGGGCCAGTATGTGGCCGTCCATTATCTCCTGCAGTTCCCGCTTGGTGATCCCGGGCGATCCCTCCAGTATTGTATCCAGGGCATAAAGTTTGAAGTAATAGCGATGGGTTCCGCCCGGAGGACAGGGCCCTCCGTAACCTATCTTCCTGAAATCGGTTATGCCATGCCTGGCGCCGTTGTCCAGATCCCTTTCCTTGGGGACATTCTCCGGAAGCTCAGATACATCAGCCGGAATATTGAAGAGTACCCAGTGCACCCAGGTCCCCGACGGGCATCCGGATCATCACAAATCAACGCCAGGCTCTCAGTTCCCCCGGAATACCGGTCCAGGAGAGCGGAGGGGAGATGTCAGGTCCGTCGCAGGTATACTGTTTCGGAATCGGGTCCCCTTCCCAAAAACTTCGCTGGTGATTTTCATCATTTCACCTCCTGATAGCAACATATCATAATTGAAGGAGAAATCAGTCTTCTTTTAGACTGAATACCTCTCGAGAACCACCAGAATCTCACTTTTCAATAACATTCCAGAATATCTGCACCTGAATTCATTCAGTAAAGTCAGCTATCAGCAGCCATTTGCCGCCCTGTTCTGGTATACGTCCATCATTTTCACAGCTTTTCGCGTTTCCTTGCCTTCCTCATCGGCATAGAGGAGGTCACAGACATAAAAAACTACTGCTGTGTCATTATGGATATCAATAGCCAGGGGATGAAGGGTGTACAACTGCATTTTATTCTTACCGAAAGAATGTTCCATCCAGTGTGCAATCTGTGCCATTGTCTTGGGATGGGATCCCCGGAATCCACATGCCAGCCCCGTAGTTTTCGGAAAAATATCCCTTCACTAGGTCCAGGTCATCACCGGCAGCGGCCTTGAAGACAGTATTAACGTTGTTCCATACCTCCAGCTGTTCTTCCGACCAGCTCTGGGCCATGACGGCTGAGCCAATAAAAAACATAACGATTACAACCAAAAAAATAACTTTAAATCTCATGATTTTCCTCCTTTATTGGTTGAACACAGGTATACAAATAGCGCTGCAATTCACCGTCGATAAAGGACACCTGAATAAATTCTCATCATGGTTCATAACTAGCCGGTCGAGAACTGAAACCAGCTTAAAACAGGTCAAGTTAAGGTCAGGTGCCCTGTACCAGACTTCATCAGTCCAGAGACTTGTTTGGCGTCCACATCCAGTGGAAAACAGCCACGATCCATCTGGCTGTCTCTGGAGTATGGCCAGAACATTTCCGGTGTCTTTGATGGGATCTTCCCTGCCTTCCACGGTGTACGTCTCGTCGTAATTCATGTACACATAAGCCATATCACCCGAGCCGCCGACACCCCTGAAATCAAATGATGTCTCGCTCATCCTGACATTCAACGGCTCAATCCAGGCCCGGTAAGCCGCTTTCCTTCCATGGCAGGAATCTCCGGCCCGATCATTACCATGTCATCGGTAAACATATCCAGCAGATTGTCAAAGTTAAAGGAATCCCCGACCACTACCTTGATAAATTCCGGCCCAAGCGAATTGATGGCCCTAATATCTTCGTCACTCAAGGAAAGATCAACCGGGGCCTCTTCCACAACCTCTTGCTACATCAGCCGGAGGACGGCAGCCTAAAATAAACCAAAGTAAGGAAAAACAAATCAAAAACAGCAATAGTTTTCTCATCTCTTAGCTCCTTTGATGGTTAAAATGGCCGTTTAGGGTCGGTAATCAAAGAGAGTCACACCCTCTTCCATTACCGAAAATCAGGTGTTTAAGAGGGCTATAAGGAAGTACGAGACAAGCGGTCCTGGATGAAGTGATGATAAATCCTGCATTAGTGCAGGGACTCTTCGCCCAGCGTATCTATCGGATTCGGATCAAGTTCAAGTATCATGAGAACTGAAGCGTAAGATATGATCCCCTCCAAACCCATTATTTTTACTTAACTTACATAATATTCCCGACAGGAAGAAAAATCAACAGATCTTTAAAGCTCATGGCTACCTGGCAGACAGGAAAAAAACCTTGCCGCGTGTATCTGTTCAGAAAGGCAGAAACATTAAACCGGGAAAAACGAATCGTCTACTTTTCATCCAACGAAGCCCGCACCCTGACCGCCAGATCATGCACTGAAAAAGGTTTTCTGTATGAAATTCACGCCTTCATCCAGAATTCCCCTGTGTGATATCACATCATTGGGATAACCGGACATATAAAGAACTTTTATACCTGGGACCTGTTGTGAAACCTGTTCAAAACAACAGATTTCCGGCCATTTCGGGCATTACAACATCTGTTAACAGCAAGTGCACTGATCCATCATAATTTCTCAAAATCCGGAGAGCATCCTTCCCGTTTGCGGAATCAATGACCTCATATCCCAGCCGTGAAAGAATTGTACAGGCCTAGAGTCCTGACCTGTTTATTATCTTCAACCAGAAGAATTGTCTCTGAACCTCCAGATTCAAAGGCTCACCTACCGCCTCATCTTCCTGGATAGTGGTTTCTTCAGACACGGGCAGGTAAATTTTGAAAATTGTACCGTTATCTTTTTCACTTGAAACCCAGATATTACCTCCGTGTTGCTTGACAATACCATAAACTGTAGAAAGGCCTAAACCCGTTCCCTGCTCACCTTTGGTGGAAAAAAACGGCTCAAAAATATGCTCGCAAGTCTCCTCATCCATGCCCAGCCCTGAATCCTGGACACTCAGGACGACATATTTCCCTGGCTTAACTCCTTTATGAGTTGCAGCAAAATTCCTCATCAAGCTCCGTGGTAAAGATCCTGAAGGTCAGGGTGCCGCCCCTGGGCATAGCATCCTGGGAATTCACGGGTCAAATTCATGATCACCTGCTCCAGCTGGCCAATATCTCCACGGATGAGAGGAACCTGCGATACGGTGTGCTATTTTTATTTCAATATCTTCCCTAATCGTTCGGCGCAACAATCCTTCAAATCCTGTCAAAACCTTGTTCAGGTCTAACGCCTTGAAATTCAAAGCCTGCTTACGGCTGAAGGCGAGGAGTTGATGAACGATATCCCGCGACCTTTTCCCGGCTTCAACGATCTGTTCAATGGACGCTTTTCGACTATCGCCAGCCTCCAGGTCTTCAAGAAGCATTTCTCCATATCCAAGGATTGGCACCAGCAAGTTGTTCAGATCATGGGCCACCCCTCCCGCCAATCGTCCTACAGACTCAAGCTTCTGGGATTGATGAAACTGCTCTTCCAATTTTTCACGTTCTCTTTCAAGCCTCTTACGTTCAGTTATGTCAGAGGATACGGATTAAAACGGCTTGCTCTTCCGAAGCCGAAAACGGAATCTTGTAAGTTTCAAGGATGGAAAAGCTCCCATCAGGGTTTTGCATTTTTTCTTCCGGGATGAATTTAGGCTTCCCACTCACAATAACATCCAAATCGTCCGCCATCATGCCCTTCAGTTCCTCTTCGTCTTCACAAATATCTGCATGAAGTGTCCCGGTCAAGTCTTCAACTGTTGTGCCATAAAAATCGGTCAATTTTTTTGTTGGCGAGGATGAATTTACCCTGTAAATTCTTTGCACAAATATAGGCCGGGACAAGATTCATAACATCCTGCAAAAGCTTCTTGCTGATTCTAAGTTCATCTTCCGCCTGTTTTCAGCTCCTTCTCGGATCTTTCCAATGCCTGGATCCGTTTCAGCCAATGCCTCATAACCAAGTTTTTCAACCATCTGTAATTTCTCCTGTTCCAAAACAGCCAGCATACATTTGTAACAGTCAACCATACCCCCATAAACTACCAGCGGCCAGAAGACAGGAAGCACAATCATCAGTATTGTAAGTATCAACAGGGTCAGGGGAAGCCCTACTTTTATGTAGTCCACAAACCGGTAACCGCCGGGCCCCATCACCAGTACATTGGCCGGATGAGAGATCGGCGAAGTGAAACTGGATGAAGCGGCCATGGCAATTCCCATCATCAGGGCATATGGCGAAATCCCCATTCCGGCAGCTGTACTCAGGGCTATAGGCACCATCAGCACAACCAGGGCCGCCGTGGGGATAATGCTTGTGGCCAGGAAGGTTATGGCCAGCAGCCCGAATAAAACTCCATATGGCCCGAACGATCCGAGCGCTCCAACAACACCTTCGGCCATAAGCTGGGCCGCGCCGGTATTATCCAGGGCTGTCCCCAGCGGAAGCATTCCGGCTATGAGAAAGACAGCCTTCCATTCAATGGCCCGGTACGCCTCTTCCATGGTCAGGCAGTGGGTCAGGACCATTACGGCGGCCCCTATAACCACGGCGATATATATGGGAACCCAGTTCATAATCACCGGGATAAGAACGGCAGCCATAATAGTCAGTGCCACCGGTGCTTTATCCTCGTTGGGAACTTCCTGGGCCGTCTCGGTGAGCACCAGGAAATCAGGTTCACGTCCCAGCTGGTTTATCCTGTCCCAGCGCCCGTAAAGCAGAAGCGCGTCCCCGAACTGCAAAGGAAGGTCGCGGAGTTCTTCACGATAAGCTTGCCCCTTGCGCCATATGGCCAGGACTGTCAGTCCGTATTTATCCCTGAAATTCATCTGGCTCAGGGTTTTACCTGAAAGTACGGTATGAGGCGAGAGCATGACTTCAACCAGGCCAACCTGGTCGTTTTCCAGGATGGACGGATCAGACTGGTTAATGGATTCCTCTATAAACATCCCCTCTAGACCCTCCATCAGGAGAATCGACATCATGACCGGCCGGCCGGACACTATCAGCTGATCATCTGTCTCAAAACAGTCATCAGCGGAAGGAATCAAGGCTGAACCGTCACGCCTGATTATGTAAAGGATCTGGACATCTACAGCATCCCCCAGGCGGCTCTCACTCAGGGTCATGCCTATCAGCTTGGATTCCTTCGGAATCATAACCCTCCGCAGGCGCCTGCCCAGATCAGCGTGAAGAGGCATGCTTTCAGCAGACATGAATTCCGGCGGCAGGAAATTGGAATCATCCTGCAGTTTATCCAGATTTTCAAATGGGCCGTGTACCAGGAGGATATCGCCGGACCTGAGGGTGCTGACCTTCAGGTCTTCAACCATTTGCACTCCGTCTCTTTCAATTGCCAGGACATTGAGGCCGAAACGGCTGCGGAAATCCATATCCAGCAAGGTCTGGTTGTTAAACGAACTTTCCGGGCTCAACTGTAGCCTGGCCGCCTGCATGCCGTGGGCAAACAACGAATCCAGCCGAATCGTATCTGTCTCCCCGAATAACTGCCTCCACAGGTTCATCTCCCGGATTTGCTCCATTCGACCTTCTACTATCAACCGGTCATCAACCCGGATCACTTCAGTTATTGAAGGCGCCCGCAGGGTTCCACTTGCCCGTTTTATCCCAACGACATTAAGGCCCAGGGCTGCTCCAAGCCGGCTCCTGGCCAGGGTCCTGCCCACCAGTGCCGATCCTTCATGAATCCTTATCTGGAACAGGTGGTCCTTAAGTTGGTACTGGGACAGAATATCCGGACCTTTTCCGGAGGCTTCACCGGCACTGCTTCTATCGGGAAGCAGCTTCATACCGACAAAAGTCACAAACAAGATTCCGGAAACCATTACCACAAGGCCCACGGGTGAAAAATCAAAGAGCGAGAATGGTTCCAGCCCGTTATCTCCAAGGGCCTCGCTTACCAGGATATTGGGCGGGGTTCCAATCATTGTGGTGAGCCCGCCCAGGAGGGATCCGTAGGCAAGGGGCATCAGCAGGATGGACGGAGAACGCCTGGTTTTGCGGGCAATGTCCATCACTACCGGAAGCATCAAGGCAGCCACAGCCACGTTGTTCATAAACGCTGAAAGAACTCCGGCAATAACCATTATGATCACTACCAGGGTGGAGTCTTTCTTGCCGGAAACACGGAGCAGCTGCCGGCCCAGGATATTGGCAATCCCGGTCCTGGTCAGGCCGCCGCTGAGGATGAAAACCGCCCAAATTGTGACAACCGCGGGATTACTGAATCCGGCCAATGCCTCCTTGGGACTGACAATTCCTGTTACAGCCAGGACTCCCATTACCAACAGGGCAAGAACTTCCAGTGGCGCCCACTCAGTAACGAGAAAAACTATTACCGCTGCAAGAATTGCCAAGACTGTGAGGATTTCAGCTGACATATAAATCCCTCCGGCTATTGTGAAATCAAAATACCAGATGATCCGCGCGAAATCATTCTACCAGAGCCTGATGTCATAGACCCTAATTAAAATCACCACTTGGAATATCCTGCCTGCCATCAGTTTCACCACCGTCAAAACTTGTTCCACTGTCCCGGATCAGCTGCTCGAGGATCTCCCGAATCCTCCCGGAATTGACAATCCCGCAAGTACAAGGCTGATCAAGCTTAACCATGGCTTCTTCAACCGTCATCAGTCCCTTCCTCACGAATTCAAACGTTTCCCTGACCAGGTTGAAGGAAATCATGCCGTGTCCGCACATGGTGGTGACCTCCATAATCTCATCTGGCGGCAATAATTCCGTCTTACCGAAAACACCCAGTGATAAATTGGCAGTGTGGGGAGTCAATCCGGCTTCCCTGGCTACAGCAAGCACTTCAGGCAGGGACCCGGTAACAGCAATCGACAGTCCGGCATCTTCATCCTTTATCCGGCGAAGAACTTCAGTCATTTTGGAACGGCTGTCAAACAGGCACCTGAGACGGGAGTTGTCGTGAAGGCGTTCTTTCATGGACTCCATGGAAATTCTCTCTTCCCTGCTGCCGTAAAATCCCATATTGACAGGGCCAACATCCTGCAGGATTTCAAGAATACGCAGAAGCTTTGGAGTAGCTCCCCTGGAGTTGATTCCATTCGCAGGGGTGCAAAGAAAAATAAAATCAGCTTTCAGGTCCGTTTTCACTTCAATCCGGTGGAGAGTATGCGTCATATCCTCAACCTTCCTCTGCCGGCGGAAAACCAAGGCCCATATTTACCTTGGCGCTGCCGGAAGGTTTAATACCCAGATTCTCCAGCTGATTTAATAATGCAAGGCCTCCCCTCTCATCAAAACGGCTGATCAGGCTCAACGAAAATACTGTATCCAGTCTCTGGCCCGTTTCAAAAATTACCTCCAACACACTCTCCAGATACTCTTCCTTAAAAACAATCTCAATAATGGCCGATAGTATCCGCTCTTCTGACAGATACTCGGGAAAACGTCCACTCTTCTTATCCATCAAGGTAATAAGGGGATTGCCGGATATAAAACTAACTCCGGTATTCTTCAGGCATTCCGTCATCAGCGAAACATCCTTAAAACAGCAGCCTATTCCCGGGCGGCCCAGCTCTATGCACAATCCAGTCTCACCGCGCCTGACCTGCCCGGTCACATCATTGGTCTTGGATTCCTCGGTTCCCCGGCCTGGAACCATTGTGGATTTGTGGGTAGTATTGGGATCACTGAAAAGTGATCGCATGATCCGGGGCATTTCCCCCATTCCTACTGATTCGATAAAGGCTCCCTCCGGGCAGACAAAAGCATAGCGGCAGAGACCGCATTCAAAACACACATCCTCATTGACCGCAAAGGTTCCGTCAGAACCGCCGAAAATGGCTCGGGCAGGACAATAGGCCACACAATTGCCGCAGGAAATGCATTTCTCCGGCTCTATCTTCACCTATACCTCCTCTTGAAAATCAAATCCGTCATCTCTCTCAAAACTCCAACTGTACGAAAGATAAATGGCAGCGGATCATGGAAAAACGGTATACATTTTACAAGTTTCTTCTGTCGGTAAGGCTGCAGGAATTCCCGAAGCACCAGGTTGCGGTGATAGACAAGCCTGACTGTTTCAAGGAAATTGTGAACCCAGTATATGCCGACCTCGTATTCTGGAATCACCGAGTAAACTTCTTCCGGATTCGCCGAACAGGCAATCCGGCAGAAATTCACTCCGGCCGCCGGGAAAAGCCTCTCCGGCAATACCGGCCTAACGTTGATTTCCACCAGCTTGAACAAGCCGTCAGTTGCATCCTTCTTGAACTCTGCCGAGGAAAAACCGGAATAACCCAGGTTTCGGAGCAGAGACACTGTCATTTCCTTGATTTCCGGAATAATGGGAACAGTGCATGAATAGCTGGCCACGCCGAAGCCGGCCGGATGCTGCCTCAGCTTACGGGTACACATCTCGGCGATTATCTTCCCACCAGCATCCATGAAGGAACGGTAATGAAAAAGGCTGGAATCATCTCCCTTTATGATTTCCGAAATCATCACGAAAATCCTTTTCTCCAAGGTTTCCCGGAAAGCATCTTCAAGTTCTGACCTCCCTGTGATTACCAGGAGTTTCTTCCCGTAAACCTTGAAAAAACGATGGGATTCAGCTGGTTTCAGAATGCAGGGAAAGGTTATTTCATCCAGGCATCCCTTCAACTCATTGAGTGAATCCGGCATCCAGCAGCGGGCCGCCGGGATTCCGGACTTGACCGCCTGCCGGTAGAGAGCGGCCTTGTCAATCACCTGCTTCAGGGCCTCATAGGGAGGAACCACTAATCGAAAATTTTCTTCAAGAGCCTCCCGGTGGCGAGCCGCAAAAAGAACCAGCGGATCACTGCAGGGAATCAGGCAGGAACCGGGCTGATTCACGCCTTGTTCCAGCAGGAAATCCAGCAGCTCGGGAGAGTCCTCCGCTGCCGGCGAGAAGAACTTATTCCCCAGAAACCTGGAGTGATGGGAGTGTTCGCGGTGATTCGTGTAAAACTGCCGAATTCCGATCCCGGCCATGGCCAGGGAATGAATCACTCCCAGGGCGACGTCACCGTCTCCCAGGACGGTGGCCTGTGCCGGGTTGCCGGAACTGCTTTTCCAATGTCTTTCCATTGCTTGTACTTACGCCAAGCCTCTACAGTGTCGCCATATCTACATTAGCAAAATTACGGCGATAATACTTCATGTATTCCACTTTTCGTTCCAGGGCATGCAGGACGCAATGTGAGAAATTCACTTTTTCAAATGTCTGGGCGCTGCCCAGTCCGCCGGGACTGAATACGTTGATCTCCATTAATTTGTCCCCAACGATATCAAGCCCTACAAGAAACATGCCGTCCTGGACCAGCCTGGGCCTGACAATTTCCGCAATATTAAGGATAGTGTCATCCACAATTGCTGAAGCCTTTTTCCCCCCCGGCATGGATATTGCTGCGCATGTCGTCGCCGGTTCGCAGGCGCCTGAAGGCCGCGTATTTACCCTTATATCGAAGTGGTTGACCATTCATCAGGAATAACCTGATATCCCCTTCAGCGGCAGCCGGCAGATACTCCTGGGCTACCACATATCCATCCCTGCTGACCGCTTCCACCATCTGGTTCAGATTAGGAAGATCAGTCGGCCGAACGAGAAACACACCCCGTCCGCCGGATCCCTGCAGTGGTTTTATGACGATATTGCCCCCCATATTCTTGGCGAAAGACTTGATCTCGTTCCTGTCCCGGGTGATCAGCGTTTGAGGCCTGACTTCTTCCGGGAACAGCTGGAAGTACATTTTATTCTGGGCCGTGGCCAGGCCGTTGGGATCGTTGAGAACAATCACCCCCCTGCGCATCGCGGCCCGCCCGAAAATAATTCCACTCGATTGGGCCCAGGCCCGTCCATCAATATCATTGGATGGATCACTTCGCAGCATCAGTACATCCAAATCGTCAACGGTGATTCGTTCCTGCCTGCATTTATTACTTTTCAGTTCCCTCAAAAAGGCGTCACGTGAAGTGTATCTTTGCTTTTTACCGGTACGGGCTCGGGCCCTTATGAATTCATCAGGATCAAAAGCAAAATCTCCCGAACCTATCAGCCAGGCTTCATGACCCATATTGATGGCAGCCATCGCCAGCCGTGTAGTTGTATAACCCGGTTCTTCTGTTTCTATTTCATTGACGACAAATCCAATTCTCATGTCGACTTCCTTTCAATCAAGCCACTGATACTCAATCCCTGCTGAGCCCGGGCCAGTCGTTCACAAACCTCCGGAGAGTCCAGGTAACGCGGACGTAGCGGTGCAGGGTTTAAAATCTTACGGTATTGCAATTCACGAATCATCGGCACATGGTCGGCGCCGATCTTTCCAACAAACAGCGACTCCAGTGAACCCCTGTTTTCCAGGAAGGTAAGGAGGTTCAGGAACCCTCGTAAATATACCATGTCTTTAGTCAAACCGCCACCCCGGAAGATGCGTGATGCGATTATGAATGCCAAGCGCTGCTCGAATCCCCAGGTACCATTCAGCTCGCGAAAAACATCTATAAATGTCGCCCCCTCAATAAGACGCTGAGCCGCTATAACCCGGGCGGCAAGCAGGCGCAGGCGGGGCCGGCTCAGGCCGTCCACCAGGTACTCGGAAAAAACCGCGATCCCTTCCTGCAATTCCTCGTAACCGCAAAGCCCCTCACGCAGCTGGTGCAATGGCTGGGCCAACCCATTCACATAGGTCAGTACATGGGTTCCAATTTCATGCTGCAGCAACGCTTCAACCCTTGAATCCGGCACCTTTATGGTCTCGCTGACCAGCAGATTACCGCGTGATACCATCAATCCGGTAATATCGTCCCTCATTTCCACTTTACAGTTCATAGCCGGATATATGCGGCGATAGTAATCCATCTCATCGCTGGCCCGGCTCACAAATTCTCCGGGAGTTACCATCCGGCCTCTCTTTTGTTTGCTCCGTGAGGGTATGGCTTCGAGAATCTGCAGGGGCGACATGGTTCAGTGATGAACTCACCTGACCGTATAACTGCATGCTCCCGTAGAAAAATTTATTGGTTCCCAGGTGGGACATCATGGACAGCTGGGTATCCATTTCATCCTGTTTTTCGCGGAAAAGGAATGCGAGAGTCGGATCCTCAATCCGGTTAATGGGGATCTTCCAGAGTTTCTGCTTGAGCAGTGAGGAATCCACGGGTTGAGGACGATAAAAAATTCCGGGAGGCGCTGAAATCTCTGCCGTTTAAACTTCATCCAGGCTGCTTCAATATTAACCGGGGTTGCCTGCAGCAGAAAATCATATTCCTCGCTGATTTCACTAAGCTGCCTATCCGCATTCCAGACGGCCTTGACAACAGCTCTCCGGCCCAGGGCCAGGTAATGCCGGGGCTTTTGGGTCGTCTGGCTGCGCATATATGAGAAAAATATCTGCTGCAGTGAACGGGTAAGTTCCCTCTGTAAAGCGCGCCTGATCAACGGAAACTCATCGCCGGTTTCACGATTGAAATAGATTGGATTTACTTCCAGTCCAATCACATGGCAGTTGAATTCACGCTGTTCCGCAGGGGTTAACAGCGGAGAACAATGATCCGGCGCCACCCGCCCCGATCGAACCAAATCCACAATTGCCGGCATACGGCGGATTTTAATCCCTTCAAGAGGAAGCCGACAGCTGTCCACCAGTGATTGCGGCACTCTGCCGCGTGGCATTACAAGACGAAATTCAGGGGGCTGTTGACCGGATGGATTCACCGCCCCCCCTTGTTCTGAAGCCCTGGACCAGAGCTCCAGTACCAGGAATGTACCGAATTCAGGCGCCAATGTCTGGACAATCATACGCACCAGGCCGGCCACGCTTCGGCGTTGATGCTTGCTTCCAGAAGCCAGCAGGTATGATGCCTGGCCGACAATCAGTCTGCTTGTCCGATAATCAGGCTTGGCAGGCGGCGTCCTGTACACGCACAGAAACGGCAACTGGCGGTCGATATGTAAACGCCCGCCTTCCGGAAGAATTCGTCGAATTCGCTTATTCTCCAGAAGGCGTTCCCGCAAAGTGCGGATCAGCGATTCCTGGATGGCCTTCGGATTTTCTGTGGATTTCATTTCCCCCAACCGTTCCAGTTCCCTGAGCATTCCAGGTACTGTCCCCTGCAGCGCTTTCCGCATGGAGGCCAATGCTCCGGGGTAGATTTCGCCGGTCCATTCATCCATGAAAATTTTCTTCCACTCAATGGCCAGCACGCATACATCTCCATTAAAGGTTGACTGGCACCATCGCGAAAAATGTCCGCCTTTAAACTTCACGTTTTCACGCACATCCAATCCGCGGTCGCAAACTGAATATTCCCGCAGGTCATTTTTGAACTGATCTACAAGGCTTCCCCATCGAGCTTTGTCCAGCATTCCCGTCCCTATGTTCACATCAGGATTTCCCGCGGGGTCAGCTTCGGGGCCATCGGGACCAAGACGGCGATGGTTATAGGAATGCAGATCGTATAAAACAACAGCACCAAACTTCTCAATAAACCGTGTCAGGAGATTCTCCATGGAACTGTAAAAATTATCGTAAACGGAGAGGGATCGCTGAAGCATCTCCAGGGATGGCTCAGACCTCCAGACAGACAGCCCCCATGCATCCTCGGGCCGCAAATAGACAGCCATATCCCGGGGCCGGTTAAGGTCCACTTCAAACCGGGAAGTCTGCACTACAACCCTGGTAGGAGCAACTGAGGACAATTCTCCTGTGAAGGGATCTTCTTCCCGTAACCTGTCCGCGTCACTTAGAACGCACAGCTCTTCCAGTTCAGCCCGCAGACAATGACCGTCATGGATGGCCGTTGCAAGAAACGGGGTTGAAAGATCTTCACCACCTCGCCCGGAAAATTCAGGTAATTATTCATACAGTATCAGTACCTAATCCTAAAAAATCTTTTCAGTATCATCCAGGTCACACAAAGGCATTCTTAACAAGGGCATCATCAAATTTCTGTTTTCCAGTTGCCGGGCAAGCCGCGCACATGGTATCCATAATTATACTTTCAAAAATATCTTCCTCTTGTAAAAGAAATAGAGCACGTACCAGATAACCGCCAGGCTCAATAAGGAATGGAGCACCGATCCCCAGGGCCCCATGGCTTCAACAAGGGGTTTGATGAACACCAGGACTGCTTTATCCACCGAACCGCGGGCCATCATGAAGATTATGTAGGCGAAAATAGAATTCATTCCGACTACTACCGGGATGTAGGTCCAGCGGGTCCACTTCTTCACTTCAACCATCCAGTAGACAAGGAGAAGGCCGAGGACAACGATTCCGGCTGAATAAAGAGTAAAAGACGCGGTCCAGATATGTTTGATGATCGGGATGAGCGGGCTGAGAGCCAGGCCCAGGACAATTCCGGAGAATCCGGCCAGGGCCATGGTTTGCATGGAACGCTTCGCCGGCCAGTTACTGCCGACAACTTTCCCGGTCATCATTCCAAAGATGATTGTCGCCGTTGCCGGGATGGCATTAAGCCCGACGTAGAAACCTCCATAGTTACGCCCCAGCATCCACATGTCAAAATCTCCCCCCAGGTTCTGGAAGCTCATGTCCCAGGGTCCTCCCGGTCCATTTCCGGGGTAGAACACCCAGACCAGGGTGTAGACCAGCAGGATTCCGCCGGCAGCCAGCCCCTGCCCCAGGAATCCCCGGTTTATGACAAAAAAGGCCAGGAAATAAACCGATGGCAATCTGGTCCAGTACATTGATGAAGCTGAGCCCCGGCTCACCCCGGTGTATCGATCCAATGATGTTGGCGATCAGGATCAGCATCAGGGCCCGGTAAATAACGTGTCCGAAAATCTTGTTATGGGAAAGCCCCATCGATCTCCGCTTGGCATAGGCAAAAGGCATGGCCATTCCGACCATGAACATGAAAGCCGGCTGGATCAGGTCCCAGAAGGTCAGCCCTTCCCAGGGAACATGCCTTACCTGGTCGGCCAGGAATCCCAGCCAGGGATTCCCCTTGAACCGCCGGCAGCCCAAACCCCACCGAGATCAGGCAGATCATGATCAGTCCCCGGTAGGCATCCAGGGATACATACCTTTTTGTTAAATCTTCAACCTTTCCCGGTGCATTCAGTGCCTCATCCGGCATCAATCCCCGAGGCCCATCTGCGCCAATTCCATTTGTTACATTTCCGGAATTACTCATAAATACCCTCCGGACTCAATGAAAACACAGCCCGAATACAAAGTACAGGCCAGTCACTTACTGCTTAAGTAAATGATTGACAATCTAGATAATTAAACATGCAAACGGATGTAAACCGGGTATTTACTTTCATCCTGCAGAGATTTATATTCTACTCAACAATTGATTCATTCCAATATGGTCAGGATGGAAGGCAGAGAAATTACAGGAAGTGTCAGAAATGAGAGAATCCATCAAATCAAAAATCGTGGGTATCAACGCGGTACTGCTGTCCCTTTTGTTTGGGCTGGTCACTCTCAACAAAAAAATTTATCCGTCCCCGCTTCGAACATCAACCGGTTATCGGAATACTGACAGGGTGTTTCCCGAATTTTCTGGCCGCCTTCATAATCAGCCTTTCTATAGTCTCTCCGGTACTCATACGCAAGCCGGAGATTGGCCGCATACTGGTTTACACCGGATCCGGAGAATTGTATTCATAATCCTGACAGTGGAGGAGTTCAGGCCCATGTGGGGAGCCAGCACCCAATTTGATACCTGGGATATTGTCGCCAGCGCACTCGGATCAATACTGGGCTATCGGCGTATTTGAAATACTTACCAGGAAAAGGAGAGGATCGGTATAACCAGCAGTAGGAAAGCATCAGCACGGGAAAGGATTCCCCGGTTGTTTGCCAGCTCTCGCCAATCGGGGATGATCTCCGGGAGGATCTCACATGATTTATTACCAGCAGAAGGATAATTCCGCTCCATATCCACCTTTCTATCTTCAGCTTTTACAGCTTTTTCAACAGGAACCCTCTTTCCCGGCGAAAAATGGCAAATCCTGTTTTATTAGACCCTCCACTCTGGCTGATTAATTAAGCTGAAAGCAATTAATTGCCAGTCATTCCGACGGCAATGCAAGGAGGAATGTTATGAAGAACTGCCGAGTAGATTTCAAAAGGTTCATGACGCTAACAACAGTTTCCCTGCTGATATTGATTACCTGTGCCTGCACTAAACCTATCGAACCAGCAACGTCAGGACAGGTATCACTGGATGTAACGGACTATGATATGGAGATCGACCTTTTTCCCACTGACAAAGTTCAGCCGGAAGAGGAAAGCATAAAGGGAACCTGTACCATCAAATTCATCAACAAGGGTGACGAGCCTATTTCCAGGATACCCCTGCTACTCTACCGGCTTCTTGATGTTAAAACCGTCTCAGGCATCCAGGGCCGGGAACTTCGCTTCAGCCAGAAGGTAGTCAAGATGGAAGACTTCTCCCCGGTCTGGCAGGTCAACAGGGCCGAAGTCGAGTTGTCCGGGCAGCTCCAGCCAGGGAAAGAGGGCTCCTTCACTGTCGCCTACGGAGGATTCATTTACGGCAGCCCGGAGGTATTCCCCTATACCAAAGACCATATCGGTGCTGATTACACCGCTCCTGCGCAACGGACATCTTCGCCTATCCCAGGATCCTGGAGAACAGCTGGGACCACCCTTATCGCCAATGTCAGTGACACCTATAATTTCAGGGTCCGGATATCTGCTCCCCGGAAATTCCTGGTCGCCTGCGGGGGACGCATCACCGGGCAGGAAAAAACGGAAGAAAGGAACATCTTCAGTTTCGAAAGTTATCTGCCTGACTGGAGGATCGACATAGCCGCTGCTGAATTTGACCTGCTGACCGATCAGTCTCAAACTTTCAGGATCTACCACTTCACCGACCACGAGGATGCCGCGGGATCCATACTTACGGGACTGAAAGACAGCCTGAACATCTATTCCGGATGGATTGGAAACCTAAAATCAGACCGCAGTTTCACCGTGATAGAAATACCGGGCGGTTACGGGGGACAGGCTTCAGCCAATTCAATTCTGCTAGCCCGCAGAACTGTTTGCGGGTGAAAGGGATCTGAACAGCATCTATCACGAGGTCGCGCATATGTGGGAGGTTCCATCCCTTGACGGGCAGCCGTCCCGTTGGCTCTCGGAGGGATTCGCCAACTATTTCATGGCTCTGGTTCTGCGGGAGATGCACGGCAGGGAAAAATTCACCCTGAACCTGGAAGGATTCCGAAACCAGTTCAGGTCCCAATGCATATCTGATCCTCAACTCTCCACAACCCCGATCATCCGAGTATGGCAGCACCGGAAAATCACAGGCCTCTTACAACAAGGGGGCACTGGCCCTTCATGTCCTGCATGAAACATTAGGAGATCCCGTTTTTAAAAACACCTTCCAGGATTACTACGACACCTTTCATGAAAAAGGCGCCACCCTGGAAGAATTCAGAACCGTCGCCGAAAAGGTCTCAGGCAGGAAGCTGGATCAGTTCTTCAATGAGTGGATATACGGAACCGAATCATCCAACCTGCTGCTCGGAGAACTTTCCCTTGAGGAAATCGCGGAAAGGTACAGGTAAAAAGTTCCAGGAGGCAAAGCGCCTGCATTCAATTCATGAACAGGTTCTTGCTGGGAAAATTGGGGTCACTGGTCACATTAATACCCAGTGTCCTTAATCCCTGTTCATCTCCACGGGTGGGTATGTGGGTAAGATGCATCTCTCGGTCCTTCAGCTCCGGCAGTTTTTCGAGGGCTATCTGAGTGGCGGAATTGTTCATTGCGCTGACGGAAAGCGCTATCAGGATTTCCTCCAGATCAAGGCTGACATTTCCTGAATTCAATATCCTTGTTTTGATATCTCCAATGGATTTAATAATATTCTTGGGCAGAAGATGAATCTTATCGGGGATATCAGCAAGATGCTTTATGGCGTTTATAATCATGCTGGATGACGCATGCATCAGGGGAGAATTCTTGCCTTTGATAATGGTACCATCTGCCAGCTCTATTGCCGCCCCGCAGTATATTCCTTCATTTCCCTTTTTTTCTTTTTCCGCCTCCAGCAGCGCCTCATTCGCGGCACCCACAACTATCCTGTCCTCAACTGATATGCCGAGTTCATTCATCAAAAGACGCGCTCTCTGAACAGAATCCTCATCCGCAAAACCCATCACATATTCACATTTACAGCGCAGATATCTTCGTATGACCTCCATCCTGGAGGCATCCTTGACAACATCGTCATCGGTTATGGCAAACCCTACCTTGTTAACTCCCATATCAGTAGGAGACTGATAAACCGATTCCTCACCTGTTATCTTTTCAAGAATCCTTTTGACCACGGGAAACACTTCCACATCACGATTATAATTTATGGCGGTTTCGTTATAGGCCTCCAGGTGAAAAGGATCAATCTGGTTAAAATCACGAAGATCGACTGTTGCCGCCTCATAGGCGATGTTCACCGGATGCTTGAGAGGAATATTCCATACAGGAAATGTTTCAAACTTGGAATAACCAGCGCTGATTCCCCTGCGGTACTCGTGATACATCTGGGAAAGACAGGTTGCCAGCTTACCGCTTCCCGGTCCGGGGCCTGTAACAACTACAAGTTTTTTAGTAGTCTCTATATATTCATTCGCCCCATATCCTTCATCGCTCACAATAAGGTCAACTTCAGTTGGATAGCCCTTTGTAAAACGATGAACATAGACTTTTATCCCCCTGCGCTCCAACTTTTGCTTGAAGGCAATAGCCGCGGGCTGATCATTGAACCTGGTTATTACAACTGCCGTTATGTCAATTCCATACTTCTTGATGTCGTCTATAAGCTTTAGCGCGTCAGAATCATAAGTAATCCCAAAATCAGCCCTGACCTTTTTCCTTTCAATGTCCCCGGCATAAATACATAAAATAATATCCGCCTCTGCCTTCAGCTTCTGCAGAAGCTTCATTTTCACGTTCGGATCAAATCCGGGCAGAACTCTGGACGCATGATAATCAAATAAAAGCTTGCCGCCGAATTCAAGGTAAAGCTTGTTGTTAAATTTCTCCACGCGATCAATAATCGCTGTGGACTGCTCTTTCAAGTAAAGCTCATTGTCGAACCCGGCTTTTCTTATCATCTTTTTTCTCCTGTAGTTCCCGTCTTCCGTATGGGGCCTTTCCCTCTCCAGTTGACTAGCTGTTTCACTTAAAACCGGCATCCCGGTAATTACCTTCAATATAGGTATGGTTTATCATCAATACGTTTTATTTATAACAAGCTGGTTTGACATTATTACTGTCCTGCCGGATCAGCAGAAACTCCTTCCACTTTCTGCCCCGGGCCAGCAGGATATCAGGAATTCAGAGATAACAACACTGCCCTTGAAGCACTTTATCAAAACCAGCCATGCCTAACCTCATTACAAGCAAACTTCAAAAAATTCCGGATTATGGAAACAGAGCACTAATATTTACTTAAATTAATTTTCTGCTTTACCAGCCAATCGATCTCTGGAACAATGAGGTCCACGAAATTTGTTTTCGGAATGTAATCCGGAAAGGGTGGGATCCGACAACATAGTAACCACCCGACAACTCCTGTTTTTGAATTAAAAAGGCGGACCTATGATTAAACAAAAAAATTCGAAAAACCTGATCTCCAACTGGAGATTTTTGGTTACAGCACTGGCAATCTCGTTTCTTTTATTAATACCAACGCAGTTCGGCTGCAAAACTGAAGCTCCGCCGGAGGCTGAATCGCCGGCTCCTGTTGTCGACTCCAACTTCGGGGGAGTTCAGATCGGCGCCATCACATACAGCTGGCGCAGCATGCCTTCCAGCGCGGAAGATGTACTCCAGTACTGCCTGGACACCGGAATCAGTTCCATTGAATTAATGGGCAACGTAGCCGAAGAATTTGCCGGAATACCCGCCGGACCTCCCAGGCCGCAAAGAGGAGTGGAACTTACCGATGAAGAAAGAAAAGCTTTCGAGGATGCCAGGGAAGCTGCTGCCGAAGCCCAGAGGGAATGGCGTCTTTCAGCTTCAATGGATAAATTCATCGAACTTCGCGAAATGTTCAATGACGCCGGTGTGAATATCCACATTGCCAAATTTTCTCCGGCCAGGTGGACTGACGAAGAGATTGACTACGCCTTCAACGCAGCCAAAGCACTTGGCGCCAAAGGTGTCTGCAATGAAATCGGAGAAGAAGCCGTTAACCGCCTGGCACCCTTTGCCGAAAAGCACGGGATGTATGCTATTTTCCACAATCACTTTCAACCAGGTGAAGAGGGATGGTCCTGGGATCCTTTCCTGGAAATTTCCCCGGCAGTCATGCTCAACGTGGATGTCGGGCACTACTTCGGGATTACCGGAAACCACCCCAATGAGGTTCTGGAAAAATACCATGATCGAATTGTCAGCATCCACATCAAGGACAAAACCGGGCCGGAAGGGGATCCCCCGAACTCCAACATGCCCCTGGGTGAGGGCGAAACGCCCCTGGCAGAAATCCTGAAGTTGATCCAGGAAAACGGCTGGCCGATCAATGTGGATATAGAACTGGAATACGAAATCCCTGAAGGTTCTGACGCGGTTCAGGAAGTTAAAAAATGCGTTGAATACTGCAAAAATATTCTTAGCTAGCTTTAACGAAAATATAAACTTCCGGGCCATCCCCGGAAACAGGATATAAGCCGGAAGGCAGTCTAAGGACGGAGGTGCCAGGAATCTCAATCCTTAATTTCATCGGGCCGTTCATCACAGATCATAAATCGGGCGGCCCGGATATTCCTGCCTTTCAGGTAAAATGTAATCAAGATGAAAAAAATCAGCATTATTATCTGTGATCGATACCATACCTGCGCAGGCGGAAAATGCCTGAGATCTTTGCGAAACCGGGAGGGAGCTTTCGCCCTGTACGAGGGAGAAGAAGTAGAGTTAGTGGGCTACACTACCTGCGGAGGTTGTCCTGGCGGAAATGTGGAATACACTCCGGCGGAAATGAAAAAGAATGGAGCGGAGGTCGTTCACCTGGCTACAGGCCTGGTTGTCGGTTATCCCCCCTGCCCCCGTCTCAATGCTTTCCGCGAATTCATTCCCGCCAAGTATGGCCTGGAAGTAGTAGTCGGCACCCATCCAATCCCTCAAAACTATTACCTGACTCACAATGAGCTGGGCACCTGGAATTCAGAGAGGTGGCAGGAAATGATTAAGCATGTAATGACTGACGAAAAAACCCGCCTGGCGTACGATTAAAATCAACTGGAGATGACAAAGGTCAGGTTCAGTAGAAAATTTTTCGGATGGGAATTCAGTGTTGACGCCAGCAGCTGCCGGGCCCGGACATGCGGCAGGCGCAAATCAGCCAAACTGAATTATTCAGCATCAATGAAATACTGATTTCCCGTAACCTCAAATCGCGTTGATTTTACTTCAGTAAAAAGGGGATCAAGGTAACCTTTAAAGCCCGGTTGTTTCCCCCCCGTGCTCACTGTAAACCATCCTGGTTCAATTACCCTGTCGCCTTTCTCATTGATGATCGACAACTGCCTGGGATCAAGAACAAATTCAAGAACTCTGCTTTCGCCTGCTTTAAGATGGATCCTTTTAAAGCCTTCAAGTTGTCTTACAGGTCTCCTTGTTGAGGCCTCTTCGTCAGCAAGGTATATCTGTACTACTTCATCCCCATCTGATTCACCGGTGTTTTTGACTGTCACCTTGAGTTCCAGCTTATCACCTGCCTTTACGCTTCCCGGCGCATCAAGGTCTGAGTACTCAAAGGTGGTGTAACTCAATCCGTATCCAAAAGGATACAACGGTTCATCCTGAAAATACCTGTAGGTCCGGCCATCCATGTCATAATTTTCAAATTCAGGTAACTGGTCAACCGATTTATAATAAGTCACAGGCAGCCTTCCGGCAGGGTTGTAATCGCCAAAAAGAACATCGGCTACCGCGTTTCCGGCCTGCTGCCCGCCATAACCGGCAAGCAGGACCGCGTCCGCCGCTTCCTGTTCCCTTGTCACAGCCATTGCAGAGCCATTCACTAAAACAACAATTACCGGCTTCCCTGTCTTATACAATTCTTCCAGCATCTCCTTCTGCTCGGCCGGCAACTGGAGATTTGTGCGGTCGCCTCCTTCAAAACCATCTATCTCTATATCCATCTGCTCACCTTCCAGCCTCTGCGACAGCCCCACCACGGCAATAATCGCCTCACAATCACGGGCTTGATGCTGAAGGTTATTAATAAGATTCTTCCTCGGTTTTGCCCATAGCAGTTTCATGTCCGCGTCACCTGACAGGTTCCTGTACTTCACAACGACACTGTATTTTTTCCCGGCTTCAAGCTGAACCGGTTTTTCCTTGTGGAAGGCATGGTGATCTCCCTGGTACTTAATAAAACTCTCTCCTTCAAATTCAATTTCATAATTCGATGAACCCCACGAACCAAGGAAATATTCACCACTTTCAGAAGGGCAAAGCCAGGTCTTCCACCTTACCGAGAACCTGTCGTGCGGAATACCAGGATGCGGACTATATGTTTCCCAGTAGAAATTGATATTGTCATCAATCCGGGTAAATACAGGTTCTCCCTCGAAGTCAGGATTATCAAAATACTCGGCGAAAACTCCCCTTTTCCCATCTTTGGTACGAAGCGCGCCAGCGGGAACAGGTTTCAGGTTATGTACTCCTCCTGCCAGGTCGCTTCCTTCAGAATAGACTACTTCAAAACCTCCTCCCGTTCTGTTTTTAAGACCCTCCAGGATGGTCACAGGATTTCTGGGGATACCGTTGTAATTCCCGATAAGGGCTTCAAAATTATCCGCGTTAGGGCCGCAAACCAGAACTTTCCCGATATCTTCTTTCAACGGAAGAATCCCGTTGTTTTTTAACAGTACTATCGATTTTCTCGCGGCATCCCTTGCCAGGCCGTCCGCGTAATCAGAGCAATTGGCCGACAACGGAATCCCAGCCCAGGCTACTCTGGAATCCGGATCGAACATGCCAAGTTTCATCCTCGCCTTCATGAGGCGCTTCACTGCCTTATCAATATCAGCCTCGCCGACAAAACCCTGTTCGACAGATTCCATCAAGTGGCTGTAGGTGACACCGCAGTTAAGATCGGTTCCTGCCTTGACGGCAAGGGCAGCCGATTCAGCGGGAGATTCCGCGTATCCCTGGAACTGGTGAAAATCCGATATTGCCCAACAGTCCGAAACAATGTAACCGTCAAATCCCCATTCATCATGAAGGATTGAGTACAGTTCTTCATTGGCGCAGCAGGGATGATCCCTGAACTGGTTATATGCTCCCATTACTGATTCAACCCCGCCATCCACAACAAGGGCCCTGAAAGCAGCCAGGTAAGTTTCCCTCAGGTCAACTTCGGAAACATGGGCATTAAACTCGTGCCTCAGTGGCTCTGGGCCGCTGTGAACCGCGTAATGCTTGGCTGTAGCCACTGTCTTGAGGTATCTGGGATCATCTCCCTGCATACCTTTAACAAACTCAACACCAAGCCTGCCGGTAAGGAAAGGATCCTCGCCAAAGGTTTCGTGACCCCGGCCCCACCTGGGATCCCTGAAAATGTTTATGTTGGGCGACCAGAATGTAAGTCCCTGGTAAATACCCCGCATGCCCCTTCTCTGGTAGTCGTGATACTTGGCGCGTGCCTCGTCCGATATCACGCCAGCAACTGCATGCATCAGTTCTGTATCCCAGGAGGCGGCAATGGTTATGGACTGCGGGAAAACAGTAGCCCATCCCGAACGGGCCACACCATGAAGGGCCTCGTTCCACCAGTTGTATTCCGGGATCCCCAGTCGAGGTATCGCGGGCGCGGTATACAGTAACTGGTCAACCTTCTCCTGGAGGGTCATCCTCGAAACCAGGTCATCGACACGAACATCAACCGGGAGATCAGGATCCCGAAAAGGATAGGATTCCTGGGCAATCAGGCTTACAAAGGATAAAAAAAACAGTATGGGAAAGAATAATTTTTTCATGCTTGTTTTGATGTAACAATGCTCCGGGAGCGGGTCTTTCTTGTATTGTTCCAACTCCGATTCGGTCTATGCGGCAGGAAGCGGAAGACAATTACATGGGCTCTGCCAATAGCTATATTATTACCTGGCAGAATACCTGTAAACAGCTTTTGAGTTAAAAGGCCCAGCCGGCTCTATTTAAGTTGGGAAAACGCAGGATGATAAAAAAAAGGTCGCTTTCCGGAATTATAAAAAGGAAGCAGTCACAGCATCGCACCCCAAATCCTTCAGCGGTATATTGTTCAAACACACCGCATTCCGCAACAAGCGGAGGTGCAGGAATCCCTAATTTTTCAGGAAGAAAGCTTGATTCCAACCAACTCCACAAATCCCTGGCCTGGAAGCTGGAAGAAATCGCCTGGTTCCAATGTGCCGGCTTCACTCCCTGTAAGCTTTAATCCATTCGATCTCAAGCTGAAACACACCGGCCTGGTAATCAGATACCAGGAATCCAATCTGCTGGATTTCTACGGGAGAGATGGACTTCACATTGTTCAGCACTCGGCCCCTGTAGACGGGAAGGAACTCCCTAAAAGGAACTTTGACTTCAATCCAAGAATCAGCCTGTGTCGCGAATTGATATTGGTAGGAGGCTCCGTCAAAGCGTCTATTAGTCCGAATTCTAAGCTGGTATTTTTTCCCATCCCCTTTTATTCGAAGGGAAATTCCGGAATATCCGGCCAGATCGCCGGCATTTATCATGGTTCGAGCGGATGAAAATCCGCCATTATTCTCCAGGGAAACGGTTCCCTGGAAAACAGCTGTGCTTCTATCGGTATAGAAGAATTCCCCCCGCGACAGGCCGCCCATGACCCCATCATTAATAATCAGCCAATCTCCACCCTTATCGGAACCCGTAAAATCAAACAGCACCAGTTCGTCCGGGGCGGACTGCTTGGTGGATTCAGCACCCATGGAAGCGGACAACAAACAAAAATTGAAAATCAACAGCAGTGGCAAGCAGAATTTAACACGTGTCATCTTTCAGGCTCCATTTCTATGGTAAAACGCTTAATTGGTGCCTACGGTCATAAATATTCCAATCTTCACGTAACCATCAGTAACAGAATAACAGCCAAAACATAAGAATCAGTCGCGGTTGACTTCTATTTCTCAAAAATCTTACTGCTTTTGTGTCAAATTTTCCTGACACAGGCCCTTCGGAGATGTATAACTGAGACAACATGAAAATTGCTGTCCAAAAACTATTTTGCTTACTGCTGGGTTTATCCATAACCCCTAATGTCGGGGGGATCACACTGGGACAGGACCGCCAATCTCAGGTTCCCATAGAAAATGTAACTGAGGCAATTGAGGTATGGAGCTATGGCCTTGGCAATACAGAATACAGCAGGCCGGCATTTAAGTTTGAAGTAAGCTTCTTGAAAATCGATGTGGCTGACATAGAGGCCAGGCTTAATCCGGCCACGGCTTCTGAACTGGAGTCCGTGGTCCAGGAAGGGAAAGCGGACCGCAACCGTATAGACAGGGCCGCATCCATCCTTCAGGCAGCTGAAACGTCCGCGTACCGTTTTACATTCCTTCGGGATGGAGGAACCGACCGTTTCCTGGACGGAACCAGGAGCAACCTGGATTCAGCCCGCAAGGACCGAATAATCAATGAATCTGAGTATCTATCAATCTGGAATGTCTACCAGGCAATCATGCGTCCCATAAAAGATCGGGGATCATTTCGTGGAGATCAGCTGCTGTACAGAATTGGCCAGAGCAGCGTAAGAATAATCTACGTCGGAAAGGATGGAGATGTCCTGGTTGACTCAATTCAATCCGGAGAAGACTGGGCCCGAGGTTTCAAGGGTTCATTCACCTCAAGGGATTCGGCTTTCAGGAAAAACCTGATCCGCTCCTTGTGGGAGAACTGATGACCAGCCAGCAGTCTATCCCGGGGCTGGAACCTCAATCATCAAAGGAATAGCGCTTCAGGAAAGAAATATCCTCTATTTTCAGCTTGATCTCCTCAATAAGTCCCTTATTCCATTCAACTTCAAACCTGCGTTTATGGGGTTTTCTATTTACAATACGGGCACAGGCACCGGTATAATCGCTCCCGGCATCCACTCCCAGGCTGTTGCATATATCGGCCAGATACCGGGCGGGATTCTCTATAAAATCTTCCAGGTGCAGGGGTATCCGCTGCACGTCATAAGCCTCTTCCATTTCAATTCTGCTTATCAATTTCTGCAGCTTTCCGCACAATGCGAAATATTCCCGTGTGATTTTCCTGAGGGGCAGGTTCCGCCGGACTGATCGTGTCGCGATGGTGTCATAGGGATTCCGGATGACATGCATCATCCGGATGCGGGCCCCGGTAACCTCTGCCATCTTATCCAGTATTGAGGGTTTCGAGGTGAGCCAGGTAACGTCCTGGGCACTTTTTGATTTGTCTCCGATGACCTCAAGCCTGTCGAACTTCCCCTGCCACTGGTCTTTAACCTGATACGAATAACCTCCTCCGCCTATTCTTCCGGACCTTGCGCAATCTTCAGAATTCCTCAGCAGCAGCCTGTAAACCTGTTCACGGGAAAACAATCGGGGATGCATGTATTTCAGGGCGGTTTCCTGGTTGGCAATTATGATTTTGGGGTGCGCGTCGAGCAGGGATCCGATTAAGGTTGTGCCGCTCCTTCCAATGCCTATGAACATGGCGTAGGTATGCACAGTATCGAATGAATTCCGGATTTCAGCTGAGCTTCTGCGGGTCAGCAGATAGTTGGGAAGGACCGACGAATACTCAACCGCGTTACGCACAAACCGGGGATTGACAACAAAATCCTTCACACTGTTAAAAAAATAATTTGGCATAACCTAAACCAGCCAGTTGGACAAATCACGGTTAATCAGGTCCCGGGGCAATTCAAGATCATTCCGGCTCTTATGCAGCTACCGCATCCTTGTTCCCGGATTAATTGTATTGCATTCCACATTTAAAAACCTCTATCCAGGGAAGCTGATATCTATCGGCTGGATAATCCATGCATTTCCCCTTGACCACTTTCCTGAGCGGCTTTATATCCGGAGTGTCCATCACCTGTATCTGCGAATAAAAAGGGTGTAATTATTAAACCTCGGAGTATATTTTCATGAAAATCGCGTGTCAATATCAATCTGGATGCCGGGGTACTTTGCTTGATACTGAACATCTGGATTCGTTGCAAGGAACCACAAGGAACCTCACCCCTAAAACATACAGGATAATGATGTTTCTCTTCCAATAGGGTTTGCCATTTGATAGCATAATCCGCGATCAATCGAGCTATCAATAAAACATAAGAATATAGAAAGGGTATTTGATTAAATGTCTACATACAAGATTGCCGTTATCGGCGGTGACGGAACAGGACCTGAAGTAGCAGATGAAGCCGTAAAGGTTATGGATGCTGCTGCAGCTGAATTTGGATTCAAGGTCGAAAAAACAGAATTTGATTTCGGCGGAGAGCGCTACAAAAAAACGGGAGAAACTCTGCCTGACAGTGGTGTTGAAGACCTTCGCCAGTTTGACTCCATCCTCCTGGGGGCCATTGGTCATCCTGATGTCGCTCCGGGAATCCTCGAGAAAGGGATACTGCTCAAAGCCCGTTTTGAGCTGGACCAGTACATCAACCTGAGACCAGTAAAGCTTTTCCCTGGTGTTGACTGTCCCCTTAAAGACAAGACACCTGAAGATATCGACTATGTGGTTGTACGCGAAAACACCGGAGATGCCTATACCGGCGCCGGCGGGTTCACCCTTAAGGGCACTCCGAATGAAGTTGCCGTACAGTCATCGGTTTACAACCGCTTCCAGGTTGACCGCTGCCTCAAATATGCCTTTGAATATGCCAGGTCCCACGGGAAAAAAGCCCGTGGAACAGGTGAGGAAAACACGCTGGGGCTGGTAGGGAAAACCAATGTTCTCACCTACATCTATGACCTCTGGGAAAGAGCATTTCATGAAATGGGCGAGAAAGACTTCCCATGCATCCGCAGGGATTACTATCACGTGGACGCTACCTGCATGTGGATGGTCAAGAGCCCGGAATGGTTTGATGTCCTGGTAACCGGAAACATGTTCGGTGATATCATCACTGACCTTGGAGCCATCACCCAGGGCGGGATGGGGATAGCCGCCGGCGGCAACATCAATCCTGAAGGTGTAAGTATGTTTGAGCCGATCGGGGGAAGTGCTCCCAAATACACCGGCCAGGGCGTAATAAATCCGCTGGCCGCAGTCTGTGCCATGGCCATGATGCTTGATACCCTCGGCGAAACCGAGGCTGCCACCGAAATAGAAAATGCCGTCAAATATGTTACCGGTGAAAAGCTGCAATCCCTGGCCGCCGGCCGAATGGGCTTTTCCACCAGTGAAGTTGGTGACCTGGTTGCCGAAAAGCTTGTGGGCTAAAACAGCCCCCGCTGGAATGACTTTGCGCTTCATGACCCGGAAGTTAAAAAAACGCCGGCCTTATCAGCCGGCGTTTTCAATCCAATAACCCTGGGCCATCCAGGCATCGGAAAAACTGAAAAAGCAGCTAATTCTCCAGGCTTTTCAAGTCTATTTTATCTACTATTGCTTCCAGTTCCCGGCACTCTACAATTTCATCACCCATGTAGGGTTTGTTATATCCAACCACCAGGTATCCGGATCCTTCGCTAAGAAACACGGCCATTCCTCCGTTTTTTTCAAATCCCAGGTGATAGAAAACCGCCCTTCTGCCCTGGATCATCAGTTCCTCAACATCTGAAAACTCCACGTCATTCTTTTCCTGGAGGTTGGCAGTGATAATTTCCTGGGTATTCCTTTTGTAGACAACATAAATATCTTCTCCGTCCATCCCTGAATCATCAAGGATGAAACCATCCGGCACAGCCGCGTTCAACTGCCCCACGAAGGCATCGAGACTACGCCCGGACTGGGCTGCCAGCATTCCGCTAACCAGTGAGAGGGCCATAAGCACTGTAATCATCAAAGGTGTTCTCTTCATTTTCCACTTTCCTCTAATTTCATATTTCACTTCATCATTGAAAAACATGCCCGCGGTTCCCGGCGTACCGGCTGGAGAACCCCACCTGCTTTCAACTGCACACAGTGGAATAACACCGGGATACGCGTGGCTCACAAAACCGCATTATGATATCACTAAACAATATCGGTTTGTGTGAAGAATTATGAATTAATTTGATCATGTGTGCAGATATTTAAATCAATTTCACGCTTGCCGATTATTCACTGGTTTCACCACCGGGAAAAAACATTCCAAACCTGGATTTCCCCCTATAAAGGCAAACCAGTGAAAAAAGCTGGATCACACAAGATGCTTCCGGTTTTCTGGCGGGATTTCGGCCCCTACGCCCTCAAGCCGCGTTCATCTCACCCGCGCTGTACTGTGGCAGGGAAGCAGTCAGTTTCCTCACTCCATAGATGAAAACCCCGGTAAGCAAGAGATTAAGGGCCAGGCTCAGCATGGCGATCGTCACTATTGGGCCCCCGATTCCATAGCTGAGGGAAATCACCAGGACTCCGGCTCCGACCTCCCCGCGGGGCCACATTCCGATTGCCACCGCCAGCCTTTCCCTCCAGTGGGCCTCCTTGCGATAGCAAAAGGCCGGAAACATCTTACCCAGGTTGGACAGCAGAGTCAGGATGAGCACATGCAGGAGAATGGCGCCCCAACCCAATGGCGGCTGGGCCGCGGTTATCCTTCCGATTTCCTTTTCCGCTCCCAGCTGGGCTGCCGTCCTTTCGGCCTGCGGGGATCCTGAACCATGCAGGGATGGTTCGACAGATTCAGCCATGGCGCCTCCCTGAACAGCTGAATCCCCCACGAGTATCAGGGGCATTGAAAGTCCCACCAGTACCATGAAAACAGCGGCAACAATTGTGGACACCCTTCTTTCAGGAGGGGTATCGATTGCCTGGTGCCCGGTTTTGCTGTCAGCACGGCCGTCAATCCGCGGATAAGCCATTATGCAGCCGACGACGAAAGCCGGAAGGAGGATCTCGATATGTATGGGAACTGATTCATCAACAAGCTTGGATCCCTGGTAAATGAATTCACTGGCTACCGTTATAACCACAGAATATGCCATCACCCAGGACCAGCCAATCGGAATCCTGACCTTATGCAGAAAAACATAAGCCAGGGCCAGCATCGCGGCCATAACAACCACGATCAGGCCCAGCTGCCAGGCCAGGCCAACCATCAGCATTTTCAGTGGGATCATCAGCAGAACGGTGTCCAGATCATCAAAAATCGCCAGGATTCGGGCTTTGCTGAAAAGCCAGGTTGAGCCCAACCCAGCAGCCGCAAGCATGGCAAAAAGCACACCGGCGGATGTCGGGGCGGCAAAACGCCCGGCCAGCAAGGTTTCCTGCCAGGCGGCGAGCGTCCCCCAGGTATCGGCAGGTAAAAGAACAAATACGAAGTAAAGGGTGACCAGTATCCAGGGAAAACTGGCTGCTGTAAACGCCACAACATAATCCCATCCGTACTTCCCCAGCCTGGACTTGTCTATATCAAATTCATATCCGACCCTGATCATTATGAAAGCCAAACCGACCATGGTCATTATCCGGATAGCATCCCCGGCCAGTCCATATGCCGGACCAACTATCTTGGGAAGCCACTGAGAGCCGGCCAGACCCATCAAAAGCAATACTGAAAAAAGCAGCACCTTCCTCATGTCACCCCCTGCAATCATTCCCTCCAGAGCAGGCGGAAATCCAATATCCGCCGCGCCCCAGCCGGGGAAAAAACAGATTATTTTTCCTTGAGCCATAATCACATAAAACATCCCGGCTTTACAACCACTTGCTGATCATTCAGTCCTGAAATTGAACGTCTTCATGCCCTTTGATACCTCTCCGCGATTCACTTCATTTCAACCGTCCACCCTTCAGGATTGATCGGCTTTGAGCTTTTCAAACTCGATCCTTGTTCGCTCATTGGGGCAACGACTTACAGTTATTTTCATATCGGTCAGCGGAATCTGTTAATACTATAATCAGGATGATTAATAAAAAGCTGGGAAGCGGGATAACCGGATTCGACATCCTGTTAAAGGGCATACGGCCCGGAGACAATATCGTCTGGCAGGTTGATTCAGTAGAGGATTATCTGCCCTTCGTCCAGCCCTGCGCTTCCTTTGCCCGGGACAATGGTTTCAAACCTGTTTACTTTCGATTCTCACGTCACAAACCTCTATTCTCACCCGGTTCAGGAGTAAGGATTTTTGAACTTTCCCCCGAAGAAGGCTTTGAAAACTTCATACGTAAATTTCACAACATCATAAATGAGATCGGCAAAGACGGTTATTACATCTTTGACTGCCTTTCCGACCTGGTTGTTGACTGGTACAGCGACCGTATGCTGGGTAATTTCTTCATGCTTGTCTGCCCTTACATACGCCAGGCCGGAGCAGTAGCCTATTTCGCCATGTTCAGGAACCGCCACTCCTTCCATGCCATGACCCCGATCATTGATCTTGCCCCGGTTTTTCTTGATGTATACAGAAACCAGGAAAAACTTTATGTCCATCCGATCAAGACACCAGGCCGCTATTCACCCACAATGAATATGCTTCATGTATGGGAAGATGAAAATTTCATTCCGGTGAAAGACAGCGTCACCATAACCGAAATCCTTTCGAAAGTGCCTTGGTCCAGGCTTGATTCAGCCAGCTACCGCCTGGGATTCTGGAGCAGCACTTTTGCCCGGGCCGAAGATCTCCAGTCCGCCCTGGAACAGGGGGCCCAGGTCAAAAGGGAAGCCCGCAGCCTGTTTATACAACTTCTCAGGATGGCGGTTTCCCGTAGTGACAAGGTCCTGGATCTGGCTATGAATTATTTTTCCCTTGCCGATATCCTGAACATCCGCAAAAGGATGATCGGCACCGGTCAGATCGGGGGCAAATCGGTTGGGATGCTTATGTCCCGGGCTATCCTGAAACAAAATGACGATCGATGGCAGGAAGTGCTTGAATCCCATGACTCCTTCTTCATAGGATCAGATGTTTTTTACACATTCCTGGTGCGGAATGATATCTGGTGGCTATATCAAAAACAGGGGATACCGGGCCATTTTCTTGAGGATGTTGAAGAGGGACGCAAGCGTATGCTGCAAGGACAGTTTCCGGAGTATATAGTGAAACAGTTCGCGGACATGCTGGATTATTTCGGACAGTCACCTATTATCGTCCGTTCCAGCAGCCTGCTTGAAGACAATTTCGGCAACGCCTTCGCCGGAAAATATGAAAGTATCTTCTGCGCCAACCAGGGATCTAGCCGGCAGAGGCTCAAAAGTTTTCTTTCGGCGCTTAGAAAAGTATATGCCAGTACCATGAACGAGGAAGCCCTGGTTTACAGGAAACAGCGCGGCCTCCTGGACAGGGATGAACAAATGGCAATCCTGATCCAGAGGGTTTCCGGGGCCCCCTACGGGCAATATTTTTACCCCCAGGCTTCAGGTGTCGGATATTCCTTCAATCCTTACGTATGGAGCGAGTTTATCGATGCTGAAGCTGGAATGCTGCGACTGGTATTTGGACTGGGAACCAGGGCCGTTGACCGGATTGAGGACGATTACGTGCGTATCGTCGCCCTGAATGCCCCGGAAAGGCAACTGGAAACCAGCGTGGGGGAAATGAGACAGTTTGCCCAGCAGTATGTTGATGTAATTGACCTGGATGCCGACTCCCTGCGGTCAAAAAGCTTCGAGGAAGCCGCGGGGAAGGCCCCGGGCCTTCCCCTTGACAAATTCGCGTCAAGGGACCTGGAACTGGCTCGAAGGCGGAAAGCCGCTGGACTGCCTGACGCATTCAACTGGGTGCTGACTTTTGAAAATCTCCTCCTGAAATCCCGATTTGCCAAGGATATGAGGGAAATGCTGCGCATAATCCAGTCAGCCTATGGCTGTCCGGTAGATCTGGAATTCACCGTTAATTTTTTCGGTAACGGAAATTACAGGATCAATATCGTACAGTGCCGGCCGTTACAGCTCAGGGGAGGAGGCACCATCGCCGCCAAGAAACCCAGGCCGGCCAGTTCTGATGTGGTTCTCGATGTACAGGGCCCGGTGATTGGCCCCAGCAGATGTATTGACATTGACAGGCTCATTTACGTAGATCCCGATGCCTATGGGGAACTGTCCATGAGGGACCGCCATACCGTGGCCAGGCTTATCGGCAAGATAACCCGTCTTGAAAATGAAAAGGAGCCTAAAACCATTATGCTCATCGGGGCCGGAAGATGGGGAACCACTACACCATCCCTTGGATTACCGGTTTCATTTGCTGAAATCAACAGTGCCTCAGTGATATGTGAAATCGCGTCTATGGGCAATGGGGTTTATCCGGACATTTCACTGGGAACCCATTTCTTCAGCGACCTCATTGAAATGGATATCCTATACCTGGGCATCCTGCCAAACCAGGAAAACACCTATATAAACCAGGACTTTTTCAGAAATCATCCCAATAAACTTGGCAAAGAGATCTTCCCGGAAGAGGTCAAATGGGCCAGTGCAGTCAGGGTAATTGATCCGGCTGATTTCAATCCGGACCAGACCCTGAAACTGTACGCCAATGTCCTGGAGCAGAAATTCGTCTGTTACTTCCAGGCACCCGGGTAATAGGAAGTATGGTTCAAGGTGCAGCCACTGGAAGTCAGACTTTCACCGGGAAAAAATTCAGGAAATCCACAATTCCTGGCTGCCGAATCCCTGCTGCCGATCGCCAGGGACGATTCGTGAATCTTCCCTGCAACGAATCACGGGATTGCCGCCAAAACACAACGCGGGATTATTCAGCACATCAATCGTCTTTTTCCCTAAGCAGGGATTATTCCGTATGCGTTGCCGAATCCGTATCAAAACGTCTTAGTCGCATATAATCCAGTTTCGGCAAAGGTTCTTACCTTCCAAAGGTTCCGTGTAGTGGCAATTCACGAATTGCCACTGGAGAACTGTTGAAATCTGCCGAACCAAATCGCAGCAAGAAATTCCGTATCCTTGCCCCATTGCAACTATAACTCAGGGTGAGATAATGCCTGGAGGAGGTTTGTTCATGAAAAATGGAAAAGTTTTACTTTGTGTACTCTCTGCATTCTGCCTTGTTTTTCTTCTTGGGGCAGTCAGTACAGCTATCGAAAAAACCGATTCCGCGCTGCTCCTCAAGGGGAGCCGGCTCGTGATAAACGCCGGCAATTACACAACCCTTCAGGAAGCCTTCGACGCCCTTCCCTCCGAAGGCGGGATAGTGAAAATTCCGCCGGGGACCTTCGAGATCAGGGAACCTTTACGAATATCGGTCGGGGACGTACTTATAAGGGGAAGCGGAACTTCAACCCACATTAAAAACGTGAACACTGATGGGGATTCAGCTGTTATCCTCGAACATCCTGGAGGCCTGAATGAAAGGGAGAACGAACTCTGGCGTATCTGCCTGGCCGATTTCCGCCTGACTGGAAATGAAAAAAGCGGACACGGGATCGAAGCGCGGGGAATCAATGAAATATACATTACCGGCGTTTCTGTCAGCTACCACGGAGGAGATGGAGTTTACCTGCATAACTGCTACGAGGATCCCCGAATCTGCAATTCGCTGTTTACATATAACAAAAAAACAGGCTTGCGGCTCTATGGGTGCCACGATATCGTGGTGTCGGCCAACCAGTTTGAAGAGAATCAGGATGCCCTGGTCTGCTCAGACGGATACAACCTCTGCATGACCGGTAATAACCTGGATGACCACCTGGGCAACGGAGTCGTCATTGAGAACACATACGGATCGGTCGTCTCCGGCAACATGATCGAAGAATGCCAGGGTAAAGCTATCATCCTGGACCGGGACTGCTACGGAATCACCCTCAGCGCCAACGTAATTGCCCATGAAGTAGAAGGCGGAATAGATCTTCAGGACGCGCATGGCTGCGCGGTAAGCGCCAACACCTTTACCATCATGGGAAAAGACGCCCTCCGCATCGGCTCGAAAAGCGGACGAATAACCGTTACCGGAAACAACTTTTCTGATAGTTATCTGGGAAACGACCAGTACAAAAGACTGCCCAACGATTTCAAGGCCGCGGGAATGGTTTTGGAAAACACTACTGATGTGGCGATTTCCGGAAACCTCTTTTCGGGCGTCAAACCCAAAGCTCTGGCACTGGAAGGTTCAGATAGCAAGAGAATTCTCTTTTCCGGAAATGTCCTGACAGACGTGGCCAGTGATCACATGTCACTCGAAGACTCCCTGGTCAAGGATAACCTGGAAGCGGAATAAATCAGACTGGAAGGCAACTGCATTGATGCCGCTCAACCTCAGGCCTTGCCCGGAGGAGCACAAAAACACCGGATTGACGGAGAAGAAAAAACAGGACCGACGACCATAAATCGATTATAATTCCTTTATAAATCAGCTAATTATCACAGAAATAAGGGATTACAATGAAATTGTCAAATCTGTCTCATCACCTGCTGTTAGCTCTTCTCCTGACCAGTCTCTCTTCCAGCCTCCATGCCCAGGAACAGTTTAAAAAACCAGGTTATGTTCCGCGGGTGGGACAGGCCGGCAAAGATGTAATCTGGGTGCCGACACCTGATGAACTTGTGGACAAGATGCTCTGGGCCGCCCAGGTCACAGCCGATGATTTCGTAATTGACCTGGGATCAGGTGACGGCCGGCTTGTCATTGCCGCTGCCAGGCTGGGCGCCCGGGCCCGCGGCATTGAATACAACCCCGACATGGTTGAACTCTCCAGGAAAAACGCGGAAGAGGCCGGGCTGAGTGAACAAACAGAGTTCATCGAAGCCGACATATTTGAGTACGATTTCTCAGAAGCAACCGTGATTACCATGTTTCTTCTGCCCAGCCTTAACGTTAAGCTTCGGCCTAAACTGCTCCAGCTGAAACCGGGAACAAGAATCGTCTCCAACGCCTTTGCCATGGGGAACTGGAGACCTGATTACAAGGCCCTGATTGATGAGAATCCCGTCGGCTGGAATACGGCCCTGATCTGGATCGTCCCGGCCAGGGTGGAAGGGGCGTGGAAACTCGGGGAAGGGACACTTACCATCCGCCAGGAATTCCAGAAATTCTTTGGAACCTACCGGATTCAGAATAAAACAACAAACATTGAAGATGGAAAACTATATGGAGACTCAATCACCTTCAGCATTAACGGTGACAGTTTCACTGGTCATGTTACCGGGGAAGATACTCTCGAGGGGGTTGTGACCTCAGGCAGGATAACCAGGGACTGGGCTGCCTCCCGCATCCCAGTGGAACAGTTTCTTTCAACGAGTTCCAACTGATTATTACGGTCGAGACTAAACGGACACAGACTGAACAGGGGCGCCCCTGGGATCGCCCCTGAATCAATGGCGCTGGAAGGTAAAGTCCTGAAATAAAGTTGACACTCTTTTAATAGTTTTTGGTTATCTCCTTACAAAGTGACAACCCATCACAGGACAAGACCACAATCGTCAATCGTCAATCGTCAATTGACTCACTCTCCCAGCATCGGGAAAAGCTTACGGATTTCATCATCGCTTGGCTGGCGGCCGTACTCCGCTACTTCCAGGGCTTCAGCGTGAACAGCCGCGGCGGCCTTCTCTTTCCCGTACCATTTCTCAAGATTTTCCCTCATGGCAGGGGAAATCGCGGTACGCCCGGCGCGGTTCTTTTTGAACCATTCCCGCCTCTCGGCCTTACTTTCAGGAACCTCGTCGAGATTTCCGGCAACCCAGGGCAGCCATTCAAAATACTGGGACTCATGAGAAATATTGCCGTCAATAATCTGTTCATAAACATCATCCACAATAACGGTAATATCAGGCTCAAAAGGATACGGTTTAGTGAAGCGGTCCTTCATGTAGAGGAATACCGGATTTTTCTTAAGGGCCGGGGCGTCAGAGACAATATTGGGAACGACAACCATGTAGGCGGCGTCCATCACCAGTGTTCCGGCATAGCGGTGATCGGGATGGTAATCATTGGGGCGAAGCCCTATTACTATATCAGCGTTCCAGCCGCGGATTTCGCGGATAACCTGTTTCCTGACATCAAGGCTTGGCACCAGTTCGGCATCGTGATTATCAAGGGTTTTATATTCAGCAATGCCGTAACGGCGGGCCGCTTCCTCAGATTCGGCGCGGCGGCGCTGGGCCAGCCTGGCCCCGCCGGTCTCATGATGACCGGCATCCCCGTTGGTAATTGATACAAACTTTACATTATGGCCCATTTTCGCCCACTTTATAGACATCCCGGCAATCCTGCCGTCAGCATCATCCGGATGGGCAAATACGGCGATTATGTTCAGCGGTTCGTCCTGGGCCACAACTGCCTGACCAAGGCAAAAGCCAATAAATAACAGCACAAGTAAAATCTTTTTCATTTCTTTCTCTCAATCATTACTGGGATTTGATTCTCCCGGATTTGAAGTTTAACTATTGCAACGTCATCACCAGAACTGATGATAATTTGATACAGGACAGGAATCAAGAACATAAGCAATCAGCGGATGATAATCAGCGCTTATTGACTGACGACAGCCTCGCCCTATTGACAATCCATCCTGATTCCTTTTTACTGGATTTCCAACCAGTTCACGTCGCCTCCCTGGGAACTGGTCAACAATGAAAGGTACCTGATCCATGTGGCTGATTTTTATTTTGTTCGTCTCTGTACTTTCCATAATCCTCATGACAGCGAAACTCAAGTTGCACCCGTTTCTGGCCTTACTCGTCGCGGCCTTCGGTTACGGAATATTTTGCGGCACCCTGACGCTGCAGGAACTTGTAAACGCAATTAACGGGGGATTCGGCGGAACAGTAGGCAGTATTGGTATTGTCATCCTTGCCGGCGCAGTCATTGGAACCTTCCTTGAAAAATCCGGAGGCGCTTACAGGCTGGCCGAAAAAGTTCTCAAAATAACCGGGGACAAGCATGTACCCCTGGCCATGGGCGTCATCGGAAGCATTGTAAGCATTCCTGTGTTTTGCGACTCCGGGTTTGTCATTCTCTCTCCCCTCAACAAGACACTGTCAAAAAAAGCAAAAGTCAGCCTGGCTGCCAGCGCCATGGCCCTCAGCCTGGGCCTGCTGGCCACCCATTCCATGGTTCCGCCAACCCCCGGCCCCCTGGCCGCCGCTGAAGCACTGGGTGCCGATATCGGGCTGGTCATACTGTGGGGACTGCTGGTAACAACCATCTCCCTGATCGGCGGCCTGCTGTTTGCCGTTTTCTTCGCCTCAAAAGTTAAACTGGACATAAATACTGAATCCGCTGCCGATAAACCAGTCGAGCTGGATAAAAACACCCCCTCAGCTCTAAAATCGCTGGTTCCCATTGTCCTTCCCCTGGTCCTGATCGTCTTTCGTTCCATAAATGAACTTATGAGCCCCTTTGGTGAAGGCACTGTTTCTTCTCTCATAAACTTTTTCGGCCAGCCTATAGTGGCCCTGCTGATTGGAGCCTGCGCGGCATTCATGCTGCCGAAAAAGCTGACTTCCGAGATGCTCTCTTCCAAAGGGTGGGTGGGCCAGGCCATTGTCTCGGTCACCACGATCATTATTATCACCGGGGCCGGAGGGGCCTTCGGAAGGGTACTGCAGCAGTCAGATATCGCCGCTGTTGTTGAAAACAACCTTTCAGGTATCAACCTGGGTATCCTGCTTCCTGTTCTGATTGCAGCGGCCCTGAAAACGGCCCAGGGATCCGGAACTGTCGCCATAATCACCACTGCCGGCATCATGGCCCCGCTGATGGAGCCCTTCGGGCTGGAGGACCCACTCGCCAAAGCTTTGGTAGTAGTTGGAATAGGAGCCGGAAGCATGATCGTAAGCCATGCCAATGACAGCTATTTCTGGGTTGTAACCCAGCTTTCAGGGATGACTGTCAGGCAGGGCTACCGCCTGCAGACCCTTGGAACCCTGGTCCAGGGCCTGACAGCAGCCGGGGTGGTCTGGTTTATCAGCTTCCTCCTCCTTTAAAACTCAACCCCTGGAGGCGTGGATACCGCTGGTATAATGAACAGATGAGCCTACCTGATAAATCATTCAGCCTTCCCTGCGGAAACAGGGAGATTTCAGTGCGGATGTCGAAAGGCCGACTGCAGGGAGTTTTCTCGCCCGGCGAGACTCCTCCCTGCCGGGATTCACGCATTGAAGTAAGGCGCGCGTTGCAGGAACCTGTTGGAATGACGACCCTGGGCCCGGCAGCAAGGGGCAGCAGGAAGGTTGTCATAATCAGCGATGACATAACCCGGCAGACACCTTTGAAAATCATACTCCCCGAAATTCTCGGAGAGCTTAATATGTCCGGGATTTCAGATGAGCAGATTTCAATCCTGATAGGGCTGGGTACCCATCGGCCCATGTCCGGAGACGAAATTATTCACCAGTTCGGGCAGGATATTGTCGAACGCATTGCCATATACAACCATCCCTGGCAGGATCCTGATCAGCTGTCCGACCTGGGGACAACTCCCAACGGAACCCCGATAAGCGTCTGCCGCATGGCACTTGAGGCGGATTTTCTTATAGGGGTGGGAAGCATAGTACCCCACCATATCCCCGGGTATTCGGGCGGCGCGAAAATCGTGCAGCCGGGCATAACCGGAGCTGAAACAACCGGGGCCACCCATTTGCTCAGCGTGAAAGGGGAACACTCCTGGCTGGGTGTGGTGGAGAATCCGGTCAGGGCGGAAATGGAGGAAGTCGCCGGGCGGGTCGGATTGTCGGCCGTCTTCAACTGTGTTCTGAACTCGGAAGGAGAACTTGTTAAAGCCTTCTTCGGGGACCCCGGGAAAGCTTTCAGGGCGGGAGCGGCAGTTTCCCGCCAGGTATACGGAGTCCGGGTTCCGTGCCGATCAGATATCGTTGTCGCCGGATCATACCCCTGCGATATAGAGTTCTGGCAGGCTCACAAAACCCTCTACCCGGCGGGGAAAATCGTTGAACCGGGAGGAAGGATTATCGTTGTAACCCCCTGCCCTGAAGGGGTGGCCGTGACTCATCCCGAAATACTGGACTTTGCCGCCCTGCCCTCTGCCAAAATCCTCTCTCTCATAGAAAACAAAATCATAAAGGACACCGTTTCCGGCGCCCTGGCCCTGGCCTGGGCCAAGGTCAGGGAATTTGCGCCGGTGTCCCTGGTTAGTGACGGAATCAGCGATGAGGAAGCCAGGGCCCTGGGATTCACGCCATTCTTCTCTGTCGAAGACGCGCTTGAGGAGGCATTCTCCAGCCTGGGATCAGAAGCGACGGTTGCGGTACTGACCAAGGCCCCGGACATGCTGCCGATGGCCGGGTAAATCTCCGGAATCAGATGGAACTGAGACCGGATCCAACAAATCCAGACTCGGTTTCAACACTTATCGCTTCTACTTTGTCCTGGGTCCGGGGCAGGTATATTCTAACGGTTGTTCCTTCTCCCGGTTCGCTTTCAGCTTTAATAAGACCATTATTCTGCTTGACAATCCCGTAGATGGTGGCCAGCCCCAGACCGGTACCCTTGCCAAGTCCCTTAGTAGTAAAAAACGGTTCGAATACATGGCTGAGGGTTTCCCTGTCCATTCCGCAACCGTCATCACATACAGACAGCAGAACGAATTCGCCGGGAATGAAATCGGCATGTTCACAGGCGAACTTCTGATCAAGGGCCACATTTTCCGTCCCAATGGTGATACTTCCGTTATCCGAGATGGAGTCCCTGGCGTTGAGGCAGAGATTAACCAATATTTGATCTACCTGAACGGGATCCATTTTCACATGCCACAATCCTTCTCCGGGCATCCATTCCAGAAGGATATTCTCGCCGATGAGCCGCCGGATCATGTTCAGCATCCCCTCAACAGTCTCGTTCAAATCGATTGCCCTGGGCGCCGCATTCTGCTTACGGGCAAAACCCAGCAACTGCCTGGTGATTTCGCTGGAACGACTGGCGGCTTTGATGACCTCCTGGAGATCCTCACACAACGGATCAGAAGGGTCAGCCTTTTCCATCGCCAGTTCGGTGTATCCAAGAATCACGCTTAGCATGTTGTTGTAATCATGAGCCACACCTCCGGCCAGCTGGCCAACGGCTTCCATCTTCCGGGCATGCTGAAGCTGCTCTTCAAGCGTGCGCTGAGCGGTGATATCCTGGACGATGGCATGGATCAGAGACTTTCCCTCTATATCAATTCCGCTGCAGAATACTGCCACATCCCTGACCGAACCGTCCGCCAGCTTATGGCGGAATTCAGAATGAACAAGCTTGCCGGAACTGGCTTGCTCTCCTTTCTTTCTGACCTCATCGACAGAAAGCAAATCAATATCCTGGATCCGCATGCGTCTTAACTGTTCAACTGACCAGCCATAAAACTCCTCCGCCACTTTATTGGCCTCGACAATACTGCCGTTTTCAGGATCAATCAAAAGCTTCACGGCTGAATGCTGGTGAAAAATATCCCTGAATTTTTTTTCGCTGGTCACCAGCCGCTTGTTGGCCTCGGCCAGATTCCGTGTTCCAGCTCTTACCTGCCAGCGAAGGAGGACAACGAACATAAAAGCCAGGATAAGGAGTCCGCAGATGCCGGCAATTATCCAGATATGATACCAGGGGACAATTATCGTGGGCTCCTTTTCCATCCAACTCACCACTGCCCTGTAATAGACCGACCCCGGCTCAGCTTTCATAATCCGCAGATGCCTGTCAATAGCTGAAAGCAGATCACTATTGGAACCGGAAGCAGTCGCAAAATAGAGAGAAACCGGATTAAAGACAATGGGGGTTTTCCTTAATCCGTACTGCTGATGATAGGAATCACCGAATAAATGGTTAGTTACAACCCCGTCCGCATTGCCTCCGGCCGCGAATGAAAACGCTTCTTCAAACGAGTCCGCGAAAACAAAGGCAGCCTTGAAACCAAAACCCTTCAGCAGTTGCTCCAGGTATTCATGATGAATAGAATCCTTCAATATCGCAATCCGCTTTCCGTCCAGATCGGATATCTTACTCATTTCTTTTTCATCTCCGGCATATACTACCGACCAGCTGGTGATAACCTCCTCCTGGTTGTAATCAAACTTTTCGGCCCTTTCCGGTGAAAAAGCTACATCAGGCATCAGGTCAAGGCCTCCGTTGCCGAGTGCTTCAAGGCCTTCATCCCATACACAGGGAACATAATCCAACTGCCAATTTTCCTGCCTCGCTATCTCTTCCAGGATTTCAACAAAAAGACCTGCGACAGCACCGGTATCATCTGTATAAATTTTAGGCTTATTCTCATATACCCCTATTCGAACCAGCCTGCTTCCAGGATCCCCAATGGGCTGATTGAGGCTGCTCTCCGCCGAACCGGCTTCCGGGGCACTATGCGCCTGCTTTTCCTCATTAATGTTTTCGCGTTCAGATTGGATTCCCGCCGTAACGTTTGCGTTGAAAAATACAAATAGGCAGAAGGCCGCCAGAACAACTGACAAGCTAACTGAAAAAGTGAAACATTTATTTAAGGCTGCTATAACAAAATCTGCGGTTTTTTTAAATTTCATTGGTTTCAATACATTCCGGCTACAAATGGCGCCCCGTATTTATCCCAAGACCGTCCAAGATCGTCCTAATATACTTGCGCGTTTTACTTTTGGATGCTCTTAATTTATTAAAAGCTTCCCGGTTGAGCTCAGATTCAACGACTAAGGCTCGGATCAAGAAAATTTCGGTTTGGATTTGGTACCTACCAGGGCCCTTCCAATCATTGGTGAAAAGACTACAGGGGGGATGGGCGATGCGCAAGATTTTTCTCATTTCAGCTGAATCTTATTGATAATAGGCCGTGGTTACAAGGATCTATCGTATTTGTCGCTTGACCCTCCGGGCTGCAAAAACCCGGCCGAGGAATCATCATATCTGCCGAAAAATGAAAAATTTACATAATTGTTAAACTCTCGGGATCAATGATTCAGATGCCCATTAAGGCCGGGAAGAGCTGAAGAGAACTGGTTCCTGCGGCTTATCATTCACGTGCAGCTGAAACAGATCAGGTCGAGAGTAGTGGCCGGTAACATCCAGGGCCCTTCGAGCGGTAACCACTCGGTCCAGATCAAGATCAGCGTAGAGGATGCCATACTCACTGCGGAGCGGTCCGGCTACAATCGATCCCCCAGGGGCGACGACCACCGAGTCGCCCGGATTAATCCACTCTTCGGGATCCGGAAAGACTGTATCTCTGCCTGGAAAGCTGTCCGGTATGTCACTGGCTAAAATGGCGCATCCGCTCCCCACCACCCAGCAGCGGCCTTCCCGGGCTATGTGCTGCATGGTAGCAATCCAGGTATCACCGTCATCAAAGGTGGGGGCAATGTATATCTGGATTCCCTGGGCGTATAAGGCGAGTCTTGCCTGGGGCATGTAATTCTCCCAGCAGATCAATGAACCGATCCGTCCGGACGGAGTGTCTATCGCCTTCATCCCTGTGGCGTCGCCGTAACCCCATACCATGCGTTCAGCATTGGTGGGCATCACTTTCCGGTGCCTGTTCAGCAGGTTTCCGCCTGGGCCAATAGTGACAACAGAGTTATAAACCGTTGTCCGGCCTTCCGCTTCTTCCCTTTCGTCAATCCCGCACACAACTGTAACTCCATGTTTCTTTGCACTTTCAAGAATTGGATCCAGCTCGTCGCCATCCAGGCTGACGGCATTATCATAAAGCTTGGCGTGTAATTCATCAATAAGTCCCATGTCTCCGCCGGGGCGAAGCCGCCATATCCAGGCGGGGTATCCGGGAATGAAAGCTTCGGGGAACACAATCAACTCAGCGCCGCCCGATGCGGCCTCCTTGATCGCGTCTACGGCTTTATTGATGGTGGCTGAACGGTCTAGAAGTACAGGTGCTTGCTGAACAATGGCAATTTTAGGCATTGATTTTTCTCCTGTCCCGCACGCGTAACTCGCGGTTTGACTGCTGCGGATGAAAATCATACTCCAGACTGCATTGATTGTTTTAATGCAGTCTGTTTGTTTCTCTACATAGAACTATGTTGAGCTTCCTGATAATGATTCAGTTACTTCCGCAATTCTCACTATCACCAACGACTATGAGAGAACACCTAAGCGAAATAAGCACCTGAGAGAACTGTGAAAGGTCAAGCAGCAGGCACTAAATCGCAAACCGGGTGTAAGGGGGTAAATAGGGAGAAAACAGGGAGAATTAATATTCAAACAATAGCTGGGTGAATTCAGGATTACTCCCCTTCACCCACCTCGAATTCTTCTTCCAGGATTTGAAGAGTCTCCCTGGCCTTTTCTGTATCTTCTTCGCGGATCAGCAACTGGACAGCAGCCATTCTGACTGCCAGATCCGGCCGTTGCCCTCCGCAGTCATCGGCCAGGATGAATGACTCGATTCCCTGCTCAGAAAGAAGCCCCTGGGCGATTTCCGCTTCGAATCTCTGGGTAAATGTCCGGATATTTTTCAGATCGCTCATCTTTCACCTCTGCTGCTTTTTCATTGCTCTGCATCTCCAGTTTATTATAAACAGCAATTTAAGACTGCAGTTTTTCGAATTCGCGATTCATAAAGCTAAGGGCGCAAACTCAAAGAATTGAGTCAATTGATCCATGAAGTAGTTTCCAGGTATTCAGTTTCCGGCGCGGCAAAGGCATAAGATTCAAAAAACTCTTTGGTCGCCCTGTCTTTTTTTCGGGATCGCCAGGATCCTCTTAACTTTCCCGATAATTCTGCGCAAGCCGGCTTCAACTCTCCTCCGGTAATATGAAAATGTGGAAGCATCAATTACCCACCATTTTGGACGCCAGCCCTCCCAGGGCGTCTTATCAAGGTAATAAAAAAACCGTTCCTTCCGGGGGTGTGAACAGGTCCATTTCCAGGGCTTGCCCGGACCGCAGAAATGAAGGATACGGGCATTCATAATCAGGGCCTCATGGCTTTCCCTGTCAAGCAGGGAATAACCGCGGGCAACCTTCATGTAGGGCAGAACATTCCAGAGAGGATCAAGACGGCCCCAATCCCGCCGGAATATGGCATTCATGGCATCCTGGTCACAAAGTCTCACGCTCTGCCGGTTATCCCTGAGATATCCGGCAAGTCGGGAAAATATCTTCTCTTCCCTCCATTTAGCATTGTTTAAAACCAGGACACCGGAATTGAAAAGAAACTCATCCGGCCTTCGTCCAAGTTCCCGCCAGTTAGCAAGCCCGAAAGGTGAACTGACAAAGGGATTGATTAAATCCCGGGCAGCTAAAACATAATTTTCTCCCATGTTTATATCCCAAAGTTCACCAATATCCGCTTCGACGATAACGTCACTGTCCAGATATATGGTCCTGGAGTGTTCAGGACCCAGCAGTTCAGGAATGAGCATCTTGTAGTAGCAGTTCCTCCCGACATAGCCGCCGGGCAGGGATTTGATCAAATCACGGTGAGATTCAGCCGGATGCAGCCATTCAATACTAATTCTTGTACTGTCCGCCAACTGCTCTATCTTGCCTTTTTCTGACCGGGGAATACCAACATCAACAACAAAAATGCTTAATTGCCGATCTCCGGCCAGATTAGCGATCACCGAGGAAACTGACGCGGATAGAGACATCGCGAAATAATCATCCGCTACATAGGAAATTACTGGATTTCTTGTCACTATCAACCCTCTTCATTCCAATTATCGCTTGCCCTGTTGTGACATATCACCCTGCTGAGAAATGTAGTGCCCGGCTTCAAGGGTTAATTTTAATTTTACTTGTCCGGTAAAGATTATGCACGCTTTTCATACAGCTTTCGGCATATTGATTCATGACTGTGAATCATTCTCACTGAATCGATATGAAAAATATTAATCCAATTTCAAAGAAGCAGCAGAGAACTTCCGAGACTGATTCAGGGACAGGACTGCCCGGCAGGCAATTCTTTCCGATTGACTTTCTATTGTGGTTCTGGTAGAAATCATTACTGTCATTACATATATTCCCATGAAAATAAAGAAGTTATTATCAATAACATTCACAACGATCGCGTTGATAACGATTATTCCATTTCTGCGGGGAGAATCCAATATGATGCCTCCTGAAAACATCAGCCTGCCAGAGAACCTAAAAGGATGGAGGCTGGATGGGCCTCCCCGGATGATTGACGAGACCAACATTTTCGAATACATGAATGGTGCCGGGGAGTTATACCTGGGTTTCCATTTAGACCATCTCCTGGTTTATGAATACACCGACAAGACCGAAAACACAATCGTGGTTGAGCTATACCAGATGAAGGATTCTGGAGGCGCCTTCGGCCTGCTTTCAATGGACTGGAGCGGAGAGGCCATTGAACTAACCCCTTCCGTCACAGGCAATCTTGTTGAAGCAATAATCCCGCCGTATCGAGCCATCTACGGCAAAGGTCTGCTCAGGGCCTGGTCTGGTGACTTATATATCCGGATAATGGCGTACAAGGAGTCTCCAGGGGTTAAAGAAATAATACTCGAACTGGGGCAGCTGATCACTGCCGATCGGGAGAATCCCGCTCCCCCCGATTTCATGAAGGTTATAAAGCCCTCCGATGATTCACAATGGTCTTTAAACAGCAAAAGAACAGCCTATTTCTATTCTCACCTGGTGCTGAATTCATTTTTCTATCTCAGCCACACCAACATATTGAGCCTGGGCCCCTCCACCGAAGCCTTAATGGTCACTTTTGAAAAAGAGGAAGAGCATTCCGGCAAATCTTCAGTGCCCCTCCTGGTGATCAAATATCCTGATCAGGAAAGCGCTGCTGCGGCACTGCATGATTTCTTCAACGCCTATCTCCCGGACATGACCATGAAAAACCTCCCGGGAGAGGCAGGCCGGGAAACCAGGGAGTTCTTCCAGATTGAGGATGGATGGATGGGGTACAGGCTGCTAAACAGCAATCTGGCCCTGGTTTTCGCCTGTCCCGACCAGCCATCCGCGCTGGAGATCCTGGAAAAGGCTGAACTGAATTAGACATTTCGAGGAGAATAAGATGAAAAACAAAAAGTTTGTGATTACCAAAAGGGATTTTCTTCGAGGAACCGTCGGCGCGGCACTGGGTGCTACCCTGGTGGGCCCGGAATGGATAAAGGGAATGGGGGACAGCCCGGGAAAAAGCGATGTGTACATCGTACGTGACCAAAACGCCACGGACGATTCCATGGCCGTTAACAAGAAGGTCCTTGAACACATGATGCAGCAGCTGCTGAACGCCGTAACCGGTGAGAACAGTGTCAAGGATAACTGGCTGAAAATGGCGATAAGCCCTGATGACATCGTCGGCCTGGTGCCGACTCCTCACATGAATCCCACCCACGATGAGTTGATTGAAATAGTGACTGCCTCTCTTGTTGAAGCAGGAATCCCCGCGGAAAACATAAGGAACGCCCAGGGTCGGTCAGTAGACCTCGAGTCCATTACCGCCCTGATTTCAATGCCCGGCCTTAAAGGCCACTGGCTGACCGGAATAGGCACTGTAATCAAAAACTATATCCTGTACTCTGGAGCACCGCGGAATTATCATAACCAGAACAGTTCCAGGCTGGGAGAAATCTGGAATCTTCCCCAGGTGAAAGATAAAACCAGGCTGATCCTGGTGGACGCCTTGAATCCGCTTTGCGATAAAGGTCCGCAAGTAGATCCCAGGTATAAATGGGCCTATAACGGACTTATTGCCGGGACAGATCCGGTGGCCGTGGAAGCTGTTTGCCTGAAAATCATCCAGGCGAAAAGAGACGAGATAAGAGGAGAGCACTGGCCGATCTCGCCTCCTCCCATATGCGTGGATGCCGCTGACAAGGTCTATAACCTGGGTACCAGTGACTTAAGTAATATAAACATCAAGACCATCGGCTGGACAGAAGATCTGCTGGTCTAGACCGGTCAGGAATTCTACCGGGGAACGATCGCCATTGGGATCGTTCCCCGATTTTTCTTTATCTTACGGATGAATGCCGGATTTACAACTCCCATCCCTTGCGGTATTCACGGGTCAGGTACTTGTCCGCTTCCGGCAAATTGGTGATTTTCATATTTTCAGCATCGTAAACCAGGCGCTTGCGGGCCCGCAGCGCGACGCCTCCGAGCAGGATGGTTTCCGTGATTGGCCCCGCCTTCAGGAAAGATCCCGGAGCTTGTTCTCCAGACTTGAATGCTTCAATCCAATTCCTTTCGTTCCGATCAGATTTATCTTCTGGAGGTTCGGAGGATCCGGTAATTTCAATCATCTTTTTCTCTGAGAGAATCCGGGGGCTTTCACATCGGAAACCGGCAAGAATCTTTCCGCTGTCGCCCACAAACATCATGCCTTCCCTGGGCAATTCCTCACCGGCCGCGGCCAGTTCTTCTGGCAGGGCGGGTTTCATTCCGCCGTCATGCCAGCACAGGTCAAACGCCGGCCATTCTCCCTGGGAAGGTATTTTAAACCTGACAACGCTTGAATATGGGAAAGACACGTCATTCTCAACTTCCCGGCTCACATGATTTACGATCTCACGATGCGTGGTTCCCTGCGGTTCGATGCAGGTAGGCAGGGCACTGAATCCGAAAGCCAGGTACAGGGGCCATAAACTATAGGTGCCCATATCTGCTATTGCTCCCGCCCCAAAGTCATACCATCCCCTGAAAACCATGTTGGTATAGTTGGGGTGATAGGCACGGTCCGGGACAGGCCCAAGCCAAAGTTTCCAATCCAGTCCTTTCGGGACCGGGGGCCTCTCCGTGGGATTTGCTGTCCACTGGGGCCACACCGGCCGGTTGGACCAGTTGTGGATCTCCTGAAGCTTGCCGATAGCGCCTTTTTTTAGCCACTCAAGGGCGTAATCGTAACCGTTTCTCTTGCTCCAGGCCAGCAGGTGGCTGCTGACGCCTGTTTTCCGAGCTGTTTCGATTGTAAGCCTGGCTTCCCTGACCCGATTGGCAATCGGCTTGTGAGTTACTACATGCTTGCCTTTCTTCATTGAATCAATCGCAACACAGCCGTGGAGATGATCAGGTGTCATTATTTTCACAGCATCCAGATCCTTCTCTTTCTCCAGAAGTTCCCGGTAGTCAGCATAGGCAGAGCAGCCTTGATAAGTACCTGACTGGCTCCTCTTGCCATAGTACTTCTCAACAAATGCCTTTCCGACCCTGCATCCGCCCTCGATCCCTTCTATCCCTTCTCCCCAGGAATTATCCTCCAGGACCTCCCTGATCCGGTCCCTGATTCCATGCATGGACCAATCCAGGTAATCTGTGGAGTACTCATTAGGGTCACAGACAGCCACTATCTGCACATCGGGCGCTGTGATTAACCTGGCCATTTCCCTCATTCCCTGGGTGCCGCAGCCGATGTAGCCGATCGTGAGTTTATCGCTGGGAGCCACATAACCTGCACCTCCAAGCACGTGCCTCGGGACTACGGCCGCTGCCATTGTTGCCGCCGCTGCCGAGCCCAGCATCTCACGACGACTGATATTATTTTTCCCTGTCATCATCGCCTCCTTCAATTTGTCTTTCTACTGAGAAAGATTTAGCTTTAAAATCCCTTAAATCTCCTCCTCGCAAGCTTTAAAATTCAAGGGCAAATTCAGAAATTATCAGGAAATGGTCGGAAGGGAATCCATCCGTCCTGGTTGAGACAATCTTTGTCGAAGTGTTTTTCAGGCCCCTGCCCTTGTAATAAAGCTGATCAATCCGGACGCCGTTCCGGTGGGAGTATCCCGGATGCCGCTCAACATCCGGATAAAGGCTGCGAAAGGCATCCGTGAAACCCTCTTCCAGCATCTTAATGGAGGCGGGACTATCGCCTCCGTCAGTATGGGGAACAGCATTAAAGTCACCGCCAAACAGCGTTGGGATACTATCTGATTCCTCAAACCTTCCCTTGTGGAAATCGAAAACCACTGGAAAGGAATTCATCCCGTACCAATTGGACATAACGTATATTTCCTGGGATTTGCTGATTGCCACCTTAACTCCCACATTATTGAAAGGCGCATCCGCAGGCACGAATAATTCTTTTATCGGGTAACGGCTGAGTACTGAAATATTGGCGCCCTGGTTCAGGTAATCCCAATCAACAGTAGTAGCGAAATAATAGCCCAGTTCAGCTGCAATGAAATCTCCTGAAGAATAGGTTTCCTGCATCATGATAACGTCAGCGTTTTCCTCTCTCAGCATTTCGGCAATACGTTTCCTGGAATCCCAGCCATCCTTGTCCACTTCAAAGTGTTTACCGCCATGAAAAATATTCCAGACCGCGGCGGTAAGTGCAGGAAGTTTATCCTGAAGCGCGGGAATATCCGGATTGAAGAATCCGGTGCAGGATTCCGTAACTTCCTCTGGTGAAAGTACACGGTCCCACACAGCCAGCCTGTCCATATCAAACTCAGGACGGCTCAGCTGCACCAGGCTGGTGTACTTTTCAGCTTCAGCGCTGTCGATTTCCACCCGGCCCTCAGCCAGGGAATAAATCCTGAGAAGAGGCGCAACCTGCATGAAGCTCGGCGCCTGGTGTATGGTATAAGGATTCTTCTTCAGTTCTGCCCTTACCTGCTCCACGGTCTTCAGGTTTTCCTTTTTATTTGAATCGGAAAACTTCGGATTATCCTTCTTTGACTCGTCTGCTCCAACCTTCTGATCGTAGAGCTCCCCGGGATCAACAATCAGGGCTTCCAGCTCTTCGTCCCCCATCACACCTAATCCAAGACTGTTAAATGAATCAACCAGCTCCCGCAGTTTGACCGCGCCCGACCTGATCTCCGGAAGAATACCCGATTCCCCGGCTATACCCTGACCTCCGCCGCCAATCACCAGGGGACTGGAGCTTGTAAAATCGAATCCGTTGCTGTCTGAGACCTTGTAAACTACCTTGTTGTCTCCATCAAAAAACAGGCGCACTTCTGAATCCGCGCAGTTGTAGGTCATTGCCAACTGGTGCCATTTCCCATCATTCAGGGGCATGCATGTCCCGTTGTCTCGTTCATAGGTGATCCTGCGTTCCCCGGAACCCATATTCCAGGCCCAGGTTCCATTGGAGAAATAGAAAACCCAGCCTGGCTCATGCTGGGAGGGCAGTCTTTTATCGGCAAATTCCTTCTGCGAAAGAATCACGGCGGATTTATAGGAATCCATGGATGTTCTAATCCAGAACTGGACCGAAAAATCGTGACTTCTGTCCATCCGCAGTTTACTGCTATCCAGCTTCAGCCCCTTTGGTGCCTGTCCAGATCCCAGCCTCAATGCCTGTCCTTCAATGCCCTCTACGAATGCAACATCAGCCGGGATGGCTCCCTGGAGTGAATTACCGGCAAGATCATTCAGATCTCCTTCAAACTGCAGCAGGACAAGGGGATTCAAACCGTTGACAGATGTCTGCTTCTTTAACTGGATTTCAGATGAATCAGCTTGCGGGTAAACAGTTGAATGCAGAAAAAGACAGCATACAGCCAGCCATACAATTTTTCTCATATCATGCTCCCTGTCGGAATAGCGATATCAAAAGCAAAGGAACAAGACCCACAGCAACTTTGATTTTTGCTGCCGGGTTCGGTTACTTGCAGATCTAGGCGCTCGATTAATTAAGTGAAAACGGATAGGCCAGGACCACCCCGTTTTCACCTGCAAACAATCATCTGCTACCTTGTTACTTAATCTCTATCCAGAATCTTCAGCGCGTTGTCCCGATAAAACTTTTTCAGGGTTTCATCGCTGAGATTTACTCCCGAGAGAGGCCAGGGTGAATTTGATACGTCCCAGGCGTAAAAATGTTCATCATCTGTCTGCCAGATATGGAATGTATTCCGGTACATGGACAGGCTATGACCCTGGTCGGTTCCCCACACCAGGCGGTCGGCGTACTTCTCCATAAACTTCTTGGCGTGCCTGGGGATGGCAGCCACATAAGCTTCTCGCTGGGACACGTCCGCATACAAATTCGGATACTTGTCAAACATTTTTCCAAGGTTATCCAGGTCAAAGGTCTGGTTCATGTAATGGCAGGTGACGAAGGTAAGCCGCGGATGCTTTTTCAGTGCATTTTCCAGGGTTTGCACCGTTTCGGAAAGATTCAGAATACCCGTTTTATTATCGAGTCTCCAATAGTAAGATTCGAACAACAAGTCATTATGCTCATCCATGGCTTCGTACATCCACTTCGGATCTCCAACATGGATACTGATCGGCATCTTCAGGTCAGCCATTTTTTCCAGGACTGGATCCATGCGAGGATCATCCAGATGGATAGCCTCATCACCGCCCCTGTTCAGCCCGGATCCTTTATCAATTATTTCACCGACTCCTTTGGCGCCGAGCTTATAGCATCTTTCCAGTTCAGCCAGTGTAGATGCCGGGACATCGCCTGAAAAATCCAGGCCGCACCACATTTCGATCCGATCAGGGTATTTACCGAAAACTGCGGCTAACTCATCAAATCTCTTCCCGGTATTGCAGAAAAGAATTGTCTTTTCAACACCACACTCGTCCATGTTTTTCAATAACTCAGCAGCGTTTTTTTCAATATCACCCCGGTAGGGAGCATGCATGTGCATGTCAATAGCTGGATACTTGGCCTTAAGCGTCTCGGTCTGGGCGGTCTTGAAAATGGAAACCGGCCTGAAATCCTTGTGAAGCAGGGTATCCTGAAGTCCGGGCTCCTTCATCTGCCGCTGCTGCGCTTGCAGGAAAAGCATAACCGCGGAACACAAAAGTGCGAACAGTAAAGTTTTAAACAGTAAATTTTTCATAAAAAATATTCCATCCTTGTTAATTTTAAAGCGGATCTGTAATTAGTTAATTCATAGGTAATCAACCTGGAATCAGCTTGCTATAAATTGTAGTCTACAGCTGAGGGAGTGTCACGGTCTTTACCGTTTTCTGATCAAATGTTTCGTTTTACATTGATTTGTAAAAACCAGGGAATTCAACCGCCAGGTCCGATTCCTGATGGAGCCTTTCAAATACTCATAAAAAAAAGGGATGCCCGAAGAACACCCCTTTTTCTCATGCAACAGATTATCCGAATTCTGTCAGGTCAGTCTTTTTTCAGAATAGCCAAGGCGTTATCCCGGTAAAACTTTTTAAGTGTGGCATCACTCAGGCCTACGCCCGAGAGAGGGTAGGGAGTATTTGATACGTCCCAGGCGTAAAAGTGCTCATCCAGCGTTTGCCAGATATGAAATGTATTCCTGTACATAGACAAGCTGTATCCCTGGTCGGTGCCCCAGACTATCCGGTCAGCATATTTCTCGATGAACTGCTTGGCGAACCTGGGAATGGCAGCAACATAGGATTCCCTCTGTGAAACATCCGCCCAAACGTTGGAATACTTGTCCAGAATTTCACCCAGCTGGTTCAAATCGTAGCTCCGGTTCATGAAATGGCAGAGAACGAATTTGGTTCTCGGATGTTTCTGCAGGGCCCGCTCTGTGCAGGCTCTCAGTTCATCCTGGTTCAAAATGCCTTCCTTGTTGTCGAGCCTGAAATAAAGGGCCTCGAACAGCAGGTCATTATGCTCGTCCATTGGCTCGTACATCCATTTAGGATCTCCGGAATGATGATTGATCGGCAGGTCCAATTCGGCCATTTTCTCCAGGATTGGATCCATGCGGGGATCATCGATGTGCATTGGCGGAGTCGCGCCGCGCAGCCCCGCGCCCTTGTCGCTGATCTCGCCAACACCCCTGGCTCCCATCTTCACGCATCTTTCCAGTTCAGCTATCGTGGATGCCGGCACATCACCTGAAAAATCAAGGCCGCACCACAATTCGAAACGGTCAGGGTATTTCCCAAAAGCTGCCGCTACCTCGTCGAAGGTTTCTCCAGTGCCTGAAAAAAGGATAGTCTTTTCAACCCCGCAGGCATCCATGTTCTCAAGGATCGCTTTGGCTTCAGCTTCCATATCAAAGTCTTCCCGTCCCCGGGCTCTTGGGGCATGCATGTGCATGTCAATCGCTGAATACCTGGCCTTGAGGGCCTCTGTCTGGGGAGTCTTAAAAATAGAACGCGGCCTGTAATCCTTGTGGAGCAGGGTCTCCTCCATTCCAGGCTCTCTCATTTGACGCTGCTGCGCCTGCGGAAAAAGCATGAATGAAAAACAAACCAATGATAATAACGCGGTTTTGAATACAAACTTTCTCATAAGGTTATTCCAATCTGGTTAAAGTTAAAGCAATGCTTTAATCAATTAATTATTGCTCATCAAAATTGAATTATTTAACTTAGATTGAAGTCTACAGATGACTAAGCGTCGCAGTCCTTACCGTTTCCTGATTAAATGTTTCGTTTTACATTGTTTTGTGAAAATCAGGCCTCAAAACCGAATCCCGCCGGGCGAAATCAGGCAATAAGGATTGATAAAAGAAGAAGAACCTGGCGGCAAAGTGATCTGGAGATGCTGAACCTGAGGCCTGCCCCCGGAAGCTAAAGAATTGAATAACCATAAAAATCAAGGAGGTCCTCGTGTCCCATAAAAACTGATGAACAGGCCCTAATATCCCGGCTGGTCAGGCTGGAAATCTGCCTTGAATTCTGATTCACAATCCCCTGAATTTCATAGTCCTTAACCTTCACTTTGGCATTCGGATCTATGCTCTCCGCTACACCGGGCGGTGTTTGAAGCGCGTTTATTACCGAAGCAGGATTTGCGCAGAAGCGCTCGTAAGTAATTAGCGGGATTCCGAAATGCAGAATCAATTCCTGGATTCTGCGGCTCCAGGCAAGCCACTTGTCGGCTATGTTTTCAAGAATACTGACTCTTTCTTCATATCCAATCCGGTCAGCATCATGCAGGCGATAAAGGATGCTTGCGCAGTTAGCATACGGATTCCTGTTATTGGCTATGAAAGAAAATTCTTTAAACTGGCCTGAGAGCTCCTCTATTCTCATCATGTTGGGCGGGCTTTTTTCGATTACTACCTCGATCTCGGGATTGACCCGTAATGATTGCTGATAAACGTGCAGCCAGACCGCCCTGACTGATTCATAATTAACTTCTTTATCAGGATCCCAGCGGTCTTTTTCACACAATCCGGGCACAAGCCATTGTCCCTCTCCCCTTTCCTGCAGAATCATTGTCCTGCTGCTTGAGTCCAGCAGTTTTGCCAACGCTGTTGAGCCGGAATATGGAGGAGTAATTATGAAAAGAAAATGAGGCTCAAGATTCTTTTCATAATCAGGAACAGGCCATCCGGATTTTTCATTCATACAAACATATTATCCGAACCATCTGCCAGTCGTCTATTACCACCCGGAGCTCCAATACCGGATATTTCCGGGGTAATATTCGTACGCGGGCAACAAAGGGGGAAGGCCGTCGGCAATGAGTCTATTTTTACAATCCATGATCATGATGGGATGGAAATGCAGGGGATAAAACAAAAATTTTATCCGCCTTGAATTTTGTAAATACTGGCCCCAAAAAACAGATTCGTATATGATTTAAATCAAAGAAGATATATGATCCACGATCATGATAAACCTATCGATATTAAGCCAGTGGGCCGGAAACTCACCCAGGGGGACCTGCTCATTATCAGAAACCGCCGAAAACTGTATAAATTGAAACATCGAGCCGCACAGCGGGAGTCTTCCTAATGATTCATACTCTTCACCGGGAACAAATCATCCCCTCTTCGGCCGAAATTGTGTGGACCTACTTTGCCACGCCGCGCAACCTAAACGAAATGACCCCGCCCGATATGGATTTTGAATTCATCTTCGGAGGCAGCGAACCGATGTATGCCGGGCAGATCATCGCCTACAAGGTCGCAATCCTCCCGGGCGTACGAATCCGATGGCTGACGCAGATCACCCATGTAGAATCCGGCTGCCGCTTTATCGATGAGCAGCGCGCCGGCCCCTATCGCCTGTGGATTCACGAGCACCGATTCGAACCAATCTCTCAAGGGGTGCGAATGACCGACCACGTTACCTATACATTGCCCTTCGGACCGTTGGGTGACCTGGTCCACGCGCTCTACATTCAACGCCGGCTGGAGCAGATCTTCGATTATCGCCGCGATAAGGTCCATACACTGTTTACCAAGCCCTCCAAAACCGTTGACTCTTTCAGGAAGGAATAAAACCAACATGCCCAAAGTCCAACTTAATACCCGGGCCCCCGATTTCGAGCTGTCCGATTTTCGCGGTCAGCCGGTTCGCCTCTCCAGTTTTAAAGGTAAAAAAAATGTACTGCTGGTTTTCAATCGCGGATTTTCCTGACCTTTCTGCCGGCGGCATATGGCGCAGTTGCGCCAGGATTACAGCAAATTCCAGAAAGAAAATACGATCATCCTTGCGGTTGGGCCCGAGGATTCCAATACATTTCAAAAGTATTGGGACAAAAATAATCTGCCTTTTATGGGATTGCCAGATCCGAAACACACTGTCTTGAAGCTGTATGGGCAGGAGATCAAGATATTCAAGTTAGGCCGCATGCCGGCCATGGTCGTAATTGACAGGCTGGGTATCGTGCGCTTTGCCCACTATGGCCATTCAATGTCCGATATCCCCGAGAATAAGGATGTTTTAAAAACCCTGCAGACACTCAACCTGGAATACAAAAAATGACCTCAGCCTGGTGAATATGGAGTAACTTGTGTCTACCGGGAAGCCCGGACATGCATCCTTTTCAGGCCTAATCCGTCTCATTTTTCAGGGAAACAGTCCCGTTATTCCGGATTTGAACGGAATGCTCTCAACAGGGTGATTTCCAGATTTATTCATCGTTGACCACATTTATGACCAATTTACCCCTGGCATGACCTTCTTCCAGATACCGGATGGCGTCAGGAACCTGGCTCAACGGATAACGCTTTTCGATCACCGGTGAAACTTTGCCGGATTCCACAAGCTCTTTCACAAAAGCCAGATCGTTTCTGTCCGGCCGGGACACAAAGGTACCCATCTTCTCTTTACAGGCCGCTGATATCAATGGGCCCAGCAGTACTGCCTGGAACATCTGGCCCATGGATCCCCCGCTCATCACATAGACTCCCCCAGGATTCAATGCTCGCTTATAATCCCAGATTGAGTTATTGCCGTTAGCAGCAAAAATCAAGTCATAAGACTTCCCGCTTCTCGCGAAATTCTCTCGCGTGTAATCAATAACCTGGTCGGCACCGATAGAACGGACCATATTCAGTTTACCGGTGCTGCAAACCCCGGTAACTTCAGCCCCGAAAGATTTGGCTATCTGCACCGCATAGGTTCCGACACCGCCGGAAGCACCATTTATCAGGACCTTCTGCCCCGACTGTATCCGTCCTTCGTCGCGAAGACCGTGCAAGGCAGTAACTGCCGCCATCGGCAGAGCTGCCGCTTCGCCGAAAGTCATACCTGCCGGCTTCAATACCAGGAAATCTTCTTCAACACACACATATTCGGCAAATCCTCCGCAGCCGCATTCGCAAATATCCCCAAAAACCTCATCACCGGGCTGAAAATGCTTCACGTTTCTGCCAACCGCTTCAACTCTTCCGGCCACGTCAACTCCAAGAATCTGGTTTTTCGGTTTAAACATCCCGAAAAACAAACGGCTGAAAAAGGGATCAGCTCTCAGGGCATGCAGGTCATAGGCATTTACCGACGCCGCATGAATTCTCACAAGTACTTCATTGTCCCCGCAGACAGGTTTTTCTACTTCCCTTAAATTAAGAACATCCGGAGAACCATATCTTGTGTAAACAACCGCTTTCATCTTTTCAATCATGACCTTATTAATCAATTCGCCCATGCTCGATTTGCCCCTTCAAAGCAAATGACTGTCCGTCCATTGCTCGCGACACGGCCAGTATTCCGTCAAGATGATCGAATTCATGCTGCAGGAGTTCTGACAAGTCTCCGGCCAGCCATAAATTTTTTTCATTCCAATGCTCATCGAAGTACAGTATGCGGCAGGACTTGTGCCGCTTCACCCTGACCAGCAGGTCAGGGAAACAAAGGCAATCATCCCAAACATCCATCATCTCCTTACTTTTCAAATCAAGCATCGGATTTATGAACACTGTAGGCCTGTCTTCAATATGCATGTATATAAGACGCTTCTTCACCCCGATCTGGGGAGCGGCAATGGCCCGGCCGGCGCCATAACGGCCGCGAAAATCAAGCAGGGTATCATGGAGATCATTTACAACCTCCTGCATTTCATCCAGCTCCTCCCTGAGTACGGGCTTGCTGACTTCGTACAACTGGGGATTCCCGAGTAAAAGCACCTCTTTCACGGCCATCTTTCTTCCTCCTGGGTAACTACTATAAACTACTCCGTAAAGTGGTTGGTCAGGATCGTATCCAATTCGCCTGTAAAAACATCCTCAATTTCAACAAGATCCTTCATCCCGAATATGAAAGCCAGGGAGATCGGATCGACTCTCCAAAAGGTATGACCTTCGTAGAATCCATAGCGCATGATGTACTGCGGCTGGATTTCCCCGGTGTTAAACGAAGAAAGAACCTGGATCATTTCAGCAAACTCCTCGGGCGGCAAATGCCCGTATCGCTGGTTGAGGTATGCTGTTTCATCAGTACTCAAATCACTGCGCACATTGATGTAGAAACCTCCTTTAATGCCATCATCAAAAATAGACTGCTGGCCGCCCTTGGTATCCTGGGCTTCTACAAATACTTTCCGGCCGTTATAAATAAAGTACTGGATATTTTCCCAGCTATGCCTGGCCAGGTTCCAACGATTGAGCTCCAGGTCGGTTTCCATCAGGTTCAGAAGATGAAACAAGGGCTTTGCCATCTGGGGGTGGGTCAGGCCTAGCCGACGGACGATTATATTGTCAGCCTTGATAACTGAAAGGATTGTTTCATCTTCCGCCATAAATCCGTTGTAAGACAGAGCATCAGGTCGGCCCAATGCAGTAATTTCATCAAGTGAGCGTCCGGTAATGGTTTCAATCCGGTTCAACTCGGTTTCTGAATGCAAGCCTGTCGCCGCAAGGGACGGAAAATCCTCGAAATCAACGATAAGCTGCTTGCAGATCTTGCGATCATTACTCGGTGTAACCGGAACTACCGCGTATTTACCCTCCCTGGTGACCGCGACAACGAATTCCTGGTCATCACCAGACTTGAATGGCGAGGGCAGATCCGGCCTGGTTTCGTTCACTTGGGGATAAATCCGGCAAGTAATTTCATTGACCTGCGGGTAATTCACCTGTGCCAGGGCGTAGAAACTGGCGGCTAAAACTATCGGAACAATTGCTTTCCAGGCAGACATGGCTCACCTCCATTAATCGGCGATTATCTATCCTTAAATACTTCATTCCGGTATCCTGATTATACCTCGAGACAGGAACAATCCAGTGTCTCGGACTCCTACTGCCAGGGGATGGAATCAATGACTTTCCGGATTGCCGGCACCTTGGGATCATCCGGAAAGTTCTCAATGAAATCATTCAGTTCCGCGGCTACACTCTCCCGGTCCTTTAGAATGCGAAACACCTCAGCAGTTATGATCTGGGGCTGGGAGAAATGCCGGGGATCAGCCGCCCTGGCTTTAACCAGGTGGCCCAGCGCCTCAGACAGTTTCTGTTGCCGAAACAGGATCGTTCCCAGCTGGGTGCGGGGATAAGGATCTCCGGGCCTTAACATAACAGCTTTTTCAAACAGTTCCCTCGCTCCGTTGAGATCATCCCTAAACAGGAGTATGGCTCCCTGGTACTGAAGGGCCCAATAGGAATTCGAATCGATATTCAGACATCTCCTGAAACACTCTTCCGCCTTTTCCAGGTTTTCTTTCTTACGCTGGATTATCCCTATATACTCCCAGGCTTCGGCATAGTGACCATCAGTTTCCACGGCCTTCCTGAATTCATTTTCGGCATTATCCAGGTTGCCCCTACTGAATTCCCGGGCTCCCATTTCAAACGCGGCGAGGGCCTGACCGGATATTTTCTTCCTCGAAACCGGTCCAATCACCTCACCAGGGGGACTGAAATCAAACTCCAGTTTCAAGGCTTCACAACTTTCCGCCGTGGTGGCAGAGACCTCAACCCATTTTTCCATCCAGCCGAGATCGGGAACTGCAATTGTAAGCTTGTAATTACCCGGATCGATATCGTCCAGGGCAAACTCCCCCTTTGGGGCACTGGTCATCAGACAGAAACGCGGATGTCCAGACAGCTGCACAAAAACCAGGGGTTTCATTTCAACGCTGGAGTAGGTCCCTCGATTTCTCTCCGGGACAATGCTTCTGCCGACAGAATTTCCCAGGGACTGAAGCCCATCTTCTCCGGCCCCTGGAAGAGGCTGAATTTCAGGACCCCTTATCTGTAATTTTCTCGTCACCTGACCAGTACCCGGAAGATGTATTCGGCCTTCCATCCGGAAGCTGCCAGAAGCAGATACCCAGACGGAACAAAAGACCGATGCAACTCCAGAGACAAGACAGAACGCTACTACCAGCCTGGTGGTTTTTTTAATCAGCATTAAAAAATGTTTATCAGAATAACACCAGAGAATCAATTGGCACCTGGACTGAAGCTGTAGACAAACCCTATTAAGAAAACGCCAGCAACGGAGCTTTTCAATGACGGATCAGGAAATCTGATCCCGGCTTTTGTTAAAAGCACATAGATCAGGTTAAAGGCGAACAGGACCGGCAGGTACCACAGCCAATTCTGGCTGTTCGTATTGGTTATGTGAAAGCAGGTGCTCCAGTGTTCCTGCGGCAGACCGCTGACTCATAAACACCCCCTATATGGTAGAGCACCACTAACAGGATGGTGATTGTCCTTAGGTTATCCATCCAATGGATCCGAAGTCCATTTATTGGAGACCTTTTCGGTTTATCCATCCTTCACCACTTCCTGACTGCTTGTTGAATTTGTGAAACCTCATTGTTATGAGGCAGTATTCTGGCGGATTAAAAGCCCTTCCTCAAAACCCGTCCCGGTTTCTCACCTGTATAAACCCCTTTTTCAAGGACAAAAACACCGTTAACGACTACATAATCGATTCCCACGGAAAACTGGTGAGGCTGCTCGAAGGTCGCCCTGTCTGAAACAGTTTCAGGATTGAAAACAGCCAGGTCTGCTTTCATTCCGGGAGCTATTAATCCCCGGTCCTCAATTCCCAGTTTTTCGGCATTCAGCGATGTCATCTTGCGGATTGCCGCTTCCAGGGGCAGAACCTGCTCCTCCCGCACGTACTTCCCGAGAATCCTGGGGAAGGTTCCGTACCAGCGGGGATGAGGTTTGCCCTCTCCCAACGGACCGTCAGGGCGCACCGCTGTACCATCGGATCCAAATGAGACCCAGGGCAAGCCCATCAGGTACTTAACATCTTCCTCGCACATCAGAAAATAAACCGCGGGCACTGATCCGTGTTCATCCAGAAGGAGATCCCAGACAGCGTCCGCCGGATCCTTGCCTGTTTCTTCCGCGATCTGGGCTAGAGATTTCCCTTCGAAACGTTTATTTTTTTCGCTCTTCACCGAAGCTACCAGGCAGTTCTTCCATTCACCCATCGCCAGGTAGTGATTGAACCAGCCGGGAATTCCCTCCATCAGGTCTTTCTCCATTCGTTTGCGGGCCGCCTGATCTCCCAGGCGCTTGAGCATCAAGTCAGTTCCCCCCTCCATGGCCCAGGGAGGAACGAGCGCTACCAGGTTATTCTGGCCGGCGATATAGGGGTACTGGTTAGCCGTGACTTCAAGCCCTCTTGACCGGGCCTGCCCGATCAGATCACTTACCTGGTCCATTTTCTCCCAGAGTCTCCTGTCAGCAATCTTGAAGTGGATGACATCTACCGGAACCTGCGCTTTTTCACCGATTTCGATTGCCTCCCCTATAGCCTCTTCTATTCCCAATCCCTCTGAACGGATGTGGGTGGAATAGATACCCCCGAATGGTTTGACTACCCTGGCAAGCTTCACCAGCTGCTCGGTAGTTATATATGTATTGGGAGGCACAAGCAGGGCACTGGAAACTCCATATGCACCTTCTTCCATCGCCTCTTTCACCAGAGCCTCCATTTCAAGCATCTCATCCGGGGTCGGCTCCCGGCTCGCCTCGCCAAGAACACATAACCTGACCTGGGTGGATCCGACAAACGAGCCTACGTTTACCGCGATCCCGCCCTGTTCAAGACGTTCAAAGTAACCGCCCAGCGTGGACCAATCCACATTGATGCCATAGGGGGCGTCCTTTTTAGCCAATCCCTTAATAGGTCCGGCCGAAAGCGATTCGCCCAAGATCTCGGTTGTAACACCCTGGTGGATCTTGCTGAGTGCGCTTCCGTCAGCCAGAAGGGCCCAGTCAGAATGAGAATGGATGTCTATGAATCCAGGGCTGACCACCAGGCCCTCGGCACCAAGCAAACTCCGGGCGGCCTCCTTTTCCTCCGGGCTGATTTCTCCTACCTTGACTATAGTGTCCCCATTTATGGCTATATCCGCCTGGTAGCCCGGGGCACCTGAACCATCCACAACAAGACCGCCGGAAACAATCAGGTCATACGAATCGGCAGGAGGTCCTGAGCAGGACGTCAAAAAAGTCAAAAACGACAACAGAATCACACTCCCGGTCCAACGTTTGTTTCGGCTAAAAATCTTCATGGCTTCTATCCTTTGCGGATGTTGATAAATGGGACGATTACCATCCATGGAAACAACGATTCTACAAATTGAATGTACCCGGATTATAAAACCGTGTCAGCAAACTAACAATACCTGCTTCAAAATGGCAGCTTCGGTAAAAGCACATTTCATTGCTCCAATTCCTCGACATCATAAATGACTGTAAATACTAAGGATGCTGTTGTCCACCGTATTTATCCATGTTATTATCGAGTTGCGCCTGGAGAAAACAGGATTACCAGCGGAAAAACCTTTGAAGACCTGGTTGCAATCGGTCTTCGTGGAATACCCGGGCCTGGTGTAAAAAAGGATTGTTAAATCAATGCTGTTTACTTAACCGGGTTCCATACCAATCACCGGGTCTCACAAGCGCAAAGCCTACTAACACCGAAAACGCCTTCAGCAGGAAATTATCGCGGCGCAGAACCTGCCGAAGGCTGTTCTGCCTCCATCGCTAGTATTTTTACAGCACCCATAACAGACCCAGGACAGTTTGCTGAATAGCTTTTAATTATACAGTCAGAAAACTATCTAACTTGTTGAATTGGCATGCACGGAAAGGTATGTAATTATGTGCTGTAACACAAACAGAAATCTACCCTCTTTTTTTCCCAGATCAATTATTGGATCAGGACTGCTGCCTTTGTTGATCTTCATTATCACCACCATATCCCCGGTTCTGGCCCAAACCTGCACCGGTATACCTGACGCGGAGTGCCAGGTCCTCTATGCCCTGTACAACAGTACAGATGGCCCCAACTGGACAGACAACACCAATTGGCTATCCGCTGAACCTGTCGACGACTGGTATGGAATCATCGTTGAAGAAGGACACGTTGTAGAAATATATATTACTAACAACGGCTTGAGCGGTCCGCTGCCTGATGGTTTTGCGAATTTTGTCAATCTTGAAAACCTGGGTTTTACCGCAAATAACCTGACAGGCTCTATCCCTTCCGACTTTGGAAGCCTGCAAAATCTTATAAGAATAAATCTGGGCGGAAATAACCTGACCGGCTCAATTCCTCCGGAACTCGGCAACCTCACTGCGCTGGAACACCTGGATCTAAGCACAAACTATTATTTGTCGGGTGAGATCCCCCCGGAACTTGGCAGCCTGACCAACCTGAGGATCTTACAACTTGTTTCAACTCACCTGACTGGTGAGATCCCTTCAGAACTTGGGAGCCTGGCAAATCTAAGAATTCTCAGGCTTGATGTCAATGGTTTAACGGGTGAGATCCCCCCGGAACTGGGGAACTTGAGCAATCTTGAGACCCTGTGGCTTTCTTCCAATGAATTGAGTGGAGAAATCCCCCCTGAACTTGGCAATCTGACCGAAATACAAAATTTAGCCCTTCATTCCAACAGGTTAACCGGCGAGATACCTCCGGAACTCGGCAACCTGTCCAACCTTGAACACCTGTGGCTCTCCCAAAATGCCTTGTACGGAGAGCTTCCAGCGTTCCTGGCTGCGCCGCCTGAGGAAATCGATTTATCCTACAACTGCCTGTATTCATCCGACCCCACAATCCTGGCCGCCATGGAGAACAAGCATTCAAACATGTTCATGTCCACCCAGACCGCACCCCCTGAAAATGTATCCGCTGCGGTAGTGGAATCCGGAGGCACCGGCGAAAACCGCGTGCAGGTATCCTGGGATACGATTTCCTACACTGACGATGAAGGCGGATACCGGGTTTTCTACAAACAAACAACTCCTCCAACTGAGGAGTACCCATCCCAGGCAGAAGCCGGTTCTGACTATCATTACGCTGGAATGTCCCATGACAAGGAGGATTCATCGCTGATAGTCTCCAACCTGGAACCGGGAGTTGACTATACCTTTAAAGTAAATGCGGTTACCTGGGCTCATAATAATAACAAAAATGACCTGCAAAGCCCGGACAGTGAAAGCGATACTGTTGTTTCCGGCACTCTTTCCCGTGCCTTTATCCCGGTCTGGAAACAGGCTGCCCAATATTTTACAGGGGTGGTGGTTTCCAATTTCGGGGACACTGGTTTTAATCTGGACCTTGCAGCCTACGACTCAGCCGGAATCCTGGAGCCCCTGGGACAAAATCCCGCGTCCACCACGGTGGGAGCCAGCCTGCAGAAGAGTCTGCTGGGATGGGAATTTTTCCAGGGAGATCCTTATCACAGTGACTTATCCTGGATTGAACTGGGAGCTGAAAACAGCAATCAGATGGGCAGCATATTTCTCTACGGAGTGAGTGACACGCAAATGCTCGATGGCGCTGAATCCCAGTCATCCTACGCGAAAAAACTCTGCTTCACCAGGCCCCTGGATGAGGGATTTTTCTATGGGTGGCAGCCGGACATCCAGATGTGCCTGGTTAATCCAACGGACGATGAGGTTACTGTCACCTGCACGATCACAGGTTACAATGGCGAGTCCACAAACTCCCATACCATTCCCGCCAATGGTTTTATTGCGGGAGACTCAGAGGACCTTACAAATTCAGGCCATGGGATTTACGATGGATACATGGATATCAGGGTGACGGAAGGACCAGGCATAGTCGGCTTTTCGAGGATCGAGTTTCCCGGGGTTCGCACTGCCCTGGGAATGAATGCCGCCGAATACTCAGTTGCTCAAAACATGTACAGTGCCCAACTGGCCCACGGTCTTAATATCGTGACCAACCTGAGACTTGTAAATACTGCCGACGAATACCGAAAAGTCACCTTGACCGCTATTGGGGATAACGGGATCCCCCTGGCAACCCCAGTCCAGATAGTGGTCCACAGCAGGCGTGTTTACAGCGCGGACCTGGGGACCCTATTCGGACTGGAAGGGGAAGGCGTGGTTACTACCGGCTCCCTGTTAGTTGAATCCGATGGCCGGGGAGTAATCGGGGACATCATTTTTGCCGAGGGGGATACCATGGGATACGCCATGTCCCTGCCCCTCCAGACTGAACTTTTCAAGGAAGCAGTTTTCAACCATATTGCCAACCTGCCCACGGTATTCACCGGGTTCGCTTTTTTCAATCCCGGAGACGAAACCGCCACAGTTCTGATTGAAGCAATCGGCACAGACGGGCTTAAAGTAGCAGAAAAAACGCTGGTCCTCGGTCCGGGTGAACGAATTGCGCGGACCCTTACTGATCCGGATGTGTGGCCTGGATTTCCCACCCAGTCCGGTGGCTACATCAAAATCCAAAGTGACAAACCAATTGCAGGACAGCAGCTGTTCGGGGACAGGTCCCTGCGCTACATGGCGGCCATTCCGCCTACAACCAGGCTGGAGCCGATGTTTGAGTAAGGATGAAAAAATCAAAATAATCCTATTTCACCTGACTTAAAAATGCCCTTGAAATCATTCTGAACTCTGTTGCAGAAAAGGGTGATGTATGTCCCCGGTTTCGGGATGCCGCGACCAGGAAAAACGCAGGTCCAGTCAAGGAAAGAAGCCTTGATGTCCAATACGGTTAGTCCGGCCAAAAACAAACCGGGTTACCATCCCTTTCATTTTGAGAAATATGCCGCTTAACTCAATCTTCATATACAGAAGGAATTTTCATTCTTTGACGAAATGAATAAACACTTTAAGGATTAAGTTAAGATGAGAAAATGTATTGCTTGCCTGATATTTCTCGTCGCGGTCGCTCCAGGATTCGCGGCAGAGTTGAAAATTGCCCAGGATCAAACCTGGGTTCTATTAGCCACAACAAAGACATCTACAATGCAGAAGGAACTGGATGAGGCCAGCGCCAAAGGCTTCAGGGTCGTTGCCGGATCCCCTACCAGCGGCACGGAAATTGCCATTCTGATGAAAAAAACAACCAAGGCCCCTTCGCCCTACCAGTACCGGCTTCTTGCCACCTCCAGGACGGGCACAATGCAGGAGGAGTTGAATGCTGCCGCGAGGGAGGGATTTCGCCTGTTGCCCTCTATCATGGTTGCCAAGAACAGCACATTCGTGGGACCTGAAATTGCCTTATTGATGGAACGTCCTCCGAAAAATCAAAAGCGCTATAAATACCAGTTGCTGGCTACCACCCGAACCTCGACGATGCAGAAAGAAATCCTGGAATATCTGGATTACGGATTCACCGTGGCTGGGATGGTCAGCCGCGGCGAACATATGGTGATCATGGAACAGGAAATCCAGGAGAATCCCCAGGGCGGCTTACAGTCAATAAGAGAACCCGAAGTAAAAGCGGGTGAAAACTGTGAGCTCTCTGGTCAAATGGCTGTAGGACTCATACATCAGTAAAAATATTCGAGTAAAAATATCAGGTCAAAAAAAAGGGGTGAAGCAGTCTGCCTCACCCCTTCCGGAAGAATTGTTCAGCAATCCATTTCTATCAACCGACTAGGCATCTTCTGCTATAGGATCATCATCACTCTTATCGGACTTATCCTTGTCCTTGCCGGGAGGGTTATCCTTTTTCCCAGGGTTGTCGTCTTTTTTGCCGGGGTTGTCGTCTTTCTTGCCGCTATTCTCAACATCTCCGTCCCCGCTCTCATCGTCTTCAGCGTCACCTTCTTCGCCTTCCTTTTTACCGGAGTCGCCCTTGTCTTCTCTCCTGAGCCCTTCAATCTTGATCAACCTGGCCAGAACAGCCAGTTCAGGGGTCAGCACGCCGGTTATTTCAACTTCGGTGCCCACTTCAATGGTCCCTATAACCTGGGTATTCTCATCCAGAACAACAAGAACAGGAACCGTGGCTCCAGGATTGTTTCCGCCGACGGCTACCAGCCATTCGCTGCCCGCCATCTCCTGTACTACGGCATCAAACTCAACTACGAGATGTTCCTTTCCGGGAATTCCAACCTTAATCTTCTCGGCAACCAGGGCTGAATCAATGACCATTCCTTCTACTTTCAGAAACTGTCCCGGTTCAATATCTTCACAGGCCAGCAAATCGCCGTCCGCTCCCCTTATCTCGGTATCAAGGGTGAGTGTAATTTCAAAACCCATGAGCACTAATGCTCCTGATCCGCAGTCAACACTGTCTGCAGGCCCCTTGAACTCAAATTCATTTTCAGATTTAACAACATCCACACCTCGAGCATAGAGACCTTCTTCCATGAAGACTCCTGCTACCTTCACTATCGTGCCCTCAGGTAATGCAGCCAGTCCATCCGGACTGAGGGCTTCTCCCTGTTCGTCTTCAATCTCGGTTTCAACATCCACCATAACGTCTATGGTTTGGGTGCTTGTAGCCATTATGGTCAGTATCCAGGGGCCCTCAACTGGTCCGGTCAGACTATCCATGGGTGCCACAAACTTCACCCCGGGGAAATCAGCCATTAGCAGGCTGCAGCTCAGAAGAAACAAAAATGCTGCAACAAATGCCTTTTTCATGAGTCCCTCTCCTTTATTTTTTTCAGATTACATTTTCAACATAAAAAATTCACAAATACTGTTTTCCTTTGACACTTAAAAGACAATTATATTCCGCATCACTCACGTAACTTGGTAATCCGCATCACGCCCTTTAAATAATTTCCGGCCAGTAGTCGTGATACTGATTCCCCGGCCATATGGGATTACGAATAGTTAATTCCCCAACCAAAACAGGCTTCTCAATGTCAGGGATATTCATATTCATGTATTCTAAATTTTCCAGGGGGTCCATATAGCCTGAAACCCTCAAATCACAATTATCCGCAAATCTTTCTGATGCCGTTGTCCACATCCCTATTGCATGCTATTATCCGGTGGTGCCTAAAGAAGATATCGTTGCCATTGGAGAAGCCTTTGAAGATCAGATTTTCATAGATCTTCCCGGTATACCCGGTCCTGGAAAAGAAATCAAAACGGACCGTTTCGTAAAGACTATCGGAGGCGGCGTGGTAATCACCGCGATGGCCGCTGCCAGGTTCCAGCTCAACTGCCGGGTTATCAGCGCCCTCAGTCCATTGGCGGCCAGGCGTCTTAAGCAGGAAGGAATAGCGGTTCGGAACCTCCGCAGACCAGATGAGCCCTACGCCATCAGCGTGGCCCTTTCGACCAGGGAAGACCGCAGCTTTGTGACCTACAACGGCATCAACAGTCAGCTTGAAGAGAGGCTTATTAATCCTGCCAGGCGGGTTCGCGCCTCCCACGTTCACCTGGCATTCTGTCCCGAAAACTGCGGACAATGGGTGGATGTGGTCCAGAATCTGCATCGGCGCGGACTGACGACCTCCTGGGATTTCGGATGGAATGAATCACTGCTTGAAGACCCCGGCTTTACGGAACTTTTGGGAGCGGTCACCTATCTTTTTATCAATGAGCAGGAAGCAGTATTATTTTCCGGCCGGAAAACACTGGGAAAAGCTATGGACTACTGGCCGCGACACGCTCAAAACACAATTCTGAAACTGGGATCAAAGGGCTCTCGCTGGCTTTCCCCGGAATGGCAGATTGCAGCCCCTCCGATCCAGGTGGAAGCTTTAGACACTACCGGAGCGGGAGACGCATTTAACGGCGGATTTCTCGCCGGGATCGTCAGGGGCACCTCCCCCCTGCGGTGCCTGGAGCTTGGCAACCTGGTCGGAGGACTCTCAACCCGCGCTGCCGGGGGAGTGGACTCCCTGCCGAATAAGGAAGAACTGGAATGAAAATAGCTATCATTGGCGGGGCCGGAGCCCGGACACCCCTGCTAACCCACGGGATATCCAAGGCGGGATTCCCTGTATCAGAAGTCGCGTTATTTGACACTTCAGCTTCCCGGCTGGAAGCAATAGGCAGCCTGGCTCAGGAATTCGCTTCCGGTTTCAAGGTTACCGTCTCTTCCCGGCTGTCTGACTGTGTCGCGGATGCCGACTTCGTCTTCACCTGCATTCGAGTCGGCGGAATTGCCCGGCGGGCCGAAGATGAGGCAGCCGTCCTGGAACAAGGCCAACTGGGCCAGGAAACAATTGGGGCCTGCGGGTTTGCCATGGCCATGCGTACCATAAAAATCATGGCGGACTACGCCGAACAAATAAAAGCCTCCGCCCCCAAGGCCTGGATTATCAACTTCACTAACCCGGTCAGCATTATTACCCAGGCTGTGCGCCAATTAACCGGGGCCAGGATTATTGGGATCTGCGACACCCCGACCGAACTTTTTGAAGACGTGGTTCACGCTTTCAATGTACCTTCCTCCGAATGCATGTTCGATTTCTTCGGGCTCAATCACCTGGGCTGGCTCAGGGAGATTTATTACAGGGGAGAACCGCTGCTTTCAGGCATTTGGGAAAACCCTGATCTGCTGAAGAATGTATACCGGTCTCCCCTGTTCGAGACAGAGTTCCTGCGGGAACTTCGACTGCTGCCGACTGAGTACCTCTACTATTACTACCGGCCGGAAACAGCAGCGGCAAACATCAGGAAAACCGGGACTTCAAGGGGCAAGGAAATCGCCAGGTTGAACGACCAGTTTTTCCAGGAAATACAGGCGCCTGACGGCGACCCTAAAAAGGCCTATTATTCTTATATCGATGCCCGTGATGCCAGCTACATGAAGATCGAATCAGGGGATTCAGGAGACCGCGTCAAACGCGAGTGGGGCGCTTTAACTGGTTATGACAAGATTGCCATGTCAGTTGTAGAAGCGATATCTTCAAATTCAGGCATTGTTCTGCCGCTGAATGTGGAAAACCAGGGCAACCTGGATTGCCTGGAAGACTCTGATATCGTTGAAGTTCCCTGCCTGGTCAATTCAAACGGCGCCCTTCCGCTCAACGTCAGGCCAATACCCGAATCCGCGCGGGACCTGATCGTGGAAGTCAAGAAATACGAACGCCTGACAATTGAAGCGGCAATCTCCGGTGATACCGCCAAGGCCATAGAAGCCCTTGCCGCCAATCCCGTGGTCGGGAACGAGACTATCGCTGAAAAGCTTATCAGAGCGCTAGGAGTCATATGAGTCAATCCGTAAAACCAATAGTAAAAAATCAGAAATCCGACAATACCCAGCTGGAACAGGGGATGGGACTGCTGCAAGCCAGTGCCACCAATATAATCGGCATGGTTGGAGTCGGTCCGTTCCTAACCATACCTTTCATGATCGCGGCCCTGTCCGGGCCTCATATCATCTACGCCTGGATCGCCGGGGCAATACTGGCTCTCGCTGACGGACTGGTATATGCCCAGCTGGGAGCGGCTCTCCCCGGCAGCGGGGGCCCATATCTCTACCTGCGAGAGGCCTATAAACCATTTGGGATAGGCCGGCTGATGGCGTTCATGTTTATCTTCCAGATCATCCTTGTCGCCCCTCTCTCCATAGCCGGGGGAGCCGTCGGATTTGTTGACTACCTGGGATTTTACTGGACCTCCATGACCCCCTGGCAGCACAACCTGGTCGCCGCGGCAGTATGTATTGGAATGACTTTGCTGCTTTACCGCAACATCAAATCAGTTGGACGGATGGCAGTAGTAATGCTGGTAGTGGTCCTGCTTACCGTGGGCTGGGTCATTGTGGCAGGCCTCTTCAATTTCTCATTGAAACAGGCCTTCGATTTCCCGGCTCATGCCTATACACTTAACTGGGACTGGTTTATGAGTCTCGGGGCTGCCTCAGTGCTGGCGATGTACAGCTATGGCGGATATAACCAGGTATGCAACATTGCCGAAGAGATTAAAAATCCGACAAAAACGGTCCCGAGATCCATTGTCCTGTCAATCTTTGTAGTAGCCACCTTATATATCCTGATGAGTGTCGTCATTGTCGGCATGATCCCCTGGCAGGAAGCCATGGAAACCCGCACAGTGGCTTCAATCTTCATCACCAAGACCTTCTCCGATCCCCAGATCGGCCAGATCGCCGGGCTTGTAATGACCGGGCTGATCCTTTTCGTGGCGGCATCTTCACTCTACGCGGTTATTCTCGGTTATTCCAGGATCCCATTTGCCGCGGCAAGAGATGGAGATTTTTTCCGTATCTTTGCCAAAGTACACAAAACAAAAAAATTCCCGCACGTTTCGCTGATAACCCTGGGAATAATCTCCCTGCCCTTCTGTTTCTTTACTTTGGGCCAATTGGTCAGCTGGCTGATCCAGGTCCAGATCCTCCTGCGGTTTATCTGGCAGTGTGTCGGCGTGATTCTGTTAAAGGAATACCGGAAGGACATTGACCACCCCTTCATAATGTGGCTTTATCCCCTGCCGGCCCTGGTATCAGCAATTCTCTGGATGTGCATTTTCTTCACCGGTCCGGGGGAAGGAATCCTCTTTTCCTTCGCGTTCCTGGCAGCTTCAGTAATTGCTTACTTCCTTTTTATACGGGCCAGGAACGAAAAAGGCATGGAAGACAGTGAAAATTAAGTATGTATGTGTAACAGGCCGCTGACCGGCAATAACACATATCATCGGAGGAAGACTAATGTTTTCAAAACTATACAGGTTAAATATAAAAGGCATTTTCCACCCGGTTTTTATCATATTCACACTGATGCTGATCTGCATCTCCCTTCCCCTCCAGGCTCAGAATGATGCGGATTGCATGATTCAGCCGCAGACTTTTGATCGCGAACTGCAGATGGATCGGGGCGCGTCAGGATTAGCCCAGACCCTGAAAAAGCTGCAAACTCGTGCCAGCATGCTCATGATCACAGTTCATCCGGATGATGAAGACGGGGGCTTCCTGGCCTACCAGGCCCGGGGAAAGGGAACCCGAACCTCGCTGTTAAGCCTGACTCGCGGCGAAGGCGGAGCCAACGTCATGTCCAATGATTTTTTTGACGCTCTGGGACTGGTTCGCACCGAGGAACTGATAGCAGCATGCAGGTACTACGGGGTAGATCCCTACTTCGGAAGCGTCACTGATTATGGATTTTCCAAGACGCGGGAAGAAGCGTTCAACTCCTGGGGCAAGGATCGTGTCCTGGCTGACGCGGTGCGGGTGATCAGGATGACCCGTCCGCTTGTATTGTCGGCCGTCTTTATCGGCGGAATCACTGACGGACATGGTCACCACCAGGCCAACGGACAGATCATGCAGGAGGCTTTCAAACTAGCCGGAGATCCTAATGCCTATCCTGAACAGATCGAATCCGGGTTACGTCCATGGTCTCCGCTTAAGGCTTACGGAAGGGTTCCATCCGCCCTGCAGGAGGGCAGCGTTAACGAAAAAGGCATCTTTCACTATTTCACCCAGAAATGGATCCCGGCTGGATATCAAAACCATATTGAAAACAAATGGAACCCCGGAGCTCTGCCGGCGACTGTCGTAATCCCCAAGGGAACCTACGATCCTGCCCTGGGCCAGAATTACAACCAGGCTGCTCGTGAGGGACTGGGCATGCAGAAATGCCAGATGGGAGGATCTTCCATTCCCCCCGCCGGAGCCAGCGATACCGGATATCATCGATTCGGCTCCAGGGTGGATGCTCCTGACAAGGAAGAATCCATCTTTGACGGAATCGATATTTCAATACAGGGAATAGCCGGATTGGTCGCCGGACCCACCCCTTCGTTCCTGGAATCCGGCCTGGCTAAAATCGACAGCTTGGTGGACAGGGCAACAGAAAATTTCTCCATGATGCACCCTGACACCATCGCCCCGGTACTGGCCCAGGGACTGCAAGCCACCAGGACCCTGTTGAAGGAAGTAGCGGCCAGTGATCTTCCGGAAGAAGCAAAATTCGACGTATCATTCGAACTTCGTGCCAAGGAGGCCCAGTTCAACACCGCCCTCAAACAGGCCCTTGGGATTTCTCTTCTGGCCACTGTAGCCCCGGAACGGCAAAACTCCAGGGGATTCTCCAGGGGATTGCCGGCAACATTCCAGGCTGCGGTTCCCGACCAAAAATTCGGGGTGAGCGTGAGGTTGACAAACCAGAGTCCCGCCAATGTCTCCGTCAGGAGCATTTCACTGCTTGCGGCCGAAGATGAGAACTGGATTATCGCGTCAGAGAGCGCGGCGGCAGGACCTCTCGAAGAAAACAAAACAATGAACGCGCAGTTTGATGTTGAAGTCCCGGCGGATCCAACATTCACCAGGCCTTATTTCTCCCGCCCCGGGATCCACCAGGACTATTATGATATCGACGTTAAAAAATATGTTAATCAGTCCCACCGCCCTTATCCTTTAACGGCCTGGGCTGAAATGGATCTCGACGGCGTCAGTTTTCGTATAGGCCAGGCTGTACAGGCAGTCAAGCGTATAACCGGCCTGGGGACTGTCCTTAACCCGCTGGTAGTGGTGCCCGCGATTTCTGTTTCGCTGTCCCCCCATGCCGGAGTGACCCGGCTTGATTCAGACCAGTTTACTGTCAGTGTCAAAGTCCAGAGCAATGTAAAAGGTCCCGCGGAAGGCCAGGTCCGGCTCAAAATGCCGGAAGGCTGGAAGTCAGAACCTGAAAAAATTCCCTTTTCAACGGTCAGGGACGGAGAACAGCAATCTGTAAGTTTCCAGGTTTTCCCTGCCAACATTTCAGAAAAAACTTATACAGTAACAGCCGTGGCTGATTACCAAGGCAATGAATACACCGAAGGATTTCAAACCGCCGGTTATCCAGGACTGCGTCCCTACAATCTTTACCGGGAGGCTTCCTATAAGTCCAACGGCGTGGATGTAAAAGTAGCCCCCGGCCTTCGCGTCGGCTACATAATGGGCAGCGGTGACAGTGTCCCGGATTCAATGGTCAGCCTGGGCCTGCAGGCCGCGTTCCTGAGTGAAATCGACCTGGCATCAGCGGATTTGAGCCAGTTTGATGTCATTGTTCACGGGGTCAGGACCTACGCGGCCCGTCCGGAACTGAGCACCCACAACGGCCGGCTGCTGGACTATGTCAAAAATGGCGGCGTGGTCGTGGTGCAGTACAATACTCCCGAATTTGACAATAATTTCGGGCCCTATCCCTATGAAATGAGCCGAAATCCGGAAGAGGTTACTGATCAGAATTCCCCGATAAACATTCTGAATCCCGAACACCCGGTCCTCAACTGGCCCAATAAAATTACGGCTAAGGACTTCGACGGCTGGATTGAACAACGGGGATCAAAATTCCTTAAGACCTGGGATGAAAGATACGAAGCACTGCTTGAAACCCATGACCAGGGACAACCGCCCCAGGAAGGCGGATTCGTTTATACCACCTATGGAAAAGGAATCTATGTCTATTGCGCTTATGCTTTCTACCGGCAGCTTCCGGAAGGCGTACCTGGAGCTTTCCGCCTGTTTGCCAATCTGGTGAGCCTGCCGAAGAATCCGATGGCAAGGGGAATCGATGAGTGAATACCCGCAGCTTTGCATCAGGGAAAGACTGGCCTCCCACCAGAAGGCCGGGTGTTTCAGGCTGGTTTTAATAATGCTTCTTTCCTCATTGATTGTTGCCTGCGGCGCGAAGGAAGGCAGGGAGGATGCAGTTCCAGAAAACCAATCAACAGGAGCACCTGCCGAAACCACGAACGGACCTGCGGTATTGCTTGAGGTTTTCCCTGTATTCCTGTCTGGAAATGGACCTGTTGTTTTGATTCCCAGTGATAAGGGATCCTGGACCTTTCCGTTCCTGCGGTCCGGGCACGCCCATACCCTCGTCCAGAACAGGCTGGCATCAATTACCTTGAAACCAGAAGTTATTCATTCCACATCGTGGAGGCAGGACAGGGAAAACCTGCTGATAACCTACCTTGCCGTGGTGCAAAACCCTGGAGAGATCCCCGAAGAATTTCATGCTGTCCCGGTCAGGCAATCGGGCATTGTGCGGGGCGGAGCCGCTTCCCCGCCCCCGGACATTCCGACCGAGGCGGTTATTAACCATGCTTTCCAGCACCTGGCCTGGCTTTACCAGACAGATGCCAGTGTTCGAGAAGCCCTGATGGTCAGCTGGAAAAAGGAATTACAGCCGTTTCAGCCTAAACCCGCCATGGCATTTGAGTGAACCTTTTAGAACAATGGGGACAGCGGGTAACCTACAAGGCAGCTGCACCCCTGGAACAGGAAGTATCCAGCCTTTACTTTACTTATCCAGGACCTCCCTCAGCTTGATGGACAGTGCCTGGCTGGCGAAAGGCTTCTGAATAAAAGCTACCCCCTCATCCAGCACCCCGTGATGGGCTATTACGTCATCAGTATAGCCCGACATAAACAGGACCTTCATGCGCGGATGATCTTCAACAACCTTGGAAAACAGGTCTTTGCCGTTCATGCCGGGTAAAATCACGTCGGTCAGCATCAGATCGACAGGTTCGGACTGGTTTTCCAAAACCATCAAGGCTTCAGGACCGCTTTCCGCTTCCAGGACGGTATACCCCTGCCTTTTCAGGATAATGCTTGTAAAATCAAGAACTTGAGGATCATCCTCCACCAGGAGTATGGTTTCGGAACCTTTCAGTTTGGCGGAGATCGTGCCACTGGAATTCTTCCCCGGATTAACTTCCCTGGAGATAGGCAGGTAGACCTCAATAGTAGTGCCTTCGCCTGGTTGGCTGTAGGCCTGGATATGACCTTCGTGCTGTTTGACAATACCGTAGACAGTGGCCAGCCCGAGACCTGTACCCATTTCCCCCTTGGTGGTAAAAAATGGTTCGAATATACTTTTCAGCGTGCCTGGATCCATACCGCAACCGGTATCACTTACAATCAGCACCACGTACTCGCCCTGTTTTGCCCCCTGGTGTGTTGCCGCGTATTTCTCGTCCAACTCCGCTGTAGAGGTCTCAATCGTCAAACGGCCTCCGCCTTTCATGGCATCCTGGGCGTTAACAGCCAGGTTCATGATCACCTGCTCAATCTGGCCGACATCTGCCATTATTGTGCTGATATCGTATGATGGCTTCACTTGTATCTCGATATCTTCCCGTATCGTCCGCCGCAGCAGGGGTTCAAATTCCATCACTGTTTTACTCAGGTCCACCAACCGGTAATCAAGAGTCTGTTTACGGCTGAACGCTAAAAGCTGCTTTACCAGGTCCCGGGCCCGGAATCCGGCGCGCAGAATTTCACTCGCTGACTGCCGCCATTTCCCGTCGGCTTCACTGTCTGCCATAAGAATCTCGCTGTAGCCCAGGATGGGGGTGAGCAGGTTATTGAGGTCATGGGCCACACCGCCTGCCAGCCGCCCCAGGGACTCCACCTTCTGGGACTGCTGGTATTGCTCTTCCAATATTAATCTTTCCTCCTCCGCCTGCCTGCGGAGTGTAATATCCTCTCCCGAACTTAAATTTCCTGTTATTTCACCTTGATCATTGACGAGGATAGTGTTGTGCCAGGCGATGAGTCTTTCTTCACCGCTCTTTGTCAAAACAGGATTCTCGTAAAACTCGGTTACTTCGCCATTTATGAGCTTTTTGAAAACAGGCTGAACCTCCCGGCGTATCCTTTCCGGAATGAATTCAGAAAACCAGTTTTTCCCCAGTATTTCACCTTCATCATAACCAAGGACTTCACAGCCTTTCCTGTTTATCATGGTGACAATTCCTCGGGTATCCATAGCCAAAATGATGACACCGGCGATGTTCAGGTAGGTCTCGGCCCTGTTTTTCTCCTGTTTTAAAACCTCCTCGGCTTTCTTAAGCTCAGTGATGTCAATAACAATGCCTCTTAAGCCCACCAGTTCGCCATCACTCTTGATGGAGCTTGCGTGGAAGAGAACCGGAAAAGAAGATCCATCCTTTTTTAAAGCCTGATATTCAGTTCTCCCAGAGGATTCTCCTCTCATCCTCCTGGCGATTCTCTCCTCCAGCCTTTCCCGGTCCGCGGGGATGAACATATCAAGTCCGTTCAGGCCCTCCTCCAGGTCTGCTTCGGAATATCCAAACAGTTCGAACGCCCGGCGATTGGCATATGTCAGGTTAAAATCCCAGTCGGTTTCAAAAACTACCTCCGGCAGCATTTCCGCAAGTTCCCTGAAACGCTCCTCGCTTTCCCTCAAAGCCTCTTCGGCCAGTTTCCGCCTGGTGACATCACGAAAACTCCAAACCCTGCCAATTATCTTTTCGCCAAGCCGCTGGGGCATTGAATAACGCTCAAAAATCCGGCCATCTTTCACCCTGAAAGTGTCAAAGCTTTCCTTTTCCGGATGGTCATACAGGTAACCGACTATAGACATGAATTCATCAGGCTCCTCAAAAACTCCAATGATGTATTCGAGGGCGGCCTTATCATCACCGGCTTTCCAGATGAAATCAGGAATCTCCCACATATCAATAAATTTTTGATTGAAGCTTGTCCAGGATCCATCCATTGAGACAACCAGGATACCGTCAGCCGTCGATTCGAGGGCGGCCTGCAGCAAGGACTGAGACCGCTCCATTTCAGTTTCGGCCGTCCTGAGGCCAGCCTCAACCTGTTCAAGTTCCTGGACCCTCTTCTCTAATTCTTCATAGGCAGGTTTTTTTGCCATTATATTTACCCGCGTCTAAATTTAGTTAGTCTCCCTGTCATCTGGATACCGGAAGGATTAGGCATTAACAGGGAATTACCTTAGGCATTCTAACTTATAGACCTGTCTCGTTTTCGCACTGATCCCCATGAATGCCGGCATCAGGCCTGACTACCCGAATCCCGAACCCTAAGCGGACTCCAACATGCACGATCTCACCTGTTCCAAGCTTTAATTGAGTATCGCTAAGCCGCAGCTGTCAGCTACCCCTTCTACCCATGGAGCGGCCATAAAATCCTATTTTTAGCCCAGGAAAGGCGACATAATTCTCCATTTCTCCATAAATATGAGATTCCATATGATGATCGATATTTGAAAGAATGATTCCCCCGGCTCTTCTGCCGCCCTGGGCTTGGACCGTGTCGCTGTATCTCACCCCGAGCCTTCGGCCCGAGATCACCTGGGCCTATTAGAGTTTACAGCTCCGGCGTTTTAACAGGGGCACCAGCAAAATACTTTTCTCATATCCAGATTATAGAAAAAAATGAGTTACCAGCTATTAGCCATTCCTGATTTAAACCAAGTTTCAGGTGAGATGTTCGAACTTAGCTTTGCACTTCCCGCTGTCGTTATCGTGATCGAATCCGTAATTGTTGAGAATATTTGATTCAGCATATAATCCGCCAGGAGACAATTCAGCTGATATAATCCGACGGAACAGATTAAGAACAGGCAATTTATGACGCCTGCGGTTATATGCCAAGCGCTCCGCGGGAACCGAAACACAGAAACACCAGAACAATATGGGTAAAAGAAAAAAGAGAAAAATAAATCTGTTAAACAGTTTTTTAACCGTGGTTGAGAAAGTGGGAAACGCCCTGCCTCACCCGGCCACTCTTTTCTTTCTCTTTGCCGTTCTGGTCATAATCGCTTCCTGGTTCACCAGCCTGTTCCACCTTGCGGTCGAACATCCCGGGACCGGGGAGACGATCAGACCGTTCAGCCTGCTGTCAGTTACAGGGCTGCACATGATCCTGGAAAACATGGTGGGGAATTTCACGGGATTCGCCCCTCTCGGAACGGTTCTTGTTTCAATGCTGGGCATCGGCATCGCCGAAAGCAGCGGGCTGATTGGGTCCGCCCTTCGGCTTCTCGTCTATTCAGCACCGAAAAAACTGCTGACTTTCGTGATAGTTTTTTCCGGAATCCTCTCCAATACAGCCAGCGAAGTTGGATATGTCCTTCTCATCCCCCTGGGTGCCATCATTTTCCTTGCCATGGGACGGCACCCCATTGCCGGAATGGCGGCCGCCTTCGCCGGGGTTTCAGGCGGCTACAGCGCCAACCTGCTGCTGGGGACCATCGATCCCCTCCTGGCCGGTTTGTCCCAGGAAGCAGCCCGGATTATCGATCCCGAATACCTGGTTAATCCAGCCGCAAACTACTATTTCATGTTTGTTTCGACCTTTATAATCGCCGTTGTCGGGACCTGGGTGACGGAAAAAATCGTCGTGCCGCGGCTGGGAGAGTACCAGGGAGCTGAAAAACCTGAAGCGATTCGCCGCCTGTCATCCGACGAAAAAAAAGGCCTGGTTTACGCCGCATTGGCCGCCTTCCTGTTCACATTGTTCCTGTTGGCCGGAGTTGTACCCGTAAATGGATTCCTGCGCGACCCGGCTACCGGCGGAATCCTCCACTCGCCCTTCATGAATGGAATTGTCGCCTTCATATTCATCAGCGCCGCGATCTGCGGTATCGCCTACGGGATCGGCGCGAAGACCTATAAAAACGACAGCGATGTCATGAAGGGAATGGGAAAGGCGATGGAAGCCCTCGGGATCTATATTGTCCTGGTCTTTTTCGCCGCCCAGTTCGTCGCCTACTTCAAATGGACCAATATCGGCCTGATCATTGCCATTGAGGGAGCGGAACTGCTGAAGGCTTCGGGGCTGGGTGCTATCCCGCTGATGCTGGCTTTCATTCTACTCTCAGCTGTCATCAACCTGTTCATGGGGAGTGCCTCAGCCAAGTGGGCGATCATGGCCCCGGTATTCATTCCGATGTTCATGCTGCTCGGCTACACTCCCGAGCTGGTCCAGGGAACCTACCGGATCGGGGACAGCATCACCAACGTCATCTCCCCGATGATGTCCTACTTCGCCCTGATCGTGGCCTGGGTTGAGCGCTACGACAGTAAAGCCGGAATCGGCACCGTAATTTCCACCATGCTTCCCTATACCTTTTTCTTCCTGCTGGCCTGGTCGATCCTCCTGTCAATCTGGCTTTTAACCGGGCTCCCGGTGGGACCGGAGTCAGGCCTGTTCCTGGAATAGTTGCTGGCCGCGATTTGCAGGTTACGCCAAGCTCGTAACCCGACTCCGGCAACTTGTGACCATTTCTGGGCGACAATATATTTGCGCCCCTGCCGTTGATCAGTGTCATCCGGTGTGCTAGCTTAAACCCAATAATCACTGGCCGCGGGGCCTACAAAAAAATAGTTACCTTGCCGGAGTGTTCCCATGACTATCAAATCGTTGATCCCTTCTCTTGCCTTATGTTTATTCCTTTCAGTAACGGCCTCGTTGGCAACTCCCGGCCCGGACCTGGTTGAATTCCCGCCGCGAAGCTGGACAGTCACCGATGATTTCACCGGTGTGGACCTGGAGGTGTCAATCGACGGCTTCATTATCAGCAGCCGCGAATTGAACCAGCGTGAATTCAGGGAAGTATCAGGCTTCAATCCCTCCGCTCATGTTGGTGACGAATTCCCGGTGGAAAATGTAAGCTGGTGGGACGCCATTCGCTTCTGCAACCTAAAAAGCCGGATTGACGGCCTGCACCCCTGCTATGACCTGAACAGCGGTGAGTGCGACCTTGATGCCAATGGCTGGCGGCTGCCTACCGAGGCTGAATGGCTGACAGCTTTCGGGCGGGACAATTCCTATGAGGGCGGTGATATGGCCGGAAAGGCCAACCTGGGATCCGCGAATAATGAAAACCTGGAAGTACTAAAACGAGAGATGTCTGAAAAAACAACGGTTCCGGTGGGATCGTTCGAACCGAACAGAAACGGTTTATACAACATGCTGGGAAATGTGCGGGAGTGGTGCACTGATAATAACGACGCGCTCTCCAATAATCCCACGCCGCTGCACAATCCTTCAGGGCCCTCTTTCAGCGCTGAAAAAACGGTTCGGGGAGGGAGTTATTTCAGCCACTCGGGAAGCTGGGCAAGAGGTTACGACTCGGCTGCGAAGCCCGGGCACAGAAGCCGCTATCTTGGTTTCCGAATTTGCCGCGGCAGCGGACAAAAATTTGCCCGCAACTACGACAATCCGGAATGGTTTGAGCCCTATAACCGAAGGCCGGCGGGCTATGAAACCGCCACAGGAAACCTGAGCCCGCTTCTGGAATCCACGGATGGCGAGATGATCAAATCTCCCGACCGATGGGAAAAACAGCGCTTGCGAATCCTGGCCAAATGGGAGGGAATCCTGGGCATGCAGCATGCCCCGAAACTGGAAGGTTCTCCGAAAGCTCACCTGATCCGCGAGTTCGAGATGGATTCCTATACGGGCAAGCTGATTTACCTCCAGGTTGAACCCGATTACCGGGAAAAAATCTACCTGATGCTGCCCCGGCACAGGATCACGAGACCTGTCCCGGTGGTCATAGTCCCCTACTATGACGTAGATACTCCTGCCGCCCAGAACATGGGCGGGAAAAACTACAGTCCGGCCAGTGTCCGGTCATTTGCCAACCTGGCAGTGCGAAGCGGTTACATTGCCGTGGCCATCCGCTGGTTTGGCGAAGGCTACTCGGTGGGCTATGCCGAGGCCGTAGCCGAACTGAATAGGCGCCACCCCGGGCTGAGCGGCCTTGGCAAATGGGTCTCGGATGTTCGCTGCCTGGTTGACTGGCTCCATACCCTTCCGGAAGTCGACCGTAACAATATCGGCATCATCGGCCATTCCCTGGGAGGGAAAATGGCCATGTACGCCGCGGCCTTCGAACCGCGGATAACAGTCGCCATAGGCAGCGATCATGGAATAGGGCTCGACTTCTCCAACTACGAAGACTACTGGTACCTGGATGAATCCATCCGTCAACGCGACCCCGGCACTGACCATCACGAACTGCTGGGTTTAATTGCTCCCCGGCCCTTCATGCTGATCGGCGGAGAAAGCGCCGACAAGGATGACAGCTGGCATTTCATCAATGAGGCCAGGAAAGTATACGGCCTGTACGGAAAACCCGATAATATCGGCTTTTTCAACCATCGTACCGGTCATTCCCCCACACCGGAATCGGTTTCGCTTGCCCTGCGATGGCTGGAACGCTTCCTCGGGCCGGCTAACTGACCGGATGGCCGGCACAGTGATCCCCAAAAGGTAAAAAGAACCCAAACAAAAACGCCATGACGCCATGACGCAATGACGCAACGAAGTGCTCCCCCGCCCGGGAGCGCGGATCTCCTGATCCGCATCTTTGGCTTCTCCCTCCAGGGTTGCGGCCTTTGTGGATCGCCGATCTCCAGATCGGCATTGCAATCAACGGCACCGACGGTACACACAAGAATCGACAACGAATAGTAGCTGGAGTGGCCCGCTCCAGCAACGCCGGACAACAACCCGGAGGCTTCCGGAGCATAAGCTGGCAGCTTATGCCGCGGTTGAAGACCATAGACAGGATGTCTATGGCACGGTTTTGCGGCCTTTGTGGATCGCCGATCTTCAGATCGGCTCTGCAATCAACGGCACCGCCAGGCGGCAACAATTCAAGAGGGCTGAAGGCCCGATGGTGAATAGCCTGGGGCGATCCCGGACCGCAGGTACGGGGGAGCCCCAGGTTAATCGTTGTCCACCCATCTTGTGAGCGCTGTAGGTGCGAACGGATATAAAAATAATTACGGAAATCCGATGATCAATTACTGAAACGACAACGACAACTAAGTACCCCCCTTTCCCCGGGCTCGCCAATGTTGCCATACAGATCTGTTTTGGAGTACTTTAAGCTAATATGACCGGAATATTGAAAATATCAGGATTCAGTCTTCTTTTAGTCTTTCTTTCAGTGACACCCTGCCAGGGACAGATGAAATTCCCGCCACCTGCCACTTTGGCCGGTCACGGATGGGAAATGTGTTCCCCGGAAGATGAACAAGTCAATTCAGCCAAGCTGCAGGAAGCCATGCAGTTTTTGGAAAATGCCCTGGATGATCCCCGTACCCCCGACCAGGAGGAAGACGGAATCAGGTACGCCTGCGTTATCCGAAACGGACGGATGATCTGGCCTAATGAATCAACACCGTCCAACCAGGGTTCAGACCTCGCGAAAACCTGCCAGATATATTCGGTAACCAAGGTATTCGGCACCGCCGTGCTTGGTATGCTGATTGACCGGGGAATGGCCACGATGGATATGCCGGTGAACAGGATCATTGATATTGACCTGACCCGGGATCATCTGTCCGGGGAAAGGCTCTATCCTGAATATAACCAGATAACCCTGCGGCACCTGGCCACCTTCACCGATGGATTCAACGACGTTCGGCCCCCCTGGCCGGAAAAGGGAATGTATTATCCCTTTAAACCTGAACCTTCTCTTTTCTCCCCGCCCGGTTCAAGGTTCGCCTACAACAGCTCTCCGCAGGTCCTGGCCTACTGCCTGACTAAACTCATATACAATCATTACAGCAAGCCTCCCTATTCATGGAACCAGGACGGCTGCAACCTGGGCCATTTCTTCGAGGCTCTTGCCGCCCGGAAAATCGGAATGGACCCCGACGACTGGAGATGGTCCAATGAATTCCCCAATCCGGGAGAGTACCTGATCGATCTGTCCAATCCGGAATGGCTCAATGTCCGTCCGATATCCCAGTCGATGTTCATGAACGCCGCGTCCATGGCCCGCTGGGGACATCTTTTCCTGAACCGGGGAAACTGGGATGGGATAGAAGTCATAAGCTCTTCATTTGTCGATGAAGCCACAACTGTCCAGGTTTCCAGGGGAATCGAACCCGACAACCGCAAAGCAGGTTACGCCGAGGCTCCCGGCCGGTACGGATACATGTGGTGGCTTAACGGCCGCGGGGGCTGGAGACCCGAAGGCCCGGCTGATCCACCGGTCCTGATCTGGCCGGATGCCCCCGAGCGCTCCGATCCTTCCCGCGGGGTTTATGCCGCCCAAGGATACCTGGCCAACCGCTGCTATGTAATTCATACCCTCAACACCCCGGCGGGAGAGGTTAGAGCTGATATGGTTGTCGTCAGGCTGGCCCGGGGAGTGTCACCTGACGGCAGGAAAAGCACTCCGGGAAGATTCACCGCCGCTGAAGAAAACCAGTTCCTCAAAAAGTTAGGTAAAGCCATTTCCGATTGACGAATGTGGTGGAAGCATCCTTGCTTTCCGGTCCCGAAGGGACAGTCCGTGGCTGGAGCCGCCGGCTCCAGGATAGTAACAAGTCACAAGTAGCGGGTAACCTGACTTTCAGATTTCCCCGACGAAGTCGGGAGCCTGGATCGCCGATCTCCAGAGCCGCATTTCTATCTCCTGCCTCCAGAGTCGAGGCCTTTGTGTACCGCCGATCTCCAGATCGGCAATGCAATCAACGCCGCCGCCAGGCGGCAGGCATCAGCCCCGGAGGGGCGGAAGGTTTTAGCCCCAGGTGATCCCGGGCCGAAGGCTCGGGGAACCTGGGGTAACGAATATCCCCAAGACCTCCCGGAACCCTGGAAGGGTGACAGAAGCCTGGCATATCCGCTGCATTCAAATATATCTCGGGGTCGGTATCGCCTTCGCCTTCGGGATCGAAATCCACGATTTGCGAGTACGACAACGACAACGATAGCCGCTTCGCTGACAACGACAACGAATAGTAGCTGGAGTGGCCCGCTCCAGCAACGCCAGACAACAACCCGGAGGATTCCGGAGCATAAGCTGGAAGCTTATGCCACGGCTAAGACCAAGGGCTGGAAACCCATGGCACTTTGGCTAGAGCAGCCGGATCCAGCATAGTAACGAGTCGCAAGTAACAAGGTGCCCAGAAGTTGGTGCGATGGCGCGATCAGGACATGGTCGCTACCCGGCCTAACATCCCGTTGTCGTTTCGCTGACAACGACAACGAGATATCATTGCGCCCCTGCGCCTCCGCGTCATTGCGTTAATGTTTCAGCATAGTCATCAAAAAACGAAGCAATCCGCGGCATAAATGAATCCATATCAGGATACTTGTCCCTGTTTTTTTCGTATTCTTCAAAAAAATCTACCAGATCCCCCACAGCGCCATACCCTTGCTTCTTGTCTCTTCGTGTCTGGCGCCAGGCTTCTAACCATTGATTCCTGGAATTGAAGTATCGAATCACGCAGGCTCGAACAGCATATTCATTCATCATATGATTCCAGGCAAGACATCCAGTCCTGGCCAGTTTCTCTTCACTTGCCGAAAACAGCTTTTTTCCCGATTTCTCAAGGAGATTCCCGTGCCGGGTTACAAGAGGATTGATATAAGGATGACAAAACTCATGCACCACGATAGGAATCAGCCATTTTTTCGAAAAAGTAGGAGCCCCACTTTGCGGGGAAGGTGAATGGCCTCCTATTATGGAGAAGAATTCATTCGTTCCATCCTCTCGAGTTATGCTTGCACCATAATTACCTACTCCGGTCTGCATGCCCACGATAATCGTGTAATTGTCAGGTATGTAACCAAAATATTCCTCGAACCATCCCTGCATATATGCTTTGCCGAGAGGTTCAGCCAGGTTCTGAACAGAAAGATCAAAATATGGCTGCTGGCGGTTGAAAAAATCCATGTATCCCGCGTCTACGGCAAATTCCCTGGCAGCTGCCATGAATTCCGGTATAACATCCGCGGTCCAACGCGAGTCCAGTTCGGAAGGTAGCGGGGCCATTGAACTCCGGGGGGCAAGTCCTGGTGGAGAATCGTAATACACCGCCAGTGTGGACAACGCGCTCAAGTTTATCCGATGAGTCTCCCATAACCTTTTGGCCATTCTGACAGCCTTATGATCCTTAAACGACTCAAACTCATTCTCTATTGCCTTGATGTATTTGGGGAGGTTACGGGGTTCATCTACCCCGGTTTCGGCTAATAGATGAATAGTACAGAGAAGCTCCCAGGTCGGATCCACACGTATGGCCAGTTGATCATTTCCGGGATCAGTTCCTGGACCAACCAAACATGAAAGCCAGCTCAACCCGAAGATCAGCAATCCAGCTTTACAGATAATTCTCATACGGTCTTCCTTCCGAAAAGCCACATAAAAAACCTTTATGTTCGATCAGATCTATATTAGAACAGTTAAACCATCTTTGTCTGCCAGTTTTTTTTCACCCGCTCTCCCCGGACGATTCGTGAATCGTCCCTACACCTGCCTCCAGAGCCGCATTTCTATCTCCTGCCTCCAGAGTCGAGGCCTTTGTGTACCGCCGATCTCCAGATCGGCAATGCAATCAACGCCGCCGCCAGGCGGCAGGCATCAGCCCCGGAGGGGCGGAAGGTTTTAGCCCCAGGTGATCCCGGGCCGAAGGCTCGGGGAACCTGGGGTAACGAATATCCCCAAGACCTCCCGGAACCCTGGAAGGGTGACAGAAGCCTGGCATATCCGCTGCATTCAAATATATCTCGGGGTCGGTATCGCCTTCGCCTTCGGGATCGAAATCCACGATTTGCGAGTACCATTACTACAATGATAACCGCTGCGCTGACAACGACAACGAATAGTAGCTGGAGTGGCCCGCTCCAGCAACGCCAGACAACAACCCGGAGGCTTCCGGAGCATAAGCTGGAAGCTTATGCCACGGCTAAGACCAAGGGCTGGAAGCCCATGGCACTTTGTCGGGGACAGGAAAGCAGGGATGCTTCCAGCCACAACCATCTCTCCCCTATTGCATATCAGCGGTTTTTCAAATAGATTATTCTGGACACTCCAACAGAGATCGCAACATATATGAGGATTAAAACCATGGCGACCACAAGCAACAAAATATTCATCTGCGCTTTCTTCCTGTTATGCCTCACAATGGCTACCGGCCTGGCCCAGGATGAACCTTATATCACCCATGAAACCCGTCCGCTGATCACCGAAGGTCCCTTCCTTGCAGCACCTGCCCAGGACGGCATAACCATCGGCTGGAAAACCGACACTGACTGCCACTCCCGTGTTGAGTACGGGGAGACGGAAGCCCTGGGAAGTATTGCAGAAGAATATCCCCATGGGCTGCTCCCGATCGGCACAACTCACGCCATACGCCTGGAGGGGTTAACTCCCGGTAAAACCTACTACTTCAAGGCCGTATCTACAAGGGTAGTCAAAATGAAAGGCTACTGGCCGGAAAAAGGCTTAAGCATTGAAAGCAAAGCCGGCAAATTCACGCTTCCCGATCCGGCAGGTAGTACCGTATCCTTCAGCTTCATTACCGATACCCAGCACGAAGATCTTCGCCGCCTGGCAAAGAACCTTGATATTGTAGACTGGGACAACATTGATTTCCTGGCCCATGGCGGAGACGCCTTCGGGACCGTTGATAACGAGGAAGAGTTGTTTTCCGTCTTCCTCCGCCCGATTACCGAAAGGCTGAAGAATAAACCGCTGGTATTCATACGGGGAAACCATGATTTACGGGGCTCTTTCGCCCGTAATTTGTATGATTACCTGCCCACCGGCAGCGGGGAGTTCTACTATACCTTCGATGCCGGCCCGGCCCATTTCATGGTGCTGGACACCGGGGAAGACAAGGACGACGACACCAATGTCTACGCCGGCCTCAACCGGACCGAACCCTACCGGGAACAGGAATTCGACTGGCTGCAGAAACATGTCCAGACAAATCAGCGCGTCAAAGAAGCCCCTTTCCGAATCATCCTGATGCACGCGCCCAACTGGGGATGGGTGGACGGACTGAATGACAAGTGGACCGACCTGGCGAACCAGACCGGAGTTGACCTGGTCGTGGCCGGTCATCACCACCGCTACTCCTGGTCTCCGGCCGGAACCGATGGACGAAACTACGGAGTTCTCGTAGTCGGGCAGGACCAGGCAGCTCACGTTGAAGTTTCATCGACCCAGATAAAGGTCATTACCACCGATATCTCCCGGAATGTGGTCGGAGAAATCTCGGTTCCCCGACAAAAATAGAATGGTCATGGACCTTCACAAAAATCAGGGCTAGCGCTGTACACCTTCAGGCGCGGGACGGGGCCTGCGCCTTCGGGGCGGAGCCTTTCTTATCACTTCTGTATTTCCGCCTTCTTCAAGCAAAATATCTACCGGCTTATTCGTTTTCCATGCACCCCCCGTAAAATCAGGAACATCAATTGAGTTTGAACGGTTAGCTACTGACCATTCACTTAACGGAGCGATAGAGGTCCAAAGAGCGGCATCATAAACATCCTGGTCAAGAGGGAGCCCGTTGCGGAGGCAGTCAATCAGCCGCCAATCTTCAAGGAAGTCCATACCACCGTGTCCGCCGACCTGCTTAGCCATTTCTCCGACTTTTTTTACAATTGGAGGAGAGTACTTCTCTTCAATAGATTTCAGTTCTTCATCTGAGACCCATCCGCGATGGCCAACGGCAATCTTTCCGGGAAGAGGATATTTCAGCGCTGAACCCCTGGTTCCGCTGACCTTATGGATCCTGGAATAAACATTCGGAGAAGTGACATCATGCTGGATCATAATTGTACGACCCTTACTGGTACGAATCGAAGTTGTCGTCATATTGCCCCTGTAGGGATTATCCACAAATTCCTTGTAGAAACCATCAGCAGACGCCAACTCCTTAGCTGTCTCATTCATCTGGAAATCATTGCTCATCACTGAAACAAGGAAATCCATCTTGTCGCCGCGGTTAATATCCATAATCTGGCATATTGGCCCAAGCCCGTGGGTAGGATACAAATTGCCGCGCCTGCTTGCGTTTTCTCTCAGCCGCCACATTTCCGAATATCCGGTTTTGCTGAAATTGCTTCCCAGAAGAGTATGCAGATATGCCCCTTCCCCATGCACGAGCTCCCCGAAGAATCCCTGCCTGGCCATATTAAGGGTAAGAAGTTCAAAAAAATCATAGCAGCAGTTTTCCATCATCATGCAATGCTGCCTTGTCTTCTCAGATGTTTCAACAAGCTGCCAGCATTCCTCCAGGGTATTAACTGCCGGAACTTCAATAGCAACATGCTTGCCCTGCTCCATCGCGTACACCGCCATCGGCGCGTGTAAATGCCAGGGAGTGCAGATATAAACGAGGTCTATATCATCCCGGTCGCACATCTTCTTCCAGGCTTCAGCATCACCTGAATAGAGAGTAGGATTAAACCCAGCGAATTCAATCCTCTTTCTTACTTTTTCCGCTTCCTCCGGAATGACGTCGCATAAGGCCTTAACATCTACTCCCTCAAGAAGGCTCATATTCACAACATGGCCCGGACCCCTGCTTCCCAGGCCTATAAAACCGACGCCCACAGTTTCCAGCGCGGGAGCGCGATAACCACACATATTAAATTTCTGGGTATGCTCCTTTAAAGACTGCGCCCCTGTATTCTCCAGAACTGATTCTTCCTTGAACTTGTTGGAGCCAACCAAAATATTGGTGCCAGCTAACCCGGCTCCGGCAATTCCTGCTCCTGAAGCCCCGATAAAAGACCTGCGATTTAATTTTTTACTCATTTTCTCTCCTTATCAGAAACCTGGTTTACATTCACGGTGAACAAATGTCCTATAAAAAGCACAAATACAAACTGCAGGGCACCGGAATGCTGTCCCCGAACCCGGATTCTTTAGACTACCCTTGCCAGTGCGACCTCAACAAAGAGAATAAACCTTTCTTCACCTGATTCATATCACCAGCGACAGTTTATTCTGAATTAACCTTAACTGTTCACTGGTGTTACTTCTTCCTGCCATTTCAAACCAGCTGGCGAGGGCCGGAGCGGAATTCAATGGATTCAAGTGATCCGGTCACGCGATTTCAGTAAACTGGATCATCCGCACAAAAAGACATTCAATCTGGATATCCTGATCAAAGACAGATTCGCGTCGCAGCAGGAACCGGCCGGGACCAGGCTGATTTAGTTTTCCGGGGCAGAAAAACCGTCCCTTTTGAACCTGCGTGCTGACAACCACCCAACAACAGGGAGGAATACCAGGATTATAAGGGAAGCCAGGCTGACCGCGGCACCTGCCTGGAAACTGGCGGGGCTATATTTGAATTCAACCCGGTGATCACCTGCCGGAACCTTAACCGCACGGAAAAGATAATCAACCCGGTTGATCTGGGCAGGCTCTCCATCAATTTGACAGGACCATCCGGGGAAATAGGTGTCCCGCAAAACCAGCCATGATTCCGAAGACTGTTGAATCCGCAGGCTAACACTATCCGGCAAATCCTCAATCCAGCTGACCTCATCCGCGATCTCTCCGCCCGGATTGGGGCCGGCCTCCTGGAGGGCTTCGGCCGCACCCGGATTCCCTTCGACAAATACAATCCCGGGATCAATTTCGGCTAACATCTGTTCCAGCGCCTGTTCAGGTGAGGTGACATTCCTTGCCTGGCGGGTCAGGAACGCCCTCCCCGGACCTTCAGCCTCGTATAGAAAAGGAAAGGATTCAAATTTCGGCTTTAATCCCGGCAATGAACAGGCTTCAGGGGACAGGATCCACGTGCACCCCAATCTCCTGAGCAACCGTAAACTGGATTCATCCAGGGTGTCCAGCCAGAGATTAGACTCAAATTCTTTCCCGGTTAATTCCGAATACAATTCTGGTACTCGTGAAGCCACCAGCGACTCGTATCCCCTGCAGTCCCGTATCCTCCAAACCATACCCCAGTTTGGATAAAGAGTCCCTGTTCCAATCCCTGCCACCCGGTCATGGGCCCTGGTCTTAAGAAAATCGGCAACCGGAGGCACATATTCAACCGTTTTCTCCGGTCTGACGGCCGGATTGAGAAACATACCAAAGAACATCCCCTGCAGAATCACAAGTGCCAACACTATTTTAGGCATATACCTTCTAGTCAGGAATACGGCCACGATTATGAGGCTTATTGCGCCCGCAATAGAATAGAGGGGGAGAGATAAATTCCGGTCCAGAAAAAAGAAGCCCCCCTGGATTTCATGGACCGGCAGGGTGATTTTCCAAAAAACAGTCGACAGGTACAAAACACTGACCAGTCCCAGGACCACCCAGACCCACCGGGAGCGGTTACCACGGTCTGCCACTGAAGATATCCCGATCGCGGCCAGGACTGCTCCGGCTGCCTGAACTACCTGGGCTATATGGAAATGGCTTCCCTGTCGCAGGAGCGGGACCGCTGTAAAAAGGTCAAAGAAAGGCCAGATGCCGAACATGATCACAAAACCCCAGGACAGCAAAGCTATGATTGGCCACTTGCGTGTCCTTAACAACCTGCTGCCGAGACCAATCACCACAAACAACAGCGGTATTATTCCCAGGTAGACGAAACTCTCGAGGACCTGCATGGGCATAGGCCCTTCCCACCCAACCGGGGAACCGTTAAAAAAAGGATTCAGCAGGGCCGGCCAGGACCCGGCCGACACAAAATAGGGATTACGTTCAAATCCGGACCTCTGGGCAAACGTGGAACTGAAAAACATGAACTCCACAAAAGGAATGGTCACTACCGCCGAAATTCCAAACCCAAGGAGGATCGCCATACCGACCCTGATCAATGACTTCCAGGAACGAACCAGTGCGTAAAGCCCATAAGCCAGCACATGCAGAACTGCCGATTCCACGTGTCCCCCCAGGAACGCCGCGGCGACAATCAACGCGAAAGCCGCAAAGCTCCGCCATCGCCTTGTTTCAAGGTAATCCTCCAGGGCCAGGAGGCCAAAACCCAGAAGGACTGATATGCTGGTATTGGGGTAATTAAGCAGGCTGATGTTATAACCGGCAAAAGCATATATCAGGCCGCCGGCAAATCCGCTTTCAACCGACAGGCCCAGGCGCCGGCAAAAATAAAAAATCCCGGTTCCGGCCAGGAGCAGCTTCAACAGGGCGCCAATTTCATAGGAAACCGGCTGGGGGACTGGCAGAAGCAGCCAGTTCAAGGGAGAAAACAGGGCCGAAACCGATGTCCCTACAAAAGAAGTACCGTTGAAAACAAAGGGATTCCACAGCGGAAGGCGTCCTTCAGAGAGCTCCGCCCTAAAAAAAGCATGATATGGATAAACCTGCTGAATGACATCACTCATCATTGGATTCTGTACAGCTGCAGGCCCATCACTGTACCAGGGAATCAAGTTAAGCAGGATATCTCCGGGCAACAGAACTTTTGAAGTAAACAGCGCGGGCCCCAGGAAAATACAGAATATTGCCAGGAAAGCGATAACCGGGCCGAATTTGCGGAATGATCTCTCAGTGAATCCATGCATCTTTCTCGGCGGATTCGCTCCTGGCCTCAGCATAACCCGGCCTGCTTTGGAACAACGCGAACATCGCGGAACCGGGTTTGGAATAAATTGCCCAGCTGATATATACAGGAGCGGAATGGATCAACTTTAGGGAATTCAGGTATATCCTCTGACATAATATTTCATCCAAGTATATTGAACAGGTATAAGCAAAACAAGCTGTATGGTTGAAGCATACCCCGCTCCGCGCCCCTTAACGTACCGCTGTTCCCGGTAAGGACGACCGGGTAAATATTCAAGAATCCCGCCGCGGCTCACTTTTTTCGGGCGGATATGAAAATCTGCGGGCCAAAGGGTATCAGGTCATGTATAAAATAGAGCCGGTAAGCCATTGAAAAAACCAGGTGCTTTTTCCAGTTCATGGGCTGTTCCAGGACTGACTTGCTGATCCTGTCAAAGAAAAGCCTGGTTACCCACTTCTGCAAAGTGAAAAAAGGAAAGCCCCATTCCCTGGCTGCCTGGATTTCAAAACCCAGTTCCTGGAGCAGTCCGCGTAACTCCTGAAGCCTGAAGTGCTGGACATGCCCGTAGATTTTGTCGGGAGGATCCATGGGAACCCGGGGGGTCGAGAGTATCAGAAGCCCTCCTTGATTGAGGTTGGCGGCTATCCATTCCAGAACCTGTCGATATTCAGCGGTATGCTCTATGACTTCTGAACAAATTGCTATATCTATTTTTCCGGAGATCTCCGGGTATGATCCCAGGTGAAAAGATCCTCCCGGCAATAATTTACCGACCAGCTCAATTGACCGGGAAGAGATATCACATCCTCCCAGCCTGGAATTATCTAGATCCAGCAGCTGCTTCACTTCTCTCAGCACCGCGCCCGTCCCGCATCCGTAATCAAAAACAAAAGGATTTGTTTCACTGCCCTTTCCCGGGAGGCACTTGCGCACAAATCGCCTCCGGTGCCTGCTGGTCGGATGGGATTCATAGAGCTCTATGCCGATGCTCCAGTATGAATCAAAGATCTCTATATTGCGTTTTTTGTTCTCATTCTCCATCAGGGGATCTATCCGGTCGGGCAAATTCTTTCATGAGAATATAGCGGGGGCGGTTCTTTATCTCGTGAAAAATTGTAGCTATATACTCTCCGATAATACCCAGGGCAATCATGATAATACTGCTGAAAATAAGCTGCAGAAGAATAACGGTTGTAAATCCGGGAACCGCGGATCCCTGCATCCATTGGAGCAGGGTATTGAATGAGAGAAGAATGGAAAAGCAAAACAGGAGCAGGCCTAAAAATGTAACCAGGTGCAGTGCCAGTGTTGAAAAGGATGTGAAACTGTTCAGTGCCAGCCTGACCAGTCGGGGGAGCGACCAGGAAGAACCGGCCTTTCGGCCTTCCACAAACTCCATGGGAAGATTTACCTGCCGGAAACCCATCCAGGCAACCAGGCCGCGGTAAAAAATCCGGGACTCTCCAAGACGCAGGTAGGAATCCACCACAGCTCGATCCATCAGTTTAAAGTCGCTGGAGCCCTCCAGGTCAAAACCGGAGAGGGTGTTCAGTATCATCCCGTGGAGCCTGGCCGCCAGTTTGTAACCCAAAAACCGGGATCCCCGGCCTGACCGGACGGTGTTAACTACCTGGGCTTTGCCGCCCTGCCATATGCGAACCATCTCCGGAATCATTTCAGGCGGATGCTGAAGGTCCCCGTCCATGACAATAACAGCCGAACCTGATGTTCTTTCCAGTCCGGCGTAAATCGCGGCTTCCTTGCCAAAATTCCGGCTGAAACGAAGCCCCGTGACAGCGGAATCCTTACCGCAGATTTCCTCAATCACTTCCCAGGTATTATCATCTGATCCATCGTCCACAAGGATGTATTCGCAGGACAATGATGTTGATTCGGCACATCTCCTGATCTCACTGAATGAAGTTCCGAAATGCGCACCTTCACGGTAGAGGGGAATTACTATGGACAATAATGGTCCGGTTCCGGATAAATTTTCTTTTCCTTTATCTTTCATATCAAAATCCACAAATTGTACTCCGGCCCTCTGCCGGCTTATTCCAGCCAAACAATTATTCACGATTACATTGATCAGGAAAGTAATTCCCGGTATTAAACTGTAGACTGCCTTCCCTGTCTGACAGGATATCTCAATAATGGAAGCAGATAAAGCCTCATAAAATCACAGGGGAAGGATGTCAGTTTTCCCGCCTTTCCCCAAACCGGATAAATTGCAAACTCCCGGACTATCCCTGGCAGGGTTTAAGCTTCGTACTCCATAGGATTCTGCTGCGCGGGATGCCCGGGTGAATGGGATAGACTCAGTGATGATGAAAAAAAGGAAAAACTTGAGGCCGCAACGGATAAAAAGTAACTCCAGGGCACCTTCGATTGCTGCTCATTCCCGTATCAAATGACCCATAAGCCGCGGCCAGGATCATCGAGTTAAGGCCGCGGCCCTCCCCTCTATACCCAGCCTATAATTGACTTTAACTCCAATTACCATACCCGGGGGCCCTTCTTTGGTCGGCAATGCTCACCAAATGAATGCCGCAGAGGCTCATACAGCCATGCTAGCCGACGTTTTCGCTGTCCAGTATTTCTCTAACTTTGAGCGACAAAGCCTGTCCAGCGAACGGTTTCTGTATAAAGTTGATACCCTCTTCCAGAATCCCATGCCGGGCAATCACATCATCCGCGTAACCCGACATGTAAAGCACTTTAATATCGGGGTATTGTTTCACTACTTCCGTGTAAAGATCCCTGCCATTCATGTCGGGCAGGATCACATCGGTTAACAGTAAATGAATGGTTAATTTACCAGGTTCCAGCAATTTCAGGGCATTGGGACCGTCCTCAGCCGAAAGGATGGTATAGCCCCTCCTCTGGAGAATGGTACTGGTTAGATTGCGCACTGATTCGTTATCCTCAACCAAAAGGATGGTCTCGGAACCAGACAGGTCACCAGTAACCTTTTCGATATGCTTTTTACCCGGCGGCATATCACCGCTTACTGGAAGGTAAATTTCAAAAGTAGTTCCTTTTCCGGTTTCACTGAAGGCCAGGATATGACCCTTATGCTGCTTGATAATGCCGAACACCGTTGCCAGTCCGAGGCCGGTCCCCTGTTGCCCCTTGGTAGAATAGAAGGGTTCGAATACATGGACAAGGGTTTCCTTATCCATGCCGGATCCAGTATCTTTGACCGACAGCTTTACGTATGTACCGGTGTCTACATCCTGTGGGTCCTCTGCAAATTCCTCATCAAGTTCCACAACAGAGGTTTCAAAAGTCAGCAGTCCTCCTCCAGACATGGCATCCTGGGCATTGACGGCCATGTTCATGAGAACCTGTTCAATCTGCCCGACATCCGCCAAAATAATGCAGTTCTCATGGGAAGAAATGATCTTTATTTCAATATCTTCCCTGATGGTCCTGCGTAATAATGCTTCAAATCCTTTCAGGACCTTGTCCAGATCAACAGGCCGGTATTCAAGGGTTTGCTTGCGGCCGAACGCCAGGAGCTGGCTTACCAGGTCACGCGCCCGGAATCCCGCCCTCATAATTTGGTCCATTGACTTCCGCAGCGGGTCGCCGCTGTCCAAATCGTTCAGTAATATTTCTCCGTAGCCAAGAATGGGAGTGAGAAGGTTGTTCAGGTCATGGGCTACACCTCCGGCCAAACGTCCGAGTGACTCTACTTTCTGGGACTGCTGATACCGCTCTTCCAACCTGGATTTCTCAAGTTCCGCCCGCCTGATTTCAGTTATATCTTCGCCGGAGCTCAAAACCGAAACCACCTGGCCTTCATCATTCTTCAGGACGGTGTTGTGCCAGACGACCTGTTTCTCTTCCCCGTTTTTTGCCAGGACCAGATTCTCGACGGACTCGAAATTTCCTATTTCATCCCTGATCAACTGCCCGAAGATGGCCTTAACTTCAACCGCACTCCTGCCAGGGATGAAGTTATCAAACCAGTTCTTCCCGAGGATATCAGCCTCACTATAACCAAGGATTTCGCAGCCTTTCCTGTTAATCATGGTCACATTACCCAGCGTATTCAGGGCTAGTATCATTACCCCGGCCTTGTTGAGATACAGCTCCGCCTTTTCCTTTTCCCGCTTGACTATTTCCTCGGCCTGCTTAATCCCGGTGAGATCAATAATAATGCCCCTTAAGCCGACCAGATGACCGTCTTTCATGATGGAGCTGGCATTAAATAGCGCGGGGAATGTGGAACCGTCTTTTCTCTGGGCCAGATATTCAGTTTTCTTGAGTTTCTCTCCCTCCTGCTTCATAGCAAAGTCTGACTTTGCCAGATTCCGTCCTTCAGGGGAGATTACATCCAATCCGTTCAGCCCATTTTTCAAATCACTTTCAGAATAACCAAACAACTTTAATGCGTTGCGATTAGCGTAGGTCAGGTTAAGGTCGCAGTCAGTTTCAAAAACCCCTTCCGGCAGCATTTCCGCCAGTTCCCTGAAACGCTCTTCACTCTCGTGCAGGGCCTGCTCAGCCACCTGGCGGGAAGTAATATCACGGTCAACTCCCCGAAAGCCGGTCAGGTTCCCTCCACTGTCCAGAATAGCTACGGCGTTGCTTTCGAGATATCTGTAAGTTCCATCTTTGTGGCGCCATCGCAGCACCAGTTCCTGCCAGCCTATCCTTTCCTTTTTCCACTCATCCCGATGAGCTATGACTTTTTCAGTGTCTTCAGGATGAAGGAATTCCAGGCTGGATCTGCCAACTATTTCCTCAGGCTTATACCCCAAAATGGAAACAACAGCGGGACTGCAGTAAATATGTATTCCCCGGATATCAATAGCCCAGATCCAGTCCCTGGAGGCCTCGACAATTGAACGGAATTTTTCTTCACTCTCCCGTAACGCCTCAGTGCGCAGGGCAACCTGCCTCCGGAGGGTTTGCGACCAGAGGATGAAGAGTATTGTGAGCAGTAGAATAACCGCCCCGGCAATCGCGGCGTATTTGGAAACCGTGCCGGGAGAGATCCCCCTGGGTTCCAGAACCCCGAGCCACCTGTCGTAAATAATCTTATGCTCTTCAGTTCTCGCCAGGGTGGTCAGCCCTTCGCTGATCAGCTGCTGAAGTACAATGTCGCCCTCCCTTAAGGCAAAACAGACTTGTGAGGGGCTCAGCAGCGGTCCCGTAGTCACTATGTCTGGCAGCTTCAGCTCTTTAGTCCAAAATAAACCCTGAAGCCGGGACAGGATGGCATAGTCTTGTTTACCGGAAGCCAGAAGGCTCAATGCTTCTTCAGGCGTGTTCACCAATACCGGATTGTCGTTCAGGCCGTTTTCCAGAACATACTCGTGCATGATATCGCCATTGAGCAAGATGATATCCTTGCCGCGAAGATCCTGCTCGGTTTCAATCCCGGGATCACCCCGGCGCATGAAGACGGCATGGTGGGAAACCATGTACGGAGGCGAAAAGTCCAAAATCCTGTCGCGTTGCTTCGAATAATACATTCCGACAAGAGCATCAATCTTTCCCGTTTCCAGATTCCGGCGGAGATCTTCCCACGGCTCGATAATAATCTCAACATCCAGATTCATTATCCCGGCAATGGCTCGGGTCAGATCCACGTTATAACCAGCAGGCTGGCCATTCTCATCTAGAAAAGAATAGGGAGGAGCGTTGAGTATGGTGCCGATGATATACGAATCCTTTTGGGGGCTTCCTTGGGCCGAGATAAATGTGGCTATCATCAGAAACGAAGCCGCGATTAATATTATCCAGCCATATCGTCTATCCATGCTCTATATCCGATGGCAATCTCAAAATTCCTGCTTAGGACCAGGCCAAATTAATAATGTAAGAAACACCCCCCAAAAGCAATACCATATAACAAAAATACTAACATCTCTTCCTGTCAGCCCCCCCCGGCAATATTAACGTCAGTGAAGTATTTCCAATCTAATTGACTCATCGGGCACGCAACTCCTCGGGTCCTTCTCCAGGTGTTAACGAAGGTGGAGCGGGAAAACGATACAGACCAGGGCCACTGTCAAGCCTTCTTCAAGCAGTTTTCAGGGGAGTGTTCTCACAGAATTCGCAATCAGGCAGGAATGGTCACAGACCGTGACTATTTCAACGTCCTCAGGAAGGCCCTGCTTCAGTTCTTCCAGTTTCGTTTTAACACCCTGGACAGCCTGGCGGCATTTGCCCCGTAATTCAAGACAATTATCTCTCCAACAGCTTCGCCCTGACTGTTAGGTTCCGCCAAGCCAAGTGAAGAAAGACCCGAAACAAATATAGGAAAAGAGGAATTTCCCTTAATAGTAAATTCATTGAAATTACTCAATAAGATAATAATCAGCCTGTAGAACTACAGGTGAAGACAGGGGGAAACCGTGCCGCAAGAAGCATTAAATTTGAATATGAAATGCCTGCAATTCCATAATCCGGGCAATGGAAAATGATCCTGAAAATAGGCATCAAATTTGTCCCCTTTTATTCCTGCAGGAGTTCTCAGGGGGTTCCCTCTTTGCCTGTCCCAAGCTAAAATTTCAAAATAAGGAATAAACAGGGAATTAAGCAGCTGCATAAACGGAGATCTGCTTATAACCTAAAACAATCTCCTGATTCAGGAATCCCATGCACCCAAAAAAGCCAGGAAAAAACGAAGTTTTACTCCAGGACCCAGTGAGAGATCGCTGGATCCTGTTTAAAAACCCCCTGAAAATCCTTAAAACCCATGAATCCAATGAGGTGCTTTCACTTCTCAATTCAGTCGAGAACGCGGTTGAATCTGAAGGTCTCACCGCGGCTGGTTTCGTCGGGTACGAAGCCGCCCCGGCATTTGACAGTTCATTTGTAACCAGGAAGCCGGACGACAAATTCCCGCTAGCCTGGTTTGGACTCTATGAACAGGGGGAGGATTACATTCTGCCGCCCGGAAATCCGGTTCCTCCAGCGGACGGCTGGACTCCTTCAATATCAGAAGCCGCCTACCGCAACGGGGTCAGGCAGGTTCGCGAATGCATTAAAGCAGGTGATACCTACCAGGTAAACTACTCGTTTAGGTTACGAACCGATGGGGCAGTTCATGCCTGGGAAACATTCCTGGGCATGACATCCAGGAATCACACTGGATATGGAGCCTATATCAATACTGAAGACTGGACTGTCTGCTCGTTTTCCCCGGAGCTTTTTTTCCAGCTGGATGGGCAGCAGTTGATCTCCCGGCCCATGAAAGGGACTGAGCCGCGGGGACGCTGGCCACAGGAAGACCGGGAATTTATGCAGTCCCTCAAAACTTCCTCAAAGGACCGGGCTGAAAACCTGATGATCGTGGACATGGTCCGCAATGATTTGGGCCGCATCGCGGAAACCGGCTCGGTCAAGGTCGACCAGATTTTCGAAATTGAACAGTACCCCACACTTTTCCAGATGACAAGTACCGTACGCTGCCGGACCAAAGCCGGATTGGAGGAGATTTTCAGCGCGCTCTTCCCGCCTGCTTCGATTACGGGCGCCCCGAAAATCAGCACAATGCGGATAATTTCTGAACTGGAGGACAGCCCCCGACGGATATACACTGGAACCATGGGATATGTGGCTCCAGGACGCAATGCACAGTTCAACGTTGCTATTCGAACGGCCCTTTTCAATAAATCAAACGGCCAGGCGGAATATGGCATTGGAGGAGGAATCGTATGGGATTCAACCGAAGAATCTGAACTGGCGGAATGCTACTCCAAGGCCGCTGTGCTTACCAGGGAAAATCCGGAATTCGACCTGCTTGAATCACTCCTGTGGACACCGGAAGCCGGTTGTCAGCTGCTTGAAAACCACCTTTCCCGGATGGAGTCCTCTGCGGTCTATTTTGGCCGCGAGATAGACAAAAAGGACATCCGGAAAAAAATGGAAAAACTGGGACAAAAACTGGGGTATGACACCCACAAAATCCGCCTGCTCCTGGATGACAAGGGCAATGTCGGGCTGGAGCCCGAACCCCTCCGGGATTTACCTGATCCCTATCGCGTCTGCCTGGCCCGGAATCCGGTTGATTCCTCTAATGTTTTTCTTTTCCATAAAACAACCTGCCGCGAAACCTATGCCCGGGCCCGGCGGGACTGCCCGGGATTTGATGATGTCCTGCTCTGGAATGAAAGGGGAGAGTTAACCGAGTCCACGATAGCCAACCTTGTCGTTGAACTGGATGGGCGACTTTTCACCCCCCCGGTAAACTGCGGACTCCTGCCCGGAGTCCAGAGGGCCCGGCTGCTCGAGAATAACACCGTTTCCACCCGGATTATCCGGCCCGATGAAATTTCGAGCTGTACCCGTATCTTCCTGGCAAACTCCGTCCGAGGCCTCTGGGAAGTGGATCTGGGAATCCTCTCTGATCGGAACGGATAAGCTGTTCGATTCGGTTCACAACCTGTAAATAGAGTCCCCCCCCAGGGCGGCGGCTTCCGGAGATGAACATTTATGGACTTGACTCGATTCAAACAGGAATATGAATTTGCTATATGCCCAGATCAATCTGGCCGGGCTTTATTACTCTCGTTCCCTTTCCGCATAAAAGTACTCTCAGCTCAAGGATTTAAGGATCGTTACCGCCCCCATAACCAGTGTAAGCACCCCTATAACAATCTTGAGATAATCTTCCCTGGTCCTGTTAACGGCGAAAACGGAGAAAGGCACCGAAAGCAACGCGCCGGCGCACATGGGAATAAAAATCGCCAGGTTGATCCAGCCTCCTTTCAGAAGGAACAATGCAACAGCCAGGAGGCAGGTAAAAGCTTCAGCAAAAGAGGTTATTCCCACTGAAGCCCTGGTTTGCACCCCGCTTAGAATCTGTCCGCTGGTTACCAGGGGACCATATCCTCCGCCGCTGACCGCTTTGTTGAATGAAGCCACAGAAGAAAGCAGGATCATCTTCCAGTTCCTGTACTTAATGATCCGCCTGTGCAGCAGAAGCACAAGTAAGCCGGAAAAGAAAATGATGAACCCTATCCCCAGGTTGAGCACCGTTCTTGAAAGACTCAGCGCGAGAAAAACTCCGGCTGTTACACCGGCAATGCTTCCGCCGACAAGTATTAATGCCGGTTTAAAATCCCGGCTGCGAAATCCCAGGGCGACATTACCGATTTCGTTGTGGAAGAATGAAGCCGTAAATCCGCTCAGGAGCTCTGACAAAAGCACGGTTGGAACGATGTCATGGGCATCATAACCAATCAATAACAGTGCCGGCGTAAGTATGGTCCCATAACCCATACCGAGGCCGCTGTCGACAAGTTCACATATAAAACAGAGCCCAAAAAGAACGGCGGCATCCCTCAAGCCGATCCCTCCGTGACGCCATACAGCAAGAGCAAAGAGGTTGAGGACTATAACAACCCAAAGAAATCCCTTGTATTTATATGATCGCTTCATCAGCAGCAAACAACTCTTAGATCATTCAGCCGGCAACGCGAAACTCCTGGTTCCTGTACATAAAGCCATGTTTCTCCGCTACTCTTTCCGCTTGATACAAAACGGCAGGCGAAACCTGCCAACAAGTAGTAAATCCCGGCTACCGGTTCTCCTTGTCATCGGTAATCTCCGCCCTGGAATCCTGCCAGTTATCAAATTTGTAATGAATACTGATGATGTTCTGGCTTTTATGAAGTCGCCAATAAAGGATAATCTCCTCAAGCCCATCCTTTTGCGGTTCCCAGTGCGAGGCCAGGGATTCAAGCTCACCTGCCATGGGCTTGTTTCCCACTGTCGGGAAAGCAGGGTCTGTTCTCGGAAGACCATACCTGGAAGTCAGCATGCCGAGGAGCTTCGCGTGCTGGGCTTTCGGGTCAACATGTCCCTGGATCATTGGCCTGGTGTGAAGAAAAATCTCGCTCAATCCCTCAATGGGTGTAATTCTCAGCAGGAACAGTCCAAATTCCGGGGGGGCTGTCAGAGGATCAACCCTGTATATATGCCCCGGAATTTCACCTTCAATCGAGGCATAAGGATTGGGGATTTCACCTAAAAGAGCCGCCACCTCCTCCAGGCTCATGCCTTTTTCAAGGCCCAGGGGCACTCCGGAAGCCAGCACAGTTCCGGCTAATACCGTAATGACTACGAGAAAAAGAACCTTTTTCATGATCAATTCCCCGTTTAGAGTGGTTCATGAAAATTGTTTATATTCAGAATCAACTTTTCTAAAAATCATTATAAGCCGGTTTCCGGCTGATTCAAAAACTTTTTCAGGCTTATGACCAGCTGCCCGATCATCCCAGGATCTTCTCGGCTTCGTCCTGGTCAATGTCCATTACAAACTGTATGCCGCTCCTCTCGGAAGCCTCCCGGGTTAAGGCGGCGATATCATCCCGGGACAGGTATTCCATGGAAAACTTCCGGCCGCCGGCCATGAGCTGGCGCAGGCCCTGGGCCAGGCGCTCGTAGTAGGTATAAAGTCCCAGAGCGCCGGCGGGAATCTTTTCAAATTCCCGGTTGCCCAGTTCTTTCCGCAGGCCTTCAGCCGTGACAAAGATCTCATCCCTGGTCTTGCCGAATCTTTCAACGTAGACCGGAATCTCACCTTTTTCGATTGTCTTGCCAATGGTTTTTCCGACCATGGCCGCGGCAATCGGGCTTCTAGCCATGCCTACCAGTTTCACAAACGGCGCGCCCATGGCCAGACCCTTGAAGATCTGGTCCTCGAATGTGAATCCTCCGGCGACGCATATCGCAGGCAGATAGTCTCCGCGGTCAGACAATTTCCTGCAGTAGCCATAGAGCATGGAATGCAGTTCGACAGGAGGAATTCCCCACTCATTCATCATTCTCCAGGGACTCATTCCGGTACCTCCGCCGGCACCATCAACGGTTAACAGGTCCAGTTTGTATTTGGACGCGAACTTGACAGCCCGGGCCAGATCAGCCGGCCTATAAGCCCCGGTTTTCAAAAATATATACCTTGCCCCGGCCTTGCGCAGCTGTTCAACTCGTTCGCCAAAGGATTCTTCAGTCACCATTCCAACCCGGGAATGGCGTTCAAATTCTTTAAACGCTCCCTTTTCGAAAGCCTTGATCACATTGGGGTCCGTAGGATCAGGCAAAACAACATAACCCCTGTTGTAAAGCATCTGGGCTTTTTTGAGGTTATTAATCTTCACCTCACCCCCGATATTTTTCGCGCCCTGTCCCCACTTGAGTTCAACGCATTCCACTCCCAGCTCACTTATGGCGTATTCCTGGACCCCGAGGCGGGTATCTTCCACGTTGGCCTGGACAATCGTCGCTCCGTAACCATGGCGCCTATGATCCATAAAAAGCTTCACGCGCCGTTTGAGATCAACGGTATCAACGATCCTTCCGTCTTTGATGACGGCATGGGGGTCCATGCCGACGACATTCTCACCGATTGTCAAACCAGTTCCGGCAATTGCCGATCCAATGGCCAGTCCTTCCCAGTTATTTTTGGCGACGTCAGTGGAACCGATTCCCGGAATTATCCAGGGATAGCGGAATTTGAGACCCTTGTCGTGTCCGAAAGCCACTTCAAGATCAACGTTCGGAAAGATGGCCTTGTCACTGTCAGCCTCAATACCCTGGGCGCCAACCGCGGTTCCCATGATATTAAAATGGGAGTAGTCCACTGGATAGGCCTTCTCGCCTGCTGAGGTGATTACCCCAAAAGGCTGGGGGTAAATTACTTCATGACCCCTGTAAGCTGATTTTCCTATCTCGCACATTCCGATACAGCCGTCCACGCAGGTGACGCACATTCCTGAAGCCGGAGACACTGAGCCTTCGGTCCTGTTCTTGGTGAGGGTAGCTGCTGACGTGTTTACTCTGGAGAGATGCATTGTATTGTCTCCTATTGGTTAGAGTCCTTCTTGATTTCGCAGGCAACACAGGGATCCATGTAGCACATCAAGTCATCAAATTGGTTAGTTTCCACGCAGGGTGGGCTCAAATTGGCACAACCTCCGCAGATTGCTTTTTCAGGTTCGTTGTAGGTGCACCGCAGTTCACAGGCCGGGCAGATGTATAGGCAGGCACCACACCTCCGGCATGTTTCCGATGTCATATCAAATGGGGTGCCAATGCTGCGGCTGGAGCCGCGTCCCCTAAATCCTATGGCCTTGGCCATCATCTGTTCTTCACAAATCCGGACGCATCTTCCGCAAAGGATACAGTCTTCGTATTCCTGCTTGAATCGCTGCTGGCGAACCGCGTGGGCTGAAGCCAGGTCCTGTATTGTTTTAGACTGGGGACAGGAGGCCAGGAGAAGCTCCAGCACCATTTTACGTGCTTTAACGACCCGGGATGATGAAGTCCGGACCCTGAGGCCCTCTTCAGCCAGATAGGTGCAGGAAGTGACTAGCTTGGTTCTCGGCTCCTGTCCTATTTCCACGACACAAAGCCTGCAGGCCCCGTACGGAGATAGTCCTTCCATGTGGCACAGGGTAGGAATCGGAAATCCCAGGTACCGGGCTGCTTCGAGCAGGGTGGTCCCCTCTTCCACACTTACCGGAAGTCCGTTGATAGTCAGTGATATCATTGATGATCTCCTCCTGATCTTGCGGCAGCGGCTTCTTCCGCTGCCGGAGAGATGAACTCAAGATCACAGCGCAGGCAGTTCGAGGCCTCGGCCCGGGCTGTTTCAGCGTCAAATGTCCCTTCCACTTCCTCAAAATTGGTAACGCGGACTGAAATATCGGCATGCGGAACTTCAGGCCTTACCCTAAATTCAACCTGCTGGTCACTCGATAACGGTTCTATGTAAACCGAGGGACGGCTAACCTCTTCCGGCTGGCGCAGGGGTTCACCACCCAGGTAGCGATTGATGACAACGGCCGCTCTTTTCCCGGCGGCTATCGCATCAACAACCGTATTGGACCCGGTAACCACATCACCCCCGGCAAATAATCCGGCCCTGCCGGTATCCAGGGTATGGGGATCAACATTGATTGACCCCCATTTTGTTGTTTCCACTGGACTGGTTTCTTCTCCGGCAAGATTTTCCAGATCCGGTTTCTCCCCAATGGCGACAATCAAGGTGTCCAGGGGGATGACATGCCCGCTTCCTTCGACCGGGACAGGCCTTCGCCTGCCGCTGGAATCCCTGTCCCCCAGTTTATTCCTAACACATTCGATACCGGAAACCGTTTTGCCTTTGGCCTGGATCTTCCCGGGAGAAAGCAGGGTTTCAAGAATGATTCCTTCTTCGATGGCCGCGTCGATCTCTTCCTCAAAGGCAGGCATTTCCTCTCGAGTACGGCGATAGATCAAGGTAACTTTTTCAACTCCTTGCTGTCGCAGGGCGGTTCGGGCAGCGTCAATGGCAGAGTTCCCGCCCCCGATTACTCCCACACGTCCCCTGGCCAGTGAGATTCCGTCGGTGTTGAATTTTCTCAGGAATTCCATTGAAGGGTAGACTCCGTCCAGGTCTTCTCCCTCAATCCCCAGCCTTAAGCTTTTCATTGATCCCAAGCTCAGGAAAACCGCGTCGAATCCCTCCTTGAACAACTGGTCGACTGTAAAGTCGTGTCCCAGGGAACTGTTCATTTTCAGGGTAATGTTTTCATCAACCAGGGCTGCAATCTCCCTGCGCAGGATTTCGCGGGGCAGACGGTAGGAAGGAATGCCGATTAAAAGCATGCCGCCCGGTTCGGAATGGGCGTCGAACAGGGTAACGCTGTGTCCCTGCAGGGAAAGAAGATGGGCGGCCGTCAACCCGGCAGGCCCGGCTCCGACTACGGCCACCTTTTTGCCGCTGGCCTCCATGATCCTGGCCGGATGGTAAATATCCGGATCGATTTTATCGGTTATAAATCGCTTCAAAGCCCTTATCGCCAGTGGTTTCTGCCCTGTTGTCCCGAGTTTGCAGTGCAGTTCGCATTTGTGGTCACACACACGGGCGCACACTGAAGGAAACGGATTGTTTTCGCGTATGGCCAGGTAGGCTTCTTCATACTCTCCCCTGGCAATGTGGGCCGCGTATCTCCACACCTCTGTCCCAACCGGACAGGCTGCCTGGCACGGAGCACCTACCAGTTCCTTGCATACAAAAGCATCACATCTTTTATCTATGATGTGGGCGCGGTACTCGTCCTGGAAATAACGAAGGGTGCTGAGTACTGGATTAGGTGACGACTGTCCCAGTCCGCACATGGTAGTGTCCTTCACCGCCTGCGCCAACTCCTCCAGCAGATCAAGCATTTCCAGGGTTCCATTGCCCCTGGTTATGTCATCCAGGATCTCATACATGCGCTGGGTTCCCTTGCGGCAGGTAAAGCATTTACCGCAGGATTCATCCTTAAGGAAATTCATGAAGTATTTGGCGACGTCAACCATACAGGTGTTCTGGTCCATGACAATCATGCCGCCCGAACCCATGATCGCGCCGGCTTCGTTAAGGCTTCCGTAGCTGATCGGCAGGTCAAAACGCCAATGCGGAATGCATCCTCCTGAAGGACCGCCAATCTGCACTGCCTTGATGGTACAGCCATCTTTCGGACCCCCTCCGATATCATAGACCAGCTCCTTGATCGGCATCCCCATGGGAACTTCCACCAAACCGGTATTTCTAATGCTGCCTACGAGAGAGAAGATCTTGGTCCCGGTGCTTTCATCCGTACCAATTTTGGCGTATTCATCCGCACCCTGCTGGATGATTACCGGGATATTCGCCCAGGTTTCCACATTATTTATGCAGGTTGGTTTACCTGACACGCCTTTCTCTATGGGATAGGGCGGCCTTTGTTCAGGCTCGCCTATAAACCCTTCGATGGTTTTTATCAGCGCGGTTTCCTCCCCGCAGACGAAAGCCCCGGCACTCTTGACAATATTAATATCGAAATCGAAGCCCGTCCCAAGTATATTTTTACCTAGCAATCCGTATTCACGGGCATTTCTCAATCCTATCAGGGTGTGTTTTATTGCCAGTGGGTATTCGTGGCGAACGAATATGAATCCTTCTGAAGCGCCTATGGCCAGACCTCCGATAATCATACCTTCGATGATACTGTGAGGATTTCCTTCCAGGATGGATCGGTCCATGTAGGCGCCTGGATCTCCCTCATCGGCGTTACAGACAACAAATTTCCCCGATTTGCCGTCCTGCTTACTGGCAAGCTCCCACTTTTTCCCTGTCAGGAAGCCCGCTCCTCCCCTGCCCCTCAGCCCGGACCGTTTTATTTCCTGGATAATCCAGTCCGGATCGGGATTGGTCAATACTTTTTCCAGGGCCAGATAACCTCCCTTGGAGATACAGTTAAACAAACGAATCGGATCAATCTGCTGGTTTTTGCTCAAAAGGGTTCTCTGCTGTCCCTTGAAAAACGGGATCTCATCATAAACATAATAGGGATCGCCGGTAACCGGGTCCTTGTATAAAAGCTCTTCAACATATTCCCCGGCCAGCATGGCATCAATGATCCCGGGGACATGGTTATGCTGAAGTTTCACATAAAAGGCTCCCTGGGGTTCAGTTAATATGAATGGCCCCACCTCACAGAATCCGTGGCAGCCGGTTACCCGGAGATTGACTTTCTCAATGAGGTCATTCATCAGCAGGTGCCGCTTTATCCTCCTGATGATGCGGCTGGATTCGGAGGCCTGGCAGGCAGTTCCGGCACACACTACGATTGTGGGTTTAGCCTGGGACCTTTCCGTTATGATTTGTTGTCGCAGTTCGGTCAGATCAGATATAGAAGTTAGTGCTGGCATCTAAAATCCTTTGGTTACATTTTGATCCTTCTCAGTATCGACATTTCCCGGCTAACTTAAATCGAGCATGTGCTCATGGCATCCTACCCGTGAACAGATCCTGATGATTCCGCCCAGCTTGTTAAGAAGCGGAATTGTCGGGGCATCACATCTGGGACATAGTCTCGGGGACCGCAGCTCGGCATGACACATGGGGCAGAAAAAGTTTACAAGGGCATCTTCAGGGATCTCGAATTCAGACTGTATCCGGTGGTCCCCCCATACACTGCTCATCCGCAGCCATCCATGTTTCCGCCCGAATGAAACCGTAACCTCGACCACTGGATGGCCGTCAAGCTGTATGGCAGAATTCATTAGGTTGCGATTGCAATGGGGGCACAGCGCGTGCAGCGACATAATTTCTTCAGGGGCCAATACTTTTTCATGATGATTCCCGCATCGGCAATTCTCAATTACTGAAGGCACTTCGTGCTTATTCGCGTTCCTCCAGTAATGCCCGTCGATCACTGACACAGGCCCCAGGGCACAGGCTCCCAGGCAATTGACGGTAGTCAGGGAAAAAGAACGGTCCTCGGTTGTTTCCCCGGCTTTGATGCCCAGGTTGTTTTCAAACTCTTCAAGAACCTGCGGAGCACCACGAATGTGGCAGGCTGTTCCCATACACACGGATATGAGATGCTCTCCTCTGGGCTCTAAACTGAAAGATGTATAAAAGGTCGAAATTCCGTAGAGATCTACAAGGGAATGCCCGGTTTCCTCCGCTACAGTTTTCAGGGCTTCGGCGGGAAGATAATTATAGGTGGCCTGGATATCTTCCAGGATTGCTATGACCGCTCCTCGCTTGCCCTGGTGTTTTCTAACCAATTCCTGGATGTTTCCATTGTTCGTTGAAATCGCCATGTTTTCAGTCCATCAAATCGTCATTAGTCTGAGTATTTAAGGGAGCAGTTTTTCAGTTTAAAATCAGAGCAAAAGCAATCCTTCTCCAGCCAGTTTCCGATATTGTTTAACCGCCACACAGGACTCCCAGTCACAAGCAGGTTCTTCCCATTTAAAATGCCGGAGTATTTTGTTCAACTCATCATTAGGACTGGAGTCTGTCCCGGGCATCCAGGAAAAAGCTTTTTGGCAGGCTTTGGCTATAGCCCCGGCGTAACAGCAGTCAGCGCACTTTTTTTCCTCCAGCACGTTTAAAAGGGCGTAGGCCACCGGCAGCCAGCGCTGCTCGTGATAACTCACTTCACGATAAGCGTAAGTAGCCAGATCATGACGGCATAGAGGGCATTTAAAGTGCTCTTCCTCTATCAACTGATGTTCATCATTCTTGTTGAGATCATGGGAGCAGACAGGGCACTGAAGCTTTCCGTCACGGGATTGCCTGACCAGGCGGTCCACAAATTTTTCCCGGACATCACGCCGCATTTTTTCCCGGATGTCCGCGCTTTCTCTCCCATTCCCCGGGGAGGTTGTTTCAGGGGTTAGCGGTTGAAGACAGTAAGGGCAGCGTACCCACTCTCTTGAAAGTTCGTCGATAACTATCTCCATACCAGGTGTAATTACATTTTTGCAGCTTTTACACTCCATAGCCCTGCCCCCTATTTTCAATTTGTTAGAAGCAATTTCATTTATTTTCTTTTAAAAATCGGTTTTCTTCCGCCTCGTCCAGATATCATCGCGGTCTTTTTGAAACCTGCCCTAATGGAGTGTTGGCAATTGTCATGCCAAAGCTCTCAATCCCCGGTGACAGCAACTGCCGTAGACGCATAAACCCTTATAAAAAAACATTTAATGCAATCAAGATACCGGCAAGATACCGGAAAAGTGCCACTGCAAGTGTTTCCTGAAACAGGATGGATCAGCGCATAAAGGCGGGGAATTTCTCCCCGGTGGACAGATTTTTCCCGGAGTGAAAGCGTTTCCGGAATCATCCCTCGTCCAGCGCGTGGGGTAATCAGGGAGGCATTTCCAGCGGGTAATTGATCTCAGGAGATCCGGTATGCTGTTGTCATAAGGAAGGGTATCGATGCAGCATGCGATATATACGCGGTTTATATACTGTAAAACTGGAGCAGGATGCCCCAGCTACATTCCCCCCAAATTGTCAATCGTCAATCCCCTTGAGTTTTTCCCTCAAGGTCTTGCGGTCTATGCCGAGAATTTTTGCGGCCCTGGTCTTGTTTCCGTCCACACTGGCAAGCACCCTCGCCACGTATTCACATTCCACTTCCGCCAGGGTTCGGGTATTCCGTTCATTCCCGGGGAGCCTGAACCGCATAAAAGAAGGCAGATCACATACGTCTATCAGTTCGCTTTCGCCCATGATGACCATTTGACTGATAATATTCTCCAGTTCGCGAATATTTCCGGGCCAATGATAATTCTTGAACGCGTCGAGGGCATCATTCGTGAAACCTGGAGCCGGTTTCTGGGCTGCTGTGGCCAGTTTATCTGTTAAATAATTGATTAACAGAAGCAAATCATCACCCCGTTCCCGAAGGGGCGGGACTTCAATATTGATCACACTCACGCGAAAAAAAAGGTCTTCCCTGAAAAGTCCCTTGGTAACGAGGGTTCTAAGATCCTTGTTGGAAGCGGCCAGTACCCTCACATCAACCTGCGCAGGCTGGTTACAGCCCACCATCAGTACCTGGTGGTCCTGGAGCACCCTCAACAGCTTGGCCTGGGTCTGAGGGCTAAGCTCACTTATTTCGTCCAGGAAAATGGTCCCCGTGTGAGCTGCTTTGAAAAATCCTTCCCTGGACGCGGTCGCGCCGGTGAAGGCTCCTTTGACATGGCCAAACAGTTCACTTTCCACCAGTTGATCGGGAATAGCTCCGCAATTGACTACCACAAAAGGAGCAGACGCCCGCGGACCGGCATAGTGAATGGCCCTGGCAACCAGCTCTTTTCCAACCCCGCTCTCGCCGGCAATCAGGACGGTTGTAGAGCTTTTCGCGGTCTTGTCTATAGCCCGGAGAACAGTCTTGATTTGTTTTGATTGCCCTATGATTCCGTAGGATCCGTTTCCCCTTGGCTCTGATTCAGCATGGTTAACGACACGGCGATCCTTGAGCTTATCCAGTACTCGCCCCACCGCCTCTTTGAGCTCTTCTTCAGTGAACGGTTTGGCAAGATACTCTTCAGCACCAGTTTTAACGGCCTTTACGGCACTTTCAATCGTCGCGTACCCGGTTATCATCATAACCGCGGTTCCGGGAAGATTCTCGTGTACATGGCGGACCAGGTCAATTCCGCTGATCTTGGGCATCTGCAGATCTGTGATCACCAGGTCCACCGGAACGGACTCCAGCAAATCGATGGCTTCAGTAACTCCCGCGGCTGTATATACCCGGTAATTAAGGGAAGATAGATTTCGCTGCAGGATCTCCAGTGTATCGGGAGAATCATCAACAGCAAGTATAGAGACTGTTTTGTCAACCATAATTAATCCAGCGACTGCGCCTTACACGGCAAATAAACTGTAAACTTAGTTCCTTCTCCGGGGCGGCTCTCGACGGAAATGGAACCTCCGTGAGAGGTAATGATACTTTCAACTACTGATAGTCCAAGGCCTGTACCTTCACCCACGTCCTTGGTTGTAAAAAACGGCGTAAAAATCTGCTGGCGAACCTCCTCGCTCATTCCCATTCCGGTGTCCTCCACAATGAGCAATATGCCTGCATCTTTTCTTGAGGTAAGAATGCTTAAACATCCCCCCTGGGGCATCGACTGAATGGCATTTACCGACAGGTTGACCAGTACCTGGTATATCTGCCCGGGATCAGCAATGATATCGGGCAGGTCGTCTTCAAGTTTTCTCTCAAGTTTAATGCCCGACTTCTGGCAGCGGGACTCAATGAAATAGAGGCCATCGGCGACGAGGAGGTTGAGAGAAATCCAGGTTTTCTCCGGCGGGGTCTGGCGCGCGAACAGCATCAGTTTGCCGACAATTTCCCGGGCATGAAGCGAGGCATTGATAATTCTCTCCAGGTCCCTTCGAACCTGTTCCGGGAGATCGGGAGATTTCCGGGTAAGCTGCGCAAATCCAAGTATGCCGGCCAATGGTTCGTTCAATTCATGGGCAACTCCGGCCGAGAGCTGACCAATGGTCGCCAGCCGGTCAGCGTGTCTTAACTGTTCCTGGAGCAGTTCGCTTTCCTGGGCGGCCCGGCACTTGTCTGAAATCAACCAAAGTTCTTTGGCCACTGTATCCAGCAGATGCCTTTCCTCGTCCAGGAAAGGCCCTTCATCCAGCTCCGGCATCCTTCTGCTGTATGTCACCTCAACGAAACCCCTCTCCTGTCCGTCGCTGGTGATGCTGGACTGCAATTGGGAGCAGCCGGAAGTATAGCCGTTCGAAAGATACGTTTCACCATCGATCACGATCCGGGCCGAACATAGCTGAGGGTAAAGCCATGCCGGGGGAAGAAGCTCTACCGCGCCCTGGAAAATTTCATCGAGCGGGACGTCGGGGTGATCAACCAGGCGGGCAATCCCGTACAGGCAGGTCAGCTCCTTTACCCGTTCTCTCAGGGCCAGCTGCTTGCGATGATGAATAATGGAGATCCCCAGGAATTGAGCAATACTCTCGTATAACTCGACGGCTTTCCGGGGGAAGAAACTTTCCTGACAGCTCTTCAGCAATAATAATCCCCGGTCTCCCCCGGCCAGGTGGAAAATCGTTGCCGTGATGGATTTAATCGGGCCCTGGGGATAAAGAGTAAGCGTCTTTTCCAGGTTTTCTCCCTGGCCATTCCTGTCGAGCATGGTAACTTTCACAGGCTCATCAGCCTTGCCCGTAATGAAACTTCCGGCCGAGGTAAAGTGCGGCCCGGAGGGAATTATCTCTCCGCTGAGGAGCCCCCTGCTGAGAATATCCAGGGAATTGCTGCCGCAGGATGCCGAGTACTCATGCTCCCTGGCGATGATCCCGGATTGCCCGGGGATAGGTTGGCTGGAATTCGGGCTGCTTTGATAACGCCCCGATTCAACCAGGTGAATTTCCACACTTTCGCAGCCGGAAAAGCGCATGAAAGAGTTTGATAACTCCTCTAGTAAGGCATCCTTGTGCAGATCCCTCTGAGCGAGATCCAGGATCTCCCGGGCAAGAGGAAAATCCTCCTTGGTAAGGCTCCGGCCTTCTAATGGAATTCCGTCACTGTATCCCATAAAAATCTATAAACGCCAGGCCAAACACCCGGCAAATATTTTGAGGAACCCGCGGATTTCTTTTACCCGTCAGCAAGAAATCCAGTACTCAGAAATCGTTAAAACATATCAGCTATTCGGTATTAAAAAACCGATATCCCTCGCATTTAATCCTCTCGGTGTGCCCGAAAAACATTCCATGCACTCGAATCATAACCACTTAAATACTGCTTGTCCAGACTTTCCTGGACCGTCATTCAGCAGGGCACGGCATGTCTTCATTTCATGGCAAAAGATATCCCCGGAACAATTAAAAAACAGGAGGAATGGATACCCCGCGGCTGCACACCCATTCGGGGAGATACTTGGAGAATCTCCTGTGCTTATGACTGCTGCCACGGGTCATCCCAAGGGTAAAAACTACGGCTTACTGTCACCATTCAAAACGCGCTATTTTACTCGCCGACTTCTACTGAACAAAACAGCCGCGTGTTGTTCCGGTCGGGCAAAGACAGTAATATTGTTTATAATTTGGCCCGGCCGGGATGTCGAAATATTCAGGATAGGGAGAAGATTTGTTCGGATTTGTTCTTACTTCAGCTGTAACGATAATGCACCTTTATGTCATATGGAGGGCCTGTACCGTTCCCTTCCTGAAACGCCATATCCCCTTGCCGGTGATTTTCGGAGCGGGCCTGGGCCTGTGGCTGCTCTTCTACCTGGGCAGGGTATACGGACATGGGAGTGAAGGCACCCTGGCTGTAGCCCTGGAATTCCTGGGCATGAACTGGATGGCCGCGATATTCCTGATCTCGGTTTGCCTGTTAATAGTGGATATTGTCACTGTTTTTGGCCTGCTGTTTTCCTCGGTTGCCCCCCGGCTTAGGGGACTGGCCCTGGCAGCCGGAGTAATTCTCGCGGTAATAGCGCTGATCCAGGGAATGCGCCCTCCTGTAGTGCGAGACTACGATGTGTACCTTTCCGACCTCCCCGATGAAATGGAGGGGACATCGATTGTCGCACTATCCGACCTGCACATCGGCTCCCTGATCGGCCGGGAATGGTTAAAGGCAAGGGTGGACCAGGTCCTGGAACAGAAACCCGATCTGATACTCCTCCTCGGCGATCTTTTTGAAGGGCACGGCCCGGCTTCCGGGGATCTGGGCGCAGATTTCCGGCGCCTGTCCGCCCCCTTTGGTGTCTGGGCCGTCTCCGGGAACCATGATTTCTATGGACGCAATGACGATATTGGATTCCCGGTCGATGATTATGGATTCCAGATCCTGCGCAACACCTGGACCGAACCCAGCCCCGGTTTTGTCCTGGCCGGGGTGGACGACCGCCGAAGGAGACGCGGCTCCGGCCAGGGAGAAGATCCGTTATCCCTGGCACTGGACGGCAGGCCTCCGGGTGTTACCGTTTTCCTCTCCCACAGGCCGCCGTCTCCCGAAAGGATTCGAGATCTTGGCGTGGACCTGATTCTTTCAGGCCATACCCACGGGGGGCAAATCTGGCCCTTCGGATACCTTGTCCGCCAGGAATTTCCCCTGCTGGCGGGAAGGTACGAAATTGGAGAGACTACTGCCATTGTCTGCCGGGGAACTGGAACCTGGGGACCCAGGATGCGGCTCTGGCATCCCGGGGAAATCCTCAGGATCAATTTGAGGGGGAAAAAATGACGGCCCATATCTCCGCCTCCTGGAAATTTTTACATTTACTACTACATATTCTATAATCCAATCGATTTGATTACGACTAAATTTGATCCGGAAGTTAATTATCAGCAGAGCAGGGAAAGAATCGGATATGTTGCCCGCAAGGACGCGACCCAGGCCGACTATGACCGGATAGGTTTCATGTCAGGGCTGGAAGTTCACCAGCAGTTGAAAACCAGAGAAAAGCTTTTCTGCCGTTGTCCCGCGGGCCTATACAATAAACAAGAAGAATACGACGCGGAGCTGATCCGTCACATGCGCCCCACACTGAGTGAACTGGGCGAATATGACGGCACGGCACTGATGGAATTCAAGACCCGCAAAGAGATCATATACAGGATCAACAACCAGACAGCCTGCACTTACGACGTGGACGACACCCCTCCATTCCCCATAGACCAGGAGGCCCTGGATATCGCCATCGAAATTTCATTGCTCTCCAAGCTCAACATTGTTGGGGAGGTTCATGTTACCAGGAAACAATACCTGGACGGCAGCATTCCAACCGGTTTCCAGCGCACCGCAATCATAGGGGTGGAAGGGGAGCTTCAGCTGAAGCACAAAAAGATCAGGCTGATACAGCTCAGCCTGGAAGAGGATTCCTGCCGGGAAATATCTGATATCGGGCATGTGCGGACCTACCAGACTGACCGCCTGGGTATGCCGCTGATTGAAACGGTGACCTATCCCGAATGTGTCAATCCTGATGAGGTAAAGGAAACCTGTGATTACATCCGTTTCCTGAATCGGAGCACGGGAAAGGTGCGGACTGGTATCGGTGCCGGACGCCAGGATGTGAATGTGAGCTGCAGGGGCGGAACCAGGGTTGAAATAAAAGGGGTGGCCCACACCAAGTGGATACCTGAATTGACCCACGTGGAGGCTTTCAGGCAATATTCCCTGCTTGCGGTAAGGGCTATTCTGAATGAGCGTTTTGAAGATGTTTCAGAATGGGGGATACAGTCGGAAAGGCTGCATTTCCATACCTATGAATTCAGCTATGAACCCTTGAAGGAAGCCAAGAAACAGCATAAACATATCGTGGCAGTAAACCTGCCGGGATTTCAGGGTGTCCTTTCGCACTTCACCCAGCCGGGGAAAATGTTTGCCGATGAGATCAGCGATCGGCTGAAGGTTATCGCCTGTTTGGAAAAACCCAATATGGTCCATACTGAAGCCTTTGAAAATGCAGTCTCCTCCACTGACTGGGAGAAAATCCGAAAGCTGTTCAAGGCCGGTGAAACGGACGCCCAATTGATATTATGGGGGCCGGAAGAGGACATCAAAACCGCTTTGGAAACCATTGAGGAACGATGCCTGATGGCTTTCGAAGGCGTGCCCAATGAAACCCGGAAATCCTTCAAGGACGGCACAACTGTCTTTGAACGTGTACTGCCGGGTGCCGACCGCATGTACCCCGACACCGATACCCCGCCCAAACCGCTCGAAGACAGAAAAATCGAAGAACTGAGCAAATGCCTGCCCAGCGATATTATCGACCGCTACCACCAGCTGAAAAAGTGGGGTGTTCCGGAAGATACTTTCACCTATATCTTCAAACGCAACCACTTCCCCCTTATTGAACGCATAATCCGGGAACTGAAGCTTGACCCGGTAATGGTTGGAGCTTTTTTCGGCCATCGGCTTAAATATATTGAAGGCCATTGCACCCCTTCTGAAGAATTCAATTACGAAATCATTCATTCCATGTTCCAATTCCTGCAGGAGCAAAAACTGGATGAAGAGCTGGCTTTTTACATGCTGCCGGAGATCTATGAACATCCGAAAATGGATTTCGAATCAGTTCTTACCGTGATCAATTTCAAACGGATTCCGGAAGATGAAATCCTGGCCAGAATCCCGTTTCTCAAGGACAAATTCAGCGAAACCAGGCTTTCGAAAGAGAAGAAGGATGAGACGGACTGGATCATGGGGGAACTGCGAAAAATCGCAATTGGCAACATGAGCATGTCGGCTCTGTACAAACATGTAAACGGCTAATAGCCAGGAACAGAAAAAGCATCATCATGAGCGACGATTTTTTTCAGGGTTACAAGGGAGACGCGCTGGAGGTATTGAAAAAATACACTACCCGTGTATGGGGCCAGGCCGTTTTAGAGACTACCCGCGGCACGTTTACAGGCACAGTGCTTCCGAGGGCCGAAAACGACGACGATCAGCATATCGTCCTGAAGATCCCAACCGGTTACAATGTCGGGATCGACATCGGCACCATCACTGCCATGAAGGAAACCGGTTATAAAAAGGCTAATTATAAGATTCCTGAAAAACAATTCCCGGTAACTGAGGGTCTTCCTGATGTAAAGCTTTTCGGTACCGGCGGAACCATTGCTTCCCGCCTCGACTACCGCACCGGAGCTGTTATCCCGGCTTTTTCTCCCGGCGAACTGTATGGCGCCGTACCCGAACTGGCAGACATCTGCAACCTGGACACAGAGAAAGTTTTTGCCGTTTTCAGCGAAAACATGGGCCCTGAGCAGTATATGAAGCTGGCAGTGGCTATCGGGAAAGAGATTGAGAACGGCATCGACGGTATCGTGATCGGCCATGGTACCGACACCCTTCACCATACCGGTGCCGCTTTGACTTTTATGGTGCAGAACTCACCTGTGCCCATTGTACTGGTAGGCTCACAGCGTTCTTCAGACCGGCCATCCTCAGACGCGGCCCTTAATCTTATGCATGCCATGAAAGCGGCCGGACATTCAGACATCGCCGAGGTGATGGTCTGCATGTTCGGGCCCACGTCTGACGAGTACGGACTGCTGCATAAGGGAACCCGGGTAAGGAAGATGCACTCATCCTACCGCTCAACCTTCAGGACTATCGGCGACACCCCTTTGGCACGCATCAGCAGAAAAGAAATCATCCCCATACATAAAAACTACAATCATCGCCGACAGGACCGCGATGTGGTCATCAAGCCGTATTTCAGCGACAGGGTGACCATGCTTTATTACTATCCGGGCATGAAACCTGACACCCTGGACGCGCTGGTCGATGCCGGCTATAAAGGGGTGATCATTGTGGGCACGGGACTGGGGCATGTGAACAAGGAACTGTATCCGGCCATCGAGCGTGCCCATGCCAGGGGCGTGCATATGTACATGACCCTGCAGACCTTATGGGGTTATGTGCACATGTTTGTTTATGACACGGGAAGGGATATGATGGCCAAGGGCATTATTCCGGCTGGAAATATGCTGCCGGAGGTGGCCTGGGTAAAACTCAGCTGGATATTAGGCCAGACCGATGATCCGGAAGAGGTGAAGGAAATGATGCTCACCCCGATCAACGACGAGATCACCCCCCGCGAACCTTATAATGGATACCTTGTATACCAGGGCGGCGTGCCCGAGGTTGAAGATTTCATCAAGAAGGTTCATAAATAAATTTGATTTTAACCTGGCGGGATTTCAAATCCTGAAGCTTGGCTTTAAAAATTCCCGGATAACTCACCGAAATCCTGTTTCTCTTATGATTTGGCACTTGCGATTTTTAATCTCGCCAGTTCACCCCGGACTGTTACCTATATCCTGAGCCTGAGGTGCCGCCCATCTACGGAACATGCCCCCGCGCCGCCACCACATTTTCGTAAACACCTGAAAAATATAGAGAAATCCCGTCACTGTTAAACCTGTAACCAAGCACCAAATATCAAATATCAACACAGTTTCGGAAAAGATTGAATGCTAAGAGCCCCGTCAGTCTTGAGATTTGGTGCTTGTGATTTGGAATTTCGGCAGTTTGCCCGGGGCGGGAATCGAACCCGCACGAGGTATAAGCCTCGCAGGATTTTAAGTCCTGTGCGTCTACCAATTCCGCCACCCGGGCATAAAGGGTAAAGATGCAGAATAAGTACCCGTATATTGTAGCCTCTTTTGCGGGAAGGTCAAGCTTCTCCGAGGGCTCGATGTTGTTTCAAGGTTCTCCCCGTTTGGGTAGTTCAAAGTTCAAGGTTCAAGGTTGGGATTTGGTGTGGCGAACTGGCTGCTGTCTTGCGCAGGGTTTAACGCGGAGGCGCCATGGCGCGGAGACGCGGGGAATACTCCGCAGCTTTGCGTCCTTGCGGCTTTGCGTTGTTTTCGAATGCCGGTTAGAGTCCGATCTGGAGCATTTTTCTCCGTTGTCGTGTTCGTTGTCGTGTTCGTAATCGATCACCATTCGTCACTTCGGCAATCTCACTTCCAATGTCGCTCCTACAGAGCTCCCTTTTTTGTTTTGGTCCACCCCTTTCCTGGGGATCCCCCGAACCTTCGGTCCGGGATCACCCCAGGCTATTAACAATCGGGCCTGCGGCCCTCTTTATCGACCATCCAATAACCACCTTCCGACGGCGTTAATTGAAAAACACTTCGAACTTCGAATATCTCAGATCTCAGTTAGAAATGGTTGCCGCCTCTCGGCGGCGTTTATTTTATTGCCGATCTGGAGATCGGCGTTCCACGCAGAATTGTTCAATGGGTGGAAGGCAGTAACGTTTGCTGGTCAGGAGACTGTCTTTCCACGCAGAGATTTTCATCCGGCAGTGATTTGTGTAAACTCTCCAGGGACGATTCGTGAATCGTCCCTACACCGAATGGAGGCAGGGAATTCCCTGCTCACCGGCCGGTCATTCCCCAGAAAATTCCTTCCTACAATAAAAATAGTGCCAACTCTGTGAATATCAGTCATAATTCTAAATATGAAGCGCCTCTGGTACGTGGATAACCTGCGGATATTCCTGATCAGCCTGGTGGTACTGCAACACCTTGCCATATCCTACGGCGCTCCCGGAAGCTGGTACTACAACGAATCGGAACCTGACGGGCTGTTGATCCTGCCGATGGCGATGTTCGTGGCAACCAACCAGGCCTTCTTCATGGGCCTTTTCTTCCTTATATCAGCCTATTTCACCGAGATCTCCCTGAAGAGCAAAACTCCCGGCAGGTTCCTGGCAAGCCGCATGCTTCGGCTTGGAATACCAATCCTTCTCTTCTATTTCCTCATCTCCCCGGGAATGGGATTTATGCTGGTAAGGAGGCTGCGTGATCCCGGCGTTTCCTTTCTCTCCATTTTTCTCGAGGGCGACTGGTTCGGGATCGGGCCCCTCTGGTTCGTGGAAGCCCTGCTTATCTTCACCCTGATCTACCTTGGGTTCCGCGGATTCGGATCAGCAAAGCAGCAGGAGAAGTCCGAAACCCGCCCCCTGCCCCGCAGTATGTGGGTAATCCTCCTGGCCGGTAATCATCGGATTGGCCTCCTTCCTGGTCAGGATCCGCCTGCCCATAGGATGGGCCATCCCCGTTCTGAACCTGCAACTGCCGTTTTTCCCCCAGTACATTGTGCTGTTCCCGCTGGGAATCATTGCCGCCCGCCGCAAATGGTTGGAGCAGGTAACCTGGCGAAAAGGTGTCCGCTGGTTCCTCTTCGCCCAGGTTTTGGTCTTCACCGGATTTCCGGTGCTCTTCTTTCTTGGCGGGGCGACAAGTGGAAATATTGAACCCTTCATGGGAGGCCTCACCTGGCAGTCCCTGGCCTACTCGGTGTGGGAACAGGTTACCGGTCTTAGCCTGATGATCGGCCTGGTGGGAATCTTCCGGGAAAAATTCAATTCCCAGGGAGAGCTGGGAAGGAGGCTCTCAGCTTCAGCCTATGGGGTATTCATCTTCCACGCCCCGGTGGTTGTAATGATCACCCTGGCCTTCCGGGGAGTTGCGATTCCGGGCATTGCCAAGTTTCTGGTACTGGCCCCGGTGGTGGTCGTGGCAGCTTTCATTGTGTCTTACCTGATCAGAAAGATTCCCTGCGCGGATCGGGTTTTGTAGTCCCATTGCCGGTGGAATGGTTCAAGGTTCAAGGTTTAAGGTTTAAGGATGGGCAGTTATCTTTTTGCTCGGGGTTGGTATCGGTATCGCCTTCGGTATCGAAAAGAAAGGCCAGGGCCTGGCATGGTTTGGCTTGGGGTGAGCCCGAGGCAAAGCCCGGGCCAGGCCTTAGAGCATCCCGGGTGAAATTACCCCTATAGGATTATGGAGAGCGCCATAGGTCCGAGCCGCCTTATTGTTGATTTAAAAATCCCAATCGTCAAACGTCAATCGTAAATTGTTTCCAGTCTTTCTCGAACTGGACCAGGCCGGCATCGGTGAGATTGTGCTTGTACAGCTGGAAGAAAAGCGAAGGCGGAAGGGTGGCGATATCAACCCCGTTTCGCAGGCAGGACAGCACATGGTTCTGGGTTTTCATGCTGCCGGCGATAATCTCCGTCTGGTATCCGTAAATATCCCGAACCCCGGCAGCATCCGCCACCAGGACATCACTTTCGTTGGCAATGGCATCCAGCCGTCCCAGGACAATACTGATATAAGAAGCACCGGCCTTCATGGCCAGCCAGGCCTGGGTTGAGGAAAAGATCATGGTGACATTGCACTTGATTCCTTCCCCCTCCAGGAAGGGCACAGCTTTCAGGCCTTCGACAGTCATGGGAATCTTGATCACCACATTTGAAGCCAGGGTCTGCAGTTCCCTGGCCATTTCAATCAGCCCCTCGGAATCGTCTGCCACAGCTTCAGCGCTTACCGGTCCGGGACAGGCAGCACAGATTTCCCGGATTACCTGCTTGTATGGCAACCCGGTAGCCGCTATATGGCTGGGATTGGTTGTCACGCCATCCAACAGCCCGGTTTTCATTGCTTTTTCTACTGATTTCAAATCTCCGGTATCCAGAAATATTCTCAATTGACTTCTCCGGGAAAACGGATATCGCGGATAATCATTCCGCGTCTCCGTTATTTTTAATGTTTATCCACCAAACGTTTCACATCTTCCAGTCGCACCTGGATGTTCGGCGCATCCCCCAGTTCGGAAACCACCAGGGCGGCGCCGGAAGTATCCTCCCGGGCGGTGTAGCCGTTAACCGTCACCAAACAGGTAATGCCCGCGGCCAGGGCCGCCATCAGGCCTACCCGGCTGTCCTCAACCACAACCGCCTCAGCCGAGGTGATACCCAGGGCCTGCAGGCATTTCAGGTAAATTTCGGGATCGGGTTTTTTCCTGGAAACAACATCACCGGCCAGGATGGCTGAAAAATAAGGTCTCCGCCCAGCCCCCAGCAGCTTATCAACTATCAGGTTAACCGATCTTTCATTAGAGGTGGAGCAGACTGCCAGGGTTACTCCGTCGGCTATGGCCTCATCGATCAACCTGGCGATTCCGGGACGCAGGCTCAGCTCACCCGAGGAAATTATTTCCATGAACAAAGAGGTTTTAAGCTTATGCAGTTCAGCCACCCATTCATCCTGGTCTTCTATTCCCTCCGGCCAGCCAGCCTCATCGAAATAGTGCCTTATCCGCTCCTTGCCTCCGGCAACCTGCAGCAGTTCATGGTATTTTTCCACATCCCATACTGTATCCAGACCCCTGGCGGCAAAAGCCCGGTTAAAAGCCGCCCGGTGCCCATCCCTCTCGGTATCCACAAGGACTCCGTCGCAATCAAAAATCAATGCTTTTAACATAATCCTCAATCCCTCTTAACTTATGACCGAATCCGGAGGCCGGCGGTTTACCCCTGGATTAAACCGGCCAGTGGCTGCCGCGAAACCCCGTTGAAGGTGCTCACAGGTTCTGCCACAGCTCAATTTTCCCTATTTCCTCCCTGACGGCCTTGAGAAACTGTCCGGCATAATAGCCGTCAACGGCCCGGTGATCACAGCCCAGGGTCAGGGACATTATGTTGCGGGAACATACTTTTCCGTCATTCAGGAGTATCACCTGTTTCTCAACAGAACCCACTCCCAGGATACCGGCTTCCGGAGGATTTATTATCGGCAGGAACTCGGAAATCCCCAGCATGCCCAGGTTACTTACCGTGAAGGTTCCGGGGGCAGTGGCCGTCAAGATCCCTTTCCGGGCCGACTCGCTGATCTCCCTGAGCTTGCGGGAGATCTCAGCGAGGTCCAGGTTGGAAGCGTCAGGAATAACCGGCACAACCAGGCCATCCTCCAGGGAAACGGCGACGCCTATATTAATTTCCCGGCGAAGGATCATGCTCTCAGAGGCTACAGAGGCGTTCATTTTCGGAAACCTTGTCAAGGCCGAAGCAACTGATTTCACCGAAAGGGCCGTGATGGAAATTTTATTTCCGGTTTGATCCAGGTACTGCTCCCGCCAGGCCAGGAATTCAGTCAGATCCGCCTTGATCGTCAAGTAGAAATGGGGGATATCGCGAGCGCTGCCCGTCATGCGGTCAGCAATGGATTGCCTCATGCGGCTGAAGGGAATCACGGTGTCCCCGGGAGGAATATCCTTTAAGTCCGACGGTTGGCCGCCGGAAGCCTCCTCAGCTCCCCTCTGTTTCTCTTTCAGGGACACCTCCAGAATATCCTCTTTAACCACCCTGCCCTGCGGCCCCGATCCCCTGATACTGTTTATGTTGACACCCAGTTCAGCAGCCAGTCTCCGTGCTGAAGGAGAAGCAGAAATCCTCACGGATCCAGGGGGCGATACGTCTCGGGAAGGGTTGATATCCCGGGAGTTCAAGCTTTGTTCCAGCTTCCCATCACCCGCGGGTTCCTTTACGGCTTCCATCTCTTCCCCCTCTTCACCCTCTTCACCGATAATGGCGATGGGTTCCAGTACGCTGGCTTCTTCATCCTCGTCAAACAGGAGTTTCAAAACCGTTCCGGATTCAAAGGCCTCCACTTCGAAAACAGCTTTATCAGATTCAACCAGGGCGACAACATCCCCTTTTTCAATCCGGTCGCCTTCCTTAATCTTCCATTCAGTAATGACAGCTGTTTCAATATCCTGTCCCACCTGGGGCATGTTGATCGGATGTGCCATTGTCAGCTAGACCTTTCCTTCACTTCCAAAGAGCCTGATATTCTCCAGGACTGCCGCTTTCAGAAGTTCATACTGGGCGCGCAGGGGCTTCAGGGGATTATACTCATGATGTTCGTTGTGGTAGTTGACGAATCCGTCTATATGGGCGTATTTAAGCTGGGTTGAAATATTTACCTTGGAGCAACCCCTGCTTATGCAGTTGTGAAACACCTCGGGGGACAGCCCGGTTCCGCCATGCAGAGCCAGTGGCAGGCCGGTTGATTTCGAAATCCTTTCAATCAGGCTGAAATCTATCTTTGGTTCTCCCTTGTATACCCCATGGGCGGTTCCGACCGCCGGAGCAAAGCAGTCCAGCTGCAGTTTGCGGCAGAAATCGAGAGCCTGGTCAAAATCAGCCAAATGGGAATCCTGCTCTTTCACATGGATATCATCTTCAGTCCCCACGATCGCGCCCAGTTCAGCTTCGACCGAAACTCCCTCAGGTCCTGCCATTTCCAGGGTTTCAGCAGTCATTTCCAGGTTTTCTTCATATGGGAGGGAGGAAGCGTCAATCATTACCGAGGTCCAGCCGGCGTCAATACAGCACCTGATAACCTGAAGATCCCGGCAATGGTCAAGGTGCAGAGCTACCGGGACATTAAAATCTCCGGCCAGCTCACGGGCCCAGGAAACGATGGGCTTATACCCCCAGAACAGGACGGTTTTCACCGAGGTCTGTATGATAATCGGGGAAGCGCTTTCAACCGCGGCATCAACAACGGCTTTCATTGAATTGTAGTCGAGGATATTAAAAGCCCCGACCGCATAACCCTCTTCCCTGGCCTGGTTAAGCATCTGCTTCATGCTGGTTAATGCCATTACCTGTACCCAGCCTTTCTGACAGCCTTTACAATATCCTCCACCTGGGGCACAACCTGTTTTTCCAGGTTCAGATTAAATGGTATAGGCGTATTAATCCCGGCGGCAATCTCAACCGGGGCATCAAGATAATCGAAGGCCTGCGCCTGGATAAGGGCCGCAATATCCGACGCTATTCCGCCCCGCCTAACCGCCTCCTGCACTATAACAACATGTTCGGTTTTCCTTACTGACTGCAGAATAGCTTCAGTATCCATCGGCACCAGGGTCCGCAGGTCCAGGACTTCAGCTTCAATACCCTCGGCCGCCAACTGTTCAGCCGCTTCCAGGGAGCGCGGGACCATGTTGGACCAGGCAATAATTGTCACATCATTTCCGGGTCTCTTGATATCGGCCTTCCCGAATTCAACCAGGTAATCAGTTTCCGGAACTGGTCCCTTGTTCATATAGAGTTGTTTATGTTCCAGGAACACGACCGGATCATCGCACCGGATCGCTGATTTCAGCAAACCCTTGGCATCAAATGGAGTTGAAGGCATCACCAGCTTAAGGCCCGGAATGTGATAGAAAACGGCTTCCAGGCTTTCGGAATGCTGGGCGGCCAGGCCGTTGCCAACTCCTCCCTGGGAGCGAAGTACCAGCGGAACCGAAGCGCTGCCCCCGCTCATAAATCGGTATTTCGCCGCCTGGTTAACCAGCTGGTCCATTATAAGCATGGTGAAATCGACGAAGAGGATTTCAACCACCGGGCGCATCCCGGTGATGGCCGCCCCGATCCCGGCCCCGGTGAAACTGGCCTCAGCAATCGGTGTATCCATAACCCTTTTTGGGCCGAATTCCTCGAGCAGCCCGACAGTAACCTTGTAGGATCCTCCCCTTTCCGCTATCCCTTCGCCCATCAGGAACACCGAGGGATCACGACGCATCTCTTCTCTCAGGGCTTCATTAAGGGCTTCCCTGTACATGATTTCCCGGGCCATCTCAGTAATCCTCCACAATGTGCTGAAACTCCTTGAAGTTCAGCTCCGGGCTGGTGGCGGCGAATTCAATAGCCTCGTCCATGGCCGCCTCAATTTCAGCTTCAATCTTCTTAACATCTTTTTCGGACATTCCACCCTGCTCAACCAGGTAGGATCGTCCTCTTTCCACCGGGTCAATTGAAAGGTAGTAATTGAGTTTTTCCCTGGGCATATACAGTCCCGGATCATTCACGTGATGGCCTCCGTGCCGGTAGGTCACGGCTTCGATCACGGCCGGGCCTTTCCCTGAACGGCATTTTTCGGCCGATTCCTTCACAGACTCATAAACAAGAAGGACATCATTCCCGTCAATCTGCCGGCTGTCAATTCCCAGCGCTTCGCCTCGCTTGTAAAGGTCAGGTTCCCTCGCTGATTCAGTAATTGGAGTGGAAACGGCATACTGGTTATTTTCCAGTACCAGAATCAGGGGAAGATTCCAGATGGCCGCCAGGTTCAGTGACTCGGCAAATACCCCGTTATTGGATGCTCCGTCGGAAGTAAAAACCACGGTTACCTTCCCGTCCTCTTTCAGGGAGGAACCCAGAGCAGCGCCCACGCCCAGGGGAAGGTTGGCTCCCACTATGGCATTGGCCCCCAGGTTACCCCTGGACAAGTCAGCGATATGCATGGAACCGCCCAGGCCTTTGCAATATCCGGTTTTCTTTCCAAACAACTCTGCAACCATCAGCTTTATATCAGCGCCCTTGGCGATGCAGTGGCCATGCCCCCGGTGGGTACTGGTTATGTAGTCATCCTCGCGTATGGCGGCGCAGGCCCCGACGGCAATGGCCTCCTCCCCCAGGTAGGGGTGGAAGTAGCCGCGGATCATTCCCTGTCGGTACAGCTTGACGCAGCGGCCTTCGAATACCCGTATGGTGTAAAGGGTTCGGTAAATATCAGTTAAAAACTCTTTTGTATACATCTTTTCCCCATTAAAAAACTGCTTTAAATAGTTTACCGCTAACCTGGAAAAAAGAAAATGGGCGGAAGACCGGCGGGCTGAAAGTTCAAGGTTCAAAGTTTATGTTTTAGGTTTAAGGTGCAAGGTTTTTCGCCCGGTAAACAAGAACTGGAAAAAAACAGTCCGCACAACGCGTCCATCAAGTCCATCTCGTCCATGCGGTTCGTAACGCCAACTGTCTGAGTTGTATTGCATTCCTGATTTTGAACCTTAAACCACTGGAGCTGGCAGCTCCAGCCACGAACCTTAAACCACTGGAGCTGGCAGCTCCAGCCACGAACCTTAAACCACTGGAGCTGGCAGCTCCGGCCACGAACCATTGGCAGGATGCCTCTCCTCAAAGCTCCACGTGATAAAACAGGTTTTTAGGATGATCAGGATCATATCCTTCGCTAACTGCCTTGTACCAGGACAGGTACTGCAGAATCGGCATATACATTATGTCCCGTATACCGTCACCCAGTCCGCTTCCCAGCTGCATGACAAAATCCGAGCAGTCTATAAAATCCTCCACGCTTCCTGTCTGTCAGAACCAGCACCCTTCCATGCAGTTCCTTCATTTTATGGGCCAGGATCTGGTCATATTTGTGTCCCGCGTCGGAAGAGAGGATGGTGACAAGCATATGTTCATCCACGTTGGACATGGGGCCATGCAGGTAGTCCAGGGAAACATAGGAATCAGCTGGAAGCAGGGTGGTCTCCTTTATCTTCAGCTGGGCTTCCCTGGCCAGCCCGTAATAGGATCCGCTGCCCACAAAAGCGAATTTCCGAATATCTGGAATTTTACTTATACGTTCAGCCAGGGACTGGAAGGCCGGCATTTTCTGTGTCAGCGCTCCGGGAAGTTTACGGTATTTCGATACCGCATCCTCATCGCCGGCTGCTTTTGCCGCCAGATAATCCCCGGCCAGAACCATCGCGGTAAGGGACCGGGTTGTGGCCACACTTTTTTCAGAAGCCTCTTCCAGGACAATGGCCCGATCGGCTTCTTCGGCCATGGGGCTATCGGCGAAACAGGTTATTGCCAGGGTTCGGAAGCCAAGTTCAGCGGCTCTTCTCTGGGCCGTGAGGGTCTCGGTTGTTGAGCCTGAACGGGAAATCATAACGGCCAGGGTTTTCTTCCCCCCGCAGACATACATTTGATTAAAGAGGAAAAACTCGGAGGAATGCACGCTTCGGGCACAAATACCGGTCATGGCCTGGAAACAGGCGGCAATTGAGAACGACGCGTTATAAGCTGAGCCGCAACCGGTGAATAATACTTGATCCACTCCCTCAAAAAGGCTGACCAAACCGGCTTCATCCCGGTCAATCCGGTCCATTGTTGCCGACCAGGTTTCGGCCTGGCTCGAAATCTCGTTAAATGTGTCAATTCCCCGCTTTTTTACCGGCACGTCATTCCCCTCGCTCACTGGCACTCTCCTCAATAGTTTTTTCAAATCCCTTATTTTATTAAGCCTGTCATAACCTCCAGCCGCAGGCCCTGATAACCTTAAATACTTGGACACCATTCGACCCTGAGGTTTCCCCGGTTTAATCAAAATCACCTGATAAAACTGTGAAAATCCTCCCGGTCTTTGGGCAATCCCATCACCCGGGAACAGGCCCCGCCGAAACGATTGCCCATAAGCACAGCTTCTTCCGGCGAATCACCCCTCCCCAGCGATAAAAGGAACCCGGCATTAAAACTGTCTCCGGCACAGGTGGTATCCAGCACATCAAAAGGTTCAGGCGGAAACTGTTTGATACCGTTTTCGTTTTCCCGGCGGAGAAAGGCTCCCCTCGCTCCGGCTTTTACTACCAGGCCAGGTAGTTCAGGAGCGAAATCTTCCATTGCCCTGATCAAATCATCTCCGCCTGAGATAGCCATGAATTCCAGTTCATTGGGCATGAACCAGTCCAGGTACTCCATGGAGGAGCCGAAAGCGGAGATGTCCCATCCTCCCCTGGGATCATAACCGGGATCCAGGGAGGTGGTCATGCCTTCCATCCTGGCCAGCTTCAGCAATTCCCCTGTTGCCGGGGCCAGGCTCTCCTGTATAAAAAACGAAGAGAGATGGAGATGGGCGCCCTTCTTCAGGTATCCGGGCAGGAAGTCATCCAGGGCTGCCTTGCACAAGGTGCCGGGACTGGTGACAAGCATCCTCTCCTGCTCCTCTTCATAACTCAGAACCACTGTAAATCCGGTCTGGAGGCCGGCCATACGGTTTATCCAGCAGGTGTCCAGTCCGTAAACGGCCATATCTTCCAGTATCCTGCCGCCCGCGCTGTCATCCCCTACCGAACCGTAAAAGCGGACCGGGTAATCACACATGGCCAGCACCATGGCAGTGTTGGCTCCTGATCCCCCGGGTTTCATGCTCCCGTGATCCGCGAAGACCTCCACGCCCATTTCAGGATATCTCCGCATTCCACCCAGGTATACATCCCAGCAGAGATCCCCCAGCACGATTATTTCTTTCATCAATAATGATTAAAACTCACCGGGGCCATCGAATCAAGAGGGGAAAACCAGGTATTCAAAATTCAGGTTGGATGAAGCTGTTTTAATAAAGAATACTGGTTGCACTGACGGAAATGGACAGCCATGTATATTCTTCCATCCCTTGCGCTTTTCTCACTCTCAGGCTAGAATTTCATCTCCAAAGTAAATCGTAACAATTATCTAACGAACCGATGACCCGCATTTCTCACCGGGTTGCGCAGCGAGGTGGTGGAGAAGCCGTCCTGACAAGGCTCGCCGCCGAGGACGCCACAGGCGTGCTTGAAGGTACGTCAAGGAGGCCGAAAGAGGATAACGGCAGAGACATTTGTATACACCGCTGCCACAGTCAGTTGATGAAAGATGCGGGGCAGGTTCAAAACAACAGGAGGTATCCTTAAAGGCTTTTTAGAAGACCCGTAAAAGGATTGAACAAATGAAAGAACAGAAACCGATTAAAAACCAGGCCCCGAATGAAGGTAACCTTAACAAGCCATACATTCAGTGCATCAATACGACGTGCGGCGCCAGGTTCCCAATCACGGACAAACTGATTCGCTGTCCCAAATGTTCTGACCTCCTTGATGTAGTATGTGACCTGGACAAACTGGACCCGGACCGGATGAAGATGGTTTTCAGGCAGCGCCGATCCTCCCTCAGTCCCCTGGACATAAGCGGAGTTTGGAGATACCGGGAATTCCTTCCCTTCTCAGGTGAGGATCTGGATTATGTTGTAACCCTGGGAGAAGGAAACAGCCCCCTGCTTGATGCCCCCAAATCAGCCGGTTACGCCGGCCTGAAAAACCTGAAGATCAAGCATCTCGGATGGAATCCCAGCGGTTCCTTCAAGGACCACGGCATGACAGTCGCCGTCAGCCAGGCCAGGAAACTGGGCTCAAAGATAGTGGCCTGTGCTTCCACCGGCAACACCTCCGCTTCCATGGCCGCTTATTGCGCCAGGTGCGGCATCAAGCCGGTCGTTTTCATACCCGACGGCCAGATCGCCTATGGAAAGCTTTCCCAGTCGCTGGACTATGGAGCCACAACTGTCCAGATCCAGGGTGACTTTGATGTTGCCATGCAGCTGGTGCAGGACCTGTCCGAGGAATCAGATATCTACCTGATGAATTCAATCAATCCATTCAGGCTGGAAGGCCAGAAAACTGTGATTATAGACATCCTGGATCAACTGGACTGGAAGGTTCCGGACCGGATCATCGTTCCGGGCGGCAATCTCGGGAACAGTTCCTCCTATGGGAAAGCCCTGATTGAGCTGAAGGAAACGGGATTTATCGACAAGGTTCCCATGATTTCAATCATTCAGGCCGCCGGAGCCAGCCCTCTTTACCGCACCCTGGTGTCCAGCGCCAGCGAACTTCTCCCCACCAAGGACGCGTTCACCCTGGCCAGCGCCATTAAAATCGGTCGGCCTATCAGCTGGAAGAAAGCCCTGCGCACCTTGCAGTTCACTGACGGATGGTGCGATGTCGCTACCGAACAGGAAATTGCTGATGCCAAGGCCATGCTGGGACGTGACGGAATAGGATGTGAACCGGCTTCGGCAACTACAGTGGCTGGACTGCGCAAACTGAGAGACCTGCAGACGGCTGGACGGGCTGAAATAACCATTGATCCCGATGAGGACGTGGTGGCTATCCTGACCGGGCACCAGCTGAAAGATCCTGAATACACCATGAATTATCACCAGGACAACCTCTATGAGCATGCCGTGTATGATTCAGTTCTTGTAGAGAAATCAGGGAAGCTGCATGCGTCTTTTTCCAATCAGCCGGTGCAGATCAAGGCTGACAAGGACGAAATACTCAAGCTTCTGGGACTTTAGCCCTGATTTCTCACCAACCGACTGCCGCGGTGGCGTATTAGTCATACCTGACTGCGTTAGGCGTTCAAGGTCAAGGGGTATCGGTTGCGGGATCTGGGATCTGGGATCTGGGATCTCATATTTTCCGCCAATTGGCGCAATGTAAGGGCAATTCACGAATTGCCCTTATTGAAATCCACCAAATCAAAACCGAATTGTGTTCCCGCTTAGAGAGCCGATTTCCCGATTTGTCAATCGATTGACGTTTGAAAATTCGGCAGGATGGCTCCCGGAAGAACCCACAAATCAGGGGCAGAACTCCAACATCTGCCAATCAGGAGATTTGCGTTCCACAAGGGAAGTCAATCCGGCGATAAGCCTTCGGCTGAATCCTCGGGATCAGACCAGATTTAAAAAATCTATGACCCGGTTTTCAGCCCAGTACCTGCCCCGGTCTCCTTCCGGCCGGGCTGAAAGAAAACCCACATGACCGCCTTTACGCGTCAGGCATACAGTTAATCCGGGATTATTTGCTACAACATCTGAATGCAGGGCCCGGCTGGTCAGGACAGGATCATCTTCTGAATGGACGATATAGGTGGGAATGCTTATTGCGCCGAGGACCGATTCTGATCCCTGGGTGGAATAATACTCGTCCACCGAGCTGAATCCGCTCAGGGGGGCGGTAAAAACCTGGTCAAACTGCCTGAGAGTCCGGGCCATCATGACCTGCTCCAGGTCCGCATAACCCTGGTAAATCACGGCCTGCTTTACCATTGAACGCTTTAATTTCTTTAAAAACCCGAAACGGTAGATGGCAGTCGATGGGAGTTCCATTTTTGACGAGCTGCCCGGCAGGTCAATCAGCGGAGATATTACCGCTGCTCCCCGGACCCACTCAGGAGCTGAATCCCCCCATTCCCCGATCATCTTTAACAAGATGTTTCCGCCCATGGACACCCCGGCCAGTAAAACCTTTCCCAGTTTCAGCTTTACCGCGGCTTGATGAAGAAGATCATTGATAAGGGGACTGCATCCTGAATGAAAAACAGTAGGCTTCCGCTTGCCTTCAGCCACGTCGTACATGTTGGGGCAAAACACGTTCCATCCCAGGCAACGGCTTCTTTCCGTCAACCCCTTAACATAACGGGACCGGTTGGAGCCGCCCATTCCGTGAAGGATAAAGAGGGTGGGCGAGGCAGGATCACGCCTCAGATAACGGCAGGATATTTCAGAATCATCAAAAAGCCTGAAAGTCATCTCTTCCGCTTTATCCCAGTCCCCCGGGTTCGGCCGCTTCATGTAAGAGGGGATGATTGACTGCAGGTGCCCGTTCCAGAGAAGGGGATGGGGATGAAAACTGTCGGTTTCAAAACTGCTTTTCATAACAAATTTCCAGAAGCAAGACTAATAAAGGCTTACAGAAATCATGGTTCTATTTCAAAAATCTTTTCTGTTTCCGGCCGCTATATTCCAAATCAATAAAACCGTGACAAATACCAGGGCCCCCAGGAAATCGGCAGCCACATCAGTCCAGGATGGATTCCGTCCGGGCACAAAGGACTGGTGAAATTCATCAGTCAATCCGTACAGGAGGGCCAACATCACTGAGAAGACCGCCTGGAGCCTGTTAAAACTCCCAGAGTACAGTCCTTTGATTCCTCCGGCAAATCCCAACGCCAGGAAGGAGCCGAGTATTCCGAAGGCCGCGAAATGGAGCAGGTAATCAGGGGCCAGGCCGGCTCCGGGCGGAGAGGGATTGGCGGACTGAAAAAAAATTAAAAGGGCCCAGAGGAGGGCGGGCAGCCAGTTGATCAGATTTCCGGGTTTAGTCATCAGGGCACTACCAGGGGATAAGTGTCCATATCCAGGAAACCACAAATGAGCAGACAATAAAATACCCGATCATTTCCAGGAAATACCTGAGCTGGGCCTTTCTCGTGTCGCGGTTCAGCAGGGCGAACACGATTGAAATGCAGACTGAAATGATCACTAGCGCGGCAAAATGACTCATTCCCGGTTTCCTTTTGCTATGTCGTATGTATCCAGGATCAGCAGCATGTTGATCAACCCGGCGGTGTAAAGAAAGGTGTTTCCGTATTCATAACCCATGGAGAGGATGTCCCCGGCTCCAATTCCCAGTATTTTACCGGTGAAATAAAACATTCCGGTTGCCCCGTTGGCAATGAACCGCAGCATTCCAAAAAATCCGGGTTCCAGGCTGAACAGCTTACCATCCATGCTGAGGCCGGTTATAAACAGGGTGAGAACCAGCGGCAGGAATATCAATCCGCGGTCCCATTTGCGAAGGAACATGTGTCCGCCTCCGGGAATCAACCAGGCTATCAGGCAGGCCAGGACTGTTTTATTCATGAATTGAATAATAAGGTTTTAGGGCCGTTAAGGTCAAGCAGGCGTCCTTCCCGAACTGCAGGCTTCCGGCCTGCAGCTTGTACCATACCCATCCCGGGTATTGCGGCATAAGCCTCTTGCTTATTGACCATTCCAGTACACTCCGCTTTTCCTGCTGATCGTTGATCCGCTGTTCAAAGGTTCAAGGTTCAAGGTTCAAGGTTTTCTCTCTTGTTTAGCCGAAGTATTGGTATCAGTGCAAATCCTACCAGCCACGAGTACTCCACTGCTGCGCAGGCTCATGAATCCGGAGTTATTCCCCACGGGAACCAAAAAGGATATACCCTGGATTTTCCTAATTAAACGAATATTTAGTGGATAATTACACATCCTGGATATAAAACTGAAGAGTCTTTAAAAACATCAACTTTATCCCTGCAGTTCAAAGCCTTAAATAAAATCACAGCCATCGAATTATCAATCCAAACCTAGAAGAATCAAGAATTTACAGCCCCGAAAACAAACATTTTCCATTGACTGACCTTGAAAAGGGTATATATTTGCAAGTGGGAGTCAACACAGTACGTATCATTCCAAACCCAGGGGATTGTACTGCGATATAAGTATATCCATTCATCACAAAGGAGGATAGAGATGCAGAGACGATTCAATTTCCTCACCATTTTCCTGGTTTCCTTTACCCTGTTCCTGGGCCTGGCCGCCGCTCTGCAGGGAGCAGCCTACGCTCAGTGCAGCGGCGGAAAAATCCTGGTGCAAAAAACAAACAAGAAAGGCAAAATTCATTTCATTTGTGTCAGTCCCTATGCTGTTAAAGGATTGATGAAAGGTGACAGCATAAATGGAGTCTGGGGCCTGCACCTTCTGGAAATGGACTTCGGTTCCGATGGCTCAATCGACCGGATCGGATATTACCAGACCAATGATGACGGGAGGACTATCGAACTCGAACATGACGGGCCACCCGTCGACGGGATAATCGACGATGCCTTTTACTGGGAATATGATGCGGACGGAAACAGGGTTCTAGGCGAAGATGACGTCGATAATGATGGCATCCTGGATAATGCTGTGTATTACGCCTATGACGCAGATGGGAACAACATCTCGATAGAGTATAACGAAGGATACGATGCAACAATAGAACAAACCTACGAATACGAATACGACTTTCAGAACCGGTTGACATTAACCACACATGTAAACAATCTTTATCCTGCAAATAATTACACTGAAGAGCGCTTCTACCTTCCCGGAGACCAGATACTGATTGAAACCTATAAGGGAGATCCCCTTTCTTTCCACAAATACCAGATGTGGAATGACTTCTTCGATGCTGACGGAAACCGGATTCGCAGAGAAATAGATGACCTGAACGACACAACCATTGACAGCATCATCTACTGGCAATGGGATACATTTGCCGGCCAGGACCATTGGATTCGTTATGATATAGACAATGACAATAACGGGATCATTGACTTGACCTACTTGCAGGATTTTGACCAGTTCGGGCACATTGCCAGGGTTGAAGTAATTGACCTGGTAGATCCCTCAAACAATCAAATTCAGTATTACACCTGGATACTGAAGTAAGGGATGGTTCTCCCTCAATCCGCATACTCGGGACCAGGGAAGGCAGTTAAATCCGGGTGGGTATTTCCCGGAAGGAACATTTCCCGCCCCTCATGTCTTTCAAAAAAAGCATTTCCCTGCTTATAATACTTCCCATGAATCCAGAGGGATCTTCGCCAGGCAGGCTTAAAATCGCGATTGTGTTGATATTCGGCCTGGCCGGACTCTCTTTCGGATCCATACTGGTGCGTTTCAGCCAGGAAGCCCCTCCCCTGGTCATCGCCTTTTACCGCATGTTCTGGTCGCTTGTAATACTTTCCCCTTTCTGCCTTTTATCAAAAAAACGGATTTCGGCATTCCAATTTGATTGGCGCAGAATTCTGGCCGGAATCGCCCTGGCCCTGCACTTTGCCTTCTGGATAACCTCGCTGTCCTATACCTCGGTGGCGGTTTCGGTCCTCCTCGTAAACACCTCCCCTGTACTGGTGGCGGTATTGTCATACCTGGTTTTTTCGGAAAGGCTTACGGGAACCGGGATTGCCGGAATCATCCTGACAATATGCGGTTCACTCCTGCTCGTCTGGGGAGACCTGGCGAGGATCGGCGATCCCAAGGGAGCTATACTGGCACTGCTGGGAGCCTTCATGCTCGGAATCTACCTGGTCGCGGGAAAAAAAATCAGGAATACGGCTAACCTGCTCGAGTATGTTTTTCCCGTTTATTTCATTGCCGCCCTGGTACTTGGGGTTCTGGTTCTTTTCCGCGGGGATCCCTTTTTCGGCTATAGCGGCAGAACCCATATTTTCATGTTCATGCTGGGACTAGTGCCGCAGATTATGGGACACACCTCCTATAACTGGGCCATAAGGCATATTTCAGCCACCCTCATTTCGATAATGATTGTCATGGAACCCTTCCTTGCTTCCATATGGGCCTGGTGGCTGCTGGATGAATCCTTGACTATAACAATTGTCGGTGGAGGGCTCCTGGTAGCGGCGGGAATCATTATTGTTTCGCGAAAAGGAATCCAGCGGAAATAAAAATCCGGCTGGAGCGGGAACCGGAAAAATCAAGAGAGCATGAGCTACAGGCTGGAAGCCTATAGTACAGTGCCCCTTGAACTTTGAACCTTGAACTTTAAATTTTGAATTTTGAATTTTGAATTCAAATCCTACCCCATAATGTGGGCAATCAAGTAACCCAGGATGATCACCAGCAGTACCAGGGTACAGGCACAGGAAATTTTATAAAAATTCCTGTCTCCGTCATCCTCGGCTTCTTCATCCTCCCATTCGACATGCTTTTCATCAGGAGGACCTTCAACCACCAGGTTGGGCTTGACAAGCTCCAGGTTGATAAGCTTGGGAAAATAGAAAAAAATCAGCAATAACGCGGCAATGACAGCGACACCCAGCCAGGTGCCGGCACCGGTAAAATACGCCAGCCCTGCCAGCAGAACAATAACAAGGAGAAGAAGAATGAGCTGGAAAAAAGCCAGTGATACGGTTGGACGGAATTTGTTTCCGCACCGGGGACAGGTTATCATCCTGGGGAAAACCGGATCCCTCCATAATTTGGACTTGCATACCGGGCAGACAATCCTCATTTGTTATTTCTCCGCGTTATCCATTCCCTGGTTGGAATGATATCGATTATATACCCACACCGTAAATAATTGATAAAAGCATTCAGGCTGATTCTACATCCTTCTTGTCGAACAGCACCATATCAGTACCTGTAATAGTAATGATCCCTTTCAAGCGGCATATCCTCAATAGCGGCGGCCACAATGGAGGCAACCTTCCGGCGCAGGAAAACAGCAGTCCCCTCCCTGGTGGCGTAAAGCCTGCTTGTAAAAAGAATTAGGACCGTTTCTGAAAAAGGATCAATCCAGACTGATGTGCCCGTAAATCCAGTGTGGCCGAAGGATCCCACCGGGAAAAGGTCTCCGCGATTGGTGCTGAACCTGGTTTCGATGTCAAAACCAAGGCCTCGCCAGTCACCCTTCCCATATGGGGTCTGGGGCGTGGACATCTTCAGCACCGACATCGGAGAAAGAATCCTGGTATCGCCATAGACGCCGCCCTGGAGGATCATCTGGGCCCAGACCAGGGTATCCGAAGCGGTTGAAAAAAGCCCCGCGTGCCCGGCCACTCCTCCCATCCTGAAGGTGGTGGGGTCGTGCACCTCTCCGCGCAGCATCTTACCGTCCCTTTTCTCAGTCGGGGCGATCCTGGGAACCAGCTCGGAATCAGGAAGATAACCGGTGTCTTTCAGTCCCAGGGGCTCAAAAATACGTTTTTTGGCGAACTGGTCAAGCGTCTCCCCGGTGACTACCCTGACAAGTTCACCCAGCATGAAAAAATTAATGTCACTGTAAATAAACTCTTCACCGGGGAGCGCCTCGAGCCTTTCCCGGCAGGCCAGCTCAATAGCTGTTTCATACCCTTCCCATTCAAAATCCAGGTCGAGATCAGGCCGCAGGCCGGAATAATGGGTCAACATCTGCAGGATTGTTATGTTCTTCTTCCCCCGGTTTCCAAACTCGGGGATATATTTTGAAAGCGGATCCTTGAGGGAAATTTTACCTTCCTCCACCAGGATCATGATTGAAGTTGCCGTGGCCATCACCTTGGTGACTGAAGCCATATCAAAAATGGTGTCCGTTGTCAGGGCTTCCCTGCGGGGACTGAGCGAACGGGTTCCGAACACCTTCCGGTAAACAACCTTTCCCTTTCTGGCAACCAGCACCACGGCCCCGGGTATTTCCTTATCATCCATGGCCTGGAGAATAACCGGTTCGATGCGGTCCAGTTTTTCCGGGTTGAAACCCAGTTCTTCCGGCCGGCCCTCCTCCAGCACCTGTGCCTGCGGGTTTCCGGAAGCCATAGGATATAAAAGAAAAAGACAAAACAAAACTCTAACTTTTCTCAACATAAATCGCTCCATATTTCCACATTGGTCTCTAAAGCATTCCGCAATTATCACCCGCCCTTAACCTTTCCCGGAGAAAAACTGAAGCCGAAAGAAAAGCAGGGGTAAAGTTTATTCATCATAAAGGGCGATCCCATCCGGGATATCACCGGTTTTAAGCCGGGTTTTCACTGTCCACCTGGTCAGGTCCAATACAGTAATCAGATCAACATTGCCGCAGACTACGTAGCAGAGGCTCGAGTCAGGTTCAACGCATAGGGCTGCCGGAACAGGTTTCAAATCTGATTGTATTTGCGGAGAGTTCTTTTCAGCCGCGGTATAGTCCAGGGGGATCCTCAATTCTTCCCGCCTGGTGACGGGATTAAATACCGCGACTTCACTGGTCAGTGAAACAGAAACCAGAACATGTTCACCATTCGGAGTAAAGGCAATCCTGAGCGGACCTCCCGGGCAGGGAATGGATTCCACAATTTCCAGGGATTCCGTGTCCAGTACGGAAATCGAATTGCCAACCCTTTCCGCAATCCATACCTCTTTACCGTCTGGAGAAATACCCATACCCTCAGGATTAGCCCCGGTACCTAACATTTTCAGGCCGCTGATACTGTTCAGGTCATAGATATTGACAGTATTGCTCATGATATTGGAAACATATATCTGGTTGGCCGGTTCATTGAGAGTTACCAGGTGAGGCATATCCTGCCGGGTCCGCATCGACTGCTCGATTTCTCCGGAAATGACATTGACTATCAATATTCGCTTGCTGTCTTCGGCCACAACAGCAACCCGTTGATCATCAGCAAGGAATACCACTCCATGGGGTGTCCGAATCCGGGGTAGATCAATAAATCCCGATAATTCCAGCCTGTCCAGATCAATCATTGTCAGGCTGGAGCCCGGATTGTACCTGGTCCCGTAATTCGCGACAACCGCCATTCCCTTTTTGCTGACAGTAATTTCATGGGGGCCGATTCCAGTAAAAATCTCACCCAGTATCTTGTAATCCCTCCGGTCAATTACGGTTACCGTGTTATCACCCTTGTTCACAACCATCAGGAACTTTTTAGCGGGCACCTCAACAGGAACCTCCTCCTGTTCAGCGCAGGACTGCAACAGGGGAACCGCGGCCAGAACGGCTATCAGAAATAAAAATCCTTTGATCTTCATAAATATCTTTTTGCTGCCGGGACAGGATAGTAAACTTGTTTCAGGAATTGTTCAGTAGCACCATACAAAACCAGTTATTCTATTTTAACCATAAACCCGGACAGACCACCATATATATTCGAGGTTTTATGAAGCCGGTTTCTGGAGAAAAAACATGAGCAGAGGATACTTTGTTTTAACGTTATGCTTCCTCCTGTTATTCATCGCGTCAGTTTCCTGCGGCACGCAGGTTCAGCCCGTGGAAAAGCTTGCGCCCCAACCTGAAATACAAACCGGGGCTGACAGGCTTTTCACTGAGCCCTATCTCTCCTGGATAAAGGGAAAGAGCGTCGGACTCATCACCAACCAGACCGGGGTAAACGCCAGACTGGAAGGCCTGCCTGACCTGCTTTCCGGCAGGGATGACTTGAACCTGGCGGCTCTTTTCGGCCCGGAGCACGGCATCTACGGCGAAGCGGAAGCCGGGGAAATAGTTACAGGAAAATCAAATATCTACAGCCTCTATGGAGAGCACAGGTCTCCCACTCCTGAAATGCTGGAGGGGCTGGATGTTTTGATTTACGACATACAGGATGTAGGATCAAGATTCTATACCTTCATATCCACGATGTATGAATGCATGCAATCAGTTTCCGGAACAGGGATCACTTTCGTGGTGCTCGACCGGCCCAATCCAATTGGGGGTGACAGAATTGAAGGCCCGGTACTGGAAGAGGGTTTCGAGTCTTTTGTAGGCATATACTCCATTCCAAACCGCTACGGGATGACTGCCGGAGAACTGGCCATGCTTTTAAAAGAGGAGACCGGCCTGGACCTGGATCTCAAAATTGTCCCGGTAACAGGATGGAGTCGCGAACAGGACTTTTCAGTCTACGGTGAGGAGTGGATCAACCCGTCCCCCAACATGCCCGGTTTTAAGGCGGCCCTTTCCTATCCCGGATTCTGCCTGGTGGAGGGCACCAACCTGTCAGAAGGAAGAGGTACAACCAAACCCTTTGAATATTTCGGGGCCCCCTGGATAAATTCCTCCGCGCTGGCTAAAAAACTTAACAGCCGGGATCTCCCGGGATTGACATTCAGGCCGCAGATGTTCACGCCATCCTTTTCCAAACACCAGGGCGAAGCCTGCGGCGGAGTTCAGCTGCACATAATCGAAAAGGAGTTGTTCCAGCCAGTGCGTTCCGCTCTGTTCTTCATCAAAACCGTCAGGGAGATGTATCCGGATCAATTCAGCTTTAGAGAAGCAGGCTTTGACCGGCTGTGCGGCAACAGCTGGGTGAGGGCCCGGATCGAAGAAGGTATGGCTATCGAGGAAATCGAAGCCGCGTGGAAAAACGGCCTTGATAAATTCCTGGAAAAAAGGGCAAAATACCTATTGTATTGACTTGGGAGAACAGCGAATTGATTTTGATTTCCGATTTACTTCAGGGGATATAAATGAAAAACACACTTTCAAGAAGAGACATGATTAAAACAACGGGGGCGGCAGCGGCTGGTGCGGCAATCTGGTCATGCGGCAGTCCGGCCCAGGTAAAACCTCCACTCGAATTCCCGGTAAGGGTAGTAACCAAGGGACCGAAGCACCACTGGTTTGCCTACTATGACAAGCTGGAATTCTGCCCCGAAGACCGGTACCTGCTGAGCATGGAAGTGGATTTCGAACACCGTTCCCCTACTGCTGATGACATTATTAAAGTTGGGATGGTGGATCTGGAAGATTCCCATAAATGGACGGAACTGGGCGAAAGCCGGGCCTGGGGATGGCAGCAGGGATGCATGCTGCAGTGGCTCCCCGGTTCCGGGGACAAGATTATCTGGAATGATCGGGAAACCGACAATTTTGTTTCCAGGATTTTGAACGTAAAAACCATGGAGGCCACAACCCTTCCCGCTCCTGTTTATTCAATAACACCCGACGGTAAGACTGCTGTTTATCCTGATTTCAGCCGGATCAATGACATGAGGCCCGGCTACGGATACGCCGGATTTCCGGACCGGTATGCTGACCAGCTGGCTCCTTCGGAAACCGGAATTTTCAGACTGGACCTGGAAACAGGGAAAACTGATCTGATAATCCCGATATCAGAGATTTCGGTTATCCCCTGGAAGGAAGACCTTTCAGAAAACAAGCACTATTTTAAACCACTTACTCGTTAATCCGGACGGAACCCGTTTCATCTTCCTGCACCGCTGGAGAATCGAGGGAGGCCGCAGGAAGACCAGGATGCTGACCGCCAATCTTGACGGAACTGACGTCCGGGTCATAGACGACTGCGGAGTCACATCCCATTTCATCTGGAGAGATCCGGAGACTATCCTGGCCTGGTCCCATTATCCGGGATATGACAGTAAATTGAGCGCCTCGGGCATGAAAGCGGGCTTCTGCCTTTTTGAAGACGCACCCGGAGGAGGTGACGTCCAGCTGGCCGCCGGCCCCGAAATGGAAAAAGACGGGCACTGCACCTATATTCCCGGTAACCGGTTTATTCTCAATGACTCTTATCCCGACGAGGACCGGAACTCGCATGTCATGCTTTATGACACCGTGAAAAAAAATGTTATCCCGGTCGCTGATTTCTTTATGCCGCCTGAATACACGGGCGAGTGGCGCTGTGACCTGCATCCCCGTTCCAGCAGGAACGGAAAATATGTGGCCGTGGACGCCCCGCATGAAGATTCAGGGAGGCAGATTCATCTTATAGATATCAGTGCGGTCACGTCCGGCATTTAACCTGCAGGCTCCTTTCGTGAGGAAATGCGGGAGGTATATTATGAATAGAAAGCTATTTGCTGTTTTATTTTTATTATTATCAATAAGCATTTGTACAGCCCTGGCTGACATCCATGAGCCGGAAGTGTATGCTGACGACATTGCCGGATTCAAAAAGGCCGACCAGGCCAATCCACCGGCAGCGGGAGGCGTTCTCTTCCTGGGGAGCTCCAGCATTAGAGGCTGGGAACTGGGAAAATTCTTCCCCGGAATGAATGCCTTAAACCGGGGGTACGGGGGATCCTACATCTCTGATTCAATCTTCTACGCGGACCAGATCCTGCTGCCTTACAAACCCCGGTCAGTGGTTTTCTATGCCGGTGACAATGACCTGGCAGCCGGAAAAAATCCTGAACAGGTATTCAACGATTACAAGGAGATGGCAGCCATCATCGGCAGGAACCTGCCGGAAACCGATTTCATTTTCGTGGCAATTAAACCCAGCATCGCCCGTTTCAACCTGATCGAGAATATCCGCCTGGTCAATGGGTGGATTGAGGAATACTGCAAAGGCAATCCCCGGTTTTTCTACCTGGATATCGATACCCCCATGATCGGAGATGATGGTAAGCCCCGTCCGGAACTGTTCAAGGATGACGGCCTGCACATGAATGACGCCGGCTACACGATCTGGAGTGATCTATTAAGGCCGATGCTGGAAGAGTGATGCCGGGAGCGCAGAGCTCCTGATCTGCACTGGCTGGAGCCGCCGGCTCCAGTGTGGCATGCCCATCCTGGGTATGCTCCCGCGCAGTTGCGAGGTTCGTGGCTGGAGCCGCCGGCTCCAGTGTGGCATGCCCATCCTGGGTATGGATCGCGAGCGAAAGCGAGCCGCGGCGGCAGGAAAACCAGGTAGTATAGCGTTTAACTCTGGGTTCACGGCCGTCGAACAACTCCAGTCCGCCCTCCGGGGTTGTCAATCCGGGGTAGAGTGTACTCGCCTCGGACGTCTCGGCCATCGGCGTCCGGAACTCTATGGCGAACTGGTCGAGTTGGATCGAAAATCTTGAGCAAGCGCCGGGTAAAGTGCCTGGATCGGATGTTCTCAGACGTACGCTTGATTTGAGCGACATCATTACGTTCTTGGGCGCGCCTGTGCCATTGCCGCACTCTTTTTGAAATTTTGGTAGTCGATGCATATAATCGTCAGACATTCTTGTATATGGCAGGAACCGGTTTGCAGACCCTTAACAGACACCTGCGGCCGGGAACGGAAATTGGATTTGGGTTTCTCCGGCGAAAAGGCGGGATTTCCCCTCGGATTTCACGGATGTGTATCATGGGATTTAGGACGCGGCCATATCCGGGTAGAATTCAAACCTGATCAAGGAGAGAGCACCAGATGAAATGTTCAAATTTGTCGAAGCGACTGCGAAAGACCGATGTTCTATTATTAGCATTTTTTCTGGTGGGATCCTGTCGAGTGGGAATATCGGAAAGCGCGGATTTGCCGTATTCTACAAGCGATACGGTGGCTGGAATCGAATTGGATTGGTCGACCCACAAGCGTTCCGCTCCAGGCAGCGACAATTTTCAGCTGACCTGGGCTGACGACGACCATCTCTATGGCGCCTGGGGCGATGGCGGCGGCTTTGGTGGAACCAATAGCCAGGGACGAGTGGGGCTTGGAATAGCTCGTATCGAGGGTGGCGGATCTGATTATCAGGGAAAGAATATCTGGGGTGGGGTGGATGCCATTCGCCCCGCAACATTTGACGGGAAGAGCTGGGGGATGATCAGCCTCGCCGGAACTCTCTACATGTGGGTGGTACCCGATAATCCGGAAGGCAAATCCTACCGAAACCACTATGAGTATATCGAGCTCGCTCGATCTGCCGACCATGGCGAAAGCTGGGAAAAAGCGAATTGGCGATTCGATCAGTCGGACTGGTTGACTATTCCGACTTTTCTCAATTTCGGTCGAGACAACAGGGGAATGCCCCAGCGGTTTGGATCCTATGTCTACACCTATTTTATTAGACCGGAGTCGACTGAGATGGAGCAGCAAGGGCCGAATGGACGGGAGCTTATCGTGCATATGCCCGGTGAACTCTATCTGGCCAGAGTCGAGGCCGATTCGATTTTCTCTTCGAAATCCGCCTACGAATTCTTGGTTGGATTCGACCGCGATGGAAATCCGCTTTGGGGAACGATCGATGAAAAGCAGCCTGTCTTCAGTGATACCCGTGGTGTGGGCTGGTGTTTGGCCGCCAGCTATCATCCTACACTCAAACGCATTCTTTTAACTACCCAGCACGATGCCAATCGGCAGGGGACTTTAGGAATTTTCGAAGCCCCCAATCCTTGGGGCCCCTGGTCGATAATTGAGTATTATGAATCTGAGAAGCCATTCGGTTTCGAGCGAGAGGGGAGCGAACTGCCCTGGCAAAACAACGTTTTCTTTATTGCTTTTCCAACCAAGTGGTTCGAGGGAACGCAATTCACTCTGACCTTCACGGGAGCGGGAAGAGGCAAAGACAACGATTCGTTCAATACCGTGCAGGGTCGATTCTTGCAAAAGTAGAGATTTACAGAGTAGTGTGGAGCGAGTATCCCGCGGACACTTTCCAGGCACAGCCAATTAGGATGAATGGAGTTTTTCAGGGTAACTGCATCTGCCTTCTGTTCTTTCGTAAATGCGGGCTGGAGTCTCATGGAAAATCTCCCCCCCCTTCAGACATTGTCTCACCTGAGAAAAATGTCCACTTTATGGGGGGCTATCAGGAGAGGAACATCAAGCGTGCAGTCATAGAACCAGGTAATCGGCAGAATGATTCCGAGAAAAGGTATAGAGGCAATGCCCGGCGGAATATCCTTCACAGAGCCTTCATATCGAGCCCAGGGCGGTTCATCGGCCAGGACGTGACGGATATCTGAGACTGCTTAATACTAATAAACAAAATCATTATCATTGTTAACTTCCACCGAATACAACCTGATCAGCCTGGAATCCAATGCCATGTGATGACCCTCCGATAAGAAACTTCTTTCGGAAACAAAGGGTAAAAGACTTCCCTGTTAAATCGAAAGGCATCAGGGTGCCGGTATCTCTCAGGTAGCGTTCTCACAATGCTTTGAGTTTTTTTATGTGCTTTTCTATTTTGTAGATGAAAATACCTGATATAGCTAACATGATAGTAAAAACAGCCATGATGAGGACGTTCATCCAGAAATCAATTGCTGAATCAACGGTAAAATCAAAAAAGACAATCAGGTATATCGGAAGCAACCCCAGCATCGCCATTTCCTGGCGGCGGTATTTTTTGATCTTCGATTCAGAATCGGTAAAGATTTCCGGCGCTTCCCCGGCGGAGGCCTCATTGCGAAAATACTGCCACTCCATCAAAGTTCCCAGGTGTTCCCAACCGGCATCCGCGAACATTTGCAGGTACCCTTCCTTATCCTTAAAGGAGCCCAGGTAGTCGAGTCGATACACATAGTTTCGAGGCTCTCCCTTTTCAAAGTCATGGGATATGAAACCAGGCTTCACCAGGTGATATCCATTCTGTGATTGCTCCTGCAGCCAATTTTCTTCATCTTCGTCATGCCAAAACCATCTCTGCTTTTTTACTATTTCCGACATCTTTCCAAACCTCCCGATTCCTCACTGTGAATCAATAGCTATCTGTATGTTCTGGTTCAAAACCGCAATTCTCTCAGCCTGCAAAGCCAAAACCTTTTCCCCCTTATCGGTGAGAACATAACTCTTACGGCGATTTTCTTCACTCACCATTCGAATAATTCCTACTTTTTCCAGTGTCGATAGGGCACCATACAATGTACCAGGCCCCAGTTTGACGGTTCCCTTGCTGATTTCCTTGACATGCTGCATCAGGGCATAACCGTGCCTGGGCACTGTCAATGACATCACAATATAGATCGTCGATTCTGACAGCGGTAAGTATTTCTCGATTTCCTTGGGTGCTATCATTTTGGACTCCAGTCAATATAACGCTTATCGGTGTATCGTTATCCGTTATATTAGCAGGCGATATATCGCATGTCAATATAGTTTCGTGTTTTTTTTGGGTTTTTTTAGGGGGAGGGCCTCCTCCTCTCCGGTCCGCCTGGCCATGAGACCTCAAAAATCCTGACTAATCCGGTAATAGAACTGAAGCAGCAGACGAAGGTTGATGTTCTCCATCCCACACGGTAAAGAGTTCGAAAAAGCCTGGACAGGAATATCGCAAGCCCTTATTATTCAGGGAGAACTGGAACTTTTTGCACCAATTCCCGCAAAATAATACCCACACCAATCATGAAAAATAGACTATTCATAAATGCGGCAATATTTCTACTTGCGGCCATTGCAAATACTCCTTTACTGGGGGGTGATGGCTATTTCCCACCGAGTGAATCTCAGGGAGGATGGAGAAAGAACACTGCACAGGAATTCATTCACTCCCTGGGCGTTATCCCGGAAAGGCTGGAGGAATTCGGTCAATATAATCTCTCTGTCCCCAATTCCAACTGGAAACCCTATTCTGATTACAAGGGGATATTGGTCATTAAAGACGGATGGATCATCGGCGAATGGTATAACAATGGAGAAGCCGCTGAGTTTAAAACTTATCTCTCCTCCAATGGCAAGGCATTTGCCCTGGTATGTTTTGGAATCATGGCCGGCGACAGCCGGGATGGTTCCATTCCTGTCAAGATAACCAGTAAAAGCCGGCTGTATCGTGAAGAATGGCTCCCCCAGGGATTTCCCCTCTCGGATCAACGTAAGAGTGAGATAACATTCGAACAGGTATTCCGCATACCTCGGGCCTGTGCCCGGAACGAACCGGGGACGGAGCCCCGGTGGAAAAAGGCCGGGACCAGTG
>CAXXEX010000007.1:0-35687 GCA_963666915.2 Acidobacteriota bacterium
ATCGGCTTCAGCGGAATCGATTATCACAGTCCCCCCTCTGACTCCATAAGATGGTTCAGCGCCGGAGGATTGCGGATGACTCCCCGGGACTACGCGAGGTTCGCCTACTTTTTGCTGAATGACGGCAAGTGGGGCAGCCGGCAAATCGTCGCGGGGGAATGGAACCAGAAATTCAGGACTTCACCCCGCTATGCCAATATCCGTTCCAACTGTGACGGGATCTTTGGCGAGCAGTACCCGGCAGACATGTTTCGCATAGCCGGATCGGGGGTCAACATCGCCTTCATCATCCCATCAATGGACCTGATAGCTCTAAGAACAGGCCGGGTGAGCAACGCCCGCTGGAAGGAAGTTGAGAACACTTTTCTGGAAAAACTGTTTGAAGCCATTGAAGAAAAATAGTGTTCGGGAAATTCTGGGTAACGCTGTATCTTTGCAAGCTTTTGTAGGGGTGATTCATGGATCGTCCGGGGAGAGTGGTTGACGGGGTTATCCAACCGATAAGAGCCGAGACGAAACGCGCAGGATTTCAAGTCCTTTGCGTCTGGCAGTTCCTGGTTCTCGCGGCGTCAATATCGGGATTTCCTTCGGAAACAAACTTATCGATCTGTCGAAAGTGGATACTATCGCCATAACAACTACGGATTGCCTGTCAGGCATTGTGACCTACGGAGTCGTATGAAAATTGGCGCCGTGGCCAAGGCAGGTTCCTCACAAAAGGGGCTCCGCCCCTCCCTGTCCCGGATTCCGTTAGGTATTCGGGGTCTTGACGTTCTTTGATTTCATGAAATCCTTTTCGGATTTCCCTCTAAGCGAAACGCAGAGGATTTTAAGTCCTGCGCGTCTAGCAGTTCCTGGTTCTCCTGTTGCCGGCATAGCACAATGCTTCACTATTCTTTGTCGTTGTCAGCGAAGCGGCTATCGTTGTCGTGTTCGTTTCCGTAATTCGTATTCGTTTATCTCCCGGGCACCCAATTTTCCCAGCCGCACCTATAACACTCCCGCAGGAGTCGGCAATCCTTCAGGACATAGTTTGGAGTGGCTGGAGCCGGCGACTCCAGCCACATCCCCCGACTTCGTCGGGAAAATCCTGAATTCGAAAGCGATACCGATACCAACCCGGAACGACAAGGAAAAACTGGAGGACAATCGGGAATTCTTTCAGCCCTCCGGGGTTGTCTATTATTCAGAACATTGCTTACCCAAGGCTCCCCCGAGCCTTCGGCCCGGGATTCACCTGGGGCTAATAGCGGGCACGCCTCCGGAGTTTGTTGCAGAGTAAAAAACCCTGCCTGGCTACCGGGGAGGCGTTTCAAGAACCGAAGCAGCTTCAAGAGCCTCCTCTTCATCCTCATCGATCCAGTAATCCTTGTACTTGTTGACGAGTTCTGAAAATTCAGTGGTGTACCGGATGGAATCCAGGGGTGACTTAATCCTCCTGACTTCCCGGAACAGGTGGGGGACAAACTTCCTGGGATCACCATTGACCGCGGTTGCCAGGTGGCGCATGGCCCCTTCCCGGTCATCCTCTTCAGCCAGGAAGAAGGCCAGCCGGAAATGGGCCACCAGGTTTTCACTTCCCAGCTCCAGGGCCTTTTCGTAATTCTCCCGGGCGGGTTGGTAATCCTCCATTTTGTCCAGGACCAGGGCCAGGCGGAAATGGGCGTCAGCTGAATCAGGCTTCAGGGATACTGCTCTCTCCAGCAGTTCCCGAGCTTCCGCCAGTTCCCCCTGCTCGGTCAGCAATCCACTGAGGTTGACCAGGGTTTCAAAATCCAGGGGGTTGAGCTCCAGGATCCGCCGGTAGGTGTCCATCGCTCCGGGAACCAGCTCCATGTCCAGCTGGAGATCTCCGTAACCGGCAAGGATCGCCGCGTCACCAGGAGCCATTCCGGCGGCAGTCCGGTAGTAGGCCAGGGCGTCATCCAGCTTCCCTTCCGCCCGGGACAGCCGGGCCAGGTTGGCATAGTCAGCCGCTGTCTTATTTCTTTTACGGTTGATCCTTTCCCCCGCCTGCTCCAGCTTCCCCAGTCCCAGGTAGACATCAATCAGCTCTTCCCTAACCTTCGGATTATCAGGTGATTTCTCCTCGGCTTTTTCAAGCGCGGCCGCAGCTTCCTCCGGCCTCTCCAGTTCCCGCAAAGCCACTCCGCTCCAGTAATATCCTTCCCAGCTTTCAGGATAAAGTTCCGGTATCTCAGAAAAAAATACCTGGGCTTCCGCCGGGCTGCCGGCATTTAGCAAAGATAGCCCGGCATTGATCCTCAGTCCCTGACTTTCCCTGCCCAGCTCCAGGGCCTTCTTCCAGGCCTGGGCGGCTTCCCGGTAGGCGCCACCCTCGAAACTGATGCTCCCCTTGACTTCCCAGGCCCTGCCGCTGTCCGGATTCCTTTGGAGCAAGGCGTCCAGGTCCCTTTCCGCTTCGGAGTTCCGCCCCTGGCCGGCCAGTGCCTCGGCCCGGAGAAGCAGCGCCTGGGTATCATCCGGATCATCCTCCAGGAGGGCAGCGGCCTGTTCTTCAGCTTCCAGGAATTCCTCCAGGGAAAGAAGGACAATAACCAGGTTGAACCTGGCTTCCCTGAATCCCGGCTCAATGCCCAGAGCTTTCCGGAAACAGTCGGCCTGGGCTTCTGTATATTCGGATTCAGTGCCTATCATGGCCTCTCCCCGGCTGAACCATTCCAGGGCAGCTTCATCTATTCCCCCGGCCTGGGGCAGGAGGAGGGCAATCATAAGCAACGCTGATCTAAGCATAATTCACATGAACCAGTAAACTACTCCTTACCAGGGATCAAACCTGCAGAAAAATTTTATTTCCGGCTTAATCTGGAAAACTGTTTATACCTGTAGTCCTTCAAAACCCTCAAATGCGGTCATCTTGTACATTTCACTGTACCTGAGACGAATTTCAGTGAAAGTCAGTTCACGGAGCCTTTCAAGTGAAAACTTTTCAATATTGAAGCTGGCGATTACCGAACCGAACACTACGGCCTGGCGCATTGACTCGCTATCAGTGCAGTTGGTGCCGGCCAGGTACCCGACGAATCCTCCGGCAAAAGAATCACCGGCGCCGGTGGGATCAACCAGTTCCTCCTGGGGATAAGCAGGTGACAGGAAGACATCCATTTCACCGCCTGGGCTCATTGTAAACATGGCAGCCCCGAACTCTCCCCGCTTCACCACAATCACTGAAGGACCCCATTTGAAAATCTTTTTCACGGCCTTGACAAGGTTTTCCTCCCTGGCCAGCTGCCGGGTCTCAGTGTCATTAATTATGAGGACATTAACAAATTTCAAGGTTTCAAGGAGGGCTTCAAAACTCCCTTCAATCCAGAAATTCATGGTATCGCAGACTACCAGCTTGGGTGAATCAACCTGTTCAAGTACCCTCCTCTGCAGAACAGGATCGATGTTCCCCAGGAAAACGTATTTATTCTTGCTGTATAACGGGGGAATCTCAGGATTAAAATCAGCAAAAACATTCAGCTGGGTATCCAGGGTTTCCGCCTGGTTCATGTCCCCTCTATAATCACCCTTCCAGCGAAAAGTCTTCCCTTCAGGAACCACTTCCAGGCCTTTAAGGTCAATATTTCTTGATTCAAGGAAGAACCGGTCTTCACCCCTGAAGTCACCGCCCACACAGGCTACCAGGGATACCGGAGAGAAAAATCCGGCGGCAACGCCAAAATAACTTGCCGACCCTCCCAATACCTCTTCTACCTTCCCATGGGGTGTTTCAACTGAATCATAGGCTACTGATCCTACTGCCAGGATGGACATCTAGCAACTCCTTTTCTTTACGTATTTTAAGTGTCTTATCTATTTTCTAATTCTAATAAATTATTCTAAATATTTACCTGCCAGGGGCCGCAGTTTTTCAGCGGTTTCGGCGGGAATCCGCTCCCGGCTGGTCAGGATGGCCCCCTCCAGGGAATGACGGCAGGCACAATCAGCTGCCACGTCCATTATCCGTATAGTCTCGGCAATAAGCTTCCTGGCATTCTCACTGTTCTTCCGCAGGTAGCCCAGCAGCTGATCCACTGTCACATCCTCTTCTTCTTCATGCCAGCAGTCGTAGTCGGTAACCATGGCAATGGTTACGTAGCAGATTTCCGCCTCCCTGGCCAGTTTGGCCTCCTGCAGGTTGGTCATTCCAATCAGGTCAGCTCCCCAGCTTCGATACAGCTCAGATTCAGCCCTGGTTGAAAAAGCAGGCCCTTCCATATTCACATAGGTCCCGCCTCGCTTAAGGCTGACATTCAATTTCCCGGAGGCTTTTTCGACTACGTCGCAAAGACCCGGGCAGACAGGATCCCCAAAAGCGACATGGGCTACAAGGCCGTTGCCGAAAAAAGTTGAAATCCGGTTGCGCGTGCGGTCAATGAACTGGTCAGGCAGCAGGAAATCCATGGGTTTATGCTCTTCCTTGAGGGAACCCACCGCGCTTGCCGAAAGAATCGCCTTTGCCCCCAAAACCTTGAAGCCGTAAATATTGGCCCTGAAATTGAGCTCCGTGGGAAGGATTGTATGTCCCCGTCCATGCCTGGGCAGAAATGCCACTTTCTTACCATGAACAATCCCGGTGATGTAGGCATCGCTGGGATCACCGAACGGAGTTTCAATTCTGACTTCCCTTTTCTCTTCCAGTTCCGCTAATTCATATAAACCGCTGCCGCCGATTACCCCTATATCAATTTTGTCCATGCAGGATATTCTCACCGGATCAGCCCCGAAAGTCAATTTAAGCCGGAAGCTCAAACCGGTAAAACCTCTTGAAGACATCTCCGGCTTAAAAATCTGATTCCTGACACCGCGGATAACTCAACAGATCAAAGCGGGCAATTCGTGAATTGCCCCTGCATCAAAAATTAAAAATTTCCTTATCGTCCAAAATACTCTTTCTTCCGAGGCCTTAATTAACCCGGTTCCGCCCGAAAACATTGCGATTGGGAAAGAGGAGAGTTATTTCTTTCTTCTGCCGGTCATCGCGGACTTGACAATCTCACTGGCGGTGAAGCAGGGGGTAACCTCGTGAGGGAATACCAGGGTCCACTGGTTTTCAACTGTCCTTTTCCAGAGCTCCCTCTTGGTTTCCATCTGCACCAGGGGTAGCACATCGTTCCCGGTGCTCCAGGCCAGGGGGACATTGTGCCTGGTAGGTGCCGCGTCCCCGGTGAAAAGCACACCATGCCCATCCCCGGATTCAACAAGAACACACTGGTGACCTTCGGTGTGTCCGGGGGCCGGGATACACCTGACGCCTTCAATTATTTCGGATTCTCCCTCCAGCAGTTCCAGCTGACCGGCATCCTTTATTATGTCGGTAAAAACCGAACGGTATCCGCCCCGGGTTCTCTCATTGGTGTATTTCCACTCCCGGTATTCCCGCTCCTGCACGTAATATCCGGCATTTGGAAAAGCCGGGACAATTTCGCCGTTCTCTTCGAGGGTCATTCCGCCGGCGTGGTCAAAATGGAGATGGCTGGGAATAACAATAGTTATGTCCTCGAATCCAAGTCCCCGCTCCCGCAGGGATTCCCGCAGCCGGCAGAGCCCTTCCATACTGTGAATTTCCGCCAGCTTGGGAGAGAGCCCCTCACCGCATCCGGTGTCCACCAGGATATTATGCTCACTGTTCCTGATCAGCAGAACATCCAGTCCCAGCTTCACCCGATTTTTCTCATCAGGAGTCTTGAACTTCTCCCACATAACCCGGGGAACCAGTCCGAACATAAGACCTCCGTCCATGGCCATGGTTCCGGCGGAAAGCACATCCAGTTCAAAGCTGCCAATTTTCACTTACTCACTCCCAGTCAGGATTCTTCTCAACTAATTTTCATGAAACAGAAATATTCTTTCGGCATACCGCCCAGGGTCAGTACCTGCTGATCAGAGCCGCTCCAACACACCGCAAACGTTTTTAATCTCTTCGACACTCACATCCCGGTGGGTAACAAAGCGCATCTGGAAGGGAGCTGTCGGGCTGGCAAGAATCCCTTCTTCCCTGAGCTTCCCTGAAATCTCAGAACTATCCCGCCCATTCAGATCTACCACCAGTATGTTGGTTTCCACGTCAGATGGATCGATTGAAAACAGGGGGAGATCCGCCATCGCCTCGGCCAGAAGCCTGGCTTTCCGGTGATCCTCATGAAGCCGCTGGGGCATGGTTTCCAGGGCAATTATCCCGGCGGCGGCCAGCACCCCTACCTGCCTCATGCCTCCTCCCAGGCGCTTCCTGACCGTCCGGGCCTCAGTGATGAAATCCCTGTCCCCTACGAGCATTGATCCAACCGGGGCGCCAAGTCCCTTGGAAAGACAAAACATTACCGAATCGCAGCCCTGGCTCAACCGGGCGACACTCTCACCTGAGGCGGCCGCGGCGTTAAAAATCCTGGCTCCATCAAGGTGAACCGGGATACTGCGCTTCCCCGCCTCCGTGGATATTTGCCGGGTATTTTCAAGCGGCAGCAATTTCCCGCCTGCCATATTATGGGTATTTTCCAGGGCTATCAGGCCAGTGTTGGCCCGGTAATACACGTCCGGACTTAGCGCGGGTTCAATCAGGCTCCAGTCCAGGATTCCGTCAGGCGTATCCAAAGGCCTCACCAGGCACCCCGAAATAGCAGCGGCCGCTGCCATTTCATAATTGTATATATGCCCCCTGGATTCTGAAATAATCTCCTGCCCCGGGCTGGTATGCAGTTTTACCGCCACCTGGTTCCCCATGCTTCCGGTAGGCATGAATAGAGAAGCCTCCCTCTGGAACAGCCCGGCAGCCATCTCCTGCAGCTTATTAACAGTAGGATCTTCGCTGTAAACATCATCCCCGACATCTGCTGAAGCCATCGCCTTCAGCATATCCGGAGTGGGGCGGGTTACGGTGTCACTCCTTAAATCAATCATTGTCTTCTCCGCGGATTATGGGCCGCCATTCTTCAGTCACTAGGCTTCGTAGGTTTTTTCAAGCTCCAGTACAGCATCGACAGTCGGGATTGCCGAGCGGGCCCCAAGCCTGGTGCAGGCCAGGCCCCCGGCGGCATTTGAAAACCTCATGCACCTTCCCAGGGACCAGCCCTGGAGCATGCCGTAAATGAAAGCGCCATGAAAGACATCACCAGCGCCGGTGGAATCTACAGTCTTTATCGGGAAGGCCCGGAATTCATGAATTCTATCCTCCCAGAGGACAGCCGAGCCCTGGTCCCCCAGGGTGACCACGACCAGCCCGGGGCAATAGCCTTTAACAACCTGCAGCCCTTCCCTCCAGTCTTTACTGCCGGAAAAATTCTTAACAAACTCAATGCTGGGTATGGCGAAATCGACTAATGACAAAAGCGTTCCCACATTTTCCTGCACCTTATCCACATCCAGAAAAACACGCATCCCATTTTCCCTGGCCCAGGTTGCGGCCTGGATTGACGCGGAAACGTCATTCCCATCCAGGTGCATTAACTGCCCTTCCAGCAGGGCCTTGGGATTAAGCTCTCCCTCGGCGTATAGAAGACGGGGATCCCGCTCCCAGAGGATGGTTCTTCCCCCGGTGGGCCGGTCCACGATAATCAGGGAAAAATGACTGGAAGCCATGGGAACAACCTCAATCGCGCAGTCCATCGGTTCCGCTTTCATTTCTCGAAGGGCGAAAGCGCCTTTCTCATCGTCACCCACGCGGCCTACATACCTGGTTTTAAGGCCGTACCTGGCGCAGACACTGCAGGCAGTGGCAATAGTGCCGCCCCCCAGCATCAACATCTTTTCCATCTGCACCTTGGTATCATGTGAAGGAAATTCCGGCACCTTGCATACCTGGTCTACAGCGTTCTCACCAAATCCAATTACCTGGAATGTCCGATTTTCGGGCAAATCCAGGGGTATTATCACATCGTTCAGGTTATCCACTTCCAACTCTCCGATTGTACTTTTAAATTATCCCTATATTTATTCCCGGCTGGAAATTCCGAATTATCCAGAAGCTGGCTATGATTCTGCTACTTCATGTCCGTATTTTTTCCGGAAGGGACTTTAAGAAGCCCTTCATCAGCAAAGCTGAAGTGCCGGCAACTTCCCATGATAACATGATCCAGAACCGCGATTCCCATCACTTTTCCCGCTTCCACCAGACGCCGGGTTATGCTTATGTCTTCAGGACTTGGATCAGGTTCACCGGTAGGGTGATTGTGCACAAAAATCATGGATGCGGCAGAATTAAGAATGGCCGGCCTGAACACCTCACGCGGATGAACCAGCGAAGATGTAAGGGTCCCTTCAGAAATCCTTACGGCCCGGATTATCCGGTTCCTCCCATCCAGGAGCACACTCCAGAAACATTCTTTCTTCAGGTCCGAAGTCAACGGTTTGAAGTATTCAAATATCTGTTTACTGGTGCGGAAAGGATTGCTCAGCGGCAGTATCCTGTAGTTGGATCTGCGGGCCAGTTCAAAAGCAGCCAGCACCGCGGAGCTCTGCCGGAAAGTCATCCCTGATTCAACCAGGTACTGCCATTGTCCACCCCGGGCCTGCCGATAAAAATCCCCGGTATTCTCATTTATAAGGCCGGCCTGGACCCTATATCTCTCTCCCGAACCCGACAGCCGCAGAACCAGGTAGAGCAGTTCTTCATTAGCCAGGGAGCCCATCTCACCCTTTTTGAAAATCTCTTCTATTTCCTTTTCTTTCCGCATCTGTTCTGCTCCTTCCTCTCTTACTTAAATAACGCAGCAAATCCGAATTTAACGAAATTCCGAACGCCCGGGAAACCATAAATAAAACCCTCCCCGGCCGCATGCGCAAGAGACGCGGATTCCTTGCTGCCAAGCAGCTTTTCCTGAAAACGAATATTTTTCCAATAGCGTCTTATCAGAGCTTGCGGTTAACATGGTTATCAGACTGGTTTCCGGCAAACCCGGATTGTCAGCATTGGAAAGGGGTATACTCTCAGGCAGAGGAGATTCGTTAATATGGCAAAATCCGACACTGGACATAACATGCAGGGGCGAAAAATTGCCAACCTGGGCAAGGTCGTGGTTCACACTAAAAAACATAAGATCCACAGGGGCTTCTCAAAAGAAGACTTCATAAGCGATCATGTCAGGGTTCTTGATGAAAACGGAAACGAATCGTCATTTCCTCTTAAGGATTTAAAGGCCATATTTTTCGTCAAGGAATTCACCAGTGATCCGGCCTATGATGAGGTGCTTTTGCTGGGAAAACAGCAGCCCCGTCCCTGGCTGTGGGCCCATGTGCGGTTTAAAGACGGAGAGATCATTGAAGGCAAGGTCAGAAACGGCAAGGAATTAATCGATAATTCACCAGGATTTTTCATCTGGATCTCAGATCAATTCGCCAATTCAGAATCTGTCTTCGTTTTGAAGGATTATGTTGAAACATTCAGCATAATGGGTTAAAAGGCGGGCTTTTCAGCCTGCCTTTCTATGTTCAATTCCCACCGGACCGGGATCAATCAGGACATAGGGAACACTCGCCGGCGGCCTTTCACCACCAGAACTGAAAAATTTGTGATGGCTGGCCTCTAACCTTCTATAGTCAAACCTGGCCCACCTGCCGGAAGGCGGGCTTTTTTCGCATCAAGAAAATTACTTTACAATTCGCGCAGTTTTTTTTTCCGCTCCGGGATGGTACTATCTTTATCTAAAATTAAGAAATTCTTTTCAACTTATATATTTAATAATTGTTTTAAAAACAGAAGGTAAATATTATGGAAAATCTTCATTGGCTAGACATTCTTGTCATTCTAGCCTTCTTTGTAACGATTTTCGGCATAGCCGCTTATTATTCAAAGAAGGCCGGAAGCTCGACAGATGAATTCTTTCTGTCCGGCCGTAACATGCCCTGGTGGATCGCTGGAACCGCAATGGTTGCAACCACGTTCGCGGCTGACACACCGCTGGCTGTTACCGAATTAATCGCCAGAAATGGTATTGCCGGCAACTGGCTATGGTGGAACCTGGCTATCGGCGGCGTGCTTACCGTGTTCTTTTTCGCGAAACTGTGGAGAAGATCCGGAATCATGACGGACGTCGAATTTGTCGAAATCCGCTATTCAGGAAAAGTTGCCGCTGCCCTGCGTGGTTTCAGGGCCATCTACCTGGGACTCTTCATGAACGCGATCATCCTGGGCTGGGTCAACAAGGCCATGGAAAAGATCTTCAAGATAGTAATTCCTGAAATTGATCCTTTCCTGCTTGTCGCTGTTTCAGCGACCATACTGGCAGTTTACGCTTCCGCCGCCGGACTCCTGGGAACAGCCCGGACCGACAGCTTCCAGTTTGTTTTCGCTATCGTTGGCTGTATTATCCTCGCCGTGATCGTGGTCAGACTGCCCGAGGTTGGCGGACTGGTCCAGATGAAAGCAAAACTGGCTCCCCAGATTCTGGATTTCTTCCCGAAAATAGAAAACACAACCGATGTAGCGGGAGCTACCGGAGGCGCGTTGGCCATGAGTCTAATGGCCTTCCTGGCCTATATAGGCATCCAATGGTGGGCCGCGTGGTACCCCGGTGCCGATCCCGGCGGCGGAGGTTATGTCGCCCAGAGAATGATGTCGGCAAAGGACGAGAAAAACAGTGTCCTGGCTACACTCTGGTTCACCATAGCCCACTACTGCCTGCGACCCTGGCCCTGGATCCTTGTCGCCCTCAGCGCCCTGATTATCCTTCCGCGTGTTGAAAGCCCGGAAATGATTCAGGCTGAAAATCCGGTGATGTATGAACAGGTTGTGGAAGCATATGGGAATACCTCTCTGCTCAAGAGCGATAATCCCGTATACCAGACTGAAGAATTCCTGACCATGTATGACAAATACGAAAACACCGTGGATCCCGGCGTAATGTATCCCAAGCTTATGCTCAGGTACCTCCCCGCCGGACTGCTCGGAATGCTGCTCGCTGTTTTCCTGGCTGCCTACATGTCAACCATGGCATCCCAGCTGAACTGGGGGACATCCTACATAATCAACGACTTCTATAAACGGTTTATCAAAAAGGATGCCGCTGAGAAGCACTATGTACTGATTTCCAGGGTTTCAATCCTGTTGATGACCGTTTTTTCACTGATCATCACCAAGTATGTGCTAACCCAGGTTTCAGGGGCCTGGGAATTCGTAATCAACGCCAGTGCCGGAATCGGAACGGTTCTCCTGCTCCGTTGGTACTGGTGGAGGATCAATGCCTGGTCTGAAATTACGGCCATGATAGCTCCCCTGTTCATCTATCCGATAGCTCGTTATTACTTTGGCATAGAACCTCCAATAACCCTCTATCCCACTGTAATCGGAACCACTATTGTCTGGCTGGTGGTCACGTTCCTGACCAAACCCGCCGATGAGAAAACCCTGATTGAATTTTTCAGGAAGACTCATCCCGGAGGCATCGGATGGAAACGCATCGCGGCCAAGGTTCCGGATGTTAAAGGCGACACCGGTTTCGGACGCCTCTTCATCAACTGGTTTCTTGGAGTGGTGGCTGTGTACTCCTTCCTCTTCTCTATAGGATGGATCCTGTTCGGAGAATATACAAAAGGAGTCCCGGTACTAATCGTGGGAATCATCTGCGCGACTGTGATTTACTTCGACTTCAAACGCAGAGAAAAAGAAGCATAAATCCACAGTTATCAATCACCAAAGGGGAGCGGGCTTTACGGTCCGCTCCCCTTTTTTTATCTTCTTTTTAAACTGTTCAGTTGACTGCTCCCCAGTTAAATTCGACTCACCTGCCTTGATCATATAGAATTATCCATTATTTTTTCTCAATCATAAGGAAGCTTGAAAATGACAAAGGTTAATTCAACCCAGTGTGTACATGCTGGAAGAAATAAAAATCAGGAATCATCCTCAGTAACGACACCGATAATCCATTCAGCGCCGTTTCATTTTGATTCAACCAAAGAATTAATGGATTTCATGGACGGCAAGTCAGACAGGCGCCAGCCTGAATATGGAAGGATGGGAAATCCCACCGTTAACGCCGTGGAAAAAAGGCTGGCAGCACTGGAAGGGGCTGAAAGGGCCCTGCTGTTTTCAAGCGGAATGGCAGCAATAACCACCCTTTTCCTTTCATTCCTGGCAAAAGGCGACCACCTGGTCCTTACCGACGACTGCTATAAGAAAACCAGGCTCTTTGCCGCTTTCCTTCAAAAATACGGGGTGGAAACAACCATAGTAAAACCTGATCTGAAAGCAGTGATCGGAGCACTCAGGGATAAAACCAGGTTCATTTTTACAGAAATACCCACCAACCCCTACCTGCGGATTCCAGACATTAAATCCCTGGTGAAAGAGGCGGAAAAAAGGAAGATCCTGACAGTGGCTGACAGCACCTTTGCCACTCCGATAAATCTCCGGCCGCTGGACCTGGGGATTGATATTGTCACCCACTCCGCCACCAAATACCTTGGCGGACACAACGATCTGCTGGCGGGAGTCCTGGCCGGAAACAGCGAGGTGTTATCCCCGGTGGCGGACCTGCTTGAAATGATGGGAGCTATTACTGACCCTAATACTGCCTACCTTCTTGATAGAGGACTCAAAACCCTGGGGATCAGGGTTGAAAGGCATAACATCAACGGACAGGCTGTCGCTGAATTCCTGGAATCACATCCCAAAATTGAAAAAGTCTATTATCCGGGATTACCCTCCCATCCTGACCACGAAATGGCCAGGGAACTAATGGATGGATACGGCGGAGTCGTGACGTTTCTGGTCAAGGGCGGCCTGAAAGAGACCCTTGAATTTATAGATAAAACAGACATCCCCTACCTGTCTCCCAGCCTGGGGGGCGTTGAATCAATTATAGATCCTGTAGCGCCCATGAGCTTCTGGAAAATGAGCCGGGAGGAAAGGGAGAGCTTGGGGGTCATGGATAACCTGGTCCGCCTGGCTACGGGAGTTGAGGATCCGGAAGATATCATCGCCGACCTTAAACAGGCACTGTAGAAATGGCAGGCACGGTTCGCTCCAGCACCGTGCCATGCCCATCCCGGGCATGGCCTGTAGCAAGAGCTGACAGTTCCCGCAAAACAGGAGATAGCGCGAAGCCGTGGGAACGCAGAGCCGCCGCCAGAATCAATACCCGGAATTCTTCCCTTTCCCCTCACCTGTACTGACATTCCCCTTTAATGCCGAGCGTTGAATGTCGGAGTGCCAAGTTCCGATTTCCGGGTGTTGAGTTTCGAGTGATCATCCGGCACACGACATTCGAAAAATCGACACTGGGCATTCCAAAATTCAGCATTCGACACTGCTCCCAAAACTCACTACAAAAAATTAACTGTTGTTCGCTATTTTCTTTTGCACTTCTTTATTGATTTCATGAATGATGAAAACAGAAACCTTCAGACCCGTACATTCGAATTCTCTTCAGCTGTTCTAAAAATGAGTGCTGCCCTGGCTCCAGGCCTTGAAATTGGTGTAATGAAACGCCAAGCAATGATCGCAGCTTCAAAGAAAAACGCGAAGGGTAAATTGTAGGTTTTATACTTAACCTAATGCCGAATGGCGAGTTTTCGAGTGCCCAGTTCCGATTTCCGAGTGTTGAGTTTCGAGTGATCATCCGGCACACGACATTCGAAAATCGACACTGGACATTCCATAATTCGGCATTCGACACTGCTCCAAAAACTCACCGCTTAAAATTAACTGTTGTTCGTTATTTTCTTTTGCGCTTCGTTATTGATTTCATGAATGATGAAAACAGAAACCTTCAGACCCGTACATTCGAATTCTCTTCAGCTGTTCTAAAAATGAGTGCTGCCCTGGCTCCAGGCCTTGAAATTGGTGTAATAAAACGCCAACTGATTCGAGCGGCAACCTCAGTGGGAGCAAACTACCGTGCGGCTTGCAGAGCAAAATCTAAAAAGGATTTTGTTTCAAAACTTTCCATAGTCGAAGAAGAAGCTGATGAGTGCCTTTACTGGATTTCAATGCTTGAGGAAATGGGTCAAAAACAAATGATCCCCAACCATCTTAAAAATGAAGCAAATGAAATCTTAGCAATGATCGTAGCTTCAAAAAAAACAGCGAAGGGTAAATTGTAGGTTTTATACTTAACCTAATGCCGAATGGCGAGTTTTCGAGTGCCCAGTTCCGATTTCCGGGTGTTGAGTTTCGAATGATCATCCGGCACACGAAATTCGAAAGATGAATCCTGCGGGCTCAAACCTACAGAGCTCGCCGCAATCTCACTACCCCTGATTGCGGTGGTGAATTTCCATATGCTGCGACGGACAATTCGTGAATTGCCCCTACATATGGTAATTCCATGATAGATTTGCTGGAGCGAGCCGCTCCAGCTACAAGCTACAGGCTGGAAGCCCGGAGTACGATGGCGAGCCGTTTAAAACATTGCTTCCTGGAGCTGACCGTTTTTATATTTTTCTATTGTCGGGGCTATTTTCCCGGGATCGCCCATAAATACAGCTATGCCGTTTTCATCAAGAAACTGCATCACCTTGGGTCCGATATGGCTGGTAATAATTTCCTCAACACCATCATCTATAAGCATCTCCAGAGAACTTACCCCGGTACATTCCACCCCGTCACCCCGCAGGACATTCTTGACGTACTGGTGAGTACCTTCGTCAACATCATAAACAACATAACCAAACGCCCTTCCAAGGCGCTCGGTATCCATTACTGAATCCATTCCCTTATCAGCGAGAACCGGCATTGCTATCTTCATCATTATCTCCTGGTTATCAAAATATATATTTAAACTTCCCCAGCCCCGGCAGGAAGTCTCATTCCCCTGTAAATTAGCGGCATCCGGTATTTCCGCCTTGACCGCAGGTGTGGCCTGATCCGCATGCGCTGCCCTGGGAAGACTCATTTTTACAGCTGTGCCCGGCAGGCTGTCCGCATCCTGGAGAAGAATTTCGGCCGCAGCTGTCAACTTGATCCCCGGGGCAACCAGCTGACAAACGAAATTCGGCATCCCGGCTTTCCCCGACCTGTGCGTCCCGTATATGCATGGCTTTCCCCATGGTCAGGGCCTCGGACGCTTTCCGGCGGGCACTGGCGAGAATCCTCCCCAGTGTCTGTCGGGATATTCCCATCACCTCGGCGGCCTGGTCCTGGTATAAACCCTCCAGGTCAGTCAGCCGAAGAGCCTCGATTTCATCGGCGCCGAAGACAACAGTTTCCAGTCGGCATCGCGGCACTCCTGAAGGCACAAACTGAGTAACCTCCGCTTCAAATTCAACATTGCGCTTTTTAAGAGGCCGTGACATCTAACTCTTCCTTTTCTGGCATATGCCTATAATATTAATTAGGCCTTTTCACTGTCAAATTCCCTGGAGGCCTCGGTATTCCGTTATCGCTATCGTTGTCGTGTCAGTAGTCGACAGATCGTCCCGGATTGATACCGAATGCGAAAGCGAAAACAACCCCGAGAGTAGCCGCAGGGGGAAGTAAGCGGAAAGTACCCAGACGTGATCTGACTGCGCGCCGCCGCAAGTTACCAGTTACATCCAACTATCTACAGGCTGAATGCCTGCGGCCGAATTGCTGAAACGAATCCGACATCGGGGGACACCCGCGAAAAGAGCTCACACATTCCAAAAAATGTGGAAAACTTGTTGTCTCCTGACGTACATATGCCCTAACACCGCCCCGGGATTCGATAGATTCTGCCCGCATCCATAAAGGCGGAGATATTTTCAAGCGGAGTTTCCTGGGGCAGGTCACAGCCGGTGCCAAGGATGAAGTTAGGGAACTCGTCCATCGCGGCAAGCAACTCGCGGACCTCGCGGTGCACCTCTTCCGGGGTGCCGGTCAGCAGGGTGCGGGTCGAGCTGAAGTTACCCAAAACCGCGACATCTTCAGGCACACGGCGTGCAACCGCAGGCAGATCAACTCCGGTTTCAGGGCCGTCCAGAGAAATACAGTTGACTCCGCTGGCAGCCATGGGTTCGATTATATGCATTGTGTTGCCGCAGATATGGCAGATAATGTTGACTCCGCTATAACTGCAGCCGTCGGCCAAAAACCGTACATAGTTGGATGAAAACTCCACGAACTGGTCCGGCCCAAGCATACCGGCACTCGGTTCCAGAATGCATATAACCTCCGCCCCGGCGCCAATCAGGAGCCGTATATATTGCTGAATGCTTTCTGTTGCCAGCCGGCACAGCTGGTGCAGTTTATCAGGCTCAAGGAGAGTGGAAATTGCCGCTTCATCAGCACCCATAATCAGGGCTGCCAGGGAATACGGCCCTGCCACATAGGCCCCTCTGGCTATCGAGTCGGGAAGCCCTATGTTCATAAGCTGCATGGTCTGCACATTGCCAAGGAGCCTCATATCGTAGGAGATGTTTACTTTCCGCAGGAGTTCCAGCTCTTCCATGTGGTAAATATCCTTGGGTACAGTGGCGGAATCGTTTTTGGAAAAACCGTATAGCGTCCCAGGGCGTTGGCTTCGACGGAAAGATCCATCAGGGGAAAGATCACATCAGGCTGGAACCGCTCAGCCAGGGCCTTAACCGCCCTGAAATGCTCGCCGTAATTCTGTTGGGCCAGCTTTATCGAAACCCCTGTAATCGCCAGACCCGGAAAACCCATGAGCGGCACCACCATACGCCTCCCCTTTTCGTACTGGGTTTTGGCCATATGGGCGAGGGTTGATCTGACCATAGCGGATACTCAATCCTTTCTGCCGCCTTTAACAAAATGCCTGTAAAGCAGCCAGGTCATCCAGAAGGAGAAAACGAAGACCGCAACCGGAAACAAAATCCCAGGCAGGTTGGCACGGATGGCCGCCCACCCGGTTTCACCGTTTCCACTGAAAGCGGCGGCGATCAGGACCAGTCCAAGAAGGGCCGCGGCCCCGGTAATCCACATGACCTTGCGGGCCAGGGGTGAAAATATTTCGTCAGCCTTGATGACCCTCTTGCGGTAGTTGTAGTAAGCGAGGAGAAGACCAAGTGTGCTCACGGCGTAGGCCATCAGCATCCCCAGGATCTTTCCGGCTGCGGGGCTAATGTCCATCGGTGTCCTCCCAGCGGTTGCTTTGTTCCAGCTTCTCCAGGTAGTCAGCCTGCTTCTGCTCAAAACCTTTTGACATGGCCTTCAGCTTGGGATCAATGATTAAAAACATTATCCCTCCCAGGACCAGGGCCAGGATAACAGCCGCGAATCCCCACAACTGCAGGAGAAAAGCTCCTATTATCCCGACAGTTACAAGAATAAATGAAAGAACTCCAAGCAGCGAAGCCCAGAAGTCATGGGAAGTCCATTCATCAGCTTCTTCAGCAGTCCATTCTCTTTTAAACAACTTCATTTTATTCTTCCTCAGGATCACATCAATCCCCTGCGAACAGCTTCGTCCCTCACAGGTTTCCAGAAACCCAGCGGCCTGGCCATTACATAATATTTCACAAGGTGGTCCATCTCATCCGGTTTGGTAAGAAATGTCACCGGGATATACACCAGTGACACCAAAACAGCCAGGAGCCAGAAATTAGCCCAGTTAGCCAGTTCCGGCAATATCCCCAGTTCAGGAAGCACCCAGACCACCAGCCAGCTCATTATCAGGTTGGCAATCCAGCTGGAAAGATAGGCCCAGGAATTGAACCTCCACCAGATCACCTGGAGGATTGAAGGAATCCATATTCCGGCAGCCTGCAGCCATAGAGCGAAAATCAGCCAGGAGGTGATCGACTGCATGGTCAATCCCAGCAGGAAAGCGCCGGCGAGGATCAGCACAGTGCTTATCCGTCCTGCATATACCAGCTTTTTCTGTGAGGCTTCAGGATTAATGTAATGGTGATAAAGATCCCTGGTGGCGTACAGCGCGCCCAGGTTGAGATGGCTGGATACTGTAGAAAGATGGATGGCAATGATCCCGGCGAAGAACACGCCCACCAACCCGGCCGGAAGATATTCAAATCCCAGCCTGAACCAGCCCATTTCATATTCAGCCTCGGCTGTTATCCCGGGGTACAGGACAAAAAACCCCAGGATCGCCACTACCCAGACACTGTTCCGGGCCAGCGATATAAAACCTCCGGCCCACATGGAATAACTGGCATCCCGGACCGATTTGGCGGACTGGATCCTCTGCGCTTCCGGATACCAGTCAATGAAATTACCCATTCCGATTCCGCCCAGGGTGGACATTACAAGGAGGGTTATAAAATCCATGGCGTAAAAGGAACTTCCATCCAGGCCCCAGAATCCGTCAAAATGAAACGGATTAAGCCGCCACAGCTGGTCCATTCCCTCAAGCTTCTCGACTATACCGGACGGGCCTCCGGCAGCATATATACCCCATACGGACACCAGGGTAATAACCACAAAACTGATAACTCCCTGCTGGAAGTCGGCCATGATGACTCCCCAGTAACCGGCAGCCAGCACGTAAATCGCGCATATGGATGTGAACAGGACCAGTCCCATCCATTCAGGCCACTGGAAGAGGTAAAAGCATATCTTCCCCATTGCGGCTGAAACCCAGGCCAGTATGAACATGTTCATAAAGGTCTGCCATCCGGCCAGCCAGCCCCGCAGCAATTCAGATCCCAGTCCCGAGTAGCGGAGGTTCTGCCATTCAGCCTGGCTCATTGCCAGGCTTCGGCGGAAAATCCGGGTGGAAACAAAGGCTGAAACAGCGGTCCATGCGGCGAAAAAGGGATACCAGACTCCCCTGGCCCCCCACATATATATGGTTCCGGTAATCCACATAGGAGTATCGGTGGCTGTGTGGGTTGCATAGACTGAAGTCGCGGGGAGCCACCAGGGAAGTCCCCTTCCGGCAAGGAAAAAATCAGATTCACTTTTCTTTCCCAGACGGTAAAAAATAACTCCGCAAAAAATCATCAGCAGGACCAGCAAAAATGTCCAGACCCAGTCCAGTAATGTAAATTGAACAGCAAGAGCCTCAGATTCCATTAATTATTTCCCTGTGTTGGCAAAGACACCTGATTTTTGTAATGTCCTAAATGACATTATAACTATTCCCCGGCCAGCGCTTCCTGCTTCCTGTTTCGCCTGATCAACGCCAGGTTTCGCATGTATATAAATCCATTGAACAGGTAACTAAGGATAAAAACCGGGTCTGCTCTTTTTATGGCATAGGCCAGAAGGCAAAGGCTTCCGACAATGCTCAGGTACCAGAAGGCAATCGGAATCACGCTCTGTTTTTTCCGCTCGGAAGCGATCCACTGGATTATGAAGCGGGAAGAAAACACAGCCAGCCCCAAAAATCCGATCAATTCCCAGAAGCCAAGCCCCTGGGATAAAATTTCAGCAATTTTATTTTCCATAAGATTTTTCCACCAATCTCTCCCATGCGTCAGACCAAAAATAGATTTTAAACAGAAAACCGCTCAACCGCAAAGAGATGTGAATACTATCAAAATTCGGCATTCCTGTTCTTTCGCGTTTAAAAAACCGGATTCCCGCAGTTCTCTTGACCATTGTTCCGGTCATCACATCAGGGTTTAGGTTTAAAATATAATGAATTGAATTTCGGGGATTCGTGTCCCCGGATTATGATGTGCACCTGATTCATAACGAATTATTTAAATAGAGGAACTGACCACTGATGAATCCAGCAGCAGCAAGCTATACCGAAGAGCATATAAAAAGCCTGGACTGGAAAGACCATATACGGAGCCGTCCCGGAATGTACATAGGCCGGTTGGGAGACGGAATCAGTTACGATGACGGGATTTATGTCCTGATCAAGGAAGTGATTGACAACAGCATCGATGAATTCATGATGGGATTCGGCAAAAGAATTGATGTGTTCATTGACAACGACGAGGTAAGGATCCGGGATTACGGCAGGGGAATTCCCCTTGGCAAGACTATCGAGTGTGTATCAAAAATAAATACAGGAGCCAAGTATGATGAAGGCGCTTTTTTCCGCTCGGTTGGATTAAACGGAGTTGGAACCAAAGCGGTAAACGCCCTTTCTTCAAATTTCAGCGTTCGTTCCATCAGGGACGGCAAGATGAAGGAAGCTTCATTCATGAAGGGAGAGCTGATCGAGGACCTGGAGATCAGGGGGACGAAAGAACGATCAGGAACAGAAATCACTTTCCGGCCTGATCCTGAGATTTTCAAGGAATACGAATTCAAACTCGAACTGATCGAGGAGCGTCTCTGGAATTACGCCTTCCTTAACCGCGGCCTGACCCTCACGCTGAACGGCGAAGCCATCTACAGTAAAAACGGCCTTGAAGACCTGCTCAACAAGGAAGTGGGAGAAGCCGCCCGATACCCGGTTATACACGTTGCCAGTCCTGACATTGAATTTGCCCTTACCCATACTGATAACTACGGTGAAAGCTACCTGTCTTTTGTAAACGGCCAGTATACGATCGACGGAGGAACCCATCAGTCCGCCTTCAGGGAAGGAATCCTCAAGGCTTTCAAGGAATTTTACTCCTCTGACATGGAGGGATCAGATGCCCGCGGAGGATTTACCGGAGTGGTGCTGGTACGGATCCATGAGCCTGTTTTCGAATCCCAGACCAAGACAAAACTGGGAAGCAGCCATGTCACTCCCGGAGGTCAGACCATAAGATCCTGGGTGGTTGATTTTGTCCGTGACAACCTGGTTCGCCATCTCCACAAGGATCCCGAAGCGGCCAAGAATATCCTGGCAAAAATCAAGCAGAATGAAAGGGAGCGCCGGGACATGGCCGGCATAAAAAAGCTCTCCCGGGACAGGCAGAAGAAGGCCAGTATACACAATAAAAAACTGCGCGACTGCAAGGAACATTTCAATGTTGAGCGGGATAAACTCCGCATGGAAACCGAACTTTTCATTACCGAGGGAGACAGTGCTTCCGGAAGCCTGACCAAAACCCGTAACGTGAAAACCCAGGCGGTATTTTCCCTGAGGGGAAAGCCTCTTAACTGTTACGGAAAATCAAAAAAGGTAGTCTATGAAAATGAGGAACTGAACCTCCTGCAGCATGCCCTTGGGATTGAAGACGGCCTGGATGACCTCAGGTATAACCGTACCATAATCGCCACTGACGCCGATGTAGACGGAATGCACATACGGCTTCTCCTCCTCACTTTCTTCCTGCAGTTCTTTCCGGAAATGGTAAAAAAAGGACACCTTCATATCCTGCAGACCCCCCTTTTCAGGGTAAGGAACAAGAAGGAAACAATCTACTGCTACAGTGAAACAGAAAAAAATGAGGCCCTGGACAAACTGGGGGGGAAACCTGAAATAACCAGGTTCAAGGGCCTGGGTGAAATCTCCCCCGACGAATTCGGGAATTTCATTGGGGAAAAAATGCGGCTTGACACAGTCAAGGTTCCCCCAGGCATGAAAACCAAGGATTTACTGGGATATTTCATGGGGAAAAATACTCCTGAAAGAAGAACTTTCATAACTTCCAACCTGGTGGTTGAACCGGTGGACCTGGTTGATAAAAGGGTGTCCGCGTGAGTGATAAGGAAATAACGCCTGAAGAAAACAGGCATGAGATAAATAATAAGTCTTTGAATGTTGATGACACATACCGTGAATATTTCCTGCAGTACGCTTCCTACGTAATTACCGACAGGGCTATCCCGGACCTGGCGGACGGACTGAAGCCGGTCCAGAGAAGAATTCTTTATTCCCTGTGGGAAAATGAGGACGGAAGATACAACAAGGTCGCCAACCTGGTTGGTCACTGCATGAAGTACCATCCCCACGGTGACTCCTCCATTTACTCGGCCCTTGTTGTGCTGGGACAGAAAAAACTGCTTATAGACACCCAGGGTAACTGGGGAGACCCGGTAACCGGCGATCCTCCCGCGGCAGCCAGGTATATCGAAGCCCGGCTTACAAAATTTGCCAAGGAAGTTCTTTTCGCGCCCCACCTCACGGAATACAAAATGTCCTATGACGGGAGGAACAAAGAACCTCTTGCCCTGCCGGTGCGGTTTCCCCTGCTGCTGGCACTGGGCACCGAAGGTATTGCCGTGGGGCTTACGACCCGGATACTTCCCCATAACTTCACGGAACTGCTTGAAGCCCAGAAAGCTTATCTAAAAGGTGAAAAATTTGAGCTGTATCCTGATTTCCCGACCGGGGCCCTGATTGATGTCAAGGATTACCGGGACGGACTCCCCGGATCAAGAGTCAAGGTCAGGGCGGTTATGGAAAGGGATGGCAAATCGATCAAAATCAAGGAACTGCCATATGGAGTCACCACGGAAGGATTGATTGATTCCATATTGTCCGCTTCAGAAAAGGGAAAAATCAAGGTTTCCAATATCCAGGACAATTCTGCCGCTGAAATTGAAATAATTGTCGCCTTCCAGCGCGGGGTGGACATGGACAATGCTGAACAGGCACTTTTCGCCTTCACCGACTGTGAAATCTCGATCAGTTCCTCGAGTACAGTGATAAAAAAACGATGCCCCCGTGACCCTGGGAGTTTCCGCCCTGCTTGCTGATTGCACTGAAAGAACCAGGACCCTGCTGCAGGAAGACCTGGAATATCAGCTTGAAAAACAGGAACAGAAATGGCACCTGAAAAGCCTGGTCCAGATCTTCATTGAAAACCGTATATACCTGAGGATTGAAAAAGCTGAAACCAGGGAAAAAGTCTTCTCTGAAATCAGGACCGGACTGGAACCTCACCTCGAAATCCTGCGGCGAGAGGTTACTGAAGAAGATATTGAATACCTGACCGAGGTCAAAATCCGCCGCATAAGCGCCTGGGACTCGGCCCAGGCCCGGGAAGAACTGCTCAAAATTGACGAGGAAATCAAAAGCATTCAGCTGTTCCTTGATAACATCACCGACTATACCATTGCCTACTTTAACCACCTGCTTGAGGATTACGGAGCCGGAACCGAAAGAAAATCCAGGATCACTTCCTTTGATTCCATACAGGCTGCCACGGTTGCCGAACGAACCAGCAAACTCTATGTGAACCTTAAAGGGGGCTTTGTCGGAACGGACCTCAAGGATGCTGAAGAAATCTGCAATTGCTCAGCCCTTGATGAGGTTCTGACCGTAACCGTTGACGGCGGACTGATGGTCACCAGGGTTGCCGACAGAAAGTATGTCGGGGAGAATATCATCCATGCCCAACTGTTCACGGCTGAACTGCGGGAAACCATATACTGCATGATCTACGAGGATCTCAAATCCGGCCGGATTTACGCCAAAAAGTTCCAGGTTGGAGGATTCACCAGGGACAAACGCTATGAACTGGGAAAGACCCCGGAACAAACCAGGATTTTAATGTTTGCCCCGGGCGATGAAGAAGTGTACGCCCATGTGAAACTTCGCAAGAAACCGCGAATCAAAACTGATATATATGTGGATTTCTCCGATTACCTGGTAAAGGGCCGGGGTGCCGCCGGGGTCATGGTTTCAAGACATAAGCCCTCCTCGGCACGGCAGATCTCCGGTAATGTCTTCAACAACCGCACCAGTGACGGGGATGAAGTTGAGGACAAAAAGGAGAACGCCGATAGATTGCCGGGATTTGAATAGTCGCATGTAGCATGTCGCAGGTGACAAGGTCCGTTCTGAGCGTGCCGCCTGATCGTGCCATGTAACCTACCCCCTGAAACCCGCGACTTGTGACTATTACCTATTGAATCTAATCTCCTGATAATTGATAATCTCAAGGGAGGAGGTATTAATTCAATGCAGGAATCAAACAATCAACCAACACCCTCTCCAGTAACCAGGCCTTCGAACAGGAAAAAAATCCTCTTGTGGATCCTTTTCATTTGCGCCCTGTTATTCATACTGATTGCCCTGATCATAGGCGGAGCTTCGTATTACGGCTACACCAAAATGAAGGAAATGGGCCTGACCCCGGCCATGCTGGGAGATGACCCCGGAACCGCATTCGGTAAAATTGTAGAAGCCGCCAATGAAGACATTGAATTTGTTTCATCGGATAAGGAAAAGGGTGAAGTAACCTTTCGCAACAAGAAAACCGGAGAAACAGTTACGGTTGACATTGAAAGCATTAAGGCCGGAAAGCTTCCCGAGGGACTGGAGCCTTCTCCGGATGAAGGAGAGGAAGCAGATACGCCCAGCCCGCCGGAACAGGAATAAAAAAGATCTGCCGCGGGTGATAGCTTGATACTATGAAACAACTCTTCTTTACTGAGGAGGGCCGATACACTGCGCCCGCATGAAAAGCACCAGTCCCCGGCAGGTTTCTCCCTTAAAGATGGTCCATAAAAATGAAAATTGAAAAACTGGAATTATTCAAAGTGCCTCCCAGGTGGCTGTTCCTGAAAATCACCGATTCGGATGGTGTGAGCGGCTGGGGAGAGCCGGTCGTGGAAGGCAAGGCTGAAACAGTCGCTGCCGCGGTTAAGGAGATGTCGGAGCAGGTAATCGGCTCGGATCCCAACCTGATTGAAGATCTTTGGCAGGTACTCTACCGGGGCGGCTTTTACCGGGGAGGACCAATCCTTACCAGCGCGATTTCCGGGATAGACCAGGCCTTGTGGGATATGAAAGGCAAACGCCTCGGCGTCCCGGTTCACAACCTTCTGGGAGGAGCAGTCCGAAACCGCATGATGGTTTACCCCTGGATCGGAGGAGACCGACCCGAAAAAGTCGGGGAAGCGGCCAAGATAAAACAGGGCATGGGATTCAAGGCTGTCAAGATGAACGGCACCCCGGAACTGGAATGGATAGACTCATTTTCCCGGGTGGAGCAGGCAGTGCGAAGGGCGGAATCCATCAGGGAGTCGTGCGGGCCTGATTTCGGGATCGGCATCGATTTTCATGGCAGGGTTCACAAAACCATGGCCAAGATCCTCATGAAGGAACTGGAGCCGATCAGGCCCCTTTTTGTTGAGGAACCGGTCCTGGCTGAAAACGGAGAATATTTCAAGGATCTGGCTGACAGGTTTTCAATACCGATTGCGACCGGGGAGCGTCACTATACCAGGTGGGACTTCAAACGTCTTTTTGAGCAGGGAGCGGTGGATATTATCCAGCCGGACCTGAGTCATGCCGGGGGTATTACTGAAGTCAGGAAGATCGCCGCCATGGCCGAGGCCTACGATATTGCCCTGGCACCCCATTGTCCTCTGGGGCCGATTGCCTTTGCCGCGTCTTTACAGGTGGATTTCACGTGCCCCAATGCGTTTATACAGGAAACCAGTGCCGGAATTCATTACAACACCGGGGCGGATATGCTTGATTACCTGGAGAATCCCGAAGTATTCGATTTCGAAGACGGCTACGCGGCAATACCGGAGGAACCCGGCCTGGGAATTCAGGTCAATGAAAAAAAGGTCAGGGAAATGTCACGTGAAGGACATAATTGGAAAAATCCAATCTGGCGAACTGCGTCAGGAGTCGTGGCGGAATGGTAAGGCCGTAACGCTCAAGCCGGATTTTCCCGCCCCAAAAATGAATTTGTTCACAAAACACTGGAAATCTGCTGAAAATAAGATTAGTTTATTTCTAAGCGTTTTTATTTATGATTCGTAATTATCACCTATAACAATACCAACCTATAATCCAAGAGGAAAAACTGTATGTCAGAGAAAAAAACAACAAGCAGAAGAGAATTTCTGCAGACCAGCGGAACCGCCGCTGCAGTCGTTTCTGCTGCTACTATCGTTCCCAGCTCCGTTCTGGGGCGGGCTTTCGGCCACACTGCACCCAGTGACAAACTGAATGTTGCCGCCATAGGTGCCGGCGGAATGGGCACCGGAAACACTGACCGCTGCGCCAAGACCGACAACATCTACGCCTTATGTGATGTTGACTGGGCCAGGGCCGCGGGCCAGTTCAAAAAATATCCTAATGCCAAACAGTACAAAGACTTCCGCGAAATGCTGGAAAAGGAAAAGGAAATTGACGCCTGCGTGATTGCCTGTCCCGACCATACCCACGCGGTTGCCGCCATGATGGCGATGAAGCTCAAGAAACACGTATATGTTCAGAAACCCCTTACCCATTCGGTATATGAAGCCAGGATCCTCACCGAGACTGCCAGGAAATACGGCGTTGCCACCCAGATGGGCAACCAGGGACATTCAGGGCCAGGCTGCCGCAATATCAAGGACTGGATCGCCGCCGGAGTCATCGGTAAGGTTTCACTCCTGGAATGCTGGACCAACCGTCCGATCTGGCCCCAGGGCATAACCACCAGGCCGCCAAAGGAACCCGTTCCCGACACTCTGGACTGGGATCTCTTCCTGGGCCCGGCAAAATGGCGGGAATACAACCATGCCTACCATCCGCAGAGCTGGAGAGCCTACAAGGACTTCGGAACCGGAGCCCTGGGCGACATGGCCTGCCATATCATGGATGCCGGATTCTTCTCCCTTGACCTCAAGTATCCCACCAGCGTTGAAGGCTGCACTTCCCGTGATATCGGAACTGTTGACGGCGGAAAATGGGGCGGACCGATCAAAAATGACGAAACCTACCCCCGTTCTTCCATGATCACCTACAAGTTCCCGGCCCGCGGCGACAATCCCCCATGCACCGTTAAATGGTATGACGGCGGACTGTTCCCGACCAGACCGGATGTGATGACTGATGAGCGGGAGCTCCCGACCAGCGGAAGTATCTTCCATGGAGAAAAGGGAATCATCATTTGTAACGAATATGGAGTGAATCCTGCTGTATATCCGCTTGAACTGGGTGAAGCTGCAAAAGCGGCCCCCCAGACTATCGAGAGGATCAATGGCGGCGCGGACGGCCACGAAACCAACTGGCTGGAAGCCTGCAAGGGCGGCAAACCCGCATCCTCAAACTTCGATTACTCAGGCCCCCTGACCGAGATGGTATTAATGGGGAACCTGGCCACGGTATTCCCGAGGCAGAAACTTCTTTGGGACGGCCCCAACTACAGGTACACCAACATCCAGGAAGCCAACGACTGGATCAATCCTCCCTACCGTGAGGGTTGGAGCCTGTAGAAAACAGGAATAGAAAAATCTGAAAAGATAATTCTTAGAATAAAAAAAGACGCCGGAATTTCGGCGTCTTTTTTTACAGGTCGAGTGTTGCGTGGGGCATTAATTCGAGCGCTGTGCTGCTGTATTGAATTCGAATCAACGACACCGAAGGTGTCATCCTCAAGCCCGGGCCGGAGGTTTGGATAACCGACGGTCCGAAGGAGCGTCGGTCTTAGCCCAGGATGGAGCTAAGGAGGCGCCGCCACAGGCAAGCCTCCGGCGGAATCCTGGGTCACGAAAGCCCTCTACCACAATCCCGCGAGCGCTGAAGGTGCGAGCTAGTATTGCAGCAAATCAATCTCCCTCAATCCAATTCAAAGACAATTGAAATGAAATCAGAACCCCGCAGGGGTGGCAGAAAAAAATTAAAATCCTGAAGCTTCGCGCATCTAATATCTCAGGACGCACATCTGATGTCGCACTTTCAGCGCTCCCGTATTTGAGGGAATCATCTCACCCAGGGCTCAGCCTCCGGCTTCGCCCTAGGCTATTAAATTTCAGGGCCTTCAGCCCGATCTGTCCCTGCGGGACCGGGTCCGAGAATCGCGCCCTCCCAATTCCCAATCGTCAACCGTCAATCGTCAATTTCCCTGCCCAGATTCGCGGTTATCAATTACCCGGACGGCTTTTCCACCGGTTTCCGGCATGCTCCCGGCCTCAACCAGCCTCACATCAGGAGTCACAAGAACCTCATCCCTGACATCCCTGGCCATCTTCTTCCGCAGGTGATCCAGGCTGGAATAATTATCTGTGAACCAGTCTCTCCTTATTTCCACGTCTATTATCATCTGGTCCAATCCATTAATGGTCTCCAGGCGAATAACATAATGGGAATCGACTTCAGGAAACTGCATCAGGACCTTCTCCACCTGCATGGGGAAAACATTGCAGCCCCGGATAATGAACATATCATCAGTCCGCCCATGTATCCGGTCAAGAATCCGATGAGTTCTGCCGCAGCGGCATTCCATGGGAATAAACCTGGTCAGGTCCCTGGTCCGGTAACGGATAAGGGGATTGGCCTGCCGGTTCAGCGTAGTCAGGACAAGCTCTCCGGTTTCACCATCAGGAAGCGGCAGCAAGGTCTCAGGATCGATAATTTCAGCAAGGAAAGAATCCTCCCATATATGCAGCCCGTTCTGGTACTCGCATTCGAATGCCACTCCGGGTCCGCACATTTCAGAAAGCCCGTAGGAATTAAAAGCCTTAATCCCCACACTGTCCTCAACCCTTTTACGCTGTTCGGCGGTATGGGGTTCTGCTCCGATTACCATGACCCGCAATTCCGTGTCCCCGGGATCAATCCCCATGGATTTCATCTCGGAAACAAGCCTCATCACATAGCTGGGAATCGTATGGATGGCGGTTGTCCCGTAATCAGTTATCAGCTTGATCTGGCGTTTCGTGTTACCCGCGCCCGCGGGAACAGTAAGAGCTCCCAGCTTCTCTGCTCCGTACTGGAAACCCAGTCCCCCGGTGAACAAACCATATCCGCAGATATTCTGAAACACATCAGTATCCCTGACACCAACCATGAACAAATTTCTCGCGATCAGGTTGGCCCAGCTGTCGAGATCCTGCCTGGTATGAAAAATGACTGTAGGATTCCCTGTAGTTCCGCTGGAAGAATGCAGCCTGACGACATCTTTCTTATCAACTGCCAAAAAACCATACGGAAAGTTCTCCCTCAGGTTTTCCTTGGTTGTAAAGGGCAGATCAGTGATGTCCTCAACACTATTGAATTTATCGGGAGTGATATCCAGTTCCTCATAGAGCCGCTGATAAAAAGGCGCTTTCCTGGCCTGGTTGATCGTAGCTTTCATCCTGCTCACCTGGAGCTTTCTAATACCAGTTAGAGGCAGCCTCTCTATCTCTTCTTCCCAAAAAATCATAGTTCAGTTCCTGTTAATCTGCGGTTGTCAAAACGGGTTTATTCAAATATCTGAGCCGCTAAAGGACTCTCTAACTATCTGGCACGATACAAACCCTGCCAGATTAAAACAAGGCAAGAAAATCCAGCTAACAAATTCAGGTTCCCAATCTTATCACAGTTATTGCCGAGACCTGTTCGGCATGTTTGCAGGCATTTACCCCCGGCTTTCAGGGGCGCTTGAGGCGTTCCCATCCAACAGAAAAGCTTCGAATCAGCGCCTACTCCGAACGGTCCTTTTCCTTACCGAACCAGAAAGGAGCAGAGATAAACCAGAGCAGCATTCCAAGCATCATCAGGTTTGAGTGAAATGCCCAGGAAATCTTCCCTCCCAGGACCAGAAAAGAGGGGATAACAGTCAGGCAAAGTCCGGTTAATGACGCAATTAAAAGAATTTTTTTCATGTTCTGGCAACCTCCTTGCCACTGCGAAGCTGTTCAACATAACTCAGGAGCAGATAAATGATCACAGCCGCAAACCATGCCGGCAGTGCCTTGAAATATATTTCCAGGGGAAGCATAAAACTGATCCCTATAGAGCCCGTCCAGCTGATAAATGCCGGCAGGCTGAAAAGCCCTTTTCTCCATTCAGTGAAATTGCTCCGCATTCCCAGCTTGGGAAGTACCCAGAAATCCACCAGAATTACAGCGCCCATTGGCATGAGCAACAAGCCGTACAGTGCGACAAAATCCATAAGCTTCATAACCAGGGCCGGAAAGCACGCCGCGATAGTGGTAGCGATACCGGTCGCCAGAGTCACTTTCCACCTCTTCCAGTTCGGGGTCGCTATCTGGAAGGCCAGCCCGGCCCGGTACAGGGTAGGATTGGCCGTGGTCCAGCCGGCAATTACGACACAGACCGCCCCGGCGACACCGGCTCCCAAATAGGCAATTGGTCCGGGGGCTACAGTCCCTGATGCAGCGGCACAGAGGATTCCGGAGGCAATCCAGGCTACGAAGTGTCCCAGGAACATTCCGGTGGCAGAGGCAAAACCGTACTGCCATTTTTTGGCATAGCGGAGGATGGTCAGGTCAGCCATGCCAATGTGCATGGCCAGGTTGGCAAACCAGGCAAAAAACATCACATGCCAGATGGTGAACTGCAGCTGTCCTTCCACGGCAGTTCCTGTCCAGATTTTTTCATTTGCCACCCTCCAGAAATCACCCAGTGAATGGCAACCCAGGGAGGGGAGAACAGAAACAGCCGCCGCAACAAAAACCAGGAACATCCAGGGAGCGCAGATCTTGGAAAACCGCGATATCTTTTCAAAACCCAGTATGGCCAGCAGGGTTACTATTCCCCCTACTACAGCCACAATGACAATCCAGCTGATGCTTCCAGGATATACATCAGAAAGGCCGGGCATAGGCATATTGAACGGCAGCCCTACCGCTGTAGCCGCGACCGCTATCATGGCCCCGGCCAGAAAGCAGAACATGAGGGCATTGACAATACTGTAGATATAGGTCAGGTAAGGCCCGCAGATCTTGCGAAGCTGCCAGTAAAGCGTCAGCCGGCACCTCACCGCTATCGGGGCGCAGATAAAAACCCAGCTCAGCACAGCCAGGATATTCCCGATTATCAAACCAATAAAAAGGTCGGCAGCGGCCACCCCGTGAACCACAAAAAGCGGCCCCAGGATAAATTCTGTTCCGGCGACATGCTCCCCGGCGTAGAGGCCGAGAAAATTAGTAAATCCCTGCAGCTTGTTTTCAGCCACGGGTTCCCTGTCAAATTCATACATCGCGTCCAGGCGTTCAGCCAGCCTGTTACTGTTTCCACTCATTTTTACTGCTCATTCCCTGTCTGATCCAACATTAAATTGAGTAACAAGTATTGCAGGCCACCCGGCTACAGTCCATACGAAAATCACTCTTTCAGCTTTAAAATATCAATTTTTCAGGTTGGATCATTTCGATCGGTCTCTTTATAATCTTATAAAACCAAAAAAACACGCCGGCCGAGGAACAGATCAGATGGAAAGACTATATTTAGACGATTCACACCTTAAAGAATTCAATGCGGAAATCACAAGCGTGACTCCCCGCGAAAATGGACTGGAGATCACCCTGAGCAGAAGTGCCTTCTATCCTGAATCAGGAGGTCAGCCGGCTGATAAAGGCTGGATAAATACTCTACCGGTAAAGGAGATTATTGAGAAAAACGGGGATTTCGCATACATAACCGCTCCTGGAGATCTCTCAGTCGGGCAGGATGTTTCATGCAGGATCGACTGGGATCGGAGATTTGACCATATGCAGCATCATACCGGTCAGCACATCCTTTCCCAGGCTTTTATTGAAGAAGCCTCCGCCGAAACCGTTTCATTTCATTTAAGCAGGGCGAGCGCCACGATTGACCTGGCGGTTGAAACGTTATCCGAGGAAAAGCTGAAGGCGGCCGAGCTAAGGGCCAACCGGGCAATAACCGATAATCTGCCTGTAAAAATTTATTCAATTGAAGGTTCAGAACAGCAGCACCTGCCGGTCAGGAAACCTTCCGCCCGAAAAGGACTGGTCAGGATTGTGGAAATCAGCGGCTGGGATTATTCTCCGTGCGGCGGGACTCATTGCGATTTCACCGGTGAAGTAGGCCTTATAAAAATCCTCAGGCTGGAAAGGGTTCGACAACAGCTTCGTATCCACTTCTGCTGCGGGAAAAGGGCCTTGCTTGATTACCGCAGGAAAAATGAACTAGTGGCCGAACTTGGACAAATCCTGTCCTGTGGAGAGGATGATCTTGCCGACAATGTCCAGAAACAGATTGAAAACAGCAGCAGTTTTGCCAAGAAACTCCAGAAGCTCCAGAGCAGGATGATGGGTATGCTGGCTGAACAGATGAAAAACAACACGCTGGATATCGGAGGATTCAGCTCGGTTATCCAGTATATAGAGGGGGCAGGCCTGAAGGATTTGAACAAGCTGGCCTCCAGCCTGCTGCAGGAAAAAACTGCGGACATAGTACTTTTGGCCGGAGATGATCCGAGACCGGGAATCCTGCTGGCCAGCACAGGGGCTGAAGGGATGCCTGACCTCAGGGAAGTACTGCGGGAAGTTCAGCCGATGTTTGACGGAAAAGGCGGGGGCTCCCCGGACCGGGTCCAGGCCGGAGGAAATGATTCCGCTGGATTGCTTCCCGCCCTTGAAAAGGCAAAAGAACTTATTATCCAGGGTTTTGGCGGGTAATCCTGGTGTACAGATCCTCCCCCCAATGACAGGACGAATAAAAAATTCCGGGACAGCAGCCAGGAATCAGGTAAAATTTGATCATAATTCCTTTTTCAGCTAGCATTTCCACTTGAGATAAAACAACCGCGAATCGATAAAATCGATTTATTAAAGGAATGATGGGAAAATCATGACAAATATAGAAGCAACAGAGGCCCCTGATTACAAAATTGCGGATATGCAGTTAGCCGCTTTCGGACGCAAGGAAATGGACCTGGCAGAACAGGAAATGCCGGGTCTTATGAGTATCCGAGAGGAATACAAGGGGAATAAGCCGCTGGCAGGCGCCCGGATTACAGGTTCACTGCACATGACTATCCAGACCGCGGTCCTTATTGAGACCCTCAGGGACCTGGGCGCGGATGTGAGATGGGCAAGCTGTAATATTTTCAGCACCCAGGATCACGCCGCGGCCGCGATTGTCCAGGCCGGTGTCCCGGTATATGCCTGGAAAGGTGAAACTCTGGATGAATACTGGTGGTGTACTTTGAAAGCACTGTCATTCTCCGAAGGAGGCCCAACCCTGATCGTGGATGACGGTGGAGACGCCACCCTGTTGGTTCACAAGGGTTATGAAGCCGAAGAAGCATACGCTGCTGATGGAACCCTTCCTGATCCTGAAAGCACCGACGTCCATGAGATGCAGGTGATACTCAGTCTGCTCAAAGATAAACTCCTTGAAGATCCAACCTTCTGGCATCGTATGGCCCCGGAAATCATGGGAGTCAGTGAAGAGACCACTACCGGCGTTTTGCGTCTCTACCAGATGGCACAGAAAGGAACCCTGCTCTTCCCGGCTATTAATGTCAATGACAGCGTTACCAAAAGCAAATTCGACAATGTTTATGGCTGCCGGCATTCCCTTCCAGACGCCATCTGCAGAGCCACGGATGTGATGATCGGTGGAAAAACTGTTCTCGTCTGCGGATTCGGCGAGGTTGGCAAAGGCTGCGCCCAGGCCATGAGGGGACAGGGAGCCAGGGTCCTGATCACTGAAGTTGACCCTATCTGCGCGCTGCAGGCATGTATGGAAGGTTACCAGGTTGTTACTGTTGATGAAGTCGTGGGTGATTGCGATCTTTTTGTTACCGCAACCGGAAACATGAAAGTCATAACTGCTGACCACATGTCCCGCATGAAGGACAAGGCCATAGTATGCAATATTGGGCATTTTGATCATGAAATTGATATGGCGGGACTGGAAAAAACCCCCGGCATAAGAAAAGAGGATATCAAGCCCCAGGTGGCCCTTTGGCATTTCACGGATGGACACGCAGTTATTGTCCTTTCCGAGGGACGCCTCTGCAACCTTGGCAATGCCACCGGTCACCCCAGCTTTGTAATGAGCAACAGTTTCACCAACCAGGTAATGGCCCAGACAGAACTGTGGACCAACCGGGACAAATACAAAAAAGAAGTTTATGTCCTTCCCAAACACCTAGACGAAAGGGTCGCGGTTCTTCATTTGCCGAAACTGGGAGCGAAACTGACAACCCTGACACCGGAACAGGCCGAATATATCGGAGTCCCTGTAGAAGGTCCCTTCAAGCCGGATCATTACCGCTATTAAAACATTAAAGGTTAAAAATATTCCCTTTAAAATCCTCTTCCAGCTTAAAAGGATGGCCTTGATAAGTAACTCAGGCTATTCCTTTTAAGCTGGTTTTATTTTCTCAATTTGTTTTATCAAAACAACTTTCGTGCTATGCTGACTCAGAAAAAATATGAGGCATGCTTCCAAAAAACAATTAATCCAGCTCTGGTCTTGGGTTTCACCGGTCCTTAAGTTCATTATTCCCGCGTTTATCGTTATTTTCCCTGGCATACAGGTGCAGGGAGCAACCTTAAAGGCCAGGACAGCAGAAGCTTACCAACAGTATATGGAAACGGTTGAGCTAGAGATGGCAGCCCGCCGACAAGGGACCCTTCCCTACCTGATGGTTTCAGAATCTCCCGGCAACATGGTCAGTCTTTCACAGGACCTGATTGTCATCAGAAATCTTTACGAAAATGATGAAACTCCAAAAGGAATAATTCATGACTGGCTTGGAGCACTATTTTTCAAAGGGATTTCATTGGACCAGGCCCTGAATGTTCTTATGGATATAAACCTCCACCCCTCTATCTTCAAGGAAGTACTTGATTGCGAAGTTCTGAATCAGTCAGAAGACAGTGTCACTGCCCGTATTGTCTACAGGATTGATGGAATCCTGACAGTGGTTACTGATTCCCAGCAGGAATCAGAGATAATCAGGATTTCAGAAAATAAGGCCCAGATTATTTGCCGCAGCAGCAGAATCAATGAAATATCAAATTATGGAAAAGAAAATGAGAAAATTCTGCCTGAGGGTAACGACCGGGGCCTTATATGGAGGTTGGATAGCTACATCACCCTCGAGGAAAATGAAGAAGGCGTCACCCTGGAATGCCGATTCATACAGTTATCCAGGGATATCCCCTTTGGTATCAGCCTGTTCCTGGGACCGCACCTCAAAAAAATGCTGCCTGAATCCATGGAATCCATGCTTACAAGCTTAAGGTCCTACCTGTATGAAGACAAGACCCTGGTTACAGGTCACGAAATGGCAAATTAAACTGCCTTAATTACGATATCCCAACATTCTTAGCAAGATGATCCCCTGTCCGCTTTTCCAGACTTAGACATCAATATCTCATTCAGGTCTGATTGCTTTATCGGTTTGTAATAGTTCTGTCCCAATCATTACATGCGGTTCATCCAGTATGTTATCTTTTAAATCAGAACACTGTGGATTTAGAAAAATGCGGATCAAATCATCAGGAAGACTTAAATCAATAATGCGGAGCTTATTCCCGATCATGCTGGTGTCCGTGTGCAGCTTTCCCGCCATCCATGGAAGCACCCTCCAGGAACATACCGCCGCCGCGTTTTCGGAATATGCCTCCATGGTTGAAAAAGAACTCGATCAGCGAGCTGCGGGAAGTATGCCTTTTCTGCACGCAACGGATTCTTCAGAGGATAAGGACCGACTGGTGCAGGGCAAGACAATAATTGAAAATCTGAATAAAAAGAATAAAACGCCCGACGGAATTATTCATGACTGGATCGGATGCATATTCGTACCAGGCGCAAATTTGAATGATGTAATAGATATCCTAATCGATTATGACTCCCATAAAACCGTGTTCGATGAAGTCGTTGATTCCAAGCTTGTGGAAGTATCCGGGAATCATCTTAAATCCTACCTGAGATTCAAGAAAAAAGAGGTCATTACGGTTGTCACCGATACCTGGTATGAAGCTGAATTCAAATATTACCCTGGAAAAAAAGCCCAGATGATTTCTCGAAGTACCAGGATAAACGAGGTCGAGAATTTTGGCAAAGCAAATGAAAGGTTAAAACCTGAGGGAGAAGACAACGGTTTTCTCTGGCGCATGAATACCTACTGGAGCCTGGAGGAAACCGGAGATGGGGTAATTGTTGATTGCCGTTCCGTTTCTCTTTCCCGTGATATCCCTCCCGGATTGGGGTTAATGATCAAGCCGATAATAACAAAGACGCCCAGGAATTCCCTGGAAAAAACACTGCATACACTGAGAGACGCGGCGGTTAAAAAAAAGAAAACCCAGTAAA
>CAXXEX010000008.1:0-109608 GCA_963666915.2 Acidobacteriota bacterium
GGGCGCATTGAAAGTCGCCCGATATCGGCAGGAATCTTTCCAGGAGCCTGGAATTCAAAAAATCAGCGTGTTTTCTCCAAAGTACATTGGAGACTGCAGGCTGCACGTTTTCCGCTATGGTATCCCAGTATTGCGCTGATATTTTTGATTCGTTTTTTTTCATAGGCGACAACTTCGGATTCGAGTATAGGATCTAACTGTTCAGTTGTCTACCGCCCCGAAATTTTTTGGAATCCCTAAGATAAATCAACACTATTATGGATGATTATGAATTCGTATCGGTTCTTTTTCCCGGGATTTTCCGATATGAGCTTAACGTGTTTTTTTTAAACGGATTTCCTGCCCGGGAAATCTAAATACTTTTACCCGAAGCATGATTAAATTTATTTGGATAGTCATGGGTTCACCTGATAATATTTCACGATGAAAATCAGGAGGGGGAAAAGTGCTTTTTGAGGATGTAATCAGAAACAGAAGGACGGTTCGCGAATTTGAAAACAGGCCTGTCCCGGATGAGGTTATTGAAGAGATTCTGGCGATGGCCCAGAACGCGCCTTCTTCCATGAACGGTCAGCCATGGCATTTCATAGTAGTAAGAAATCGGGGGACCCTGGATCAACTGGTTGAACTGAAAAATTATTACTGTCCTCCTGAAAAACAGGAATTCGAGGCTGATTTTATACGGAATGCGCCGGTGGTGATCTTTGTCTGCGTTAACCGGGCCAGGTCCTACGACCGGGGAATCGAAAACGCGGTTCTGGCGACGTCCCATATACTGCTGGGAGCCTGCAGCCGGGGGCTGTCCGGTGTTTACATGTCGGCGTACCGGTCCGATAAACCTGAAATCGCCCAATCATTCAGGGAGCTTCTGGGGCTGCCTGGTGATTTCGACCCTGTAACCATTATTCCTCTTGGTTATCCGGCAGTTAAACCTCAGGCAAAGTTTATACCTCCACTTAAAGAAGTGATCTCATATGAAAACTTTTAGTAAATGATAAAAAGAATTTTTTAAAGGCTGTAAACAAGACGGTTTCCAATGAAGAGAGCATCGTCAGGCGCTACCTGGATGTTGTTCAATTTGAGGAAAATGAAGCGGAAGACCTGAAGTTTAAATCCCTGGTACAGCAGGCCAGCATAAGGGAAGGATCGAGAATTGTTCCGTGTTTGGAGCATCGCGGTGTGAAAGTCTCCATCCTGGACGAAACCACCTGTATGAGTACCGGGACCCTTAAGTCGATTGACGGGACAATAACAATAGCCAGGAGCCTGCAGAGGGGTGATCACAGGGTCGTCCTGGAATCCGGAGGTAATACCGGCACCGCGCTTTGCGCCTACGGATCCCGAATGGGGATGGAGCTTTTCGTTTTCATGCCTTCTGAAAATCTCTACCTGCTTAACAGCGGAATATACCAGGGTGCAGGAATCCATCTGATTGGTGTTGATAACCCGGGAATGGTGAAGCCTGTTGCCGACGCCTTTACCAGGGCTACAAGTTATGCCCGCCATATACCGGAAACCGCCTGGCGATACGAGGCTGCCATGTTCAGGGGGTTGTACATCCTGGAATATTGCCTGCTTAACGGGGGATTTGACTGGATGACCCAGACAATCAGCGCGGCTTTCGGGCCGATAGGTATATATTCCGTGCTGCAGGCCTATGAAGATGATCTTGGCGGGCTTCCCAGGTTTCTTGGTATACAGCAGAAAGCCAACTGCCCCATGTATCAATCCTGGAAGAAAGGGTCTGAAGAAATTGAACCGGTTGAGCTGAAATCAACCAGCCAGCTGCTTACCAGGGTTATGTATGACGCAAAACCTCATACTTATGCCACTTATAAGGATTTGAGGAGTGTTCTTGAATTAACCGACGGCGACCTGGATACCATTGATCATGCCTGAGTTTGGACGCCTGATGGACTACAGGTTCAATGGGCTGGATATTATTGAAGCACTGGCCGGACAGGGTATCAATGTTTCAATGCTGGATGGAGCAATCGTGGAGAAGACCGGACTGATAGCGGTGGCCGGGACATTGAAAGCGATAGATTCCGGGTTTATACCTGAAGGAAGCAGGGTGTTATGCAACCTTACCAGCGCTTACAGCCTCGCTGATAGTAAAGCCGTTCCGGAACGAACCATTAACTCTGTTGAAGAGGTTATGGAATACAGCCGGGTAATTATGGAAAGGAACCATCATGCCTGATTGGGAAGATACCTGCATAATCCGGGATGTCACATTGAGGGAAGGCATGGATGTTCCCGGTGTGGAGTTTTCATTTCCCCAGCGCCTTGAGATTGCCGAGGCCCTTTCCGCCGCCGGGCTTCCGGAAATCGAAATAGTGGCTCCCGCCAAAGTGCGGGAGGATTCCGTTTTTGCCGGGATCTGCCTGGAAAACAAAGAAAAAGTGCGGGCCAGAACCTCCGGATTAATATATGCTTCCGGTCCGGAATATAAAGCTGAGATTGATCTCCTGGCCGGGCTCCTGGACAGGTTTGACATCCTTATGCCCCTTTCCCCCCAGCGCAAACCGTACGGGGGAAGCCGAGAAAATGTCCAGGATGCTTGAAGTCCTTGATTATGGGTTGACCCGGCATTCAAACCTGGGAGCGGGATTCCCTCACGCACTGCACGCTGATCCGGAATTTCTGCTTTCCGCCTGCCGGCAGGCGGATTCCGCCGGGGTATCCCGGATAACAATTTTCGACACCGATGGAAAAGCCGATCCTTTCTCAATATTCCAGGTGATCCAAGAGCTGCGCGAGGCCGTAAAATGCGAATTGTTTTTTCATGCCCACAATGACCTGGGACTGGCGACTGCCAACTCCCTGGCCGCGGTCCTGGCGGGAGCGGATGGCCTGGACGCGACGGTTAACGGACTGGGCGACAGGGCAGGGAATGCTTCGCTTGAACAGGTTTTAATCAACCTGATACTGGAGGAGATCGACTCCGGAATCGATCCTTCAAGGTTGAAGGATTTATCCCTGCTGGTTGAAGATTTAAGCGGAGTCCCGGTACACCCACTGGCCCCGGTTCTGGGGGAGTATGTGTTCACCCACGAATCCCCGGGGCATCATGGGATTACCGATCTTTTTGAGGCTTTCAAACCGGAACTGCTTAAGGGCGGGGAATAATCGCGAGATCTGCGGTCCCGGAGTTTATTTCGTTGTCGGAGTCGGGTACTTCCAGATTTCCGTATAGCCTCACATCACCAGTTCGAATTCAACTCCTGCGGCGTTATTGATCTTGTCGCTCTTCCAGGGCTATTAGGCGTTCAAGATATTCCATAACCCGGGGTTCTCCGAACCTTTGATTCGTATCCCCCCGGGTTGAAAGCATGCCAAGCCTAAACTTCGGCGTTTATCTTGCCACCTTGCGGTGGTAATTAGCTATAAGCTGGAAGCTTACAGTACGATTTATTCCTCCGCTTTTTTCTCGCCCTTTACTACGCGCAGTCCGCGGTAGGCTTCACCGGCCTCGCATTTGCCTTCTGTCTGGGAGGGCTTGTCAGCGCTGTTGCCGAGAAGGATTCCGTTGCCTTCCTCATCTACTGACCATTCAGCCACGTTTCCGTACAGGTCGAAGACCCCGTCCTTGCAGCTGAACATGCCGGCCTGTTTAAGTAGTGGGGCACCTTCACCCAGCTTACTGATTTTCTCCTGGAGAAGCTGGGCGTCATCGGGATTAGGGCTGTAACCTGCCCAGTAATCCAGGGTGTTCCCATTTCCGCCCTTGTACAGACCTGAAACCTCTTTCTCTCCAGCTATGCGATAGACTTCTCCGGTCAGGTTTGAAAGCCATTCAGCATAGGCTTTGGCTTTTTCGAAGGTGATTCCGCTTGCCGGGTGGTTTTCGGTTCCATGGGGGAACTCATATCCAGGATCAAATTCCCTGAACTGGGCCCTTGTTACCTCGAACCTGCCGATCTCCAGGTTATTGCTTTCCACGGTTTCCGGAATCAGTTTTTCCTTGACAACTGTCCCGTAGAGGCCTTTGCCGGCAGCGGCTTTCTTTAATTTGAGAGCCAGATCCAATGGTGAATTTTTCTTCAGTGCTTCATTTTCCGGTTCAAATGTCTTAAACAGATGAGTATCGAACCACTTGAGGTCTTCATTCAGCTTTCGGGACTGATGCTGGTATTTTCTCAGCCCGTGCGGTTCACCCGGAAACACAACAAACTTAACCGGGGTGTCTGTTGCCTGCTGCATCACCCTGAAGTGGGACCAGCTCTGGCTGGGGGGGACATTCACATCGTCGGTACCGGTATAAATAATTGTTGGAGTGGTCACATCTTTCAGCTTGAAATAGGGAGATTTTTCTATGTACAACTCCGGCATTTCATAGGGAGGGCCCCCGAAATAGTAATTATCGAAAGAGGCTCCGAACATGACATTGGCCCAGTCGCTGATCCATTCAACATCACCGGCTCCGCAGGAAGCCACCTTGAAACGGTTGCTGCGGGTTATAAGGGATGTTGAAAGAATTGATCCGTTGGACCATCCCATGGTTCCGAGCTGGTCGGGATCAACCAGGCCTTTTTCTATCAGGTAATCCACGCCTTTCTCTATATCAATAGGTTCCAGGTCGTAATACTTGCCATTGCCGATAGATTCAACCCATTCCAGGCCGTAGTTCGAACTGCCATGGTAATTCACTTTTAATACGAAAGCTCCTCTTTCTGAGAGGATTACCTTGGGCGAGCCGTAGGATTCGCTCCAGGCATCCATGTCGGCCCCGGCGGGTCCGCCGTGGATTGAGAGCATCAGCGGGTATTTCCTGCCTTCCTCGTAATCCTTGGGATAGTAGAGAATTCCTTCGACAGTGTCATCATTGGCACCCTTCCAGCTGATGATCTCTGATTTGGGAATGGCTTTATTTTTGTAGGAAGGATTAATTTTGGTCAGCTGTTTTTCGTCGGTAATCCTGCTGCCGTCCAGCTTCGCCTGGTACCACTGGTAAGGGGTTGAAGCGGTACTGTAGTTATAGGCCATGGTTTGACCGTCGGCACTAAGGGACAGGCCGAATATGTTTTCGGCGTGGGTTCCCTCGAGGGACTGCCGGTTCCAGCTGGTGCCTTCCTTAATATACCTGGATGGTTCCAGCCTGACTCCATCAGCCAGGAGCGTAATGAAACCATCCTCGGTTGTGACCATGTTCATTCCATAGCCCCCGATGCCGTTTTCCCAGTTCAGGGGAACCTCCACCGAGGCGGCTGATTCCATGTCGAAATACTTCAGCACGGTTATTGCCGCGGTGAAATAGATGGGATGAGACGAATGCTCCCTGGCGTAATAAAGCCCATTGGAATCCTTGCCCCACATGATTCCGGCAAAAGCGACCCGCTGATCTTTTTCCACCTCAATGGCTTCCAGGGTTTCCAGGTTATATATGAAGAGGGCGGGGGTTACCGCGTGGTCGTAAGCAAACCTCAAGCTTCGCTGGTGAATGGCTGCGGCCCACTTTCCGTCAGGGGAAACGTCGATTGAACGTATCCAATCGGAATTCCGTGAGATTCTTTTTAATTCGCCGCTGTCCAGGCATACTTCGAATAACCTCACCGGGGCGGTATGATCAGCATCTTCAATTACATTGGAAGTATCCTTGTTTTTCTTGATTTCCTGGGCGTAGAAAGATGGCTCTTCCTCAGCTGAGAAGACGACAGTTTTGTCATCCTTCCAGTCGTAACTGCTGATGCTCCGGTCAAGCTTGAAGGCTACATAAGGCTCTCCGCCGTCCTTATCCATCAGCCATAGTCGGCGCTGCGGTTTGGCATTATCGTCTCCATTGGGGGTTCTGGTGCTGACGAAAGCAATCCTGGAACCATCCGGAGACCAGGAGGGACTGCTGTAATTGTCTGTTCCTCTTGTCAGCTGAATTTCCTTGTCTTTGGTCAGGCTGCTGAGGAAAAGGTTGGAAACCTGGCTTCCTTTTTCCTTGTCCATACTGCTTTTGACCCAAACGGCCCATTGTCCATCCGGAGAAATTTCCATGCTGCCGGCTCGTTCAGCCAGGATGATATCATCCGGTGACCAGGTCTTCTCTGCTGCTGTTACAGGTGTGCAAAGCAGGGCCGGGAGAAGAATAACTAATACGATTTTTACGGTTAAGCGCATTGATAGAATCTCCTGTGATTGCGGGGTTGTCTTCATGATTGCCTGACAGGGCTTGCTGGATTCACCCCTTGTTTGTTTTTTTTTATTATAACCTTGGGCATTGATCTAATGATAAAGTATTTTTTAAAGTTAATCTGAAAATTATCAGGCTGCGGCGGAACGAAATTAAATGGCCTTAAAGGTTAAGATTCCTGCGCCAGGCAGCAGTGAGGAAGATCTGAAACATGAAGCGGAATAGCCGCCAGGGCGGGGGGTGGCAAATACTTTTGCCCCGCACTTCTCAAACAGGCTCCATTTGTGTAAAATAGGAATCCTTCGAGGGCCGGAGTGGCGAAACTGGCAGACGCGCTGCGTTCAGGGCGCAGTGGGCTTTAAGCCCGTGGGGGTTCGAATCCCTTCTCCGGCACCATCTTTTTCATAGACATATCGGGACATCGGGAAGCATGGCGAATATCCTGCGCCTGGAAAGAAGAATTTTCATTGAAGCCGGATTATCCTTCCCTGCATTCCGCACAGGAGAAAAAGTATTTTCCCTCCTGATTTTTTCATGTATCCTGATCTTGTACAGCCAATTAATTAATTCTATTTGTTCCTGACAGGAGGCCGAAATGCCGTTTCTGGATGATAATTATTTACTGGGTTCCGATGCAGCAGTTCGTTTATATGAAGAGATTGAAGATCTGCCGATAGTTGACGCGCATAACCACCTGGATGTAGATGAGATCCTGAATAATGATCCCTGGACCGATATCTGGGAAGTCGAGGGGGCCACTGATCATTATGTATGGGAGATGATGAGGCGCCGGGGGATATCTGAAGAACTGATTACCGGAAGCGGCAGCAACCATGACAAATGGCTCGCTATGAGCCGAATTTTCCCTGAACTGATCGGGAACCCGGCTTACGAATGGATCCACCTGGACCTTAAACGGAGGTTCCTGATCAATGCTGTTATTTGTGAAGAAAATGCGGAGCATATCTGGCATAAGACTGCAGAGGACTTGCAGGAATCCAGGATGTTACCCCGGGAACTCCTCAAGGAGATGAAGGTGGAGATCATGGCCACCACCGACGATCCCACAATCAGCCTCCCTGGACATGAGAGGGCGGCCCGGGAGATTTCCTGTACGAGGATTCTTCCCACCTGGAGGCCTGATAAATGTACTGATCCGGCCCATCCCGGGTGGAAGCCTTTTATCGAGAAGCTTGGTTCTGAATGCGGTGATGACACTTCCCGCCTGGAAGGCCTTCTGTCCAGCCTGAAGAAAAGCCATGACTATTTTGACAAGATGGGCTGTGTGGCCAGCGACCATGGCATGGAAGCCCCTTCCGGGATTCCTTTTTCAGAGAAAGAAGCTGCCCGTGTACACGTCAAAGCCTACCGGGGAGAAGCCCTGACCGGGGAGGAAATCCGGGGATATAAGGCTTTCATGCTTGGTTATTACGGATGGCTGAACTCCGCGAAAGACTGGGTAACCCAGCTGCATATTGGTGCTTTAAGGGACTACAGGAATTCCCTGTCAGTTGAGATGGGTCCAGATACCGGAGGGGATGTCTCAGTTATGGATATTGACTTCACAAGGGGCCTCCATCATTTCCTGAATGAATTCGACAGCAAAATGCACATAGTGCTTTATTGCCTGGAGCCGGGTCATGTTCCGTCAGCTGTTACCCTGGCAAGGGCTTTCCCCAACGTTCAGGTTGGCGCTCCCTGGTGGTTTAATGACAGTCCCTACGGAATGGAAACCCAGCTTCGGTACATAGCTTCAGTGGACCCCCTGGCCAACCTGGCCGGAATGGTTACTGATTCCAGAAAGCTTATGTCCTTTGGTTCACGGACCGAAATGTTTCGCCGAGTCTTATGTAATGTGGCAGGGAAATGGGTGGAAATGGGCCAGGTTCCGGAAGGTTATGCCCTGGACCTGGTAAGTTCACTGTCCTACGAAAGGCCCAGGGAACTGTTTTTCCGCAAGAAGGTTTAACCGAGGCCTGAAGGCCGAACAGCCGCGGCTGGGAGAATCTTATTTTTCAGTCTTGAAAAGCAGCCTGTAATGTCGCCCCCGGCAGGCTTGCTTTTTTCAAAAGGGACAGGAAGAACCCATGAGTAACAGACTATATCGCTTGATACCCCCGGTAAATGACCTGCTTGCTGACCCGGGCATTGCCGCTTTGCTGGAAAAATATCCGAAGGCTCTGGTGCTTCAATCCCTGAATCTCCTGCTCAATGGTTTAAGGGACAGGATCGGGGCCGGCTCGGTTGAAAAGGAAGAGCTGTCCGGGCTGGTGGCGGGAATTCCGGAAATACTGGGATCTGAGCTTTTGCGGATTTCACAGCCGACCTTGAAGCCGGTTGTTAATGCCACCGGAGTGATCATATACACAAATGCCGGCCGTGCCCCGATTTCGCGCAAGATAGCGGAAGAGTTTGTGGATACCGTCTGCAGCTACAATAACCTTGAATATGACCTGGAGAAAGGATCAAGGGGACATCGTGATGTGCACTTTGAATCCCGGATTACCAGGATAGTCGGGTGCGAGGCGGCTTCGGTGTGCAACAATGCCGCCGCTGCCCTGATGATTATCCTGAATACCCTGGCATATGATAAAAATGTGATCATTTCCAGGGGCGAGCTGGTTGAGATCGGCGGATCCTTCCGGATTCCTGAAATCCTGGAGAAAAGCGGAGCCCGGCTTCGGGAAATAGGCACAACCAACCGTACTTTTTTAAGGGATTACGAAAAAGCGATTGACGAGAATACCGCCCTGATACTTAAAGTGCATACCGGGAATTACGAGATAACCGGGTTTACAAATGAAACCGGGCTGGGAGAACTGGCCGAACTGGCAGCCTCCCGGAACATCCCCCTTGTGCATGACGCCGGGAGCGGATTACTTTTCCCATCGGCTGAAAAGGCCCTGGAGCGGGAACCGTCAATCAGGGATTCCCTGGACCTCGGAGCGGACCTGGTCTGTTTCAGCGGAGACAAACTGCTAGGGGGACCACAGGCCGGGATCATTGTCGGAAAAAGGCAGTATGTTAAGCAGATCCGGAAGAATCCGCTTATGCGAACCCTGCGTATCGACAAGGTTATCTGTTCCATCCTTGACCGGACATTGATCGAGTATGAGATGGGCAGGGAGGATGTGAATATTCCGGTCAGGAAATTTATCTCTCTTCCAGCCGAAGAGATCAGGCAGAGGGCTGAAGCGCTGACAGCAGGAATAAGTAATCAATTGATAACCGCCGAGACTATACCCGGATTCTCAAAAAGCGGCGGGGGCTCTTCACCGGGCGGGGAAATTCCTACCACCCTGGTTGCCCTCAACAGCCGCGGTCTTTCAGCTGCTTCAATTGAAAGATACCTGCGCTCGCTGGAGATTCCAGTGCTCGCCAGGATAGAGAAGGAGCAGGTTCTTATAGACCTGCGGACGGTGTTCCCTGAGCAGGACAGGCTGATACTGGAAGCGTTCAACAGCCTGGTGGAATAGGGGTATGGAAGATACGATCTTCTGCTCATGCAATTAATGCAGGAGCAAGTCACTCTCCTTTTCTCTTAATCTCCTTGAGCAGCCCATGCAGCATTTTCACATCATCCTTCTCAAGCTGGGAGCGGCGGGCGATTTTTTCCAGCCGGATCATGGCTTTTTCAATTGACATCTTACCTGATGAATTGACCTGTTTCAGGGTTGCTTCCGCTTTTTTGAGCAGCAGCTCCAGGTCTTCAGGCCGGGCAAGTTTATCAGGTGCCGTATAGGAAGCTTTTCTAAAGGCCATGTTGAGTTCATATGAAATGATCGCGGCCGACTGGGCCAGGTTAAGAACCGGGTAATCCGAAGCTGTTGGTATTTCAACAAGCCACTGGCAGAAAGGAAGCTCTTCTTTCAACAACCCGTTGGTTTCTGAACCGAAAACTATCCCCAGCGATGAATTCAGGAGCTTGGGCAGGAACTCCTCAGAAAGTGACCTGCAGTCCATGAGGTCTGTTTTTCGTCCGCGGTACCTGGCGGTTGTGCCTATCAGGACCCCCAGCTGTTCCGCCGCCTTTTCAAGTGACGGCAGAAATACGGCAGATTCCAGAATATCCGCGCCTTTCATCGCGTAGCTTCGGGCTTCCATTCCCACCTCGCATTCCGGCTGAACCAGGATCAGGTTTTGAAATCCCATGTTCTTCATGATCCGGACTGATGAGCCGAGATTGGAGGCGAACTGGGTCCGTACAAAAACGAAATGGATGTTATCCTTAGGATTACTGGGCATGGGTCCAAGTTTAACCTAAAATTGACATGTGTTCCGCTGGAACCTTGGAGATCGAAAAAAATATTCAGAAAACAATGCATATATACAGAAACTGAATATAATTGTGCTTTAGAGAATATTGTGCGTAACGAGAGTTATTTAAATAATGTATATCAGATATCAGGAGGAACGGTCATGGAGTTAGCAGATTTCAGGAATCAGGCTCTCACGGATTTTTCAATTCCGGAAAACAGGAGTGCCATGGAACGTGCTGTCGCCAAGGTTCGGAGTGAACTCGGTTCAGAGTTTCCTCTGATCATCGGCGGAGAAAAATTGTACGTTGACGATAAGATCCGCTCTCTAAATCCTTCAAATTTTGAGGAAGTAGTAGGTATTTCCCAGAATGCCCCGCTGGAAATGGTTGATAAAGCCATAGCCGCCGCAGAAAAAGCATTTTCTGACTGGGGTTCAAGGAGCGCGGAAGAACGGGTTGCATACATGATGAAGGTATGCGACATCATGAAGGAACGGCAGCTTGAGCTTGCTGCCTGGATGGTAATAGAAGTTGGTAAATCATGGGTGGAAGCCGATGCTGACGTGGCTGAAGCCATAGATTTCTGCGATTACTACTGCCGGCTGGCACTCAAGCTTGCTAATCCGGATCCCTTGACTCCCTACGCGGGGGAAGAGAATGACTGCATGTACATCCCCCTGGGAATCGCCCTTGTAATTCCCCCCTGGAATTTCCCCCTGGCGATTCTGGCCGGAATGACTTTTGCGGCCATGGTCAGCGGGAATACCGTTATTCTCAAACCTTCCAGCGACGCTCCCTGCATCGGGGCCCAGCTGATGAAAATTTTTGAAGAAGCCGGTATCCCGGATGGAGTTGTCAATTTCATGCCGGGCCGGGGAAGCGTTATTGGTGATCCCCTGGTTCAGCACCCTAAAACCAGGATGATCTCATTCACGGGATCAAAGGAAGTCGGGCTGCGGATCAACCGCCTGGCAGCCCAGGTTTCTCCGGGTCAGATCTGGATCAAGCGGGTTATAGCTGAAATGGGCGGCAAGGATACGATCATTGTCGATGAAGAGGCTGATCTCGATTCCGCGGTATCAGGCGTTGTTTCATCAGCCTTCGGTTTCCAGGGCCAGAAGTGTTCAGCCTGTTCCAGGGTAATAGTCGACGAAAGCCTCTATGATGAATTTCTTGAGAAGGTGGTTTCAGCTACTGAAAAGGCAATCGTAGAAGGTAATGTCGAGGATTATGGAGTAAATTTCGGGCCGGTGGTGAACCGGGGCGCCCAGGACTCCATTATGAATTACATAGAGATCGGGAAAAAAGAGGGACGGTTAATCCTCGGCGGCGAAAAAGGTGATCCGAAGGGCTGCTTTATCAAACCTACAATCATCGCGGATGTGGATCCTGAAGCAGTTATCTCCCAGGAGGAGATTTTCGGTCCGGTCCTGGCCGTTATCAAATCATCGGATTATGATGATGCCTTGAGGATTGCCAATAACACCGAGTACGGTCTCACCGGCGCGGTTTACACAAAAAACGAAGAAAAAATCAAGAGGGCCCGTCGGGAATTCCACGTTGGAAATCTTTACTTCAACCGGAAATGCACCGGCGCCCTGGTAGGCGTCCATCCCTTCGGCGGCTTCAACATGAGCGGAACCGACTCCAAGGCAGGCGGACCGGACTACCTCTACCTGTTCACCCAGATGAAGGCTATGTCCAGGCAAGTCTGACAATTGACAATTAAGGCTGGAGGCGCCGGCTCCAGCCTAGTCACGAGTCACGAGTCACGAGTAGCAGGTGGCAGCTGTCGGCAGTGTGAAAGGCGCAAGATCGTTCTTCGTGACCTGTCACGCGTCACCTGCAACTATTCTGGATGCCCATGGTACATCCATTCAGGGATTAAGCGCGATGCGGTCTTTCCAGGACATTCTTTCCCTGTCGTGGCCCCAGTACTCCTTGTCCAGGTCACAGAAATCACCCTGGCTCCGCATTTCTGCTTTTAAAAGCTCTCTTAACTCATCCTGCTTTTCCTGCCATTCATCTATCCCTGCCAGGTTGTTGAGTTCCAGGGGGTCTTCGTTGATATTGAAAAGCTGTTCCGTGATTTTTCCGTTGACGTTGTATGTGATCAGCTTGAATTCATCTTTGCGGATCACCCGGTGCAGGTCGGCATAGGCGGCAAAAAGGTGAGGTCTCCCCTTTGTGCCGTCCTGGACAGCCGGCAATATCGATTGCCCGGTGACGGATGAAGGAATTTCGAGTCCGGCAAGATCACAAAGGGTAGGGAAGACATCAAGCAGGTAGCAGTAAGCGCTATTCCTTGCATTTTTTTCGATACCCGGCCCACTGATGACAAGCGGAACCCTTATGCTGTGGTCATACATGTTCTGTTTGCCCAGCAGACCGTGCTGCCCCACGGCCAGGCCGTTGTCTCCGGCGAAAACGATTATGGTGTTTTCCCATTTACCTGATTCCTTCAAAGCCTGAAGTATCCTCCCGATCTGAAAGTCCACCTCGCTGATCATCCCGTAGTAGGAAGCAACCTCGGCCCTGACCGCCTCTTCGGTTCTGGGGTGGGGGATCAGGACTTCATCCCGGATCTTTAATTCCCCGTTATCAAAGGGATGTTCAGGCATGAAATTTTCAGGAAGTGATACATCCTCCGCGGTGTAATTATGGCCGTACTCTTCGGGAGGAGTCCTCGGATCGTGAGGAGATGTGAAAGAAACATAGGCAAAGAAGGGATCTTCAGCTTCAGACTGCTTTTCAAGGAAGTCTATGGCCGCGTCAGCATAATAAATCGAGGAAAATTTTTCTCCCCGGAAACCATTTTCCTTCGGATATTCTCCGCTCGCGTCAAAGTGATTCAGGAAAGGTTTGAAATGTCCGTCGGTTTCGTAGCTGTGCATTCCCCCGAAAAAGATATTGTCGCCTTCAGAAAAGCAGCGGTGATATGCTTCCCGCCCATTGTGCCATTTTCCCGTGCCGAAGGTTGTGTATCCATTGGCCCTGAAGTGTTCGGGCATCATGGTGTGTTCAGGCGGAATGTAGGAAGCGTCCTGCCGCATCTGGAAGAGGGTCTTGCCGGTCATCAACATTCCCCGGCTGGGCATGCACACCGCCCCTCCCAGGGCACCCATAATGTGGGTATGGGTGAAGGTGATTCCGGAACGGACCAGGCTGTCCATGTTCGGTGTTTCTATTTCACTGTTTCCCAGTTCCGCGACCGCGTCAAATCTCTGATCGTCAGTAAAGAGTATAAGGATGTTGGGTTTTGTGGCTGAAGGCTTTTCATGGATCGAAGCAGCGCAGCCGGACAGGAGTAATGAAAGGAGCAGCATCACCGGAATTCCATTATTTTTCATGATGCGATTGATGATAACGGGAACAGGCGAGCATTTCCAGAGGTGCCGGAAAGTATGAAAGGTTTCCGGCACCTGGCAGATGCAGATATTCAGGCTATCTGCTGAATACTAATCAAGAGCCGTTATGTCCCCTGAGCCATTCACGGAACGGGTGACCCTGGGAGGATCTCCCTTGTATTTTATGTCTCCGCTCCCATTGATTTCGGCTTCCAGGGAGTCTGAAACATTAACGCCCACATCCCCTGAACCGTTAACTTCAACAGAAGCCTCTTTGGCATAAAGCTGCAGCAGGCGGATATCACCGGAGCCGTTAACATAGGCTGAAAGGGTTTCTACTTCACCCGTTCCGGTAATGTCTCCGCTCCCATCGATTGAAACCTCTACTTCCTGGCCGGTTACGTCAGTGAAGGTTATGTCTCCCGACCCTGAAACAGCTGCCCCGGTGATTTCCGGAACCTCCAGGTAAATATCAAGAGTCTTGTAGGAGGATAGCGATATCCCGTGTTCCATGTATATCCTGAGGCGATTGCTTCGGACCTCGGTTTTAAGCATGGAGAGAATGTTGTCGTCCCCTTCCACTGTGCATTTCACAGCAGGTCCCTGGGTGATTTCCACGTTCATGCTGCCTTCGAGCTCCACCTTGTCAAAGTCTGGAAGGGCACGTTCTTCACTGATAACCTGGCCTGATCCGATGAGGATCTCTCCCCCCATGGCATTGACTAAGATTTCGGCAGGATCACAGGCAATTGAAAACATAATCAAAATTGAAATAACTATGGTTGATAACTTTTTCATTTTTCCCCCCTGGTGCCGGAAGCTCTTGATTGATTTTCCGGCTGTCAAATTCTATTCATAGTGCAGGGCTTCAACGGGATCAAGTCGGGAAGCCTTGAACGCGGGAATTATTCCCGCCATCAATCCTACTATTCCCAGGATGATGGTTGACACAGCTGCCGCGTGCATTGATACCGTCATGTGGATATCTCCCTGCCCGGAAGCATCCCCCTCGATGGCGCTGACAAAGGGTATTGTCCCAATGATTTCGCAGGTAACAAGCGAAAGGATAAATCCAATGATCCCTCCGAGCAGGGCAATCGTAAGGGCCTCCAGCAGGAACTGGGTAAGGATATGCCCTCGTTTCGCGCCTATGGCCATGAGCAGGCCGATTTCCCGGGTTCTTTCAGTGACTGACACCAGCATAATATTCATCAGTCCAACCCCGCCGATGGCAAGGGTCAGGGAGCCGATCAGGAGCATCAGCCCCTCCATGCCCAGACGGAATCCGTTAATAATACTTTCGAATTCCCCCCAGGGCCGGATAAAAACGGCTTTCTCATCGGTGGGATCAAATTTGTGATTTCTGGCCAGCACATCCCTGATTTGTTGTATGGCCTGGGCTTCCATGGCGACGTTTCCAACCTGCAGCACAATCACACTCATGTACCGGGTCTGGTTGAGGGAGGTCATGGCCGTGTATGGGATGAATAGGCACAGGTCATCACTTTGAAAATAGCTGGACATCTGGATTTTTTTGCTGAGGACACCGATAATCGTAAATGGCACTCCGCTGATTCTTACTTCTTCACCCAGAGCGCTGGAGCCGGGGAAGAGCTTCTCATATATATCCCAGCCAACAATGGCAACCCTTCGGCCGTACTGGATGTCGTCAGCTGAAAGACGCCTTCCTTCCTCCAGGTTATGAGCCCTTATTCGTCCATATTCATGGTTGACTCCCCGGATGCCGGCTTCCGTCTGGCGGCGGAAGTTTTTAACCGTGTATCTCCTGAATACTTCGGGGCTGGCAGCGGAAACCAGGGGGCAGTTCTGCCTGATATCTTCAACATCCCTTAATTCGGTATAAATGGCTCTCCCGGCTTTCATGCCCCCCTGCTGGGTACTGGTTTGGCCGTTCCAGACAATTATCGCCCTGTCCCCGAATTGCTTCATTCCAACCACCAGCGCGTTTCCAAAACCCTGGCCAAACGCAAAAAGTACAACAAAGCACACTATTCCCCAGCTGATGCCTGAAAGGGTCAACAGCGCCCTGGTCCGGTCATGCATAAGACTGCTGAATGCTTTTATTACAACTTCAAAAAACATGGAATGAGATCCTTAACTGTTTTCCGGGTGATACTTTCAATAACTGGATGAAAATTTAGATTAAAAACTTGTTCTCTAATTCTGTTAACACTATTAAATCAACCTGCTTCCCAGCGCAGCGCTTCAATCGGGTCCATTTTGGCCGCTATCCAGGCCGGGTATATTCCGGATATTATTCCTGAAAAGCAGAGGATGCCGACTACGGCCCAGGCTATTGCCGGGGAAATAATCAGGCCGCCGAACATTACCGGCATCGGCAGGGAATTTACCCCCCAGGCCAGGGCCGCGATCAGGGCGAGGCCGACTCCTCCGGCAATCAAGGTCAGGGTGACAGCTTCAGAAATAAACTGGAACATGATTTCCCTGGGCCGGGCGCCAAGGGCTTTTCTAAGTCCGATTTCACTGGTTCTTTCCCGCACGGTTACCAGCATGATATTGGTTATTCCAAGGGCTCCCAAAAGAACAGTGACAATGCCCACGGCCCCCATGAATATCTGTGTTGTGCGGAACAGCGTGACCGTAAACTCCAGGCCCTCTCCGGTGTTCCAGATGCTCAGCGCGTCATGGTCATCCGGGTGGAAGCGTTTCTTTTCACCCAGGATCTGCCTGATTTCTTCTTCAGCGACTTCCCAGTCTTCGTGGCGATAAGGAACGGCAATCAGGTTGTTGAGGCTTTCTTTGCCTGCCGGGCCGCCCCGACGGGGAAACAGCTTTCTCATTGTCTGGTAGGGAACAAAAATATCGCTGTGATCCTGGCCGGAATAATTACTGTTCATTTCCTTGTAGGGAAGGATACCCACGACGGTGAAAGTGTGAGGTCCGATCCGGATTTCTTCCCCTACTGAATTGGCCCCGTCAAAGAGCTGGTCATTTACCTCTGAACCGATAATCGCCACCTGTCTCCTCTGCTCTTCATCAGACTGGTTCAGGACCCGGCCCTGGTCGGCCACCACCATTCGCATGAACTGGTACTGGGGCTCGATGCCCCGGATATCTATGGATCCCGCGTTGAGACGGGAGCGGACGGTGACGTCATAGCGCATCAATTCGGCGCTGATGGTTTTGGTATAAACAGCTTTTTCCCTTATTGCCAGGCAGTCGGAATAATCTAGCAGGATATCCCTGCCCATCTGTCCCTGGTCGGACTGCATGGAGGTTTTTCCGCCCCAGATAATGATGATATCCGTTCCCAGGGTGGCGGCTGCCTCTCTCTGCCCCTTGATAAAACCTTCTCCAACTGAAGTCATGAGGATGATCGAAAATATGCCCCAGGAAATGCCGAACATGGTCAGGATGCTCCGGAGCTTGTTTCCGAACAGGGTTCGCATGGCCTGGCTGAATAGTGATATATGCATACCTTATTTCCTGATTATCAATGTGAAGTGGATTGTCAGTCAGTTACATGTTGTCCTGGTTGACCTGGATCACTACCTTGTCACCGTCATCCAGCCCGGAAACTACTTCGGTCAGGGTTCCGTTGCTGAGACCTGTTTTAACAGGAACCTTTCGCATCAGGGTTTCCTGAGAAGGATCATAGAGCTGTACAAATGAATTCCGGTCTTCATCGTAGGAGAGCGCGCTTTCCTTGATCAGCAGGATATCGTTCCTGGTTTCAATGATAATTTCGGCGTTGGCGCTCATCTGGGCGCGCAGGATATCAGCTTCTTCTTCTACCGAAACCCTGGTTTCAAATCCGATTACATTTTCTTCTTCTTCACCCAAGGGAGAGATTTCCATTACCTGTCCGGGAAAGCTTTTATCCCTGAAGGAATCAACTTTGATCCTGCTCTTCATGCCTTCGGAGACCATCCCGATATCGGTTTCATCAACCCGGCCTTCAAAGTACACTTCGTCCATGTCGCCCAGGGTAATTATCAGGGTTGCCTGGGATCCAAGCTGGAGGATGGATGAGACGGCATCCCCTTCTTCAATATGCCGTTTTAATACTGTAGCCGGACGGGGCGCGCGGATTGTGGCGTAGTGCAGGTTTTCCCTGGCCCGGTCAACTGTGGCCTTGGCCTGGGTGACTTCAGCTTCGGCTCTCAGTACGGCTTTCTGGGCGGATTCGATTTCAGCATCCTGCATCAGCAGTTCCGAATCCAGGGCCCCCAACTGGAACGTGTTTTCCTGGAGAACTCTCTCTGCTTCATCCATGTCATTCATGGGGAGCAGGTTTTCATCAAACAGTTTCTGGTAACGTTGTATCCGCTTCTTGTTGTATTCAAGTTTACCTTCCAGGTTCTTCCGGTCCATCTCCAGTTTTTCCTTGGTTCTTTCCGCCATCACAAGATTGGACTCGGCTTCCTGCAGCGCTGCTTCAATTGCCAGCAGGTTTGCTTCAGATTCCCGCAGTTGGGCCCTTAACAATTCCTTATCAAGCTCCAGCAGGACTTGGCCGGATTTCACTGTTTCGCCTTCCTCAACAAGGATTTTTTCAACAATTCCGCTGGCCTTGGACTTGATTTCTATGGTAGATCGGGGAACGATGGAGCCGGTCGCGACCACCAGTTTTTCGAGGGTGTCCCGGTTAACACTGCAGATCCGGTCATCAGGAATGGAAACATCTTTAGAGAATATAACGCCGGTACTGTATAAGGCTATGAACACAACAACAGCCGCGATAATCAGGATGAGAAACAAGGATGATTTTTTTTTCTTTTTGCTCATAATATCTGCTCCAGTAAATTTATTCCCCGATACAGGCCTCTCCCCGGAGCTGAATTTTATCTTCAGCTTGCCTTGAAGACCCGCTTTATACTGTTCCTAACGGATCATGACCGGGTAAAGTTCCATTTGGTTTATTCTCTTTGAAAATTCGGTTAAAACCGCTGGGTACGGTTGTCACTCAAGCCCCGGATAAACTAAACTGTTTAACCAGAGTAAGTGCCCCCGGGTAACTTTCGACTAGATACTGAACAGATTAGATTTTGGAAAGGTTTTCTTAATCATGATTAGCAGAAAAGCGGCGGATCTTTACTCCTCTGAACTGGAGGGAATCAGGGAAAAAGGATTGTATAAGAAGGAGCGTGTGATTACAGCTCCGCAGGGGGCTGAGGTAGGTACCGAGGATGGGGCGGCTATCAATTTCTGCGCCAATAACTATCTGGGCATGGCCAATGATCCGGAGATAGTGGCGGCGGCAAAAAAAGCACTGGATGAGTGGGGTTACGGAATGGCTTCAGTGCGTTTTATCTGCGGGACCCAGTCCATACATAAACAGCTGGAAGAGAAAATTTCGGAGTTTTTCAGCAAGGATGATTCCATTCTTTACGCCTCCTGTTTTGACGCCAACGGGGGATTGTTTGAGACTATCCTGGGGCCTGAAGACGTGGTTATCAGCGATGCCTTGAACCATGCCAGCATTATCGACGGCGTAAGGCTCTGCAAAGCACAGCGTAAAATTTACAGGCATGCCGACCTGTCTGACCTTGAGCGGCAGTTGAAGGAATCCTCAGAAGCAAGGATTCGCCTGATCGCCACGGACGGGGTATTCAGCATGCACGGGGACCTGGCCCCATTGCCCGGCATCTGTGACCTGGCGGATAAGTATGAAGCCATGGTTATGATAGATGAGTGCCATGCCACCGGATTTATTGGTGAAACAGGGCGGGGCACACCGGAGCATTTCGGCGTGGAAGACCGGATCGATATTATTACCAGCACCCTGGGCAAGGCTGTAGGGGGCGCTTCGGGCGGCTTTACCGTGGCATCCCGAGACATCGTTGATCTCCTGCGCCAGCGTTCCAGGCCTTACCTTTTTTCAAATTCCGTTGCCCCTTCAGTAGTGGCTGCTTCAATCAAGGCACTGGAGATAATCAACAGCCGCGGGGACCTCATAAAAACCCTGCAGGACAATACTGCTTATTTCCGGAAGGAAATGACCAGTCTGGGATTTAACATCAAGCCGGGAATCCACCCGATCGTACCCATTATGATCGGGGATGAAAAGCCGACGGTTGAGATGGCCCGCCTGCTCAATGAGCGCGGAATCTTTGTGGTGGGATTCAGCTTCCCCGTAGTTCCCAGGGGGCAGGCCCGGATCAGGGTGCAGGTCTCTGCCGCCCATACCCCTTCTCAGCTGGATCGAGCTATCCAGGCTTTCAGCGAAACCGGAAAAGAAACAGGGCTTCTCTAACCGTTATTTCAAGGGGACATCGCGGGTGTCCCCAATCCTTCGAATCGGCAGACCAACGAAAATAGTTATCGGGAGACGGGTGGGGAATTCCAGTCATTTCTCAGCCGTGCCAGGAATATTGAGCATGATCAGATTGTTAATTCTTCTGACTGACATGGCGGTTCTGGGGATTTCCTTCGCGGTAGTCAACTGGCTGGTCAATGGCCGCATTGAGCTGGCATCCTACCAATCGAACCTGATACCTTTCGCTCTTTTGTGGGTCATTTTTTCCCTGATTAACCGAAAATACGCCATTACATCTTCGGGCAGTCTTGTTGGGGATTTGAAGTCCATTATTTTTAGCAATTTCTGCGTGGTGGCTCTTAGCAGTCTGCTGGTGTTTGGATTCAATTACGGGGGTATGTCCAGGCTTGTTTTCCTGGCCACCCCGGCAGTCGCGACCCTGCTTGAGATTCTTCTGGCCGGAATTTTGAAGAAATCAGGATGGCGGCTGCTCCACTCAGAAATTGGCGCGTATGCCAGGTACCAGACTACAGACTATGCTTTCGCTTTTTATGACCTGCTTATCTGGGTCGCTGCCTACCTGGGTGCTTTATCCGTATTCTATTTCTGGGGAAGAATCCCCGATCGACTCCTGGAAGCATACATTTATCTGCTTGTTTATTCATCAGCAGTAAGTTATGCCGCCAGCCTGCTTACCCGCAAGCTGCAGGTGAAAGGGAAGGCCTCTTTCAGCGACTTCCTGGTTCCGGTGCTGAACTCCAGCGCGATTATTGTGATTTTTCTCTCAATGGCGGCTGTAGCTTTTAAGGATTTTGAAGCATCAAGGCTTGTTGTGTATTCTTCAGTGGCTGTCGCCTTTGCCATTGATATATTGATTATTTCGATACTATTCAACTATCGGGTATCTGCCGTGCCCGGTGATAATGAAGAACTCCATTTGCTGGCTTTCCAGGCTGTGCTCTGCAAAGTCAGGGAGGTGGAAGAAATCCATGATCCCAGGAAATTTAAATACAGCTCAAAAAAGAATGAGAGCCTTTATCATCGGCTTAAGTCTGATCTTTCCGACCAGGAGATAGATTTTATATCCCTGAATATTGATATAAGGGAGGTTACGGGAGATATCCCGCTTTTGGTTTATGCCGGCCCACCGGAAAAACTTGGGGATTACGAGGATGATACCCTGGAAATTCTTCTCAGCAGGAAAGCGGTTAATGAAATCTCCAGTCCCGGCGAATACTTTGCAAAGGTACACGGGAAGCTGAAAGACGGGGGATATTTTATCGGTTCAGCCCGTACTTCTGACCTCGCCGCGGAAAAAATCAGGGAGAAGTATTCCGGGCCCGTGTATGCCGCCCTGGCGGGAATCAATTTTTTCGTTGAGGAATTCCTGCTGAGGATGAGCGGCCTGAAGGCTGTCGCCGGGCTGTTTGGAATCCATATTAATAATTCCATTTCGAAGACTGAAGTCCTGGGACGCCTGGTTGTCTGCGGATTCAAGAATATTGATTTCACCTGCATGAATGACCGTATGTATTTCATCGCCTACAAGGCCGGCGAACCCAGATCAGAGGAGATACAGCTTTACAGCGCCTTTATCAACCTGAGGCGCCTGGGGAAATTCGGCCGGGATATCAAGGTTTACAAATTCCGCACCATGTTCCCCTATTCTGAATACCTGAGAGATTTTGTCATCCGTAAATGCGGATATGTTGAGACCGGTGACGGGGTCGGGAAGATTGAAGATGATTTCAGGATTACTGAAATCGGGAAATTCATGCGGCGATACTGGCTTGATGAACTTCCGCAGCTGATCAATATCCTGAGGGGGGAGATCAAGCTGGTCGGAATCAGGCCGCTTGAGGCGAACTGCCTGAAAACCTATCCGCTCGAATTCCTCAAACGGAGACTGAAATATAAACCCGGTCTCCTCGCGCCCTATGCCGCCCACATACATAAAAATATGGATGAGTACATTGAGGCGGAAATCAAGTACCTGGATGACTTTGACAGGCGCCCCATCCTTACGGATATCAAGTATTTTTTCTGGATTTCCTGGAATATATTGAGCGGTAAAATCAGGAGCGGCTGATTAATTGACGATTGACGATTGACGATTGGGAGGCGCGATGGCGCGATCAGTACATAGGTCGGGATAGTCGGATTCCAACTGGAGCATCCTGCCTGTGGGTAACTTTCAGTGCTCCATCCATTTATTAATACTGCCTTTTCCCTGGGGTTCCCCCGAACCTTCGGTCCGGGATTTCCCCAGGTAATTCAATTCAGGGCTTTCAGCCCGCTCTGTTCCGAATCCCGTGGAGGATTCGGGGACTTGAAGTTGGCACCTTCGGTGCCGTTGTTCAGGTGTCCAGCCCCAGTAACCCTAGTCCAGCACGGTGGCAGTCTGTTCCGGAGTTGTTATTCCCGGAGGCAGTTCCAGCAGTTTGATGTTGCGGAAATGGATTTCCTTGCCTTCGGATTCCAGGCAGAGATAGCCCTTTTTCACACTTGAATTGCTGACGCCATTGACGAATTTGCCATTGACCGAGAGCTTAATGACTCCGTCCACGGCCACTACGTCATAAACGTTCCATTCGCCTTTGGGTTTGCAGCGGTTTTCAAGAGACTTGCTGCGGCGTCCGCGCGGATTGTCAGGTGTGGTTTCCAGGCCGTTGGCTCCGAAGAGTTCTCCGTGGACATAGGCTATGGGAGGTTTCACTCCGTCCCTCACATGCTGGTTGACCCAGTCCAGTTCCAGCATCTGGATTTCCATGCCCTTCGGCAGGTTTTTACCCTCCGGCACCTGTCCTTCACTCCAGGCGAAGACCCCGGAGTTTCCGCCGGCTTCCATGTGCCTCCACTCAATGTGGAGAAGGAAATTTTCATACTGCCGGTCAGAACGCATTACGCCGATCGGCATGCCCTTGCATTTCAGCAGTCCGTCTTCGACATACCAGGTGTCTTCATCGGTATTGACGTTGGTCCATCCGGTCAGGTCCTTGCCGTTGAAGAGGTCCACCCACTGCGGAACTTCTTCAGCCAGGAGGGAACTGTTCATGATCAACAGGGATAAAAGCATAATCGACAACAGAGACAGTTTAAGGTAACTGTTTTTCATTGAAATATCCTTTCAGGAAAATTTGAATTTTATTCTATAAATTAATTGATCAGGTAAAATTCTACATGAGGAAGGGAAGGGGGGATAGTGCTATATATCCTACTAATCGGAATGCCCGAACCTGGAACCCGCCTTCTCACTGTTTCCCGGTGCCGGTTTCAGCCTGATAACCGGGGTAAAACAGGACCGGAGAAACATCCTTTTGAATCCTCTTGAAAACGCCGGGCATATTAGCCCACAGGTATTTTTATTCTATTTTAAGATTCCTCCTGTAAAAATCGAATCCCGGGAGAACGTAAGCAATGGGTTGCAAGCTGTCAGGTAAAACAAGGTGTGAAATATCTTTCAACGCCATAGAAAAGAACACTGAAGAATTTATAAAACTGGTTTCAGAGCCGAAATTTGTCTGCAAAAAATGCCGCAGGGTGTCGGCAGAGAAGAAATATCTTTGCAAGGCAAAAAAATTGAATGTCCCCGGTGAAAAAAGCGATCGCAAATCCGTCGCAGCCTAGATCGGATATTTTAGACCTTATTTTGCCAGGGATTTCATGTCGCCCTTTCAGGGCCCAGGATTTGTTTGTGCCCTTGTAACCCGGGGTGATCCCGAACCTTCGGTCCGGGATCACCCCGGGCTATTGGCTGTCGGGCTTCCAGCCCTTACGGATCTGAAACCAATTTATGCCAAAACCACCTTTTTAATTGCATCCCTGGTTAGTTTAACCGCTTTCCAGTCATCCTGCTTGATTGCTTCCGGTTCCTTGGGTGTTTCTTCGCGGGAACGGCGCAGGCTGGATTCGATGCCCCAGAAACCCTTATATCCACTGTCTTTGGCGGCTTTCAGGCATGCTTCCAGGTCCCAGTTGGGGACATGGGATCCATCCGGCATCCAGGCTGCTTTCACAGAAACTCCCTTGGCCCAGGGCATGGCCATTTTCACCCCTTCGGCGAAGTCCACGCCTTCGTTGTAATTTCCGAAGTCGGGAAGGATGCCAAAATGCGGGCTGTCCATTTCCTTGCAAAGGGCGGGAAGCCAGGCTGGATCCGAGGAGATGCCGCCATGGTTTTCAATGACAATGTTGATCTTGAATTCCCTGGCATACTCCACCAGGGCGCTGAAGGATTCCGCCGCTCTTTTTATGGCATCCGGATCTTCGGCCGGAGTGTTTCCAGCTCCCCTGGCATTGCAGCGGATAGTGTGGCAGCCCAGGAAAGCGGCTATTTCCACCCATTTGCGGTGGTTGATCGCGGCCTGCATGCGTTCAGCCCTGTCTTTGGCCACCATGTCACCTTCTTCATCCACCATGATCAGGACATTTTTGATCCCATATTCTTCGGCATTCTTATTGAGACGGTTCAGGTAGCCTGCCCGTGGGGACTCAAAAAAGTTATTAACGTATTCCAGGCCGTCCAGTTCAAAATCCTCCCTGCAGATTTTATGCAGGTCGGTGAGTTTCCAAACCCCGGCCCTGAAACTGCGTATGAGCGACCAGGCCGCCAGGGAGATTCCGTTTTCCCCCGGGATTGGATGGGCAAATGCCGTTGACAGATTGAGAGAGCCGGCCATTCCGGCCAACGCTCCGGCAGCAGCGGCTTTGCCAATAAAATTCCTTCTGTTGATAGTTTCCATATTTCTTTACCTCCGGTTGTGTTGCGATAGTAAGATCTGGGGATAACTTTAATATATACCGACGCGGGAAACCATAAAAAATATTTATAGAATTGTCGGAAATCAACGGGTGCCGGCCCGATACATATTAGCCCGCGTATCCCCGGGGATGGGGCAGGGTAGGCGGAATTTTTTAAATCATCACTCAGTTGAACTGCTGATTGCAGCCTGCAGCACCGCTTGGAAACTGGAAGGGGTGGTCTTGTGCAACCGGATACCGGCGCAGTTATTAAACCGCAGGAAGGATGACAGTTCCTTATCCAGGGCAAGGGTGAAAGCGTTAACTTTTTTAAGCCCTGGTTCCAGGGCAAGATGATGGATATGCAGGAGTGATTTTTTTCTTTCGGTCCTGCAGTCCATTCGAGCTACGAATTTTCCGTCCCATAAAATGGGCAGGGAGAAATAACCGTAGCGGCGTTTGGCCTCTGGGAGATAACATTCAATCTGGTAGTCAAAACCGAATAAAGACTGTACGCGTTTGCGCTGGATCAGCAAATTATCAAATGGCGAGAGTATTTTGAGTTTGCCTCGGGCCAAAGGTCTGTTCAACAGTTCCAGCGATTCTGGTAATGCATAATACCTTTGACTGTTTACCGTGATCTGTAGAAGTTCTTTGTTTGCTGCCATTTCCCGCAAGGCCGCGGAAATCATCGGTTTGGTGTTTTTTAGTAAGTATCCTATTTCGGCGGGCGTTCCCAGCCCGTTTGCCTGGAGGTAGCGGGTAATAATAAAACGGGTATATTCCTCGGGACTGGGCAGTGAACTATCTGTGTCCTCCGGTAATACCCTCTCGGTGAGATCATATACCTTATGGAAATTGATCCGGTAAGGGACCATGAGATCACCTCTCATAAACAGGTTTTCCAGGGCCCGCTTGGCGGGTTTGCTTGTCCATTCTCCGCTTTTCCTGCCGGTGTGTTCAAAGTCTTTGGCCATTAGCGGGCCTTCGGCTGTAACGCGTTTGAGTACCTCGCTCATCAGCCGCTCATCGAGTTCATACCAGTGATTCTGTTCGCCGTTTGTAATTGCCCGTTTGCGGATCAGGCTGTATCGGTAATCCCGCATGGGAAGGAAGGCGGCGGCATGAGACCAGTATTCAAATACCTTTTTATCGGCAAGCAGTTGATCGAGATGTGCGGCTTTGTGGCGGGGGTTTCGATTCCACAGGGTATGGTGATGGGCTCGCTGAACGGCCGATATAGTATCGATCTGGATGTAGCCAAGGTGTTCGATGGCGGACAATGTGGCCGATACCGCGCTGCCGTTTTGCCTTGTCGGGGGAAGCTTCTGTGACAGCAGTACCATCTTCCTGGCTTGTTGAATGGAGAGTGATTCTGTCATTTGAAGGTAGTTGAAATTATTTCCTTTTCTTCTGTATGGATAGTGATTCCTCCGCCCATTTTATCAATTCATCCGCGTTTTCCAGGACGTCGGGGGGTATTTCGAAATACGACATGGTTGTCGGCCTGTCAGGGTAAGGCTTGAACGGTGATGAGCCCGCCTCTATAAATTTGTCTCTGTTTGTTTCGTCAACTTTCAAATAGGCAACATTGTCAGCAACAAGGCCGAACATCAGTCCGTCGCGATAGAGTCCGGCGCCGCCGAACATTCTTCGTACGGAGACTTCGCCCCAATCCGAGAGTTGATCAAGAATATATTCAAGAAAGTCGTTTGATAGTGCCATATGATATTTCTATCAGTTTTCAGCTTCCGTGAAGCAGCGGCGGGGTCAATTACCCGCGTTTGATATGCCTGGTTGTGAAAGTTTTTTGATTTCCTCGTACCTGAAACAGTCGGTTGTGTGGTCATTTACCATGCCCACGGCCTGCATGAACGCGTAGCAGATCGTCGGACCCACGAAGTTGAATCCCCTCTTTTTTAAATCCCTGCTCATCATTGCGGATGTTTCGGTTTTCGCCGGAAGCTCGGCCATGGATCTCCATTGGTTCTGCCTGGGTATGCCGTCAACATAGCGCCAGAGATAGGTATCAAGTGAGCCGAATTCCTCCTGGATTTCTATTACACCCCGCGCGTTCCGGACAGCTGACTCAATCTTGAGAGAATTACGGACAATACCTGGATCGGCCAGGAGCCGGTTTACGTCGCGCTGCGAATAGCCGGCCACTTTCTCGCAGTCAAAGGAGTGGAAGGCCTTCCGGTAATTCTCGCGTTTTTTAAGGATGGTTATCCAGCTCAGTCCGGCTTGAGCCCCCTCCAGGACCAGGAATTCAAAAAGGAGCCGGTCATCATGAACTGGCATGCCCCATTCATTATCATGGTAGTCGATGTATAAAGGATCTTCACCACACCATTGGCATCTATTCTTCATAACTCTCCATAATTCAATAACCAGTTAACCAGCGTGTTCAAGTGAGACTGGTATAAACAAGGTCTGCCCCAGGTTTTCAGTTTGTTACACGGAAGCCATTATTCCTGCCCGGTTTTTTTAAGTATTTCATAATCTTTCAAGCAAGGTATAGATATCAGCCTGCCGGAGGCATTGTTAAGCGCTGGATTCCTGGTTATTTTTTTGATTTCCTCATGGTTTGATTTAATGTGTGGCGGAGATGGGGAAAGGGAGGTTGGGAACCTGATGGGACCTGCGAACCGGCAGGATATGTGGGTGAATATTATCCGGAAAGCAATCAGGAAATCAGCGCCTTGTGCGGATCTGTCTGATATAGTTGGCTAAAACAGGAAAGCGACGATGACGCCTAGACTTTTACAACGCATACTCGGGAGCGGCCTCCTGCTAATCTCAATCACGCTCTGCGCGCAGGCCGAACCTGCCGCGGAACCCTCTGAGGTCACGAGGGCCAAGGCCAGGATATGGAAACCGGTGCCCGCTGGGGCCTTTGCTGATTCAATCAACCACGCGGTGATGAATTACGAGGCGAGACAAGTCCCATACCAACAGTATTCTCCCGGGCAGATTGTGCACATTTCGGAAAACCTGCTTGCCGGGCAGAATGCCGACGGCGGCTGGCCGAAAAACAAGGACTGGATCAGGGTCTATTCCGCTGATGAGCGTTCCCGGCTGAGCCGCGGCCGCAGCACCCTGGACAACCGGTCAACATGGGCGCAGGTTGACTACCTGGCAAGAGTTCACCAACAGACCGGATTGGGGCGATACGCCGAATCCGCGACCAGGGGAATCGAGTACATACTGGGCAGGCAGCGGGAATCAGGCGGATGGCGGGGAACGTTTGTCGACGCGATAACTTTCAACGATGATGTCATGTCCGGTGTTATGCGGACATTGAAGTCCATCATTGAGGACAGGGATCTTTACGGTTTTACAGGAGATACCCTGCTGGAACGGGTGGAGGGCGCGTACGAAAGGGGGCTGGCATGTGTTCTGAACTGCCAGATAAAAGTCGGAGACCGTTTGACGGCCTGGTGCCAGCAGCACGACCATGAGACCCTGAAGCCGGTCTGGGCGCGGGCGTACGAACCGCCTTCCATAGTGACTTCAGAGAGCGTCAATGTCGTTAGGTTTCTGATGTCCATCAAGAATCCATCCCCGGAGGTGATTGAATCCATCCAGTCTGCCGTCGCCTGGTTTGATCATGTCAAGATCCGGGGTCTCCGCCTGGAGGACGTCAAAGCTGAGCCTGTGAAGTTCAGGTTTCACTGGTCTGACATTGACCGCGTGGAGGTCAAAGACCCGGACGCGCCTCCTATCTGGACGCGCTACTACCACCTGGACACGGAGAAGCCAATCTTCTGCACGCGGCAGAGCAAGATCACAAGCAAATACACCGACCTTAGCCGCGAGCGCAGGACCGGCTACAGCTGGTACGGATACTATCCCGCCAGGCTGCTGCAGGAGGAGTACCCCGACTGGCAGCAGAAATGGGCGCCGGGCCGGAATGTGCTAAAGCAAGGGCAGGAATAAGTTAACCAGGCCTCCGGGCCGGCGGTTGAAAACGCGCCCCAGGGAAGTCGTCCCGACATCACGCGCGAGAGAAAAAGCCGCGTGTTTTCAAGGCGTGGCTGTCAAGCTCCAAAAGTCTCCCTTAACTTTTTGGCTAAATGTGTCCCATTTGTGCTGACGTCAAACACAGTGGAACAAAACGTGAATTTTTATTTGTCATTCCTGCTGTTATTTAATAATTTGTAGGAAAAAGAAAAAATGATAGAAAAACAGATTTGATCAGTAAATAATATTAAATCATAAGGAAAGATTTAACACGATAAAGGGGGGAGCGATGTCCGGTAAAAATGAGGAGAGTTTAAATTTTCTAGTTCCAGAATTGCTGGTGGGGAAGTTTCAAGTGTCTAATATTTATGGGAACTATACTTCTAAAGGTAATTTCTCAAGCCATGGTGTTGATCTTAGCTTTAGTGAAATGGGTTTAAGCAAGACACTCAAATCAAGTGAAATTTCCGTGCTAAAGGGGAAGCTGGAGGATACCCTAAGAGTTTGGGAAAATAAATATCAAAGGCATCTTGACCAAAAGCATAAAAAAAATCGCGCAGAACATGTCGATGAGTTGAATAGGGAAGCTTCTGAGGCAATCCATACCCTAAAAAACATTCTGAATCATACTCTGGATGTTGATGATAAAGTGAATTGGGATGATCTGAAAAGGAAGGATACTTTTCGGATAAATCCCAAAAAGCTATTTAGAGATGGGAAGGTACCTAGTTATGTAAATTGCGATTCTCATGGTCGCCCGATTGAGTTTAAGAAAATTGAAATCCCAGCAGCCCCAGTATATGACCAGGTGAGAAATGAATATAGTTTTATCAGTAAATTATTTTGGGGAAAAGAAATAGATAAAGATTTTAAGAAGAGGATTGATAAATGGAAAAAGACACAGGAAGAAATAGAAAATTCAAACAAAGAGAGAGATGAATTTTTTGATCAAGTAGTTGCCTATTTTGAGGTCAAAAAAAGAGAATTTGAAGAAGAGCAAAGGCGGGACACTGTAGTGATTGATAGTTTAAAAGATCGCTACAGCGAAAAGGATCAAAAAGCTATTGAGGAATATTGTGACCTTGTTTTGAGTAGATCCCAATATCCAGAATATTTTCCGCAAAATTGGAGTCTTGAGTATAACAACGATAGTAAAATTTTGATCCTCGAATATGATTTGCCTTCTCCTGATCAAATGCCTACAGTCGAATCTTACAGGTATGTAAAAGCGCGAGATGAAGTGACTGAAAAGTTGATAAGTCAAGCAGTCCAGAAAAAAATGTATGACAGTGTGATATATCAAATTTGCATTCGTACTGTACATGAACTTTTTGAAGCGGATGTTGTTGATGGCTTACAGGCTGTGGCTTTTAACGGAATTGTGACCAGCACGAATCCGGCTACAGGGAAAAAGGAGAGAAAGGTCATTGCGTCAGTCTTGGCCAATAAAGATGAATTCATGGAATTAGATTTGTCTTTAGTTGAGCCTAAAGCAACCTTTAAGCATCTGAAAGGCATCGCGGCTACGACATTTGTCGATCTAACACCTATCCCACCAATTATTAAACTTGAAAAATCAGATAAACGATTTATTGAGGGGAGAGATGTTGTCGCAATAATTGATGAATCCATTAACTTAGCGGCCATGAATTGGGATGATTTTGAGCATTTAATTCGAGAGATATTTGAGAAAGAATTTGCAGTCAATGGAGGTGAAGTGAAGGTCACCCAGGCAAGTTCTGATGGAGGAGTTGATGCGATAGCCTTTGATCCTGACCCTATCAGGGGAGGGAAGATCGTTATACAAGCAAAGAGGTATACAAATGTTGTGGGTGTTGCCGCTGTTCGTGATTTGTACGGAACTGTAATGAATGAGGGGGCTACAAAGGGTATTTTGGTAACTACATCAAATTATGGAAATGACTCTTATAAATTTGCACAAGATAAACCAATCACTTTGTTGAATGGAGGCAATCTATTATCTCTTTTAGAAAAACATGGTCATAAGGCCAGGATAAATATTGCTGAAGCGAAAAAAATTCTGAGCGTTTAACCGAATGATTTACTTGAATAAGGCTGGTGAGGCAGCGCAATCAAAAACTGTACACACACAACAGGGGTAGGCCTGGGTTTCATTGAATATGAGTGACTCTAAGACTTTTGGATAAAAGTTTGACAAGGTTACTTGTAGTAACGTTTTTTGTTGCCTGATATTTTGAAATTAGCAATTTATATAAGTAGAAAATGGATTGTTGTTATTGCGATATCTATCTAAAGTTAACTGGTGAACATAACAAAATGAACTCATTATTCTTTGCAATTACGATTTTTGTTACAATTTTTGTTTTAATTTTCAATGTTATATTTAAACTATTTGAAACAAAAAAAAATAGAAAAGAATACGTTGTGGAATTAAAATCTGATTTCCCAAATATAAAATTATATCACAAAATATACCTTCAAAAATTGTTAAAGTTTATTAATTCAAATTTAGGGGAAAATTTTAGTGCAAACGCACTGGTTTTTAATACTGGGATTGCGTTTCTATATATGCCAATTTTCATGTTTCTGTCCTTCATCTTAGGCGGCGATGTTAGCATTGATCATATTGCAACTTATGCAAATTTCCTAAGTCTCGAAAAGAGAATTATTTTAATTTCAATTGTTTTATTTTGTTTAGCTATCGTAGGAGTTTTACTACATACTAAATATTTTAATAAAATTGATTTATTCAGCGAGAGATTGTTTTCATGGTTTTTTCCGGAGTCTCTGGTGAAAGTGTGTTCAATAATTTTTCGAATGTTTTTACCTTTTGTGGTTTCTTTAATATTTAATAGTCTACTTTTCAAATTTTATTTTGTATTTATTGAATATAGTATGACTTTCTATGTAATATTAGTTTCGCTTTTCAGTCCATCTATGGGTGTTTTACTGGTACTAATTCATACTAGCTTATATGTTCTTGCTGCGGGATCATTCTTATATCAAGGGATTATGGCTGTGATTATAGCAGTAGGTATAATCGCAGTTTATCAAAATTCAGTTAAATTCATATATATAATACCTTTAGCTTGCTGTTTTGGGATGGTTATTTCTGGATTGTTGAATGTAAACGGTACACCCATTCCAGAAGTTACTTTGGCGGCGGTTTTACCATTTGCTGGAATTGCTTTTAATAAAAGAAGAACGGTATTTTTATGTGGGCTTGGTTTTTTAAGTACACAGATTTTTGTTGCTGTGCTTTCATCATCAGTTTTTTTTAGGACCTCCAATGAAGCTTTGGCGAATCCTTTTTATCCTATGGGAATATATGGATTTTGCAGAGACCTTTTTTCTTTTGTTTTGTTTGTCGGAGTTTATTTGGCTGGAATGCTTCTGTACAGGTATCACCTTAAAAAAGATTATTTTAAATTTTATTTTATAATTTTTTTAGTGTCCATTATTTATATTATTAAAAATACCATATTTGCGATATTTGAAATTAATGATTATTGGGTAGATCAAGGTTTTCTAATTTTAATATTGATAGTACCTTTATTAAATGGTTTTATGGATTATATTTCTTTGGGTTTTAGCAGACTATTGGCCTGTAAAATTTTAGATGAAAAACGTTTTTATTTTATAGTTTGTTATTTGATTATTGACGTTGCCGTAGCAATATTTTTACTTTTAGGTTTTGTTTTTACTCTTTCTTTTTTCATTGAATTTGTTAATGTTTTTCCATTTCCAGCTTCCAATTTAATTAGCTGGACAAGGTTTGTAGATTTGGTGAAAAATACCCCGTTTTCAGCAGATGGCATATGGGTAACTATGATGATTCTCTCCACTTTAGTCCCTACTTTCTGTCATTTTGTTATAGCTTTTTTGGGGTTTTTTACAGTTTATTTTATGCCAAAAGTATTTAGAAATTGGATGGTTGAAATATTGAATGAAACTTCGAGAAGGAAACATAGTATACCGGTGTTCTATTTTGCCATTAGATGGCCGGCTGCTTTTCTTGGAGCTATTGGATTATTATGGACAGGTTTTCTAGTGATGGGTTTTAATTTATCTTATTTTATAGACTTGTTAATTAGAACATTTAGTTTGGGAACAGGACTGTCCCAAATTATTGCAGAAAATATATTTAGGAATTAAAGATTATCTCTTTTTAAATTTCTTATTAGATGAAGAAACACACTCTACTCTTCCCTCATAATCGTTGGGTTTGTACGGCCCCTACTAGTTCTGTGCTGGCTCTACCTGCGCTGTTTCAACTCCCTTCCCAAGTGTGCTTTTCAGCGAATGCGCATTTTTTTCAAACGTTTAATCTCAAATATCATTTATGGATGCCATCGAAGTTTACAGGAGACCTATCTCGTAGAAGCTTATCCTTATCGAACAAGCTGTAGTGTATGAGAATTGCTGTAGCGGAATTTTTTATTCTTCTTTTAAGGGATTTAGCATCAAGGTTAATTAACACTCCCGCTCTTTTATTAACAGAAATCCTGGCATCAACATTTTTGTATTTCTGAAGTTTGTTCAACTTCGATTCTGAGGGAATTAATTCTTGTATTTGTTGTTATACTGCCTGCTTAGAAAGACACTGCCTTATGCCAATGTTCGTATATCTTAGTCCGTGTCTTGTTTTAATTTAGCTACCCCCATTACATCGATTTTGTTTTCTATCATACCGTAGTAATATTATTGTATTTTTAAATTTATTATGTAAACTTGTCTTTTGTGAAAATAGGGATTTGTTGGAAATGAAAGTCTGGGAGTTTTTGGATTCGGCTGCCTTAACCAATTCTATTCTTCTCATTACTCTTGTAGTTAGTGTATTAGCGTTGTGGTTCGCTTACAGATCCTTCAGGCTTTCTATATATGGCCCTCCAGTCTTGCTAGATGTGAAGATCGACTATAGCAAAGATTCAAATTTTCCTTTTGTCGTCCTTGTTAAGAATTTTGGAGAGAGATGTTCGACCTTTGCAGATGATCCTAATATTTATGGATTTGCATGAAAGAGAAGTGGAGAAGGTCAAATTTAAGTATTCCAGCTTTGCAGAAGTCCATATCGACGAGGATAACCAGATGTTTAATAAATTGCATTCTCACGATAGGAAATCTTACAGAATTGTAAATGAAAAAGCTCTGAAAGAAATACAGGCTGTATTGGAGAAAAATAGTGACTTAGAGAAACTAAAAATATTTGGAAAGGTTGAAATCCCTTGTGAAAGACCAAAAGGATTCCCGAAGATTTACCCTCACCTTGAAAAGAAATCTGCTCTACCTATTGCGATTAATATACCTGAAGTTTTAGGAAAACTTTCGCAAGTGTTAGCAGGGCTTGAAAAGAATAGGAAAAAAGCTGAACTCAAAAAGAAGAATGACATAATCCTGGGGTTATATGAATCTTTGAAAGAGAAAGGGGTAAATCCTACAGATATTGATGAAATTTCGGTGATTGAGCGATTACTGAAAGAAAACAACCTCCCTCCATTAGGTGACTAATCCTGTTTTCCCGTCAAGTTGTCCATGAGCAATTGGGGAAGGTCCGGTATGGTAGTGCTTATAGACAAGGAAGTGTATAGAATTTTGAGGGGAGCATACCCACAGCATACCTGGGGAAATTGGAAATTTCTGGAGAAGCTGTAAGTCGTTGAAAAAACTGGGGTGGGTGATGGGAATCGAACCCACAACCGCAGGAACCACAATCCTGTGCTCTGCCAGTTGAGCTACACCCACCTCAATCAGGAGACATATTCTAATATGAAAACCGCTTATCTTCAACTTTTGTTTAATTCCTGAAATTATCTCCGGAATCGGAGCTGCTATCGGGAGCGAAATCGTTTTCCGATTTGTGAATTACGACAACGACAACGATAGCGATATCCTGCGCCGTTCACGCCTCCTGCACCGGTTCCCGCGATCCGCAATTTTCAACTCCATGAGCTGTGAATTGAGAGTTGATGACACTTTAAACCTTGAACCTTGAACCTTGAACTTTGAACCTTGAACCGCATGCCCAGGATGGGTATGCCACGATGATTTTTGAATTGCCCTTTCCCTCGACCACCGGCGATGGCGAAGGCATGAATACAAACCGCCAAGATGATAAAATAGCCAGCCATTATGAATGTATTAGTACTAAACTGCGGCTCATCTTCAATTAAGTTTCAAATAATCAAAACGAATCCCGAATTCATCAACAGCAATTCCGATAAACGTTTGGCTAAAGGCCTGTTAGAACGTATAGGTTTCGAAGACGCGATAGTGACTCTCCAGGCTGAAGGACAGGAAAAGAAAAGAACTGTTATGCCCCTCAAGGATCACGTTGCCGGACTGAACGTGATCATGGAATGGATAACCTCTCCGGATGCCAGTATCGAGGGTATAGAATCAATATCTGATATTTTTGCTGTAGGGCACCGGGTGGTGCATGGCGGCGAGGATATGCAGGAATCAGCCCTTATCACTGATGAAGTGATATCCATTATCGGGGCATGCAGCGAACTGGCCCCTCTCCACAATCCTGCCAACCTGATGGGGATAACAGCCTGCCGGGAACTGCTGGGAAACAGCGTGCCCCAGGTAGCGGTTTTTGATACGGCGTTTCATTCCTCCATGCCCCAGGAGTCATTCCTGTATGCCATTCCTTATGAACTGTACAGGGATTTTCGGGTTCGGCGTTACGGATTCCATGGAACTTCCCACCGCTACGTGACCATGCAGTACGCCCGCCAGAGCGGAATCAGCATGGAAGAGACTGACATTATCACCCTTCACCTGGGAAACGGATGTTCAGCCTGCGCTGTCAAAAATGGTAAATCGATTGAGACCTCCATGGGATTCACCCCCCTTGAAGGCCTGGTGATGGGCACCCGCAGCGGTGACGTTGATCCTTCCCTGATTGATTATATCGGAGAGAAGAAGGATTATTGTCCGCGAAAAGTACTGAACATGCTGAACAAGGAATCCGGCATGCTGGGACTTACTGAAAAAACCAGCGACATGCGAGATATTGAGGACGCGGCGTTAAATGGTGATGAACGCTGTGACCTGGCCCTGGATATTTTTGCTCACCGTGTCAGGGCTTATACCGGAAGGTATTTCGTTGAGTTGGGCGGAGCCCGGGCGATTGTTTTCACTGGAGGCGTTGGGGAAAATTCGCCGATCCTGCGCGAAAAGATCTGTCGGGGCCTGGAATCGATTGGGCTCAAGCTGGATAAGGATGCCAATGAAAAAACCTGGAGAGGCGTTGCCGGCTCGATCCATACGGCTGACTCGACCCTTGAAGCCCACGTAATTCCCACCAATGAAGAACTGCTTATAGCCCGTGATACGGTGGTTGTTGTGAGTGGGCAATAGATTTGAAAATTTGATTCTGTTCAGAATAGTCCCGGAGGGACGATAGTCAAGTTAGCCCAGGGTGATCCCGGACCGAAGGTTCGGGGGAACCCTGGGAACAGAACGGTCCCAGATACGTAACAAGCCCTGGAAGGGCGGCAGAAACAATTTACGAATTACGATTGACGGTTGACGATTTGAAGACCGTGCAATCAACCCCTTCCAGAGAATTTGAGATTTGAGATTTGGTGCTTGTGATTTTGAAAATTCTGTCGCTCTTCCAGAGCTAAGATTGATTGTGGTTTGACGATACCCCAGGCTCGCTGCGCTCGACTGGGGCTATTGGCTGCCACGCCTCCGGCGTTTGCAGTAGTGCGACATATGAATAAGATATACCTGTTACTGCTTATCCCCTTAGCACTCGCCGTATTCGCCTTAAACGGCTTCGGTTTTATTTTTAAAGCAGGAGTTCCAATAAGTTGTGCGTTGATAATCGCCTGTGCTATCAGGAAGAATTCCGCGGCCGCAAAAGGGGCTTGGCTGGTAATTGCCGGCTTGCTGTTCTCCGCCGCGGGAGACTGGTTCCTGTCTTTCAAGGGAGACAGCCTTGCGCGTTTTGCCGCCGGGATAGGTTTGTTTTTCTGTGCCCATGCCGGTTACCTGGCCTTTGCCCTTTTGAATGGGCGGTTTAATAAAACCACTATTGCGGTTTTGCTGGCTGTTTACCTGCCGTTTTTTTATTTCGTGCTGCTGCCGGTTATTGAGGATTCGATTTTACTGGTGTCAGTAATTCTTTACCTGCTGATCTCCTGCCTTTCAGTGGGGGCGGCATTCGGAATTGAATTGGGACACAAGGCTAAATGGGCGTACATACTGGGGCTGGTGTTGATTTTGTTTTCTGATACCGTGATTGCCTTTCATGAATTCACGTCATACCAGGACCTGAATTTTCTGATATTGCCCACCTACTACGCGGCGCATCTGTTTATTACCTTGGCGTTGATGAACAGTAGGGTGGATTTGTGAGATTCCAGTTCCCGTGTTTAGATATGTCCGGTCGGGAAGCACGGCATGACAACGGAACTTAGTCTTGGATTCGAGATATGTGAATTTCGAAGTGTTGGGCAGCAGCTATTCACAGCCTGCGACTATCCAAACGGTTCACGAATTGGTATTTCTTGTAGGGACAATTCACGAATTGTCCCGGGTGAGCAGGTGACAGTATCTGCCAATCATGGGCGGTTTGCGCGCCATGGCTCTCCACGATCGCTTTCATTGAAAACTCATACGCGACCCGCACAGAAGACCTCATCTTCCCGCAACGGGCAATTCGTGAATCGTCCCTGCATCAGACCTGTGAAGTGAGATTTTCTGGAGTTGGCAACTCCAGCTACAAGCTACAGGCTTGAAGCCCGTAGTACTCTAATTTTGAATATGGGCGGCAGACTTACTGGAACTGGCAGTTCCGGCCGCGATCGAACCTTGAACTTTGAACAACTGGAGCAGGCTGCTCCAGCCACGAACCTTGAACCTTAAGCCCGCGGCACGCTACTATTCTGGAGCTGGCAGCTCCAGCCACGAACCTTGAACCTTAAGCCCGCGGCACGCTACTATTCTGGAGCTGGCAGCTCCAGCTACAAGCTACAGTCCGGAAGCCCGCAGTGCGCTGGGCGCTCCCGATTTAGTCGCGCTGCATTTGTAGCAGAGGGTGAATTCTTTTTTCCGGTCCAGCCCGTCCATGAGATTGCAGACCAGCGGACAGAGGAAACTGAACAGGGCAAGGCTCAGTATCTCCAGGGGAAATAACAGGATTCTGACTGGGAGGCTTCGGGGCTGAAACAGAATTTTTGGTACAAACGAAAGCCACATCCCCATGTACCTGAAATAACCGCCCATGGGAGCGATATCAATATCGGTAAATCCCGCCTTTTCCATCATCATTTTAAGGGCAAAGCGGGTGAACCTGAAGTAATCGTGGGGCTGCTGGTGTTCATGCCACCCCTGCGGCGCAGTCAGTATCAGGCGGCCTCCCGGTTTGAGCAGGCGATAGAATTCCTTGATTACCTCTCCGGGGGACTTTACGTGTTCCAGTACCTGGAAATTAAGGATGATATCGGCCGTGTTTCCGGCAATGGGAACTTTATGCAGGTCCCCGATTACATCAAGTCCGGAGTAATCCCAGTCCTGGTCTCCCGCAGCCAGATCCAGTGCAATGTACCGGCAGTGGTTGAAGTGCATCCGCAAACCGCTTTCTCCGGCCCCGGTGTCCAGTACCAGCAGGTCCGGTTTACCCCTGGCTGACTCCGCGGCGAATTCCTCCACTTCATATTTCAAGGGATTGATCCCGCGCTTCAGGAATAACGGCAGCATTTCAAATCCCCTCTGGTACCATCCTCTCATATGCAAAAGATAATAACAGCCAGGCCCGCAGCCCGCAATATACCACGAACATCTTGCCTGTGGTTAGTACTATAAGCATCCTTCTTATGTGGTCGGAAACATCCTGTTTTCCGCTCCCTCAGGGAGTCGGCCCAACAGATATCAGAAGAGATAAGATGGGACACGATCCCCGACGCTGTCGAGGATAGGAAAGCAAGGATGCTCCCGGCCACCTTAATTTTGAATCTTGAATTTATTTAATTCTCAGCTTCTCCGATTTTATAGGCGGTGGCAGTGAAGGTGGCGATTGTTTTTTCGTCCTGGTTGAGGACGTTTATTTCGTAAATCGAGATTATCCTGCGGCGGGAGATTTCCCTGACCCTGGTGGTCAGGACGTCGCCCAGCCGGGCCGGATTTATGAAATGGGTTGAGAGATTAAGGGCGACTGAAATCCGTTTGTCGCTATTACAGGCCATGGCAAAAGCGTAATCCGCCAGGGTGAAAATGCATCCTCCCTGGGCAGTGTCGACTCCATTCAGGTGCTTTTCTTCAATTTTCAGACTCAGAACCGGCTTGCCGTTTCGATCTGTCTCTTCCTTTATTCCGATCAAAGCCGCGAATTTGTCACTTTTCAAGTGGGGGTAGAAACCTTGGTCCCGCATAGAATCTCCTCATTATCAGTTGGATGGGATCTTAAAAAAGTCAATCCATATCAATTTTTAAATCTTAACGCGATCTTCGAAATATTTTACAGGTAAGCGTATTGATTGTCTCCCGTTTTCAGGAGAGAATAATTTGAAGAAACCTCAAATATTTTTCCAGGAGAAGGATCTCATGATTTTCCATACCAGACAAAGCCTTATACCAGTTTTATTTGTTATTGCCTTTTTATCTTTAGCCTGTTTTTCCCCCCTTTCAGCTGCCGGTGAGCCATCCGCGGTTAAACTCCTGTGCGAATACAAGGTGAATCCGGTTGGCATTGACATACTTAATCCCCGCCTGAGCTGGCAAATTGAAAGCCCTGCTGACGGGGTAACCCAGGATGCTTACCAGGTGATTGTCAGCACCAGCAGGGAAGGTCTGGATGAGGGAACGGAACTGGCTTGGGACAGCGGAAAAGTAGACTCTTCCAGGTCGGTTCATGTCCGTTACCAGGGAGAAAAGACAAAATCCCGACAGCGGTATTTCTGGAAGGTCAGGATCTGGGCTGATAACCTGGCCTCGGCATGGAGTGAACCGGCATACTGGGAAACCGGATTGCTGCTCCCTGCCGACTGGACAGCTTCCTGGATAGAACCGGAGCGGGAAGAGGATTTGACCAAATCGGAACCCAGCCCCATGCTTCGCCGTGAATTCAAACTGGATGAAGCGCCGGTTTCGGCCCGCCTCTACATAACCAGCCGGGGCCTGTACCAGGCGGAAATCAATGGCGCTGTGGTAGGGGACCAGGTCCTTACTCCCGGGTGGACATCCTATAACCACCGGCTGCAGTACCAGACCTATGATGTAACCGACCTGCTGCAGAAAGGCGGTAATGCCCTGGGGGTAAGGCTGGGAGATGGCTGGTACCGGGGTTTTATTGCCTTTCGCGGAAACCGCAATGCCTACGGAGAATACCTGGGGCTGCTCTGCCAGTTGGAGATAACCGACGAGAACGGCAATTCGGAGATCATAAAATCCGATATGGATTGGAAGTATTCAACAGGGGCGATCCTGGCTTCGGACATATACAACGGTGAGACTTATGACGCCAGGCTGGAAAAGCAGGGCTGGAGTGAGCCCGGATTTGATGACGGCGGCTGGGGTCCGGTCAGGCTTGGAGAGAAATCTTCGGCGAAAATTATTGCTCCGGCGGGGCCGCCGGTTCGGAGAATTGAAGAGATTGAACCCGTTGAAATCCTGGAGACTCCTGAAGGGGAAACTGTAGTGGACATGGGACAGAACATGGTCGGCAGGATCAGGCTTAAAGTGTCCGGTGAAGCCGGCTCCAAGGTGGTTCTGCGCCATGCTGAAGTGCTTGATAAGGAGGGTAATTTCTATACTGAGAACCTGCGGGCCGCTGACCAGAAACTGGAGTATATCCTCAAGGGAGAGGGGACTGAAGTATATGAGCCTGTTTTTACCTTCCAGGGATTTCGCTATGTGGCGGTTGAAGGCTATCCCGGGGAACTGACAAAGGACAGCCTCAGAGGCGTCGTTATCCATTCCGACATGAAGCCGACCGGGAGATTCGAATGCTCCAATCCCCTGATCAACCAGCTGCAGCACAATATCCAGTGGGGGCAGAAGGGGAATTTTGTGGACGTTCCCACGGACTGTCCGCAGCGCGATGAGAGGCTGGGATGGACCGGTGATGCCCAGGTATTTGCCGAAACCGCCTGCTTCAATTTCAATGCCGCTTCCTTTTATACCAAGTGGCTGGGCGATGTGGCCGCCGACCAGACGGCTGACGGACAGGTTCCGCATGTCGTTCCCAATGTACTGAGGGGCTTTTCAGCTACCGGATGGTCTGATGCCGCGGTGATCATTCCCTGGATAATGTACCTTCGTTTCGGGGACGAGGGCATCCTGGCTGAGCAGTATGATTCAATGGCTGCCTGGGTTGAATACATGAAGAAACAGGCCGGGGATTCCTACCTGTGGACCAATGGGACCCATTACGGGGACTGGCTGGCTTTTGCTACTAACCGATCCGATTATCCGGGGGCCACAACCGACAAGGATATGCTGGCTACGGCGTTCTATGCCTATTCCACCAGCCTTATGGAGAAGACTGCCAGGGTGCTGGGCCGTGACCAGGAGGCGGAGAGCTATGCCTCTCTCTGGAAAAGAATACAGGAGGCCTTTGTAAAGGAATACGTTACTGCCAACGGCAGGATGGCTTCAAACACCCAGACCGCTTACACAATAGCCCTTAACTTCGGCCTTCTGCCTGAAGGGCTGAGAGCCCAGGCTGCTGATCGCCTGGCCGAGGATGTGAGGTCCTTTAATAATCACATTACAACCGGTTTTCTGGGCACTCCATACCTCTGCCATGTCCTGAGCAGTAACGGCAAAACCGGAACCGCCTATGACCTGCTGAACCAGGAAACCTATCCCTCCTGGCTTTATCCCGTAAAGATGGGAGCGACAACCATATGGGAACGCTGGGATGGAATTAAACCGGACGGCACCTTCCAGAACGCCGGAATGAATTCCTTTAACCATTATGCCTACGGGGCCATCGGTTCATGGCTTTACGGAGTTGTGGCTGGTATCCAGCCGGATCCTGAGGAGCCCGGATTCAAACACATTTTGATAGCTCCTGAACCTGGCGGAGGATTAACTCACGCCTCTGCTGAACTGGATTCCCTTTACGGAACAATAAAATCGGGTTGGGAACTGAAGGATGGTGTTTTTACACTTGAGGTTAAAATACCGAACAACACCCATGCCACCCTGAGGCTTCCCAAGGCCCGCCTGGCAGGGGTTGTGCTGAACGGGCATCCTCTGGAGGAAGAAAGCACCCTTGATCCCCGTCAAACCGGAAGCTCAGTGCAGTTGAAACTGCTGCCCGGTGCATATGAATTCAGCTACACTCCCCCGATTTTCTAAAGCCGGAAATAAATGAAAATGGTTTTTTGACAGGCAGGATTCATTCCTCCCCGGGGAGTGAACCCTGCCCAGGGCTTTGTCAGGCTTCATCGAGGACCGCCGCATACAGAATTATGGTAATCTGATTTTTTACCTGATCTGGTTATGCAGCGAGCAGCCGCTGGATATTTATTACTGATAATTATGAAATCAATTGAAATTCTGAACAGGGCGTATGGTGAATTCGGCGTGGGCGCGTTTAACGTGTTCAATGCGGAACAGGTTACGGGTGTATTTGAAGGGGCCGCCCGGTCTGCTTCTCCGGTTTTGATTGCCATTACCCCGGCGGCCCGGCGCTACCTTTATCCCTGGATCCTGGAAGGCATGGTCAGGGGCGCGGCCAGGGCCTATCCGGATGTGGAATACGCGGTTCACCTTGATCACGGTGATTCTCTTCATTGCCGTTCGGCTATTGATTCGGGATTTTATTCGTCGGTGATGATTGATGCTTCACACCAGGAATTCGAGCAGAATATTTCCATGACCAGGGAGATAGTTGAACTGGCCCACGCATCCGGCATTACGGTTGAGGCTGAACTGGGTGTTGTCGGCGGTGTTGAAGATGATATTTCGATTTCAGCAAAAAAGGCCAGGTTCACTGATCCTGAAAAGGCGGCGGAGTTTGTGGAAAGGTCCGGCTGTGACAGCCTGGCCGTTGCCGTGGGAACCAGCCATGGAGCCTATAAGTTTGAGGGCGCCGGGAGCCTCGAAATGGGTATCCTGGACGAGCTGGCCGCCGGGCTTCCCGGATTTCCCCTGGTTCTGCATGGCGCTTCAGCTGTGCCGCTGGATGAGGTGGAAAAGATCAATGATGCCGGCGGAAACCTGTCGGTCAAGGCCTCAGGAGTTCCCGATGACCAGGTAAGGGAAGCTGTGAAACGGGGAGTGTGCAAGGTTAATATCGCAACCGACATGCGGCTTATCTGGGCGCGTAGTTATCGCGAATTTTTCAGGGATAATCCTGAGGGATTTGATCCCGTACTGCCTGGGAAAGAATACATTAATTGCCTGGCCGATTTTGTGGCGGGAAAATGCGCTATGCTGGGATCAGCAGGGAAAGCGGCCATGCCTGGATTAAGTCTTTAAATAATATCGGCTGATTACATAACTGAATAACTATTAAATCATTGGAAGAGCCAGGGATATTCGTATATGAGATTTGGAAAGATTGATAATTATATAGGCGGGGAATTTATTGAAAGCGGAGCTGAGCACATAGATATTATGTCTCCGGTTGACGGAAGTAAAATCGGAACAGTCCCCATGTCAGGGCTTTTTGAACTGAATGAGGCGGTTAAGGCGGCCGGGCGGGCTCTTCCGGAGTGGGCCGGATTAACGGCAAAAAGCCGTTCAGCAGTACTTTATAACTACCGGCAGCTGCTCATTGACAACCGGGAAGAATTTGCGGAGATTAACCATACCGAGAATGGGAAATCCATGCTGGAAGCCAGGGCCGGCATTGACAAAGCCATAGAGCTGACCGAATTCGCCTGCTCCATCCCCCAGCTGGTGTCGGGGAAAAACCAGGAAGTCAGCAGGGGCGTTACCTGCCGAACTGAAAGGGTTCCGGTAGGTATAACCGCCGCCGTTGCTCCATTTAATTTTCCTTTGATGGTTCCTCACTGGTCGGTACCGAATTCGATCGCGCTGGGAAACGCCATGATCCTGAAACCTTCGGAAATCACCCCGGTTTCGGCCTCCCGTATGGCGGAACTCTGGAAAAAAGCCGGGTTGCCGGACGGCATCTTCAATGTTGTAAACGGGGGCAGGGAAATAGTGGAAGCCATCTGCGACCATCCGGACATAGCAGCTGTTTCATTTGTTGGCTCCACCGCCGTTGCCAAGGCCGTTTACAGGAGATCCGCCATGAGCCTGAAACGGGTCCTGGCCCTGGGCGGAGCCAAGAATCACATGATTGTCCTGCCTGACGCCCATCCTGAAATGGCCGCTCACGATATCCTGGCCTCGGTAACCGGAATGTCAGGGCAGAGGTGCATGGCCGCATCGGTGGCAATTTGCGTTGGTGACGTTGAACATATCATTAACAATATTTGTGAAAATGCCCGAAAAATGGTGCCTGGCAAAGATCTCCCCCCAATCATTTCTCCCGAGTCCGTTGAGAAGCTGAAAAATTATCTTTCTGAGGCCGAAGATGGCGGGGCGGAGATACTGGTGGACGGCAGGGATTTTAAACCTGAAGAAGGTTACACAGGATATGCTTTCGGGCCCTCGGTAATTGATTACCGAAAGGGCGGAAGGATGTCTGATGACGAGGTTTTCGGCCCCACCCTGGAACTCCTCAGAGCAGACAGCCTGGAGGAAGCCATCAAGCTGGAAAATTTTTCACCCTTCGGAAACGCGGCATCTGTATTTACCCAGAGCGGACGCTCCGCCACTGAAGCAGTTGACGGATTCAGTGCCGGAATGTGCGGAATTAATATCGGGGTTCCGGTGCCCAGGGAGCCGTTTTCATTCGGCGGCTGGAATGCTTCCAAATTTGGGGCCGGTGACCTTACCGGGGAACCGGGAATCGAGTTCTGGACCAAAATGAAAAAGATTACCGCCAAATGGAACCCGGAGGATAAACAGGACTGGATGAGCTGATTCCGGTACCAGTAATGGTTCCGGGATCCCTTCGATGATTTACATGAGGATATTAACTTTAACAGGTTTATAATTATGAATAAATTACTAGTGAGATCCAAAGATATAGAGAAGGGCGTTTACCAGGAAGTTACCCCGGCAGCGGCAGGATGGAAACTGCTTAATTTCAATGGAAGAGTTCTGGAAAAGGGTGAAACGTGGGCAGGAAACACCTTGGGTAATGAATACGCGATAGTCCTGATGGGGGGAGCTTTTTCAGTGAAATCCTCCCGGGGCGAATGGCGGACTGAAAGAAGCAGAAAGGATGTGTTCAGTGGACTGCCCCATGCTGTGTATCTCCCGAGAAATACTGAATTCGCCCTGACTGCCGAAAGCGCGGTTCTTGATATTGCCTGCGGATTCTGCCCGGCTGAAGAGGATTTCCCGGCCAGGCTGATCACACCGGAGGATGTTGACCGCATGGGGATCGAGTTCAGGGGGGGCGACAATGCTTCCCGCCAGATAAACAGCATCCTTCCTCCCGGATCCGCCTGCCACCGGCTGGTTTGCGTGGAGGTCTACACTCCTTCAGGCAACTGGAGTTCCTTTCCGTCACACAAGCACGATGCCCGGAAAGTGGATGAAAACGGAAACCTGGTGGAAGCCTGCCTGGAGGAAACCTATTTTTACAAGCTGGATAAACCGCAGGGATTTGCTGTCCAGCGGGTTTACACCGGAGACGGTGAACTGGATGAATTGAACCTGGCTCAAAATAATGACGTAGTGCTGGTTCCCAGGGGATACCATCCGGTTGCCGCCGGACATGGATACCATACCTATTATCTTAACTTCCTGGCGGGCAGTGACCAGGCCCTGACCAACACGGATGATCCTGACCATGAGTGGATATATCATTCCTGGAAAGGCCTGGATCCCAGGCTTCCCATAGTGACCCTGGACATGAACAAGTAGCTGGAAGGGTGTTTAGGCTGAGTGTAATATTAACCGGCTCATAAAATTTTTAATGAACAGGACTGGAAACCGACATGGCCGACAAAGACAAATATGATGTAATCACCTATGGAAGGTCTTCCATAGACCTCTATTCAAACAATATCGGAGCTCCTTTTACAGATATCAAGGAATTCGGCGCTTTCGTCGGCGGTTCTCCATTGAACATCGCGGTTGGCACCAGGCGCCTGGGACTGAATTCCGCGCTGGTAACCGGTGTGGGAGAGGACCAGGTAGGGGATTTCCTCCTGAAATTCCTTGAAAAAGAAGGTGTGGAAACCCGGTTTATTCCCAGGAAAAAGGGTTCGCGCACCAGCGCGGTGATCCTGGGTATCGAACCTCCTGATAATTTCCCCCTGGTTTACTACCGGGACAATTGCGCTGATTCCCAGGTAACCATTGATGATGTGGACCAGGTTCCGGTCAGCAAGTGTGAAATGTTTGAGGTTTCGGCAACAGCCCTTAATATTGAACCTTCCCGCAGTGCCGCCTTCTACGCTGCCGAGGAAGCGTGGAAAAATGATGTCCCGGTCCTGGTGGACCTGGATTTCCGTGCCGACCAGTGGCATGATCCCCGGGCTTACGGGGTGACTACCCGTGCCTTCCTGCAGTACTGCACCATGGCCATCGGAACGGAAGAGGAAATATTGGCCACGATGCTTAAGGATCCTTCCCAGATCACAATCAGGAACCAGCAGATTTCCGCTCCTGAAATCGGGGGTGATATCGACACTGCCATTGCCGAACTGCTCAACACGGGAATAGAAGCCCTGGTTGTTAAGAGAGGTGAAAAAGGTTCTTCGGTATTCCTGGATGACGGAGATGTTATTGATGTGCCCGGATTTCCGGTTGAGGTGGTGAATGTACTGGGCGCTGGTGACGCGTTTGCCAGCGGATTCATCTATGGCGTCCTGGCTGACTGGGACTGGTATAAGGCTTGCCGGCTCGGCAATGCCTGTGGTGCCATACTGGTTACCAGGCATGGCTGCGCGAATTTTAATCCTACTTTGGAAGAGGTGACCTCATTCATAGAGCGGCATGGTGGATATTAGCAGGAATGAAATCCCGGCCGATGTGTCGTTTTGAAATAAAACTTGAGAGATAAAAGGAGTTTGAAATGGGCAGGAAACGACTAACCACGGCTCAGGCTATCGTAAAGTTTTTACATAACCAGTACATAGAGGTGGACGGGGAGAAAACAAAGTTCGTGCGAGGATTTTTCACCCTCTTCGGGCACGGCAACGTACTGGGTCTCGGACAGGCCCTGCAGGAAAATCCCGGCGATTTCCTCCTGGTCCCGGGCCGAAATGAGCAGGGGATGGCCCATGCCGCTATCGGATTTGCCAAGCAGAAGCTGAGAAGGCAGATATTTGCCTGCACTTCCTCGATAGGGCCGGGAGCGGCCAATATGATTACTGCCGCGGCTACCGCCACAGTGAACCGTATCCCGGTATTGTTCTTCCCCGGCGATTCCTATGCCACCCGACAGCCGGATCCGGTCCTTCAGCAGATTGAGCAGTCATATAATTACACAATCACCACCAATGACGCCTATAAACCGGTATGTCGATACTGGGACCGTGTAAGGCCGCCCTGAACAGGTAATGACAGCCATGATCAACGCCATGAGGGTTTTGACCAGCCCTGCTGACACCGGGGCGGTGGCGATCTGCCTGCCCCAGGATGTGCAGGGTGAAGTATATGATTTTCCGGAATATTTTCTGTCGGAAAGGGTACACCGCCTGGAGCGTACCGCTCCCACGAGGGAAATGCTCCGGGATGCCGTGGAGCTGATCAGGCGCAAGAGAAAACCTATCATTATTTGCGGAGGGGGTGTCAGGTATTCCAGTGCCGGGAAAGCCCTGGCCGAATTCGCTGAAGATTTCAATATTCCCTTTGCTGAAACCCAGGCCGGCAAGAGCGCGGTAGAAGCTGGACACAGGTTGAATCTGGGCGGGATCGGGACAACCGGCAACCTGGCCGCTAACCTGATAGCCAGGGACGCCGACCTGGTTATAGGTATTGGGACCAGGCTGTCAGATTTTACAACCGCTTCAAAATCCCTGTTCCGTGACTGTGATGTGGATTTTCTCTCTATTAATATCGGTTCTTTTGATGCCCACAAGATGGATTCCCTGGTGGTCCAGGCTGATGCCAGGAAGGCCCTTGAAGTCCTGAACTATTCCCTGAAACAGGTTCAATACCATTCTTCTTACGAGGCGGAGGTGAAAGAGGCTAAAGAAAAATGGGACCAGGAATGGAAGAGGCTTCATTCCCTGGAATATACCGGTAAGGATTTTCAACCGGAGGTTCCCGGGCAACTGGATGAAGCCCTGCCCGAATACTCCCGTAAGCTGGAAACCTCCCTGACCCAGACCAGGGTGCTGGCTGAACTCAACCTGCTGCTGGATGATGACGCGGTGGTTGTCGGATCTTCCGGAAGTCTGCCCGGGTGCATGCAGCGTATGTGGAATTCCCGGGGTACTGACACATATAACATGGAGTATGGATACTCCTGCATGGGTTACGAAGTCTGCGCCGCCCTGGGCGCCAAGATCGCTGAACCGGGCAGGGAGGTTTATTCATTCGTGGGTGACGGCTCATACATGATGCTTCATTCCGAATTGATCACTTCTATACAGGAAGGCATGAAGATAAATATTCTTCTTTTTGACAATAATTCCTTCGGCTGTATAAACAACCTGCAGATGGGTATGGGAATGGAAAGCTTCAATTCTGAATTCAGGATGCGCGATCCGAAAAGCGGAAAGACTGATGGTGATCTGATGCTCATAGATTTTGCCGCCAACGCCGCCGCTTACGGGGTTAAAGCTTATTCGGTCAGGACCATGAAGGAGTTGAGGCAGGCAGTGGAGGACGCCCGGAAACAGGAAGGATCAACCCTGCTGGACATTAAAGTGCTTCCCAAAACGATGACCAACGGGTATGAGTCCTGGTGGCGATGCGGAGTGTCACAGGCTGCCAAGAGTGAAAAGATCAGTAAGGCTTCCAGGGAAATGCTGGAAGACATTAGAAAAACAAGGGATTATTAATCCTGATTAATATTTGCGGGAGAACTGAATGATAAAGATAGCCAATGCCCCCTGTTCCTGGGGAGTGCTTGAGTTTGACCTGGAGGGTGAAGCTGCCGGATTTGAGCAGGTCCTGGATGAAATGCGGGAGACCGGGTACGCCGGAACCGAACTGGGTGACTGGGGTTTCATGCCCGATGATCCAGTAGCTCTCCGCATGGAGTTGGATAAAAGAAGCCTCCAGCTTTTGGGCGCTTTTGTTCCCGTGGCGCTGGCGGAAAGGAAAGCTCATTCCGCCGGGATTGAGGACGCGGTACGAACAGCGGCCCTGATGGCGGAGGCCGGTTTCGGGAACGCCTTCCTGGTGCTGGCTGACAATAACGGGAGCGTTCCTGAAAGAACTGAAAATGCCGGGCGAATAATCCCGGAAATGGGTCTGGATGACGATAAATGGAAGGTTTTTGCCGAAGGAGCTGAAGCCGTGGCTTCGGCGGTCAGGGATAAAACCGGATTAAGAACCGCCTTTCACCACCACTGCGGAGGTTACGTGGAAACTCCCGGGGAGATAGAAAAATTTTTGGAGCTTACTGACCCCGGCTTGCTGGGGCTGGTATTCGATACCGGACATTACAGGTTCGGCGGAGGGGACCCCCTGGCAGGACTGGTGAAACACTATGACCGGATATGGCATGTGCATTTCAAGGATTGTGAAGAAAAGGTTGCCGCGCTTCCGCGCAGCTTCACAGGAACTATTTTGAGTCGGTGAATGCCGGGGTGTTCTGTGAACTGGGCCAAGGGGATGTGGATTTTGCCGGGGTCACTTCCGAGCTGAGTAAAGGGGTTATGATGGCTGGATTGTTGTGGAGCAGGATGTGTTGCCCGGAATGGGTGACCCCAAAGCCTGTGCCGGCCGTAACAGGGATTACCTGGCCGGCCTCGGGCTGTGATCTGGTGTAAGTAACTCATAAAAAGATTACAGGAATAAAATATTATGGATAAATTGAAGATTGGTGTTGTAGGGGCCGGCAGGATCGGCAAGGTACATTGTGAAGCCCTCTGCCTGCGGGTTCCCGGCGCTGAAGTTGTCGCTGTAACTGATCCCTTTCGCGAGGAAGCGGAGAAGCTGGCGGAAAGGTTTGGAATACAGTCGGTTCCCGGAACTTTCGAGGAATTGCTGGAGGTGGACAACCTGGATGCCGTGGCCATCTGCTCTCCGACTGATACCCACGCGTCTTATATTGAGGCCAGTGCCAGGGCCGGCAAGCATGTGTTCTGTGAAAAACCTGTTGACCAGGACCTGGATGTGATCCGGGGTGTCATGGCCGCGGTTGAGCGGCATAAAGTTAAGCTGATGGTAGGGTATAACCGCCGTTTTGACCCTGACTTCCAGAAAGCCCGGGCGATGGTGGCAGCCGGAGACGTGGGAGATGTGCACATCCTTAAGATTACCAGCCGTGATCCGGAACCCCCTCCGGCGGAGTATGCGGCAGTTTCGGGCGGATTGTTTCTGGATATGGCCATACATGACTTTGACATGGCCCGCTTCATTACCGGCGCTGAGGTTACTGAAGTCTTCGCCGGGGAGCCGTGCTTGTGGATAAAAAGATAGGTGAAGCCGGGGATATTGATACAGCAGCCGTTACACTGACCTTTGATAATGGGGCCATTGGATTGATTGATGACAGCCGCAAGGCCGTTTACGGCTACGACCAGAGGCTTGAAGTGTTCGGTTCGGGGGGTATGGTGAAAGTCGAAAATAAACGTCACCACCAGTATGAGCATTTCAATGCCGGAGGGTCCCGCCAGTCACTTCCGCTTGATTTTTTCATGGACCGTTATGCCGAGGCTTATGCCAATGAAATGAGTGCCTTTGTTGAAGCCGTCAACAGTGATTCGGATATGCCGGTAACCGGAGAGGATGGACTGCAGTCAATTGCCATAGGACTGGCTGCCAAAAAATCGCTGGCTGAGAACCGGCCGGTTAAAATCAAGGAAATACTTTAATTCAAAATTCAAGGTTTAAAATTTGTGGCTGGAGCTGCCAGCTCCAGTGATGGAATAGGTTGTTCAAGGTTTAAAATTTAAGATTGCTTTATATGGGTGTTGAAGTATTCGAATGATGAAGGCATTCTGTGAATAGTCGTGAAAAAACGACGCTGAAAGCGTCAACAACAAGCAAGGGCCACAGGCCCGAAAATCCCGGGTCCGTTGGCCCGGGATTTTAGCCCAGGGTGGAGTTTCCGTCGGAGACGGGGGACGGAACCCTGGGTAACGTTTATGCGAATACAGGCGCGAGCGCTGCAGGTGCGAGCGGGATCATAACTGCCGGAGGCGGATAAGGAGAGAATATGGGATTCAGTTTACTGGACATAGTCACGTTTATCGGATTTATTGCCCTGGTCGTGGGAGTCTCCCTCTGGGCCTCGAGGGGAAAGAAAACTGATCCTGAAAGCTATTTTTTGGCCGGCAGGGGTTTGTCCTGGTGGCTGATCGGATTCTCGCTGATTGCCTCCAACATATCTTCCGAGCATTTCATAGGAATGTCGGGGCAGGGGTTCGGACTGGGCCTGGCCATTGCCAGTTTTGAGTGGATGTCGGCCCTTACCCTGATCATCATCGCCTTTGTCTTTCTCCCGAAGTTTCTCAGCCTGGGTATTTACACCATGCCGGAATACCTGGAGCACCGCTATGACGGTACCGCCCGGCTGGTTATGGCCATTTTCATGGTTTTTTTCTATGTTTTTGTATCTCTGAGCGTGGTCCTGTATTCCGGGGCCCTGGCCCTCAGGTCCATTTTCGGCCTGAACCTGGTGACTGGAATCTGGCTGATAGGAATCATTGCCGGCGCCTATACGGTGTACGGGGGCCTGAAAGCGGTTGTATGGTCAGACCTCATCCAGGGGGCGGGGCTTCTGCTTGGTGGAATTCTTGTTACCGTGCTTTGTTTTATTGAAGTTGGAGGCATAGGGAAGTTTGTGGAGCTTTCCGGAGACAAGCTGCACACAGTGCTTCCCTGGAACCATCCCGGACATGCCCTGGGTGGCGGTTTTCATTGGAGGATTGTGGGTGCCTCACATCTTCTACTGGGGGCTGAACCAGTTCATCACCCAGCGAACCCTGGCCGCCAAGACCCTGCAGGAAGGGCAGAAAGGCATGCTTTTCGGGGCATCCCTGAAGATACTGATTCCTTTTATTGTCGTTTTTCCCGGGATCATAGCTTTTGAGCTTTACGGAAACCAGATTCCCAACCAGGATGAAGCCTATCCTTTCCTGATCCAGCAGATACTCCCGGCCGGCCTGATCGGGATCATGTTCGCCGCCCTGTTCGGCGCGGTTATGAGCACCCTGGATTCCCTGCTTAATTCAGCCGCCACCATACTGACCCTGGATATATATAAACGCCATATTAAAAAGGACAGCTCAACCGAAAAACAGGTCCTGGTCGGAAGGATTGTAACCATAGTTCTGATTGTCCTCGGTTGCCTTTGGGCCCCGATAGTGGACTCCTTTGACAAGTGGTTTATATATGTTCCTCCAGCAGTTCTGGGGTTTTATCCAACCCGGAGTTGTGGCCGCCTTCCTTTATGGAATCATCTGGAAAAAGGTCCCGGCGAAAGCTGCTGTCGGAGGAATGCTCCTTAACCTCCCGGTATACGGTCTGCTGCTGTGGCTTCTTCCCGGGGTGGCTTTCCTGCATCATATGGCTATTACCTTTGGCGTGATCAGTGTCTTTATCATTGGATACACCTTGGCTTTATCCCAGGGTAAACCCGAAGCCTATGCCGGTGATCCGCAAGGTGGAAAGTGAAGTCACTCCCGGCATGAAGGCGGCCATCGCCGCGATAACCATTACGGGTGTGTGAGTTTGTATATTATTTTCTTCTAGGAATAGTCACGAGTCGCAGGTCGCATTGTGGTCGGAAGCATCCTGCTCTCCTGTTCCCGACGGAGTCGGGGACTGCTGTCTGAAATGATATCAAGTTGCAGGTCCCATATGTCGCGGTGCAAGGTGTAGATTGTTTTGATCATTAAAGGATGGGCCACGAACAGTCCCTCCGGGACCGGAGAGCAGGGATGCTTCCGACCACGAAGCTATCGTTGTCGTTGTCGTATCCGTAATCGTTGGCTTTCGATACCAAAGGCGATACCGGTAGCAGCCCCTATTAGTTTGGAACTTTCTCAATTCTGTGTAGGGACGATTCATGAATCGTCCGGGGAGAGTGCCTGCAAATCAACTCCGGACAGGGTTCTTATGTTGAACGCCAATCGCCTGATTGGCTTCTTCTGTATATTGATGCCGCCTGACGGCGGCGTTGATAGAAATGCCGATCTGAAGATCGGCGATCCACAAAGGCCGCAACTCTGCAGGCAGATTACAGAATTGCAGATAGGGTGATCTGCCTACCCGGGGAGTACTTCATTTTCGCTACCGATACCGACCCCGGGAGGAATTGCTCGTCTTATTGTGTTGTCTGCGACTGGGAATATTCGGCTATTTAACGCCGGAGGCGTGGCATGACTTAGCCCGGGGTGATACTCCGAAGCTCGAAGAGCGAAGGAGGAGAACCCCGGGTATTGGAAATGAAATAATGGTAGAACCCCGGAGGGGTGACACGGTCAACGAGTTATTATTTCCATAAATATTTTTCATCATAATTCAGGCCATATTTATCGAGAAATTTTCGAAGTTCATCCTTATAATCATTTTTTTTGTGATGATTTCGTTGGTTTTTAATGTACCTTTCAGCCCTGGGAATCTGGGATTTACCCAATGAAAATGCGGCATATCCAGTCTGCCAGGCAAAATTCTTTCTATTCTTAATATTATTTCTTACCCACGTTGTAGATGAAGATTTGATAGTGCGGATTACATCGGGAATAGTGCGATTTTTATCAATAATCGACAGTAAGTGAATATGATCGGATGTGCCTCCTGCACGCAGCATCTTACAACCTATTCGACCAAGAATCCCTCCGATATAGCCGTAGAGATCATCTGCCCAGGATTCGTCGATCCATTTATTCCGGTCTTTTGTGCTGAAAATAATATGTTGATAATTTTGAGAGAATGATTGCGTCAATTTTTTTCCTTCTCCATAACAAACGTTTGAAGAAGGAAAAGAACGATTTTGTTTGTGTCACCCCTCTGGGGTTTTTCCATCGTTCCTACAATCTTACCCGGGGTTCCCCGAACCTGCGGTCCGGGATCACCCCGGGCTAAGCCATGCCGTCCCTCCGGGACGAATAAGCACTCGGGGTTGGTCTCATTTACCGGATTCCTTTAAGGCTGCTTCTTTTGAGATGTAGATGGTTTCCCCTGATCCTCCAATTCCAGCACCCGCCACATAACCGATACCTACACAAGCAAAAAAGAATCCAATGGTACCTCCCAAATTCAGGTCACCTGCGGAAGGACCTTCAGCGACTGTTGTTATTGTGGCAATCAAACCAAGTCCTCCAGCGGCACCCAGTAATGCTCCATACTGTGCATACTTTCCTGCCTTCAGGACAACAATTTTATCTACAGCAACCAAATCAACTTTCAGGGTATCGTGGGGTTTAGCAGAACAAATCATCACTTCGTCACCAATGGATTGAAACCTGGATAGATGGGCAATGCCGCTTTTCATCAGAATCCTGATTTTTTCCTCTGGTTTGGGTTCAATAGTTTTCTCCCACCTCCCGGGAATTGGTTTTCCATTCGCAAAAACAGTTGGATTAATCAGCAAACAGAGTGCAAGAAACAATGTGATGTGAGTCGTAATCAGTTTTGCCTGTTGCACATAAACTCCTGGTACTGAGTATATGTTTTGTATATTGCCGGATAACCCATTATCCCCCCCGACATCTGAAAAATTCCAAGTATTAATCACTGTTTTTTTATCCGGAATTTAACAGAACTGTGCACCTTCCGGGAAGCCAGGGACGGAGTGAATCTATATAATGATTTTTCTAACGAAAATAAATGATTCGCAGGGAAAAAAGATATGTCTGAAAATGAGTCCATTCACCCCAACAAAAACCTTGCCGCGCTTTACAAAAATGCCCTCTTCAATGACATTCTTCCCTTCTGGGAAAAGTATTCTCCCGATCCTGAATATGGCGGATATTTCACCTGCCTGGACCGGGAGGGCAAGGTGTTCGATCAGGATAAATTCGTATGGCTGCAGGCCCGCCAGGTATGGACCTTCTCCATGTTTTACAACCAGGTGGAAAAGAAGGAGTCCTGGCTGGAGATGGCCAGGTCCGGTATGGATTTTCTGGCGCGGAACGCGATGGATGCTGGTGGTAACTGTTATTTCTCCCTGACCAGGGAAGGACGTCCCCTGGTCCAGCCCTACAATATTTTTTCAGACTGCTTCCTGGCCATGGCGGCCAGCGAGTATGCCCGCGCTTCTGGAGAAGAACAGGCTAAGGTTTTAGCTGAGGAATTATTTAATAAAATATTGCAAAAGAAGGATAATCCCAAGGGGAAATACAGCAAAGCCTATCCCGGAACCCGGCCGCTTGATGCCATTGCCTTACCCATGATCCTGGCCAACCTGACCACTGAGCTGGAATGGCTGCTTTCGGAAACCCTGGTGGAAGAGACAATAGACCAGTGCCGGGATGCCGTATTCAATCGTTTCCTGGACCAGGATCGGCTGCTGCTCCATGAATTCTCGGCACCAGACGGGAGTTACCCTGATACGTTTGACGGCCGTCTTATCAATCCCGGACACGGCATTGAAGCGCTGTGGTTTTTAATGAATATTGCTGAAAAGCGCGGCGATCGGGAGACTGTCAACCGGGCCGTGGAAATCCTGCTTTCCATCCTGGATTTCGGTTGGGATGAAAAGCATGGCGGAATTTACTATTTTAAGGATGCAGTGGGGAAACCTCCACAGCAGCTGGAATGGGACCAGAAGCTTTGGTGGGTGCACCTGGAAACCCTGGTAGCGCTGAGCATGGCGGTTCGATTAACCGGAAATCAAAAATGCCGGGAATGGTTTACGCGTGTTCATGAATATACCTGGGGCCGTTTTCCGGATCCGGAAAATGGGGAATGGTTTGGATACCTGAACCGGAGGGGTGAAGTACTGCTGGACCTCAAGGGCGGCAAATGGAAAGGCTGTTTCCACCTTCCCAGGGCCTTGTACATGTGCTGGCTGCAGCTGCAAGGGCGGCAGCAGGAATAATGTCTGATTGATTTTTAATTTCTGGAAATTTTGGAGAATTAATATTATGGCTATGGACCGCCGCAAATTTATAAGCACCGCCGGGGCCGGAATGGCTTCGATGAACCTGGCACTTGGAAATCCTTCCGACATCCAACCGGCAATTATCAAGCCGAAACGGCTGCGCAAGGGGGATACCGTAGCCCTGGTTAATCCGGCCAGCGCCACGGCTCTGCGGGACAGCGTGCAGATAGTGAAGGAAAGCATGGAGGCCCTGGGCCTCAATGTCAGGATGGGCAAGAATGTCCTGGGCCGCAGGGGGTACTTTGCCGGCACTGATGAGGAGCGGGCCGCGGATCTTAACCATCACTTTGCCGATCCTGAAATCAAGGGAATCATCGCTGTCCGGGGAGGATGGGGCTGCGCCAGGCTGCTTCCGCTTATCGATTTTGAGCTTATCAGGAAGAATCCCAAGGTGCTGGTGGGATACAGTGATGTCACTGCTCTGCTTCTCGCCATTTACGCCAAAACCGGGCTGGTTACCTTTCACGGGCCGGTGGGAATGGGTCCCTGGAATAATTTTTCCACGGATTATTTCAGGAAAATATTATTCCAGAAGCAGGCTCCGGTGTTGAAGAACCCGGATAACAAGGGGAACAATCTGACCCAGGTCCGGGACCGGGTGGTTACAATTACTCCCGGACGGGCCACGGGGCGGCTGCTGGGAGGCAATCTTACGGTCCTTTCCGCCATAATCGGCTCCGGATACCTTCCGGACTGGAAAGATTCCATAATCTTCCTGGAGGATGTAGGCGAATACATATACAGGATAGACCGTATGCTGACCCAGTTGAAGCTGGCCGGTATCCTGGATTCCGCCAGGGGATTCATATTCGGCAAGTGCACGGATTGCGGTCCCGGGGAAGGTTATGGATCCCTGACCCTGGAAGAATTATTTGATGACCACATAAAACCCTTGAAAATTCCGGCCTGGCAGGGTGCCATGATCGGCCATGAAGCTGACAAGTTTACGGTTCCTCTGGGCATAGAAGCGGCGATAGACAGCGTAAAAGGCACTATAAATCTGCTGGAACCGGCTGTTGAATAGGCGGTTTTAGAAAGCTTCTTGAATCCTGGCTGGAAAAGTTGCCACGGCAGCTGAATAACCGAAGCGTTAGCCGTTCACTGTCATTCTTCCAGGGTTTCTTCGTCTTTCAGGAAACGGACCAGGCCGGACCACCGTTCATTAACCCTGAAACCGTGAGCCGTGAAGAATTCCCTGGAGATGAACTGGGTATTTATAAGCCTTACACCCTGGGTATTCATGCGGCTGCAGAAATCCTCCAGCAGCTGCCCTCCCAGTCCTCTTCCGCTGAGGGACCTCACTACGGCAACTCCGTCCAGCAAGGCGACCGAGGGATCCATCATTCGGTAACATACCCCGCCGGTGACTTCTTCGTCATTGTCGAGGAGAACCAGGAATTTTTCTCTTTGCCCCAGGTTAAGCGAGAGCCCGGTCTGGAGGAAGATTTCATGGAGCTTGCCGATTTCGGCAGGCTTCACCACATCCCTTACGGTATATCGTTCCCCCCGGTTGTCCTTTATCATGGAAGCCACAACTACTTGAGGTTCTTCCCCGCGGCCTATGGTCAGGACATCCACCGGTTCAGTCACCTTCAGTGTAGGGAAGAGAAGGCGGCTGAAAACCAGCCTGTCATCAGGATTCTCCAGGGCTGATTGGAGGTTGGAAAGCTCAAGCATGTGTATAGGTTTTATCTCAGGGTGGAGAAACATGCGGCGGAGCATTTCATCAAAAGCTCCTTTAGTAGTCTCTCCGCTGTCGGCAAAATAGGTGTGCCGGTAGAGGTAATAGCGCCCGATATCTCCATGCTGGTCTGTCTGGTATAGATTCATCAGGCCTTTGATCTGGTATTCACGGGCGAGAGCGGTTGAACCTGGATTCGACTTCAGCCATTCACGGTATCTTTCATTGGCGCATCGTATGCTGAGCGGAACGAAGTAATTATTCTTGAGATCGTCCAGGAAATCAGGGAGGATATCCTGCAATTTTTTTTCAAAACGGGAAAGCTGGGTTTCCGACATCTGGACCAGGAGTTCTTCCAGGAATTCGGATGCCGCGGATACACCGGCGGCTTCCACCAATGCTTCAGGGAGCCACCTGAGGCACAGTCTTTCAACCGTAGCCGGGTAATGGGAAACCGTCTGCTGGAAGAAGTTCCGCAGCATCGGTTTTACCATGGTCAGGGGATCTTTGTATCGGTTCCAGTCAACCAGTGAAAGGATCCGCACGTCAGGACGGAAATCAGCGGTATGCACTGCCACGTTCATGGGGGACACCGGGCCGGGCACGATCTGTTTGTCGCTGTGGATCCATCCGGTGAAAAATCCCTGCAGTCCCCGTATGAAAAGGTTTCGCCACTGACGGCGGGAGGGAAGGGATTCGACTATACCGGCTTCGGCGTAATCCCTGATTTTTTCCCAGGCTGTAAGTTCATTTACCAGGCCCATGGAAAGGGCTTTCAGCTCAGGACGGTAACATCCGAACTGGCGCACTACCGGATGGGTATTGGGACGGTCATGAAGAGCCACCATCCAGTAGGTTGTGGAACGAAACGCATGCTGGTCTTCTTCAGGCTGTACAGCGATCAGCAGGTCCAGGTGCTTCCCGGCCAGGGTATTTATGCTGGCCCGGTAAAGGTGTCGGTGCTGGAAGGAAAACACCTTGGAGATCCAGATACCGTCAGGAGGAACCTGTTTAATACTGAAGTCCGGTTCATCAAAAGCCAGGATGATAGATTCTTTCAGGAAAGTGGTATTGATCAGGATTGATTTAAGGATTCTTTGTTCCTTGACCGAAAGCTGATCATCAAAGATGATTCTCTGGAGCCAGTAGCTATTGCTGACCCTGGCCATACTCAGGGATAATTCCTCTTCGAAATTGGCCACGATTTTTTCGAGGTGCCTTTTGGCCAGCCTGGAAATGGAGGGAACTCTACGGTCCAGGAGCCAGCTGACCAGTTCAGCCCTGATCTGGGTGTAGAACTGGGGGTGGTGTTTTACAAGCACTCCGAGCAGGGAGAAGACGTCATTCATCTGCGCTTTTACTGTGTTGCTGTCCTGGGAGGCGGAAAGGACGGTTCTGTAGTGCAGCAGTCTTTTTCGCAGTGATATCAGCCTGAATCTTTCGAAGCCGGACTGGGCAATTTCTTCCATGCTTTCGTCGCTGAGGAAGGGTTTCCCTGAGAGCAGGAAGGTAGGGAGCATGCGGCTGTAATCGGGAACCTGTTCATCCAGGAGAAGCCTGCGGTAGGCGTCACACCTGACATTGAAATCGGGATGAAAGGCCAATGCTTCCAGCCTGCGGCGAATCGCGTTCCCGGTGTGGAGGTTTATTCCGGAAAGCATGCCCCCCAGTTTTTCCAGTGCCTTCCTGGCCTCCTCGGTTTCGGAATAAAGGGCCTGGATACTGAGCCGGTGCCCTGAAACGACCTGGCGGTCCTGAATATCGGCCAGGGTATTTTCTTTCACTGTTTCAACGACGATTTCTGCCGAAACTGCCTGTCTTTTTTCAGGCAGAATAACCTGCTGGGAGACCAGTTTTACCGGGTAGTCCCATCCTTCCCGGCAGGGACAGAAAGCTACCAGTGAAGGATTGGCAAACCACAACATGGGCTGTCGGGCAAAAAGCCCTAAATCAATGGTGCTGTTTTCAAGTTTGTATTCGAGATCGCCGATTCGGGTGGTGCCCCGCTTCCGGTTTATTGAAATCTGGAGTTTTTTCCCGGTTCGTTTATTAACCAGTCCCGGGTTTTTTGCCAGGATGTCAGTTTCAATGACGCCCAGGTCCCGGTAGAACCAGCGGGGAATACGAACTTCCAGCTTCAATTTCGGCAGTTCCAGGTCTATGTGGTCCTGCACATACATCTGGTCAATGATTTCTCCAAAGTGCTGTTCAATAATTTTTCGGCGCAGGCTGCCCTTGGGAGTAAGCTCTCCTTTTTTCAGCGAGAAGTCCCGGTCCAGTACCTCAAAGTTCACAACTCTTTCAAAAGGAGCCAGATCGGCATTAACCGCGGTAATGACCTGGTCAAAATAGTCCCGGAAGGCTTTGGGGTTGGATGTTGTTTTTAATATCGGATCTTCAGGTTCAGGGACGATAAGCAGAACATTGTAGGCCCGGCCATCCCCCACCAGGAAACAGCGTTTAACTCCCGGCACCTGGTCCAGGAGCTGTTCGACTATGGTAGGGGCCACGGTCTGACCCTTGCTGTTTTTATAAAGGTCCTTAACCCGGTCCACAATCGCCAGGTAGCCGTTTGGGTATTCCCTGAAGACATCCCCGGTAGCCAGCCAGTATTTCCCTGGGGGTTCCGGGTCAGGATCTTCCAGGTATCGGCCTACATACGGGCCTGATATCTCCAGTTCACTCTTTTCAGCCAGGCGGACTTCAATTCCGGGCAGGGGAATTCCCACAGTGTGGTCTATGTATTCACCGGGAGGAGTCATTGTTATGCCCCCGGTGGCTTCGGTCATGCCGAATCCGCTGCAGAGTTCCACGCCGTATTTGTGGAAAAAGTGAAATGCCTGAGGTTCCAGGGCCCCGGCGGCGGAAAGACCCCATCTCAGGCGTTTTCCGGTTACCTGGCGGAAAGCGTTTTCCCGCAGAGCCCCCTCACCCAGGTTGCCGAAGCTCTTGAGGCAACTGTTCCTGATCTGCTGCCAGCGGCGCGGAATGCTGATAAGCCCGGTAGGCTGGATGCGCTCCAGTCCCCGAAGCAGGGTTTCGTAGGATGGGTTTCCGGTGAAGACATAGGTTCCTCCCCAGAACAGGGAACCCATAAGCTCCAGGTATCGGCCGAATGTGTGGTAAAGGGGAAGGTAACAGAGCAGTATCTCATCAGTCCCTACTTCAGGCAGGGCCGCGGCCCGGGCAAATCTTTTTGTCAGCAGGTTATAGGCACTGTAGCGGATACCCTTGGAATGACCGGTACTGCCGGATGTGAACATCACCGTGAGGGTTTCGTGCAGGCCCTTGTGTTTCCTTTGTTCAAGGATGGATCGGATTTCCTCGGCATCCATGCGGGCACACATGGCGGGAAGGCGTATTTCTTCAGGGCTGTCCTGGGGTATGCCGGGATCAAGCAGGACAATTTTAATGTCTTTGTCGATTTTCTTTATGACCTTGCTGACCCGATCACGGAGAGATATGCTGCCAACGGCAATTATGTTCAGGTCAAGCTCCCGGAATATCCATTCCAGTTCCTTCTGGTTCAGGTGGGGACTCAGGGGAGATACGAGCAGGTCATGAACCAGGCAGGCCAGGTCGCAGGAAGCGTTTTCCGGGGTGTTGGCTGAAATTATGCCAACCCTGGGCGAGGTCTCCGGAACCAGGGAAATTAGCGCGGCGGCAATAGTCCTGATGTTTCGATATACGGCTTTATAGGACCAGGCGTGCATGCTGTCGCTGGATACTTCCTGCAGAAAGGGATGATCCGGATGCTCCTTTACCCTCTGTTTAAAAAGCCTTTCAAGCGAATATCCTGATATCTCTATGATTTTGAAAGCAGTTTCAGCCCATTCATAGCGGAGTTCCCTGCTGCCCAGTGACTGGAGCCAGGCCGGTTTTCGGGAGAGGTCCAGGTACATGTGCCATTTGGTATTGCCAATGCTGCCAGGGGCCTCGGCAATGATTTTTTTTGCCATTTCCAGGGCCTGGACCGACCTGGTTGAATCAGCTGATTCAAGAATCTCTGTGAATGAATCGGCAATTTTGGAATGCGGCATATCGGTTAATATTAACAGAAACGGAAAATGAATCCCGGAACGAGTGGAGACGCGGAGAGAATGAGAATGGTGTTGGTTCAGGTCATGATTCGATAATGAAGCTGCAGCCGGATCAATATCATGACAGAGCCAGGGGGTAAAATTTTTTTTCGTGATTATGAATAATACACTGATGAAATACCGAATCGGCCTTGCTTTTTTATTATCGGCGCTGTTGTTTTCAGGATGCTTCTCTGCTGATGAGGGGAAGGTTTTTGAAGAAGGTCGTGAGCCTGTTCAAGCTGAGAATTTTGACACCAGGCTGCTTGTGCCCTCCATACACCGGGAGGAAGCCCCCGAAAAGATGATCCTCCTGATGAAAACCAGCAAAGGGGATATAAAGCTTGAGGTTGTCAGGGAGTGGGCCCCGGCAGGAGTAGACCGGTTTTATAACCTGGTCAAGCTGGGATTTTTCGACGAATCACCATTTTACCGGGTTAACGGGACTGTTGCCCAGTTTGCATATAACGGTAATCCTGAAGTTGACCAGGTATGGAAAGACTCTTTCATCCCGGATGACCCTGACCAGGCAGGAATAAGCAATGAAAAGGGCTTCCTGACCTTTGCCCAGGACGGACCCGGGAAACGGAACACCCAATTATTTTTTAATCTCAAAGACAACGATTTTCTGGATGGGAAAGGATTTCCGCCGATTGGCAGGATCACGGAGGGGATGGAAGTACTCGACTCCCTATACGCCGGGTACGGGGAAGGCCGGCCGGTTGGGAACGGACCTCTCTACAAATTGATTTATACCCAGGGGAACCCTTACCTCAAAAGGGATTTTCCGGAACTTGATTATATTCTTGGTATAGAGATACTTGAATAGAACGAGATCAATGCGGGAATGCTGAACCAGGGGGCCAACCTTCTCCCTGAAAACAGCGTTTTTCAGCATCCGGAAGTTTTTTGCTGCAAAGAATGAAATGTCTTGAGATTGTTTCGTATATAAAATAAGGATTAAAAAATCTTCAATTTGAATGATTTTAAAGGGATTATATATAATAATAGCTATTCAGGACTCAATGTTTATTTTCAGGGTTGAACCCTGATTGATCTGGTTTGGAAGATCAAATCTCCCGGCCCCTTCTTTGGAATGAAAGGGGCCGATTCGTGTATTGATTTGATGTTTCCGGTTGCCAGTTTATACCCGGTATCAATGGAGAGAGAAAGGAATCAGAACAATGGATGATGTGAAATTGGACTCTGCCCTAAGCAGGAGAATGTTTATCGCCGCAGCCGCAGCCGGCGCAACCGCTGCTGCCTGTGCCAAGCCGGCTGGCGAGGAAGCCGTTACAAGTTTAGGCCCCAAGGTAGTTAAGGGTCCGGTCACCGCTCCTGATGGAGAGGAGATCAGGGCTGGCCTGATAGGATGCGGCGGACGGGGAAGCGGAGCTGCCATGAATTTTCTGGAAGCGGGCCCTAACGTGAAGCTGGTGGCCATGGCCGATCTTTTTGAAGACAGGCTCCAGGGAGCAAGGGAGAGAATAGCTTCCAGGGCGGAAACAGGTATGGAAGTGACTGATGAAAATTGCTTCGTTGGTTTTGATGCCTATAAGAAATTGATTGATTCTGATGTGAATTACATTATCAATGCCACACCTCCGAAATTTCGTGCTGAATACTTCCAGGCTGCTGTAGAAGCCAGGAAACATGTTTTCATGGAAAAACCTCTGGCTGTTGATTCGGCGGGCGTTAAATCCATCCTGGAAACATGCGAAAGAGCCGATGCATTAAATGTCAGGGTTGGAACAGGTACGCAGTACCGCCACATGGGCAGTTACCAGGAAACCTATAACCGCGTAATGGACGGGGCTATTGGTGAGCTTCGTTCCGCCAGGGCCTACTATCTCACCGGGCAGCTTTGGTATAAGGAACCGACAAGGGAATGGTCCGAAATGGAAGCCATGATCCGCGACTGGGTAAACTGGTGCTGGCTCTCCGGTGATCATATTGTCGAACAGTTCATACATAATATGGATAACCAGTTATGGTTCCTTGGTGAGAAACCGGTCAAGGCCGTGGGTATGGGTGCCCGGATGCGCCGGGTGACGGGTGACCAGTACGACTTCTTCAGTGTTGATTACGAAATGGAGAGCGGAATTCACCTGGAAGCCAAATGCCGCCAGATCGACGGATGCCAGAATAATGTTTCTGATTTTATAGTCGGAACCAAGGGTGCCACCAACTGCCGCGACACTATCTATGACCTTAACGGCGAGATTGTCTGGCAGTATGACCAGAACAAGGTTACCTGGGGCCGCCAGCAGAAGGGCAGCATCGAAGGTGTAGAGATGGATAACAATCCTTATGTCCAGGAACATATTGACCTGGTTACAGCCATAAGGGAAGAGAAACCGTACAACAGGGCTACTGATACCGCTACATCCACCCTGGCCGCAATCATGGGCCGTGAAGCGGCGTATACCGGCCGGGAGATCACCTGGGAAGAAATTTCCGGATCCGATATGGACCTTGGTCCCAAGGAGCGTAAGCTTGGCAAAGTAGACTTCAAGGCTGAAGTTCCGGTTCCGGGTTCTGAAAAGAAACCCAGAAGAGGATAACCTCCAATTTTGGAGTAAAATCAGGAAGTCCGAAGTTGCGGCTGGTCCCGCTTCGGACTTCTTTTTTTATCCGCGGAGAACGGCAGCCCTTCTTTTCATAGTTGACCCCTCGCCCCTGTTTCGCATGCCGCCTGTCCCGGTTTCGGGTATTTCCCCTACAGGTATATCGCTATTCACAGTTCTCACTTTCCCGCGCCTGTTGTAGAATAGCGGACATGACACTGGATGAAATTCGCAAGAAGATAAATACAATTGATTTTGAATTGCTGAAACTGTTGAATACCCGCATGGAGTACGCTCTCCGTACCACGACCTTGAAGCGGGGGATTACTGACAGCAAGCGTGAAGACCAGGTCCTGGATTACATACATACTCACTCCCAGGGTCTTATCAAGCCGGAATTTTGCCGAAACCTGTTCCAGCAGATAATCGGAGAGAGTAAACGGCTGCAGGGTGACCAGTTGAGACTGATGGGTTTTCTGGGTGAGCATGGATCCTTCAGTGAAGTCGCGTCCCTGTCTTATAATGCTGATTTTTTCTGCATCAGCTGTAACAGCGTGGGGGAGATTTTCAGGGGTGTTGAAAATGAGTTTTTTGATTGCGGAATTGTCCCTGTTGAGAGCTCATTGGGCGGCACAGTGATGGAAGTCAATGAATTTTTGGCTGATCCCGAACTGGAAATGAAGATAGTTGGGGAAATCCGTTTCCCGATCAGTTACAGCCTGATGACTCTTCCTGATATTGATCCTGATGATATCAGGGTTGTGTATTCCAGCAGCACCACACTTTCCCACTGCAGCAGGTATATCCTTGAAAATCGACTGGAAGCCCGGCCTTTTTATGGAACTGCCGCCGCGGCAAAAATGATGCAGAAGGATCGGCCTGAGGCCAGCGCGGCCATTGCCAGCCGTTTCTGCGCTGATTATTACAACCTGAAAGTGGTTGGAGAGGAAATTGAAGATAATCCCGGAAATATGACCCGCTTTCTTATTATATCCAAGAAGGTGAAGCTGAATTCCGGAAACAAGTGCTCGGTAGTATTTATGACTGAACACCGGGCCGGAGCCCTGGTCGAGATCCTGGGGTATTTTGCCGCAGCCGGGATGAACCTGACCAGGATTGAATCAATGCCCAAGCGCAACGATCCGGGCAATTACAAGTTCTTTCTTGATTTCGTAGGATCAACTGATGATCCCGCAGTGCATGATATCCTGGAAAAGATCGAAGCTGAAACTGAAATGTTTAAATTGCTCGGCTGTTACGAATCGGCCTGAAATTCCACGGTTAAAAGGGCAAAGGGCGGTGAAAACCCGCCCTTCAATATCTGCCGGAGTTTCGTGTTACCGACTGTTTTTCAATATGGTTTCGATGGCTTCCCTGTCCAGGTTGCCTTTTTCGCCAACCGGCCCCATTCTTTCTGTCAAGCGTTCGGCTGCCGCCAGGCAGGTGTTAACATCGATTCCGTAATCTGAAAACCGGGTGCCGATGCCTGTATCCCTGAAGAATTTTTCAGTTTTATCGATTGCCTTTTCGGCAACCTCCGGGTCATCTCCATCCAGGCCCCAGATTCTCCGTCCAAACTGGGCAAGTTTATCCTGTTTCTGTTTTTTCAGGAAGCGGAGCAGGGAAGGATGAATTACAGCGAGGGTCCTGGCATGATCCAGTCCGGTAATCACAGTTATTTCATGCCCGATCATGTGGGTGGACCAGTCCTGGACCACGCCGCAGCCTATAAGGGTATTGAGGGCATTGGTGGCCGCCCACATTATATTGGCCCTGGTTTCATAATTATTGGGATCAGCCTTAACCTTGGGCATCTCTTCAACCAGGGTGGAAAGGACTGCCTCAGCCTGCCTGTCCTGCAGGGGGCTGTTAACATCGTAGGTGAGGTATTGTTCAGTTACATGCACGAAGGCATCCACGATACCGTTAATGGTCTGTCTTTCTGGCAGGGAGTAGGTTGTTTCGGGATCAAGAACCGCGAACCGGGGCCAGAGTGTGGGGCTGGAAAAGGCCAGTTTCTGGCTGGTTTCCTTCCTGGAGATGACCGCGTTCCCATTTGATTCCGATCCGGTGGCGGGCAGGGTCAGGATTGCCCCTATGGGCAAAGCCGGTTTTGAAGCTCCTCGGTCACCCATCATGTCCCAGGGTTCATCCCCCTGGTAAAGGATTGCCGCGGCGATGAATTTTGCCGCGTCCAGGACGGAGCCTCCTCCCACCGCGAGTAGGTAATCCACGTTTTCCAGGCGGGCTTTTTCGACTGCCTGCATGCAGGTTTTGTACTCAGGATTGGGCTGGATTCCCCAGAACTCAACAACCTTGTATCCGGTAAGTGCGGCTTTTACCTGTGCATACACGCCATTAGATTTAATTGATCCGCCCCCGGCCAGCAGCATGATTTTCGCATCCAGTGGCAACTGGGTATTGATTTCGGCTATGCTGCCTTTACCGAAGATTATTGTTGTCGGATTGTAGTAGGTGAAATTATTCATTTGGATTCATCTCCTATAAGCAAAATACTGTAAGGGGATCAAAGCGTTTAGGTTTCAAAAACATCTGTTCCAGAGGCTGGTAATTCCGAATTATTTCCACACGAGCAGCTGGAGGCAGCGCCAGGCGACCTTTTCCCGGATTATCAAGCTTTCCAGGGGAGATTCCGGTTCCTTGACCATCTCATATACTTGTGCAGTTCTGAGTTCACCTGTTCCAGGCTGAAGAATTCAGGATCATAGTCCATGCACACAGAAGCATTACTGAAATGGGTAAGCCAGTCCAGGTATGATTTGTGCTGCGGATTGTTGGGATCTTTAATGACTTCGCAGAATTCATAGTACCCGGCATCGCTTCCCACATCCTCAGGGGGGCAGGCCCTGGCCCCTTCAGCGCAAAATAAAGGTTCGGTGACTTCCGGGGCGGAAATGTCGCTCTCTTCAACCGTGATTTCGTGAAACCAGCAGTCCCCGAAGTCATAAAGATATTTAAACTTACGGCCTTTTTGCTTTACCACATCAACCAGCCGGTAGCGTTCTTCGTCCATTCCGGCCGCCTTTATTTCCGGATCATCTGAATAGTTTTTCTGTCCAATAGTAAACTGGTGAAGATGCGAATCCTGCCATCCCATTACAATCTGGATAACATCATGTAGACGGTCCAGGGTTATGGAGCCGGGGACAATGGCTCTGCGCCAGATTTCCGGTTCAATATGCATCAATGAAATTTTAAGCAGGTATCTTCTCTCGGTCATTTGATATTCCTTCGATTTGCCTGGTTTGATTTTTGCTGAGCAGTGCGTTGAAAAACCTGTCACCTGGAAACCTGTACAAAACAAATCCGGCTTCAGCGTCAGGCGGTTCAAACGGTTTGAGCTGCCTGGGAAATACTACCATCCCTTGAAATTTCCCTCCACCATTATTCTGCGCAGGTCTGGAGGCTGGAGATTGTATTTGTGGGTGACATCCAGTTTTTTTCTGTCTGTCTGCAGCTGCATATAGTCCAGGTTCTGCTTCAGGTTTCTGTCCGGCGGATATTTGCGGTCGGCTTCGGCCCTGGCGTCGGCATCGGCTTCATTCCAGGCCCTGAACACTTCCCTGCGTTCTTCAATAGTTTCCGGCAGGGAAGGGGTATAGGTGGTTATCCTGGCCAGATTTTTAAAGATATACCGGTTTTCACCTGAAAACATCCGGACGATATACCATTTTTCGGTTTCTTTCACCAGCTGAAAGATATCGCCTTTTTTTGAAGTGGCAACCAGGGTGGAGCGGGTTGTAGAGTCGGCGCGGATATTGGCATTCCTGATGGTTTCCACAAACCTGGGCGCCGAATAGGCCAGGGTTGAAATTAAAATAAACAGTACTGAAAAAATTGCTGTTTTCTTCATTATTCGCAGTTTCATGCAATATTTGCTATCCGGGTAGTCAACAAAATTATCGAGGCAGGACGGAATGCCCGGGACAGCCCGTCCTGCTGATTAATCCGGTTTATCCCAGAAGGGATTCCAGAGGGGTGTATTCCATTCCAAAGGCGTCAGCAACCGCTTTGTAGGTCAGTTTGCCCTGGTAGCAGTTGACCCCCCTGCCAAAGCCCATGATCATTCCTGACCGCTTCAATCGGACCTTCAGCCAGTTTCTGTATGAAAGGCTGGGTTGCATTGGTGAGGGCATAGGTTGAGGTTCCGGCAACCGCTCCGGGCATGTTGGCGACACAATAATGAATGACTTCATCAACAATGAAGATAGGGGCCTCATGGGTTGTTGGGCGGGTCGTCTCTATGCATCCACCCTGGTCCACGGAAATATCAACAATTACAGATCCGGGTTTCATTTCCTTGAGCCACTCCCTTTTTACCAGGCGGGGAGCTTTCGCTCCCAGGATAAGCACCGCGCCTATTACCAGGTCGGCTTCTCTTATTGACTCCAGGATGGACACCTCGTTGGAAAAAACAGTTGACACATTGTTAGGCATCACATCAGACAGGTATCGCAGCCGTTCCAGATTCACGTCAAGGATTTTCACTGATGCACCTAAACCGGCTGCCAGTTTCGCCGCATTGGTTCCAGCCACTCCGCCACCCAGAATAACTACCCTGGCCGGTGCCACTCCGGGAACGCCTCCCAGCAGAACTCCCCGGCCTTTAACCGGATTCTCAAGGTACTTGGCGCCTTCCTGGCAGGCCATTCTCCCGGCAACTTCGCTCATGGGAATAAGGAGGGGAAGCGAATGGTTCACCTCCACGGTCTCATAAGCAATACACGTGGATCCGGTAGCCATACAGCCTCTGGTCAGTTCTTCGTCAGCGGCAAGGTGGAAATAAGTGAAAACCGTCTGGTCCTTCTTCATCATTTTCCACTCGATCGGAAGCGGTTCCTTGACCTTGACGATCATGTCCGCCACATCCCAGATTTCTTCCGCCGAATCAAGTACAACAGCACCGGCCTGCCGGAATTGATCGTCGCTGATCCCCGGGCCGAGGCCCCCGTCTTTCTGCACAAATACCTGGTGTCCGGCATTTGTCAGGGCCAAAACGCCTCCAGGTACAATTCCGATTCGGTATTCATTGTTCTTGATTTCTTTTGGTACACCAATGCGCATAATTCCTGTCTCCCAAACCCGGCTTTCAGTGCCGGAAACATAACACATTAAAAGAATTATAAGTTTGAATATTATGAAATAGCGAAATCTTCAGCGCTAATTTATACTCCCCAGATTTTCCCGGATAACAACGGGGAAACCACAGATTTATCCTTTTGGAAATATTAACAGATAATGCGGCCGTACTCAGCTAAAGTTCAGCTAGTTTTACTGGTCTCCCCTCCGCTGCAGACAGATCCGCGGCATACGAAACTCGATGGCTCTGGAAAGCGGTGTCTATATCAGTAAGCGGCATTTTCCTGCCTTCTCTCAATCCGTCAATAAAGGCCTGGAACTGGGGTTGATACGGGTGATCGGCAACGTCCCCGGAATCAATCAGCGATGTCTCCAGGGTGCTCCAGCGGTCCTTGGTCATACCGGGCAGTTTCTGGGAATAAAATTTATTGTCAAGCAGGCTTCCATACTGTCCAACCAGGTGAACATGAAAATAGTAGGGCTGCAGGCAGTCGATAACTGAAGAAACCTTGCCAATAGTTCCGTCCTTGAACTTCAATATAGTTGTCGAGGATGTATCGTATTCGTAAGGAGTGAAATCCGAGTTTTTGGATTTTGTAGAGTAGCTTGTAACCTCTTCAACCGGTTTGTCTCCCATGAACATCATAAGGGAGTCCAGGGCATGCACGCCGGCTGTCAGAAGACTGCTGATTCCCATGGCCTTTTTTATGTTCCAGGTATATTGCCCGTACCAGGGACCTATTCCGTGGTAGTAATCCACTTCTCCGAAGTGTATGTCCCCCAGGAGATCCTGGTCGATGCATGATTTGATCATTGTGAAATGCTGGCTGTAACGGCATTCCAGGCATACACAGGCAAATACTCCGGCCTTTGCCAGGGCTTCTTTAATGGCAATTGCTTCAGGGAAAGAAGGCGCCAGGGGCTTCTCAATGACGACATGTTTGCCAGCCTGCGCGGCCTTGATCGCCTGTCCGGGATGGAAGGGATGTGGAGAACAGATGTCAATGATATCTATGGTTTCATCTTTCAGCATGTCCTCGTAATCGTTGTACACTTTGAGGGGGATGCCAAACTGTTTTTCCAGGTTGGCGGAATCCAGGGGCCGCACATCGTAGACAGCAGTCACATTAGCCCCGTCAACTGCTTTATAGGTTTCCAAATGAGCGCCGGCTACCCAACCCAGGCCGACTATTCCAACGTTGTAATTTTTCATTGAACTACATCCTTTCTTGAATTATCTTAACCAGCCAGCTTGCTGGTGTCTGTTTTAAGCAGGGTACTGCCTACATCTTGACAGGTGTTCCGCCCTGGTCACTGCTTTCCTGGGCCGCGGTCATAAATCTGAACACCTCTTCCATTTCATCAATAGAGAGAGGAGATTCTCCACCTTTCAGAAACTCCACCACCTCAACCAGAAGGGACCTGTAGAGAGAGCTGTTGATAGGATCTGAAATGTAAATGCCCTTATCAGTAACAATTCTTGCCCCGTAGGGGTGGGTTCCTTTTCTTATACCGCGGAAGGTGGAGATCCGGCCGTCTTCCCAGAGACCGGTAACTACCTCTCCATCCTCGTTGAATATCCTGGATACCTGTTTGCATCCCGGACCCATGAGGGCATACAGGGTTTCCACGCCATGTATCCCATACCAGTACAAATCAGTATGATGGGGTTCCAGGGCTGCGGGAGAGTAGGCATCGACCGCGATTATCCGGCCATACTCTTCCTGGTTTTTCAGCTTGGTAATGCCGGGGAAGAAACGCAGGCTTGAAGCCGAGAAAAAAGGTGTCCCGGTTTCCCGGGAGAGGGCAATTATTTTTTTAACTTCATCCAGGTCAGCAGCCAGGGGCTTGTCAATAAAAACCCTCACCCCGGCGGCAAAAACCGGGCGCACCTGTTCCAGGTGCTTTCTGCCGTCGACACTTGTCAGAATTATCGCATCCGTCTGTTCGAGGAGTTCAGGGATGGTATCAACGATGGCCACGCCCCAGTTTTCTTCCAGTTCCTTCCTGTACTGCGGAAGCCTGTTTATGCTTGAGGGGATATCAGGGCTGCCCCCCGGGTAGGCCGCGGTGATCCTGGCTCCTTTTACGTGGTTGGGATTTTCCGGATCATTAAGCATTTTGGTATAGGCTGTGCAGTGGGAAGTGTCCAGGCCTATCAGGCCTATTTTCAGATCCTTGCCAGCCTGTTCGGCAAATAATGTGGCGGAGAGCAGGGCCAGCAGAATGGCCAGTCCCAATCCGGCGGCAAATAATTGTGTAGTGATAATTCTGGTGGCCCGGATTCCTGTTCCGCTTTTTGAAATAGACATGATTTATTTATACCTTTCCTCTCCTGGAGAGAGTTGTATTCAGGAAACATAAGCGAAAAATATTGGACACCAATCCTGAATGTTTAAGGAGTATTTAGGATGGTGTTTAATGTGTCGTGTTCCCTGTCTCTCCGGAATAAAAATGTAAACTCAATCCGGAGAAATATCCTGATCTCCTTCTTGAGGATTATTTAATTGTGTGTCCAGCTGAATCGTATCATGAATAAAATCGATTTTCCTGTGCTTTTCCCGCCCCCGAGGAAAATTTTCCACTGGAATTATTGGCAGGTTGAATTACGTGACTGATGATTTGATAAGAGGGTACTTTTTTGATTGATTTATCGGCTGTATCATGCTTCCTACAGAAAGGCGGAATTGAACAATGAAGCGTTTTGCAATGATTTCGGCAATGATTTTGGGTCTTGTTGTTCAGGGCAATGTCCAGGCTGCCGCAGAGGAAGATACCGGCAATGGACTTGAGGTTGGAAATCTTGAAAAGCTTGCCGGGGGATTCATTTTTACCGAGGGGCCTGCCGTTGATCGGGAAGGAAATATCTTTTTCACCGACCAGCCTAATGACCGTATTTTAAAATGGAGCATTGAAGACATACTGTCGGTCTGGAAGGAACCGGCGGGACGATCAAACGGCTTGTTTTTTGATCGTGAAGGCAACCTGATAGCCTGCGCTGATGAGCAGAATCAGCTTTGGCGGATCTCTCCTTCCGGGGAGGTTTCAGTGCTGCTGGACAGCTTTGATGGAAAACTCCTCAATGGCCCCAATGACGTTTGGGTTAATAAAGACAATTCCCTATATTTTACTGATCCGTTTTATCGACGTCCCTACTGGAAACGGGGTGAGACCGAGCAGCCGGGACACTTTGTATACTATCTCTCTCCTGACAGGACCCAAATCAGGGTGGTGGAAGATCAGCTGGTCAGTCCCAACGGAATCATCGGCTCGCCTGATGGCGGGATTCTTTATGTGGCTGATATAAGGGGAGGTGAAACCTACCGATACAGGATAACAGCGGACGGAAGCCTGGCTGACAGGGTGCTATTTTGTGAAATGGGTTCAGACGGAATGACTTTAGACTGGAGGGGCAACCTGTACCTGACCGGAGACGGGGTGTTTATTTTCAACCGGCACGGGAAGGAAATCGGGCATATCGATGTGCCGGAGAAATGGACGGCCAACGTGTGTTTTGGAGGTAAAGACAGGAAAGACCTGTTTATCACGGCTTCACAAGGGCTTTACAGGGTGAGAATTAAGTAGCCCCCTGTCGGGAGGAAGCTCAACGTACCGAGCTGCGGACAAGCTGTCCGCAGTACGTACTGTAGGCTTCCAGCCTATAGCTTGTCCCCTGAGCTTCCAGCCTAGGGAGCAGAGCGCAGCTGCGGACAAGATGTCCGCAGTACGTACTGTAGGCTTCCAGCCTAGGGAGCAGGGCCGCTCTCATTTTTTTTCCTACCTGTTAAGTCGACTCCCTGCGGGAGCGGAAAACAGGTAGTTTCCGGCCTCGTACGATGAAATCAGGACTGGTAAAATTTCATGAGGATTTCAGCCACTTCCGGCCTTGAAAACTCCTCTGGCAGGGCTTCTCCCCGGGAAAGCATTTCCCGCACCTTGGTGCCGGAAAGGAACAGCCAGTCCTCTTTGTGGTGATCCGGATGATCCCGCATCATTACTACCCGGTTTAGTTTCTTGGACCAGGCCGTGTGATCAGCCTCGAAAATCTCGATTTCCAGGGCTCCTTCGGGTACGTCATCCCTGAATATTTTCTGGGCGTCAAAGGGCCCATAGTAGTCTCCGACTCCGGCATGATCTCTACCTACAATAAGGTGTGAGCAGCCGCTGTTCTGCCTGAATACCGCGTGCAGCACAGCTTCCCTGGGCCCGGCATACAACATGTCAAATCCGTATCCGGCGATTTTTACAGAACCGGCCGGAAAGTAAACTTCCGCCATTTTCCGGATGGCGTTATCCCTGACATCGGCCGGAATGTCTCCCGGTTTCAGCTTGCCCAGCAGCATATGTATGAGAATTCCGTCAGCTTCCAGGCTTTCGTAAGCCATGCGGCAAAGCTCTTCATGCGCCCTGTGCATCGGATTTCGGGTCTGGAAAGCGACAACCTTCTCCCAGCCTGAAGCCGAAATGGAATCGCGAAGCTGCCAGGCGGTTCGGAAGGTTTCCGGAAAATCCTGCTCGAAATAGGAAAAGTTCAAAACCTGCAGGGGGCCGGAGATGATGCTGTTGCCTTGTGATGTGAAAGCTGCCACGCCGGGATGGACAGGATCGGTTGTGCCGAAGACTTTTTCGGTTACTTGACGAAGTTCTTCCGCGGTGAAGGACTCAATTTCAGAGATATCCTGAATAGCCAGGATTGGATTTCCTTCCAGGTTAGGGTCACGTAAGGCGATGCGTACAGCGTTTTCAGGAATGGAGCCCTCGGGAACCAGGTTCAAAACCGGAACAGGCCAGAAAAGTCCGTCCGAAGTAGTCATGTTGTCGGCAACTGAGACAGCATCTTTCTTGTTCATGTAACCGGTAAGCGGATTGAAATATCCGCATCCCAGCATAACTGCGTTTGCGGCCGCAGCCGAAGAAACTGTTATTGAAGGCAGGGTTTCAGCTTCCTTCTGCAGTTCCGCGCGCAGGTTTTCGTCCTGTATATATAAAGGGTTCAGTTCATCAGATCCATGAGGTTTAATCATACCTGCTTATCTCCAAAATTATCTGCTGTTTACATGCGGCGGACCCCTTGTGATTTTGTGAAACGGGGAAGCCGGTTACTGGTTCCGGTTAGCAGCTGAAGGCTGGAACATCCTATTCAAACTATCTGGTTGCTGCCGACAACTTTACCTCGATATTATCCGGTGAGTAACTATATAGAAAAACCGGTTTATACTCAATTCGGCTGGAAATTGGATGGTTGTAAGATTTTGACACAGGAATTAACATGGGTATTGAACGAATTTATATTATACGGAGGTTAATAGGACTATGGAGATAAGCAGGAAGGATCTTGAAACCTGGGCGGGTCATCTGATCAATCATTCAATAGGCGGAGTGGAGAAAGATGACATAGTAATGATTAAAGGGGAGAGAATCGCCTGGCCGCTGATGTCGGTCTGCCAGGACATGGTATTTTCAGCCGGAGCTATTGCCGACATGAATCTGGTGGCCCCTGATAACGACCGGGGAAAGGTGTGGGGAGCCTCCATAGCCCGGCATGGATCAGTTGAACAGATAAGCCGTGTTCCTGACTGGCAGCGCCAGCGCTATGAGGGAATGACCAAGTACATCGAAGTCATGGGAGCTGAAACACCATCTCTCTTTACCGGCCTTCCGGAGAAAACCGGTTTGGCGCTGGTTAAATCGGATGAACTGTACAAGAACATAAGGCTCCTGAAAAACTGGGTCATTACCCTCTATCCCACCCAGGGCTTTGCCGACCTGGAAGGAATGAGCCTGGAGCAATACGCCGAGACCGTGGTATCCGCTTCGACCTTTGATCCCCGGCTGCTGGAAGAGGTGGAAGAGCCGGTTAGAGAACTGATGGATAAAAGCAGCGAAGTCAGGATACTTACCGAGTGTCCCAACAGGGGAGGGAAACTTGAACTCCGCATGAACATAAAGGACCGCAATATCCGAAAATGCACCGGGGAGCATAACCTTCCGGATGGAGAGGTGTTCACCAGCCCTGATGCCAGGACGGTTGAAGGGGAAGTGTTTGTGGACCTGCCTGTTTTTTATGAGGGTGTTACCGTGCAGGGGATATACCTTAAATTTGAAGGCGGAGTGATAAAGGATTATTCAGCGGTTCAGGGTATGGCCAGCCTGGAAAAAATCATTGAAACAGACGAAGGATCACATCGCCTGGGCGAGGTCGCTTTCGGTACCAATGCCGGCATTACAAGGGTTTTGAAGCATCCGCTTTTTGTTGAGAAGGTCGGAGGTACAATGCATATCGCAATTGGCCAGAGTTATCCGGAATGCTATGTTGAAGATCCCGCGTCTGAAGAGGGCAGGGCGCAATGTGACCTGTTATTTAACGATGGAATCATCAATCGTTCGGCCCGGCATGTGGATATTGTGATTGATTTCAGGCCCGGAGGAGCCGGGAAACGGGTATTCCTGGATGATACGGAACTCGTTGTCAAAAACAATAACTGGGTTGTAGCCGGTTGATGTCTCCGCCAGTCACCGTCCCTTTTCGGCCAGTGAAAGCATGAAGAGGTTGTCTCACCGATTATGGGTGGAAGTTAAGCTGAATGAGTAGTATTTTGCCTCCAGGTAACCGATTTATGACATTTAAACAAAGAATCAGTTCCCAGCTTATTACCTGGTGGGCAATAGTAATATTCTCCATACTGGTTCTGATGGGGGCTTTTCATACATTTGCCTTCGGCCTGTTCTGCTTTGTCTACTTGTTCGCGGAGTGGATAAGGACCAGGAAAGAGCTGCGGCCGAAAGGCTGGGGCGTGCGGGGGACCTTTCTTTTCGTCGCCGTAATATGGTTTATTGTCAACCTGATCCTTGAGTTTTCGATGGAGCCGGATTTCGCGGCCGCATTTGAAGCGGCGGACCCTTCCGCCCCGTTTGCCGGATTTTATCTTGGCATTTACCGCATGGCGGTGGTCTCCCTTCTTCCCCTGGCCTTTATGTTCCCCTTGCTGGACCAGCTTTATTTCTATGCTGAAGCCGGGGCCAGCATCAACTATAAGAAGCATTTTAAAGTTTTTTATTTTGTCTTGATATCCTGCTCGATCCTGGGCTTCATTACCTCTTTGATTATGGCCGCCAGGTGGTTCCTGCTGATAGAACTTCCGGAGGGCCCCGTCCTGGGAGGAGTTGTATTTAATGACGACAGCGCGGCGTCAATCCTGCTGATTTTCTTCTGCCTGCTTTTTATCTTCAACTACCTGATAAGCCTGTTCAGTTCAGAAACCAGTGTGTTCAACAAGAGCGGGAAAGAGGGGCCGTTTTTCCTGGGAGTGCATATAAGGCTGATAGTCGCCTTCTTTTTTCTATATCTACTCTACTGGTGCGTAATTGATTTCGGTAATAACGAATTGATGTCCAGCCCCCTGATCAGGTTTCTCCCCCTCATGTTCCTCTTTCTTAATGTCTATTATGAGCAGAAACTGACTTTTTTCGATCTGTTCGTAAAACGGGCAACGTTCTTTTTTCTGGCCCTCGTCGCAGTCGTCGTCTATTTTGTTCTCTTCAGCCATTTGGCCCAGATTATTACCGATCATGAAGTGCGCACTCGACTGATGGCTCTGGACTGGTTGTTTTTCTTCCTGATAGCTCCCTGGGTTTATAAACTGGTGGATATTACCCTCGACAGGATATGGCTGAACCGGAGGGAAAGCCCGGAGGCTGTGGTGCGAAGGTTCATGGAAGGCCTGAATTATGAGACCACTGAAGATATGGTTCTCGCAGAGGCTGGTCTTTTGCTGGGGGACGTGTTCTGCTCTACCGCTCAAGTGGAAATTGTCCCGGACAAGGATGTTTGTAAGGCCGATTCAGAATTGGATCTTTTTGAAGAAGAACCCTTGGAGGAAACTAAGAAAATCCGGATGAAACTATATGCCCGGCCCAACCGGATCCCTTATTATGACCGGGACCGGGTCCTCTTGAGAGGTTTGATCGAAATTCTGGCCTACTACCTTAAGCTGAGGAGGCTTCAGGAAGACCGCAGGCAAAGGGAAGTAAGGGAAAAGGAGCTGCTTCTGGATGCCTCCAAATCCCGACTGAAGGCATTGAGGGCCCAGATAAATCCACATTTCCTGTTCAATGCCCTGAATGCTATCGCCACATTCACCAGGACCGATCCTGATAAGGCGGAAAAAACCATTGAACTGCTGTCCGAGGTTTTTCGCTACACCCTGCAGTATTCTGAAAAAGAATGGGTAAGGCTGGTGGATGAGCTGGACTTTATCACAGCTTACCTCGAAGTGGAGGAGGCCAGGTTCGGCAGAAGGCTCTCGGCGGAAATCTCGATGGAAGTCGAAACCGGAACCCTGCTGATCCCGGCGATGATTGTCCAGACGCTGGTTGAAAATGCCGTCAAACATGGCGTCAGCAAGCTCAAGAGACAGGGGGAAATAAAGATTTCTTCTGCCACGGATGGTTCCAGGTTATGGATTACGGTCCGGGACAACGGCCCGGGATTTGATGAACAGAAAGAGGTCATTGAGGGTGAGAGGGCCAGCTCCGGCATGGGGCTGGAAAATATTCGAAACCGTCTTTCCGGTTATTTCGGTAATGATGCCGAACTGGTTCTGTCCAGGGATGGAGATATAACCGAAGCCAGGATTACAGTTCCTGTTGTTGATCAGGTGAAAAAGCAGACAAGGTGAACGGCTGCAAGGAAATCGGGACAAAAACAGAAATATTTCTGTTTTTTTCATCTTGCATAGCCTTAATGGACTAAAATAGTCAGAAGTTGAGTTTGTTTTAATTAAATTGACCTAAGGTATAAAGAATATGGCCAAACTGCGCACCATTATTATAGACGACGAAGAACCGGCAAGAGAAAGGCTGGCGGCCCTGCTTACAGCCTATCCTGAGATTGAAGTTATTGATGAGGCTGAGGACGGTGAAGAGGCTCTTGAAAAAATTATGGAGCTTAAGCCCGACCTGCTTTTTCTGGATATCCAGATGCCGCTTTGCAGCGGCATGGAAGTGGCGGCTTCACTTCCAGATGAAAGGCCGGCAATTATTTTCTGTACGGCATACGACCAGTACGCGATTGATGCTTTTGAGACTAATGCTGTTGATTATCTGCTCAAACCTGTGACGCGGCAGAGGCTGGAAAATGCTGTAAACCGCGCGGTTAAGGCTGATAACGCCGCAAGGTCCAACATGGGGCACGCCTCCGATAACCTGACTGTTCCTACCCGTTTTCTGGGGCGGAGGGCCAATAAATACGTAGTTATCCCCCAGCAGGGTGTTTTTTATTTCAGTTCTGAAAGCGGCCTGACAAAAGTGCATACCAGGGAGGGATTTTTCTGGATGGAGCCTTCCCTCACCGAGCTTGAAAACCGCCTGGGGAAAGCCGGCTTTTACCGTGTCTCCAGGCAGCACCTGATAAACCTGGATCATGTTGAAGAAATTGCCCCGGTAACCGGGGGGAATGGTAAAGCCCGTATGGCAGACGGTAAATATGTCAAGGTCAGCAGGCGGAAGATGAAAGATCTCCTTGACCGCCTGGAATTTGAGTAATTCTGCGCCTGGTCACAAAGCATGCCGGATGTGAATGGTATTCTTCAGGTATTAGCCTAAGGAATCGAGGATTGCCATGAATATCAGAATATCGTTTTTAATATTGGTATTTTCACTAGGGCTGGCCATTGGCAGTGTACCCGTTGCAGAGGAGAGCCCTGAGCAGGGCAGCCAATCAGAACTGGCATCCCTGGCAAAGAAAGAGGCGGCAAGGAGAGAAGCCCTGGAGGTGAAAGGCCCGGTGATTACCAACCTTGATCTGACAAAGCTTCTCGGGAATATGAAAAGCCGGCAGGAACCTGCTGTTATTTCAGAGATCAAGCCGGTTGAAGAGGGCACTTCGGAAGCCGGGATTCAGGATACAGGGGATGCTGACGCCCGGGAGGAAATGCTTGATCAGCTGAAGGAAGATTTGCGGGCTGCCAGGCAGCAGGTCGAAACACTGTCAAACGGCTACATGGTCCTGGAGTTAAGGATCAATTATCTCAGGAACCGGCTCTACCAGGAAGCTGACCCCTTCCGGCTTCAGGCCCTGGAGAAGGAATTAAACCAGAGCACAACCGATATAAACATGCTTCGCTCCGAGGAAGCTGCGGCTCGGAGTGACCTGGAGAGGCTGATGAATGAAGCCAGGGCGGCTGGAATGCTTCCCGGTGAGATCAATGACATTGTCGGAAAAATTCCCGTAACCCAGTCGACCTCCACTATCGAATGATTATACTCCGGCAATAAATAAGGGTGGTCAAGTTCGTGTTTCAGGGTTTGACCTCCCTTGTTTATCTATAACTCCCCGATTTACTCCCCTTCTTTTTCACTATTGTCTGAAAATCCTGTTTTCTATTTCAGTCTTCGGTGTTACATTTATCGAGATATGTATTGGCTTTGTGAAAGTCATGAACCGGTAGTGGATTAATAATCATTTTTCAGGAGGTTTTCTATGGCTGGACACAGGATTGCCTGGTTGCCTGGTGATGGAGTTGGAGTTGAAATCTGTGAGGCGGCTCGGATCGTTCTGGATAAGCTGGACCTGGATGCCGAGTATATTCATGGAGATATTGGTTGGGAGTTCTGGTGCACTGAAGGTGACGCTCTCCCCGCCAGAACCACAAAATTGCTCAGGGAAGTGGATGCCGCCCTGTTTGGAGCCATAACCTCCAAGCCGGCCCGGGCCGCGGAAGCTGAACTGGCCCCCGAACTCAAGGGCAAGGGCCTTCTTTATCGCTCCCCGATTGTCAGGATGCGCCAGGAATTCGATCTGTACAACTGCCTCAGGCCTTGCCGGGCCTATGAGGGTAACGCCCTTAACTTCAAGGAGGGTATTGATCTGGTGGTGTTCAGGGAAAATACCGAGGATCTTTATTCCGGTGTGGAATTCAGCCCGGTTCCCCAGGAGGTTTCCGGAATGCTGGGTCGGGTTTCCGCAGCCTTTAACCGGTTCGCGGACCTTCCGCCTGATGATTACGCTGTGTCCTGCAAAATAAATACCCGGAAAGGTTCTGAAAAGATCATAAGGGCTGCATTTGAATACGCCAAAAAGCATGACCGTAAAAAGGTTACGGCTGTGCATAAGGCCAATGTCGTAAGGGCCACTGACGGACTTTTTCTGGAGGTCGCCAGGTCGATTGCCGGGGAATATCCGGATATCTATTTTGATGAAGCCAATATTGACGCCATGACTATGTGGCTGCTCAAGAATCCCTTTAATTACGATGTGCTCGTAGCCCCTAATCTTTATGGCGATATAATTTCCGACCTGTGTGCCCAGATGGTCGGAGGCCTTGGTTTTGCCTGCTCCGGAAATATTGGGGATCAGCTGGCGGTTTTTGAACCTACCCACGGATCCGCTCCCAAGTACACGGGGATGTACAAGGTTAATCCGATTGCAACCATCCTTGCCGTGAAAATGATGCTTGACTGGCTGGGTGAGTCCGAGATGGCTGCCCGGGTGGATAAAGCGGTCGGCACCGTAATCGCCGAGGCTGTAGTCAAAACCTACGATATGGGAGGCTCCAATACTACGCTGGAAATGGCTGAGGCCATTGCCGCCAGGCTCTAGTAAGGCGGAAGGATATGGCTGCCGCCCGGATTGAATTGGATTTGTTTTTTCCAAGGAGGAATTGAAGTGAGCATGACAATTGTCCAGAAGATCCTGGCCAGGGCCTGCGATAAGGACCATGTCGAGGTTGGAAGCGTGGTTGAACCCGCGGTTGACCTGGCCATGTCCCATGAAAACGCGGCCCTGGTGATTAACCAGTTTCAACAGATTTTCAAGGGGACCGGAAAGGATCCCAAGGTATGGAATCCTGAGAATATTGCGATTATTTTTGACCACAGGGTTCCGGCTGAAAGCGCCAAAACCGCTAATAACCAGAAAAAAATAAGGGAATTTGTGGCCAGCCAGGGTATCAGCAAGTTTCACGACCTGCGCGGCGACCAGGGCGGAATCTGTCACCAGATTCTCCCGGAAAATGGTTATGTGCGGCCGGGCATGCTTGTGACCGGAACCGATTCCCATACCACAAGCCATGGAGCCCTGGGCAGTTTCGCTTTCGGCATAGGCGCTACAGAAATGGCCTCTGTATGGGCCCTGGGTTGTGTGCTGAACGTGGAGGTCCCTCCTTCCATAAAGGTAGTTGCCGAAGGTGAATTCCCTGAATTTACAGCACCTAAAGACCTGGTTCTTAAGGTTGTGGGTGATCTCTCGGCTGAAGGGGCTAATTTCAAGGTGATCGAATACCATGGTTCAGCCATAAGGAACATGCCTACCTCCGGAAGGCTGACTATCTGCAACATGGCTGTCGAAGCGGGCGCCACTTCCGGGATCGTTCCTCCTGACGGTGAAACAGTGAATTATCTCAGGGAGACAGCAGAAGTAAGGGGGCCGGTGGAGTGCATGGGTCCGGATGATGATGCCGAATATGACCGGGTACTGGAAATCGATGTGTCCCAGCTGGTGCCCCAGCTGGCCTGTCCGCACCGGGTTGACAACGTAGTCCCCGTGACCGAGATGTCAGGCAAGCAGGTGAACCAGGTTGTTGTTGGATCCTGCACCAATGGACGCCTGGACGACCTGGAGGTGGCCAGCCGCATCCTGAGGGGCAAGAGGATTGCTGATGGGGTGCGGATGCTTGTGTTCCCGGCCACCTGGAGGATCTACAAACAGGCCCTGCTGAGGGGATACATAGAGACAATGATAAGTGCGGGCGCTACCGTTATGAACCCGGGATGCGGCTGCTGCCTGGGAATTCACCAGGGAGCCCTGGCTGACGGAGAGGTTGCCATTTCAACAACCAACCGGAATTTCCAGGGCCGCATGGGTAATCCCCGGGCCGAGGTTTACCTCTGTTCACCTGCTACTGCTGCCAGCAGTGCTTTGACCGGTGTCATAACTGATCCGAGAGAAGGAGTTTAATCAAATGGGAAAAGTAATAAAGAAGTTCGGTGATGACATTTCCACTGACATTATCTATCCCGGAAGGTTCATGGCCACGGTGCTTCCGTCTGAAACTCCTGAATTCGCCTTTGCCGATGATGATGAATTGAACAAAAAGCTGAGGGATGGCGATTTTGATTCCGGGGACATTATTTTGGGCGGGCAGAATTTTGGAAGCGGTTCTTCCCGTGAGCAGGCTGCTTCAACCCTTAAAGGGCATGAACTGGTAATCGTGGCAAAAGGTTTTTCGCGGATTTTTCTCCAGAACGCCATCAACCTTGGCCTGAAAACCATAGATTGTCCCGGGATTGAGGCCGATGAGGGAGATGTGCTGGAAGTGACTGAATACAAGGTGTTTAACAAGACTTCCGGTAAAGAGTTTCCGGTCCTTCCATTGCCTGAAGCGCGCAGATCGATTGTGGAAGCTGGAGGATTGATAGCGTATACCAGAAAACGTCTACTGACCAGTTGAGTGAGGGATACGGGAAGCCAGATTTGCCATAATCAGCCCCCCTTTCCGGGGGGGGGGCTGCGTTCAGGGTTTCGGGATTCTGGTTTTTATCATCAGGTTCCTGATCCGCTTGCTGTCTCGACTGAATGTGGAGTGCCCGGGTTTGCCCGGGAATACAGGAATCCCGTGCCGGAGACCCATGCCCCACCTGCCGCCCAAATACAGATATATTCCGCGATATTGATATTAAATCACCCCGTTTTTTTTGAGTTCATTGATTTCACTCTCGGAGTAGCCTATTTCCCCGAGGATTTCATCCGTATGGGCAGACAATCGAGGCGGGGGGGATTCCACCTTGCCGGGGGTTTTGTCGAACTTGGCTGTCAGGTTGAATAACCGCAGGGTTCCGATCCCTTCTTCCTCGATATCCTGCAGGGTTTCGCGGAATTCAATTTGCGGGGCTTTAAGGGCCTCCTGCATTGATAGAATGGCCCCGGCCGGGACACCCCTGCGGTTGAATTCATCCACCCAGAACGCGGTGTCCTTTTCCCGGAGTTTTTCTTCCAGGATAGGGGTGAGTTCCTTCCGGTTTTTTTTGCGGGTATCCCTTTCTTCGAACCTGGGATCAGTTTTCAGTTCAGGCAGTCCCAATGCTTCGGTAACCGATTCCCACTGCTCCTGCTTATTGGCGGCGATATTCAGGTATCCGTCCCTGGTCGCAAATGTTCCGGAGGGAGCGGCCGTGAAATTGTCATTTCCCATGAGAACCGGGGGTTTTCCACCGATAAGCCAGTTAGCGGCCACCCAACCCATCAGAGGCATAATGGAATCAAGCAGGGAAACATCAATAAACTGCCCCTCGCCGGATCGTTCCCGGTGCAGCAGGGCGGCCATCACCGCAAAAGCGGCATTGAGACCTCCCACGGTGTCACATACCGGAAATCCGGCTCGCAGGGGATTAAGGGTTTCATCTCCGTTTATGGCCATTACTCCGCTGAGACCCTGGATGATCTGGTCATAAGCCGGTTTCAAGGCATCCGGACCTTCCTGCCCGAATCCCGAAATGGCACAGTAAACCAGTCCGGGATTGATTTCAGACAGCTGCTGGTAGGAGAGCCCCAGCCGTTTCATAACTCCAGGCCGGAAATTTTCGATCACAACGTCAGCTGTTTCAGCAAGCTTGCGGAATATCGTTTTGCCATCCTCTTCCTTCAAGTTGATTGTCATCGATTTCTTATTACTGTTCTGGGCCAGGAAACTGGTTCCCATCAGCTGTTTGTTGTATTCAGGCACATTTCCCAGCTTGCGGGCAAGGTCACCGCCATTTGGATTTTCAATCTTGATGACTTCCGCTCCACAAAGTGCCAGGTGCTGAGACGCGAATGGACCTGATAAGACATTGGTGAGGTCAAGAACCCTGATTCCTTCAAGAATTTTCATGATTTTTTCCTGTAAATGAAGATAAAAAATTTTCCTGATCCCCGGCTGTAGAAGCCGGTAACAACAGCTTATCTTTCTTCAGCCGGGACTGTTTTATACAAGCAACCTGACATTTCCCTGCCGAAGAATTTTTCCGCCTCGTAAGTTACATTTATCAGCGGGGCATTTTTTACTGACACCTGGATTCCCATCTGGCTGAAGATGTTTACGAGGTCCTCTGTACAGACATTGCCGCCGGTGGTTTTGGTGAAGGGACATCCTCCCAATCCTCCGAAAGCGGTTTCAAATGTGTTAACTCCTTCGTCCCAGGCTGCCACGCAATTGGCGATCCCGGCGCCGTAGGTGTTATGGAAATGGCAGGTGATATTGAATGAATCAGATAGTGTATGCACTTCTCTTATCAGGGCAGCCGCCTGGCGGGGATTGGCCCGGCCCGCGGTATCAGCCAGGCTTATATTAGTGAAACCCCTGTCCAAGTACCTTTCGAGAATGCTGATAATCCTGGATGAGGGTATTTCCCCCTCAAACCCGCAGCCGAAAGCCGACTGGACTGAAACCTGGACCTGCTTGTTTTCAGCCTTTGCCTTATCGGCCATATCCAGGATCCTTTCCAGGGCCTCTTCAGTGCTCATGCGGGTGTTCTTGCGGCTGTGGGTGTCACTGGCCGAAACTCCCATGCAGAAAAGCTCCACTCCGCATTCCAGGCCCCTGTCCAGCCCTCTCTCGTTCAGTACCAGGCCGGAAAGCAGGGTGCCGCGGTCTTTCAATCTGTTGAAGTGGGAGAAGAGTTCATCTGTAGTCTTCATTTGGGGCACCTTTTCGGGATGCACGAATGACCCGATCTGCAGTACCTGCACACCTGATTCCAGGAGCTTGTTTATCCATTCCCTCTTTGTCTCCAGGGGAACAGGCGTTTTTTCAATCTGCAGTCCATCACGCATTCCGACTTCGTGAATCACCAGAGATCTCATTTTTTCAGGCCCTCCATAAGAATATTTCCCTCGCGGCTGTGAACGCAATCCTTGGTTGATGCTTAACCCCGTATATTATATTGTGAGGATGTAAAATTTTTAATTAAATTTAGTGCTTCCGGTAAGGGTATTGAAAATGAGTACGGGAAAAGTGATTTGTGCTCTTCGGCTTCGATTTAAGGAAGACATTGTTAAGGTGTTAAAAATAATTTTTACGGATATATTTTAGAGATACATGGAAGCGATGAGTAAAAAGATTTTGGTAGTATCCCCCACTCCCACCCATCCAGCTATAGCAGGTAACCGAAAAAGAATATTTACGATGTTGAAAGCCCTGCAGCAAATGGGCTGTGAAATCACATTCCTGCTGGACGACCAGGAAGGCAGCGGGGGCCACACTTCGGCAGTAACCGGATACTATGAAATGAAGCGGGAATGGGACCATTATTACCGGGTGCAGGATTTTGAATTTCCCCAGTCTGAACCCGGTCCCATGACCCTTAAACTGTTCCAGGCAGCCGGGGCGGTGCTTAAGAAATATTTCTATTTTTTATATGAATTTATCTCTCCGCTCTGGATGAATCTGCGGATGCGTCTCCACCGGGAGATAGACAGCGGGCAAGTTCTTGACCGCAGAGCCGGCAGTATAGACTGCCGTTACAACAGTCGGCTTAGCCGGGTGCTGGAGAAGCTGTATGATTCTGATCATTATGATGCCATGCTTGTAGAGTATGTTTTCATGTCCCGTGCATTGCTGGGCTTCCCCGGTTCGCCGAAGGTGATTGACACCCACGATGTTTTTTCCGGCCGGACCGAAAGGCTGAAGAAACGAAAGGTCAAGAACACCTTTTTTAATGCCTCTCCGCGAGAAGAAGGCCGGGGCCTTGACCGGGCTGATACGGTTATCGCTATCCAGGATGAGGAATCAGAATTCTTCAGGAGCATATCCTCATCAGAAATAATAACCGTAGGGCATCTCACTCCCTATCTCGGCACTGGAGTGTACAGAGGAGAAGGCAGTAGCGTTCTTTTTGTGGGGGCTGGAAATGTTGAGAATATTGAAGGTTTGAATCACTTTGTCGAAGCTGTTTTTGTCCCGCTTCTGGAAGCCGGAAGCAGCTGCCGTCTTTATGTCGCCGGAAACGTCGGTAAATTTCTCCAACATTCCATGAAAGAAATCACCTGCCTGGGGGAAGTGGATGATCTGGCTGATGCCTACAGGCTGGCCGACGTGACTGTTTCCCCGATCAATGTTGGAACCGGGCTTAAGATAAAGATAATCGAGTCCTTTGCCTATGGGGTGCCGGTGATAGGCACCGCCCATTCAATGATTGGAGTACCGGAGATATTCAAGGATTGTTATGCCGCCGTGGAGAGTGAGATGGAATTCCAGGAATCATTGAAATCATTGCTGGATGATCCGGTCGGGCTGAAACGAATGCATCAATCCTGCCGGGAGGCTGTTGAAGTGTACGAACGTAATAACCTCAGGACCCTTGGCAGGATATTTTCCTGCAATACCCCGGAAGAAGATAGAAAATCCGAACTTTGGTAGAATTTCAGCAATGAATATTTTCAGAAAACATCCGGCCCGGAACGAATACCTGCACGCCGGATTTCATAAATGCCTGACGGTGTACTATAAGCGAATAGTTGAGACCCTCGGTTCAATACACGGACTGCAAAGGATCAAAGTGCCGCGCCATGAACTGAACCATGACAGTCTAAGGAAGCTGAGTAAAGACAGGCGGGAGCCGGTTGTTATTTTTCATGTTGATGAAGTAACTGAAGATATCCGTAAAGAGTTTTTCAACGGATTAAAAGGAAGTCATTTTATACGTGATCCCCGGGACCTGGTGATATCCGGCGCATACTATCACCAGGTCTGCAAGGAAAAATGGTGCCAGCTGGAACTCAACAAGATTATTCCTTCCGGAAGGGTGGACACCCTTGTAAATGATTATTCCATTCTCGAACCGGCGAAAGATGAGACCTACCAGTCCTATATCGCAAAGCTCGCTCCTGAGGAGGCTTTTATCATTGAACTGTTCAGGATGTCCGGCTTGTTTTCAGCCATGAAGAACTGGAATTATTCTCATCCGGACATAATTGAATTCAGGTACGAAGAAATCATCGGTAATGAAAGAGAGGCTTTTAGAAAGCTCTTTAAGCATTACGAATTTCCGCGTTCTTGGATTAAAACCGGTATTGAGCTGGCCGAGAAATTCTCATTAAACACCAGGGCGGGAAGGATCAAGCACGTAAGGAGTGGAAAGAAGGCCCAGTGGAAAACGGAATTTTCTCCCCGCATGAAGGAATTGTTCAAGGAACAACAGGGCCAACTGCTGATTGACCTGGGATACGAAAAGGATTTCAACTGGTAGGGGTGATCAGGTCCTGAAGTTTCAGGGCATTTTCGACGGAAGGACGGCCCTTCCAGGTACCTTGCCGGTTTCCGTTGGAGGTTTTTCCCTGGGAATCCGGCTTCTGAAATCCCCCAGCCATGGCCAGAGAGTTCTTTTATTCAGGTCAAGTGTCTTAACGGCTACTGGATTCTCTTCGGTACCTTCGGCAATGAGATTACCTTCATGGTCGAATATGCCGGTTTTCATGTCATATGACGAGGAGACCAGGTAGACCTGGTTTTCGATAGCCCGGGCCTTGGCCAGGTCAATATTGCCGCCCCAGATAGGCAGAAAAATTATCTCAGCGCCCTTCATTGCCAGGGTGCGGGCCGGAACCGGGTAGAAAACGTCCCAACAGGTCATAAGGCCTATCCTGCCGAAATCAGTTTCGAAAACATTGAAGGAATCTCCCGGCGAAATCCCTCCTTCAATTTCCTCCCTCGGCAGGCTGACTTTACGGTATTTACCGGCTAACCTGCCTTCGCGGTCCAGGAGAATTGAAGTGTTGTAGAGAGCTTCATTCTCCTTCTCATAAATGTTGGCGACTATGTAGAGGCCGTGTTTCCTGGCCGCTTCACCCATAAACTCAGTTGTCGGGCCTGGTACGGGTTCACTGGAATCCAGGTAATTGTTCCCGGTCCCGACCAGGGTTATTCCTTCAGGGAGGCATACTATATCGGCATTCTGTTTCGAAGCCTGGTGAATGAACTCAGCGAATTTGACCAGGTTGTCGCGGGCTGAACTGCTGTTGCGGGGGCGAAAATGAATGGTGGCGATGGTAACGTCCCTGGATTCCGGGGAGACGGTTTCAGTGAATGAAGTATCCCGGAAAACAACGGATCCGTGAGGTGACCAGCGGAAGATAAGCTCCAGTTTCGCGGAAACTGCGTCAGTCGGAGCCTGATATGTTCCCTGGATGACGCTCCAGCCTATTGCATCCGTTTCCAGCTCCGTAGCCGGGTATTCAGGAAGCTCTGCCTGTTTCCCTTCCTTGTCGATCCATATTACCTTGGCCAGGATATGCCGATTGTGTTCTTCCAGGGCGCTCATGGTCTGGAAGAATGTCCGAAATTTATAATGTTTCCCGGGGGAAACCGGGCAAGTTTTTGTCCACCATCCATTTGATGAAACCTTCCCGTTCGATCCTATTTCAAGGGTGGGTTTGCCATTAAATATACGTGGTGCAGCCGTCTCGAAACGAGGGTTTATTTCATCTCTTGGTGATTCCGCATACCAGCCGTCTACCTGGGCTGAGGAATTACTGCCGGCAAAAAGAGGGTTTAGGAACAAGCAGGCAGAAGCTGCTATTGTCAGGAAGGTTGTTGATCGAGTTTTTGTCAGAGACATGAATGGCATCCTTTAACGTGGATTTAAGAGGAGAAGAACCTTATATGCCGTGATATTCCCGGGAAGACTTTTGCTGAAAGACCGGCATTAATAATCTACTGAATGGACGGATTGTTTAACCGAAATCCAGTTGATCCTGAGGATAAAAAGCTTTCATAATCCAGGGGAATTTGCGGAATCCACCACAAAACTGCCTGCAGACAGACCGATTTCAAAAGAGGAACCTTTCAAGGCTCCTCTTTAAAGCTGCGGCAGCTTGTGCTGAATGCGGGGATCAACTGGCCCCGGATTCCTTCAGCATGTTGACGATTTCGATATGGCCCTTGCTTTCAGCCCATTTAAGCGGGGTCCAGCCGTTTTTATCCGGGGCATCTTTATCGGCCCTGTTTTCAATCAGGATTTTGACAACGTCCGGATGACCCCTGAGGGCGGCCCAGAGCAGTGCTGTCTGCATTGACTTGTCGCAGGCGTTTACGTCAGCCTTATTTTCGACAAGGAGCTGGACCATTTCGGCTTGACCCTGTTCCGCCGCTCTCATGAGCGGAGTGCGGTCAGTACGATCCCGGGCATTAATTCCCGCCTTGGCTTCAAGGAGATATCGAACAGCTTCGACCTGGCCGTTTTCGGCCGCCCTGGCGAGTGCCGTACAGCCTTCCTTGTCGATGGCATTTACCCCGGCTTCTCCTTCCAGGAGGACCTTGACTACTTCGGCGTGGCCTGAGGCAGCCGCAACCAGTAGAGCGGTACACTCATCGAAGTTCTTCTGGTCGACATCCGCTTCGTTTTCGATTAGATATCGGACTACATCGGCTTTGCCTTCAATAGCCGCGTGAAAAAGAGCAGACTGGGAACTGTTGTCAGCCTTTGCGAGGTCGGCACCGCCGGCGTGCAGGGCTTTCACTGTTTCCAGGTGGCCCCCGGTAGCAGCGGCAATCAGGGTTGTTTTACCTTCCGAGTCGGTAAGGTCTGGGTTCGCTCCCGCTTCAAGCAACTGTTTGACTGCTTCAGTCTGTCCCTCGGAAGCGGCTAAATAAAGGGCGGCATGACCTTTCATGTCCTTGGAATCAACATTGTCTGATTTTCCAAGGAGAATTTTCACGAGTTCATTTTCTCCTTTTTCAGCGGCGTGCATTAAAATGGTTCTGCCGTTAGCAAGCCTTATGTTGACGTCAATTCCCTGCTCAATCAGCGTTTTGACAGTCGCGAAATCCCCACTTTCAATTGCAGTGATAAGTTGTTTTTCGGGATTAGGACCGCAGGAAATTAAGAGCAGCAGTGCTACAGACAGGATGGCAAAATACAAGAAATTCCTCTTCATAAGTCTCCCCTCTCTTGAAATTCGCAATTTCAAGTATATTATCCCGGGGTAAATTTTTCTATAAAAACTTTTAGAGTTCGGATGTTAGGGAGATAACAGGTCGAAACCGCAGCCTTTCCGGATTTTTCGATGCCCCAATTTTCCGTGTCAAAATAACTTATTTTTCCGCGGGCCGGGAATTTTTCATGAAGCGATTGAATAATTTTGTATGCAAAATGGGCTTTTAGACCGAGGTCTTTGATGGTAATCTGAGAATAGTTTTCTGGAGAATGCGGGAGGCCTTGGTGGAAGCATTTTTTTTGAAATGGAAATCGTCCGGTATTAAGGTTGAAGGATCGGAAATAGTTTCCGAATGGTTAACGATATATTAATTTGAATTCGTATCGTCCAGGAAAAGATAAGGGTACGGATCGAAAGTATTTGAAAAGGGGCTCTTATGGGTGGTTTTTTTGGTGTGGCTTCCAGCAAAGATTGCGTTCCGAATCTATTCTACGGGACGGATTATCATTCGCATCTTGGAACAAAAAGGGGTGGCCTGGCCACGTTAAACGGGGATTCCTTTATAAGGTTTATCCATGACATAACCAATACCCAGTTCAGGAGCAAGTTCGAGGATGATATCTCGAAGATGAAAGGGAATATGGGGATTGGCATAATCAGCGATTATGAGGACCAGCCGCTGATTATTGGATCCCACCTGGGCAGTTATTCCATAGTAACCGTGGGTGTTATCCAGAATGCCGATGAGATAGTCGCCAAGGCATTTAAACGAAGCGGCATCCATTTTTCCGAGATGAGCGGGGACGAAATCAACCCGACCGAACTGGTGGCTACACTTATTGACCAGGAGGATAGTTTTGAAGCCGGAATCAGGAATGCCCAGGAGCAGATCGAAGGATCATGTTCAATTCTTATCCTGACTCGAGAAGGTATCTATGCCGCCCGTGACAGGATGGGTCGGACACCGGTCATACTCGGGAAAAGTACTGATGGGTACGCTGTTACCATGGAGTCTTCCGCACTGCCCAACCTGGGCTATGTGCATGAACGGGATCTCGGCCCGGGGGAAACAGTGCTGATTACTCCGGACGGCATAGAACAGAAGAATCCCCCTGGGGATAAAATGCAGATTTGCAGCTTCCTGTGGATTTATTATGGATATCCACCTTCCAGTTATGAGGGGATCAATGTTGAGTCTTCCCGGTATCGCTGCGGAGCGGCCCTGGCTGAAAATGACAATATAGAAGTTGACAATGTGGCTGGAATTCCGGATTCCGGAACCGCTCACGCCCTGGGATACGCTACCAAGGCCAAAGTTAGATACAGTCGTCCCTTTGTCAAATACACCCCGACCTGGCCGCGCAGTTTCATGCCCCAGCAGCAGAATATAAGGGATCTTGTCGCCCGTATGAAGCTGATCCCTATCAGGGAACTGACCGAGGGAAAAAGACTGCTGTTCTGTGATGACTCCATTGTCAGGGGAACCCAGCTAGGAGATATCCTCAAGAGGCTTTATGACTATGGGGCCAGGGAAGTGCACATGCGGCCGGCTTGCCCTCCGCTTGTTTTTGGCTGCCGGTTTCTCAATTTTTCCCGGTCCCGTTCAGAACTGGACCTGGCTGCCAGGAAAGCCATATTTGAACTGGAGGGAGACGGCCTGGTCAATCTGGAGGAATACACAGACTGCCGAACTGATAGATATAACGCAATGATTGAAAAAATCAGGGTGAGGATCGGCATGGACTCCCTCAGGTACCAGCGGCTTGAGGACATGATCAAGGCTATTGGATTGCCAGCTGAAAAGCTTTGTACCTACTGCTGGTCGGGAAAGGAATGAATCGGGACGCAGTTTCAGCCGGCTGGTTAATTCCCCTATACTGCCTGATGCCGCTTTGCTGGAGAAGCCAGTTGGGTATTCCCGATCTGAACGGAGTTTGATGAAGAATAGAAATTCAGTTGTAAAACAAATACAGAGATATTTTTTCACAGGAATACTTACAACCATACCCCTTCTTGTGACCTGGCTCCTGGTGGACTTCCTGCTGGATATGCTGCGTTCATTCGGCGAGCCTCTTGTTACCTGGATTTCTAATTGGATCGAACCCTGGTTTCCGGTAGTTTCATCCTGGCTTACGAAACCCTGGTTCCTGGCCCTGGTGGCAGTGCTCCTGGTTATAACCGCCCTAATAATAACCGGCTGGCTGACAACCATATGGATTGGGCGCAGGTTCCTGGTCTTTTTTGATTCACTTGTTGACCGGGTTCCCATGGTCCGCAATATTTACGGGTCGGTCAAAAAGCTGCTTGAAGTCATGCAAACCAAGCCGGATGGGGTGCAGAGAGTTGTCTTAATTGATTTTCCTTCCAGGGATATGAAAACTGTAGGCCTTGTAACCCGAACCATGGTGGATGAGGTGAGTGGTCGAACCCTGGCCGCGGTATACGTCCCCACGACCCCTAATCCTACCTCCGGTTATCTGGAAATAGTCCCGGTTGAAAATATTACATCGACCGATTGGAGTTTTGACGAGGCCATGTCCTTTATCATCAGCGGAGGCGCGGTTGCTCCTTCAACCTTGAGGTTTGAAAATGAAGCTGAACCGGGGGATCCGGAGACTGAGAAATAGGAATTTGATAGATTAGGCGAAGGGAATGGACTCGTTTACCGTTCTGCCGCGAGCTTCTAGGGTAAGATTAATGAATCCTGAAAAGAATTTTTCAATCGTCCTGTGCCTGCTGCTCTTTATACTGGTGGTCGGAGCCGGATTCAGGTTGGCGGTTATGTCCCAATCCGTAGTTGTTACCCAGAGCGGATACTCATCGTACCTGAAAAGCACCCTGAATTATATTCACAGCAACGAAACAATAAGTGAAGGGGAAGGGGAGTGGCGTGACAGCAGGGAACTCTTCGAGAAACTTTATAGACTTGAGGGTGGGGAGACTTCCTTTTCCCGGCTTTATGGACAGTTGCGGACCAGCAACCATCCCCCTTTATATTACTGCCTGCTCCATGCCTTGACTGGATTTAGCGGCTCCGGGGAAGTTTCCCTTGAGATTGGCTTCTTGATCAATCTTGCCTCCTCGCTCCTGAGCATCACCCTGGTTTTTCTGTTGGGACTCAGTCTATTCAGGGATAGAATACTGGCCCTGTTCGCGGCCTTTCTCGCGGCCTCCGGATTTTTGACAATGGAAACCTTCGTTGTGCATAAAGCCTATGAGCTGCAGGTTACATTTGTTTTGTTGGTCTTGCTTGTTGTGCTCAGGTCCTTTGAAAAAAAGAAGCTGTGCAGAGCTGACTTTGTTTTATACGGCACCGGTTGTCTTCTGGCTTTTTTGTCTCACTACTATTCCTACCTGTATATAGCCGGTATATGCCTGATTATATTTGTTCAATATGCCTGGTTTCGCAGGGACATGAAAAGGCTGCTTCTTTTCGGGGTGACAACCTGCGCGTCTGTTGCCGCGGCTTTCCTGATATATCCATACGCTGTTCGTGATTTGCTGACAGACAGGAGATCAGTGCAGATCCAGGAGATTGTGGGAAGTGTCGGTGATAGCTTTAACAATAAAATTTATCATGAGATCTGGATGTTCCGTGCCTGGTTTCTGACGGTGCCCCATGTCATGATGATCACTTCCGCCGTACTCCTCGTCATAGCGGCGTTGGCAGTTAAGAAGCAGGACTTTAAACTGAGTTTGTTTTTCACAAATAAAAAATACATTTTAGTCGCGGCCTATTTTGTGGTTTTTTATTGTGTACTTGTATATATATCCCCATTTTTAAATCCCCGTTACATCGCTCCCTTGCCGTTTATATTCGTGCTGCTGCTGGCCGGCATGCTGCAATATGTTCCCGAAGGCTGGAGGCTGAAGTGCGTGTCAGTTTTCAGCCTGTTCGTTTTAGTTTTTAACATCTACAGCATGGCGAATGTGGCAGGAGATAGAATTCCCGGAAATGACCTCATAATGAATTGGGTCACCAGGAGTTCGTTGGAGCAGGCTTCCGGGGATGTTTCGGTTATTGTCGTTTCCAACCGGCCCAAGGAGAGAATTTTGTCGGTTCTTTACCATGCTCCCCCGAGGCCGGTAGCATTCTGCAGCAGGCGAATACCGGAGAAACTGTTGGAGCATGACGGGGAAGTACTTGTTCTGATTGACAATTTGCTCAGCCCCAAGACGACAGGAAGGCTGCTGGAGACAGTAAGGGCGCATGAATTTGAACTGTTCGGCAGCTATCCCGGTTACCTGTCATATCACAAGGTCGCAGTGAACAGGGAATAAGAAGGAACCGGAAAGAAGAAGCCCCAATTTAATTTGGCTCTCAGGGCCTTGTCGAGATTTTATTTATATGTTGTTGGGAACTGGATTAGGAAAAATAATGAATTCAATGAAAATTGGTAAGCGGGATATCATTCTATTGCTTTTGATCCTGATTATTGGAGTTGGATTCCGGCTGGTGGTTTATTCTCAGACAACCCATGTGGCAAACAGCGGGTACTCCTCATACTTGAAGAGCACGCTTAATTATAGTCATAACAACGAAATCATTAATGCCGAAGAAGGTAACTGGCGGGACAGCAGTGAGCTTTTCAAGAAGCTTTTTTCTATTGAAAAACGTGAAATATCCTATCCCGGACTATACAGGCAGCTGGTGAGAAGCAACCACCCCCCTCTCTATTATTATGTTCTACATACTGTCATAGGATGGAGCAGCGGGAAGGAAGCTTCTTTAAAGCTGGGATTTTTGATAAACCTTGTTGCTTCATGTTTTACAATTATCCTGGTTTATTTGCTGGGGCTGAATTTGTTTAAGAAATCATATCTGGCTTTATTTGCCGCGTTTCTGTTTGCCGTCGGATTTCTGACAATGGAAGCATATGTAATTCATAAAGCCTATGAACTGCAGATTACCTTGGTGATGGCCGTGTTTTTGGTAGTGTTCAGGTCTTTTGACAAAGACCATCTGGGCGTCTTTGATTATTCTTTATACGGAGTGGGCTGCACCCTGGCGTTTCTTTCCCACTATTATTCCTACCTGTATGTTGCTGGAATCTGCCTGGTTATTTTTATCCACTACGCCTGGGAGCGAAGGGATTTAAAGAAACTTCTATATTTTGGAATGACGACCTGTGTTTCTGTTATCGCCGCTTTATTGATATATCCTCCGGCGTTTCGTGATCTGTTTATGGATTTCAGGTCCCGGGAGATCCAGGAGAAGCTTGCTGACCCAGGATCACTGTTTCTGGGTAAGATGAATATCGAGGTGTTTCTTTTCAAAAGGTGGTTCCTGACAACACCATATCTCCTGATCATAGTTACGGCGGGTATTGTCATAATTCTGGGCATAATTATAAAAAAGAACGAATTTAATTTAAGACGATTATTTTGTGACAAGAAATATGTGTATGTCGTTGCATATTTTGTTATCTCTTATGTTTTTATGATCTACATTTCCCCTTTTTCCGACCTTCGTTACATTGCGCCTCTCCTGCCTCTGTTCATTCTTGTACTGGTTGGCGCAGTCCAGTTTTCCCCCGCGCAATTCCAAAGGGCGGGGATTTGTTTTTTCGCCTTGTTTATCTTCTTTTTTAATTCATATTGCTTGACTAAAGTAGTCAGAGGCGAGGTTTCAGGAGGGCATCTGATTAAAGCCTGGAGAACCTGGAATGTGCTGGAAAAAACAACAGGTGATTCATCAATTGTTGTTGTCAGCAGTCGGCCAAGAGAAAAAATAAAGTCGATTTTATTCCATGCCCCGCCAAGACAAATATCTTTTTGTTCTAATCGGATTCCTGAGAAGTTGTTTTCAAAAAGGGGTGAAATTCTGGTATTTATTGACAAGAGTCTTCTGGCGGATCTAAGGCAGGAGGCAATAGAAATGTTAAGCGCTCACGGGTTTGAGAGATTCAGCCGATATCCCGGTTTTTCGGTATTCCGCAGGAAAGCTCTTCCATATAAAGTAGAATCATCCTGAAGTTTTCTATCCGGAGCTCCTCCGCAAGGGATTTCGGCATCTGTTAAGAAGCCTTCTATCCCGTAACCGCGGGTTAGATGGGAAACTGAATTGTCTGATACTATATGAAGAGAATGCTGCGCAAGAAAAACAGTTTCCCGGAGGCATGAATGTTTGAGATGACGATTTCTCCCCGTTTTGGTGATATGGATGGGCTCCGCCATATCAATAACTGCCTGGTTCCGGTCTGGTTCGAGAACGCCAGGACGCCGATATTCAGGATATTCAATCCTTTAATGAAGGTGGATTTTGATCACTGGAACCTGATAATGGCCAGGATCGAGGCGGATTTTCTAAGGGAAATGCACTGGGGTGAGGATGTGAGGATTGTCACCCATGTGGTGAAGATTGGCAGCAGTTCCTTTACTGTCGGGCAGGAGGCCTGGCAGAATGGAGAGTTGTGCGCAATGGGTACGGCGGTGCATGTCCATTATGACTTCAGCACCCGTTCTTCAGCCAGGATTCCCGGTGAAATCAGGAGAAAATTGGAGGAGCACCTGGTCGACTTCGAGGAGTGGAGTAAAAAGCGGAAGCTGTGATTCCTGCAGCTTGCAGGGTGTTAGGCCTTGTCAAAAGCAACAATCAATAGGAATGCCTGTGAAACAAATCGAATGCCTAGACAGACGATTATTTATGAAGCTGGCAGCCTTTAGTGCATCAGCGTCAGTTGTGGGACTTGATACTTTAGATGCCCGAAATACACCTGGATCTAGACTGATTGACAGCATCAAATCCTCCATTATCTGGCCCGGCAGGACCAAAGGCAAAACCTGGTTCCATCCTCGTGTTTGCATGGTGCCTGTAGAAGAAAAACCTGTAGCAATAATGACGTGCCAGACTATTACTGGCTCAGATGTTTTCAGCCAGGTGCATTGGTCCCGTTCTGATAGTAATGGGGAGTTCTGGACAGCTCCCCAACCCATCGCCTCACTTGGCAGGCGATGGTTGCCGAACAACATAGAAGAAGGAACTTGTGATGTGGTACCAGATCATCACCAAAAATCAGATTCAGTTTTGGCGATCGGGCACAGTGTTTATTATAAAAATGATGTCCTGATTCAACCTTATGAGAATCGTTATCCTGTTTATGTGACAGGTGATGCCGGGGGTAACTGGTCGGATCGAAAAAAACTGGAATGGGATCACCCGGAGACATCTGGTATCTACACATGTGGATGCGCTCAGCGAATCACATTTGAAAATGGAGATATTCTTCTTCCCTTGTCATATGGGTCAAAAGAACGAAAAGACAGGAAAGTGTGTACAGTCCTGTGCTCTTTTGACGGTCAGGACTTGAATATCATTCAATCAGGAAATTCGCTGGAATTAAGTGTTGGACGGGGATTATTGGAACCGACAATTACCCTTATTGATAAGCGCTTCTTTATGACAATTCGTGCAGAAGATGGCCATGGATATCTTTCAGTTTCCAGTGACGGGCTCCTATGGGAAGAAAAACGGCCTTGGTGCTGGGATGATGGGGAACCTATCACTATGTCTACTACCCAGCAACGATGGATAACCCACAGTCACGGTTTGTTTCTTGTGTATACCAGGAAGAGTGAAAATAACATCAATGTAATGCGTTGGCGTTCCCCACTTTACATCGCGCAAGTGGATACAGATAGGTTATGCCTGGTTCGTGAAAGTGAAAAAGTTGTATTCCCACTCATCGGGGACGGCATTAATGATCCTGACCATGTGGCGCGAATGGGGAATTTCCACACTGTGAATGCTTCACAAAAAGAATCCTGGGTTACAGTCGGAGAGACTCTGCCGAATGATAACTGGAAAGGCAATACCTTGCTGGGTCGAATATCCTGGAACAGGGGAAACGGATTGTTGGGCGGATAAAATGGAGTGGATAAAATCCTTCACTGAAGTCTATCCGCCCGCAGGTGCTTTTGTTGAATTTTCAGCACCACCCGCGGGCGGATATATTGATACTGGATTCTAAGCGGAGACTGTTTGAAATTTCCTTGTTATTCTTCTTCTTTAACGAATTCATCTTCAGGAATTGGATTTTCTCCTGCAAAGATCTTGTCCATTCGGGCACTGATTTCTTTAACGTTTTCTTCAGAGCCTCCCCTGACTTCAGCTGATACATAACCCTTGTAGCTGACATCATCCAAAGCTTTGCGGACATCCGGCCAGTCAATCCCCTCGGTCCTGCGGTCTTCAGGATCGAATGCCAGATGTTCCCTGCCCGGCTCGAACTTTTTGACATGAACCTTGACCAGGCGTTCACCCAGGATCCTGATCCAATCTTGCGGATACCCGTATCGGGTAACATTTCCGACATCAAAGTAAGCCTTTACGTACGGGCAGTCAAAATCATCAATATACTGGGCGAATTCAAGCGGACTCATCAGGAAACGGTTTCCCACATTCTCGATAGCTATGACAATGTCCAGTTCACGCGCCATCGGGAGCAGCTCGGTGCGGATGGTTTCCTGGGAACGTTTGTAGACCTGGGCGTATCCGACCTGGGCGGTGACTATCCCCGGAACCAGCAGTATGGCATCAGCTCCAAGTTCCTTGGCGTTTCGCATTGAAGTTTTGATGCAGTCAACCGATTTGGCAACTACCTCCGGATCATTGTCAGTTAAAGGGAACCGCCAGTGGTCGGAGTTCATTATGGAATGAATCTTTACCCCGGTTGTTTCGGAAGCAGTTTTGTATTCAGCCACCTCTTCCGATGTTTTGATCGTGTTAGGTTCAATTCCTGTGAAACCGGCGGCAGCCGCCATTTTGAATTTATCCATTACACTGATGTCACGCGGAAAAATGCCGATACATGCGGCCTTGATCAATTCAGCTCCGCTATCGGCAGCCGCAGAACAGCCGCTGTTGAACAGACCTGATCCGGCCAGGGCGCTTCCCATTGCCAGGGCTGAGGACGTCTGTAAAAAATTTCTTCTGTTTATAAATTCCTTCATAACTGGTCTCCCCTTTGTGTTTTAAATTTAAACTATATTCAAATTTTTGAAGTGCCCGGCTGAGCCGACAGCCGAATCCTTATATAGCTTTTAAGTAAACCGAGCTTCCGGCACCATTTTTTAATCTGGCGCGCGTTTCGCAAAAGCGGTTTGTCAAGACTGCTGGCCCGCGCAGCAGGTTTAAAGAACAGGTTAATCTGAATCTATTCTAACAGTGTGGGAATTCGTTTTTTCTACTTTTTTTATCCCTTTTGAATATGGGTTTGCGGGAATAGCAGTTTCTGTATGAAGGAAGTTCGACGTGGAAATCCTATGAGAATGGACCGTGCTGACATCAATACAGGAGATCAGGTGGATAAGATCAGAACCGGGCGATGAACTTGAGCTGATCTATCCGGCTGTTTTTGAATGTTGATTGATCGTAGCGTCCAGAACTTCAAGGGCCGCGGAGATAACCGGCTCGCATCCTCCTGTTTCAGTGCGGTGAGTTACCCTTAAATCCCTGCAATCCAGGGAATCCATACGGGACTCATAAGCCTTGATGAAGGCACTGGAAGCCTTTTTTGCCGAAGCGCTATCACCGTTGCTGCCTTTGAACAGGTAACCGAGTACCATCAGGGAGCCGGTGACTGTCCCGCATTTGTCCCCTATTCCCATACCTCCTCCGAAAGCCGATGCAAAACTCAAATCACCCGGTTTCAGTTCCAGTTTGTAGAGGTCATTCGCCCTGGCAAGAACTGTCTGCGCGCAATTGAGTGCCGGCCTGCTGGCCGCGCTTTCTCCGGAATCTACCTGGTCAGGTAATCCTGATCCCTTAGCTGAAACATGTGAGGAGTTGAATATTGGGAATGAGGCAGCAGCGGCCGCGGCAGAAGCTTTTTTAATCAAGTCTCTTCGTGACGGTGACGGAATCAAACTTTTTTCATTCATAAGATCTCCCTGAATGTGCGGGATAGTTTCACCTGAGAGTAATATTCTAATACAGGTATCCTGCTATACCAGAATATATTAGCAGGCCCTAAACTGTTTTTGGTTTTTTTTGATCTGCGCGGGAAGGTTTGGAGTTTTTTGGAGCGGAGACTGGAGCGGTTCCTGGAACGCTGCGTTTGATTTCCGTGATATAGGAATGATGGATTTTGGGAGAGATTACGGATTGAAGAGATACCTGGAGCGTGAAATCAATGGTAGTTAAAAGATCCTCAAAAAAGAATACGTTTGTTATGAACAGCTGTGGTTAAGGGCCTTTTCGAGTATCTCTTCCCGGCTGGCCGTGCCGGTGGTGCCTGTTTTGTGGATTGTCACATTTGAGGCAAGTACTGCCACGCGGGCGGCTTCAGGCAGATCGGCCCCGGCGGCCAGCGAACTTACGGCGGCCGCCGTAACGCTGTCTCCTGCTCCAACAATATCAATAGGGCCTGAAGTCGGAAGAGAAGGGCATTCATCAATTTTTTCGCCGTCGAAGGTCATGATGCCGTCAGCTCCCCTGGTCATTAGAACCCTGGAACTGCATAGTTTCCCGATTTTTATGACTAGCTCGGCAAGATCACGGTCCGGATTTATTCCGGCCGCCCGGGAAGCTTCATGGATATTGGGCTTGATCAGGACATTCCTGAATTCACTTATCCTGGTTCGGGAATCAGCCATTACCGTCACTGCCGGATACCTTTCGGCCAACTCAGCCAGCAGTCTGATAACCCGATCGGTAACTACTCCTGAATTGCGTTCCTGCACCTGGTCCAGGACCGTAACCGCGTCAAATTGCGTGAACATTTTTTCCAGGTTTGCCAGGATAATTGTTTCGAGTTCTTCCGGGAGGGGAGAACGGTTTTTTATGTCAAAGCGGTTGCCTTCCGTTTCAGTTGAACCTCCCCGGTTTCGGAACATCGGCTTGGTATAGGTCGGAGTTTTTATGCTGCGGGATGAAATCAGGCTGTCAACGCGGACTCCCTGCGCTTCCAGCCTTTTCCTGACCTCATATCCGTTTCCGTCAGCGCCAAGGCATCCCAGGGCTGAAATCTTTTTTACTCCCAGTGAAGCCAGGTTGTTGGTGACGGTTCCGGCTGCTCCGGGACTCAGCCTGACGTCAACCACCTGGTGAGCTTCAAGTTCGGTTTCCAGGGATATCTCGGAAATGGCAGGGTCCACGCTCCAATACTGGTCAAGGAAGAAATCCCCAACAACAAGGATACTGGTCTTTTTTATGCCTGCAAGAATTTCTTCAAGTCTGGAGATGTTCATGCTTAATAATTTTAGCGACGGAGATTTGAAAATCAATGGCGGAATTCAGGACGGGAGCATGAATTCGGCTATTGAGCGGCCTTATCCGGACACCTGCTTGAGGCATGCTGTATAAAGCTGGGGGAAGGTGTCCTTATGATCACCCTGGAAAAAGAAACTGCGTCCCCCATCTTTAACTGTCCTGATAAGGATAGTTTTAAGTGGCCGGAAATAGTATTTTGCCTCGGTTTTTTCCGGTTCAGCATCTGAAATATTTCCCAATTCAGCCAGGTCGAAAACAGCAGTTGTGAATTTTTTTATGTCCCTGTTTTCCTGCCTGGCCAGGTTTCTGGCCATTGAAAGGGCTTTCAGATATACCTCCGGCCCCATTACAGCGGTACCGTAATTCAGAAAAACTCCTGATTCCAGGTTGGAAACGCTTTCGGCCAGGATCAGGAAATCGTCCATTGAAGCCTTGCCCAGGGCCGCGCCATCACAATTGGGATGTTCGTGAATTATGTCGTACCCCAGCCCTATGTGAACGGTTACTGGAATTCCCAGCCTGTGGCCGGCAGCCAGGATGCTGTATTTGTTATGTTCCAGGTTGTTATCCGCGATATATTTCCCTATGGATTCACCAAATCCAAGACCTTCTTCGGATCCCGACTTTACGATTTCATTGAGTTCCCCGGTTTCTTTCCAAAGACCGAATTCCCCGGTTTGTATATAGCGGGGAACGCTTTCGGTTGTTTCTCCAATCAGGGCGAATTCGAAATCATGAATAGCCCCGGCACCGTTGAATCCGATATGGTTAATAAGTCCTTCTTCCATCAATCTGATTATGAGGGGGGACATACCGGCCCTGATTACGTGGGCTCCCATAAGTACAATTGAAGCCGCGCCGCATTCTTTGGCTGAGCGGAGCGCCGCGGCCAGGTCATTGTACCTGGGATCAATAATTTCAGCCCGGGTCTTTGGGTCAGCCATTATGGAAAGATCCAGGAGATTATCCCTTTCCGCCAAGGGCTTGATTAGAAGTTCTTCCCGTTTAAACCGGTTGAATTTTGATTTTTTTTCCATGGTTATTTTCCCGCGCGGAATATATTTATTATAAGGCGGCTTTGTTACCTACAGGAAAAGCTTTATTGGCTTTCATGGCAGCAGGAGAAGCCTGGATTTATGTTATTTGCTGGGGAACAACAGGGGGAGAAGTTCCTTCCCTGAAATGAAATTGGGAATAATGCAGTCTGCGTCTGCCTGTATTAAACGATTTCTTTTCCAGTCATTTATGCCGTAGCCGCTTTCTTCATTACTGGCGATGCCCACCGCGATTCCGCCCCGGTTCTTGGTGTCCTCAATTTCGACATATCCGTCCCCGAAGGCCACAAAATCAGGGCCTTTGAGGTGATGGGTCCTGAAAAGCTCATCTATGAGCATTTTTTTTGAAAATTTGTGATAGTCATCCTGGGCGCCGTGGATACCTTCGCTGAAATAGGGTGTCAGGCCCAGAAGGCTGACTTCTTCTATGACAAATTCCGCGTCAGTGCCGCTGGCCAGGAACAGTTTAACTCCCCGGTTTTTCAACTCATCTAAAAATTCAATACTGCCCGGGAGGAGCCAGTTTTCCGCTTTCTCGGTTCCGTTTCTCAGACCTTCAACCCGGTTTTGAATCAATGCCCAAAGGCGGTTGTGGTACTCCTGTTTGTATTCCAGGGGATCCAGGGGGGTTCCGCCGCGCTTTCTGATTTCTTCGGCCAGCTGGATTGCCTGGTAGATCGTCTGTTTGCCGGTAAGCCTTACAACATAATCCTCAACAACGGTATATATTTCCTCAGGGCTCTCCCCGGTATTCAGCCTGGAAAGGGTGTCCGTCATGAACTTAATCATGATTTCCTGCCATCCGCTTCTGATAAGCGACAAAGTGCCGTCAAAGTCGAAAAGGGCTATTTTGATATGTGAGGGGCGAATATCGTTCAGTAGTTCAAGTTCTGTTTTCGGCATCAGGCAATCATACAATATTTGATAATTACCTGTAACAGGCCGTTGCTAAACAATTAGATCCGGATCATTAGGGCAGCTCAACAGTACTTTGACTATTTCGCTTTGATATGACATTGTGATTGGAGATAATAAATAAGAAGAGGATTCAGTTGGGAGACCATGGGTGTCTCATTAATAATAAAATTTGATTTATTCAGCAGTATTTGTTTTTTAAAAAACAGGAGAATTAGTAATGAACTCAGAAATTGAAAGAAGAGATTTTTTGAAAATGTCTGCCGCCGGACTGGCTGTAGCCGGAGTTGTAGGCGGGCTTGGCTGCGGACTGAACGCCGCGGGTAAAAAGGAATTTAAAAAGGCTGTCGGGTATGGAATGATCAAGGGCGACGGCTTATCCGTTATGGACAAGTTTAAACTGGCCAGGGAAGCCGGTTTCGAAGGCATTGAAATGCCCGGCCCCAATGATCTTGATGACAAGGAAGTCCTGGCCGCCCAGGACGCGACCGGTCTCAAGATTCACAGCATCATGAATATGGGACATTGGAAGAATCCTTTCAGCAGCCCTGACCCGGCTGTAAGGGAAGCCGGAATGACCGGTATGAAAGGCGCCCTGGATAAGGCCGCGATCTACGGAGCGGCGGCCGTGCTTTTGGTTCCCGGAGTTGTGAGCAAGGAAGTTTCCTATTCATTTGCCTATAAACAGTCCCAGGAAGAAATCCGCAAGCTTCTTCCCTATGCCGAGGAAAAAGGGGTGAAAATAGGTTTGGAAAATGTCTGGAATAATTTTCTGCTGAGCCCCCTTGAAATGGCCAGGTACATAGACGAGTTTGAAAACCCGATCATCGGCGCCTATTTTGATTGCGGTAATGTTGCTCGTTTCGGTTGGCCGACCCACTGGATTGAAGCCCTGGGTGAAAGAATTGTCAAGGTTCATGTCAAGGCTTACAGCCGTGAAGTGCAGAATGAAAAAGGCCCCTGGGCTGGTTTTGATATCAAGATGGGTGACGAGGGCGATGTTGAATGGCCTGAAGTTGTAAAAGCCCTTGTTGCAGCCGGTTATGTTGACTGGGTGACTGCTGAAGTCAGCGGCGGCGGAAAAGAGCGGCTGGTGGATGTGAAAACCAGGATGGACAATATCCTGGCTATGCCCAAAGAGGCTTAATTCTTGTATTTCAAGTGGATAGTCACAAGTAACAAGTGACATGGGGCAAAAGTCATGCAAATTGTTGCTCGAAACTTGTGATTATTCGCTTGAGACTAAACGGGGTCCCGGTGGTTATTGCGTTGTCGTTGTCTGCGAAGCGTTTATCGTATTCGTTTTCGTAGTCGTAATCAGTCCCGGGAAGGCACCCCGGGTATGCAATACCTGTCGACAGAAAAGAACCCTGGAAGGGTGACTCAGCCACAGGGGTAATATTTTCATAAAGATCATTCATAATTTACTCCAAACAGCCTGGCCGAGGTTATCACCCCTGCAATTGCAGTGTTGAGTGTCGAATGATCATACGCAAGATCCAAACCTGCCACATCTAACTTGCTACTCGTTACTATTCCGGAATGGGTATGCCACGATCCAGGGGCTGGAAGCTCATGGTACAAGCTGCAGGCAGGCTGCCTGTAGTACGTTGGAAGCCCATGGCACGCTGAAACTTCCTGTTATTCAGAGGCGTACAAATTGTAGTATTTAAGATTTTATTCCCCTCCAGAGGGGTTTTGCCGGAACGGGCAGAAAATAATTGAAAAGTCCCCGGCACGGTACATAATAGAAATAAGCACCATTCCGAAGATTAATAATGATTTTCCACCTGGAACAGGTGAGAAACTTAAAAAGTCAGGAGATTTCAGAATGAATTCAGAAATGAAACGCAGGGAGTTTTTGAAAATGTCAGCCGTGGGTATGGCCGCGGCCGGGACTGTGGCCGGAGCTGCTGGAACCTCGGTTTTCGCTGCCGGGGACCAGGTATTCAAGAAAGCTGTCGGATTCGGCATGGTCAGGGTAGAGGGCATGTCCATAATGGATAAGTTCAAGCTGGTTAAGGATGTCGGTTTTGACGGGATTGAAATGGGAGCCCCGAACAATCTTGATGACAAGGAAATACTGGCAGCCCAGGATGCCACCGGCCTCAAGATCCACAGCGTTATGAACAGTGTGCACTGGAAGAAACCTTTCAGTGATCCTGATCCGAAGGTAAGGGAAGAAGGAATGGCTGGTATGAAGGAGGCGCTGGATAAAGCCAAGCTTTACGGCGCTGAAGCAGTCCTGCTGGTCCCCGCTGTTGTAAACAAGGAGGTTACCTATGCCAATGCTTATAAACAGTCCCAGGAGGAAATAAGGAAGGTTATTCCATACGCCGAGAAGCTCAATGTGAAAATAGGCCTCGAAAATGTCTGGAATAATTTTCTGCTGAGCCCGGTGGAAATGGCCAGGTATATCGATGAATTCGAATCTCCCATTATTGGGGCATATTTTGACTGCGGAAACATAGTCAGGTATGGATGGCCGGTGCACTGGATTGAAGCCCTGAACAAAAGAATCGTCAAGGTCCACGTAAAAGCGTACAGCAGGAAACTGCAGAACGAGCAGGGGCCAAGGGCTGGTTTCAGGACCGAAATGGGTGACGATGATATTGACTGGGCCGGAATTGCCAAAGCCCTGGTCAAGGTCGGATACAAGGAATGGGTTACCTCTGAAGTAAGGGGAGGAGACCGGGCCCGCCTTGAAGATGTTAAACAGAGAATGGATAATATTTTGAAACTGACCTGATAAAACATACCTCAGGCATCATATTTCCTTCCGGGGCGTTTCCTTTCATATAGGGAAACGCCCCTTTTTGTTGATTTTTGTAGTCGTATGCATTATTTTTCAGGAAATGTACGGAGTTTAATGAGGATTACATATGAAGATCAGGCTTGATTACGGCAGAAGAGGATTGGAAGTAGATTTCCCTGGGCAGGGCGTGACAGTTGTTGAACCGGAATTTATTCCGGGTATCCCGGATCCAGGCAGCGTTCTCAGGGCTGGTTTGCGGAGCCCATTGGGTTCAGAACCTTTATCAGATATTGTCAGTTCATCCGACAAGGTAGCAATTGCAATTTGCGACTCCACCCGGGCCATGCCCAGCGGACTGGTTCTTCCTGCTGTCCTTGAACAGCTTGCCCATGTACCTGAAGATAACATTTCCATCCTTGTCGCGACTGGTACCCACCGGCCCAGCACAGACCGGGAGCTTGCCGAAATTCTGGGTGTGGAGATTATGGACCGTTACAGGGTTTTGAACCATGTCTGCACGGATGCGGAAAACGTTGTTAATATGGGCACAACCCCTTCAGGTATTCCGGTGAACCTGAACCGTACCTGGGTCGAGAGCGATATCAGGATAACCACCGGTTTCGTTGAGCCTCATTTTTTTGCGGGATTCAGCGGGGGTCCCAAACTGGTGGCCCCGGGACTGGCCTCGCTGGAAACCGTGATGGCAGTCCATAGTGCCGAATTGATCGCCTGCGAGAAATCCACCTGGGGTATCATCGACGACAATCCACTGCATTCCTCGATACGGGATATCGCGGCAATGACCGGGGTTGATTTTTCACTTGACGTTACCCTTAACAACCTCCATGAGATAACCAGTGTGCAGTGCGGAGAGCTTTTTGCCGTGCATGAAAAGGCTCGCGCCTTTACCAGGAAAACGGCCATGAAGGCACTGCCAAAGGCTTATGACGTAGTTGTTACCACCAACAGCGGGTATCCCCTGGACTTGAACCTTTACCAGACAGTCAAGGGCCTTTCCGGCGCCGCGCGGGTGGTAAAACCCGGGGGATGGATTATTTGCGCGTCGGAATGTTCAGACGGGGTGCCGACCGGAACTGATTTTGCGGATATGATTTCAAGAATGGGCAAGCCCGCGGACTTCCTCGCCGCTTTGGCTGATCCTGGATTCCGGCGCCAGGATCAGTGGCAGGCCCAGGTTCTGGCCCAGGTTCTGACCAGGGCAAGAGTTGCCATCAAGTCGGATGGGTTGACTGATGAAGAAATAAAATCAGCTCACCTGGAACCGGTTGTGTCGATCGAAGATAAATTGTCCGGAATCCTGGATGAGAATCCGTCCGCGTCAATCTGTGTCCTTCCCCAGGGCCCGCAGACAATTCCCTATCTGGAAAAGGATTGAAGACCGCGTTGGCTATTATCTCGGGATCCGGAACAGCATGAAAAAGATATTGAGCTACATAATGGAAGCAGGTTTATGATGAAGGAAAGAGTCAGCCGAAGGAGTTTTTTAACATCAACCATGGCAGTTGGAACTGCCGCTGCTGTGTCCGGCTTTTCGACTGCGGGCACCGCGGCCGGAAGCCCTGGCCCGGGGGCGGAGACTTCGGTGGCAGGTAAGATCTGTGTGTTTTCAAAACACCTGCAATGGCTGGATTACCCGGAAATGGCCGCTTTTGCCCGGGAGGCCGGCTTTGACGGGATTGATCTTACTGTTCGCCCCGGCGGGCATGTGGAGCCTGACCAGGTTGAAAAGGACCTTCCGGCTGCTGTGAAGGCTGTCAGGGCGGAAGGGCTGGATGTGCCCATGATGGTTTCCGCCGTAAATGACGCCGACCTGGACCTGTCTCGCCGGGTAATTGAAACCGCCGCGGGACAGGGAATCAAATATTACCGGATGGGCTATTTCACTTATTCTGACGAGATTCCGGTAAACAAGACCCTGGACGAAGCAAGGAGGAAAATGGCCGGACTTGCCCGACTTAACGAGTCGGCCGGTATTCACGGATCCTACCAGAACCATGCGGGTTCACGATATTTGGGGGCATCCATATGGGATTTGCGGGAGGTGTTAAAGGATCTTCCTCCAGAGTGGATAGGAAGCCAGTATGATTTGAGGCATGCGGTGACCGAAAGCCCTAATAACTGGAAAACGGTTTGCGGATGATTGCTGATTTTGTGAATACCCTGGCTGTTAAGGATTCTAGATGGGTTATGGGAAAAGAAGGCGCTCCCATGGCGGAATTGTGTCCCCTTGGCGAGGGCTTTGCCGATTTCCCGGCTTTGCTGAAGATCCTGGACAGGAAAACTAATGCCCGGCCGGTTTCGATCCATTTCGAGTATCCAATCGGGGGTGCCGAACATGGGAGCAGGGAACTTACTGTTGCCAGGGAAGTTGTCCTTGAGTCTATGAAACGGGATGTCGAAAGGTTCAGGGGGCTGGTTCAGAAGGCCTGAATGGTGATGAGATCATCCATTGATTAGCAGTTTAATGGCAAAAATTATGACCATCACCGTGACTACTCCCTTGACCCACTTGTGACCCTTCAGGATAGTCAGCTTCACTCCAATCTGGCTGCCTACGATTGTCCCTCCCGCGAGTACCAGTCCCGGTACGGGAAGAACCAGGCCCTGCCAGGCGTAAAGGGAAAGCGAGAGGATCATCGCCCCCAGGATAACCGTAACCTTGAGAGCATTACCCCTGACCATGTCCAGCCCCAGCAGGGTTGTCAGTGCAAGGATGAAGAATCCGACACCCGCCTGGACAAATCCGGAGATGAATCCGCAGAAGAAGAAACCGGTAACCGCCGCCACCTTGTTAATCTCGCCGGTGCCTTCCAGCTTTTTGAACCTTTTCAGCGGATCGGTAATGGTCCAGAGTGATACCAGGATCATGAATATGGCCAGGATTTTTTTAAAAGCATCGTCTCCGGCCATTATGGCAGCAGGTACACCCAATGCCGAACCGGCCACCATAGACGCCATACAGGGTCCAACGGGAAGGTTTTTCAGCAGGCCATGTTTACTGAAGGACCAGGTGGCGGCAACATTCTGCAGGAGAATCCCTATCCTGTTGGTGCCGTTGGCAACCAGGGGCGGCAGCCCCATGAAAATCAGGAGGGGGATGGTTATAAACGAACCCCCTCCGGCTATAACATTCAATGTTCCCGCAAAAATACCGGACAGGAACAGAACAGGATAGAACCACAGCTCATTCATTCGGCTATTTCTGGTATCCGTTTAATCCTTGGATCGGTAAATATATCGGTCTCATCCCTGCTTGTGGAGGAAAACTCCGATACAACAGCGCCTTCGGGACCCGACTGGAACCAGTGCAGGACACCGGAATCAATTGTGTGCTGGTCGCCGGGTTCCAGGACGATTTCATTGAACACCGTATAGTAATCTTCGCTTCCCTCAGGGACTTTAGCCTGTATGTTTTCAGTTTCCGGACCTTCAACGTA